>JAZKER010000001.1:0-368049 GCA_040386955.1 Verrucomicrobiota bacterium
GCATGGTGCTTTACATCACCTTCGGCGACGGCAGCACCAGCCAGATCATCGCTCCTTGACCGCCCCTGTCCGTCCGGAGCCTGATATCCGTTCAGGCCCCGGACTATGGCTTTTTCTCTTTATGAAAGCCAGTGCTGGTAGCCTTCTTCGATGAGTTTCATCTCACCTTTCTGAGAGGACCAAAGGCTCAAACCACCGCGGGTGAAAAGCGGTGCCATGCGGCTGTGATCGTGATGAATGCGCAGGCTGGCTTCCGGGGGGATGGGGTAGGATGCGCGCAGGGCTGACTCTTCCTGCGCGGAGGCAGGGCGAAACCAAGATTCCAAGATACAATGATGCACCTGCCCTTCATCGGGATGCAGCACCAGAAATTCCTGGAACTGCGGGGTGGTGAGCCAGGTCACCTGTTCCTCCGCGCCGTGGAGGATTTCCCGGGCAGCAGTCAAGCCGGGACCTGAGGTCAGAAAGACGACATGAGGGTTTTTGTCCCATCCTTGCATGTCAGCCAGCACGTTGCGCTCCAAGATCAGGTTTGGACCCCACTCTTCCAGCCAGGAGATCAGGTGGCCGCCCAGGATGCGGCATTGCTGCTCCTCCTCATCCGTCAAAGCACTGCGTGGAGGCACGGGATCCTCCGCGCGTTTTTGGGCTGCAAAGCCGGTGAGCGCAGCAATCCACGAGTCTTTGGGATCAGTCATGAGGGAAGTTTGGAAAAGGAACTGATAAAGAATCCGTCTTTATCAGCAACGACTCTCGCGGCCCTGTTTCAGGATAAATGGGAGTTATGCCTTTAAACGGCGGGATAAACCCATGGTCCACGGTATTCCCGGCTGAGGAGTTTGCTCGCTTCCGGATCGCCGATGATGACTTCTTTTTCGGCATCCCAGGCGATGCTGCGGCCGGCCTTCCAGCTCAGCATGGCGAGCATGGGCAGGCAGCTGGAACGATGGGCGCTTTCGATGTCGGCCACGGGTTTGCTGCCGGTCTCGATGGCCTTGATGAAATCTTCCCAGAGCAGGGCGATGTTGTGGCCATCCGGCTCCTGGAGCTGATGGTCGCCATGGGTGGGGGCTTCCTTGGCATTCACGGGGTAGAAGGTCCAGCCATCGCGCCAGCCAATGTGGAGCACGCCTTTTTCACCATAGAAGTAGGCGCCAATCTTGTGCTTCTCGTTGTTGTTCTCCGCAAATTTCCGGTGCTCCCAGACGGCGGTGAAGTGCTCGAACTCAAAGGTGGCCACCTGATGATCCGGGGCATCGGTGGTCTGTTCCTTTTCATTCAGGATGGCCTCGCCGAAGATGGGACGGCCGCCCGTGCAGAAGACTTTTTTCGGACCTTTTTCACCGCTCCACCAGAGGATCTGGTCCAGCCAGTGGACACCCCAGTCGCCCATGGTGCCATTGGCATAGTCGAGGAAGCTGCGCCATCCGCCTGGGTGCATTTTGGTGTTGAAAGGGCGCATGGGGGCAGGGCCGCACCACAGGTCCCAGTCCATGCCTTCGGGGATCTTGCTGTTGGGTTTTGGGGCTTCCGGGCCGCCTTTGCTGTCTGCAAACAGACGCACCATGCCCACCTTGCCGACTTGGCCTGATTTCAGGAAGTTCATGGCCTCGACATGATGCGGGCCGATGCGGCGATGCAGCCCCACCTGCACGACAACGCCTGCCTCCTTGGCAGCCTGCACCATGGCGCGGCTTTCGTTGATCGTGTGGCCGGTGGGTTTTTCCACAAAGACGTGGGCTCCCGCCTTGCAGCAGGCGATGGACTGCAGCGCATGCCAGTGGTCCGGCGTGGCGATGATGACGACGTCCGGCTTGGCCTCGGCCAGCATTTCGCGGTAATCCTTGTAACCTTTGGCGACATCGCCCGTCTCGGACTTCACATCTTCGAGGCTGTTGGCCAGGACGTTTGCATCCACATCACAGAGGGCCACGACTTGGGTGCGGCCATGGGCGAGGGCTTCGCGCAGAATGTTCATTCCCCACCAGCCGCTGCCGATGAGGGCGGTGCGGAACTTTTTCCCTTCATTGCCGAAGACCGGCAAGGCTGAAAAGGCGAGGGAGGCTGTGGTGGCCGAGGTGAGGAAGGAACGACGGGAGGTCATGCGTGTGAAAGCATGAACGGAAACCGGGGCGGGAGTCAATCAACGACGATGAAAAAGGGACCTGGCCCAGGGCTAGGGCAGCGGTGCAGACCTCAATGCAAGACGGCTTTGGCGGCCCAGAGAGCCTTGTACAAAAAGGCACCGCCGATGCCGCCGAGGATAGGACCGAGGACGGGAATCCACGCATAGGCCCAGTCACTGCCGCCTTTGCCAGGGATGGGCAGAAGGGCATGGGCAAGGCGGGGGCCCAGATCGCGGGCGGGATTGATGGCATAGCCGGTGGGGCCACCCAGGGAGAGTCCGATGGACCAGACCAGAATGCCGACAAGGGCAGGGGAGAAGGCTTTGTCAAAGCCGGTACCTGGGACGAGGTTTTCGGGCGTGAGGATGGCCAGCAGGCCGATGACGAGCATGGCGGTGCCGATGGCCTCGCAGATGAGATTGGAAACGGGGTGGCGGATGGCGGGGGCGGTGCAGAAGGTGCCCAGTTTGGCTCCTGGATCCGAGGTTTCCTTCCAATGCGGCAGGTAGCTGAGCCACACTAGCACTGCCCCGAGAAAGGCCCCCAGCATCTGCGCGGCGAGGTAGCCGGGCACCAGGGCCCAGTCGAATTTGCCAATGCTGGCCATGGCCAGGGTGACGGCGGGATTCAGGTGGGCACCGCTGATGGCACTGGTGCAATACACCGCGATGGTGACGGCGAAGGCCCAGCCTGCGGTGATGACGATCCAGCCGGAGCTGTTCCCCTTGGTCTTGCCCAGGACGACATTGGCGACGACGCCGTCACCGAGGAGGACGAGGATGAGGGTGCCGAGGATTTCGGCCAGGAAAGTGGACATGGCGGTGGGTTGGGTGAGGACAGGAAAGTAATTTCCTGCTCCTTTCTATCGGGATGCGATGAAAAGGACAAGTGCAGAACGCAGGCCAGGGATGCGTGCAGGGAACTCAGTCCGCGTAGCGGCCTTTTTTCGGGCCGGTCATCCAGTTCCAGGCGCTTTGGATGTGCTCGCGCGGATCTTTGTGCAAAGCTTCCCATCCCAGGAGGGTTTTGGCTTTGGTCGGCTGGCAGATGAGTTCGGGCGGGTCTCCAGGGCGGCGGGGGCCATAGCTCACGGGGATGGTTTTCCCGGTCACGGCCTGGGCGGTCTGGATGATTTCATTGACGCTGAAGCCGCGTCCTGTGCCGAGGTTGACGGCTTCAGTGCCGCCGCCTTTCCTGAGATAATCCAGCGCCAGCGCGTGGGCGCTGGCCAGGTCATTGACGTGGATGTAGTCGCGGATGCAGGTGCCATCCGAGGTGGGGTAGTCGGTGCCAAAAACGGTGATGTTTTCAATCTCTCCGGTGGCCGCCATGAGGATGCGCGGGATGAGATGGGTTTCCGGATCGTGGTCTTCGCCGATCTCCCCCGCCGGATCGCAGCCGCTGGCATTGAAGTAACGCAGGAAGACGGACTTCAGTCCCCAGGCGTGGTCACAGTCGCGCAGGACGCGCTCCAGCATCCATTTGCTGGCCCCATAGGGGTTCACCGGGGCCTGGGGGTGGTCTTCATCCATGGGCATCCGCACAGGATTGCCATAGGTGGCGCAGGTGGAGGAAAAAATGAACCGGCGGCAGCCGTGGCGTTGCATGGCCTCCAGCAGGACGAGCGGGGCGGCGAGGTTGTTGCGGTAATACTTCAGTGGATCTGTCACGGACTCTCCCACCTGGGCAAAGGCGGCAAAGTGCAGTACCGCCTCCGGCTGGTGGTCGCTGAAAAGTTCCTCGATGAGGGTGGCATCTCCCATGTCCCCATGCACAAAGGTCACCCGGTCCAGGGGCAGGGCCTCGCGGTGGCCGAAGACCAAGTTATCCAGCACGACAATCTTTTCACCGAGGGTGAGCAGATGCCGGACTGTGTGAGAGCCGATGTAACCTGCGCCGCCAGTGATGAGTAGGGTGCCTTTGGATGCCATGGCCTGCCCTTAGCCAGCGGCAGGACAGACTGCAATACCAAATCCGGTGACTTTATCGCTGTTGACCGCTGCTTTCCCCCTCGCTAGCCTCGCGTCCTCTATGGAAACCGTCAGACTCGGCATCGTTGGACTCGGCAACATGGGCAAGGCCCATCTCGCAAACATTCGCGCCGGCAAAGTGCCCGGAATGCGTGTCACCGCCATGTGCGAAAGCGTGGGCACCCTGCCAGCCCAGCTGGAGGGCGAGCAGCCTTTCACGGATGTGAGCAAGATGATCAAGTCTGGCCGCATTGATGCCATCCTCATCTGCACCCCCCATTTCAGCCACACCACCATCGGCATTGAGGCCCTGCAAAACGGTCTCCACGTCCTTGTGGAGAAGCCTATCTCTGTGCATAAGGCCGACTGTGAGCGCCTCATCGCCGCCCACACGGACAAGAGCAAGATTTTTGCGGCCATGTTTAACATGCGCACCAACGCCTGCTTCAAGAAGGTGAAGGACCTCATCGACAGCGGTGAGCTGGGCCAGATCCGCCGCGTGCACTGGGAAGTGACCAACTGGTTTCGCACGAACTACTATTATGCGACGGGCGGCTGGCGCGGCACCTGGAAAGGTGAAGGCGGCGGCGTGCTGATGAACCAGTGCCCACACAATCTGGACCTGTTCCAGTGGATGTTCGGTGCGCCGAAGACCGTTCGCGGTTTCTGCCAGTTTGGTCGTTTCCATGAAATCGAGGTGGAGGACGATGTCACCGCCGTGATGCAGTATGAAAACGGTACCACTGCCACCTTTGTGACCTCCACGGGCGAGGCTCCTGGCGTGAACAAGCTGGAAATCTCCGCCGAAATGGGCCGCCTGACGGTGACCGACGGCGCTAAGATCCACTTCCAGCGCAATCGCCAGCCGATGAGCAAGTTTTGCATGGAGGCCGAGGCGGCTTTTGCGATGCCAGAAAGCTGGCACATGGAAATCCCGGTGGCCGAAAGCGGTGGCCAGCATGTGGAGATCCTGCAGAACTTCACGAATGCCATCCTGAAGGGTGAAAAACTCCTCAGCCCCGCTGAAGAGGGCATCCATAGCGTGGAGCTGGCCAATGCCATCCTTCTGAGCACTTGGCAGGACAAGGCCATCGAGCTGCCGATGAGCGCCGCCGACTACGAGCGCATCCTCATCGAAAAAGGCGAGGCCAGCACCTTCCAGAAGACCAAGGTGGTGGCGAAAGCCAGCGCGGACGACTTCGCGAAGAGCTTCCGTTAATCGGTGGGAGCTTAAACAAAAAGCGGTGCCTTTTGGCACCGCTTTTTTTGTGGCTTCGACGGGCAAGGGCGCTTCAGCCTTTGACGATCCGTGCCGTGACAAAGCACAGCACCCGCTTTTCGCCATCGGGCCCTTCATTGCCTGCGGGCGGCAGCAAGACGCCGAGAAGGGAACTGCCACCATCGGTGACGGCAGTGGCCGTCTGTACTTTCATGGTGTAAAACTTCGGCATCACGATCAGTTCGCGTTCGACTCCATCGGTGGGCAGGCTCAGCTGAGGTTCGTTGCCGAGATCAATGACAAATTCCGGGGCAATGTTCAGATCAATGGATTTGCCATCTGGGCCCAGCACGGGATCCACCTCAAAACGGGCACCGACGGGGCGCATTTCAAAAGCGGTGGGAATCGGTACATCTACCCCAGACAGCCCGGCGGGCACGGCAGGGGCATGTTTGGCCCGGCCAACCGGGACATTGTACTCGGTGGCGTAGATGCGCTCTTTGACGGATTCTGCTGTCGCACGCTGGCCGCTTTTGGTCGTCACATTCAGCGTGGCGGCGAGTTTGCTTTCACCGTCCTTGAGCAGGCGCTTCAGGGTGTCGTGCCATTCCAGGCTGGAGGTGGGGAGTTTTTCGCCATGAAGGATTTCCGTGGCGATGGCCGGCGTGGTTTCGATGAAATCCACCGTGATTTGCAGGGTGGCTATCACAGGCTCCTGGGCAGCCATGGGAAGGGCGCAAAGAATGAGAAGGGGAAGCAGCGATTTCATAACGGTATCAGATCAATGTTGGAACAAAAACTCGCGGGTGTTTAGCAGGGCCCAGGCGAGGTCTGGCAAGGCGGTGGCCGGGGATTCGCGGAGCCGAGCGAGAGAGGTCTCGCGCTCAGATTCAAGCGGAGTGCGGCCCAGGGTGTCCAGAAAAAGCTGCTCCACCTGAGCTTCTGGGGCTGCCACCGAACGGGCGCTGGCAATGAGGGCACTGTCGGCTGCGGTGGCCTTTTCGACGATGGGGCTGGCAATCATCAGCCGGGCGACGCCGTGGGACAGGGCGGGCAGACTTTCATCCGCCCATTCACGCGAGCCGCGGCCGAGAATGCGCAGCGGGTGTGCCGGGGGCAGCACCTGGGGCAGTTGGGCAGCGGGCACCCTGCCATCCGTTTGTCCGGCAGCGGGCAGGCAGGAGATAAACTTGTCCCACACGACTTCGGCAGGCAGCCTGCGGATGATGGGGGCTGGCAGAAAACCTTCCAGGAGGGAGCCTTCCCGACCCGCCGGGTGGATCGCCTCGCGCTGGTAAGCCTGAGTGAGGGCAATGATGGACTGAAAGCGCCCGATTTGATGATCGCAACGCTGGAACTCCTGTCGCAGCGCGGTGACGAAGCCACCCTGATCTGCCCGCATCCAGTTCTGCATCAGGATGGAGGCGGAGGAGGGGCTCGCGCAGCTCAATTGCCGCTGGACCTCCTGAGGCGTGGCGGGGGTGCTGGAGCCTTCGTTGAGGCGGGCCGCCTCTGCCTTGGGCAGGGCCGGGGTGCCGAACATCCACGACCACACCCGCAGGGCGCTCATGCTGTCCATGCGTTCGCGATTGTCCTGGGTGAACCATTGGGCCAGGCGGCTGCGGATCTTTTTGGGATCCGCTGCCGGATACGAAGCCGCAGGGCGTGGCAAAAGGCGGGATTCATCTTTTTCAAAGTAGGTTAGGGCGGGCGTGACCACATCTCCAGGCTTACCATCCCGATAAAGATAGTGACGGGGGAAGACCGTGTTGAGCGGAATTGGGCCTAACTGAAGGTTGGGGAATGTTTTTCGGGCGCTGGCTGCATCCATTTCATCAAGGCGAGGCAAGGTCGCAGCGCTCTTTGGAGCGGGGTCCGTCTTGCGGCCCACCGGCTTGGCACCTGGAATCAAGGGTTTGAACACAGGGGCTTTGGCAGGAGGGCTTTCGGCAAGGCGGGTGACGGCAAAGCAGGCGGCGAGTTCCAGGTAAACGCGCTGCGTGGTATCACCAAAAGGGTCATCGTGGCAGCCTGCGCAATGGATGGATTCCCCGAGAAAGGCGCGCACCGATTCAGTGGACGTCACCTGGGCGCAGCCAGAGTCTCTGAGGATGAAGCCGGTGGCCGGGTTCTGTGCCAGGGTGCCTTCGGCTGTAAGCAGGTCGGTCAAAATCTCGGGCAAGGGGCGGTCTTCACGGAAGGATTGGCGCAGCCAGTCAATGTAAGGTTGCTGGGAAGTCCCCATGACTTCATCTTTCACTCTCAAGGCATCCGCCATGCGCAGAAAACGTTGGTCTGCGGCAGCGGACTGGGCCTGGAAGCTGCTGATCGCACGCTCTCTTTTATCCGGCCTTGCATCGGTGAGGAAAGCCTTCAGCTCAGTGGCGGTCGGCAGCCTGCCCAGCAGGTCCACGGACAGCCGGCGCAGGAAGGTCGCATCATCGGCCACTGGTGGAATCGATGTCGGGGTAACAGGGGGGCGGGAGCTTTTTTGCTCCAGGGCCTGCTGCACTGCCAGCGCTCGCGTCAGCGCGGCATCCAGACGAGCTGCAGCCGCCTGGGCTTCGGCATCAGGGCGCGCAGGCCTGTCCGTGAGGGTATTGCCTGCGAGGCTGGAGGTGAGAAAAAGACAGGCGGCAAAGGTTCTCATGCCTCTAGCAACGGCCCTGCGGCACATCGCTTAGAGATATTGCCGGAAATGGAGGGGCTCGACAAGGAGCGCTGCAAAAATGAATGGCCGTGCTAGGCTGGCGGCCCTGTGCTGCACGCTGTTAACCCAGACTTTACCGTTCTCGATGAAACCGATGACTACATCGTCGTGGACAAACCTGCGCCTTTGCAGGTGCATCCCAGCACGCCCAATGGCACCTGGACGCTGTGGCATGGGCTGAATGGCCTGCTCGCCTATGAAATGGCCAATGGGGGGCAGATTTCCATCATCAACCGGCTGGACCGGGAAACGAGCGGGACGGTGCTGGTGGCCAAGAACCAGGCCACAGCGCGTCGGTTTGGCATCGCCATGCAGGAGCGTCAGTTTCACAAGACCTATCTGGCCATCGTGCATGGCTGGCCCGTCTGGCAGGCGCTGGACTGTGAAGGCCCCATTCTGCGCAAAGGTGACATTGCCGAGTCCCCCATCTGGGTGAAACAGATGGTGCACCCCGACGGTGTTGCCTGCCAGACACGCTTCCGGCTTTTGCAGACGGTGGAGCATGGACAGGCAGGGCAGCTGGCCTTGGTGGAGGCCTCGCCCGTGACGGGGCGCATGCACCAGATCCGTGTGCATCTGGCGCATCTCGGGCATCCCATTCTGGGGGATAAAATCTACGGCGCGGATGAACGCTGTTATCTGGATTTCATCGAGGCCGGTTGGACGCCGGACCTGGAAAGACGGCTGCATTTTTCACGACAGGCTTTGCACTCCCGCCGACTGGAAGTGCAGGCACCAGATTTTCACCACATTTGGGAAGCGGCCCTGCCTGCGGAAATGCAGCGGTGGTTGTCTTGATGGTGATTTGGCTGGATAACTAACTATTTGATCAGAGACACCGCTTTGTAGCAGCGGTGTTCCAGCAGGGACGACTTCAGGCCGCGCACTTCGGGGCGGCTGAGGTGGGGGCGAGCGTAGTAGTACAGGGGGACCATGGGCAGTTCATCCAGCAGGAGGGTTTCGGCTTCGCTCAGCAGGGCCACTCGCTTCGTGACATCCCCTTCGCGGAGGGATGCCTGCATGAGGCCATCGTAGTGTTTGTTGCCCCAGCCGGTGTTGTTGTTGCCATCGCCCTTTTGCCAGATGCTGAGAAAGGTGTACGGGTCCAGGTAATCGCCCACCCACCCGGCGCGGCAGAGATCGAACTCGAGCTTGCGCTGGCTCTCCAGATAGACGCCCCAGTCCTGGTTGAGCACACCTGCGGGGATGTTGAGGTTTTTTTTCCACATCTCCTGGATGGCTTCGCCGATGGTGCGGTGGGACTCGAGGGTGTTGATGAGGATGTCGAATTTAGGAAAACCTTTGCCGTTGGGGAAGCCGGCCTCGGCCAGCAGCTGGCGGGCTTTTTCAGGGTTGTAGGTCAGGGATTGGGGGGCGTGGTAGTCTTTTCGCACGCCGGGGGGGCTGAAGCTGAGGGCAGGTTTTTGGCCGCCGCGCAGGACGTTTTTGACCAGGGTTTCGCGGTCCACGGCCAGGGCCAGGGCCTGGCGCACGCGTTTGTCGTTGAAGGGTGGGCGGGTGATGTTGATACGGTAAAAGTAGGTGCCCAGCATGGCGTCTTCGCGATAGACGTCTGGATGCTTGGCGCGGTAAAAATCCAACTTGGAAAGCGGTACCGTGTTGGTCACATGGATCTGCCCGTCGCGAAAGGCGCGCTCCTCGGTGGCATCGCTGACGATGGGGATGAATTGGATCTCATTCAGCTTCACGGTGGCGGCATCCCAGTAGTGCGGGTTGCGATCCACGGTGATGGAGTGAGTGTAGCGCCATTCCTTGAGTTTAAAGGGACCGTTGCCCACCAGATTTCCCACGCGGGTCCAGGGGGTGTCTTTGTCGGTCATTTTGCCAAAGCGCTCAATGACGTGTCGCGGCATGGGGTGCCAGGAGTAGTGCTTGAGCATGGAGGGCAGGTAGTCGGCCGGGCCCTTGAGGATGATCTGCAGGGTGTGGTCATCCAGTGCTTTCGCCCCCACCTGGGCGAAGTCTTTGACCGTGCCTTTGTTAAACTCCTCCGCATTCAGCATGGGGTAAAGCATGGGCGCGTAGGGCGCGGCGAGATCAGGCGAAAGGATGCGCTGAAAGGAGAAGAGGAAATCCCGCGCCGTCAGCGGCGTGCCATCGCTCCACTTACCCTCGGGGCGCAGATGAAAGGTCCAGGTGATGAAGTCGGGTGTTTCCCAATGGGTGGCCGCGCCGGGGCCATTGGCATCGGGGTCCTCCACCGTGGTGGCGACGAGGCCTTCAAAGAGGGCATCAAAGAGGTGATGCTCAGGCACCCCCGTGGCCATTTGGGGGTCCATGGTTTCTGGCTCGGCCCCATTGGCGATGATGAGGATGCCTTGCTCCGTGGCGGCAGAGATGCGTGTGGGGCGGTGGGTGCGGGACTGATGAAAAGCAGTCACCGCCCCGATCAGGCCGGTCAAAATCAAAGCTCGTATGATCCAGGCTCGCATGCGTTCTTCAGGGTGGGGGACACGCTCCAGCTTGTCAAGACGACCCCATGCCTCAAGCCTTCTTCCTCAAGGAGCGGGACTTGCCAAGTTCCGGCATCTAGCTCCACAAACTCGGAGCGTCCCGGAGTACGCCGCACAGTGGCAAGTGCAAGTCCTTCCCCACAATTCTCCTTGGTTAAAACATCGCAATATGATACCTTATAATGGCATTTATGTCTTTCTCCCAGCCCCTATTCAAACATCCCCAAGTTTCCCCACATGGGGACGGGATTCCCCATCGATTCCCCATCGAATCCCCATTCTAACTCATTCATCACCAATTAGTTAAAGCCAGAAATCCCCAAATGGGGAAAATTTCATGCTCATCCCCATCACCCACTCGCCGCCAACTCGGTGCATGGAATGAAATTTCCATAATTCCAAATTCACTCACTGCCATTCACCCTAGCCCCAACCGCTCGATTTCCATCCCCCTGCCACCCACAATCTTTGGCAGAAGTTCTTGAGCATTCAGGCGTATAGTCTGACTGTTAAGCTCCCCACCATGCGCGATTATTTCATCCGACGCTTCCTGCTCATCCTCCCGACACTCATCGGGGCGACAATGGTGGTGTTTTTCATCACCCGCGTCACCCCCGGTGGACCGCTGGAGGCAGCCATGCAAAAAGCCTCCATGCAGGGAGACCGCGGCATGAAAAACGCCGGGGCCTCCCTGACCGAGGAGCAGAAAGATGCGGTGGCGGCCTACTACGGTTTTGATCGCCCTTTTTTTCCTGCTTACCTAGCCTGGCTGGGGATCATCCCAGCGCAGATTGACAAGCAGTTTGTCAAATTTGAAGCGGGCAAAACCGAGGCCCCGGTGACGCTGCGCAGGCTGTTGCCAAGGGTTGAATGGAAGCCCAACAATGCCTACCGTATCACCCAGGCCACCCTCACCCCCAGTGGTGAACTGCGCGGTGCGGATGCCGAGGACTTGAAACCCTGGCACACGAAGGTGGAAAAGGAGAAGCAACGCGTGCAGATCTACCGCAGCGAGTACAGCGGCCTCTTTCAGGGAAATCTGGGCATCTCCACCCGCTACAATCTGTATGTGTGGGACATGGTTCTGGAACGCATGCCCGTCTCCATCTTCTACGGGCTGGCCACTTTCATCCTCACGTACATCGTCTGCATTCCGCTAGGCATTCTGAAGGCGATCCAGCACCGGACCGTGCTGGACAATGCCACCTCGGTCCTTATTTTTGTGGGTTATTCGATTCCTGGCTTTGTATTAGCCAGTGTCTTGGTGGTGTTCCTTGCCGCTCGTGCGGGATGGTTTCCCACCGGCGGTTTTGTGGGGGATAACTTTGCGGAATTGACCTTCGGCGCACAGGTGTGGGATGTGCTTTATCATGCCTTTCTGCCGCTGGTCTGCTACATGGTAGGGGCCTTTGCCTTCATCACCATGCTGATGAAAAACAACCTCATGGACAATCTGGCTGCGGACTATGTGCGCACGGCGGTGGCCAAAGGAGCCGGGTTCAAGAGGGCCGTGCTGGTGCATGCGCTGCGCAATTCCCTCATCCCGCTGGCCACCACACTGGGGCACATCTTTTCCATCTTTGTCGCGGGTTCCGTGCTCATCGAGCTGATCTTTGAAATCAACGGTTTCGGACTCCTGAGCTACAACAGCATTCTGGATCGTGATTACCCCTTGGTCATGGGCATCCTCGTTGTCAATGTGCTGGTGCTCATGGTCGGCAACATTCTGTCTGATTTCCTCGTCGCGCTTACAGATCCGCGCATCCGTTTTGAATAACATGTCACCGCGCATCCTTGGCACCCTGCTGGCATTTTACACACTCCTGAGCGCAGGCTTTCGCCTTGCAGGCCTGAGTGTGCCTGTTTTTAAAATCCCCTTCCTTTCCACTCCTTCGGTGGGCTGGGTCCTGCTGGGCCTGTGTTTGCTGACCGGGTTGTGGCTGCTGCGCGGGCCGCGGCAGTGGCAGTTCAGTCCGCTCACGCTGAAACAGTTGCGCCGCTTCAAGGCCATCCGCCGGGGTTATGTCTCCTTCCTCATCCTGCTGGTGCTGGTGCTGCTGGGCTCGCTGGATGGTTTGCTGGTGGGCAAACGCGCCCTCATGGTCAGTTACGAGGGGAAGTTTTACTTTCCTTTTGTGACAAAGGTCCTGCCCGCCACCACCTTTGGTGGCACGGAAGAAAGTGAGACGGACTACCGCGAGCTGAAGCTGAAATTTCGCGAGGAAAAATCCGCCAATTGGGTGCTGATGCCACCTGTGCCCTACGATGCCAAATTGGACACGTCTGAAACCATCGTAGTGATGGAAGAGCGCGGCGGGCTGATCTATGAAACGGGCTCCAGCCAGCCTTTCAATGGCCGTGCCTACACCGTTTTTAAAGACAAGCCCGAGCAGAAACGCCAGGAGATTGTCTTCCGGCAGGGCCAGCGCCAGGGCGAGCTGCGTGGCTGGGACCTGGCCGGGGAGCAGGTGGAAAAGGCCACTTATGAAAAAGGCCAGCGCCAGGCCTACACAGACTATAGCAATGGCAAGATCGCTGCGCTGGATGCGCAGACCTCGCCCACGCTGTATGCGGCCATTTACCCGCCATCGCCGCCCTCCACCACGCATCAGCATTTTCTCGGCACCACCTCCTCCGGTGGAGACGTGCTAGCCATCCTCTTCGGCGGTTGGCAACAGGCCATCATCGCCTCCGTCTTGTTTGTCACCATTGTCTTTGTGGTGGGGGTCATTGTAGGGGGCTCCTTGGGGTACTTCGGCGGGCTGTATGACATCATCGGTTCTCGCCTTATCGAGATCTGGTCCGTGCTGCCATTTCTGTTCATCATCCTCATCATCAGTTCCATTGTCAGCCCCAGCTTGTTCATGCTGGTGCTCATCATCTCGGCCTTTAGCTGGATGGGCACGACGATGTATATCCGCACCGCTGCCTATAAAGAAAAGGCCCGTGACTACGTCGCCTCCGCCCGCTTGCTGGGGGCCAGCACCAGCCGGGTGATCTTCCGTCACATTTTGCCCAACAGCATCGCCATCCTGGTCACGCTGGCCCCTTTTGAAGTGGCGGGTATCATCACCTCTCTGGCCATGTTGGACTTCCTGGGTTTTGGTCTGCCGCCGGAGGAACCCAGCTGGGGCCGACTGCTCCATGAGGGCACGGAGGATTTTAATTATCCGTGGATTGTGGCTAGCGCTTTTGTGGCCATGACCACTGTGCTGATTTTGGTCACCTTTGTGGGTGAAGCCATCCGTGAGGCCTTCGACCCGAAAAAATTCACGACCTATCGCTGATGAGTTCCCTTTTGCCTGTTCTTCAACCGCTTCCCTCACGCGCTTTGCAGCCATGGGCGCGTGCCTTGGCCTGTGGGCTTTTGGCCGCCTGCGTGGGCCTGTTTATCACCGCCTGTTCCGAGTCCACCGACGACCGCTTCCCCCCCTATGACAACACGGCGGAGGTGGAGGCTTTTTGGAAGTCCAAACCCGAGCTGTTTCAGTGGAAAACGCTGGCGGATCTGCCCACCGACCTGAAGTGGGAAAATGGCGCTGATGTGCCTGAATTTGGCGATCCCGCTGCGAAAAAAGGTGGCACCTTCCACGACTACCATCCCACCTTTCCCGCCACCTACCGTGTCGTTGGTCCCGATGCCAGCGGAACTTTTCGCGGGGAGCATCATGACCAGGTGATGATCTGGATGGCCCCCCGTCATCCTGACCAAGATGCCTGGATCCCCGGCATGGCCGATGCCTGGGCCTACTCTCCGGACAAGAAGACCGTTTACTTCCGGCTCGATCCCAAACTCACCTTCTCCGATGGCACGCCCATCACCGTCGAGGACTTCTTCATGACCTTCTACATCATGCTGAGTCCGCACATCAAGGATCCCTGGTATAACGACTATTACACCAAAGAATTCCAGAGCATCACGAAGTACGACGAGCATACCTTCTCCTACACACTCAAGGAAAACTATCCCGATCCCATGTGGAAGGTGACGGACGTGCAGCCCATGTCCCGGAAGTTTTACAAGGAGTTCGGTCAGGACTTCCCCGCCCGCTACCAGTGGCGGAAATCCCCCACCACCGGGGCCTATGACTTTGATCCGGAAGTGGATGTGAAACGCGGCCGCCGCATCACCATCCACCGGGTGAAAGACTGGTGGGGACGCGATAAAAAACACTTCCGCTACATCTACAATGTGGACGCGATGGACTACCGCATCATCGCCAGCCAGGACAAGGCCTTTGAACTCTTCCGCCAGGGCCAACTCGACTTCTTCATCGCCGGGCTGCCACGCTACTGGTATGACAAGGCCGAGATCCCCGAGATCTACAAAGGCTACATCGAGCGCCACATCTTCTACAACGAGTTCCCTCAAGTCAGCTGGGCCATCCGCATCAATGAAAGCAAACCCCCGCTGGATAATCTGGATCTGCGCATCGGCATCAACTACGCCATGAACCTGCAAAAGGTGCTGGATGTGGACTTCCGTGGAGACAAGACCCGCATGAATAGCACCGAGGCCGGTTTTGGCAAATTCACCAATCCCGCCGTCAAGGCCCGGCCCTTTGATGTGGTGAAGGCGCGCGAGCATTTCGCTAAAGCGGGTTATACCAAACCAGGGCCGGATGGCATCCTCATGAATGCCAGTGGCAAGCGCCTCTCCTTCACTCTTAGTACCTTCAATTCCGGCACCATCACCCCCATCATGCTGCGGCTGAAGGAAGAGGCGAAAAAGGCCGGGCTCGAGATCGTGGTGGAGGGGCTGGACACCACCCAGCTCTACAAGAAACTGAACCAGAAGAATCATGAGTTAGGCCTCGCAGGCTTTGGCGCACAGCCGCCTTACCCGCGTTTTTGGGATGATTATCACAGCGACAACGCCTGGAAGACCGGGCCCGATGGCAAACGCACCGTGGTGGTGGATACCAACAACATGACCATGACGGCCGACCCCGCGCTGGATCCGATCATTGATCGCCACCGCAAAGCCGCCACGGAGGATGAAGTGCAGCAGCTCTCCTGGCAGCTCTCCCAGCTCATCCATGATCGGGCGAATACAATCCCGCTGTGGGAATCTTCCAACTATCGCTACTTTAGCTGGCGCTGGCTGCGGTGGCCAAAAACGGGCAATGCCTTTCACAGCCAACTGCCGCTGGATGCCCGCGTGTTTTGGATTGACGAAGACATCAAACGCGAAACCCAGCAGGCCCAGAAAGACGGGCGCGACTTCGGTGAATCCCTGCAGGTGCATGACTCCTTTGTAAAACCCTGATGACCACCGTGGACTCCATCTTACAAGTCGAAAACCTCATCACTGCCTTTGATACCGATGCCGGGCGCATGACCGCCGTGGACGGCATCTCCTTTGACGTACCGCGTGGCAAGACCCTCGGCATCGTGGGCGAATCTGGCTGTGGCAAAAGCGTCACGGCCTTTTCCATCACCCGCCTGCTGCCCCAGCCCCATGGCCAGATCCTCAGCGGCAGCATCCGCTTTGAAGGCCAGGACCTCATCCGCCTGCCGCTGGAGGAAATGCAGGCCATCCGAGGCAATGACATCAGCATGATTTTTCAGGAGCCCATGACCGCCCTGAACCCCGTGCAGACCGTGGGCCGCCAGCTCGCCGAGGCCATCCTCCTGCATGCTCAGTGCAGCAAGGCGGAAGTCCTCAGCCGCAGCGTGGACATGATGAAAAAAGTCCGCATCCCCGCGCCTGAAGCTCGCCTGGGGGACTACCCGCACCAGCTCAGCGGCGGCATGCGCCAGCGCATCATGATCGCCATGGCGCTCATCAACAAACCGAAGCTCCTCATCGCCGACGAACCCACCACGGCGCTGGATGTCACCGTGCAGGCGCAGATCCTCAAACTCATCGCCGATCTCCGGCAGGAAATGGGCATGAGCGTCATCCTCATCACCCATGACCTCGGCGTCATCGCCGAAGTGTGTGATGAAGTCGCCGTCATGTATGCGGGCCGCATCGTCGAACGATCCAGCGTGCACGAGCTCTTTGCCCGCCCGCGCCATGCCTACACCCAGGGCCTGCTGGAAAGCATCCCGCGCCTGGACAGCACGCCCAAGACCCTGCTGAAAGCCATCCCCGGCAACGTCCCCGGCATTGCCGAATTCCGCCCCGGCTGTCGTTTTGCCACCCGCTCCGGCCGCGCTCACACGGACGCGCACCTGAACGTGCGGCCCGCCTTTGTTGAAATCTCGCCTAACCATTGGGTGGAAAACTGCCCCATCTGCGTCGCATGAGCCTCCTTACCGTTCAAAATCTCCAGCAGTATTTCCCCGTCCGTGGCGGCCTGCTGCGGCGCTCTGTGGCCTCCTGCAAAGCGGTGGATGGCGTCAGCTTTTCGCTGGCCGCCGGGGAGACCCTCGGCCTCGTGGGTGAATCCGGCTGTGGCAAAACCACGCTCGGCAAAAGCATCGTGCGCCTGCTGAAACCCACGAGCGGCAGCATCCACTTTGAAGGTCAGGACATCACCACCGCCAGCATGGGCCAGCTCCGTCCCACGCGGCGGCACATGCAGATGATCTTCCAAGATCCTGCTGAATCCCTGAACCCACGCCACACCGTGCGCGATATTTTGGAGGAGCCTTTCATCGTCCAAAAACTCGGCAGCAAAGAAGAGCGCCGCGCTTGGGTGGCCGATCTCCTGGACAAAGTCGGCCTGCCCTCCACCTCCGGAGACCGTTTTCCCTTTGAATTCTCCGGCGGTCAGCGCCAGCGCATCGGTATCGCCCGCGCCATCGCCCTCAAGCCCAAACTCATCGTCTGTGACGAGCCCGTTTCCGCCCTCGATGTTTCCGTGCAAAGTCAGGTGCTGAACCTTTTGTTAGACCTCCAACGGGATATGGGCCTCAGCTACCTCTTCATCGCCCACGGCCTCGGCGTGGTGAAGCACATGAGCGACCGCGTCGCCGTCATGTACCTGGGCAAGATCGTCGAGCTGGCCCCGGCAGAAACACTCTACCGCCAGCCCCTGCACGCCTATACCTGCGCCCTGCTGGATGCCATCCCCGTGCCCGATCCCGCCCTGCGGCGCCCGCGTGCCCTCCTGCAGGGAGACGTGCCCTCCCCCATCAATCCGCCCGCTGGCTGTGCCTTCGGCCACCGCATGGGACACCCCCGCTGGAAAGACAGTGTCGGCATGGACCTCACGCTCAAGGAGATGGCTCCAGGCCACTGGGTGCAGCCGTGCCCGTGCTGCACTTGAGGTGTTGAGCGTGCAACTTTCGGGGGTTCGAAAAGGACCCGGGCCGCTCTCTATTCTGGATGCACAATGATGTGTGTGTGCTGCACTTCACCGCTGCTTGGCTCCGTGGCCCGGAGATCATGGCGGCCTGGAGTGAGATCCACATAGTTCACATCACCTTCGGTCTTCACCGGCAGGGTGTCGCAGTCCCAGTTTATGGCGCGATAGGGTTCGGTCTGCAGCAGGAGGCGTCGTCCTCCCATTGGCAGGTCCGGGTCCAGCCGCACCACGGTGCCTGGAATGGGGTTGGAGAGCCGCCAGGGACGTGCCTGTGAGGTGGTGTCCACCGTCACTAGGTTGCCCATCCAGTTGTCGGCGCTGCGGATCCAGGTGGCGTACTCAGGGCGCAGGTAGGCGCGACCTTGGGAGTCATAGTCTGCAGCGGTGGCGGCGGGCGGCTGGTGGGCCTGGACAAAGATCTCTTCACGGCTCACACGCACGGGCGGGGATTGGGCCGTGAGGCGCTTGCCGGTGCGAGGATCGATGCGGGTACGGACGATGCCGGACGGTTCAGCATACCAAGTTAGGCCAAAGCGGGTCTGGAGTTCCAAAAAGACATCCCGCCAGATGGGGGCTGCACCTGTGACCCCGGAGACATCCTGCATCGGGGAGTTGTCAAAATTGCCTGCCCAGACACCAACGGTGAACTCCGGGGTGTAGCCCACGCACCAGTTGTCGCGATAGCCGGTGCTGGTGCCAGTTTTGACGGCGGCAGGGAAGGGGAGGCGCAGCGGTGAGTTCTGGCCAAAGGTAAGCTGGCGGGCCTGGTTGTCCGCCAGAATGTCGGCCATGAGGTAGCAGGTGGCTTCATCAAACTGGCGCCGTGGAGCAGGGACTGCTGGGGCCTCGTTCACAAGGGTCCAGGGGAGGTCTTTTCCCAGGCGGGCCAGGCAGGCATAGGCATTGGCCAGCTCCAGCAGTCGGACTGGGGCATTGCCGATGGTCAGACCGAGGCCATAATGATCTGCGGGCTCAGTAAGTGTACTCAGGCCTAACTGTTGAAGTGTATCTAGCAGAGGCTGTGCCCCGCCAATCTGGCTGAGTACCTTCACGGCGGAGATGTTGAGGCTGTTGCCCAGGGCATTCCGATAGGTCATGGGGCCATAAGTTTTATGCGCGTAGTTGTCGGGCCGATAGGTGCCGGTAGGGGTGGTGTATTCGATGGGAAGATCTGCAACGATGCTGGCGGGTGTGTGTCCTTGCTCCAGCGCCAGCAGGTAGGTGAAGGGTTTTATGGCGGAGCCGGGTGAATGGGGCACCCACGCGCCATTGATCTGCCCGCCTTCAGGGGCGAGAAAATCACGTGAGCCTGCCAACGCCAGGACGTGGCCGGTGGCGTTTTCGATGACGACCACGGCGGCCTGGGAGACGTGACGCTCCTTCAAGGCCCGCAGGCGCTGGGCAATGATGGTTTCCACCTGCCGTTGCAGTCCGGCTTTGAGGGTGGTGCGGATGGTCTCCCGTGGTGTGGTGCGCAGCATTTCCACCGCATGCGGTGCCTCGAACCCTCCGTGGTATCGCTGCAGCTTCAGGGGCTCCTTGCGTGCCACGTGGAGTTGCTCGTCCGTGAGCCAGCCCAGGGTGTGCATCTTTGCCAGGATGCGCTGCTGCCGGGGCAGGATGGCTGCCAGCTGGCGAAAGGGATTGTAACGGGAGGGAGACTGAGGAATGGCGGCCAGCAGGGCGCATTCCGCCGGGGTGAGGTCCTGCAGAGGCTTGTCAAAATAGCCCTGGGCGGCGCTGGCGCAGCCAGTTAGGAGATTGCCATAACTGATGCGGTTGACGTATTCGGTGATGACCTGTTCCTTGCTCCAGGCCATGGCCAGATGGCGGGCCTGGATGGCCTCGACGGACTTCACCCACCAACCTCGTTTGCCCGGTCGGGCAGCGGCCACTTTGATGAGCTGCTGGTGGATCGTCGAAGCGCCCGATACAATGCGGCTTTGCGAGGCATTGTCGCGTGCTGCTCGCGCAATGGCCAGGAGGTCCACCCCGCCGTGGTCAAAGAAGCGTTTGTCCTCCGCTGCCAGGGTAGCCTGAATGAAGCGGGTGGGGATCTCTTCAAACCGCAGCACCTGCGCCACTCGATCTCCCTGCGGGGTCAGCAAAAGACGCAACGGTTCACCCTCGCTGGAAAGGTAACGTGAGGAGGGCTGTTGCGGAGTCTTCAGGGCGGCGGGCAGTGGCAGCGCCCAGGGCAAAACGAACCAGGCCGCCAGCCCTAGCAGAAGGGTGACGAACAGCAGAGACAGCAGACGTTTGAGCCGGCGTGGCATGGGGCATTGACAAGGGGCCGGTGGCATCACACCCCGGCCCCTGCAAAGAACATGGTTCCAAGCGATGCACAAGCTCGCGCGGATGTGCCCCCCATGGAGAAGTTACTTCCCGGCTTCGAGGATCTCTTCCAGCACGCGGCCATCAGGCGCTGGCAGGGAGATGTCCAGCAGACGGGCGATGGTGGGGGCGATGTCCAGATTGGCCATGCGGGGCAGCACCACCCCTTTTTTGATGCCTTTGCCGGAGGCAATGAAGATGCCGTCCAGTTCCGGGTCGGTATTGGGGTAGCCGTGTGTGCCGCCGTAGTCAACGCTTGGGCCGGTGACGGCATCGCCTGCTGCGCCGTTGTTGAAGGCAAAGCCTGCCTTCGCATACAGTACCAGATCTCCCATGCCCTGATTTTCGGCAGGAGTCGGCATGCCCAGCGTGGGTCCGTCGTTGCCATCGATCACTTTGTCCACACCCTCGGTCGCGGTGAAGAGTTCCTTCAATTTCGGCAGCAGTTCCGCCTTGCGGGCAGGATCCAGCACATAGATGAAGCATAGGCCGCCCTGGGTCATCGCTGCGACATCACACTGGGTGATGGCATTGCCAAAGGCTTTGGAGTAACCGGCCTTTTTCAGGGCCACATTGGGGAACACATAGTTGGTTACCTTCTTAAACCCGTGATCAGTGGCGATGACAAAGGTGGTCTTGTCCTTCAGGCCGGCTTCTTCCACGGCTTTCACCAGATCTCCCACCAGCCGATCTGTGTAGGCGAGGGCGGTATAGCTGGCCATGTTGGCCGGGCCGTAGCGGTGATGAACGCCGTCTGTGTTGAGGGTGTGATACAAAAACAGGTTAGGCTTGTGCGTCTTGATGATGTGGCTGGCGGCCTTCGTCCAGGTGAGGTCATGCCAGGCCATGTTCTTGCGCTGCGGACCGGGATTCATCCAGGAGACCTGCTCTGCTGTCAGCAGGCCGGCGGCGATCATTTCCTTTTCGATGGGGCGGTCCGCACTGGGCAGTTCCTCGAAGCTCCAGGTGATGGTCTCTGCGTCTTTGATGGCCACCCAGTCCACTTCGGCGGTGGTCAGGCCCTCTTTGTGGGCGATGTCATAGATCGTCGGCACATGGACGAGGCGATTCTTATGTACCCAGGGTTCGATCTTCGGCGGCTTGTTGCCCTCTCCCCGCACCAGCAGGCCATTGAACAGAACGCCATGTTTGCGGGGATTCACCCCCGTGACCATAGTGGTGTGATTGATCCAGGTGATGGAGGGGTTGGAGACGGTCATCGCCTCCGTCTGCGCACCCTCAGCCGCCAGCTTGCGCAGATTCGGCACCGCCAGGGAAGGGTCCTTCCACATCCAGGCGGGAAAGCCATCGAGGCTGATGAGCACGACGTGTTGGTCCTTGTCTGCGGCGGGGAGGGTTACGGTGAATCCAATGGCGAGAAGCAGGGAGCGGAGAAACATGGAGGATGGTACGGTGGATTTTGGGTGTTTTTCGATCCACTTCGCCAATTCAACAGGGTTGTCCTCTCGAAACAACGGATACCATTGCAGGCGAAGTGCCCATCACAACGTGCTCACGAATGCGAAACTGTACATCAAAAGATCAGAGGGATATTTTTTATTGTTAAAATGGAATTAGCATTAATTCATGTAGTCTTATGCGCCCATTCCCTGGAGAATTTTATTTTAACCTGACTTCCTATGGCAATCTGCTTGGAGAATTTACAAACCGGAGCGAGGCAGGGATGTGCACAGAATCCAGCGTTCGTGAAACTGGTGAACAGGCAGCTGGAGTATACACAGGAAAATATCAGACCACCTGGTTCGATTCCGAATCGAAGCAGGCTGTTTACGCGGTCCTGACAATTGACCCAGAGCACGGCAAAGCAGCTGGTCGGCATGAGCTTATCTGGACTGATCCAAAGAAAAAAGAAATTCAGTTTCATGGATATGGGTTCGTCTGCAATGGGATGTTGATCGGGCACTACTCGGATGGCGCGAAGAAGGAATGATGTGAATCATTTTACTGACACGCCCCACCCATCTTCGTCTGGCTACGGTTACTCAAAACAAACACTGCATGTCATCGCCCCATCTTTTTTCGCTCCTCGCAATCGCCTCAGCCGTTTGCTGTTGCAGCACTTACCACCCACTTCACGATCCGGATCTTCGGAAGCCGATTGGTGACGCCCATGGAGGTGTGAAAATTACGTTTTTGGGAAACTCTACCCTTTACGTTACCGATGGTAGAACCTCCATGTTAGTTGACGGCTTCTTATCCCGCCCGAGCGGATTCAAGACGTTATTCGGCAAGATCGGACCTGAGCCGAGAGTGATTGAGGACGAATTACGTCACGCGGGAATTGTCGATGTAACCGCTGTCCTTGTTGGCCACGCACATCACGACCATGCTCTTGATGCTACGGTAATCGCAGATCGCTACGAGGCTACGGTCATAGGCTCGGAATCGTTCGCGAGAATTTATGAAGGCTCCCATGACACTGCCAGGCGCAGCATATTGAAGACTGTGGCAGCATCTGGAGACCACTATGAAATAGGTGAATTTACTGTCACGTTCGTTCCATCAGACCATGTCGGCTCGCATTCACCCGTCCAATCGATCGTAGAGGGCTCGATTACCCGGCCACTGCGGATGCCCGCTCACTATTCCAGGTTCAAATGCGGCCAAGTATTTGTTTTACATATAGCACATCGGGACGGCAATATGGTTGTCACAACCACAGCAGGTGCGAAAGAGGGGCAATTGGAAGGGATGCAGGCAGACGTGATTTTTCTGGGCGTAGGAATGCTGTCGAAAGAGGCTCCGGATAAGCGTAACACGTATTGGGCAGAGACGGTGCGTGCAACTAACCCAAAGGTCGTTATTCCTGTGCATTGGGATAACTTTGCAAGGAAACTTTCGCGTGGATTAGCCCCCATGAATCTGGTCGGAAATCCGAAAGAAATCATGGCCTTTGTAAAGTCGGAGGCATGCGGCCGCCAAGTTCGCGTGCTTGATCTGAGGGAATCAGTTTGGCTAAAGGGGCGGGCAGTCTATTGTCCTTGATGCTAATACTCAACTCGATGTGTGGGCCTCGCTTAGGGTGATTTTAGCACTACTATGCGGAATTATACTCGTGAGTCGTTGCATGAGCGGGGGTGTCCGCCAACCGGCAATTAGTCCTTATCGTCAAACACAAAATAATTTACCTAGACTTTCTTTTGCATCAGCCATAGGTAACGGGAGGTAGCGCCAATATAACGGCGGGCTGAAAGGCGATGGCACCGCAACTTCATCCAAAACTCTTCTCGTGAAGATCGTCTAGCCAACGTCAGAATCAACACTCTTCTTCTAAAACAATAACGCATGAAAGCAATCCCCATCATTCTCTGCAGCTTAGTTATATCTCTGATCTGTGGAGGTTGCGCAGTTGGCAAGGTGGGACGACGGGTCGAGAAAGCAAAAGACATCGTGAAAGAATGCTGGGTTAAAGACCCATTTATAGAGCCGGTTGCATCTGGATCGAGTTTTAACCCAAATAATGCTCTTACCCTGGCCCGTGTTTGTCGTCTTGTGTGGGAAACAGACCGAATCAATATTCAGAAAGTCAGTTCGCAATGGAATGCACGGTATTTGTTTGCCGACTTGCCAGATACTCACTCGCAATATCTAATTTTCGGCAATCACAATTACACCGTCGTTTCTTTCCGTGCAACGCAGTCAAAGTTGGGTGACATCTGGACAGTACTCAAGTATCAAGAATACGAAGATAATCCGGAATACAAGGCCAAGAAAATTTATGAAGATTTGCCCCGGGGCAACGCCGGGTTTAGAGAAGGCGCGGCCGATTGCTTCGCTTCGGGATTAGTTGAGGATTTAAATAATTTTAGGTCGGGAACGGGTGCGGAAAAATCTCCGTTGTTTGTCACTGGCCATTCCCTTGGTGGCGGGATCGCTCTCCTAGTGCGCCAAAAATTGGAGGCTGCCGGAATCAACGTTGACTCTGTTTATGTCTTTGGATGTCCAGTGGCTGTCAGTGGTAAGTTGACAAGGGATTCTAAGTACAAGGAGACAGAGGCTTCGATTTACAAATCAAAGTTTGGAAGCACCACATTCTTTCATCGCTACGAAGGGGACAATGTTCCTCTATTGCGGCCGACAAACAAGATGTATTCTCCTCCAGGTTGGTCCCGGCAATTGACAGCCAATGGGGCAATGAGTGAGTATCAAGAATACAGGACTATGAACATATTTACTGGCGGAGCGTGGTGCATCCCATGGCTCACTGGAATGATACACAATCATAATCTAGAAAGATCCTATATTCCAGCATTGAAGAAAGGGGTTAAAGAAACACAATTTTAAAAGAGCGGAAAGATACGCAGCGCAGATAGCATCGGTGGACCAATAAAAGCTTGTGGAACATAACAACTTTTTGTTAGCTGACAATTATCCAGTTACAAGCTGGCGGCCAACGATTAGAATCTATAAGTAACTTTTAAAAAATGTTGCACACCGCATCCAGTCCAAGGCATACACATGGAGATGGTCATCCGAAGCCAAATATTTAGAAATATCACCAGAGCAATGTCAGCGATGCCGAGTGAGAATTCTGCGGCCCTACCTGCTGCTGATGAAGGAAGAAGCCTCCCAATCACCGCTTAAATGCGGAGCTCCGAACTCTGATCCAGCCTTCGAAAGGGAGGATTTGTCGGATTACTTTCCAGACCGTCCCGCGTGCGGGACGGGACTATAGTGCGCAAAAAAAAGGCACGGGCCTTTCGGTCCCGTGCCTTGAAGTTTTGAGGAGAAGCGGACGAGGGCGTCCGCGCTCCGTCAGCATCACTCGTAGCTGGCCTGCTGGCCTTTGAAGTCGCGCTTCTTGATCCAAGGCATCAGGCCGCGAAGGCGGGTGCCGGTTTTCTCGATCGCGTGCTTCTCGCCGTCTTTGAGCAGCTTGTTGAAGGTCTTGTAACCGGTTTCGGTTTCCTTGATCCACTCCTTGGCGAACTTGCCGTTCTGAATCTCCTTCAGAGCTGCCTTCATGCGCTTTTTGACGCTGGCGTCAATGATCTTCGGACCGACTTTGACGTCGCCCCACTTGGCGGTTTCAGAGATGGAGAAACGCATGCCGGCGATGCCGGACTCGTTCATGAGGTCCACGATGAGCTTCAGCTCATGGAGGCACTCGAAGTAAGCCATTTCAGGAGAGTAGCCGGCCTCGACCAGCACTTCGAAACCAGCCTGCACGAGGGCGCTGGTGCCACCGCAAAGAACGGTCTGCTCACCGAAGAGATCGGTTTCGGTTTCTTCCTTGAAGTCGGTCTGGATGACGCCGCCACGGGTGCAACCCACGCCGTGTGCCCAAGCCAGAGCGATCTGCTTGGATTTTTTGGAAGGGTCCTGATAGATGGCGATGAGTCCTGGAACGCCTTTGCCTTCCGTGTACTGACGGCGGACGATGTGGCCTGGGCCTTTCGGGGCCACCATGATCACGTTCACATCCTTCGGCGGGACGACGGTTTTGTAATGGATGGCGAAGCCGTGGCTGAACAGGAGGGTCTTGCCCTTGGTCAGGTTCGGGGCGATGTCGGCCTTGTAAACACCACCGATTTTGGTGTCAGGAACGGCGACGAAGATGACGTCGGCCAGCTTCACAGCTTCGGCGGTGTCATAAACTTTGAAGCCTTTTTCTTCAGCGACCTTGCGGCTCTTGCTGCCGGAATACAGACCGATGATGACGTTGACGCCGCTTTCCTTGAGGTTCAGGGCGTGCGCATGGCCCTGCGAGCCAAAGCCGATCACGGCGCAGGTTTTGCCTTTGAGAGGCGCCAGGCTGGCGTCTTTTTCAGTGTAGATTTTTGCGGGCATTAGTTGTGGGTCTGGTTAGAGGGCGGGCAGAGTGGTGCAACAGAGGGGGATGGTCAAGGAGGAGTTGACAGACGGTTAGGCCGGGTGGAGTGCGCCGCAGCGGCCCGTTTCGCCCTGCCGGACTGTTTTGCCGCGCTGCAAAGCCATACTTGCGAGGTCAGGATTTTGGCCTACATCGTTCTCATGAGACTGACCAAACGCGGAGAGTACGCCCTCCGCACCATGATCCGCCTGGGGGTCGCCGCCCGCAATGGTGAAGGGGTGATTTCCGTATCCTCCCTCGCCGAGCAGGAGCACCTGCCTTTCAAATTCCTCGAAGCCATCCTTTTTGAGCTGAGAACCGCAGGTTATGTGGAAAGCCTGCGCGGCAAGCACGGGGGGGCCCGGCTGGCCCGGCCCATGAGCGGCATCAAAATGGGCGAAATCGTCCGCCTCATTGACGGCAAGCTGGCCCCCATCGGCTGCGCCAGTGAGACGGAATATGAAAAATGCACCTGCCCGGATGAGGAACACTGCGGCCTGCGCATGCTCATGATCGATGTCCGCAATGCCATCGCCAATATCCTGGACCGTTACACGCTGGAGCATGTGGTGGAGGTGACGCTGCGAAAGCAGGAACAGTGCGGCACGACCAAGAAAAAGGCTGCCAAAAAAACAGGCAAGTCGCGCCATGCAGATCCGGCAGATGGCTTCCTGGCCGTGCTGCTGGACACGCCGGTGTAAAAGCGACGACGTGGCCTAACGGTCATCTCGTCGTTCCTGATCAAGCCCGGCCCGTTTTCTGCCGCCGGGCTTTTTCATGTCCTGAGGGCCCCTTTTTTCAGGCCCCAAGAGCAATCCATCTTTGTTTTTAAATCCTACTTGACGGGTGTAGATATGAAAGATAGGAATTGGACGTCTATGAGTCAACACACCGCCGAAACAGAATCCGAAGCCTGGTTGGAAATCGTCCGTCAGAAAGTCGGCGCCATGCGTTTTGGCTCGGTGCAGATCATCGTCCATGAAGGGCGGGTGACCCAGGTGGAGAGCACGGAGAAGACCCGCCTCTCCTCTGAGACCACCCAATTCCCCGCGAAGAAGTAGTCCCTTGCCGCTCACGCCGTCATGAATATCTTTCCACCCGTTCATCTCTCCCGCAGCCGGAACACCCCGCTGCGGCCTGCCTACTCCCGCCTCATTTTGGAAAGCCTGCCCCCAGACCAGGGAATCTACATTCCCAAGATCATCAGCAAACCGCTGAAGAAGGGCCAGGGCTACAAGTTTGGCATTTTCGGCGGCATCCATGGCGATGAGGAGGCTGGGACGCTCGCCATCCAGGAGCTCATCCAATGGGCGGCGGAAAAGCCTGAGGAACTGCATGACTTCGAACTGCACTTCTTCCCCATCTGCAATCCCACTGGCCGGAATCTGGGCATCCGCCACAATCAGAACGGCCTGGATCTGAACCGTGAGTTTTGGTATGGCTCCATTGAGCCTGAGGTCATTTACCTGGAGAATGAGCTGCGCCGCGAACACTACGACGGCATCGTCTCCCTGCATGCCGATGATGACTCTGACGGCTGCTATGGCTTTGTCAGCGGGGCTCTCCTCAGCGAGCACCTGTTGGAGCCTGCGCTGGCTGCGGCTTCGGCCTCGCTGCCCCGCAATGAACTGCCCATCATTGACGGCTTTCTCGCTGCCCGCGGAATCATCAAGGAAGGCTATCACGGCATCCTCAGCGCCCCGCCGGAGCAGCATCCGAAGCCTCTGGAGATCGTCTTTGAAACACCCGCCCTCTCTCCGATGCACCATCAGGTCAGCGCCACGGTGGCGGCGGTGAAGACCATCCTGGCCGAATATCGCCAGCTCCAGGCCTACGCGGCCAACTTGTAGTCCGTTCCCGGAATCGGGCTCCTTTCCTTCAGCGCTGTTCATCATAGTGAACACGCAGAAGGATGCTCAGGGCCGAAGAAACTGCACGTGCATTCTTGTGCCCATGGCTGCTGCCCAGGGTCGGTCACCTCATTCTCTTTCTTCAGATGCTGTTGCTCCTTCTTTTTCTTTCGGCGGCGGTCATTGTCATCTCCTTCACTTGCTCTCTGACGGAGGCGGTGCTGCTCAGTCTGAATCCTCTGGAGCTGAAATTGCAGGAGAAAAAAGGCATCCGCAGTGCCGGGCGCTGGCTGGAGATGAAACAGGCCATCGAGCGGCCCATCTCTGCCATTCTGGTCTTCAATACTCTGGCCAACACCGGCCTGGCCACCCTGGCGGGTGCGCTGTTTACCAGCATCTATGGGGCGGAATGGCTGTGGGTCTTTTCCATTGTCATGTCCATCTTCGTTCTCTTTGGCGGGGAGATGGCGCCAAAGATCATTGGGGTGCATCACGCGGCCCGGTTTGCTCCCCGGCTCATCGGGCCGCTCACCATCATGCTGCGCCTCTGCCATCCCCTGGTGCTGCTGATGGAAAAATTCTGCGAAAGGCTAAAGAGCCGCAGCAGCGAAGGGCGCAGCCAAAGCGACCAAATCATGGACATCATCACGCTGGTGCAGGCTGCGAAGGCGGAGCAACTGCTGCACAATCAGGAGGAGATCATCATGATCCACGCGGCCACCCTCAGTGCCCGGCGGGTGAAGACGGCCATGGTGCCAAAGGAAGCTGTCCGCGTCTTTGACGCCCGACTCTCTCTTCTGGAAAATGTGCAGGCGGTCGGGCCCAAACTGCACCGCAGCTATCCGGTGAGTCTGGATGGCTCACACGAAGGGATCATCGGCTACATCCGCGTTCGTGAGCTTTTTGTCCAGAATCTGACAGCCCCGGCGACGGCTGAATGGACAAAGCTGGTCCGCCCCGCCCTTCGCGTGGATGGCAAGGCTTCGCTCACTCAGCTTCTGGCCCTGTTCTTGGAGAAAGAAGAAGTGGCCGCGCTGGTGGACGCGCCGGGCGGGCGCATCGCAGGGTGGATCACCATGGACGATGTCATGAAGGTCCTCATGGGCGCCAGGATTTGATTCTTTAGCGGTGGCGGGCGCTGGGTCAGGAGCTTGCGAGGATGATGACGTATCCGTCCTCCTCAGTTCTCAGAACGACTCGCTGCGAACCAGTTTTGGCATCAAACGGATCGTGGAGGGAGGCAGCGTTCCTGTCTCTGCCAAGCGCCGTGTCACCAGGCATAACCGGCGGGCGAACTGGGCCGAATTTGTCTCATACCGCGTGATGCCTGGCACCGCATGCTGCAGGAAGGTTTCATCATCCCTTGAGATGACGGCCACGTCTTCCGGGATGCGCAGGCCGCGCTGCTGCAAAAACATCATGGTGGTTAATACATGGTGGGCTCGGCCGACAAGACAGGCCGTTGGCGGTTCCGCGGAACGCAAGGCCTTGTCCAGCAGTGTGCAGAGGTGGGCTGCACTGCCATCGTGGCGCAGCACCAGCAGCCGTGGTGCACCTGCGCCTCCCAGGGCTTCCCGCAGGCCCTGTTCGCTGCTCGTCTCGCCCCCACATGCCTCGGCGGGGCGGATCAGTGCGATGCAGCGGTGGCCTTTGCGGCGCAGCATTCCGCCGGCGTGGCGGCAGGTGGCCTGGTAGTCAGTGTCAATCGAAGCCAGCCCCACTTCCGCTGCACAGGACCCCACCACCAGGCAGGGAAGACGCTGCCGGAGAAACCAATTTTGCACCTGTTCCAGAGAACCCAGAAGCAACCAGGCCGCAGCGGGGGCGCGCGCGGTCAATGTCTCAAGCGCGCGCGCTGGGCTGGGGGAAAAGCAGGCTGGGCTGACATGGATATCCAGGCTGAAGCCCAACTGTGAAAGGTGATCTCGCAGGGAATCCAGCATGACAACTGTGGAAGGAGACAGCGTGGACAGAGGCCTTGCCGAAAGCACCGCGATGCAGCGCAGGTGCGGCGCAGCAGTGTGTGTTTGTTCAAGCCGGATGCGACGGCGCTGTCGGCTGTCCACTTCCAGCAATCCCTCGCGTTTCAGTTCGTCCAGGGCTGCCCGCAAGGTCTGGCGGCTGACCTGCAGACGTTTGACCAGCTCCCTCTCTCCCGGCAGATGCCCTTGCCAGTGGCCGGCGTGCAGGGATTCGCGCAAGCTGTGGGCGGTCTGTGTGATCAACGAAGTCCGCTGCGGAAGTTTTAACTGGGGGAAGACGACGGGGCTCATCTGGTCTGGATAACGGACCAGAAGCATAACCGTACCCGCCAGCGTTTTTAAAGCTGAATCTTCAGCCCGCCCCATATGCGACCTCACCATCTCCTGAAAGCTTTCCTTTTTTCAACGCTGCTCACGGGCAGTCTGAATGCACAGCCCGCGCCTGAAAGCGTTGTGACCTTGAATGTAGAACCCAGCAAGGAGCACCCGCGAAATTCCGAGGGGTCCTTCGCCACACTGGCCTCCGGCCGCATTCTTTTTTGTTATTCCCAATTCTACGGCGGTGCCGGAGACGAAAGCCCCGCACGCATCGTGCGCATTCATTCCGATGACGAAGGCCGCACCTGGAGCGTCCCGGTGACGGTGGTGGAAAACACTGGCGGGGACAATGTCATGAGCGTCTCCCTCCTTCGGCTGGCCAGTGGCAAGCTGGCGATGTTCTATTGCATCAAGAACAGCTGGATTGACTGCCGGCCGCACATGAGCCTTTCAACCGACGACGGAGAGACCTGGTCTGCGCCGAAACTGGTGCAGAATGCGCCGGGCTATTTTGTGCTGAACAACGACCGGGTCATCCAGACGGAGAAGGGCCGCATCATCGTGCCGCTTGCCTATCATCGGTCCAAAGGTACCGATCCTGAAAGCAGTAAATCCTGGGATGCGCGCGCCATTGCCACCTGGATCTGGTCGGACGATGAAGGGGCAACCTGGCAGGAATCCGGAAGCTGGTGGGCCATGCCTGTGCGCAGCGGCAGCGGGCTGCAGGAACCAGGTGTCGTGGAGCGGGCAGACGGCTCGCTGTTCTCCTGGTGCCGCACAGACCAGGGGGCGCAATATGGATTCGATTCCACGGATGCGGGCAAGACCTGGACCCCGCCGCAACCTACCGAAATGAAATCTCCCAATGGCCCGGCCAGCATCAAACGCCTGCCGGGCAGCACGGACCTGCTGGCGGTGTATAACGACCACTCGGGCCAGTTTCCCTTCCCGCCGAAAAAGCGGAACCCGTTTGTAGCAGCGATCTCCAAGGATGGCGGAAAAACCTGGCCGCTCCGCAAACTGATCGAGAATGATCCCGACGGCCTTTATCACTACACGGCCATTCATTTCACCAAGGATGCGATGTTGCTCGGCTACTGTGCAGGTGACAGCAAAGTGGGCGCTCTCAACCGCCTGCGCATCCGCCGGATCAGTCTGGACTGGCTGCCGAAAAACTGAGGCAGAAAGGCATTCATCCTATCATGAGACGTTCTCGAATTCTCGCCAAAATCCGGGCAGGCAAAGTTGCCCGGGTTTGTTCCACTGGGTCGCCCATCGCCATGTTTCCGGCACTGGCGGCCCACTTCCACTACGACGGTGTGTGGCTGGATGCCGAGCACCGGGCGTGGGAACCACGGGAGGCCGATGCCATGCTGGCCCGCCATCATGCCGCAGATGTGGACTGCCTGTGGCGACCGCCGACCAAGGAGAAAAACGCCCTGTATCGCCTGCTCGAAGACGGGGCTTCCGGTCTCATGATTCCGCATGTCAGCAGTGCAGATGAGGCGCGTGCTCTGGTTCGCGCCATGAAGTTTCCTCCCCTGGGTGACCGGGGATTTTGTGGTGGCGGTCGCGATGCCAATTTCTGGGTGGGCAAACCGGAGGACTATGTGGCACAGGCAAACCGGGAGACGTTTTTGACGGTCCAGATTGAAACACCGGAGGCTCTCGAGCAAGTGGATGAAATTGCGTCGGTTCCTGGTGTGGACGTTCTTTTCCTGGGGCCTGGGGACATGTCATTGAGGCTCGGCTGCACGGCAGCGGTGAGCGATCCGCAAATGCTGGAGGTGCAAAAGAAAATCTCAGCAGCAGCCCGCAAACACGGCAAGGCCTGGGGCCGCCCCGTGGGTACGGCAGAAGATGTCCGCATCATCACGGGGCTGGGGGCGCAACTGGTCGCCTTTGGCAGTGAATTTGGCGGCCTGTTCCAGCATCTCGCTGAGTGCTCCACCCACTTTGATGACGTGCTTCATGAAGTGGCAGGGGAGCCAGCCGGGGGTGCCGACAAGCTTTATTAAGACCTGTGATCCTATGAAAACTGACTCTCAGCAGATTCTTCAGGACTATGATCGGGAGGGTGTCGTGGTCATCCGGCAGTTCCTTTCTGGCGAAGAGGTGTCCAGTCTCCGGTTGGAGTTGGAGCGATACATCCGTGAAGATCTGGCTTCGCTTCCGGCAGATGCGGCCACCTTCGAGGCCGATGGGGCCACGGTCAGAAACCTCTGGCGCCTTGAGCAGCATAACAAGAAGCTGCGCCAAATGGGCGAGCGCGCGGACATCCGGGCGCTGGTGGCACCGCTTCTCCATGGCGAGCCAGTGCTCATGGGGCTAGAAACGTTCAACAAACCTGCCCGCATTGGCTCCGGGGTGCCATATCACCAAGACAACGCCTACTTTTGCCAGACTCCGCCCGATGTCCTGACCATTTGGATCGCCATTGACCCTGTCACCGAGGCCAATGGGCCTGTTTTTTTTGTCAGAGGCTCGCACAGGTCCGGAGTGCTTCCGACGAAACCCTCCGGAGTCAGGGGCAACTCCATTGGGTTGGCAGAACCTTCTACGGTGCCGGTGGAAGAGCAGTTTTGTGGTCTGCTGGCTCCCGGCGATGCCACGATTCATCACTGCAACACGATCCATCATTCGGCTCCCAACACGACGGAGCAGTCCCGATTGGGATTTCTCATGGTGTTTCGCGGCAGCCACACACAGACGGACGCAACGCTTAAGGCTGCCTACAGCGCAGCGGTTGCCCTCAATCCTCCTTCTCCAGTTTCCTCTCCACCTGCCGCATGAAATTTTTGCCAGCCCTTGCTTTCCTTTGTTCCAGCGGCCTCCAGGCGGCAGGCCCTCCCGTCGTCGAGTTTTCTGTGAAACTGGAAACCGTGATGAAGCATGATGATGGCAAATTTCTGTGGTTTCATCCTCGTGCCGTGGCGGTTCCCTCGGGCGCTGGTGGAGAACCCGCCGTGGTAATGACCCTTCAGAAGCACCTCAAGGTCTCGGATTATTACTCTGGCCTGCATGTGATGCAGCGTACATCGCCATCGGGTGAATGGACGGGCCCCGTGCTGCCAAAAGAGATCGACTGGCAGCCTCAGCCAGATGGCGTGACCATCAGCGTGGCTGATGTTACTCCCGGTTATCACGCGGCTTCTGGGAAGGTGATCGCGATTGGTTGCCGGGTCCGCTACAGCCCAAAGGGGAAACAGCTGGATGATCAGGCCCGCTCTCACCAGACCGTCTATGCGGTCATGGATCCGAAAACTGGCGCATGGACTCCCTGGCAGCTACTGGACCTGCCTGCGGAAGAGCCGTTTAACTTTGCTCGCAACGCTTGCGCGCAGTGGGTGGTGAAGCCCGACGGCCATTTGCTGGTGCCGCTGTACATTGGCAAAAATGCCAAGGACCGTTTCAGCAGCACGGTGGCCGAATGCCAGTTCGACGGAGTGAAACTGACCTATCTCCGCCATGGCAACCTGCTCAAAAAAGAGATCAAACGCGGGCTCTACGAACCCTCACTGATCGCTTTTCAGGGACGTTATTATCTGACCCTTCGAAACGATGAGGGCGGATATGTCAGCTCCAGCGACGATGGCCTTCATTTCACGGAACCGAAACCCTGGCTTTTTGACGACGGAACGGATCTGGGCAGTTACAACACTCAGCAGCACTGGCTCGCCCACCAGGACGGCCTGTTTTTGATCTATACCCGGCGCGGGGCGAACAACGACCACATCGTGCGCCACAGGGCTCCGCTGTTTATGGCCCAGGTGGACCCGCACACTTTGACCGTGATGCGTGCCACCGAAAAAATCGTGGTGCCCGAGCGCGGGGCCGAGATGGGCAACTTTGGCGCCTGTTCCATCAGCGAATCCGAATCCTGGGTCACCGTTTCCGAGGGCATGTTCATGAAAGACTCAAAACAACGGGGGGCGGAAGGCGCCACCTTCGTCGCCCGCATTCTTTGGGCAAAGCCTAACAAACCCGACCTTTAAACGAGGGTGTGTTCAATCCATGTCCGCCCTTCTCACCTCCAAGCTTGTCAGCAAGATCGGCCTGGGCTGCGTGACGTTTGGCCGTGAGATTGACGAAGCTGCCTCCCATGCCCTGATGGATCATGCCTTTGCGCGGGGTGTGTCCATGTTCGACACAGCCGCTGCCTATGGCCAGGGAGCCTCGGAACAGATCATCGGTCGCTGGCTGGCATCGCGCCGACCCGCAGCAGGAAAGGTGACGGTGGCGACAAAGATCCTTCCTCCTTATGATCCGGATTCCATCCTGCGGGCTGTGGACGCGAGCCGGACGCGGCTTGGCGTGGATACGATAGGCTTGCTGTATCTGCATCGTTGGGACCCTGATGCGATTTCGTTGCCTGCGTTGTCCATGCTGGATTCCCTGGTTCGGCAGGCAAAGATCCTCGCGCTGGGTGTCAGCAATTGGGATGCGAAGCAGTTGATGAACGCGGCGAAACTGCAGCAAGAACACGGGCTGGTTTCCTTCAGTGCGGTGCAAAACAATCACAATTTCGCTGTCAGTGACATTACCGAAAATCTCAGGGAGTTTTGTGCAGCACGACAAATTGCCATCGTTACCTACAGCCCGCTCGGGGCGGGGTTTTTGACGGGCAAACACAACCAACAGGTGCAGCCCGAGTCTCGGTTTGACCTGGTGCCGGGACACCAGGCCATTTACTTCAACGAAACATCGCATCGGAGACTGGCAGCCCTCGAAGCCGTTGCCGCGAGGAGCGGTCATTCTCAAGTCCATCTGGCGCTTGCCTGGGTATTGCACCAGCCCGGAGTGACTTCCGTGCTGGTGGGAGGCCGGACTCCTGCCCACCTCGACCAGGCCTTTGCAGCACTTTCCGACAATGATGCTGAAGTTTTGACGGAGCTTGATCAGGCTTGGCATCAAACGTCGCGGGCCTGCGTATCCACCTGACTCATGAAACCCCTCTCGTCTTCAACACGATGGACCTTGTTAGGTTTGGCCATCCCTTCTTTGCAGACAGAGATGAAATTTCATTTTTATCCTTTTTGTTAGACGGACTCTCCGGCCACGAAGGTGGGCATCAGCCGGATGGCATTGGCGGGCACGGTGTTTGTCTCCGCCAACTGGCGGACGACCAGGGCGATGCGGGTGGCCAGTTGCGCAGGCTGGATGGCGTAGCGGGCGACGCTAGGACTGGTGGCATCCAGGATGGGATCGTTGTCCCGGGAAATCACTGAGATGTCCTGCGGAATGCGTTTGCCGCGGCGCATGAGATGCATCATGACGGTGAGAACCTGGGTGGCCCCGCCGACCACGTAAGCGGTGGGCGGTTTTGGCTGTCGCAGGGATTCGTCCAGCAAGGCGCAGAGACTGCCGGACTGGTTGTCATGCCGCAGCACATGCAGTTGGGCCCCGGGCATGTCCTTGAGTGCATCGCGCAGACCCTCCTCGCTGGCGATGTCACCCCCGTACACGTCTTTGAAAAGCACCAGGCCGATCTGCCGGTGGCCTTTGCGCCAGAGCAGGCCGCCCGCATGGTGGCAGGCGGCGTGAAAGTCCACATCCACGGAGGGCAGGTTGATCCCCGGGGCGGAGGACCCCAGGATCAGGGAAGAAAGTGGCTGCTTGCTGAACCACCGCTGCATGGGTTCCTGGGCGCTGAGCACCAGCCAGACGGAGGCCGGGTGCCCTGCTACAAACTGCGCCAGCACCCGTCCAGGGTTTGCCGTGTAGCAGGCCGGGTTCACGTGGAACTGCACCCCACAGCCTGCGGCGGTGAGCTTGCTCCGCAGGCTGTCTATGACGAAGGTGATCCGTGAGGGCAGGGAAAGGAAAGAGCCGGGCATGAGGATGGCGACGACCTTTTTGGGCTCTTCAGTCTCAGGTTTGCTCCGACGGCCCTTGATGCGCCGCCGCTGCCTTTCGGCCACTTCCAGCCAGCCTTTGCGCTGCAGTTCATCCAAGGCCGAACGAAGTGTGCGACGGCTGACCTGGAGGCTTTCGCAGAGTTCGCGCTCCCCTGGCAGCAGCTTTTGCCAATGGCCGTTTTTAATGCCTTCGCAAAGGCTGTCCACGGTTTGTGCCACTAACGAAAGTCGCCGGGGAAGGCTGGGGGTGGTGGTGGCTTTTTTCTTCATCTGGATCCTTGAAGTGACCAGAATTAGACTCTTCCGATGCCGTGGTTTGGCAAACGAAATCGCCACCTGTTTTGAGGAAATTCAAACTTTCATGGCCTGCCCAGCTCGTCATCTGGTTCCTTAAAGGTACCAATCTGGCGGTCTTGCCACCCTGATGCTTCCTGAGACCTTTGGATCATCTTTTGTTGATCCTATGACCGACCGCTACGCCAATTCCCGCCGTCTCTATGAGCGCGCCACCCAAAGCATCGCTGCCGGAGTCAACAGTGGCATCCGCAAGCTGGAGCAGCCTGTCCCGCTTTACTTTCAATACGGCAATGGGCCGCGCCTGTGGGATGTGGATGGCAATGAGTTCATTGATTTTCAAATTGGCCAGGGGGCCTTGCTGTATGGGCATGCGCCTGCAGGCATGGCGGATGCCATTGCCGCCCAAGCCCGGTTGGGCACTCACTGGGCCGCGCAGTCTGAGCTGGAAATCGAGGTGGCCGAGCGTCTGCAGTCCATGATTCCCTCCGCCGAAGTGGTGCGTTTTAACAACTCCGCCACCGAGGTGGTGCTTTCTGCCTTGCGCCTGGCCCGAGGGCATACGGGCCGCCCGCTGATCCTCAAGTTCGAAGGGGCCTATCATGGTTGGGCGGATGAAGGGCTGGTAGGATTTGCCCCGCCGCCGGACCAGTGGGGGAGTGATGAATCCCCAACACGCCTGCATCCGAGCCAGGGGGTGATTCCCGAGGTGCTGGAGACTTTTGTCGTGGCGCGCTGGAATGATCCTGATCATCTGCGTCGCCAGGTGGAACGGCACCGGGGCCAGATTGCCGCCATCATCTTCGAGCCTGTCATGTGCAACACCTGCTGCATGGAGCCCGTGCCTGGAATGATCGAAACCATCCGCGAACTCTGTGACCGTGAGGGCATGCTCATGATTGCGGACGAAACGATCACCGGTTTTCGTTTTGGCCCCGGCGGTGCCCAGAAGCATCTGGGTTTTGTTCCGGATCTCACCATCCTTGGCAAGGCCATTGGTGGTGGTGTGCCGTTCGCGGCGCTGGCCGGGAAGAAGGTGGCCATGCAAAAGATCATCGATGGCACCGTGGTGCATGCTGGCACGCTGAATGGCAATCCTCTCTGTCTGGCAGCCAGCAAGTGGTGTCTGGATCATGTGCTTTCGTTGGGCGAGGACCATCCCCGGAATGCCACGGAACTGGGTCAGCAGCTCATGACGGGACTGCGCCGTCTGGCGGATCGCTTTGGCATCCCTCTCCGGCCCCAGGGACCAGGCTGCGTCTTTCATTCGGTGATGCTGAAGGCGGGCGCCGCAGAGGGCCCCATTCTGGACTATCGTGATTATGCAAAACGTCAGGATGCCCCACGCTGGGCGCACCTGCGCCGCTGCCTGCTGGAGGATGGCGTGCGTGCCATTGAGCGTGGTCTTTGGTTCGTCAGTCTGGCCCATCGAGAGGCTGATGTGGAGGAGGCTTTGGAAAAGGCGGCGCGCAGTTTCGAACGGCACGCGACCGAATGGAAGGCGGACTGAAAGCGGCGGCTGTCGCCCAATCACGATTTGAAAACCCATGATCATTGACTGTCACAATCACATCGGGGCGGACATGCTTTTCTATCTGCACGGGGATTTCCCCTATGCCCAGCAACTGGTGGACATGGTGCAGACCGGAGGTGCCCTTGGCATCACTCATTGGATTGTCTTTCCTTTTGTTTCGTATGCGGCCATGGACGTCACCCAGTTCCGGTCAGGTGGCATCGCCTTTGGCAATGGCCTGGAGGACGTTCCGTATGCCTTCGAGAACCGCCGGCTGCTGGAGGAGTGCTACCGTCTCTTTCCTGAGTTAGGGCGTAAAACGCTGCCCTTTGTGATGGTGGACCCGATGCGCCAGACGGATGCCCAGGCTGCCGAACTGGTGAAACTGCGGGCCGAGTACCGGCTTCATGGCATCAAGATCCAGAGCACCATCATTCAGGCTGACATCAAACGCCTCGCCCATGAAGGGCGTGTTTTTCTTGATCTCGCCCGCGAATGGGATGTGCCCTTTCTCATTCACAGCAGCGTGGCGAAAAGTGATCTCTGGGCTCAGGCTCATGACATCCTGGACCTGGCGGAGGCGAATCCGGACATCCGCTTTTGTGCGGCCCATTCCTGCCGTTTTGACCGGGAGTGCCTGGATCGTGTGAACGAGCTGCCCAACGCTTGGTTCGACAATTCTGCCCACTGCATCCATTGCGAGGGCGCCGTCGGCGACAAACCCTTCATTGCTCCCAAGGCGCGCCGTTTTGACAGCGATTACAGCGACCCTGCACGCGTCATCGCCGACCTCGCCGCCGCCTACCCGGACAAGTTCATGTGGGGCAGCGATTCGCCTTTCTACAGCTATGCGGCTGAGATTCATCATGAATTGGTGAAGCTGATCAGCACCTACGAAATCGAGGTGGCCGCCCTGCGTGCCAGCCCGCCGGAGGTGGTCCGGCGCATTGCCGCCACCAACACCCTTCGTTTCCTCAAGCTGCCCGATGAAAGCATTCTCTCTTGAGGGCCGGAAGGCTCTGGTCACCGGCTCTTCACAGGGCATTGGACTGGCCATTGCGCAGGGCCTGCATGAGGCTGGGGCAAGGGTAATCTGCCACGGTCTGGCAGCAGGCCCGTCCGCTCTGCCGGAGGACATGGCGTATCTTTTCGGTGATCTTTGTGAGGAAGGTGCTGCTGCCAGATTGATCGAACAGGCCGTCTCCCTCACTCCGGGCCTGGATACCCTGGTCTGCAATGCAGGCGGTTTTTTTGATCTGCCCTTTTTGGAAATGACCGAGGCGCATTGGGATCGCACCATGCGGCTGAATCTCCGCGCCACGTTCTTCATGGTTCAGGCCTTTGCTCGGCATCGTGCCAGTGTGGGCGGTGGAGGCAGTGTGGTTATCGTGTCTTCCACCAACGGTTTCCAAGCGGAGTCTGACAGCGTGGCCTATGATACCAGCAAAGGCGGGCTGGTCATGATGATACGTTCACTGGCCGTCTCCCTTGCTCCACTGCGGATTCGGGTCAATGGCCTTGCGCCAGGTCTCATTTGCACCCCGCTGACCAGCTCATGGATGGACGTGCCGGACAGTCCCATGCTACCGCATTATGAGAAAAAGATCTTGTTAGGTCGTGTGGGTGCGCCTCCTGATTGCGCGGGTGCCGTGACCTTCCTCTGCTCGCCTGCGGCGCATTACATCACAGGGGAGGTCATTGTTGTGGATGGCGGTCTCACGGTCTCTCAAATCGGTCGTTTATAATTCGCCATGTCTGCTTTGCCTCCCCCTCCTTCTGTGATCCTCGGCAGCCATCTGCCTTCGCGGGCCTGGCTGATTGTCGGTCTGCTCTGTGTTGTGGCCACGCTCAACTACCTGGACCGGGTGATGCTCACCACCATGAGGGAGTCCGTGAAAGCGGAGATCCCCATGACCGATGCCCAGTTTGGGCTGCTGACCTCTGTGTTCCTGTGGGTGTATGGCATCCTCAGCCCCTTTGCAGGATTCCTTGCTGACCGCGTCAGCCGCACACGCGTGATCATCGGCAGCCTGTTTCTTTGGTCCCTCACGACCTGGCTCACCAGTCTCTGCGTCACGTTTGAGCAGCTTGTGTGGACTCGCGCCATCATGGGCATGAGCGAGGCTTGCTACCTTCCTGCGGGACTTGCCCTGATTGCCGACTATCACCGGGGCCCAACTCGTTCCCTTGCCATCGGTATTCATAACAGCGGCGTCAGCATCGGGTCCGGTTTGGGCGGCATGGGCGGATGGCTGGCACAAAAGCACGGATGGAGTTTCGCCTTTAGCTTGTTTGGTATCCTCGGTGTCGTCTATGCCTTCATCCTGGTCTTCGCTCTCAGGGATGCTCCGCGCCAGGAGAGCGAGAGACCAACCCTCGGAACCGAGGCGGAAAAGGTGTCCTTTCTGCCCGCCCTCACAAGTCTCTTCAGCCAGGGATCCTTCTTCATACTTCTAGCCCATTGGGGACTCATGGGCCTCGCCGCCTGGGGCATTGTTGGCTGGATGCCCACCTACCTTCAGCAGCAGTTCAATCTCAGTCAGGGCGAGGCTGGGATTGCCGCCACGGCCTACCTTCAGGTGGCAACCGTCCTTGGGCTTGTCGCCGGTGGGGCCTGGTCAGACCGATGGACCTTGTCCCGGGCTCGTGGACGTCTGTATGTGGGCATCATCGGCATGTGCATTGCGGCGCCGGCCATCTTTCTCACGGCCAACGCCCAGACCTTTAGCATGGCCATTGCCGGACTGGTCATCTTCGGTTTTTTCCGGGCCTGCACCGATGGCAATACCATGCCCATTCTCTGCATGGTCTCCGATCCGCGTTATCGCGCCACCGGCTTTGGAGTCCTGAATCTCTTTGCCTGCGGTATTGGCGGCCTGACCATCTATGCCGGAGGCATCCTGCGGGATGCCAACGTCAACGTCCGCCACATGTTTGAGTTCTCCGCCGTCGGCCTGCTTATCTGTGCCGTCTTGCTTTCCTTGATCAAGACCAAGCCATCTTCCGCAGCGTGATCTACGGCTCCCGCTCAATGGCCATGGCAATGCCCATGCCTCCGCCAATGCAGAGGGAGGCTATGCCACGCCGCAGGTCCAGGTCCTCCATCAGATGCAGCAGCGTCACCAGCACCCGCGCACCGCTGCACCCCACCGGATGTCCGAGTGCAATGGCGCCGCCGCGACGGTTCAATCGGCTCTGGTCGAGCCCCAGCTGCCTGGCGCAGGCCAGTGCCTGAGCCGCAAAGGCTTCATTGATCTCCACGGCGTCCACGGAATCAAGCTCCCACCCGGTCTCTTCGCACAGGCGACGGATGGCATGTACCGGCCCCAGGCCCATGGTGGCAGGATCGCAGCCTACCGCTGCACAGCCGATAAGACGTGCCCGTGCTGTCAGGCCGTGCCGGGAGATGGCGGCTTCAGAGGCCAGGATCAGCAAGGCTGAGCCATCATTCACCCCTGACGAATTGCCAGCCGTGACGCTGCCGTTTTTGCGAAAGGCGGGCTTCAGTTTGGAAAGTTTCTCCAGGGTGGTATCGGCGCGTGGATGCTCATCGTGCTGCACCAGCCCCTCGCGGGTTTCCAAAGAAACGATCTCGCGCTGAAAGGCCTCCCGGCTGGCGCTGGCCCCTTGCTGGCTGGCCAGGGCAAAAGCATCCTGGTCTGCCCGGGTGATGCCACAAGCATCCACAATGCGTTCGGCGGTTTCTCCCATGCCGATGTCCAACACGGGATCGGTCAAGCCATCGGCAAGGATGGCATCCACCAGAGTGCTGTTGCCGAGTTTGCAGCCACTGCGCAAGTCGGAGGCATAATGTGGGGCACGGCTCATGGATTCTACGCCTCCCGCCAGCACCAGTGTGGCCTCACCTGCCGCGATGGCATCTGCTCCCAGGGCCACGGCCTTCATGCCGGAGCCACAGACCATGTTCACCACATAGGCGGGCGTGCTCTGCGGCAGGCCCAGGCGCAGCCCCAGCTGCCGTGCCACATTCATGCCTGCTCCCGCCTGCAGCACCTGCCCCAGGATCACCTGCTGGACGGCAGGCTTCAGCGGCTCCGGAACCATCGCCTGTGCCACAGGCAGGGCCAGGTCCGCCGCAGAAAGTGAGCGCAGGCCGCCGCCCAGACGGCCAATCGGGGAGCGTTTTGCATCGGTGATGAAGACTGGCGTGGAGTAGATCATGAGAGAAAGGAAAAGCAGCCGTCAGGCATGGTGGAGACAGACTCGATAACAGGAGTGAACTCCATCTGGTCAAGGACCTGCTTTTGCAGATCCACCCCCGGAGCCAGCTCGATGAGCTTCAGCCCTTGCGCCGTCAGTTCAAAGACCGCCCGCTCCGTGACATAGATGACCTGCTGACCGCGATGGAGGGCGGTGGGGCCGTGAAAACAGACATGCTGGAAACGTTTCACAAATTTGGCATGGCGGCCTTCTTTGACAATTGCCAGCCGCCCATTTTCCACCGCCACCTCCAGGTCTCCTGCGCGCAAGGTGAGGCAAAAGACCAGGCGGCGCGCGCTTTGGACAATGTTGACAAAGCCGCCCACACCCGCAAAACGCCCGGCAAAGCTGGCCACATTCACGCTGCCCTCCGCATCCACCTCTACCGCGCCTAGCACGGCGATGTCCAGGCCCCCACCATCGTAAAAGTCAAACTGCGAAGGCTGGTCAATGATGGCTTCCGGGAAATGGCTGCAGCCAAAACTGAGGCCTGAAGCGGGCACTCCACCGGTAGGGCCGCTTTCCACCGTGAGGGTAAACTCTTGCAGCCGTCCTGTCTCCGCGGCCACCATGGCCACACTTTCGGGCAGGCCGATGCCCAGGTTCACAATGTCCCCTGCACGAATCTCCTGCAGGGCGCGCTGACCGATGATTTTGCGCTCAGAAAAAGCCATCGCAGGCAGTTCAAAGGCGGTGTTACAGGTGCTTACATAGCCGGCATTGAACACCTCGCCGAATGTCTGGTCATGCTGCACCCCATCGCTGACCACCACATAGTCCACCAGGATGCCCGGCACACGCACGGCCTTCGGATCTGGCAGGCGGTCCACGACTTTCTCCACCTGGGCGATGACGATGCCTCCATGGTTTTTGGCGGCCTGGGCGATGGGCAGCACCTCCCCCACCAGGCCTTCGCGCTCCATGCTTAAATTACCGCGTGCGTCCGCATACGTGGCGCGGATGAGGCCCACATGCACAGGCACGGGCTTGTATCTCAGCCACGTCTGGCCGTCCAGCATCAGCCTTTCCACCAGAGGTTCCGTGGTGCGCGCATTCATCCGGCCACCGGTCTGCGACGCGTCGATGAAGGTGTTCAGGCCGACCTGGGTGATCAGGCCTGGGCGCTTGGCGGCGATCTCGCGGAGGAGCACGCTCAGCACCCCCTGCGGGAAATTGTAGGCTTCGATTTCATTGGCCAGCGCCATGGCTCCCAGCTTGGGCGCCAGGTTCCAGTGGCCGCCAATCACCCGCTTGATGAGCCCCCGATGGGCGAGGTGGTTCAGGCCGCGTTCGCCCCGGTCTCCCTGGCCGGCGCAATAGTACAGCGTCAGGTCATTGGGCGTGCCTGTTTGCAGAAAGCGCCGTTCCAGCGCCGCCGTCAGCATCTCCGGATGTCCCGCACCCACAAAGCCGCCGACCGCCACACAGGCTCCATCGGGAATGGCGGCGATGGCTTCATCCGCCGTGACGCAAAGAGCCGCCGCCCTCATCCGCGCCAGCCTCCGTTCACTTCCAGAGTTTGCCCTGTCACGTAGGAAGCCAGCGGCGAGCATAGGAACAGCGCCACGTTGGCGATCTCAGCCGTGCTGCCGAAGCGGCCCAACGGGACGTTTTTGATCATCTCGGCACGCACGCTTTCCGGGATGGTCGCGGCCATCGCGGTATCCACCACGCCCGGGGCGATCGCATTGGCGCGGATGTTCCTTCGCGCCGCCTCACGGCTGAGCACCCGCATCATGGCCTGCACGCCTGCCTTGGCCGCCGCGTAGTTCGCCTGGCCGTAGAAACCCTGGATCGCCGCGATGCTCCCCATGCTGACGATGGCCCCGTTTTCACGCATGACTTCCAGCGCGTATTTGCAGCAGTGAAATACCCCCGTGAGGTTCACATCCATCACCGATTCCCATTCTTCATGGCTCATCTTGGCGATGGTGCGGTCACGCAGGATGGCCGCGTTGTTAATCAGGTAGTCCAGACCGCCAAAGGTCCGCTGCACCTCCGCCATCATGGCCTGCACGGCTTCGGCATCCGCCACGTTTGCCGTCACCACGGCGGCGCTCGCAGCTCGCAGCGCATTCAGTTCGTCGGCGATCTTTTGGGCATCGTCACCGGTGCTGCCCAGCCCCGGATGATTCAGCACCACTGTGGCGCCGGCCTGATGAAAGGTACGGGCCATCTGGGCTCCGATACCCTGGGAGGCTCCGGTGATAAGGACAACTTTGCCTTGGAGGTCAATGCAATGGCTCATGGGAAAAAATAAGTAGGCTGGGAAGTGCCGGGGATGCGGTCAGTACGCGCCGTCAGGCAGTTGATTTAACAAGAATCGTGAGGCCGCAGGAAGATCAAAGTGGGGGACGCCCTGGAGAAGCTCCCCTTTTGCACGCTGTCTCATTCGGGGAGCTGCCAGCGTGCCTGCCTCAGCACGCCGGTGTGAGTGCCCTTGGGCGTCTCATACCAGACGGAAAGGAGGCTGCGATCGGCCAGTTCGACGCTGCTGGGATAGCCGAGGTCCCAGTTGGCCGCGTCGTCGGTGAGGATGAATTCGTCCGACCACGTCCTGCCATGGTCGCGGCTGTACTTGCCGCGTATGCCATAGGGGGCCTTGCGCCAGCCATAGACCATGACCAGGGTGCCGTCCTTCAGCCGCAGCAGGTGCGAGGGGTAGCCATCGGCCACTTTCACCTTTTCCGTCCAGGATTTGCCCCCGTCGGTGGAAAGGATCTGTGCTGTGTTTTGAACCGTGCCTCCTGGCGTGGTGATCTTGTCCCGCACTTGGACGATGATCGTGCCATCTGCCGCCTGCACCGCATGCAGTTCTCCCGCCCGCACTGGCATCTCGGACAGCGGAATCCAGGTGAGGCCGTCGTCTTCCGAGAGATGGGCGATGGCTTTCTTGCCATTCGACGTCGCGTAAAAGACCCGCCCGTCCAGCAGGCTCACCGGCCCATGAGGGCTGAATCCAGGCACGCGGTAGCGTGGAGACCAGGACACCCCGCCATCGGTGGAGCGCAGCATCCAGTAGCCAGCCTCCGCTTCTTTCTGTTGCTGGGTGGTCGCCGCATCGGTGAGTCTCCACCGCTTCAGCATCTCAGGCGTTTCTTGGCCAAAGGTCGCATTCAGCAGCCTCTCCGGCTGGTTCATGTGCTGCTGGTAGGCAAAGGAATTGAACAGGGTCACCAGCAGCGTCCCTTTGGCCGTTTCCACAATGCCGGAGTCCCGGTCATCCAGGGCGCTGTCTGCTAGCACCCGTGGCCTTGTCCAGTGCTCTCCATCATCCTTGGAAACGATCATTTCCTGCCTGCCATAGGGGCAGATGTGATACTCCCGCCCGCCTGAGTAAACCACCATCAACTCTCCCGTGGCACGCAGGGCCAGGGTAGGCCAGCCGTGATAAAATTGAGGCAGTTGCGAGATGATCTTTGTCTCAGTCACCCGTGCTGCTGGCTTTGAAACATCCGCTGCTTTTGCCAAGGATGCAGCCAGCAGCAGGCTGGTAAAAAAGTGGGGAACTCTCATGTCCGGGAAGGTTGAAGTTCATGCATCACATCCTCGATGCGGATCATGGCTCCGCCTTGCTCACGGCTGCGGATTCCGGCGATGATCACGGCCATCAGTTCCACAGTTTCATCAAATGGCAGCGGTCTCACCCCAGTCTGCAACATGTGGATGAACGCCACCAGCTGTGCCCGGAAGGCATGGTAAGTGTCGCCATGCTTCAGTGCCAGATCGCCTTTTGTCCCATAAAGGTGCACCGCGCCAAAGCTGCCATAGGCATCATGCAGCGCACCCAGGGTCAACCGTACCCCGCTGCGGTGGGTGACGTGCATCACATCCCCGCCCCCATCGCTGTGGGCCTGAACGCTGACAAATCCGGTTCCCAGGAGAGGCTCCACCGCCTCCAGTGCGTGGATGCCGTAACGCTCCCAGGTCTTGCAGGTGAAGCTGGTGATCCAGCGCAGATCGCCTAGGTGGGCACGCTGAGATTCGCTCAGCCGCATCTCCGGCGCATAGCGCATGCCGCTGGTGGACAGCAGGGTTTTGCCCTCTTGATGCCATTGGGCAAACTGGCGCAGATCGGCCATGTTGGTGGCCATCGGTTTGTCGATGAAGACAGGCAGTCCGGCTTCAATGAAGGGTCGCACCCGGCGCACATGATCATCGCCATCGTCGGTGGCGATGATGACGGCATCCACCTGGCCAATCACATCCTCAGGCCGGCCTACGACATGTTCGATCAGGCTTGCTGCGGCCACCTTGGGTGCATCGGCGGGATCGTCCGTCCAGATATGCGTTACCCGTGCCCCGGGGATGCGGATAGCCTCCAGCGGCTGTCGTCCCATGTAGGCCGTGATGCCGGGGTAGGGGCACTTGGCCATCTCGGCCGGATTGTACCCGTTGATGATGCCGCTCCAGGAGTAAGGGTGGCCGTTGCCTTCGATCATGCCCAGCATGGCCAGACGGAGTTCTTTTGCGGGGATGCTCATTCGAGATGGATGGGGAGTTGGGTTGCGGAGGAACGCAGCGCGGCTTCATTGAACCGTAGCGTTTGCACCGCCTCTTCAAAAGTACAGAGCGGGGTCTTCTTCCCTTCCATGACATCCAGAAAAGCATGGGCCTGGGCCGTGAAAAGCTCGTCCCTTTCCATCGGCGGAGTCACATGCCAGGTCCAGTCGGCATCGCCATGTTTCATCACCCCCCAGCGCCGGTGATGGATCTCGATCTTCAGGCTGCCGCGCTCACCGTTGAGAAGCAGGGTGTTTTCGTTGGGGGCCTGAAATTGCGTCAGCGCATAGCTGGCCAGCACCTCGCCGTGGCGTGCGAGGATGTTCACCGTGTCTTCCACGGTCACGCCTTCCAAGGCCTGATGCGAGGCATCGCAAAAAACGCGCGTGCAGGGGCCGATGAGCCACTCCACCGCATTCATCACATGCGTCAGGGCGTCCTGGATGGCTCCTCCCCCCAGATCGTGCCTCGCATAGTAGATGTCCCGGTAGGCCGGGCGGAACGTCGGGAAATGCTGTCCTGAGGCGCTGCTGACGTGAAGGATTTTGCCCAGCTCCTTTTGTGCCAGAAATTCGTGCGCAGCCTTGAGCCAGGGCATGAGATGATAAACATAGGCCACCGCCACCTTTCGTCGGGTCTGGGCAATCGTCCGCCGGGTCTCAGCGACCAGCGTCTGATCAATCGCGAGCGGTTTTTCGATGAAGATGTCCAGTCCTTGGGTCATCAGCCGGTTCGCCAATGGCAGATGAAGGTGGGCCGGGGTGCAGATGACGGCGGCATCGAACGATGAAGCGGCCAGGGCTGCATCCAGAGAATCATGAACCGTCAGCCCATAACGTTCCCTCATTGCGGCTGCCAGCGTTGGGTTCGTGTCGCAGGCGGCTACCAGACAGCGCCCTGTGTTCTGAAAGCAGCGCAGGTGCCGCTCTCCAATGCTGCCGCAGCCGATGATGAGGATGGAATGCATGAGTGTCGCAGACAAAACGCAGCACCAGGGCGCAAACCTAATGGCAAACTTTGGTTACATATGGATACCAGCGGGGGCTCGGCTTCAAAAGCTGGTGGTGTACAGACCGCCCGGCCGATTTTTCAGCGGCGTTGTTCTGAATGGGAAATCCACTCTTTGCGAACGAAGCCACCGCCCTCTTTTGAAAAGTGCCGCTGGCCGGACTCGAACCGGCAAGGGAGTTACCTCCCAGCAGATTTTAAGTCTGCTGTGTTTACCATTTCACCACAGCGGCGTGCGGGTGAGAAGAAATCACCTTAGCGGGAAATTCGCGGAGGCCAAAGGCAAAGTCAGCCTGAACCTGTTTTTCGGGAGCTTATACAGATCGGCAGGGGCTTTGGACCGTCATCTGGCCTGCATTCACTCCGCGAGGTCAATGCCGAAGAGGGCGGAGAGGTCCGTACCCTGCAACTCACTGCTGGTTTGGCCCAGTCCCGCCGCGGAGGTTTCGCTGGCGGTGGCCAGCAGATCCGCCTGATCCACCCCGCGCAGCGTGAAGAGGAGCTGCGGCTGGGCATCCAGTAAAATGCCCGTACCGTAGAGCACCGCCGCAGCGTGTTTGCACAGGTCCGCGTGGTCCGGGCAGGAGCAGTCAAAACGGATCTCGCCGGGCTGCGGAAACAGGCCCTCTTCTGGGTGCGACAGCACCTGCATGAGCCCATCGCCCAGCTTCCCCGTCAGCAGGTCTAACAAAGAGTTCACCTGGCCCTGGCTGGCCTGGACGATCTCTTGCCAACGTTCTGGGGCCAGCGGACGGATGTGGATGAGGGTGTCGTACAGCTCCGTCCCAGCCACCACGGCGCTGATCGTTCCAGGCTCCACGGTGAGGTCCAGCACCTTGCCCTGGCGCAGGTAGCTGCGACCCGCGGGCAGGCGGGCCTCATAGTGCTGGTAGTTGGCCAAATGGCGGCACCAGGCCTGCCCCCAAAAGCTCTGGCACAGGTGACGGCTTTTTTGCGGGGCCTCCAGGGGCAGCAGGGCCTCGCCCCGGGCGCGCCGTTTGGCGATCTCCCGCTGCACTCGCTCCGCCGCTTCTTGCGTTTCTTCCCGGTTCCATGACATGGGTGTTTTTACCCCGGTCCACCTCCGCTGGCCAGTGAAACGAGTGGCAGGTGGGGCAAAGCGTGGCCATGCTGCTCCCCATGACCCTGCGGGATAAACAAGCCGAACTCATCGCCGACCTGAACCTCATCGAAAACGTTCAGGAGCGCCTCTCTGCCCTCACTTCCTTCATCCCAGCGGTGACGCTGCCCGAGGCCCTGCGCACGGACGATCTCCTCGTGCCCGGCTGCGTCTCGCGCGTCTGGTTGCATGGGGAACGGCGGGACGGGCGCTGCCATTTCCGCTGTGCCGCAGACTCGCCCATGGTCGCGGGATTAGTGGCTCTTTTGTGTCACCTTTACACGGATTCGGAACCGGCGGAGGTGGTGGCTGTGGAGCCTGAAATTTGGGTCGGATGCGCCTTCCATAAGGCTTTGTCGCCCACCCGGCTGAATGGACTGGCCTCCATGCGCACCCGCATGCGTGACTGGGCGGCTGCAAGCTCGCAGGCCCAGCAGGCGTAGTCCTGTGCCTATGCCTGTCAGCCGCCGCACCTTTTTCAAAAACACCTCCCTCGCCGCTGCCTCCGTCGCCTTTCCAGCGGTGGTGAAGTCTGCCAACCCGAACTCGAAGCTCCAGGTCGTGTCCGTGGGCGCGAATGGCATGGCCTTCAGCGACATCAAAAACATCGGCGCCCATGCGGCGGTGAAGTACGTGGGCTTTTGCGACATTGACAGCACCCGTTTTGACGCCGTGGACAAGGCCTTCCCCGGCACCCCGCACTTTGCCGACTTTCGCGAAATGTTCGCGCAGTTGGGCGATAAATTCGATGCCGTCTCCGTGGGCACCCCGGACCACATGCACGCCAAGGCCTCCATTGATGCCCTGCGCCTGAAGAAGCACGTGTATTGCCAAAAACCCCTCGCGCACACCGTGTGGGAAGCCCGCCAGATGCGCCTGGAGGCTGAGAAAGCCGGGGTGACCACGCAGATGGGCAATCAGATCCATTCCGCCATTGAGTATCGCCTGGGCACCCGCCTGCTGAAGGAAGGTGCCATTGGAAAAATCAAAGAAGTGTACTCCTGGGTGGCCGTGACCGGCAACGAGCGCAACAAACGCCTGGACCCAATGCCAGGCAGCGCCGTGCCGAAACATGTGAACTGGGACCTGTGGATCGGCTGTGCGCCCATGCGCGAGTACGCCGCCTGTTACCACCCCTTCATCTGGCGTGACTGGCAGGACTTTGGCGGCGGTGCCATGGGCGATTTTGGATGCCACATCCTGGACCCCGTTTTCACCGCGCTGGGTCTGAATGCACCCCTCACCGTCACCGCCCGGAACAGCGGCATCAATCAGCACATCTGGCCCACTTCCGAAGAGGTGGAATTCGTCTTCCCAGGCAATGACCTGACGGCAGATAAAACCCTGAAAGTGACCTGGAGCGATGGCGGCCTTCGCCCCGATCGTAAGCTGGCCAAAATGCCGGATAACCTGGAACTGCCAAAGAGCGGCTCCCTCTTCATCGGTGAAACGGGCAACATGGTCCTCGGTCACGTGGCGGGTCCGCGTTTGTATCCCACCGAGAAATTCACCACCTTCAAATACCCGAAGGAAAAAGGCCTCAGCCATTGGCACGTCTGGGTGGATGCCTGCCTAGCCAATGCCAAGACCAGCGATGGCTTCCATTACGCGGGCCCTCTCTCTGAGGCCGTGCAGCTCGGCAATGTGGCCACCCGCTTTTGCCCCGGCCCTATTGATTCCCGCACGGGTAATCCGTTGGAGCCCAAGATCCTGGAATGGGATGCGGCCAACCTCAGCTTTAAAAATTTCCCAGAAGCGAACAAGCTGCTGACGAAGACCTACCGCGAAGGCTGGGCGATCTGACTCAGTATTTGAAATGCTAATATAGAGGGTTGCATATTGCATCCTGAGGATGGCTGGACGGCACTTGCCAAAGGTGCCGATCCGAGCCAAAGGAATGGCTTGTCCACCGAATGAAGATTGCCCGGCAATCGTCTGTGCTGGATGATCGTCGTCACTTCCCGCATGTCCTTGCGCCCTGCATCCACCGTTCGTGCCTCGTTTCCGGTCACTGCCTGGACACAGGTTGTGACTGCGCGTGAAGGGGATGAAGTCGCTTCCAAGGCTGCGCTCGAAGAGCTCTGCAAGGGTTATTGGCCGGCCATCTACACCTACCTCCGTGCCCTCGGGTGCGACCGTGAAGAGGCCTTGGATGAGACGCAGGAATTCATGACCCACTTCATCCAAGGAGGGGGCCTTCACAATGTCTCTCCGGAACGTGGCCGCCTGCGGAGCTACCTCCGCCAGTCCCTGCGCAATCACCTCACCACTGTCCGTCGCGATGCTGCCCGGCAAAAACGCGGAGGTGGCAAAACTTTTGTGTCCCTGGATGACGTGGAAGTCTTCGATGTACCCAGTGAGCCGGATGCGGCCGACCAGTGGTTTGACCGTCGCTGGGCCTGGGCGCTGGTGAAACGATCCATGGATCGCCTGGAGGCACGGTATCAGCGCCGCAACCGGATGGCTGTTTTTTCCACGCTGAAAGAGGGCCTCATCTGTCCAGAGCTTCTCAAGCCTTATGCCGAAATTGGCCTGACTCTGCAAATGACCGAAAACCAGGTGAAACTGGAAGTACACCGTGCGCGTCGCCGTTTTGCCGAAGAGCTGCGGGCGGAGGTCGCTGCCACCCTTGCTCCCGAGTCCGATGCCGATGAGGAACTGCGTTACCTGATGAGTGTTCTGAGCTTTGAGTGAAACCGCACCCAGTCTGACTGCCTGCCCGCGCTGTGGCAAGGAACTGGCCCCCAAAATGATGGTGGGCGGCATCTGCCCCGCCTGTGTGGCCAGCACCATTCAGAAGAATTTCTTCGCCAGCATGGATGCTGAAATCGAGGAAAAGGAGCCCCTCTCCCTCAATGTTCAGGGTTATGAAATTCAGGAACTCATCGGCGGCGGTGGCATGGGCGAAGTCTATCGCGCCGTCCTGACCGCCCGTGGCAAGGTGGTGGCCATGAAGGTGGTCTCCGGCAGACTCACCCGTGACCCGGAAGTCACGGCACGTTTCGAGGCCGAAGTCGCCGCCCTTTCCCAGCTCAGCCATCACCATGTGGTGCGTGTGCTGGATCATGGGGAGACGGCCAATGGCCGCCATTTCCTGGTCATGGAATATGTGGACGGCTGCGATCTGCGTCGCCTGCTTCGCGCCCAGCGGCTGGACCTTGAGCGCGCTCTGGACATTTTCCTCAAGGTCTGTGCCGGAGTTTCCCACGCCCACCAGCGCGGCCTGGTTCATCGCGACATCAAGCCCGCCAATATTCTCATCGGTGCGGACGGCACTGTGAAGGTGGCCGACTTTGGCCTGGCCAAGACACTGGTGGAAAACTCCACCGCCTACGGCTTTACCCAAACTCGCGATACCTTCGGCACTCCGTATTATGTGGCCCCGGAGGTCACCCGCAGTGCAGGCACGGCCGATGTGCGGGCGGACATTTACGCGCTCGGCGTTCTGCTCTATGAGCTGCTCACCGGCTCGGTGCCCATGGGCCAGTTCACCCCGCTGTCACAAAAAACGGGTCTCAATAAAAAGATTGATGCCATTGTTTGCCATGCCTTGGCGGATGATCCTCAACGCCGCCTTTCGTCGGTGGCGGAGATGGCGGCCGCCGTTGAGAAAATCGCCACGGAACATCGCAGACGCCACGCCAAAAAAGCCCGCAGCCGCAGGGTTTTGGTCGTGGTGTCCATCTTTCTGATCATGGGCATCGGTGGGGCGGTGGGGGCCTGGATTCGAGATGGCCGGCTGACCTCCTACCATCCTCTTCGCAAGCTCAATGACCCCGGTCATGCTACCCGCGACCAGGCTTGGGAAAACAGTCTGGGAATGTCATTTGTGCCCGTCCCCGGCACCCAGGTTCTTTTTGCCCGGCATGAAACACGCGTGCGTGACTTTGAGGCCTACGTTCGCACCCGGCAGGCACTGCCGGGCTGGAGCGGTGGTGCTGCATCCGCAGGCAGTGCTCCTCCCGCAGCCTCCAGCACGAGCTGGGAACACCCAGGCTTCAGCCAGTCTCCAGACCATCCCGTCTGTGGCATGAGCCAGCTGGACGCGCGCTTCTTTTGCACCTGGCTCACCAATCAGGAAATCACTGCTGGCTGGTTGAAGAAAAATCAGGCCTATCGCCTGCCCACGGATGCCGAATGGAGCTTGGCTGCTGCCATCACCCAAGATCCAGGCCCGGAGGCACCCCCGGCTTTTTCAGCGGAACCTCACTTGTTGCCTGCAGGCAATTTTGCAGGTCCGGAAGCCCGCCAGTATGCCCTCTGGCCTTCACGGCTGGCGGCCGATGCTCCGGAGGATCCTTACCCTTGCACGGCCCCGGTAGGGCGCTTTCCCGCCAATGCCCTGGGCCTTTTCGATCTGCATGGGAATGTGGCTGAATGGACGGATACCCGCCTGGCCTCCCGGGCTGACCGTGTGCCCAATCACTACTGCCTCCGTGGCGGATCCTGGGCTACGGGGCGCATTGTGAAAATGCGCCCGGAGAGCCGTATGCACAGCAGTCGCTCCCGTGCCCAGCCAGACTTTGGTTTCCGGGTCGTGCTTGATCTCGATGTCAAGCCTCAGCCGCCTCAGGCGCTGGATCCGCTGCGTGTGGACGAATGAGCCTTTAGGCGATGAGCTTGTCGATGACTTGGCCGCCGAATTGGCTGAGCTGTTTGAAGCGGCCGGCGTGGTAAAAGGTGAGTTTGTTGTCATCCAGCCCCAGCAGGCGCAGAAGGGTGACGTGGACATTGCGCACGTGATGCACCTCTTCGATGGCCTCCATGCCGCGATCATCCGTGGCACCGATGGTGTGCCCGGCCTTCACGCCGCCTCCGGCGAACCACATCGTCATGGCCTTGGGGTTATGATCGCGTCCATACTGGGTGCCGCCCCGCACGCCATTGTCCGGGGTGCGGCCAAATTCGCCACACCAGACGATAAGGGTGTCCTCCAGCAGACCGCGCTGTTTGAGATCGGCGATGAGCGCGGCGATGGGCTGATCCACCTGCCGGATGAGGTTGCCGTGGGCGCGCTCGATGTAATCATGGCTGTCCCAGGTGCCGGCGTAGAGCTGCACAAAGCGTACGCCCTTTTCCACCAGCTTGCGCGCCAGCAGGCACTTGCGGCCAAAGGCATCCGTGGCGTCTTGGCCGATGCCGTACATCGTTTTTGTCGCGGCATCTTCTTTTTCCAGGTCAATGACCTCGGGCACCTGCATCTGCATGCGAAAGGCCAGCTCGTAGTTGTTCATACGGGCCTTCAGCTCGTCATGCCAGGGGTGATCATGGACATGCTTTTGGTTAAGCTGGGTCAGCAGGCCCAGGTTGGCGCGCTGGTGCTCAGGGGAGATGCCGGGAGGGGGTTGCAGATCCAGCACGGGGCTGCCTTTGGGGCGCAGAGGTGTGCCTTGGAAATCGGCAGGCAGGTAGCCATTGCCCCAGTTGGCACTGCCGCCTTGCGGGTAGCTGATCTCTGGCAGTACGACAAAGCCGGGCAGGTCCTGATTCACCGAGCCAAGGCCGTAGGAGACCCAGGCACCCAGGGCGGGATCTCCGCCAAAGCGGTTGCCACAGTTCATCTGGTACATGGCGGTGGGGTGGTTCACGCTGTCCACTTGGCAGCCCCGGTAAAAGCAGATATCATCCGCCACCTTGGCCAGGTGCTGCCAGGGCTCGCTCATCCAGGCCCCGCTTTGGCCATGCTGGGCAAATTTGAAGGGGCTGCGCACATAGTATCGTTTGCCACTTTCCATGGCGGATTTCATGGCGCCCTCGCGCACAAATTCCTTCAGGTGCAGCTTCTCCAGCGCGGGTTTGGGATCGAAGCAGTCAATGTGACTGGGGCCGCCCTCCATCATGAGAAAGATGCAGTTTTTTGCCCGCGCCGGGACCTGCTGGGGCTTGGGTGCCAGGGGGCTGCGTGCCTCAGCGGCCATGAGGGAAGTCAGCGCCACACTGCCCAGGGAGGTGCCCAGGCCATAGACAAACTCACGCCGCGTCGGCGCATGCAGCGCCCGCGTTCCAGCACAGGGGAAGAGGGGGGAGTTCATGGGTTTGGTTGACAAACGGGGGTGTAAAACATAGTTTAACGCATGATTAAGACCATCACCAAGATCGGCAATTCGCAGGGGATCATCTTTGATTCTGCGCTATTACAACTCGCCCGACTCCAAGTGGGAGATGAGGTGAATGTGGAAGTGCACGCAGGAGGTACAATCACGATTACACCCCTGGTTTCCATGCCACCCAAAGAAGACGTCTCCGCCTTGATTAAGGACACGATGAAGCAGTATGCCCGTACCATGAAACGGCTCGCATGAACGATAATCCCAACACTTGCCTTCATCTTACGGTAGATATCGTTCTGGAGATCCACGCGGAGGCCATTGCCCAGTTTGGCGGGGCTCTGGGGCTGCGGGATCTCGCTTTGCTGGAGTCGGCAATTGCGGCTCCTCAAGCCAGTTTTGGAGGCGTTTCCCCATTTAATGACACCGTGGAAGTAGCAGCGGCCTACCTGTTTTACCTCTGTAGCAATCATCCTTTTGTCGATGGCAACAAAAGAGCGGCACTTGGTTCCTGCATTGTCTTTTTGAAGCTCAATGGATACACGACGGCTGACGACTGTGACGACTGGGAAAACCTCACCCTGGCTGTCGCTGCCGGGGCGCTCAGCCGGAACGAGGTCACGGCGAAGTTGCGAGAGCTGCTGGTTTAACAAAAAGCTCATGGTTTCACAGGCTTTGGACGTTCGGGGATGCGGGTGTCCTGGCGATGTTGGGCGGCGAGTTGGGTGAGGCGATCGACCACATCGGGGTGCTGGGCGGCGATGTCGGTTTTTTCTGCCACATCGTTGGTTAGCTGATAAAGCGTGGGCGGATTGGTGAGGTGCAGTTTCCAGGAGCCTTCACGCATGGATTCCTTGCGGTTCATCTTCAGGCCGTAGAGCGAGTACAGTGTGCGGCGCGGGGAAGGGGCCGTGGCATTGAGAAGCACGGAGCTGGCATCGCTGCCATCCAGTTTCAGGCTTGCAGGCAGGGTGACCCCGGTGAGGGCAGCCAGGGTGGGCAGCACATCCAGGGTGGTGAGAAATTCGCCGCACGCGCGCCCGGCAGGCACTTGGCTGGGCCACCAGGCCACGCAGGGCACGCGCAGTCCGCCTTCATGGACGGTGTGTTTGCTGCCAGTCAGGGGGGCGGCGGTGCCGGGAGTTTTGCGCTCGGGGCCGTTGTCACTGGTGAAGATGACCAGTGTTTTTTTCGCCAGACCCAGGGCGCGCAGCTGGGTTAAAATTTGGCCTGTGCTGTCATCCAGTTCTTCCACCACATCACCATACAGTCCGCGTGCGGATTTGCCTTTGAAGCGAGGCGAGGCATCAAAGGGCAGGTGCGGCATGGCATGGCCCAGGTAGAGAAAAAAGGGTTGGTCGCGATGGCTTTCGATGAACTTCAGCGCCTCCGTTGTGTAGAGTTCCGTCATCTCCGCGGGCACGGCAGGGCGGCGTTCCACCTCATTGCCACGCAGCACGGGCATGCCGCCTTCCTTTTCAAAGATCACGGTTTCAAAATGATCCAGGTTATGAAGCACCCCATAATAGCTGTCGAAACCCTGATCCATCGGCCTCAGTCCCGGTTTGAAACCCAGGTGCCATTTGCCAATGCACGCGGTGGTGTAGCCTGCGCTTTTAGCCACCTCGGCCAATGTCAGTTCCGTGGCGGGAAGGCCGCCTGCTGCATCTGGCCGCAGCACCCCTACTGCCAGGCCACTGCGGCCGGGATAACGACCCGTCATCAGCGAGGCGCGTGATGGTGTGCACAGCGCGGAGGTGACGGAGAAGTCCGTGAAGCGCGTGCCCTCCGCCGCCATTTGATCCAGGTGCGGTGTGCGGATATCCCGCGCGCCATAGCAGGCCAGATCACCGTAACCCAGGTCATCGCAGTTGATGAAGATGATGTTAGGTCGGGGCGCGGCCTGGGCAGGCAGGACAAGCAGTGCTGCTAACAGCGCTGCGGCCGTTTTTAGCCAGGTCAAACAGAGGTCAGTAGACATAGGAAAACTCGTTGGAATTCATCAGCACCAGGCACACATCGGCCAGGGCGCGGGTGCGGGCATCCACGGCACCGGGTTGCAGATCGGGGACGAAGTCGGCGTAAGCGGGCAGCTTCTCCTGAAAGCTGAATTTCTCTCCCGTGTTCTCTTCCACCGCCTCGCGGGTGATCTCCAACGGTGGCGGTGAGGAGGTGAAGGTGAGCGTTTGCTGCTTCGCCTCCATGGCCTGCCAGTGGGCGGTGCAGGCGGTCTTTTCTTCAGCAGCAGGGGCACGGCCATAGGCCAGCTCAAACACTCGCGCCAGAGCATCGGCAGGTTGCTCCTTTAATGCGCGATATGCCAGCGCCAGTGCGCGATCATACGAGGCCTGCCCATTGAACAGGCTGAAGACCTGCGGCGTCACGGTGGAGACCTCTCGCGCCTCGCAGGAAAAGTCGGGGCCGGGTTCATTGAACACCTCCATGAAGGGGTCCCGCACGCCGCGAATTTTTAGCGCATACAGGCTGCGGCGGTGCCGCTGCGAGGGCAGGGGATTGGGCACCCAGGCGGCGGCAAAGGTGCCCATGACCTGACGCGGCTGCATGGCCACTTCGCGGTGGATTTCGGGCCGATTCGGAATGCCGCCCAGGGTGAGGTTCAGTTCGTCCGTGACCTTCAGCATCGTGTCGCGCAGCTCCTCAGCAGTGAGGCGGCGCGGCTTAAAGACGGCATAGGCGGCCTCCAGTTCTTCTCGGGAGCGAAAGGCGCGCGCCGCATTGAAGGCCCCCTCCGTACTCCGCCGGTAGGCTGCACTGCTCATGATGAGGCGGTGCATCTCCTTCACGCTCCAGCCTTTTTCTACCAATGTGGCGGCCAGCCAGTCCAGCAGCTCAGGGTGCGTGGGTTTCTTGCCCGTGCTGCCGAAGTTGTTGGGGTTCCCCGCCAGTGCCAGCCCGAAGTGCCAGAGCCACAAGCGGTTCACGATAGTGCGTGTGGTCAGGGGATTGTCCGCACGGGCAATCCAGGTCGCGAGGCCGGTGCGGCGGCCCTCCAGTTCTGCGGGGATTTGAGCCTGCACCTGCGCGGTTTCAAAGAGCGCCGTCAGTACACCTGGCTGCACAGGGGTGGTGGGTGAAAAGGGATCCCCTCCGCCCAGGATGGCCGTTTGTTCCAGTTCGCCCACCTTGAGCCGATCCTGCGGCACGCGCAGCGGCTGGTTCACGCTGGTCATCTGTGGCGTCCGGCCATTGTAAACGCTGAAGGCATAGGGCTCGTAACGTTCAAGCTCCCACTTCAGGCGTTCCAGTCCCTTGCGGGCCACCCGTTCATTGCCAAAGTCCACCGGCTGAAAACCGACCAGCTTGGGCGGATACTGATCCTCCTTGAGTCCCTGCTTTTGCAGACTGTTGCGAGCCAGGTCATACACGCCAACAAAGTTCCGCGCCTTGCCTTTGCCTGGTCCTTTCTTTTTGCCTCCGCTCTGCATCGTGGCGCGGGCTTCGGCCACGGCACTGTCCCAGGTTTGACGATCCAGCTTCTTCTCCGCATACCACTTCTCTGCGTTAACGAGCATTTGGTTATCCAGTTTGCGCAGCACGGTCAGGTGCTCGGCATAACGCATCTCCAGGTATTTGCGTTCTTCAAAGCCCGTAGTGTTTTCTTTGGGCAGAAATGGGGCGGCACGTTCCGCCAGTTGCGTGCTGCTGAAGCAGGCCTGCATCGCATAATAATCATGCGTGGGCACGGGATCAAATTTGTGATCGTGACAGCGCGCGCATTGCAGCGAGTGTGCCAGAAAGGTCTCGCCCACGCTGTTGGTCACATCATCCAGGAATCGCTGGCGGGCGACTTTCGCCACCTCCATGCCCGTAAGTTCCCACGGCCCCATGCGCAGGAATCCGGTGGCGATGAGGCCCTCCGACGTGATGCGAGCATCCTTGTCTGAAGGATTGGAATCCGTCGCCATCTCGTCTCCGGCGATCTGCTCTTTGATAAACTGATCGTATGGCTTGTCGGCATTGAAGCTGCGCACCACGTAGTCGCGGTAGCGCCAGGCATTGCCGCGTTCGTAGTCATTGGCAAAACCGCTGCTGTCTGCATATCTCGCCACATCCAGCCAATGCCGTGCCATGCGTTCGCCATAGTGGGGCGAGTCTAACAAGCGATCGATCAACTGGCCGTAAGTCGCTTCCACATCTTCGGTGGTCTTCATCGCCAGCTCAAAAGCATGCACCTCCTCCGGTGTGGGCGGCAGGCCAGTGAGGTCAAAGGTGGCGCGTCGGATAAAACTGCGCGCATCCGCAGCCGGGGCCGGTTTCACTCCGGTGGGCAGGTGCAGGGAAAGCAGTGCATCAATCGGGTGCGGGGCCGTGGCGGGGGGCGCAGGCTTTTTCACTGGCTGGTAGCCCCACAGCGCGGCAGGCGGGTAACGGCGATTCGCCCAGTCGGGCGACAGTGCACCAGTGGTTTTGATGATGAGGCCATCCTCCGCCTCCCAGGCTGGTGCATGTGCCTGAGCAATCTTTAGCCGCTGCGCCTCCTCAGGCCACGGGGCACCTTCCGTTATCCAGCTCTTCAGCCAGCCCAGTTGCACCTCCGTGAGGGCATCTTTTTCCTTCGGCGGCATGGCCTCCCACTCCTCATGGGTGCGGGTGGCAGCAAGATACAGCGGGCTGGCATCCGGCTTTCCCACGACGAGGCTGGTTGCTTCACTGTCCCCTCCCTTCAGCGTGCTGGCCAGCGTGCGCATGTCCAGCCCGCCTTTGATCTTCGCCTCGTCCTGCCCATGACAGGCCAGGCACTTTTCCTGGAACAATGGCCACACCCGCCTAACAAAAAGCGCATCCGCCTCTTCCGCGTGAAGCGAGGAGGTGATCAGCAAGGGCAGCAGGGCGAGGCGAGAAGTCATGGCAGTGAAACGATGCATCAAAGGCTACATTTCTTTTCCCGTTCACAAGGCGAGGTGTGCCAAGTTTTTTTGATCAAAGCGTGCGGCAATTTCCCGCTCGCTGCGTTTCGCGGACTCACTCCACCTTCCCAGCCTCATGCATCGCCTTCACCTCGTCTGCGGACAGCACCGTGCTGTAGAGGGCAAATTCATCCAGGGCGCCGTTGAGGTTGCGGATGGGGAAACGGTGGCCGGCCGTGGGAAGGCCCCAGTTACCGATCTCGCAAGGGCCGAAGGTGATCTCTCGGCCGGGCTGGTGCAGGGCGGAGACTTCGCGGCCCACTTCCTGTCCGTCGAAGTACTGGATGACCTGGCCGCTTTGGCTGTCGTAGGTCACTGCCAGGTGATGCCAGCGGCCCAGGCTGTCGGCGGTGAAGACGGGTTTGGAGAAATACAGTTGGTTATGCTTGCCTGCCTTGGGAGCTTCGGCGGGGCGATACATGATGGAGAACATGAGGCTGCCATCCTCATGGATCTGCCAGTGCGGCTCGCCGTTGTCATAACCATCGGTGAGCAGCAGCGAGTTGTACTTTTTGTCCACACTGTCCACTTTGACCCAGCAGGCCAGTGTGACGGCGGTGTAGCGGCCCTCCAGGTTCAGTCGCACTCGGTCGCCCGGGCGTTTGAACTCCAGCGCCTCTTTCTCCGGCCAGCGGCCCTGGGTCCATTGCGCACCCACGGCTCCGCCGTCGCGTTGTTTCTGCTCGGGTTCGGCGAGGTTGTTCACCATGCGGTCCCAGCGATCATCCGGCCGGTGCTTGAAGGTGTAGTAGGCGATGAGACGCGGATCTTTCGTCACCTGTTGGGACCACGCCTGCCACTCGGCCCAGCGCTGGGCCTGACGTTCTTTCACGAGCCCCTGCAGCTCGCTGATGGCCAGGAAATCCGTCGTCGTGTTGCCCAGGGTCATACCCTGGGTGAGGCTGGCCGGGGCCGCCTGTGTGTGGGCGATGACCTCGCCTTCAAACACATGCACGGCGCTGTGGCTGTCCTTCACATTGAGGGCAAATTCTGTGCCCAGATCCTCCAGTTTCATGCCGGGGGCGTGCATGAGAAAGCCTTTCGCCGCTGGCGGCACATGCACCCGCACACGGCCCCTCACGCACCGGGCCTCCCAGGCGGAGATGACCTCGATTTCGACCTCGCCTTCGACCAGGGCGGTGGCCCCGCTGAAGAATTCGATCTGCGCCAGCCCCTGGGTCAGCCGGAGGGTACCCGGCATCAGGGTATCGCCACTGCGCAGCGGGCTGTTGGCGAACTGGGCCCCCATCGTCTGGCTCAGCATGGCGACCCCGTTCGACATGGCTTCATCGGGTGCGGCTTCGCGTGGCCATAAGCTAAAAGCCAGGGCAACGACGGCCGCTGCAGCAAGCGCAGGCAGAAAGGTTTTCCAACGTCGGTAGCTGGAAGCTGTAACCGCAGGTTTGGCCAGACGGCCAATCGCCATCTGCGGCTGCTGGAGAAGGCGCGCGTGCTGGTCTGCCAGCTCCAGATACAGGCGGCGCGCCTGCCAATCCTCGCGCAAAAGTTCCTCGAGCTGCTGATGCTGCTCGGGCGTGATCTCGCCCTCCAGCTGGGCATGAATGAGAGACTCCAGCGTCATGCGAGGCCCTCCGATTGCAGTTGTCGGCTGACGCACTCATGCAGGCGCTGGCGCAGCATCTCCAGATTGCGAAACAAAGTGCGGCGGCTGAGAGAGAAACGGCTCATCATTTCCTCCGCGCTCAGGCGGCGTGCATAGCGGCTGGTCACCAGTTCCTGATCCTGCGGCGTCAGTTTGCCCAGGCAGCCATCCAGCAGGCGCAGGCGCTCATCCAGCTGTGGTTCGATGTGGCCCCGTTCACTGGCCAGCAGGTCCATCACATCTTCACTGAACAGCAGTGGTGAACGGGCGCTTTTTTCCCGGTGCTTTTGCACCTGCAGGTAGGCAAACCGGTAGGCCCAGGGCAGGAACGGCAGCGCGGGGTCATACTGTGAAAATTTGCGGAACAGCGCCACACTCGTCTCCTGCAGCACATCCCGCGCATCCGCCTCATGCGGCAGCAGCGCGTAGATGTAACGGAACAGGCGATCCTGATGCTGGGTGAGCAGCACGATCAGTGTCTCCGTCGGCTGAGGGGAAGGCTCCATGATGTCGAAAGTAATCCCGACAACCTCGGGCGGAGTGCCAAAAAGTGGCGTATTGTTTCGCGGGCAGCCTCCTTACTCAGTCAGCAGGATCTGAAACAGGTTGTGATAACGGTCCGTCCACAGCGGTACATCCAGCTTCGGTTCATCCTCCGGTTCGTCGGCCGGGGTGTTCTTCAGAAACGCTTCATTCTGGGTCACCAGCATGTAGTCGGTATCGTCGTCATCACCCATTTGGGCCGTGATGACACGCGTGGTTTTCCAGCCCATCGCATCAGCCTGCTTTTTCACCACGGGGGCCAGGATGAGGTAGCTGTTCGTCACGTGGACGACAATGATGCCATCCGGCTTCATGTGGCGGTGGTAGATCTCAAAGGCTTCGCGCGTCAGCAGATGCATGGGAATGGCATCACCGCTGAAGGCATCCAGCAGCAGCACATCGAACTGCTGGTTAGGCTCCCGCTCCAGCATCAGGCGTGCATCACCGATGACCGTGGCCACCGTGCTGCCGCGTTTTTCCGCATCCGCCAGGTAGGTGAAGTGTTTCCGCGCCAGCCGCACCACATCCGGATTGATCTCATAAAAGCGGAAGTCATGACCCGCCTGCGCATAGCAGGCCGCCGTGCCCGCCCCCAGGCCCACGATGCCCACCTTGGCCCCCTTTTGTTCCGCCAGCCGCCCCAGGGCCCGGCCGATGCCCGTGTGACGGCCATAGTAGGTCACGGGCTCCTCGCGGTAGAGGTCGCCCAGGTTCTGCATGCCGTGGACAATGCCGCCATGGGTGAGCGTCCGGTACTCGTTCTCCAGCCCCGTGTCGTAGTCCTCATCCACATACACCGTGCCGTAAAAATTGCGCACCCTCTCCAGTCGGTCCTCCACCCGTAGCGTCTTCATCGGCAGGAAAATCAGCGCAGGCAGCAGCACGGCCAGCAGGGCGATCTCCACCGTCAGGTGCAGGCCGTTTCGTCCCGCTGACCGCCCCAGCCGATACACGGCCCAGCCTGCATAGAGCAGCGTCAGCATCACCATCAGCCAGGCGAGCGCCCAGCCTGCGGAAGACGCGAACGAGAGGGGCAATTCCAGCCATTCCACACTTTTCACCGTGGTTTCCAGGTGGCCATACATCAGGCGCAGGAACTGTTTCACCCAGCTCCCTTTTTCCAATTGATGCGCCAGCACCCGGTCAGAAATGAGGATGCCCAGACCCAGCGCCCCTAGGGTGATCAACAGCCCGCGGAAGGACATCTGCCAGATGCCACGCAGCACCACCACACCGCCCGTCAGCAGGCACAGGATCAGCGCCAGTGGCCACTCCATGTAGGTGACAAAAATTCTCGGGGCCACCAGGCTCACCAGCAGTCCTCCGATGGCCCCGCCGGCCGACATCATCAGGTAAAACTCCGTCAGGCGCGAGGGGCTGGGTTTCAGCCGCGCCAGTTCCCCATGGCAGACCATACAGGCCAGGAACATCGCGCCAAAGCACCAGGCGATTTCCGCCAAATAATCCGGTGTCAGGTCCAGGTCCCCTCCCAGATGCTTTTCTGCGGCGGTGATGAAGACGACCCCCAGCAGCCCCAGGGCCCACAGCCCACGCACATACCAGCGCTCATGCTCGAAGCACAGGATGAAAGTCAGCAAGTAGAGGCTCAGCGGCACCACCCACATGAAGGGCACCACCGCCACATCCTGGCAGACATGGTTCGTCGTCGCCAGCAGCATCACACTGGCCAGTGCAGGCAGAGCAACCCACAGCAGGCGATGCCACCATTTCGGTGCCGTTTCGGCAGTTTCGCCATCGGTTTTTTCCACCAGCTCAGTGGCCGGGGCAGGGGAGCTCACTTTCCAGGCCAGCGTGGCCGACAGCGCGGCAAAGACCACAAACGCGCCCGACCACAGCCACGTCTGCGAGGTCACCTCCAGACGGGGTTCGAAAAAAAACGGGTAACTCAGCAGCGCCACCAGTGAACCGATGTTCGACAGCGCATAAAGCCGCCAGGGCGTGCCCCCTGGCACCGCCCGGGTGAACCACACCTGCGCCAGCGGACTGGTGCTGGACAGAATGAAATACGGCAGCCCCACCGTGCCCAGCAGCAGCAGCAAAATGCGGCCCGCCGGGTCCTCATCCCCCGCCGGTTTCCACCCGTCCCCAGGCGCGATCGGCAGTACGGTCAGCGCCGCCAGCATCAGCACACTGTGAATGATCGCCTGCGTCCGTGGAGGCAGTTTGGTCAGCAGGTGAGCGTACATGTATCCCGCAAAAAGCACGATTTGGAAAAATACCATGCAGGTGGTCCACACCCCTGGGCTGCCCCCGAACCAGGGCAGGATGTACTTGCTGATCACAGGCTGCACCTGAAACAGCAAAAACGCGCTGAGCAGGCTGAGGGTCCCGAGCAAAAAAGCCACAGGCAGGCGGGAGGCGGAAGAAGGGGACATTCAGGGATGGAAAACGGACGCGTCAGGGGCGGGGCGGCTGAAACCAGCCCGAAGGAAGATTGTCGCAACGTTCTGCAAATCCGTCTCTAACAAATCTCTTCCCCACCCGTTAGAAAAGTCGCAAAGTGAAAACATGTCCGTCCAGCCGCATCAAGATGAAGCCTCCCTCCTTGTCAGGCGGGCGCTGGACCAATACGAAAGCAATCTCATTGCCTACACCGCTGGCATCCTCAATGGTGACTACGAACGCGCGCGCGACGTCGTCCAGGATGCCTTGCTCAAACTCTACCTCACCGACCCTGACAAAGTCCGGGACAACCTCAAAGCCTGGCTCTTCACCGTCTGCCGCAATCGGGCCCTCGACATCCTCCGCAAGGACCACCGCCTCGATCTCGGCAATGAAGATGCCCTCGAAAGTGCCGTCTCCTTCGGCCCCGATCCTTCTGAAAATGCCGATTCCCACGAGCTCCACACCCGCCTCTGGGAACTCGTCGAAAAACTGCGCCCCAACCAGCGCGAGGTCATCCGCCTCAAATTCATGCACGACTGCTCATACCAGCAGATCGCCGACGTCACCGGCCTCACCGTGGGCAACGTCGGATTCATCATGCACGTGGCCATCAAGAAACTGCGCGAACTGCTGAACCGCGAGCTGGCCACCCGTTCCAACTGACCTTTTATGAAACCGACTCCGCACGAAAATCCTGATCTCACGGCCTATGCCCTGGGTGAGCTGCATGCGCGTCAGGCCCGGGAGATCCACGCCCTGCTCGCCGCCTGCCCCGTGGCCGCCCATGAGCTGGAGCAGGTCGAGGCTGCCACCGATGCCCTGCGTCAGGGTGCCCCCATTCCGCAGGAGCGCCTCCGGCCAGAGCAGCGCCACGCGGTCCTATATCCCACCAGCATGCCTCGCCGCATGGGGCCCCTCATGCCCCGTCCCGCTCAGCGCCGCTCCCCTGGCCTGTGGCCTGTCGTATCTGGTCTGCTCAAGGCCGCTGCTGTCATCGCCCTCACCGGTGCAGCCTACTTGGTCGGCCGCCATTCCGGTTTGGGAGGCGGGGATTCCCCCGCTCTCGCCCAGGTCCCCTCAGAGACCCCCGCCGCGCCGATTTCTCCTTCAGTTTCCGCTCCCGATAAAAAGGTCTTCATCCAGACTCCTGCGGTCTCCCCAGAGAGCGCCGTTCTTGTGAAGGCCCCCGCGACACCGGAAAAAGCTCCCGTGCTGGTGGTCGTGCCGCCCGCCGCTGCCCCGGTCATCGCAGCCAGCCCAGCTCCAGAGGTGAAGCTCGTCACTCCGCCTGCCGCCAAGCCTGCGGCTCCGGTCATCGTGGCTTCCATCGCGCCACGCCCGTTCCCCATCACCAGTCCGGGCAAACACACCCAATTTGTCAGCGCCAGCCGCCAGCCTGTGGATCAGTTTGCCCTGGCTCCCGCCCAGATCCGCCCCCTGCCAGCCAAGGTGAATCGCAAGGAACTCCTCGCCTCCCCGACCCCTGCCGCTTCCCCTGCGGCTGAAGCCAAGGAGCCAGGCAAGACCCGCACTCCTGATCTCTTCATCCATTCCTGGAAGGCCGAGGTCGCCTCCTGCCCGTGGAATGAAGGCCATCGCCTGCTGAGGGTCACCATCCAGCTGCCTGCAGACCAGCCCGCCGCGCTCAGTCCTGCCACCTACCCGCTGCGTGTCACTTTCGATCCCAACAACGTCCGCGAATACCGCCAGCTTTGTGAGCGTCATCAGCCGGCGGCAGAGCTGCGCCAGTCCGGCACCCACGTCCTCTGGTATGAGTTCATGCCCAATGGCGCTCCTGCTGTGGATAAGACCGTAGCCACCGTCACCCTGGACAAAGGCCGCTTCACCACCCAGGCCGTCGGCCCCTTTGACAGCACCAAACTTGCCGTCCTGGATGGGGGCGATTCCTGGCAGAGCGCCCGCGAAGACTTCATCTTCGACAGCGCTGTCGTCAGCTTTGGCCTGCTCATGCGCGGCATCCCTCAGGCTCCCAAGCTGGACCACGCCCTCGTCCTTTCCCTGGCTGAGCAATCGCAGGGGACCGATGCCACCGGTGAACGCCGCCGTTTCATCAAGCTCGTCCGCGAAGCCGCCCTCGCCGCTGGTCTCTGAAGTTCACGCCAGTCTTGTCCAAGACGTGGTCACTCTCCGGCTTCAGGTCAGTGCGATCTGTCGGCCGGTCGTGGCTGATTCCAGTGCCGCCAGATTGAACTTCAGCGTCTGCACCGCCTCCTCGAAAGTCGCGAGCGGAGACGGCTTGCCTTCGATCCCGTCCAGAAAGTACCCCGCCTGTCGGATGAACCAGTCATCCCTCTCCACTGTGGGGTGAAGGTGCCAGGTCCAGTCGGCCTCGCCTGCCAGTTGCACGCCCCAGCGGCGTTTGTGCCCCTGCATCGCCAGGCTGCCCTTCTCTCCATGGATGCGCAGTTCCACCTCATTCGGTGCTTGGAACTGGTTCATCGCATACGTCACCAGTGTTCCGCCGTTGCGGGCCACCAGGTTCACCGTGTCCTCCACCGTCACGCCCTCCAGCACCTGATGCGCGGCATCGCAAAAAAGCTTCGTGGTAGGGCCCAGCAGCCACTCCGTCATGTTCGCCATGTGCGTCAGCGCATCCTGGATGGCTCCGCCCCCGGTCTCATGCCGCGTGTAGTAGATCTCCCGGTAGGCTGGGCGGAATGTGGGGAAATGCTGCCCCGCGACCACCGTCGCGTGTTTCGGTTCGCCGATCACCCCATCCAGCAGGGCCTGCCGCAGCGCCTGCACCCAGGGCATCGTGTGATAGACATAGGCCACCGCCACATGCAGATCCTTCCCCGCCACCGCCGCCCGCACTGGCTCCACCTGCGTCAGATCCACCGCCAGTGGCTTCTCGATCAGCAGATGTTTGCCTGCCTCCAGCCCGCGCAGGGCCAGTGGCAGGTGAGTCTGTGCCGGGGTGCAAATGACCCACACATCGGCCTTAAAGCCCGCTTGTGCCGCCTCCAGGCTGTCAAAGCCCGGCACCTCATAGCGGGAGGCCACATCCTGCACCAGCCGGCTGTTGGTATCACACACGGCCACTCTTGCGCGGCCGGTTTTTTGGAAGCAGCGCAGGTGGCGTTCACCAATGCTGCCGCAGCCGATGACAAGGACGGAAAAGATTGTGGACTCCATGAGAAAGGATGATCAAAAAAACGCTGCCCCGCTGCCGGTCTAGCATCGCCTGGTCAATCTTTCAGCGTGCGGGAACGATTCGTGTAAAAGGTCATCTGCAGGCTCGGGCTCTCCTTCGCCCCCAGCGGGATGGCCACCAGCGCCACCGGGATTTTGTACTCGAAGTCCGGCCGGGCAGGGAAGTCGCGGTCAAAGGCCATCATCGGCCCGCGGAACAGCAGGTCCGGCCATTCGCCATAGGGACCGCTGAAGGCCTCATGCAGATACTCCATGCGGGTGCTCACCGGGGTCATGATGAATCCCGCCACCGGATTCCCTCTTTCCTCCGCCTGGGCTTTCATCCGGTCAAACTCCTCACGCTTCACCGGGATCCAGCTCGTCACCTTGTCCGCATACCAGGCGACAAACCACGGCGCGTCGGAAAACAGCATCTCCTCCGGTTCCACCAGGCGGTTCACCAGGGCCACCCGGTCCGGCACATAGGGCGGCCAGTGGGGATAGATGCGGTTCCTCAGGGTCAGCCCCATTTTCACCTGGGCAGGCAGCACATTTAGCAGCGGCAGCGCACTCAGCGCCAGGGCCACCAGGGCATAGCCCCACCGGGTCCACAGCCCATTTCCGTTCGGATGCATACGCGCCCACATCACCGCCAGCATCGCTACCCCATAGACCGTCAGGCCCGGCACCAGCAGCAGGTAAAACTGGTTGTCATCCAGCCTCCCGTCCGGCAGGCCGATGAAGCCCATGCCCAGTACCACTGTCAGGGCCAGCGCGCCCAGGCTCAGCCGCAGCCTCGCCGTTTCCGGCCGACGGAAGCGGTGCAGCAGCGCCACCGAAAAACACAGGGCCGCCACACTGTAGCCCAGATGGGCAAAGAGACCGCCCAGTTGCTCCTGCCAGTTTTGCAGCAGCTTCCTCAGCAGCTCCGCCACCTGCACAGGCGGCATGTTCAGAGCGAACTGCCGTTGCAGCACGCTCACATCCAGCGGCAGCAGGTGGGTCTGAAACAGGGTCTTCGCGCCGCCCAGGGGATCTCCGCAGCGCTGCTGCATCCACCACCCCCACCCCACCAGGGCCAGGATGGGCATCACCGCCACCAGCACCGCCCCCATCCGCCTCTGCGGCACGGCCACCACCGTCGCCAGCACCAGGCCCATCACCAGCCACACCGCCAGCCAGTGGGTCAGCATCATCAGCGCCGCCACTGTCCCCAGGGCCAGCAGCGGCATCCCCACCGCCTGGCCTGCCTGTCCTCGCAGTGCCGCCGAGACCAGCAGCCTGAAGCCCAGCGCCGTCAGGGGCAGCAGCGTCGCCACCGGGCTGCCGCTCACGGCCAGTTCCCACAGCGGCTCACACACCGCCAGCGCCAGTACCGCCACCGCCGCCACCGTTTCATCGAAAAGCTTCCTCGCCGCCCCATGCGTCCACAGGAGGGCCAGCAGCATTCCCGTCACCCCATAGCAGGCGATCACCCGATCCAGCAGGTAGATGGAGCCATCCTTCCCCGGTACATAGTCCAGGTGTCCTTGCAGAAGTTTGAAGGCTGGAGCCCACAGCAGCGGTTGCAAGGGCGGCTGCGTGATGTCCGGCATGGCTTCCGGTGCCGGGTTCTTCCCCGCCTCATTTAGCAAGGCCCACGCATAGGGCCGCACCACTTTCGTCTCAAAATAGTTCCCCCGCGCCATCTCCCGCGCCATCTGCGCCTGCTCCATGCCCGTGGCGCTGCTCAGCCCCCGGAAAGTGATAAACACATGCACCAGCGCCATCCCGATCGCCAGGCCGTAAAAGGCGAGCCGAAACAGCGGGTTGCTAGCAGGGGTCGGCGGCTGGAGTGACATGGAGGAAGGTGGGCACCTGCGGTTGGCCTGTGTTTTAGACCATTTCCAAAAAGAGTCCAAATGAAAGCAGGGTGCCCGGGCGAATGGCTAAGACTGCGGTGTAGCTAAGGATGGCCAATCTTTGCAAGCCAGACCGCCAGGACTCTTTCATTACTGGGAAAACAAAAATCCCCGGTCCACTTTTGGCAGACCAGGGATTCGTAGATGGTTTCAGTCGAAGAAAAAATCAGGTGTAGGAGGACTCCACGCGGGTGGCCACATCGCGGTAGCCATAGTCCGCATTGTAGATCTCCTTCAGCGCTTCCAGATACTGGTCCTTCCGGCCCATCTTCTCGCTCACCAGCGCCAGTTCATAGAGCACTTCCTTCTTCGTGTTGTCCATGATCGCCAGTTCCTTGGAGGCATCCATGAAGGCGCTGAAGGCCAGGTCGTTCATGTTCTTCTTCTCAAAGCAGCGGCCCAGCATCAGGATGGCCTTGATGCGGATGTTCGGGTTGCTCTTCGCCTGCTGCAGTTCCGGAATCGCTTCCGTGTACATCGCAGAGTTGAAGTAAGCCTGGCCCAGGTCATAACGCAGGGCCTTGTCCGTCGGGTTGCGCTCCACACGGGACTTCGCCTCATTGATCATCACTGAGGCACGCTGACGGCGGACTTCGGCCAGCTGGGCGCGTTTTTCTTCCACGTCCGGGGCGTCAGGGTAGGCCTCAATGTGGGTCTGCATCTGCTGGATGTACAGGTCCTCGGCCTTGTCGCGGATGATTTCCGTGCGGCGCTGCAGGGCCACATCCCCAGGGTTCAGCGTCAGCGCATACTGGTAGAAATCCAGCGCCGTGCTCGTCTGGTCCAGCTCTTCAAAGAGCTGCGCCATGCTTTTCACATAGTTGATGTTCGTCTGGTCCTGGTTGTACAGTTCCGTGAAGTGGGCCAGCAGGGACTCCGTCTGCTCCTGCGTGCGGCCCTGCTTGTTCAGCATTTCCAGCAGGTTGGCTTCCTTGTTGTCCTTCTTCGCGCTGTTGATGTCACCCGTATTCCAGCCCTGGCCTTCGATGGAGGCGCGAGCGGAGGCATCTTTTTCACCTTTGCCGGCGTGCAGATCCTTCGGATCCAGCTTCAAAATGTCCGCATACACCCGGCTGGCCTCTTTCGGCTTGCCGTGGGCCATGTAATGCTCCGCCAGGGTGTGCATCACCTTGGTGTTGGTGGGCTGGCCTTTGCAGATCGTTTCCAGGGCAAAGGATGCCAGGTCGGGGAACTCCACTTTCAGCGCCAGATCATAGAGCTGCTGGTTGCCGCTGACGCTATACGGATCCTTCTGGAAGACGGTCTCCTCCAGATCCGCGATGGATTCCCAGGGATCTTTCTTGCCGCCGCCCTTGAACATGCCGCCGCCAAAACTGAATTTGCGACCGCTGCCGACAGCTTCACCTTCGGCCAGACGCAGCCATTTGCGCCCTTCCAGAAAGTACGGCACTTCTTTGACAATCGGAAGCAGGAGGCTCACGGCATACTCCCAGTTCTTCTGTTCGACGGACAACTGGCCTCTTTTCCAAAGATTCTGATACTTGGGTTGCAGTTCGCTCGCGGTGACGATCATGGTGCTATTGGCGTTTCGGGGGGTTAACAGGGGTGTCCTTGGCGGTGGGGTCTTCCTTGCCGGAGACCAGTTCGGTGAGCGTCTGCCACTCCTCCCGCACCCCTTTGCTGAAGCCAGTCATGCTGAAACCGTGCTCAAAGAGCACCATCCAGCAGAAAGTGGCGGCCAGAAAAGCAAGGAGCCAGAGGATTTTGGAAAACAAACGCATGTCCCGGGAAAAATGAAGATTACAAATAAACTGCCCTGCCCGTCCAGCACGGAGTTTTGTTTTAAAAAACCACGTTGCCCAGGCCCGCCTCCCTCCTGGGCAGCCCCCGTGCCAGTTTCGTCACCTCATTTTGGCTTTCTAGCCCGACTTCTTGCGGGTCCGGTTCAAAGCGCGGGCAGATCACTCGCCGGGTCCCGATTTTGCCCAAAACCCCTGCTTGCACAGTCAGCCCCCCCTGGGGCAGCGTGAGGCATGACACCCCTTCATCATCTTCGCGCAGGCATCATCGGCACCGGCTTCATCGGCCCGGTACACATTGAGGCGCTGAAACGTCTGGGCATCCAGGTGACCGCCATCTGCGCCTCCTCCAAAAGCGCCCGCAAGGCGGCCGAGATGTGGGGCATCGAGGAAGCCTATGGCGACTACGATCATGAAGCCATGTTCGCCAGCCCGAACGTGGACGTGGTTCACATCACCTCACCGAACAAAGCGCATGTCGAGCAATGCCTCGGTGCCCTGGCCATGGGCAAGCACGTCATCTGTGAAAAGCCCCTTGGCATGACCACCGCCGAAACCGTGCAGGTGGTGGAAGCCGTGAAAAAGGGGGGCAAGTCCGGGCCCGTCTTCGCCGTGAATTACATGTGCCGCTTCTTCCCCGCCGTGCTGCAAATGCGCGCCTTGGTGGAGCGCGGAGACCTCGGCGAAATCATCCACGTCCAGGGTCACTTTTTCCAGGACTGGCTGCTGCACCAGACCGACTACAACTGGCGTGTCATGGCCAGTGAAGGCGGCAAGCTGCGCGCCGTCGGCGACATCGGCACGCACTGGATTGATGCCGTCAGCTTCATCCTCGGAGCCAAGGCCGAAAGCGTCTTTGCGCACATTGAGACCTTCCACAAAACCCGCCTTCGCCCCAAAGGAGAAGTGAAGACCTTCGCCAAGGTGGACCCCAAAACCATGGTCCCTTACAAAGTGGACACGGAAGACTTCGGCAGCGTGCTGCTGAAGTTCGGCAAGTCCAAGCACGGCCACGCCAACGGCGTCCATGCCAATGCCAGCATTTCCCAGGTCGCTGCCGGGTGGAAGTGCAGCCTCGCCCTGGGCATCTACGGGACCAAAGGCAGCGTCCAGTGGGACCTCCAGCAGCCGAACGAAATCATCGTCGGGCGTCGGGACCAGCCTAACCAGATCTTGCAACGCGGCACCCCCGGCTTCCTGGAAGACGTGGCCAACTTCACCGACTACCCCGGCGGCCACGCCGAAGGCTTCAGCGACGCGCACAAGATGCACTACCGCGCCGTGTATGAGCACATCGCCAGCGGCAAGAAAACCCCCGTCCTCTTCGCCACCGCCGCCGATGGTCATCACGAGGTGAAACTCTGCGAAGCCATCCTGCAAAGCAGCCAGGCCAAAGGCTGGGTGAAGGTGTAACGAAGCACGCGCAGCGTCCCGGAGTGCGGTGGCAGAGAGGCAAGCGCACCGTTTGCCTCGGCGACACCGCTCTCGCCGGAGGTGGGCGGGGTGATGTTGTCAGACAAGGGCCGTAAGAGCCCCTTGTCGGTGCGGTCATCTTTCGTGCCGGATGCTTCTGCGTCCACCGTTCCAGAAGACAAGAAGACCTCTCCCCTCACTCTCCCACCAGCATCTTCGCAGCCTCCCCCGGCAAATAGCACCAGATCGTTTTCTTCAGGCCTCCTTGCAGGCGAATAAGGTTGGTCTGATTTGGAAAAACCTCGCTCAGCACCGCTGGCCGCAGCGTACAACCCGCCAATCCGCCGGGCAGGGGAATCTCAAAAAACAGCGTCAGTTCCGGATCGCCGCCCTTGCCATCGCCGGAAGTCAGTTCATGGCCTAACAAGGTATGCGCCATTGAGTCTCCCACCGCATTCTTCACCACGAAGGTCCTGGTTAGGTAAATTTGCACCTGCGCATCAAAGGCCTTCGCCTCCATCTTCTCCAGCGTTATGGTTTCTCCCGTCTGCTGGCTGAGGGCCAATTCCAGGTCATTGAGAAAGACGGTGAGGCTGATTTCCAACGTTTGGCGGGCGGCATTGTATTCCACCTCCGCACGCGACTGATGCACCGGATGCGCCTGCAAGCCCGCGCAGGAGAGCGCCAGCAGCAGGAGACACATCAGGAACCGGTGCATGAGACTCACTTCTTCGCACGGGCGGCAGGTTGGGTGTCATCCTTCTTCTCGGTCTTGGCGTCCTCGTCCTTTTTCGGTTTCGTCACCTCGCGCATCGGGTTCGGGGCCTTCTCATCCTTGAAGAGCTGGAAGCGGCTTTTCACCGGGCGGCGAGGCCAGAAGTTGTTCTCCACGTTGCAGTCCACCAGCTCCTGGCGGGGATCAAAGGTCACGGCCTTCAGCTCCTTCGGCGTGAGGTGCAGCTTGGCGGTTTTCTCCGTGTTAAAGCGCCAGATCTCGGCAGGCAGGGTCAGCTCCTCACTGCTGCCGTCCGTGTAGTCCAGCTTCAAAATCAGCGGTGTTATCAGACCTCCCAGGTTGCTGAATTCAAGCACGTAAAAATTGTGCTTCGTCTTCAGCAGCTCGGGATCGATTTCCTCTTCCTTGAGGTCTTTCAGCAGCGTCTCGTATTTCTTTTTCTCACTGGGCAGGGCGGTGGCTTCATCGAACTGGTCGTAGAAGTCCTTCAGTTCGGGGAAACGGTCCACACGCTTCGGCAGCGGCGCATTGCGCTGGCGCGTGAGGGTTTGCGGCAGCTCGTCCTTTTCCTTTTTCTTCTTCGGGTTTTCCACGGCGGGATCGCGGCTGTCCAGCTGCAGCCACTTCACTTCGTCAATGGCCACATCCACATGGTCCACGCTGTAAAACCAGCCGCGCCAAAACCAGTCCAGGTCCACCCCGCTGGCGTCTTCCATGGTACGGAAGAAATCGGCGGGTGCGGGGCGCTTGAACATCCAGCGCCGGGCATAAATTTTAAAGGCATGGTCAAAGGCCTCACGCCCCAGGATGTGCTCGCGCAGCAGGTTCAGCGCCACCGTGGGCTGGCCATAGGCGTTCGGACCCAGATCTGCGATGGACTCGGAGTTCGTCATCACGGGCACCCGATCATTCAGGCGCATGTAGTCGGTGAGGCCGCGTGCATCCCGGCGGTGTTTCCAGTCGTTTTCCCACTCCTCTTCCGTCAGGTATTCCAGGAAAGAGTTCAGCCCCTCATCCATCCAGGTCCACTGGCGCTCGTCGGAGTTCACGATCATGGGGAAGTAGTTGTGCCCCACCTCATGGATCACCACGCCGATGAGCGCGTACTTGGTGCGCTCGGGGTAGGTGCCATCCTTTTCTGGGCGTGGGCCGTTGAAGCAGATCATCGGGTACTCCATGCCGCCTACCGGGCCATTCACCGACCACGCCACCGGGTAAGGATAACTGAACGTGTAGCGTGAATAGGTCTGGATGGTGTGGGCGATGGCGTGGGTGGAGTACTTGTCCCACAGCGGCATGCCTTCCTTCGGGTAGAGGGACATGGCCATCACGGGCGGACGGAACATGCGGTCCGTGATGCCGCCCCGGCGCTCCGGCGTGGGAGGAAAGGTGGCGCCCTCCACCGCCATGGCATCCCAGATGAATTTGCGGGAGCTGGCAAAGGCGAAGTCGCGCACGTTTTCCGCCTCAAAGATCCAGGTCTTTTGTCCCTTCGCCTTCGTTTTCTCTGCCGTCTTCGCCTCCTCCGGCGTGACGATGAAAACTGGCTTCTTCGTTTCGCCCTGGGCCTTTTGCAGGCGCTCGCGCTGGGTCGCAGTCAGCACCTCCTCAGAGTTTTGCAGCAGGCCCGTGGCGGCGACCAGATGATCTTCCGGCACGGTGAGGTGGACCTTGTAGTTCCCGAACTCCAGGGTGAATTCGCCCGTGCCCAGAAACTGCTTGTTCACCCAGCCCGCATAGTCCGTGTAGGCAGCCACGCGGGGGAACCATTGCGCGAGGGTGTAGATGCAGTTGTCATCTTCGGGGAAGTGCTCATATCCCGTGCGTGCATTGATGCGCTTGCAGTCGTTGATGGGGTAACTCCAGGCGATTTTGAACACCAGCGGGCTGCCTGCTTTTAGCGGCTCCGGCAGGTCCACCCGCAGCATGGTTTTTACAATTGTGTGGGGCAGCTCCTGGCCTTGCGCATCGGTGACGCGGGTGATCTTCAGCGCCCCATCGTAGCTCTCATAGGCCAGCAGACGGTCCAGGGCCGGGTAGGTCACCTTCGCGGGATCAATGCCACGCTTGCTGTTAGGTGTCAGGCGGGAGTCCGCATTGTGGGAGAGGTAGTTTTGGTCCAGCTGCAGCCACAGGTAGTCCAGCGTGTCGGGGGAGAGATTGTGATAGGTCACCGTGGCCTCGGCGCTGAGGTTGCGCTTGGCATCATCCAGCGTGGCGTGGATCTCATAGTCCGCGCGGTTCTGCCAATAGGCGGCACCCGGTGCGCCCGAGGCGATGCGCTGTGGAGTGGGCGTGGGCAGCAGTTGCTCCAGTTGCTGGAATTTGCCCACCGGGGCCCCAGGTCCGGCAGCAGTGGCGGTGAGGGCGGCGAAAAGGCAGGGCAGCAGGAGCTTCATCGTCCGCCATTGTTCAGCTGTGGCTGAAATTGGCAATCTTCGAATCACAGGGAAAATCGCAGCTTGTTGCCTGAGAGAAAAGGCTTTGCTTAAGCATGGAAATTGCTGGCATGGATTTCCCTTTACGGTAATTATATTCAATCGTGACATATCAAGTGCGTTCCAGATCGTGGTGGGGCCTCGCTGCGGCGGCGGCGGTCGTGATCATTCTGCCCTTTATCATGGGCTACCTGCTTTTGGAGCAGTCTCGCCAGGCGGAGGAGAGTTATGATCGAGTCCAGCATACGCATCAGGTCAGGGAAAAGCTGGAAGAGATCCGCGACCTCGCGCGCGATGCGGAAAGCCTGCAGCGCGCCTTTCTGCTGACGAAAAATGAGGGCTTTGAGTCGGATTTTCGCACTCTTATCCAGTCCACTCCGATTCCCGTTCAGGAGTTTAAGGATCTGATCCAGGACAATGCCGAGCAGAGCGCCCGGTTTGGAAAATGCCTCATCACCCTCAGGGAGCGGCTGGATATCCTGGATGCGAATGCCCGCGATGCGGATACTCTGGATAAGCCGTCCCTGCTGAATCGGCTCATGCTCGGAGCGCAAAAGTCTGCGGAGCTCGAGAAGCAGATTGCAGAGCTTGATCACGAAGAAAAGCGCCTGCTGAAGCTGCGCACGGCCCGGTTTGTCGAGGCGAACGAATCCTTCCGCAACATCGCAGCGAAGATGGTTGGTGGAGGTTTGGTCGTGCTATTGGCTGTGGGCTTCATGCTTTATCAGGAAAACCGCGCGCGCGCCCAGTATGAGGTGAAACTGGCTGATGCCCGCGATGCCGCGTTGGATGCGGTGAAGACCACCTCCGCCTTTGTCGCCTCCGTCAGTCATGAGATACGCACTCCCATGAATGGTGTGCTCGGTACCGCCGATCTGCTGCTACGGGATGCCTCCCTGACCCCGAAACTTCGTGATGGTCTCGATACCATCCGCACCTCTGGACGTTCCCTGCTGGCCATCATCAATGACATCCTGGACTTGTCCAAACTGCAAGCCGGAGAGATGGCCTTCGTCAATGAACCCTTCTCCCCCGCCGAGGTGGTGGAGGAGGTCATCAGCCTCTTTGCCGCCACCACGGCACGCAAGGGGCTGGAACTCACCCCGCATCTTTCCCCTGATGTGCCACTGCAGATCCGGGGCGACCGCCTCCGCTTGCGCCAGATCCTGCTGAACCTCGTTTCCAACAGCGTCAAATTTACCGAGCAGGGAGGCGTCACCGTCCACGTCGTCCGGCGGCGGGAGGTGGAGTCCGACGGTCGTGTCTGCCTGAGGTTCGATGTCAGCGATACCGGCCCAGGAATCGCCAAAGAGGTTCAGAACCGCCTGTTCCAGCCCTTTGCCCAGGTGGATGTGAAGCTGGCCCAGCGGCACGGCGGCACCGGGCTGGGGCTTGCCGTTTCACGCGAGCTCGTCCAGCGCATGAACGGCGTCATGAGTGTGGAAAGCACCCTCGGCCACGGGGCCACCTTTTGGTTCACAGCGGTCTTTGGGGAGGTGGATAACATGGCCGTGGCACGTACGCTTGAATCCCGGCCTCTGCTCATTTTGGAAAATCGCCCCATGACGGCGGATGCACTGCAAACACATGCTGTGGCCTGGGGGCTGAATCCCCGCATTTATGGCCAGATGGGCGAGGTGCCTTCCGATTCACCCTGGGAGGCGGAGCCACCTGTGCAGGCCATCATCATCGGCTCCAGCGTCGCTCACGATTGGTTGGAATCCCTGCGCCGTCTGCGCAGCCGAGACTGGCTGGCCTCCGTCCCGGTCTTTGTCATGACCGATCAGGAGGAACTTAGCGAGGAAGCACTGGCGAGGGAAGGCATCGTAGGCACTCTGAATTACCCCTTCCGACCGTCCGAGCTGTATGACCGCCTTGCCGGGGTCACCGAACCCAAGGCTCCTGTCGCCTTGCCAGATCGTCTGGAACTCACTCCCGCACGCCTCATTGTGGCCGATGACAACCCCGTGAATCAGCGTGTGATTCGCAATCAGTTGGAGCACCTCGGCATGGAGGTCATCCTGTGCAGCGATGGCCGCGAGGCCGTGGCTCGCGTGCAGGAAGAGGCCGGCGTGCTGGTGCTGATGGACTGCCAGATGCCGGAGATGGATGGTTTCGAGGCCACCCGCACCATCCGCCAGTGGGAGCACAGCCTGGGACGCAAGCCCATCCCCATCATCGCCGTCACCGCCCACGTCATGAGTGGGGATGCGGAGCAATGTCTTCAGTCCGGCATGAATGCCTACCTGTCGAAGCCTGTCGAACTGGACCGCCTCCAGCAGATGCTTTTCACCTGGCTCCCCCGCACCGGCTCTGCCGCCGCGCATGGTCCTCGCAGCCAGAATGCTTCCGCCTCCCAGACCACCGCCGAGCCGGTCTCAGTCAATGAGGCACAGTTGCGTGGTTGCCTGACCGGCGAGCCCGAGCTCGATGCCGACCTCGTCCAGATGGCCGTGACCCAGGTGGCAGAGACCTTGGTGAAAATGAAAACCGCCCTCCAGGAGGGAGCGGATGCCGTGTGGCGACAGGCGGCTCATCGTGCACGCGGCTCCTGCGGCACCATGGGTTTCTCCAGCATCGCCGCGCTGTTCCAAGTAGCCGAATTTGAAGCCACCAGCCAGGAGGCGCGCAACCGCGTGCTGGCAGATCTGCACGCGGCCCTGCCAGCCCTCGTGGCCCGGTTGGTCGCGCTGGATTTCCCTGTCACTCTCACCCCTGCCTCGGAGACCTGATTTTTCCCCATGACCTTGGCTCACCCCCAGGCTGCTTTTATCTCGGGAAGGACGCTGGTTTTTCTGGGCTGCCTCCTGCCTCTCGTCATGACTGGCCAGACCACTCCCCAGAGGATCAGCCTGCGCGAACTGCCGTTGGGCGAGTCACCTCCGCCCGCACTCGCGCCTTGGCAGCGCAGCCTCACCCCCACCGGCGGGTGGAAGGTCTTGGAGGTCACGCCCGACTCCTCCGCCGACAGTTTAGAAGTCCCTGCTGGTTCCGTTATCTGGGCTGGCATCTTTCCTGAAACGCTGGCCCAAAGCGCCACCTCAGGGTTGCAAATCGTCGGTGACATCTCCGCGCCTGTCCCCACGGTGGAAGAGCTGACCCCGCTGAAGCAGGACGCCCAGTCCCTCATCATTCCTCCCGGGCTGAATCTCGCCCAGCAGATGCAATGGACCCCCTTCGGCGTCGAAGAGCGTGTGACCGCGAAGGACGAGGCTGACAATACCCGCTGGAGCATGGCCGTGGGCAAAAAACCCGGCGGTCTTTACAGCACCACTCTCTGGCGCCTGCCCCGTTGGCCCAAGGGTGCTGCGTGGAAAGTCTCCCTCACCCTCAGCGGTCAGGGCCGCGTGCAGGTGGGCCTGAGTGCCGATACCGGCAAAGGCCATGGCGACCCTCGCATCCTGGATGATCTCTCCCTCACCGCCCAGGATAGCACCCACTCCTGGCAGATCCCGGACGAGTGGTTGCAGGCCCGTTCCCTGCGCCTGAGTCTGCTCTCCGTTTCTGACCAGCAAGTAGAGGTGCACATCCCCTCCGTCAGCGCTGCTCCGCAACCTGGGAAAGGCCGGGAACCCGCCGCCTCCTTCCGTCTCGGCGTCTGGGACTGGTCCGCCGATCCTGTCCGCTGGACCCGCTTGCAGCCGCTCTGGAAACAGGCCGGCATCCATGTCCTCCAGCTTGCCTTGCCGCGCGAGGCAGAGCCGAGTCTGGAGACCCTGAAGCAATTGCAAAAGGACGGCTTTTACCTCACGGCTGTGGAGGGGGACCCCCACATGATCCTGCCAGAGGCCCAGCCTGCCGTGCTCGCTCGCCATCAGGCCTTAGCTGCGTGGAAAGGACAGGGGCTGGATGCGGTGCAGTATGATGTGGAGCCCTACCTGCTGCCCGGTTTCCGCCTTGAGCCCGAGGCCTGGCACCGCCAGTGGGCCAGCCTTTATCAAAAGCTATCCACCGCCGGGAAGATCTCTGTCGAGGCCGTCGTCCCCTTCTGGCTGCTGCAGCAAAAACAAGGGCCCGCCTTGCTGGAAAAACTGGCCAGCACCAGCCGCCGCATCGTCGTCATGAACTACCGCAGCGATGTCGTGGAGGCAGCCGCCTGGGGCACCGCCTGGCTGGAATGGGGGGCGCAGCATCGCCTGCCCGTCTCTCTCGCCATCGAGTGCGGTCCCATTGCCGATGTCCCCCTGCGTACCTTCCGCACCGCTCCCTCAGGCCGTCTCTGGGTGGCCCCCTGGCCCGGTCAGGGCACCGCCGTTGTCCTGTATGCCGATGCCGTGGCCCCAGGTCCCCAGGCACAGACCCTGGCCGAAGTGCGTCAAAGCCTCATCTCCGGCACCCGCACCACCCTCAAGGGGCAGCCGCCCGAAGCCGTGGCCCAACTGCTGCGCAGCCTGCAAGACGTGGCCCGCCAAATGAAACTCCCCGCCGCCGTTCAGCCGCAGTTCCTCCTGCACGAGCCCGAAGAAGCGCTGTTAAAGCATCTCGGCGAAAAGCCCCAGTGAAAGGGCAGGGGAAGGAGGCCGGAGGTGATGGGGTTCCTTCACCTGTAGCCGCTTGCCTAACCCTATCTTCCGTCACCGCCATCAGCCCCTTACGCAGCCTTGGTGAATCCCCGGCGCGGCATGTCTCCCCAGCCCTGCTTTTTGCGCAGGAACTGCCAGATGCCCTTCACTCGCCACCAGCTGTTGAGCTGGCGATAGCCGAAGTTTTCCACGATGGCGCCCATGCCCAGCCACAGCAGGTCCCGCACCCGGCGGTGATGCTGCAGGGATAGCTCGGCGATGATCATGGAGCTGAGGCTCAGGCACAGGCCAAACCCGAAGACCACGGCACAGTAGGCAATGAAAAATTCCAGGCTGAGAATCCCAGCGAGGTAACACAGCGGCACCAGCAGCAGGCCCACCAGTTCCAACAATGGGCTGACGATGTCGAACAGCACAAAGGACGGCAGCGCCACCATGCCCACGGCCCCATATTTGGGTCGGCACAGCATGTCGCGGTGCCGCCACAGAGTATCACACAGTCCCCGCTGCCAGCGGGTGCGCTGGCGCGAGAGGATGTCCAGCGTGGAGGGGGCCTCCGTCCAGCAGACGGGATCAGGCACATGCCAGACGGCATGTTTCACGCCCATTTCGCCCGCCCAGCGGTGCATGCGCACCACCAGTTCCATGTCCTCGCCCACGGTGCCGTGTTCATAGCCGCCCAGTTCCAGCAGCGTCTCCCGGCGGAAGATGCCAAATGCACCCGAGATGATCGTCACAGACTGCGAGCGTGTCCACGCCATGCGGGTGAGCAGGAAGGCGCGCAGGTACTCCACGGTTTGGAAAAGTTCCACCCAGTGCCGGGGCGGCCGCACCTCGGTGATCTGGCCAGACTTCACGCTGCAACCGTTCACCACGCGGATGGTGCCGCCCACAGCCATCGTCGTATCAGGCGCATCAATGAAAGGGCGCACGGCCCGCAGCAGCGCGTCTGAATCCAGCAGCGAATCGGCATCCACGGAGCAGACATAGGGGCAGTCGGCCAGATCCATCGCCGCATTCAGGGCATCGGCCTTGCCGCCATTTTGCTTGTCCACCACCAGCAGGTTGGGGATGTCCTTGCACGCATAGATGCCCCGGATCGGCTGGTAGGAGACACGGCCGGGGATGGTTTTCTGGATGGGGTGCAGGGAGAAGGCCTCAATCAAACGCGCCAGGGTCTTGTCCTTGGACCCGTCATTGACCACGATGATTTCATAATCCGGGTACTTCAGGGTCAGCATGGAGCGCAGGCTTTCCACGATGGTGGCCTCTTCATTGTACCCCGGCACCAGCAGGGACACCCGGGGAGTGGCCAGGGAATTCAGCATCCACCACTCCCGCAGGCGGGAGGCGCGGCTGCGCGAGTGCATGAATTCCGGAATCGCCCGGCAGAGGTGCAGCAGGTAGATGCTGTTTTGCACCGTTTGCAAAAGCAGGATGAACGTGGCCGCCACCCAGATGGAGCCTGTGAACCAAATCGATTCTGTCCAGTTTGAATCCATTAGGCAGTGACCTCCTGGGTCGAGCGAGGAGCCTGGGTGGAAAGGATCTCACGGATCAGTGCCTCCACCAGGGGATCTTCTGGCGGGTGTTCTTGCAGCCGTTGCCAGGCACGTCCGCCCACCTTGGACAGTCCATGCACGGCCTGGCGTTTCACTTCGTAGTCACCATCCAGCACCAGTTTCTCCAGCAGCTCCTGGGCTTCCGCATCGGGACCCATGCTCACGGCATATCGTGCCACCGCCAGGCGCACCTTGGGGCTGACATCCTGCACCAGCAGCGCCACCTGCGAAATTTGCATCGGATCTCCCAATTGCTCCAGGGCCAGCACGGCGGCGGCGCGCACCGCCGGGGCGGCATCCTGCAACTGCTCGGCGATGAGGTCCGACTGGGCGAGATCTCCGGTGGCGGAAAGCCCATCCAGCAGCAGCACGCGCAGCCGAGGGGTAGTGGCCACAGGTAGCAGTCGCGCCAGCTCCTGGCTGCGCCCTGGGGCCAGCATGCGAACGACATCCCGCATGCGATCGGAGGCCAGGGCATCCATTTCCTCCAGAGACTCCAACACCTCCCGTATTCCCAGGCCCGGTGCGCCGCGCAAAGCCAGGGCATAGGCAGCCTCGATGCGGACCTCCTTGGCCTCATCCAGCAAAGCTCGGCGCAGGGCCGCATCCACCGCCGCACTGCCTCCCGTCCAACCCAGCAGCGCACAACCGCGCAGGCGGTAGGTGACGGATCTCTGCCGGAGCATTCGCAGTCCAAAGTCATCTCCGCCAATGTGGGCCAAAATCTCCCGCAGCTGATCCCGGTACTGGCCGCGAAAACGTTCCATGAGATCTCGCAGCAGGCTCAGTACCGCCTCCATCTCATTGCCGCCGCGCACCTTTGGCAGACTCGTCACAGGCGTTTCCATCTCCAGCACTGGCAGCAGTTTCATCAGCCATTCATCGGCCAGTACCACCCGCCGGGCGCGGTGATGATTGTCCACCACCCGATAGCCCAGCAAGATCCCCCACAGGACCAACGCCATCGCCAGCAGGCCCAGCGCGACGCATGTGAGAATGAAAAGTCCGGATTCCATAGGGGCCACTCGAATTGACTCAAAAACGGTAGGTCAGTCCCAGGGCAAGTCCATACCGCACGAGGCGATCTTGGACATCTTCACGCTCAAAGTCCACACGCACCTGCCACCGTTCTGACAGCGGCAGCGTCATGCCGACAAAGACCGTCCAGGAGGGGATGGCACGTTCCGTATTCAGCGTTTGATTTGTCAGAGACTCCACCGCACTCCCCGCGCCCAGGCGGAACTGCATGCGCTCCCGGGGCTCCCAGGCCACATAGCCCAGCCAGCCGTCCGCACTCAGACCGCTGTCATAGGCAAAGTGCAGCCAGCGCGCATTCAGTGTCCAGTGGCGTGCCACGCGCTGCTCCCAGCCCACGCGGCTAACCAAAAGTCCGGAAGTGGCATAGTCTGCCCAGCGGCCCTCCACCAACAGCCAGCCGTCATCCAGAAAACCCAGCTTCTCAAACACCCGCCAGCGCAGGGAAGCATCCGCATACCAGTCCGCGCTAAAGTCTGCATCTGGCGTCACGCCGCCATAGATCGTTGCCTGCAGTCCGGGCAGCAACTGGCCACCTGCACCCACTTCCCAAGTCTCATCTTGCAGGCCAAAACGCTCACCCACTTCTGTGCGCAGCCAGGCATCCCAGCCCAGCAGCTTTTGCCCGTAGGAGGCATAGATGCTCCACCATTCCTCCCGTTCGCCTTGGGTAAAGGTGCTGCCCGTCATGCCCATGTCCACCCGCCGCTGGGTTTGGGATTGCAGTCCGTCCAGCCGGCGTTGCACATCGGGGGAGACCTCCACCGCCAAGGCCTGCTCATACAGGGACCGCGCCTCATCAATCTTCTGCGCTTCCGCTTCCAGATCTCCCAGTCCCGTCAGGGCATCAATCTGGCGTGGGTCCGTTTGTAAAATTGCCTCGTAACGTCGGCGGGCCTCCTTTCTGTCGCCGCGCCAGCCAGCCACACGGCCACGCATCACGGCCACGTCGAGATTGGTGGGAAACTCCGCCTCCAGCTTCGCCAGCCGTTCATCTGCCCCGGAATAGTCCGCCATCCAGGCCAGCACCCGGGCCTCGCCCAGGCGCAGGTCAAAATCCTGCGGGGCTAGCTGCAGCCCCCGTCGCAAGGCTGCCAAGGCCTCTTCATGCCGTTTCAGCCAGCCCAGCACCGTGCCGTAGTGATACCAAGCCTCCACATTCCCTGGCGCAGCGGTCGTGGCCTGTCCCAGCAACTGCACGGCCTCCTCATGCCGCCCCGCTTTTTTTGCTTCCAGACCCGACTCATAGATACCTCCCCAGGCAGACTGGATGGCCATCAACCCCGCCAAAAGGAGCACATGTTTCATGCAGTGGCCTCCTCCGGCACCAACTTGGCTACCCGGGCTAGCAACTCTGTGGGGCTGAAGGGTTTTGTCAGGTAATCATTCGCTCCTTCATCCAATGCGCCGACGACATCCGCATCCCGGTTCTTGGCAGAAAGCATGAGCACGGGAGTCCCGGCAAAAGTAGCATCCTGCCGGAGTTCCCGCAGTGCTGCAAAGCCATCCATCACTGGCATCATCCCATCGAGAATGATGAGGGCCGGACGGGTTTCACGGGCAAGGCGTACCGCTTCCTCCCCATCATAGGCGGAAACCATCTGCCATTGCTGCTGGCCGAGTTTAAAACCTAAAACTCGGTGCAGCAGGGGATCATCATCAGCGAGCAAAACCGTCTTCATAAAACTGAAGTTATCGCATTAACCATAATATCTGTCATCGCAAAGCTCTCACCAATACCCTTTATCTGCAAGTCCGAGTGGTAGCTGGTGCTCTTGCTTTTGGCTTACAGCTAGCATGGGGTTTTTGGCTTAAGTTTAGAGTTTTGCCTCACATGTCATCACATTCTAACTGACAATACAGCGACCCTGGATTCTGTGGCATCTCACGCTGCTTTCCATGACGCTGACTACTGCCCTGCTTCTCTTCCTGGCCGGGCTGAGTGCCGGGTTCATTGACTCGATTGCCGGGGGCGGGGGGCTGATCTCTTTGCCGACACTGCTGTGGGCCGGGCTGCCTCCGCATCTGGCCTTGGGCACCAATAAGATGCAGAGCACCTTTGGCACGCTGCTGGCCGTGCGGCGCTATGCCCAGGCCGGGCTGGTGCAGTGGGCCCAGGTGCGGCTGGCCGTGGCTGTCACCTTTGTCGCGGCCCTGCTGGGCACTATGGCAGTAACGCAGGTGAGTCCTGATGTGTTGAAAAAGCTGGTGCCCTGGCTGCTGCTGGGCATCGCCGCCTATGCCCTGGTGAGCCCGCGCTTTGGCCAACAGGCTTTGCGTGCCCGCCTCACGCCCACCGTTTTCGCCTGTCTGGGCGGCAGCATCCTGGGGTTTTACGATGGTTTCATGGGTCCCGGCACGGGCACTTTCTGGACAGTCGCCTGTCTTTCTCTCCTGGGGCTGAATCTCATCCACGCCACCGCCTACACGAAGGTGGTAAACCTCACCAGCAACCTCGCTTCCGTCTCGGTCTTTATCTGGGCTGCACAAGTCCGTTATGACATCGCCGCCGTGATGATCGCGGGCCAGCTCATCGGTGCGCGGCTCGGCACGGGCCTCGTCATCCGTCATGGCGCTCCCTTCATCCGTGTCATGTTCCTCCTCGTCGTTTTTGCCCTGGTGGTGAAGCTGCTGTGGGATCAATGGGCGGCAGGCTCTTGATCCCAGGGCGAATGCGGTGCATCTTGGCGGCTCCACGCTTCCCCCATGCCACGCATCCTCGCCATTGATCACGGAACCGTCCGCATCGGACTGGCCATCAGCGATGAGATGGAGCTGACCGCCAGCCCGCTTAAAACGCTGGAGTCCAAGGCCGGTGTGGAACTCGAGATCGCCCGTATTGCACGGGAGAAACACATCGCCCGCGTCGTCATCGGCATGCCTTTTCTCATGAGTGGCAATCGCGGCGAAGCGACGGAGCGTGTGGAGAAATTTGCCGATCGCCTGGGCAAGGCCCTTCAGCATGAGCTGCCCATTGAGTTTGTGGATGAGCGCCTCTCCTCCGTGGAAGCGGAGGCCTCCATGTCCCGTGCGGGCATCACCGACAAACGCCAGCGCAACGAGATCGTGGATCAGCTGGCCGCCGTGGTCATCCTGCAAGATTACCTCAACAGCCAGCGCGGTCCGGCGGGCTTTCTCCTGCCGGATGAAACCTACGACCTGGAGTGGACTAACCATGAGTCGAAGCGACGCCGAAAGTAAGCTGGGGCTGAACAAAGGTCCGGGGCCGGGCCTGCGGCGTCTGCGCGTGGTGGTGGCCTACTGCGGCACCCCTTGGCGCGGCTGGCAGGCCCTGGCCATCGGCGGCGGCATCCAGGATGAACTGAGCGCCGCCGTGCTGAAGGCCACCCAGGCCGTCACCACCGTGCACGGCTCGGGCCGGACGGATGCGGGCGTGCATGCCCTGGGCCAGGTCGCCCACATGGACGTGCCCGTGACCCTGCGCATGAGCGATGAGTCCTGGGTGAAAGCCGTCAATGCCTGTCTGCCCCTCAGTATCCGCCTCGTGGACGTGCGCGCGGCAGAGCCGCCCACCTTTCACTCCCGCTACGATGCGAAGGGGAAGGTCTATCGCTACCGCATCTGGCGCGCGCCCCAGCTTTCCCCCTTTGAATCCGATCGCGTCTGGCACATCCACGGCCCGCTGGACATGGCCGCCCTCCAGACCTGCCTGGACAGCCTCGTGGGCACCCATAATTTCGTGCGCCTTTCCGCCAATCGCGGCGACATGCCTGAGACCCAGCGCCGCGCTCTCCCGGAGAAAACCACCCGCACCATTCATCGTGCCGAGATGCGCGAGGACGGCGATATCCTGGAACTGGAATTCGAAGGCGACGGCTTCCTTTATAAAATGGTCCGCCTCATCGTCGGCAGCCTCATCCTCGTCGCCCGTGGCCGCGCCACCGTGCCCTGGTTCCAGAGCCTGCTCACGGACGCCACCGCTCCGCAGAGCAACCAGATGGCCCCGGCGGGCGGACTCTACCTCACCCGCGTTTTGTATCCCGAGCCCGCCTCACTTCACGAAGATCGCCCGGACCTGCTCGGCAAAGGAACAGGCTGCCGACCCGCGATGCCCTCCCTTGACCCATTGCAGGCCGACTCGGCGGAAGGATAAATCCTCATTCTTGTCGCTCAAGGGTCGCACCTCGAGGTCAGGGTACTGGGCCCAGCGCACCGCCGCATCCGGCAGCAGGGTGATCATGCCCGTCTGCCGGACGGTCGCCAGCACCCCTTCGATGGAGTTCATCTCGATCGCTGGTTTCAGGATCTGCTCCAGCCCCTGCAGGGCGGCACTTTCCAGCACCAGTTCCTGGGTGCAGTAGCCATGGCTCAGCAGTACCAGCGGCTCGGCCAGCATGTCAGACAGCGTCACTCTGCGTTTTTTGCGAAAGCGATGTCCCTCGGGCAGCACCGCCACCAGCCGCTCGACAAACAGCGGTTCGGTCTCCAGGCGGGCACCGCTTCTGGGCGGCAGGAAGGAGATGCCCAGATCAAGTTTCCCGGCCAGCAGCTCAGCCTCCAGCGTCTCCATTGGCAGTTCACGGATCGCCACGGACACTTTGGGGTGCAGTTGGCGAAACGTGCTCACCGCCTCGGGCACCAGAGCCACATTGACCGTCGAGACGATGCCAATCCGCAGCTCACCGCTCTGCATGGACTGGAGTTCGGCGATTTCCTTCTTTGCATCTTCCAGTTCACGCATCATCAGCAGTGCCCGTTTGTGCAGCACTGCCCCCGCCGCCGTCAGCCTCACCGTCCGGCTCAGTCGCTCAAACAACGGGGCACCCATTTGCAGTTCGAGCTGTTTGATCTGGTGGGACAGCGTCGGTTGCGATAGGTGCAGGTTCGCCGCCGCGCGCCGGAAGTTGTGTGACTCGGCCACCGCAAGGAAATAGCGCAGATGCCGCAGTTCCGTGGAGCCTTCTTTGATCGTTGCCATCTATCGGAATGATTGGATCAAGAGAATGGATAGATCAAACGAAAATGGCAGGGTTCGCCCATGCATCTCTCCAAACCCCTCCCCGAGGCTTCGCACCAGCCTACCCCCAAAGCCCTCTATGCCCTCACCGTCGGGGCCTTTGGCATTGGCACCACCGAGTTCGTCATCATGGGCCTGCTGCTTCAGGTGGCCACCGATCTCCAGGTCACCATCCCCCAGGCCGGACTCCTCATCAGCGGTTATGCCCTGGGGGTCTTTCTCGGGGCCCCCGTCCTCACTGTCCTTACGGATCGCATGCCGCGCAAACTTGTCTTGTTAGGCCTCATGGCCATCTTCATCCTGGGCAATGTCGTCTGTGCCCTGGCCCCCAGTTATGATGTTTTGATGGTGGCCCGGCTCATCACCTCGCTCACCCACGGCACCTTCTTTGGTGTCGGGGCTGTGGTGGCCACCGGACTGGTGCCGGAGAACCGCAAGGCCTCCGCCATCTCCATGATGTTCAATGGTCTCACCTTCGCCACTCTCATCGGGGTCCCCGCCGGTGCTTGGTTAGGTCTCCAACTCGGCTGGCGCTCCACCTTCTGGGCCGTGGCGGGGCTGGGGGTCCTGGGGCTGCTCTCCATCGCCTGGCTGGTGCCTGCGGCCAAGGGGTCCCGCGAGAAAGGCCCGGGTCTGGCGGCCGACCTGAAGGCCATCGCCCACCCTCGGGTCCTGTCGGGATTGCTCATGACCGTGTTCAGCTGGGCCGGTGTCTTCGCCGTCTTCACCTACATCCAGCCCATGCTCACCCGGCTCTCTGGCTTTGCAGACTCCGCCGTGTCACCCCTCCTCTTCCTCTTCGGAGGCGGCATGATTCTGGGCAACCTGCTGGGAGGCAAGTTTGCCGACCGCAAGCTGTCGGCGGCCCTCTTCGGCAGCCTCATCTTCCTCGCCCTGGTTCTGGGCCTCATGACCTTGGCCCTTCACACCCAGTTCACGGCTGCCCTCTTTGTCGGTCTGCTTGGCGTTGCCGCTTTTGCCACGGTGGCCCCCTTGCAGCTGAGCGTGCTCAAGCATGCTGGGGGCGGCAGCCAGACTTTGGCCTCCAGCCTCAACATCGGGGCCTTTAATCTGGGCAATGCCACCGGTGCCTGGCTGGGCGGACTCATCATCGGTCCGGGCGCCGGGCTTGGGAATGTGCCGCCTGTGGCTGCCTTGCTGGCCCTCGCGGCGGTGTTGGTCGCCTGGGTCTTTCGTGATCGGACGGTAATCCATTTGGAGCCGACTGCGGTGGTGTGATCACCGCTTCTTGGCGCGGTCAAAGCGGCTTTGGCGGTTGATCTCGGGCTCCGGAGGTGGTGGGGCTTCGGGGGGCGTGGGAGCAGTCGCCGGGGGGAGGGCGGAGTCTTTGTGAACGCGCTTTTGATGAGCCAGGACGGCGGGGCTGGGGGAGGGCCGGTTGCCTTTGAGCTTCCAGCCTGCAAAGGCCCATTCGGGAAGATGCCAGCCGGTGCGGGTGATGAGGGCCTCGGCCAGCATGAGAATGAGGGCGAGGAGAAGGAGCTCGCTGCGGAGGTCCACGAAACGTTCGGCACGGGGGCTGCGCCAGGCCTGGCTGAGTTCCAGCAGTTCACGGCCACCGCTTGCCAGGGAGACCTGCTTCAGTTCCTCGGTGCGGGCTTCATCAAAGGCCCACTCAGTGCTGGTGCCCACGAGGGTGGGACCGAAGGGCAAGGCCTGGGTGCCCACCTGAACGGCACCGCGTACCATTTCGCCTTCGGGCAGGTCCACGCGGGCCTGGTAATGGCCAGGGGAAAGACGCTCCCAGGCCAGCTCATGGCTGGAACCGGCGGTGGAACCCTGGGCGAGCATGATGCGGGGAGCCTTGGCCATGAGACGCTGTTCCCAGGTCTCGTCGTGGAGGAGGTCAATGGTGAGCCCGGTGCCTTCCAGACGGTGCTTGAGGCCGATGCCGGGAGGCAACTGTTCCCCCATCAGCCAGCGGGTCAGGGTCTGGAGGAAGTCGCCGTATTTTGGCCAGGCGCGGGTTTGGGCTGAGAACTCGCCTCCCAGAGGGAAGGTGATGGCGGCGGTGCGGCCGATGCCGCGCTGGCCAAAGGCGACGAGCGGGGCGGTGTACTCATCCTGGGTGATGAGGGCCTGGCTGGCCCAGTCGCGCAGGTAGCAGAGATTGTAGCCATCGGCCTGGGCATGCCAGTCGAGGGGCTGGCTGGTGATTTCAAACCAGCCACCGGCGGCCTGGGTTTTGACCGGGTCGCGGATGAAGGCGCTGCGGGCCACGGCCACAGTTTCCTGGCTGAAGATGCTGGGGAGTTCCTCGGCCTTGTCGGTGAAAAAGAGGCGGCCTTTGCCACGCGTGGCGATGTCTTCGAGCAGTTGGGCATCCGGGTCGGCGCGGGTGCCGAGGGCGATGACGCTGAGGGTGCCGCCATTGGCGAGGATTTCATCAATGAGGTTCTTGTAATCTCCGGGTTCTTCCGAGTCGGCGGCATCGGAAAACAGGATGATGTGGCGCTGGCCAGCCGGGGCGGTCTTGAGCTGGTCCCAGGCGGCCTTGAGGCCATTGTATACAAAGATGCCACCACCGGTGCTTTCAATACGGCGTACGGCGCTTTCCATGCTTTCGCGGTTAGGCCCGACTGGTTGCAGAGGGACCATCTGGTGGGCCTCGCTGTCCACGGCGAAGACGGTGAGCAGATCCTGCGGACCCAGGAAGCGGATGGCATTGGCCGCGCCTTCATCGGCGAGGGCCATTTTGGTGAAGCCATTTTTGACGGTCATGCTCATGGAGCCGCTGCGGTCCATGACGATGGCCATGGCGACCATCAGTTTGCGGTGCTCCTGCTTGAGCTCCATGGAGACAGGCAGGAGGGAATCAATGGAAGACTCGAAGTAGCCGCCTGCGGCAAAGCTCTTTTGGCCGCCGGCCATCAGCAGGCTGCCGCCCTGCTCACGAACGTAGAAGTCGAGGGCGGAGAGGAATTCGCCGGGCAGTTCAAAGGCGGGCACGTTGTTGAGGACGACGCATTTGGCCCCGGCGAGCTGGCCGGTGCGGACGCTGCGCAGATCGGTGACGGTTTCGACGGTGAAGCCCTGGCGTTGCAAGGTGTTGGCCACGGGATCGTCGGTGTAAGAGGTGAGGAGAAGGACGCGCGGGCCGCCGGCGATCTCGATCATGGCCTCATGGCGGTTGTTGCCGGGGTGGGCATCGGTGGCGGGCTGAATGATGGCCTCATAATGGGCCACCCCCGCATTGCCCAGGCGGTCGGTGAGGCGGATCAGGCCTGTTCCGAGGCGGATGTCCACTTCGGTGGTTTTCAGCTCGCGGCCCTGGCGCATGAGCTTGAGGGGCACAGGGCCATCGCGCGTGCCGCGGACTTCGATCTCGATGAGGAAAGGTTCGCCAAGCTGGGCCTTGGTGGGCAAACGCAAGGCGGAGACGCGGTAGTCGGTGGGCTCGGGATCGCGGGCGAGGTGGTAATCCAGTTCGATGCCCTCAGACTTGAGCTTTTCGGCGATGCCGGTGAGGGGTTCGGTGGCATACCCGTCGGTGAAGATGAGCAGGCGGGCGGGGCGTCCCTCGCTCTCCTTGCCGACTTGGACGAGGGCCTGCGTGAGGGCCTGGGCGGTGCGGGTAGACTGGCGTTGGCGGTCATAAAGCTCTGCGCCTTCCGCGCCACGGCGCATGACTTCCTCGGCAAAGCTGAGGTGAAACATCCGGTCGCTGGGGCCGCGGCTTTGCTCCAGCAGCTTGTCCCATTCGGGCAGGCCTTTGGCCATGGGCTTTTCGGCGGAGGCGGAACTGTCGAGGAGGACCCAGAGGTCCACACCATCGGCAAGCCGCCGCCACTGGGGCTGGGCGAGAACGAGGGAGAGGAGGCCTAACAAAAAGAGCCTCAATGGATGCCAGACTCCCAGGCGAGGCAGCCACCAGCCTGCCAAAAGCAGGACGGGAAAGAGGGCAAGCCATTCGGGATGACGCAGGATCATGAAGAGGGGCCGGACAGAGGGTTCAAGGCGGGGGCCGGTGTCTTGTCACGGCCCCACCACCAGCTGCCCAGAAGGGCGGCGAGGAGAAGGAGGGTCCAGGGCCGCCAGCGTGGATCGGGCTCCTGCAGGGACTGCACCTGCTCGGTCTGAAGGGAGGCGCGTTCGTCGAAGGGCTGGCAGTTGCTGAGGTCGGCCTCGCGAGAGTCCGCAAAGTGGGCGGCGGCGGTGAGCAGGTTATGCGGTCCCTGGGTGATTTCGAAAAAGGCAGGGATGGCAGGCGCGCGCAGCAGGTGGGCCTGGGCCAGGAGAAGGGGCTCGGTTTTGCCTCCCTGGATTTTTAGGGTGAGCGGGACTGCATTTTCCAGGCGGCTGTGGGCGACGGTGAGGCGCTGGCGGAGGTCGTAGTTGGCGCTTTCAGGGGCGATTTTTTCTCCGCGCACCTGTTCGAGAAAACGATGAAGCAGGACGGCGAGCGCGGGCAGCTTTCGGGCATTGCTGGTGGCGAGATCGAAGTGGCAGAAAAGCTGGCGCGCGCCGGCCGGTGTCTGGCGCAGGCTGATGAGCGGTCGCTCGCCCTGCCAGAGAAGCACCCGGTCGAGAGGATCGCGCGGCATGACCATGCCTTCGCGGACGAGGAGGGGCTGCCAGTTTAGCCCGTCCGTGAGCGGATGGGCTTCACCGACGATGGCCCCGCGAAGAGGAGGGGGATTGGCGACCTGGGAAGGGGTGGCAAAAAGGCAGGCGTGCTGGGTGGCTTCCAGTGCCACGCTGGGCGGCCAGGTGATGACCTGGAGATCGGCCTGCTGGGCATCCTTGGCCAGGGACGTGTGGGCATAACTGCTGAACAGGCTGATGATTTCCTGGGTGGCCACATTTTTGGGTGCCGGGAGGTGAAGGTCCAGAATCTTGGGCTGCGGACGCACGAAGGGGAGCTCATCATCGAGTGTCAGGGCATCGGGAGTGAGGGTGAGTCGGAGGGCGTTTTGAGCTTCAAAAAAAGGGCCGGAAAGAGTGCGCGATTCGCGGGGGGCGAGGGTGATTTTGATGGGGGCAGAGGACTGGGGGCCTGAGGAGACGATCCATTCCCGCTCCTGCGGGGAGGCGCTGTAGTTGCGCACGATGGCGCGCCAGAAGACTTGGCCGTCCTGTTCCTCGACGGAAATGCCAGCCCAGCCGACATTGGCGGTTTCCTGGCCGACGGAGAGGGTCTTGGCGGCGAAGGGCAGGGAGGCGGAAGGAGGATGATCGGTGATGAGAAGCACGGCGCCAAGCGGGCCGGAAAGGCTGCGGGCAGTGCGGAGGGCGGGGGTGAAATCATGCGTGCCCAAGAGCGGTTGCCAAGCGGAGAGAGAGGCCATGAGATCGCCAGAAGAGCCTCCGTAGTAGAGGTTGGCGGCATTGACGTCGGTGCTGAGCAAGGCCAGTTCGGCCCGTGCTCCCAGGGGCAGGATACTGGCAAGAGTCTCACGGATGGCCTTTTCCGCCGATGGCCGGAAGGCCTGCATGGAAGCGGAACTGTCCATAACAATGGCGATGCGGTGTACGGCATCCTGACGCAACCAGCGGGGGCCGGCGAGCAGCCAGGTGAAGATGAGCACCATGAGCAACTGCAGCCAGAGGGGGATGGAAAGGCGGAGTTTTTCGATGCGATTGCCCTTTTCCGATTCGCGCTGGAGCTGCTGGAGCAGGAAGAGCGTGGTGACGGTGACGCGACGGCTGCGACGCTGGAGAAAATGGATGGCCAGCACCAGGGGGATGCCCAGCAAGGCCCAGAGGGCGGCAGGGTGGGTGAAGGCGGGCATGAGGAAGGAGTTTCTTCGGAGCAGCGGGATTCGTCCAGCAGGGGATTAGAAAAATGTCTGTTCAGCTACTGGCGAGATGAGTCTGTGACTGGGGATGGGGACACGACGCTTTTTTCCCCATTTGGGGATCCGGTGAAGCAATCCGCTGGAAATCAATGGATTGGGATGGGGATGGTGTGGGGATGGTGTGGGGATGGTGTGGGGATGGTGTGGGGATCATCATCCCCAGGGTGTCCCCATGACTTCCCCATGGGGAAAAGGGACGGGATGACGGAATGAATGAGAGCATCCGAAAAAGACCAAGGATCTGGACTGCAAGAGGCGGCTTCAAGGGCGCGGCAACGACTGGAAACGGGTCAATATCCGGCACGGCCAGGCGTCATGCAAGCGGCTGAAAGCGGACTTTGGGGGTCGGTTGTGGGCACAAAAAAAGCGGAGGCTTTTGGCCTCCGCTTTTGAATTGAGATGGGGCAATCAGCCCAGTGCAGCCGTGGCTTCCCTGCCTTCCAGGACACGGGCATTCGGCTCTTTGATTTCGTGGACGATGCGCACGAATTTGAGAACCTTGATGACGTAGTAGGTCGGGTCAATTTCCCACCAGAAGAACCCCTGGCGTGCGCAGTGAGGGTAGTAGTGGTGGTTGTTGTGCCAGCCTTCGCCAAGAGTCAGGATGGCGAGGATGAAGGAGTTGCGGCTGGATTCGCCGGTTTCATAACGACGGCTACCGAGCAGGTGGCAGAAGGAATTGATGGCGAAGGTGGTGTGATAGAGGATGACGGTGCTGAGGCAGAAGCCCCAGAGGAAGTACATCAGGCCGCCCATCGGGGTGCCGGTCATGAGAAGACCGAAAACGTAAGTGGCGATGGCCAGGGCGACCGGCGGGATGAAGTGGTATTTGTCAATGAAGACGAGCTCACGGAACTTGGTGAGATCTTTGACCCGCTTGGCGTCATAGTCATTGTAATCGGGGGCAAGGATCCAGCCGACGTGAGCCCAGTAGAAGCCCTGCTGCTTGACGGAGTGGATGTCTTCTTCCTGATCGGAATGCTGGTGATGATGACGGTGATGGGCGGCCCACCAAAGAGCGCCTTTTTGGGCGGACATGCCTCCAAGCCAAGCCAGAACGAACTGGAACCAGCGGGAGGTCTTATAAGAACGATGGGAGAAGTAGCGGTGGTAGCCACCGGTAATGCCAAATTTACGGATCAGAAAGAGTCCCAGGCAAAGCAGGATAGCAGTCAGATCCGGTTTGATAAAAAATGCTGTGATAGCAAGAGCGTGGATCCCAAAAAACAGGGTGCCACCGGTGGTAAGTTGAAAGGCGGGTTTAGTCACAGGTAGAAAAACGGGAATCCACTGATGACACTTATTTGCAAAAAATCAACATCGTGATTTCAAAGCGGCAGGATTGGCACAGTTTTGCAAGCAGCGGGCGTGTCGTGCAAAATGCCTTTCGTGAGAGATTGGGGCAGCACCGGAAGGAAATCTGGAGGAGGCGGCGTTGCGGCGCGAGAGGGGTTTTTGCTCAGCGCGTTGCTGGATTCATTCCTTCAGAGAGTCTGGATTTGGGGATCGTTTGAGCTTCGACAGCCCCTCACCCCAGCCCTCTCCCGCATGCGGGAGAGGGAGGGCGTGTTTTGGCTTCCGGGGGTGAAGACGACCTCGGTCATGTTCGCTGCGCTGCTTGGCAAGTAGCGAGGGAGGATCTGGTTTAAAAGCTCTTCAGCCTCGCCCCGAAATTACTCTTCGGGGGCGTCCTCGGGGGTGTCTTGAGCGGCGGCTTTTTTGGCGAAGCGGCCTTTTTTAGGAGCTGCGGGGGCCTTGGGCTTCGCTTCACGGGGTGGGAATTCCCAGCCGAGGAGGCGTTTTTCACCGGGCTTGCAGAGCAGGAAGGCGCTGAAGGGGCGGTCGCGTTTGGAGATCATGCCGGCGATGACGTCGGTCTTGCCTTCGGTGAAGAACTTGATGGCGTTCTCCTCGCTGATTTCCTTCTTGCAGAGGACCTTGGGAAGGCGGGCATTGCAGGCTTTGGCGTCCTTGGCGGCAATGTTGCAGATGTAGTGGTCCGGGGTGCTGTAGATTTTGCCATCGCGCTTTTTGAGGGCGCAAACGGGGCATTTGGCGATGGGGGTGGCGCTGGCGAAATCGAAGGGCGGTGGGGCGTCGGGATCGTTTTCACCACCGGGGAAGACGAAGGCGGTTTTGCCGTCGTCCTTGACCTCGATGCCAGCGGTGAAGTCCTTGCCCAGGCGGCTGCGGAAGCCCTCCATGGGGGGAAGGAAGCGTTTTTCGAGGAGTTCGCGGAGGAGGTCTTCGCCCAGTTCGCGACCGGCGATGACCTTGTAAACGCGGACTTTGCAATCTGGGTTTTTGCAGGAGACGTAGTCTTCCTTCTGTTCGAAGCCGCGCTGGCCGCAGACGCCGCACTTGGCATCGAAGTCGGGGTAAACGCGGTCTTTGGCGATCTTCTGATAAGCCCTGGTTTTTTCGACCACCTGGTTGGTGAGGTGGCGGATGTCGCGCATGAAGCTGCCGCGATCGAGCTTGTTCTGCTCCATCTGGCGGAGTTTGTACTCCCACTGGCCGGTGAGTTCGGGGCTGCTGAGGGCCTCGATGCCGATCTGGCTGATCTGGTCAATGAGGGTGAGTCCCTTGCTGGTGACGGCGATATTCCGTTCGACGCGCTCGATGTATTTGTCCGAGATGAGGCCTTCGATGATGGCGGCGCGGGTGGCGGGGGTGCCGAGGCCGCGTTCGCTCATGGCTTCGGCGAGTTCTTCGTCTTCGACGAGCTTGCCTGCGCCTTCCATGGTGGAAAGGAGGGTGGCTTCATTGAAGCGGGCCGGGGGTTTGGTCTGCATTTCGGCAGCTTCGATGTCCACGGTGCGGGCGCTGTCGCCGTCCTTGGCGAGGACGAGGAGCTTGGACTTGCTGTCGCCTTCGGCAGCGGCTTCTTCGGCGGCCTTTTTGCCATAGACGGCGAGCCAGCCGGACTCGACGAGGACCTTGCCCTCGCTCTTGAAGGCATCGCGCTCCACGCGAGTGATGCGGGTGGTGACTTCAAACTCGGCGGGTGGGAAGAAGACGGCGACGAAACGGCGGGCGACCATGTCGAAGAGCTTTTGCTCAGCCTCGGGCAGTTCCTTGGGCGGGATGAGGCCAGTTGGGATGATGGCAAAGTGGTCGCTGACCTTGGTGGTGTCGAAAACGCGCTTGGTGGGGCGCACCCAGTTCTTGTCCAGGGCGGTGGCGGCGTGGGTGCCGAGGTCCTGGGGGAGGGCGCCGGGCTTGCGGGTATCCTGCCGGGCAAAGGTGCTGAGGGTCTCCTTGACGGTGCCGAGGTAATCCTCAGGGAGGTAGCGGGAGTCGGTACGGGGATAGGTGAGGACCTTGAACTTTTCGTAGAGGGCCTGGGCGATCTGGAGGGTGCGGCGGGCGGAGAAGCCGAAGCGGTTGCTGGCTTCGCGCTGGAGGCTGGTGAGATCGTAGAGAAGGGGGGCGATCTGTTTGGTCGGGCGGGTGACCTGCTCGATCTTGCCTGGTTTGCCAAGGCAACGCTGGACGATGGCCTGGGCTTTTTCGAGGTCCCAGAGGCGCTCGGGCTTTTTGTGCTCGTCGGTTTCGTCCTTTTTGAAGGATTCGTCGAACCAGCGGCCTTCGTAGCTGCCAGCGGGGACTTCGAAAAGGCCGTGCACTTCAAAGTAAGTGCGGGAGACGAAGGCCTGGATTTCGAGCTCGCGCTTGGCGAGGATGGTGAGGGTGGGGGTCTGGACGCGGCCTGCGGGGGTGAGGCGGAAGCCGCCGTTGCGGGAATTCAGGGCGGTGAGGGCGCGGGTGGCATTGATGCCGACGAGCCAGTCGGACTCGCTGCGGCACTTGGCGGCATCGGCGAGGGGGCGCATTTCGGTGTCGCTGCGCAGCTTTTTGAAGGCTTCGAGGATGGCACCCTGGGTCATGGACTGCATCCACAGGCGCTGGACGGGTTTTTTAATGCCGGCGGCCTCGACGATGTAGCGGAAGATGAGTTCCCCCTCGCGGCCAGCATCGCAAGCATTGATGAGCTGGTCCACGTCCTTGCGCTTCATGAGGCGGCTGAGGAGTTTGAAGCGGTCGGCGCTGTCTTCGATGGGCTTGAGTTCGAACTCCTCCGGCATGATGGGCAGGTGGGTCCACCCCCAGCCGATCTTTTTGCCGTTCACCTCGGGGAAGCCAAGTTCGATCAAGTGACCGATGGCGCTGGAGATGACGTGGGTCTCGTTCTCAAAGTAATCCTTCTCCTTGGTGAAGGGAGTCATGCCGGGCGCCTTCGCCAGGGCACGGGCAAGGTCGGTGGCCACACTGGGTTTTTCGGCAATGATGAGGGCCTTGGGCATGATGGGTGTCGTTAACGGAAATGGGGGCAACCAAGGGCACGCATTCCACCCCCCTGTCAAATTTTTCAGTGGAGGGACCTCACGCTGCCCAGGTGGAGAGGTCTTTGAAAAGCAGGGTGGAGCGGACGTGGATGAAGGTTTTTTCTTCGAAGAGGCTCTTATTTAAGCCGGTTCTTTTTTCTGCCTTCCGCGCTCCTGGTGGCAGCGCGAAAGGTTTTTCCCGCTGGGGAATCAGTGTCCCAGGATGTCTTCGATGCGATCCGTTTTGTGATGGATGCCGAGACGGTCCACCAGGGTGGAGCTGGCTTCGTTGAGGCCCAGGACTTCGACCTCGGTACCGAGGCAGCGGAATTTCAGGACGACCTTATCCAGGGCGGCGACGGAGGTGAGGTCCCAGAGATGGGCGTGGGTGACATCCAGCCGAACGCGGGCGAGTTTTTCACGGTAGTCGAAGGCGCGGTTGAAGGCGGCGGCGGAGGCAAAGAACAGCTGGCCGGTGATGGTGTAGGTGCGGGTGGATTCCGAGTCGAGATGGCTGGTGACGGAGAGGAAGTGGGCGACTTTACGCGCGAAGAAGAGGGCGCTGAGCAGCACACCGACGCCGACGCCGAGGGCGAGATTGTGGGTGAAGACCACGACGACAACGGTGGCGATCATGACCAGGCTGGAGCTCTTCGGGTGGAGGCCCATGTTTTTGAACGAAACCCAGGAAAAGGTGCCGATGGAGACCATGATCATGACGGCGACGAGTGCGGGCATGGGGATTTGTTTCACCCAGGGGCCGAGGACGACCAGGAGGATGAGGAGGAAGATGCCGGCGACAAAGGTGGAAAGACGGCCGCGGCCGCCGGATTTCACATTGATGACGGACTGGCCGATCATGGCGCAGCCGGCCATGCCGCCGAAAAGTCCTGCGACGATGTTGGCGAGGCCCTGACCGGTGCATTCGCGGTTTTTGTCGCTGGGGGTGTCGGTCATGTCATCGACGATCTGGGCGGTGAGCAGGGATTCCAAAAGTCCTACGGCGGCGAGTCCGGCGGAGTAGGGGAGGATGATCCAGAGGGTGTCCAGAGTCCAGGCGACCTGGGGCCAGAGAAAGAGGGGGAGGGAATCTGGGAGATCGCCGAGGTCGCCGACGCGGCGGACGTCGAGCTTAAAGACGATGGCCAGGACGGTCATCACAATGATGGCGACCAGGGGGGAGGGCACGGCCCTGGTGAGGCGGGGCAGGAGGTAGATGATGGCGAGAGCCCCGGCGACCATGGCGTACATCGTCAGACCCGCGCCTTTAAACTCGGGCAACTGGGCCATGAAGATGAGGATGGCGAGGGCATTGACAAAGCCGGTCATGACCGACTTCGAAACGAAGCGCATGACGTCGCCGATTTTGCACAGACCTGCGATGATCTGGAAGACGCCGGTGAGCAAGGTGGCGGCGAGGAGGTATTGCAGGCCATGCTCCTTGACGAGCGTGACCATGAGCAGTGCCATGGCCCCGGTGGCGGCGGAGATCATGCCGGGGCGACCGCCGAAGATGGCGGTGACGACGGCGATGCAGAAGGAGGCGTAGAGGCCGACCTTGGGATCCACCCCCGCGATGATGGAGAAAGCGATGGCTTCCGGAATGAGAGCGAGGGCGACAACGAGGCCGGAGAGCAAGTCACCGCGAATGTTGAAGAACCATTCTTGAGAGAGGGATTTTTTGGAGAACACGTGAAGTCAGGGGGGCGGAAAAGTGAAGGGTCGCCCCTACGTGACCGCAGGCACGGTGGGAGCGCATGAACAGAGATTCGGTAGGGCTGCAGAAGGCAGAGACCCCGTTTCTGAAAATGGAGGATGTGACCACCTGACGTGAGGTGGCTTCCGGAAGGATGGCTATGGCGGACTCACCTGCGCGTGCGGTGCGCAGGTGGCGGCGGATTCAAACGAGGGATTCATGTTGCCGATTCTCCTGGAGGGTGATGGAGGGGGAGGCAACCTGTTTTTACTTTCGAGATCGGCCTAACGGAAGATGTGTTCTATTCGGCCTTCTTCTTTTTCTTGCCCTTGCCTTTGCCCTTTTTGGCGGGGGCTTCGGTGGGGGTATTGGGTGCGGGCATCCGCGCACCGACGACTTTTCTCCAGGCGATCATCTGGCTCTGCAATTCCTTCACTTTGTCTGGCTGGGCGGAGGCGAGATTTTTGGTTTCGCCAATGTCGTCATCGAGGTTGTAGAGCTCAAGGCGGCCGTCTTCGAAGTATTCCATGAGCTTCCAGGGGCCTTGCTGGATGAGGCCGACGGGGGTGGTGCGCCAGGTGTTTTCGCCTGCGCCGAGGTAGCCAGGAAAGTGCTGGAAGATGGCGGGGCGCTGCAGGGCGGCCTTTGGATCTTTGAACAGCGGGACGAGGCTTTCGCCATCAAGGGGGTAGTTTTCAGGGGCGGTTCCACCGGCGATCTCCAGCAGGGTGGGGTAAAGATCCACATGGATGCTGGGCTGGCCGACCTGGCTCCCGGCGGGGGTGATGCCGGGCCAGCGGACGATGAAGGGGACGCGGGTGCCGCCCTCATAGAGGCTGCCTTTGCCGCTGCGGAGGGGGGCGTTGTCGGTGGTGTCGCCGCCTTTTTTGATGCCTTCGCGGGTGTAACCGCCGACGCCGCCGTTGTCGCTGGTGAAGATGAGGACGGTGTTGCCGGTGAGGCCCTGTTTGTCGAGCTCGGCCATGACGCGACCGACGCTTTCATCGACGCTGGCGATCATGGCGGCATAAACGGGGTTGTTATGGCCGCCGACGCCGGGCTTGGCCTTGAATTTTTCGATGAGTTCGGGCTTGGCGTGGATGGGGGAGTGGACGCCGTAATGGGGGAGGTAGAGGAAGAAGGGGTGGTCCTTGTGGCGCTGAATGAAGTCCACGGCTTTGTCGGTGAGGAAGTCGGCGAGGTACTGGCCTTTGGGGTAGGCGACTTCTGGAGTGGTGCGGAAATCGAAGTGCTTGCCGCTGGATTCGATGGCTTCGTCGAAGCCGCGTTTGCCAGGGTGGAACTCTTCCTTCATGCCGAGGTGCCATTTGCCAAACATGCCGGTGGCGTAACCGGCCTTTTTCAGGGACTGGGCGATGGTGATCTTCTCCAGCGGCAGGGATGTGACGTTTTCCACGGGGCGGAGGGGGCGGGTCTGCCACTCGAAGCGGCCGATGTCGCCGACGGTGTAAACGCCGGTGCGGGGGGCGTACTGGCCGCTTATGAGGGCGGCGCGGGTGGGCTGGCAGTTCTGGCAGTGGTGGTGGCTGGTGAGCTTCAGGCCCTGAGTGGCGAGCTTGTCAATGTTCGGGGTCTCGTAGTACTGGCTGCCGAAGGTGGCGACATCGGTGTAGCCGAGGTCATCTGCCATGATGAAGATGATGTTAGGCGGGGTGGCCGGGAGGGCGGTGGTGAAGAGGGCAAGGGCGGCGGCGAGCAGGGAGCGCATGGTGGGGCTGAAACGAAGGGAGGCGGGGGATCTTGCGCCCGGGTGAATGTCTGGCAGGAAAGCGGGGGCGGAGGCCGTATCTGGGTGATGCGATACCTTTTGTTTCTCGGGTGCCTGCTAATGGGCAGGGCGGTGATGGCCCAGGATGGGGCGGTTTTCCGCCTGGCAACCTTCAGTGTGGATGTGACGATCCCGAAGGGGCACCCGTGCATGGGGGGCGGCATCGCACCGGCCAAGGAGGTGGCGGACCCGCTGTATGCGAAGGGGTTTGTGCTGACGGGCGGGGACAGGCCGATGGTGCTGGTGAGCTTTGACTGGTGTGAGATCCGCGGGACGTCGTTTGAAAAATGGCAGCAGGCGCTGGCTGTGGCGGCGGGGACGGAGCCGGAGCGGGTGATGATCCACAGCACGCATGTGCATGATGCGCCGGTGATGGATGAGGAGGCGGAGAAGCTGCTGCGCGAGATGGAGGCGACGGGGGCGTGGAAGAAGATCCCGCCGCCTGCGCCGGAGGCGGCCATTCAGGTGGCCTCTGTCTGCTGGCCGGCTTTTAATGATGAGTGCATCGGACGGGTGGCCAGGGCGCTGAGTGAGGCGCTGCCGAAGGCCCGACGGGTGACGCACCTGGGCCTGGGCAAGGCGGAGGTGCAGCAGGTGGCGAGCAACCGGCGGTATCTGGGCGGGGACGGGCGTGTCTTTTACAACCGGATGAGCCGGAGCACGATCCCGGAGGCGCAGGCGGCGGATGTGGGGACAATCGACCCCTGGCTGCGGACGCTGAGCTTCTGGGACGGGGACACGCCGGTCTGTGCACTGCACGGGTATGCGGTGCATCCGATGAGCAGCTACGGGAAGGGGCGGGTTTCCGCTGACTTTCCAGGGCGGGCGCGGGAGATGATGCAGGCGGCCTACCCAAAAGTGTTGCAAATTTATGCCAGCGGATGCTCCGGCAATGTGACGGCGGGGAAATGGAATGCGGGTGCGCCGGACAATCTGGAGGTGCTGGCCAGGAGGCTGCATGTGGCGATGGAGGCGGCGTGGAAGGGGACGCAAAAGGTGCCGCTGGAGCAGTCGCAATTCAGGATGGTGCGGATGCCGCTGGGGGCGCGCAATACGCTGGCGCACACGGAGACGATCCTGCGGAAGCGGCTGGCCGAGGGAGTGAGCCCCTTTGAACGGGCGGAGGCGGCGATGGGGCTGGCCTGGTATGAGCGGGTGAAGCGCGGGCACCGGGTGCAGGTGCCGTGTGTGGATTTTGGCCCGGCGCAGGTGCTGCTGCTGCCAGCGGAGGCGTATGTGGAGTTTCAGCTTTTTGCGCAGGCATGCCGGCCGGACAGCTTTGTTTTCACTCTGGGGTATGGGGAATGTGGGCCGGGCTACATCCCGATCGAACGGTCCTGGAAGGAGCAGGACAGCAATCTGAATGACTGGGCGTGGACGCCGCCGGGCAGCGAGGCGGTGATGAAGAAGGCGATCCGGGAGGTGCTGGCGGCCCCATGAAGGGCCGCGCAGCGGGATGGATGACGCCTTAGCGGCCGGGAGGCTGGCCACCGGGGCCGCCAGGAGGTGGGCCTTCACCACGGCGAGGACGGCCACCTTCGGGGGGAGGGCCGCCAGGGCCACGGCGCTGTTCGGGATCTTCCGGGGTGCTGCCGATGACGATGTCCCAGGTGCCGAGGAGTTCTGCACTGCCGGCTTCTTTAGGCTTGAACTCGCGAATCACGGACAGGCGCTGAGCCTCGTTGCCCATGCTGCGGAGGACACCGTCCTTGTCATTCTGCGGAACGCCCGCGACGTAAAGCTGGGTGGTGAGCATGCGTTTGTCGCCCTGCTTCACGGCGACGTGCCAGTGGATGGTGCGGCCGGTGTAGAGACCGGGCTTGATGGTGCGGAAGCGATATTCGCCCTTTTCATTGGTGACGATTTTGCCGTAGCCCTGGAACTGGGGGTCGCGCTCCTTGCTACGCTGGGTGCCGCGGCTGTGGATGTAGCATCCGTTGTTATCCGCCTGCCAGAGTTCGATGAGGGCATCCTGGATGGGCTTGCCATCGGCATTAAGCAGCCTGCCGCCAAATTCGGTGACGGTGCCAACGGCCTGGGCGGCATTTCCCTGAATCTGCAGGAGGTCGTTGTCCTGGTCCAGCGGCAGGTGGTCCGGGTAATAGGGGCCTTCGGTGGCGCGCGGGGTGAGCGTCAATGCCTCGGCATAAATGGAACTGGTGATGATGCCGCCCGTGGTGAGGAGCAGGCTGTGGAGGAGGCGGCGGCGGTCAAGGCGGATGTGGAATGGGGCGGTGCTCATGGCGGTGGGTTGGCTGAAGACCTCCAACCCTCGGGACTGCAACTGGTTCCGCAGGAAATGGATCAATCCGGGGGCAATGTTTGGAGGACCTGCATGCCGCCGCTCAAAATGGGGGTGGTGGTCGCTTTTTGTCCATCGAGAGGCAGCTGAGGCAGGAGGAAGTAGCCCTGGGCCTTCACTTCTCCGGAGGGCTGCGGCACGATCATGCCCAGGAAGCTGGCCTTGCGTTTGAGCGTGGAGCCGAGCTCGGCCAGGGTGAAGCTGCCGGTTACGGTGCCAGTGGCCTTGTTGATGATGAGGGTGGCGCGGGCGGGATTGCCTGAACTGCCAGCTAGCGGCATTTTGACGACGTAGGTGCTGCTGTATTCGAAGGACGGGACATTGGGATCGGTGTCGGAGAGGGCTAGGCCGCCATCGGTAAAGCTGAGGGCGGGATTGCCTGGCAGGGGCAGGCCCTGGACGATGCTGCCGGCTGATTTGGGGGCCAGATAACCGCCGGCCAAGGCCAGGTTCAGGGGGCCAAATCCGGCTCCATAAGTACGTGAGGTGTCCAGCGGCTTAAACCAGGACAGACTTCCTGTTAGGCTGTTGGCGAGCGGGGCGGATTCGCCCGAGAGGCTGATGGTGAAGTTGCCTAACAGGGAGCCTTTGTGCTTGTAAAGGGATTGGTACACTCCGGCCTGGCCGTCGGGGCCGAGGCCGAAAGAACTGGTCACGGTATCGCCTGCGGCGGTGCGTCCGGCGATGGAAACGATGCCTGCGGTGCTGATGCGTGCGGTGAGGTAACCGGTGCCCTGGGGGATGGTGGCCTGGACTTGGTCGCCGGGCTCTGTGAGGTTGAGCGCTGCGCTGTAATAAGCGGCATGGTCCGCAGCAGGGAGGTTTTTGGCGTGCCAGGGATTGCGCCAACCACTGACGATGGCGGTGGCGCTGCCATGGGTGCCGGAGATGAGCTGGGCCGTGCCATCGAGAGTGAGGATGAGGAGACGGGAATCTACCTGCACGGAGATCTGGGGGGCGGCCTCGGACAGGAAACCGATGGCGCTTTTGGTGGTGGCACCGGTGGTGACCTTGACGGTGTAGGAGCCGAGGGCGGTGGTGGTGAGGGTGAAGCGGCTGCCGAGATGGCGGTCGGCCTCCGGGTCCCGGGCGATGGTTCCGGTAAAGCTGCCGATCCATTCTGGGTCGAGAGAACGGACGAAGAGGTGGCCGGTGATTTCCGCGCTGCGTCCTGCGGGATTGGAGGCCGTGGCGGTGATGGCGAAGTCGCCGGAGACCTGTGGGCGTCCACTGATGATGCCCGTTTTTGAAGAATAAGTCAGGCCCTTCGGCAGGCCTTTGAGCGTGAAGCTTTTGGGGTAATTTTGAGCGCTGATGGTTGCGGTGTAGGGAGCCCCTACAAAGGTGCTATCCAAAGCCAGTGAGTTCATCACGGGAAGGAGGAAGACACTGCGGATTTCGAGGCTGAAAGTCCTGGAGGTGATGAGGTCATTGTCGTCGCTGAGCTGGGCGCGGAAGGTGTAGCTGCCAGCAGTGGTGGGTTTGCCCTGAATGAGCCCCGTGGTGCTGAGTTGCAGGCCCGGAGGCAGGCTGCCGCTGCCGAGAGTCCAGGTGTAAGGAGCCAGGCCGCCTTCGGCGATGAGTGACTGGGCATAGGGCTCGGCACGCATGCCGTAGGGCAGGGGCGACCCTGTGGTGATGGTGATGGGGGAAAGAGCGACGGTGAGATGCAGCTCCTTTTCCACAGTGAGCTGGTGGGCATCCACAAGCCTGACGGTGAAGGTACTGGTGGCGGCGTCTGCAGGCACGCCGCTGAGGACTCCCGCGCTGCTGAGGGTGAAACCGGTGGGGAGGCTGCCGGAGAGGACGGTCCAGGTGTAGGGGGCGGTGCCGCCGCTGCCTGCGAGAGTGGCGGTGTAGGGTGCGCCGGTGCTGCCTTCAGGCAGGGGATCTGTGGTGATGGACGGGGCTGTGGCGGCAATGACAAGGCTGAAGTTTTTGCCGCCATTGTTCTGGGCGCTGTCGTTGACGAGGACGGTGAAGCTGAAGGAGCCTGCCTGGGTGGGCTGACCGTCCAGGACCCCGGCGGTGGAGAGGGTGAGACCCGGCGGCAGGCTGCCCTGGCTGACGGAGAAGGTGAATGGGGCGGTGCCCTGGCTGGTGACCAATGTTTCCGCATAAGCGGCCCCTACAACGCCGCCTTTGAGAGCATTGCCATTGGTGATGGCAATCGCGGAAGCCAGCCAGTCGGCAATGCCATCCTGATTGGTGTCCACGATGCGGTTGAGGTTCAGCCGGCCGCCTGTCTTTACTTTGCCCTGCAGGCTGGTTTTGACGTCTACATTGTTGAGGATGCGGGCCACGCGCTGGGAGACGGTTTCATTGGGGAAGTTGAGCGCGGCAAAGGCGACGGCGCCCGTGACATGGGGGGTGGCCATGGAGGTGCCATCGAGAAACTGGTAGCCGGAGCTCATGACGATGCTGGCATTTGCCGGCAGGGCGAGGGCCCTGATGGCGAGGCCATCCGCACGTGAGATGGCGCGGGCGGGAATCCAGTCGCCTGCCGTTCCCAGCGTGCCGAGGAAAAGCCCGTCCGCGTTATTGTAGATGATGGCGGCCGTGGCCCCGGCGGCCTTGGCGTGGGTGACCTTTTCGGCAAAGGTGAGGGTGCCGCGGGCGATGAGGGCGATGTTGCCACTGACGCCGGAGGGAAACTCGCCAGGATTGCCAATGCCGCAGTCATAGACCTTGCCGCTGAGGCCGGTGGTGACGCCGCCGAAAGTCATGGGCAAGGTTTCGTAGCTGCTGCTGCCCATATTGACTGTGAACTTGCTGGGCTCAGTGGAAAGGATGCTGGAACCGGGGGCGGCGAGATCCACGGAGGTACTGCCAAAATTAGAGAACCCTGAAAGCGCATCCCGGGCATCGGTGGAGGCGACGGTGATGATGTTGGCAAGATCGTAGGAAGCGGGGTAGCTGGGGGTGAGGTTGTTGTTGGCCCCATCATTGCCAGCGGCGGCACACATGATGATGCCCTCGGCCCCGGCGGAGGCGATGGAATCTTTTTCAGCGGTGCTGAAACCGCCGCCGCCATAAGAGGCGTTCAACGCGACGATGGGAACGCCGCGGCGCTTCATGGCGACGGCGTATTCCACGGCCTCAATGACGCCGGAACTGCTGATGGCATCGCCGTCATTGGAGACTTTCAGGGCCATGATGCGTACCTGGTCGTGAATGCCGATGAGGCCGAGACTGTTGTTGCCCTGGGCGGCGATGGTGCCTGCGACATGGGTGCCGTGGTCGCCGGAGTCCGAAGGGTCTGGCAGGTCATCGGCAAAGTCGTAGCCGTGGTAGTCGTCCTTGTAGCCGTTGCCATCGTCGTCGAGGTTGTTGTTAGGCGTCTCCTGGGTGTTTACCCACATGCGCGGGGCCAGCTCGGGGTGGAGGACATCGACTCCGGTATCAATGACGGCGACGACCATCTCTCCGATGGGGGGGCGTGCCTTGTCCCAGGCGTCGAGGTATTTGATGTCGGCCCCACTGGTGCCCTTGAAGCCATCCACGGTCTGGCCGGTATTGCGGAGGGCCCAGAGCTCGTTGAAACGGGTGTCGTTGGGCGTGGCCTTGACCCAGCGGAGGTAGTTAGGCTCCACGGTCTCGACCGTGGGATCGGCCTTGAGCTCCTGAATGAGGTCCTGGGTCTTGCGGCCCTGCTTTCTCACGAGGCCCATGGGCTTGCGGCGCAGGGCGGAGAGCTCGGGGAAGTGTCGCTCAAAACGGAGGGATCGGCGTTCCAGTGCAGACTCAGCAGAACGACGGGTGGCGGTGGCCTTGAAAGTCACAATGACCTCGCCTTCCACCTGCTCTGTCCGCGTCTGGGCCTGCGCCAAAGCCGCCATGAAGGACAGCAGGGCGGTGAGCAGCCGCAGGCAGGAACGGCGTGGCGTGGTGGAGGAAACCATGACGGCCTAAGATGCCTCTAATAACCAGAAGGTTCATTCTTTTTCCTCGGTGAATTTTTGAACGTTTATGCAATGTGCAAGGCTGGAGAAAACCCGGAGATTCCGGCTGGGTGGAAGAGGTGTGTCAAATAGCTGTCATTTGCACTTCGCGGTTTTCGTGGTCATGGATGCGGCCCTTTATGTCCGGCCGCCGACCTGCCCTTGGTTTCATCTTCATCACCCTTGCCCTGGATATCCTGGGCATCGGTCTGATCGTTCCCATTGATCGTTCCCATTTTACCGAAGCTGATCGAGAATTATCAAGGCGGGGATGTGGCAACGGCTTCGCTGACCTACGGCATGCTGCATTCGACGTATGCGCTGATGCAGTTTCTGTTTGCGCCGCTCATTGGCAGCCTGTCGGACCGGTTTGGAAGGAGGCCGGTGATTTTGATTTCGCTGTTTGGCTCGGGGCTGGACTACCTGCTGATCGCCTTTGCGCCGAATCTGGCCTGGTTTGTGGTGGGGCGGATCGTGGCGGGGATCACGGGGGCGAACTTTGCGGCGGGGACGGCCTACATCGCAGACATCAGTCCGCCGGAGAAACGGGCGGCGAACTTTGGCCTCATCGGTGCGGCTTTTGGGATTGGATTCATCATTGGGCCAGCCCTGGGCGGCTGGCTGGGGCAATACGGCCTGAAGGTGCCCTTTCTGGCGGCGGGAGCGCTGACGCTGGTGAACTGGCTCTATGGTGTCTTTGTGCTGCCGGAATCCCTGGCTCCAGAGAACAGACGTATTTTTAGTTGGGCCAAGAGCAATCCGGTGGGTTCCCTGATGGCGCTGCGGCATTTTCCGAGTGTGCTGGGGCTGATCACGACGAGCTTTCTGTTCACCCTGGGGCATCAGGTTTATCCGGCGATCTGGGTGCTGTACACGGGGTATCGGTATGGATGGGATACGCAGGCGACGGGGTTTTCACTGGCCTTTGTAGGAGTGATGGCGGCGCTGGTGCAAGGGGGGGCTGGCGCGGGTGATCGTGGGCCGGTTTGGCGAGGTGAAAACGGCGCTGATGGGACTGGCGCTGGGGACGGTGCTGTATGTGTGCTACGGACTGGCCACGGAGGGGTGGATGATCTACGCCTGCATCTTTGTGGGCAGCCTTTCCGGGGTGGCCGGGCCAGCGGTGCAGGGGATGATGTCCCGCAGCGTGCCGGATGACCAGCAAGGAGGACTGCAGGGATCTCTGACCAGCCTCGCCAGTGTGGCGGGCATCCTGGGGCCGCCGATGTGCACCGGGTTGTTCGGTTATTTTGTGAGCAGCCAAGCTCCGATCCACCTGCCGGGCGTGGCCTTTTTTGCCAGCGCTGCGCTGACTTTGCTGGCTCTGGTGCTGGCCTTCCGTGCCCTGCGCGGGGTCACTCCACATTTTGCACCTGCTCGCGAATCTTCTCCAGCTCCGTCTTCGCACTGACGACGGCGTGGGCGATCTCGGCATTGTTGCACTTGGAGCCCATGGTGTTGAACTCGCGGAAAAACTCCTGCACCAGGAAGTCGAGGCTGCGGCCCACAGGCTCTGCGGAAGCCAAGTAAGTGCGGAATTGTTTCAGGTGGCTGGCGGCGCGGGACAGTTCTTCGGAAATGTCGGTGCGGTCTGCAAACAGTGCGATCTCCTTGAGCAGGCGCTCATCGTCCAACGGGAGGGGCAAACCAGCCTGCTCAAGCCTCTGACGGAGGACCTGGCGCTGGTGTTCGGGGACGAGCGGGGCCTTTTCGGCAATGACTGCGGCGTGGGCTTCGATGCTGAGGAGGCGGGTTTCCATTTCTTCCCGAAGATGGCCGCCCTCCGTGCCGCGCATGGAGCGAAGCTGATCGAGGGCGGCTGCGAGGGCTTCCTGAATGGCAGGCCATGCAGATTCAGGATCTGCGGCGGCTGATTCACCTGCGAGCACGCCGGGCAGGCGAACGATTTCACTGAGGCTGATTTCCGGGGAGATGCCTAGTTTGCCCGCGAGATCGCGCAGACTCTGAACATACTTGGCGGCGACGGCTTCATCCACATGCGGCAGATGAGAGGTCTCCGGGGCATCACTGCGGATCAGCACATTGACACGACCTCGGGAACAGGCGGCGGCGACCTGCGTGCGCACCTGCGCTTCCAGATCGCTGAGGTCACGCGGGAGGTTCACGGAGACCTCCAGCTGCTTGCGGTTCACACTGCTGCACTCCACCACCCAGGCGGTGCCTTCTGCCTGCCGTGATTCCCCACGGCCAAATCCTGTCATGCTTTTCATGGAGGGCGACAGAAGATGCGAACCTGCATTCAGGCAAGCTGCGTTGTCAAAACGGCGAATATAGCTGTGAAGGCAGGCCTAACCAAAGGTGGTGTAGATCACTCCAGGTAGATGAGTTCATTCGAATTCAGCAATGCGCGGGCAAAGGCCGTGCGACTCTGGCTTTCGATGAAGCGGGCACCCGCTTCTTTCTCAGCCCCAGTGGGCAGGCGCTGGAAGAGGAGCTGATAGGCCTGGGTGATGGGATCGGGCCCGTCCAGGCGCTGAGCCAGGGCAGCGGCCATGTCCAGGGTGAAGGGGTGGTTTAGCAACGTGAGTGCCTGCATGGGCGTGGTGGTATTCGCCCGGCGGGGAGCGGCAAAGGAGATGTCCGGCAGGTCAAAGTCATTCAGTACATCCACCACACTGGCGCGGGCATTTTGATGATACACGGCGCGGCGGTAGGTCTCAGGCCCATGCACATCCAGCGGGGTGTAGGTGGTGACGTTGTTTTGCATGGCCTTGTAGAGACGAAAGCCGGGACCGCCCATGGGTTCTAGCTCCAGCTTGCCCGCGACCGTGAGCAGGGTGTCGCGCACCTCTTCAGCGGTGAGGCGGCGGGGTGGAAAGCGCCACAGCAAACGGGCATCCTGATCCGCCTGCGCAGCTTCGGCGCGATGTTGACCCGACTGCCGATAGGTCTGGGACAGCAGGATCTCCCGGTGCAGCGGTTTTAACCGCCAACCATGCGCGATGAGGCGACCGGCCAGGTAATCCAGCAGAGCTGGGTGTGTGGGCTGGCTGCCCAAAAAACCGAAGTCGCTGGGCGTATCCACCAGGCCTGTGCCGAAGTGGTAATGCCACACACGGTTGGCCAAAACGCGGGCCGTCAGCGCATTCGCATCGCTCGTGATCCAGCGGGCCAGCTCCAGGCGGCGCCGCCCCTCCGGTGCATCTTGCGGCAGCGCAAAGGCGGGGGTCAGATCCGCCAGCACCTGCAGGCTCGCGGGCGGCACAGGTGCAGCGGGTTTCATGGGGTCGCCGCCCAGATGGACAAAGGTGGCCTCCTTCGGCTGCGCGTGCTTGCCTGCCCAGACCTCTGGCAGGGGACGTACCGCAGCGATGTCGCGTTGCACTTTGGCAATGTCCCGATCCAGCGCCGCGAGCTGTGCGGTCTCTTCCTGCGTGATCACCGTGCGGCGCTCTTTGGCGATGCCATGGGCGGGGCTCCAGGCCTCGCGCCCGGCATCGCTGGCCACCGTTTGCCAGGCCTGGCCATCCAGAGACACCTGCACCTCATACTCACAGGGGGTAGCGCCACGCACCTTGCTCTCGTCAATGTCGCGGCCACCTTTGGCATTGATGAAGGTGATGCGCTGAATCTTTTCCACCTGGGGAAACGTCAGCGTCAGCACTGCCGGGTGGCCGATGAACCACTGTTCCCCAAATTGGCCGTCAATGCACAGTTGCGCCCCGTAAGCCTCGGGGAAATCTTCCGCAGTGGCGGACTTCGCGCCCGCCGCCTTCGTGCCCAGGCTGGCCAGGGCCACATTGCGTGGCGTGGCCTCCGCGCTCCAGATTTGGAATTCGGTGAGCTTGCCCGCCCCCGCCTTGCCCCCGCCCTCCGTGGTGAGGGACTGGATGATAAAACGCACCTGCCGCGCTTCCACCGGGGAAAAGGATTCCTCCGTGCCATGCACGTCTATTTTTGGACGCGTGGGTTTCATCTGCGCATACGCCGCCTTCGCCCGCTGCTCCACCTGCGTGTCCAGCGCAGCCCGGGCCGCATTCAGAGTGGTCATCCTTTCTGTTAGGGGTTTCATGGCGGCTGCATGGGCCGCGCGTTGCTCCATACTGGCGATGACTCGCCTCCCATGAGTCACACCCTCAAAGGCGGCGCGCAGGCGATAATAATCCTCCGTGGGGATGGGATCGAACTTGTGATGATGGCAGCGCGCGCAATTGATGGTGAGGCCCAGGAAAGCCCCGCCCGTGGCCGTGATCATGTCATCCAGCGTGGCAGCGCGGATGTTTTTCTGCGCGACGGGGTCCTGATTCCCCACGTCATCGTAGGCCCCGGCGACGAGGAAGGCGCTGCCCACCTCCACCTCCGGCCGGTTCTTGCCGATGACATCCCCGGCGAGGTGCTCGGTGATGAATTGATTGAAAGGCTTGTCGGCATTGATCGAACGAATGACGTAGTCCCGGAAGGGCCATAGATCATCAATGACGAAGTTGCGTTCAAAGCCATTGCTCTCGCCAAAGCGCACCACATCCAGCCAGTGCCGGCCCCACTGCTCGCCATAGCGCGGGCTGGCCAGAAGCCGATCCACCAGCGCCGTGGTGGCCGCATCGGCATCGGCGGTGTAGGCCTTTTCAAAAGCCGTCACCTCAGCGGCCGTGGGCGGCAGGCCCGTGACATCGTAGCTCATGCGGCGGATCAGCGTGCGCGCCTCCGCAGGGGGATTCAGGTCCAGCTTTTTCTCCGCCAACGTCTGAGTGATGAAGCCATCGATGGATTCATTTTTAAACTTTGTTAGGTCGGCGGATGCATCGCGCAGCGGCTGAAGGGACCACCAGGTTTTATCTGCCCGCTTCGCCTCCATCTTCACGCCTGTGCGGGGATCCGGTGCTCCCATCTTTACCCAGGTGATGAGGTCGGCGATGACGGCGTCGGGCAGCTTCGGTTTCTTCGGAGGCATCTCCAGATCCGCCTCCAAATGCTGGATGCTGCGGATCAGCAGGCTTGCTTCAGGTTTTCCAGGGAGGATGGAGGGCTCGCCACTGTCGCCGCCCTTTTCCCAGCCTGCCTTGGAGTCCAGGTACAGATTTCCCTTCAGCTTTTTCGCCTCAGCACTGTGGCAGGAGTAGCAATGTTCCACGAGCACGGGCCGGATCTTTTGTTCGAAGAAGGCGAGATCGGCTTTTGCCGAAGAGGCCAGCCAGAGGAAGCTGAAAATCAGGCCATTCCGGCCTGAAAAGATGCGGAAGGTGGGGCGCATGAATTGCAAGAAGAAGAGGGGTTATGGTGCATCGGGGCCGACATCAGCCGGGGTTAAGCGCTTTGGCATGGCGGAGATCCCCTTGGGCATTTCTGAGTGCCAATGAAACCAGGGCGCCCAGGGTTCATTGGATGTGTTTTTCGTGTGATGCACAGCCACATTGTCCTGCGTTTGCAGATCCCTGGTCAGGCCCGCCTGGATGAGGGGTGTCGTCAACGGCCGGGTGTGGGCGACGATGTTGTCTTTGAATAATACTTTGTTAGGAGTGAGCGGGCGCTCCTTGTCAGGTTTCGACTGGCCAAAGATCAGCGGTGAGCAGTTGATCCAGACGTTTTGGGTGATTGAAACACGGGTGGCGGGCGCCGTGGTCAGGTCCTTGTAAGCCTTGCCTATCTGGTCCGTGGATTCGGTGTCCATCAAACCGGGGATGAGAGCGAGCGGGGCCTCATGCCCGGTGCCTGTTAGACCGTCAAAGTGGTTGCCCGAAACTCGATGTTCAAAGCCATAGATCTTCACACCTCCCACGCCGATCACGCCTGCTGGATTGAGCATGACATTTTCAGACACTTCACTGCGATTGCCCAAACGCAGGCAGATGGAGCCACGGCAGTCGATGAAAGTGTTGTTGCGGACGATATTTTCGGACGATTTGAGAGAAACGATTTCCTGTTCTCCACTGCAACGTTCCAGGAGGTTGTCCTCGATGACCGTGAAAGTGCTTTTGCCTGAGGCCCCCATGTCATTGCTGCCTGTGCGGAGCGTTTCGTGACCATTGCTGTCACTGGCGTAAACCACGTCCCGAAAGTGGTTGTGGTCAATGCGGTCATGCTGCGAAGGCGTGAGCGTGGCGTCATCGCCCCGGGTGAAGACCATGCTGCCACGCTGAGTCTGATGCTCGAAAAGATTGTGATCCACGCGGTTGTGACCGCTTTTGGAACCAAGGATGTACACCCAAAACTGGCTCCAGCGGGCTTTGAGGCTTTCGTCCAGGCGGAACCTGCAGCGGGTGATCCGGACATGGTGGCAGTCTGTCAGCAGCACCGCCTGTTGGTTGGCATCATTTTCGAAGACGAACCCTTCAAGAACGACATGCGCGCAATTCTTGAGCGAGAACCCTGCACGGCCGGTGATCTTGACTCGGCCACGCTGGGCGGCGCGGATGATGATCGGGGATTCTTCGGTGCCTTGAAGGTCCTGAATCAGAATGGGGCCGGTTGTTTCCACCGGGCCCTCCGCCACCTCGAGAACATTTCCTGGGCGAAGCTGACGAAGGGCTTCGGGTTGCAGGGCAGGGGGGAGGGCTGCCTGCATGGAAAATCCTGCGGCAGCGAACAGGCTGAGAGGAACGAGTTTCATGACAAGATGGGGGCGAGGATGTGCCCGTGTACATCGGTGAGGCGGCGGTTGGTGCCGTTGTGGTAGTAGGTGAGTTTTTCGTGATCCAGGCCTAACAAATGAAGGATGGTGGCGTAGAAATCATAGACACTGGTCACGTCCTGCACGCTGCGGCGGCCAAAGTCATCGGTGGCCCCGTGGCTCACCCCGCCCTTGATGCCCGCGCCCATCATCCAGGCGGTGTAGGCATCCGGGTTGTGATCGCGCCCCGAGGTGCCCTGCTGGTGCGTGGGCATGCGGCCAAACTCCGTGCACCAGATGATGAGCACGTCATTGAGCATGCCGCGCTGTTTCAGGTCCGTGAGCAGGGCGGCGGTGGGCTGGTCAAAGATGGGGCCGTGGCGTTCGTAGTCGGCCTTCAGGGTCTTGTGCGCATCCCAGTTCAGCAGGCCATCGACTGCGCTGGCGCGAGATGCACAGTAGAGGCTGACGTAACGCACGCCCTGCTCCAAAAAACGGCGGGCTAACAGGCAGTTGCGTGCATAGGCCGCCTTCAGGTGATTGGCATCATTCGTGCCATAGAGGTCCTGGATGTGCTGGGGTTCGCGGGAGAGATCGCTAACTTCCGGCGCGGTGAGCTGCATTTTGGCCGCCAGTTCATAGGCCGCCATGCGCGCCCTCAGCTCCTCCTGACCAGGGTGCGCCTGGGCGTGCTGCTGATTGATGAAGCGCAGGTACTCCCGCGTGGCTTTTTCCTCCGTGGGAGAGATGGCGGGCGGGCGGGCGAGATTTCGCAGCGGCTGCTGCGCGGCCATGCTGACGGCCTGATGCTGGGCGGGAAGAAAGCCGTTGCTCCAGTTGGACTTGCCGTTAGGTGGCTCTCCGCGCAGATCCTGGATGGAGACGTAGGTAGGCAGGTTTTCATTGAGGCTGCCGAGGCCGTAACTCACCCAGGAGCCTGCACTTGGAAAGCCATCGCGGGTGAAGCAGGAGTTCATGTTCACACAGCCCGGCCCATGCGTGTTGGTGCGGGAAGCCATGCTGTGGATAAAGGCGATGTCATCCACATGCCGCGCCATGTGCGGCAGCAGGGAGGTGATCCTTTTTCCACTCTGGCCGGCGGGCACAAAGTCCCATGGGGAGCGCATGAGGTTGCCATTCTTCCCCTGAAAACTCACCTCCGCCTCACCGCCGGGCATGGGAGTGCCGTGGTACTTTTCCAGCATCGGTTTGTGGTCCCACAGATCCACGTGAGAGGCCGCACCGGGGCAAAAGATCTGCAGCACCTGCTTCGCCTTGGGCGCAAAGTGGGGCTGCTGAACGGGCGCGCCATCCATCAAACGGGTCAGCGCCACGCCGGTGAGGCCGGTGCTCATGCGATCGAGAAACGCGCGGCGGGAAAGGAAGGTCGCATTCATGGTCAGGTGTCAGTTCAGGCCCAGGTCGTCGCGGGCGGTGACGAGGTGCTTGTGCATGGCGCGGGCGGCGGCGGCACTGTCGCCTTGCTCGATGGCCTTCACCACGGCCGCGTGCTGACGGATGGCGGTGGCGGGCGTGACGCGTTTGTAGCCATGTTTCAGGCTGGCCTGCAGGAGGTCTGAAAGCGAGTGCATGAGCAGCCCGGCGATCTGATTTCCCGACAGCACGGCCAGCGTGCGATGAAATTCCATGTCGGCCATGACGGAGTCTTCAAACGTCGTTGCCAGGGCCAGCTTTTCATGCACGGCGCGCAGGGACTTTATCTGCTTCGGGGTCGCACGTTCCGCCGCCAGCCGGGCGTTTTCAGGCTCCACCATGAGACGTACCTCGATGAGCTGGCGCAGCCGCTCGGTCTTTTCCGGCACCAGCAGCTCCAGCGCGCCGGTGAGGGGCTTGTGCAGGTGATTCACCGTGCGGATGCCCAAGCCCTGGCGGATCTCCAGCAGGCCCTGCTGCTCCAGCCGTTTTGTGGCCTCGCGTACCACGCTGCGGCTTACGCCCAGTTGGGCGGCCAGCTCGCGTTCCGTGGGCAGCCAATTCTCGTGCTCCGCCACATCCCGGCGCGCGATGGCGGCCAGGCTTTGACAGACTTTTTCCACCAGAGAAGGCGGGCGGGCGATGGTATCGAAGATCATGGCAGGGTGATCAGGTGGTCTGACCATTGTTAGAACGGATTTCAGTGCGAAACTTTTTCAGGGAGATTGAAATAAGAAGGAGGCGGCTAAGGGTGCTGCTGCACGCGCAGGGCGTGTTTTGGCATCGCTTTCTGTGGCCCGTTATCTAAAACCGGAACTCGAAGCGCTCTGCCAGGGCCAGGCATTCCGCCACTGGCTTCATCCCGCCTGAGGGGGTGGGGTGAGAAAGGGAGACAGCCGCGGTGCAGACGGCGAGGCGGAGGCGCTCCGCCAGCGAGTAACCTTCGTGCAGGCCATAAAGCAGGCCGGCGGCAAAGGCATCTCCTGCACCGGTGGCACCTTGGCTGTAGCCAGAGGGCAGGTTGAGCGAGGGCTGGATGTGAGTCTCTCCGGCACGGGTGCAGGCGGCGGCGCCATGCTCCACATGGATGGTCACGCTCTGCCTAACGCCAAGTTGTAAAATTTCCTGCGCAGCCTCCAGCAGGACCTGGAAATCATCCGCTCCGAGGGGGCGGGAAAGGACGCGGGAAGCCTCGATCTCATTGATGATGAGGTGGTCCGTGTGAGGCAGGGCGCTGAGGGCGATCTCACGAAACTGCGGATTCTCCGTGCTGACCATGTCCACGCTGGTTTCTAAGCCTGCTTGCTGGGCCTGACGCAGCAGGGTGGTGGCATGAGTTTCACCGGCTTCGTTAAAGCTATCCAGATGATCCAGCAGCATGAGGTAACCCAGATGCAGGATCTTGGCGCTGGACTGTGTGCAGTCGCAGTGGGTGGGGGCAAAGAGTGCATTGGCCCCACGCTGATGGAAGAAGGTGCGGCGCCCTGTGCTCTGCACCGTCATCGCATCCGTGTAGGAGGTGGCGCGTTGCGCGGTGCTGTGCAGTTGTGCGGTATCAATGCCGTGGGCCTCGCAATCGCTGCGGATCCAGCGGCCATTGGCGTCATCTCCCACGAGGCCGCAGGCAGCCAGGGGAAAGCCCGCCTGCATGGCAGCGAGGTCTTTGAGCACATTGTAAGGCCCGCCGCCATTGGCCTGCGACTCGCCCAGGATGCTGGCCAGCATGTCCTGCTGGGGGTAATGATCCACAATCTTCACGTAATCCACGATGAAGTTGCCAGCGGCCAGAATGCCTGAGCGAGGGGAGGTCATAAACGAAACGAATCTCAGAGGCTGACAACAATGCCTGCACGCTGGGACTCCAGCGCGGCGGCAAAGATCTCATGGGTGGCGACGGCCTCTTCAGGCGTGGCGCAGCCAAAGCGACCTTCCAGCAGGCCTTCGCGCTCCATCAGGTAGGCGGCCCACATCTGCTGAATGACGTCCGGGAAGCCTGGCTCGAAGATGCCCCCGGTCACAGCTTTGAAGGGCGTGCCAAAGCCAAGTTCCGTCTTCTTCCACCACTGTTCCTTGCCACGTTCGAAGATCCAAAGCGTCTTGGGTTCCGCCGTGCTGAAACGCACGCCGCCATCGGTGCCGAGGATTTCGATGAACCAGGTGTTGGTGGCTCCTGGGGCCAGACGCTTCATTTCCAGGCGCAGCGGCACCTCTTGATCGGCGATGGTGGTCCAGGTGTGCAGCAGGGCATTGTCCCATGTATCACAGTTGGTGACGCCGCCTTTGCCATCAGGGCGCTGGGGGTAACCTTTCTGAAGCTGGGCAAACAGGCGTGTTGGCTTCCAGCCCAGGCGAAGGGGCAGGTGACAGGAGTGCATGCCCAGGTCATTGAGCGCACCGCCTTCGCCACAGGTCACGTTGAGACGCTTCCAGTTAGCCGCTTTGGTGGGGTCCAGATCACTGCTGTGATGGAAACCGGAGACGACTTCCAGCACACGGCCGATTTCACCTTTGCGGGCGAGTTCAAAAGCCCGTTGGGCACCTGGGAAGAAGGGCATTTCCGAGCTGCAACGAACGAAACGACCGCTCGACTTCACGGCATCCAGGATGCGGCGGGCGGAAGGCAGATCAATGCCGAAAGGCTTCTCCGCGAAGAGGTCTTTGCCAGCGGCCAGGACATCCAGGTAAAGCTTCTCATGCAGGTTGTGCGGCACGGCCACATAAACCACATCGACGTCAGGATTGGCGAGGAGTTCGTGATAGTCCGTGGTCTTCTGCGTGCAGGAAGGGATGCAGTCAAACCAAGCCAAGGTGGCTGGGTTCAAGTCTGCCACGGAGGTGAGCACGGGGCGCACGCTCACGTCGGTGAGCGCACACCAGCGGGCGAAGGCGCTGGCCATTTCGCGACCCATGAGGCCGCCGCCGATGATGCCGATGCGGATGTCTTTCATGCGGTGACCAGTTTGAGGGCTTCGTCCACGCTGGCATTGTCATGCACCATGGCCATGAGGGCCTGGGTGATGCCTTTCGGATTCGGATGCTGGATGACATTGCGGCCATACACGATGCCTGCGGCACCTTGGGCCAGCAGGCCCTGCGTGCGCTCCAGAATTTCCTTGTCGCTCACGCGACCGCCGCCACGGACGAGGATCGGGATGCCGGAGGCGGCGGCGATGACCTTGTGATAAACACTGACGTCATCGGTCGGATCCGCCTTCACGATGTCGGCACCCAATTCCACGGCCTGGCGGACGAGGTAGGTGATGGCCGTCTCATCGCCATTCACCATGTAACCGCCAGCAATGCTGTTGGCCTGGAAGACGAGAGGCTCAATCATCATCGGCATGCCGTAGTAGTCGGCCTGAGGCTTGAGGCGGAGGATGTTTTCCACGCACTGTTCATGCACTTCCGGGGCACCGGGGATCTGGAACAGGTTCACGCAGACGCAGGCGGCATCCAGGCGCACGGCCTGGAGCATGGTTTCTTCCAGCATGAGGCTGAAGCGGCTCTCAGGCAGTTCTTTGCCGTAGATGTTGGCCACATCCGTGCGCAGGACCAGGGAGGGTTTGAAACGTCCTGGTACTTCCTGCAAATGACGGGCCTGGCCGACGGTGAGCTGGATGGCATCCGGTGCGGCATCCACGAGGGTCTTGATGACCACTCGCATGTCTTCGATGCCCTGGAGGAACCCTGGCTGGTTAAAGAAACCGTGGTCCACGGCCACATCGAAGCAGCGACCAGACTTGGCATTGAAGAGACGATTGAGACGGTATTGTTTCATGGAAGAAGATGTCGTTCAGCGATTATTTGATCCCCATCAAGTGCTTCATGATGTACAATTCTAACGCCTCGTAGTCGCGGGCATCGCGGAATTGCTGGACGAGGTTGTTGTCCACGGTGCGGACTTTCTCCAGGACGTGGAGGAACAGCTCGCGGCTGTTGCTCAAGTGAGCGGTGACGGGGCAGCCACGCTGGGTGCGCATTGCCTTGATGTCCAGACCGATGAACTCACCACGCTGGCCGTAACCAGCTTCTTCGAGGACACGCACCTGGTTGAAGGCAACGCGCAGGTTGGCCCCGCCGAAGTTTTTGTCCTGGTCGTATTTGAGGCCGTTCTGGTCATTGAGATGCACGCTGCCCAGCTTGTCATGGGCGAGGGCAAAGGCCATTTCATCACTTGGGTCGAGGCCGGCAAGGAGGGCGTGGGCGCTTTCGATGAGGCCCTTGACGCGCTTGTGGTCGCTGGAGGCGAAGGACAAGGCGATGGCATGGCCGATGGTGGGCACGTAGGCCTGATCGGTCGGCTCATTGGGCTTGGGCTCGATCCAGATTTCGATCTCCTTGTCGTAATCCAGCATGGCGTTCACTGTTTCCAAAATGCGCTGGTAGGCGAGGCGTGCATCCTTGGCTTCGCGGATGTAGGTGCCTTCGCGGGAGAGCCAAAGGACGATGGCTTTGCAATCCAGGGCGCGGGCGATGTCGATGCACTTCTTGGTGCGATCCCAGGCATACTGGCGGTCTGCAGCGCTGTTGGAGGTGTAGGCACCGTCGGTGGTCTGCTCGGCAAACCACAGGCGCGGGGCGACGAACTCAGGCGTGAGGCCCTGGTTGGCCAGCATGGTTTTCACAGCGGTGGCTTTTTCGGTGAGCTGGCTCGGGGTGAAGCCATCCATGCCGGGGACGACATCGTCATCATGGAACTGTACGCCTTCAAAACCCAGCGGGCGATAAAGGGCATACTTTTCCTCATGTGGGAAAACGGGGCGGACTTCGGTGCCGAAGGGGTCGGCGCCTTCACTGATGTTCCAGGGGCCAAAGGAAAAACGGTAGTCGGTTGGGGTGCTCATGCGGCGGTCTTTTTAGCTGCATTGAGGACTGCGATCTACGTGTGCTGTCTCGAAAACTGGCACTATCATCTCATTCGGCTTTCAAAATGAAGTGAAAAGGTGCTATGAAAGTGGTCATGCAGGTGGAACGCGAACAGATCCAGATCCCCAGCGGGCATTCCTTTCGGGTGCTGCGCTGGTCGCGCTCGCTGAGGGAGGTTGAATGTGTGCTGGGGCCGGATCAGGCGGAGCGAGTGACGGGAGAGGGGACGCACTGGCACTTTCACGTGGAGATGGAGCTGACTCTTTTCACCTCGGGTGAAGGCACGCGTTTTGTAGGGGATCACATCGGTTCCTTTGCGCCAGGGGATTTGGTTTTGCTGGGAGAACGGCTGCCGCACTACTGGCACACGCGTCATGGATCCAGCGGCATCTCGGTGCAGTGGTACTTTCCGTTAGGCCATGCTTTCTGGTCCTTCCCGGAAACGGCGGCGCTGGCTGAGCTATTCCTCCGTGCGGGGCATGGATTGCATCTGCAGGGAGAGATGGCGGCGGAGGTCTCGGGCTGGCTGCAGGAGATGACGAAGGCGGATGGTCTTCAGCAACTGGCGCTGCTGCTGCGCATTCTTTCGCGTATTCAGCAGGCCACGGCGGTGGAGCATCGTCCGCTGTCGGGACGCTCCTTTGCACTGGCGGCGGAGTCGCACTACCAGCAGGCCATTGCCAAAGCGGTGCGGCATCTGGTGGCGCATTTTCGTGAGGAGGTGAGGCTGGAGGAGGTGCTGAAACTGACGCACCTGAGCCGCCCCACCTTTGCCCGGCAATTCAAGAAACATTCAGGGCGCACGATGAGCGAGTTCCTCAATCATTTGCGGATCCAGGCTGCCTGCCGGGAGCTGGTGGAAAGCGACCGCAGCGTGCTAGAGATCGCCCTGCGTTGCGGGTTCACCCAGGTGTCATTTTTCAATCGGCTGTTTCGGCGGGTGATGAAGATCAGCCCGACGGGGTATCGGGCGGGGAATCGGCCCGGAATGTGTTGATTTAAAAGAGATTTTTTACTTCGTGGCGGGATTCTGAAGTTCAGCAGGCCATTTTACAGGCTGTGGTCCCCACTCTCCGGAGCCCAAATAAGGTCCTAAAAGATGGCCGAGGCTAAAGGAAAACATATCCTGGCATGCTTTTTCTCCTCCATCTGCCCTGTCTGCTTTTGAGATGAACTCGAGCATGGCTTGATGAGAACCTCTCAGATGAACTTCAATTTTTTGCCATAAAAGATAAGCCAGATTGTAGCTGAGCTCAAAACTGTTGCCTGAAATGTTCCAAGACTCGCCTGACCAGAACTGTTGAATCGTTTTTTGGTCCCAGTAAGAAAGGTGTTTTTCGCGGACCTCTTGATCGAAATAAAAAACGTCCGATGCGCATATGACATGCTCCATCTTCATGGCCACTGCTTCGTTTAGCCAAACTGGAAGAGGTAAATGGAGCAACAATCCGTGTGTGAGTTCGTGGATCAGGGTGGACCGATATGACAAATAATCAGTTGTCGGAAGCGCGTAGTGGACATAACCACTGCTGCTGAGGCAAACACCTCCATTCATAGGATGCTCGCCATCAGGGTAAAAATACGAGATGTAACGATAGTAGTCATCAAGATCCGCCAGCATAAATACCACCTGTTTGCCAGATCCGCTGATGCAAGCGACCTCTTTGAGGATCGTTGTGATGTGCTTTAATCCATCTTCAAAAGATCGGCAAGCGTGCCGAACTACGCTTATTGAAGCCTCTGAAAGAACTAGGAAATTTGGTGTTTCGTAAACGCGATAGTTACCGCCGAGTTGGCTGCTGTTTCTCTGGACCCATGCTCGTGAAACCGATGCCCATGTTTGGCTCCATTCAGCTTGTGGAAGCTCATTTTCAATGCGTGCTGCTATGGCATTCCAAGCTGGGTGGCAAAAGCCCTGCTCGATGTGCAGAAGGTCCGTAAAGTCAGGCTCTGTTGCCATGAAATAAAGTTACCGTATGGATCCACTGATGCAAGGACTGGGCATTGGGTGAAATGGACGGATATGTGGCCCATCTTCTGATGGAAAGCGGTGTGAAATTTTCGTTTTCTTGCGGCACTCGGAAATGACAGGAGCTTGCAGGAATGCTTCTTCTCCGCCAAGAAGAGGGGTGCTGACTGACTACCACAACCATACGCCCCTCTGTCATCATGCGGAGGGTGATCCTATCGAGTACGCCCGCCATGCGGAGAGCATCGGGCTGGCGGAGATCGGCATTTCGGACCATAACCCGACGCAGGGGCATCTGGATGACTGGCGCATGAGTCTGGGTGACCTGCCTCGTTATCTGGACATGGTGGAAGAGGCCCGTCAGGGGGTGACCATCCCGGTGCGCCTGAGCCTGGAGTGTGATTACCTGGAAGGCCGCGAAGCCTGGACTGATGAGACTGCTGCGCTGGCCCCCTGGGATTACCTCATCGGCAGCGTCCATTACATCCAGGAGGATCTGGCCGTGGACGATCCCAAGTACATGAACCATTTCAAAACGCCCTCTGAGATCGAGCAGATGTGGCGGCAGTACTGGCGGCTGTATGAGAAAATGGTGCGTACGAAGCAGTATGACTTTCATGCCCACCCGGACTTGGCGAAGCGTTTTGGTGCGCTGCCGACGGGCGATCTGCGGCCTTACTATGAGCCTGTGATCCAGGCCCTGGCCGATACCAAGGGAGTGTTGGAAGTCAGCACCGCCAGCCTGCGCAAAGGACTGAGCGAATTTTATCCCTCCCGGACAATGCTGGAGATGGCCTTTAGCGCGAGCGTGCCCATCGTCATCAATTCCGATGCGCACAAGCCCACGGATGTGGGGGCGGATTTTGCTCACGCGCTCGCTTTTGTGCACAGCGTTGGCTACCGCGAAACCGTAAGATTTCATAATCGTCAGCGGACCATCGTGCCTCTACCGGAGACCTGGCCCCTATGATCTGGAAAGCCCGCCATCATATCATCGAGTTTCCCCGTCGCCCCCTGGTGATGGGCATCGTCAATATCAATGACGACTCCTTTTGCGGTGACGGCACGCTGGATCCTGAAAAAGCCCTGGCTCAGGCGGAGGCGATGCTGCGCGATGGGGCGGACATCATTGACATCGGTGCGGAAAGCGCGCGGACGAATCGCGGCCCCATCAGTGTGGAGGAGGAGATCGCCCGCACCTTGCCTTTCGTGGCTGCGTGGCCGGATCTGATCGCTAAATTTGACGGGCCACCGCATGACAGCGTGCAGCTTTGGCCCCCGCTGCTGTCCATCAATACCTGGCGATCAGCCGTCATTGAGGCCGTACTGCCGCAGGGTGGCGACCTCATCAATGACATCAGCGCCCTGCCGGATGGAACCCATGCGCGCCTCTGTGCGGAGCACGGGGCCAGCCTGCTGATCATGCACAGCATCGGCCAGCCGAAGGTGCCACATACCCATGTGGGCTATGCCAATATCCTAGAGACGATGGCGCAGTTTTTTGATGAAAAACTGGCTCTGGCCGAAGTGGCTGGCCTGTCTCCCGAGCACATCATTCTGGACCCCGGCATTGATTTCGCCAAGCAGCGGGAAGACAATTTGACGCTGTACCGCCATGCGGACCAGTTGCAGCGCTGGGGCCGCCCGGTGCTGCTGCCCGTCTCGCGGAAGACGGTGATCGGTCAGGTTCTGGATTTGCCCAATGCAGTGGACCGCGATGCCGGTACCGTGGCCTGCATCGCCGCCGGGATGAGGCAGGGCAGCCAGATTTTCCGCGTGCACAATGTCAAGGCTGCTGCGCAGGCCGTGAAGGTGCTGTGGGGTCTGCGGTGAGTGATGAGTAAAATGGCCATTCGTGGAAATCAGGAAGGCCCTGGTGCTCCTGCTTATGGGTATCTCTCTCATAACAGCCATCAGCTGTAACGTCATGGTTTCGCCTGTTTGAGGCGCGACAGCATCCAAATTAGAGGTCCCACCAAAAGCAGCAAGGCGACGCTTGTGAGTGGCCATGAAGATCTTTTGGCCAGGGCCTCAGATGACCATTTGTCCCATTCCGCTGCACTGAACAAAATGGACTCTACCGCCCACCCCGCATCCCAAGGGGTCTCATCCAGACCGGGGACCGGCCTCTTTAACCAGTGATGACTTGCTTGGAGTGCCTCTTTGGCTGCGGCCAAGGCTTCGGCGGCCTCTTCTCCTGGCAGTGTTTCTGCATAAGCAATGAGCTGGATTGCTGTTTTGGAGTCCCATGTTCCCAGATGACGGCAGGCAGCCAAAGCGATGGCCTGCTTGATCCACCCGTGTTCGTTTTCATTGGAGAAACAGGTAACAATCTCTTGAGGCGACATAAGCCCAGAGACAATTAAACATTGACTGAATAGACTGAGTTGATGCCCACTTAGGGAGGGAAGAAGTGAAGACACAACGGCCTTCAATGATGCATATTTTTCCTCACGGATGGCCGAGAAAAGAGTTTCCAGTTTCGACAGGGTCCAAATCAGTTCACCAGGACGGGTGCGGGGTGAGTTCGAAGTCAGGAATTCATCAATGATCCCAGTGGCAATTTCCTCTGCGGTGGCAGAGGGAACTTTCATGATGGCCACCAGCCCGAAACGGTATTGCTGTTCAGTGTAGCCCAGGGAATTTTTGCGGCTGGACTCCAAGCTGGCCAATCTGTTTTTCAAGGTTTCTTGAACCTCAAGGGGATTGGCTTTGTAGTAATCGACTCCCTGATAGTGGAGGTCGGCACTGACGGCGGTCAGACATTCCGCAGCATGGATAGCTGTCGCTGGAGTGTAGTTCTTCTCCATCAGCTTGAGGATTTCTGGCAGGAGATCGATGGGCAGAATGCCGCGATCAACGGCTTGGCCGAATTGACTGGGGCCGAAGGCTATCACCGACGTCCCAGGCGATGGTTCCCAACTCCCTTGTTCCTGATACAGACCCGACTGGCCCAGTTTGATGGGGCCCTTGAGTGGCTGGGCTATGCTGATTTCATATTCGCGTCCTTGTTTTGTTCCCACAACGGTCCCGATGGCGATGGTTTCGCAGGTTTGAACAGCCTCATACAGGTAGTTGTGGATGTTACAGTTCGGACAGGCGATTGCCGGAACTGTGCTCAGTAAAAAGACCCCAAATGCGATGCAAGAAACGGTAAGTCGGCAACTCAGATCAGATCGCATGATCTGGTTGTATCCGATCCGGGTAACTGATGCCAAGCCCAGATGCATATTTTGGCTATTCCGGAACACCGGTTCACTTCAAACTGCATCATGAATGGGCTTGAGGGCAAAAGCCTCAAGCATGGTTCAGAATCGGCGGTGAAGAGATTCCACCTTGTTCACCCCGCCAGCGCCTGCAGCAGTTTGTCTTTGTTCCAGGGGACCACCCAGTTTTCGATGTGGATGTCGCGGCCCTGGCCGTCGCGTTTGCGGTCCACACGGCATTCGATGACGGTGTCGGCATGGTCGATCATGGTGCCGAGGCGGTCCATAGGGAAGGCGAGGAGGAGCTGGAGGCCGAAGTTGCTGGCGAGGGCGAGGCAGTCGTCAATGCGGTCGCCGCTGAGCTTGGAGAAAGCTTCATCCATGACCACCAAACCGAGGTTCCGGCGGCTGTCCTTGCGGCCCAGATCATAGACGCGGTGGAAGGCGGCGAGCATGGAGACGAAGAACGGGGCCTGGTTTTCACCGCCGCTCATTTTGCGTGCGTTGTTCTGGAGGGAAATGGCGGCCTCTTCGCTATGACCGCTGGGGATCATGAGCATGTCGTAACGATGATAAAAACGGTAGTCCAGCAGGCGCTGCGCCTTGGTATCATCGGGGTTATCAATCGCGGCCATGAGCTCTTCTTTGGCCTTGGCGATTTCTTCCTGCTTGGAAGAGGCGAAGAGTTCGTCGGAGGGGTTGAAACCTTCGAGGCCGTTCTCGATGAGATTCCACATGGCGGACTGGGCGCGGTCGCGGATCTGGGAGATGCGGTAGCGGTAGCGGCCGATGTCTTGATCGAGAATCTTGCTCAGTTCCTTGATGGTGCGTGTGGCTTCATCAATCTTCTCCCGCAGCACATCCAGCACCTGGCTTTGCAGGCGTTCCTCCCACTCGCGGCGGCGCTCTTCGGCGATCTGGCGATAGTGGCTGAGCTGATGCGATTCGAGGTCGTTGCAGCGGGCGTCGTAGCGGGCGTTGTCCTCTTCTTCGGCATCGAAGTCGTGACGATATTCAGGGTGCGCTTCCGCCAGCTTGCGGCGTTCGTCATTGCGGTCACGGCGGGTGCGCTCTGCACGGTCGTGGGCGTATTGACGGCCATACTCGGACTGGTCTTTGCGCTTTTGCCAGGTGCCTCCGGCTTCCAGAGCGGCCTTCAGGGCCCTTGCGATTTCATCCTGGGCGAGGCCGCGTGGGAGGCTGTTCAGGCTTTCATGCAGTGACAGTGTGGCTCCTTGGAATTCCTCCCGGCAGAGGTCCAGCTGCTCTGTCATTTGACGTTCGTTGACGGTGAAAGCGGTGACCGAGGTGCTGAGGCTGCCGATGCGTTGTTCCAGCCCGCGCAGGCGCATTTCCAGCTCATCCATTTCCTGGAGCTGGCGGTCCTGCTCGGGCGTGGCGAGGAGCTGGATGGTTTCTTCCAGCTGGCGTTCATTGGCCTCCAGGCCGGGAAGCTGGGAAAGCTCGATGGCCGATGCTTTGGGGGCATCTTCGCCCAGGCGGTATTCCTGGCCACGTTTCAACCAGCTGCGCACGGCATGCACCTCACGGCGGAATTCGTTCATGAAGCCGCGTACGCGCTCCAGGCCTTCTTCGCGTTCCTTGCGCATGCGGCGCAGGCCTTCCTCACCCAGGGTCATTTCCTTCTCCGCGCTCAGGTGGCGGCGCACGCCGGGCTGTTTCAGCAAGCCTTCCTGAGTAATGGCATGCTCATGCATCTTCAGCTTGGCGGAGCTGCTGACGGCCATGATTTGGCCTAACAAATGATTGATGAGGAGTCGCGCAGTGGGATGCTTCGTCTCCAGCATTTCGGCAAGGGAGCCTTTTTCGGCCTGGGGCTTGAGGGCGCGAAGTTCCTCCGCATTGGCCAGCAGCTCGGTGCTGCCAGTTTTTTGGAATTGTTCCCAGGCGGCGAGGTAGCTGTCATCATCCACCAGCACGGTCTGACGATGAACGCCCAAGACCGACTCCAGCAGAGGCCACCAAGCTTCAAACTCAGGTTTCACCTCCACCACGCGCGCAAAGAGTTCGGCCTTGTTGCCACGGGCACGCAGACCGTCCAGGAGCGGGGTGGCCTGGGTGCGACCTTCGCTGAGGCTTACCAGCTGGCGTTGCAACTCGTCCTCAGCCTTTTCCAACTCTTCCACTTCTTCCAACTTCGGGCGCAGCCAATCCTCACCCAGACGGCTGATGCGGTCATACTCACGGGCCAGCCCGGGCAGGGCCTCCAGCCCAACATGGGCCTCTTCATTGCGCAACTGGGGCAGCAGCTCGGCACGCTCCAGCTTGGCGTTCAGACCGACGCGCAGGCCGTGACGCAGCCATTCATCCCAGTGCAGGGCGCGCTCATTCAGCATCTCATGCGCGGTGCGTGAGGCGTGGCGCAGACGCTCGATGCGGGGCATCAAGTCAGCCCGCTGACGGCGCAGGTCATTCAGCTTGCGCAAGCTGTCGTCACGACCGGCGACGAGCTTGACCTCATCATATCTTGCTTTGGCTTCATCACGCTCTTTGACGGCCGCCGCCATGTTAGTCTTGTCTTCGGCATGGCGCTCGCGCAGCAGGCGGAGGTCACTGTCGGAGCGATGGAATTTTTCTTCTGACTCCGCATGATCCAGGGCAGCACGCAGATGGCCAAAGAGGGCCTCTTCACGCCGGGCTTCGCTGAAGCTGAGGTGGTGGGTGCGGATGCGCTGGAGAAAGCCCAGTTGGTCCCCCAGTGTATCCACACGGCGTTCGGCCTCGCGCAAGGCATCCAGGCTGCGGCGCACTTCCTTCACCTCGGGCAGGCCGGGTTCCAGGATGTTTTCGCGGATGAAGCTTTCGAAGTTTTCCACCGGCTGGAAGGCGATGGCTCCCGGCAGGGTTTTGTTCATCTGGGTGCGATCAAAGAACAGGTGTTCGCGGGCACCCATCTCATCCAGGTAAGTATCCAGGCGGCCGAAGTGGTCACCCTGGAGATCGCGTTTCACACGGACGCGGAATTCATCTTCGGCCAGCATTTCCTGGCGGTCAGGCTTCGCGGTGTCCGGCTCGCGGATCACATCGGCCCAATGCAGGCGGCATGGCGTGTAAAACCAGACGTAACGGGCATCCGAAGTGGGGCCTTCATACTCCACGCGCACACCCCAGGTTTCGCGGCGGGGCTCGGTGTTGCCTTCTTCCAGGGGCCACTCAAATTCTAGGGCCGCGATGGTCACCCCGCTGGGGCGCAGGTAGCGGGGCTGGCCATCCTTGGTCTTGGTGTTCGTGTCGCAGAGGCAGTAGCCACGCAGATCACGATCCCGTCCCGTGGGGCGTTTGCCATCGCCCGTGGCGGCGCGGTTGAATCGGGTGCCTTTGCTGCCTAACAAAACGAATTGTACCAGGTCCAGCAGGGCCGACTTGCCCGTGCCGTTTTCACCGCAGAGCAGGGCGAGGCCGTTGACATCAATGATGCGGCGGAAGCCGTACCAGTTGATGGCGATGATGCGGCTGAGGGTGATGCGCTGAGGGCGATCCATGAGAGAGATTCGGGAAAATTAAGGCTGAGGGGACTCTTCGGGTGCCTGGGCGGCTGCGGCCTGCTCCGGCTCATAAAGCTTGGCGCGTTCCAGCCAGGCCTCGATGCTGTCAAAGGGGATGCTGCGAGACAGGCTGGGCAGCACTTCGATCATGGCCTCACCGGGGCGGGCGCTGTCTTCCGCACGTTGGAAGCGGATGAGTTTTTTGCGGCGCAGGCGGGAGAGGAGCTCTTCCAGCGCGGTGATGCCTGGGGGCTCGATGTTCTCAAAGAACACCCGCCATTTTACCCACAGGTCATTGGCGCTGATGATGACGGTTTCGCTGGCCTGCTCACTGCGGGATTCATCGTAGATACGCCACAGGGCCAGGACGAGGAGGGTTTCATCCTTCGTGAAGGTGGCCAGGAGCTGGCATTCCTCTGGTACGGGGCGTGCCTGGATGAGCGGCGGCTCATGGTCAATGATCAGCTCCAGGCCCAGGGGGGAAAGATAGTCGCGGATGTGGTCCGGATATTGATCCCTAACCAAAAGGTAGGAGTCGCGGCCACTGCCTTCGTCACCCAGAATGACGCCATGGCGGAGGAGATCCGCGAGGACATCACGGATGGGGGAGCGGTCGCGTTCAGGCACGTCGGCCCAGAAAGATGGCCAGGGAAGGGAACTCATGAGGGGCGGGCAAAAGCAAAACGTTCGACGCGCCAGCCGGCCTGGGCGTCACGAGGGATGTTTTCAGGTTCGAGGCTGTGATCGCGGCTGCTGCTGAGAATGTGCCAGCGCTGCTCCTCCCCACTGGTGGCATCCATGCCGTGGGTGTAGGCGGCGGCAGCCATGAGGTCCAGCAGTTCATCCGGCGTCTCCAGGGTGAATCCGTCCGTGGCGATGCCGGGGCCGTGCTCCCGGATCATGCGCGCGACCAGACGTGCCGCACGGTGCGGGGTGAGGGCGAATTTTTGGCGCTGGCGCAGGCGCTCCAGGTCAGCGGCTTCATCTTCGGCAGACAGTGTTTGGCCAAGCTCAAGCGCAACGGGCGAGCGGGACCGTCGTGGACGGGCGAGGGAAGCGATGCCGTAAAAGAAATCCACTTCGGGAGTGGCCAGGGCGAAGTCGGGCTCGACCCGAAGGTCATTGAACTTGGTGCCCCGATGGGCGGCGTTGATCGCATCGCAGTAGCGTTTGATCATGTCCGGGCGGCGACCGCGAAGCTCCGACTGGTAACGGTAACGCTGCACCGAAAGGCGGTTGAAGGAGGCCACACGGGCATCAATCGCCTCCGCCCGCAGGCGTAGGCCAGCGAGTTGGCGCTCAAGCCGCTGGATTTGGATATTGGCCAGTTCCCAGGCTTCATTCGGCTCCAGGTTGCGATATTCAGCGATGCCATCCGCCAGATGCTGGATGACCAATGGATCATCCGCTGCATCACGCACCCGGCTGCGTGCACGCTGGAGACGTGGCAGCAGGCCGCCCCCGCGCAGCACATCGTAGCAGACCATGTGCTGGCCTTCATGGAAGTCGTGGTAAAACAAGCGCAGCGTCTCCGCGCCGGACTCGGTTTCCCGCTGCCGCCGCTCAAAGCTGTGCACCAACTTTTCCACGCCATGGAGCTGGAGGATGGCGCTTTCCATGCGCTGGAGGAGATCGTGGATCGTGCCGCGCATTTCCATGGCGGGGACGATGTAGGGGTTCAGCACGTCGCGCTGTTCCAGGGAGGTGCAAACACCTCGCAGGGTATCGGCAAAGCTCTTCAGCTCGGCCACCTCATTTTCGGCGAGGTCGCGCAGGGTGCGCATCAGCGGCCGAAGGGAGGGGGAAATGACCACCCATCGCTCGTTCAGGCTCACGGCCTGCTCCTCGATCCAGCGTACTTGCAGCAGTTGATTGTAGAGCTTGCCAGCGCGGGCGCGGACGTCCTGCAGGCCGCCGCCTTCATCTTCCTGGAGGGCCACCTGCGGGTTCTGGGAAAGGACCTCGCGCAGGATAGCCAGGGCATCCGCCTGGGGAAGGCGGCCGGCTTCACCCGCTTCATGAATCAGACGATCCGCTCCATCCACATACACCGGGGCCGAAGGGCGCACCAGCGGACGAAAGAAGTCCGCTGAAACACTGGCAAACAGGCGCTGGCTGAGTTGGTCGGCTGGCATGGGCTGCCCACCCTGACAGGACAACGCGGGACTGCAACTTTTGAGCGATCCAGCCCGTTCTTTTCCTCGTGCAGCCTTGATTTTACAGGGATTGGGCGACTGGAGGATCCGCGGTGCGGATGTGCTGATTTTTCCTGTGACAAGGGTGAGGTTGACAAGAGGGTGGCGAAAAGGTTTGGATGTTCCCCCCATGGATTCAAAAGGGCTTTTTCTCATTGTCAGCAGTTTGTCGTCGGCACTGCTGATGGCCTTGTTCATGCACCTTTCCTTGGGGCGTTGGCGCAAGAGTGCGGGGGCGCATTGGACCGAGCGCGCGCGTTTTCTCTGGCAGGCCCGGCGTGCACAGTTCGGCGCGACCTTGGGCATCATGTTCATGACCGGGCTGATCTGGGCTCTGAATTTCCCGAAGGATGATGGCAAATGGTGGCTGCTGCTGCCCGTTTTGGGACTCGTTTTTGGCAGCTTCCCGGCCGCACGGGAGATTGAGCCGCGTTACACGTTTCGGGTTTGGCTGGTGCACACGGTCTGGACGCTCCTTGTGCAATTTGGGCTGGTGGGCATCTTTCTCGGGCTCATGTTCACCATGCCCAAGGTTCTAACTTGGCAAGACTGGGTGCGGGCAGGTTTGGGCATTGCCGCCATGGTCTTCATTATTTCTGGCGTGTGGATGCCGGTAATGGCGCGACTTTTTAAGTTCAAGCATCCTGAGGAAGCTCGTCTGGATCGACTCACTGAGGAAGCCACTGCGATCTCAGGCATCAAGCCTCGTTATACTTGGCTCTCCATCAGTCCGGTGGCCAATGCCGGGGCGCTTGTTTACATTCAGGGCCTCATGGTCACCACTCGCCTGATGGAGCTGCTGGATGATGAAGAGGTGCGTGCCGTCATCCTGCATGAAATGGCGCACTTGCGCGAGCAAGTCGTCGTGCAAGTGGCGCGTCTAGCGGGGATGCTGTGCTGGACGATCCTGATTTTCTTCCGTCCCGTTCATCATCATTTCGGTTCGCGGGGCTTGTTGATTCTCCTTGGGGCCATGTATGGCATGCAACGTCTGTTTGCTTGGTTTTCTCGGCGTCTGGAAAAAGTGGCTGACGAAGCTGCCATGCAGTGCGCGGCGGATTCTGCGATTTATGCTCATGCTTTGGAAAAGCTCTACAAGGCCAATCAAATGCCTGCGGTGATGCGTGGTCGGCAGCTGCATCCGCATCTGTATGATCGCATGCTCCAGGCGGGGGTGACCCCGGAGTATCCACGGCCCTTGCCACCTGGGCTCATGGCTTGGCCAGGCTGGCTGGCCCTGTTCATTCCTGTGGGCATCGGGGTTTATTTTTTCTGGCATCAACTCGGGCGCTGATGGCTTCCCCCCCTGGCTCTTCCACGCTTAGGCATGGATGATCCCGCCTGAGTGGGCGGGCAAAAGCAAGAGACTCCTCCGTTGGGGCGTTTCTGCGCGTTACACTTTGTTAGAATCCCCCCTTCAACCACCCATGAAGACGCCTTTCCTTACCCTCGCCAGCCTGTCCTTTCTCGCGCTGGCCGTCCAGGCTGCCCCGCCAAAGAAAGAGGAGGGCATTGATCCTAACAAACCGGTCTCGTTTTACAAACACATCCGCCCTATCCTCCAGGCAAACTGCACAGGCTGTCATCAGCCGGCGAAGGCCAAGGGTGACTATGTGATGACCGACTTTGCCAAATTGCTGGCCGGTGGGGAAGAGGGCAATGCCATCGTCCCAGGCAAGCCGGAGGAATCCAATCTGCTGAAGGTATCCACCCCGAATGCGGAGGGTAAGGTGGAGATGCCGCCCAAGGGAGATCCTTTGCACGAAACGCAGGTCGCGCTGATCAAGCGCTGGGTCAGCGAAGGGGCCAAAGATGACACGCCTGCCTCTGCGATGGCTCACTATGACATGGAGCATCCGCCCGTGTATGTCACCGCCCCGGCTGTGACCTCCATGGAATATTCACCGGATGGCAGCCTGCTGGCTGTGGCGGGCTATCACGAAGTGCTCATCCATAAGGCCGATGGCAGTGGCATTGTCACACGTTTGGTTGGGCTGGCGGAGCGCATTCAAAAGCTGGCCTGGTCGCCGGATGGCAGCAAGATCCTAGTTACTGGCGGCAGCCCGGCGCGCGAGGGAGAGATCCAGGTCTGGGATGTGGCGAAGAAGAAACTGGAGCTGTCGAAGTCCCTGACCTTTGACACTCTTTATGGCGCCAGTTGGTCGCCCGATGGCAAGTTCATCGCCGTCGGTTGTGCAGACAATGGCCTGCGGGCTTTTGAATCGGCCACGGGCAAGGAAACCCTCTTCATGGGTGGTCATAGCGACTGGGTGCTGGACACCGTGTGGAGCACGGATGGCAAGTTCATCGCCTCCTGTGGACGTGACATGAGCGTGAAGCTCACCGAGGTGGAAACGCAACGTTTTGTGGACAACATCACCTCCATCACACCGGGGGCCCTCAAGGGCGGTGTGCAGGCTCTGGTGCGGCACCCTTTGCGCAATGAAATCCTCATCGGCGGCACGGATGGCATGCCTGCCATCTATCGCATGGAGCGCATCACCAAGCGAGTCATTGGGGACAATGCCAACCTCATCCGCAAATTTCCCCTCATGCAGGGCCGCATCTTCGGCGTGGACTTTGCGCCCGATGGCAAACGCATCGCCGCAGGGGCCTCGCATGAAGGCACGGGCCAGGTGAATATCTATGCCTCAGACTATGACAGCACCATGCCGGACGAGGTGAAGACCATCGTCGAAACCCGCAGCGGTGCAGGTAAGGCCCTGGAGGACTGGATCGTCAAGGATGTGAAGCTCATCGCCAGCGTGCCGATGCCCACCGGTGGCATCTTTACCGTCAGCTTCAGCCCCGATGGTCAAACCGTGGCTGCGGCCGGGCAGGATGGCCGCATCCGGCTCATCGAATCGGCGACGGGTAAGATTGCCAAGGAGTTTGTGAGCGTGCCTTTGGTCGAGAACAAAGCCCTCGCTGCCAGCGAAGTCATTGCCGATGACAGTGTGCGCGCGACGGCGGTCAAGGATGACAAGGTGGAGACCCTTGTCCCCGGTCTTACCGTGGCTTCGATCGAAGTGCAGCCCACGTCCATCAGCCTCGGCAAGCCGATGGAATACGCCCAGCTTTTGGTGACGGCGACTTTGAGCAATGGCACGAAGGCCGACGTCACCCGCATGGCCAAACTGACCTTTCAAGGTGGTGAAGCAGCCGGCATCAATGAGCGCGGTCTGCTGCGCCCTGGCAGCGATGGCAAAGGTGAGGTGAAAGTCGCCTTCATGGGCAAGATCGCCACGGTGCCTGTGTCTGTGACGGGCATGAATCTCGCACTGAAGCCGGACTACGTGCGCGATGTGATGCCCATCACCTCCAAGCTCGGTTGCAACATGGGTACTTGCCATGGGGCCAAGGATGGTAAAGCGGGCTTCAAGCTCAGCCTGCGCGGTTACGACCCCATTTATGACGTGCTCGCTTTTACCGATGAACTCGCCAGCCGTCGTGCCAATGTGGCCTCACCAGATCACTCGCTGATGCTACTGAAGGCCAGTGGTTCCGTTCCCCATGAAGGAGGCCAGCTGACCGTTCCGGGTGAGCTTTATTATGAAACGCTGAAGGCCTGGATCAGCCAGGGGGCCAAGCTGGACCTCAAGACCCCACGGGTAACCAGCATTGAAGTGTTCCCCAAAAATCCCGTGCTGGAGCGCATCGGCAGCCGCCAGCAGATCCGTGTCATCGCCCGCTATGCGGATGGTTATGTCAAAGATGTCACAGCGGAAGCCTTTGTGGACAGCGGCAACATGGAAGTCCTGGAGGCTGACAAGACGGGCCTCATGACCAGTCTGCGCCGTGGTGAGGCTGCCATCCTGGCCCGTTTTGAAGGGGCCTATGCTGCCACCACGGTCACCGTCATGGGTGACCGCTCGGGCTTTGCCTGGAAGGAGCCGGAGAAGTGGACCAAGATCGACGAACTCGTTGCCCGCAAGTGGGAGCGCATGAAGATCGAGCCGAGCGGCCTTTGCAGCGATGAAGACTTCCTGCGCCGCATTCACATTGACCTCACCGGTCTGCCTCCAAAGGTCGAAGAAGTGCGCGCCTTTGTGGCAGATGCGCGGGATAGCCGGACGAAGCGCAATGAAGTCATAGACAAGCTGATCGGCAACCCTGACTTCGTGGACCATTGGTCTAACAAATGGGCTGACATGTTGCAGGTGAACAGCAAGTTCCTCGGCGGGGAAGGTGTCAAAATTCTGCGCGACTGGATCAAGCAGCAGGTCGCGGATAATACGCCCTATGACCGCATGGCCTACCGCATCATCACGGCCACGGGTTCCACCAAGGACAATCCGGCCGCCGCTTATTACAAGACCGTGCGCACCCCGGAAGAGCTGGTGGAAAACACCACGCATCTTTTCCTGGCCACCCGCTTCAACTGCAACAAGTGCCATGACCACCCTTTTGAAAAATGGACCTGGGACCAATATTACCAGACTGCGGCATTCTTTGCCCAGGTAGACCTGAAGACCGACCCTGCCAGCGCGGGCAAGACCATCGGCGGCACGGCGGTGGAGGGTGCCAAGCCCCTGTACGAAATCGTGGGTGACAAGGCCATGGGTGAGATGAATCACCTGCGCACCAATGCCCCTGTGGCCCCCCAAGTGCCCTTTGACATGGAACTGGTCAGCAAGACTGCCACCAGCCGCCGAGAGCAGTTTGCCACCTGGATGACCAGCCCGGAAAACGATTACTTCGCCATGAGTTACGCCAATCGCATTTGGGGTTACCTCACGGGCACCGGGGTCATCGAGCCGCTGGACGACATCCGTGCCGGCAATCCACCGAGCAACCCTGAGTTGCTGCAGTACCTCACGAATGAGTTTGTGCAGAGCGGATTCAACGTGCGTCACCTGATGAAGATCATCACCCAGAGCCGCACCTATCAGATCAGCCTCTCCACCAACAAATGGAACGAGGATGACAAGGTGAACTACAGCCATGCCAAGGCCCGCCGTCTGCCTGCCGAGGTGCTTTTCGACTCCGTCTTTGCCGTGACCGGCTCCATGCCAAACATTCCGGGCGTGCCCAAAGGTACACGGGCGGCGCAGCTCATTGACGGACAGACGCAGCTTCCAGATGGATTCCTGACCAACTTTGGCAAACCTGCCCGTGAGAGTGTTTGTGAATGCGAACGCAGCAATGAGGTGAATTTGGGACCTGTCATGGCCCTGATGTCGGGGCCGACTGTTGGGGACGCCATTAGCGATCCGAACAATGCCATCGCCAAGCTCACGAATGAAGTGAAGGACGACGCCAAGCTGGTGGAGGAAATTTTCCTCCGTATTCTCAATCGCAAACCCACGGGTAAGGAGATCAATGCCGCCCTGGCCAGCATGGCGGGCATGGACGTGGAGCACAAGCAACTCGCTGCGGAGTGGCAAGCCAAAGAGGCGGAGCAAAAGCCTGTGATCGCCAAAGCGGAGGCGGAACGTCTCGCCCTGATTGCAGCGGCCAAGAAAGAACTGGAAGACTACCAAGTGAAAATGGCCCCTGAAGTTAAGAAAAAGGAAGAGGCTCGCTTGGTAGCAATCAAGAAAGCGGAAGAGACCGTGAAGAAAGTCGCCGATACCGCCCCGATGCAGCAACCTCGCTGGGAGCAGTATGTCGATTTGACGACGGAATGGGTACCGCTGGAACTCAGCGTGACTCGTGCCGCGGGTGTGGAGAAACTGGAGGTTCAGCCTGACGGTTCCATCTTCGCCACCGCATTTCCAGAAGGCCGTTTGGCGGCTGGCAACTACCAGCTCAATGGCAAGACCTCTCTGGAGAACGTGACGGCCATCAAACTGGAAGTTCTGCCTGATGATCGTCTGCCTAACAATGGTCCTGGCACTGCCCCGGATGGCAACTTTGTGCTGAGCGAATTCAACGTCAGCGCGACCGCGCTGGCGGCAGCCGGGGGCAAACGTGTCAAAGGCGGCGTGCCGCAGGATCTGCGCAATCCGAAAGCGGACTTTGAACAGGCGAACTTTGCTGTCACGGAAGTTCTGAAAAAGGGCAATCGGGACCGGGGGTGGGCGGTGTCTCCTGAGGGGGGCTTTCGCCATGAGGCGACCTTTGAGTTTGCCAAGCCTGTCGTCTTCAAGGGTGGATCACAGTTCATCATTCAGATGAGCCAGCCTTTTCAAAATGGTCGTTACAATCTGGGACGTTTCCGCCTGTGGGTGACATCCAGCCCCGTCGTCCGTTTTGGCGTGGCGAAGGCTGTAGCCGATGCCATCAAAATTCCTTTGGCCAAACGCAGTGCTGAAGAGAAAGCGAGTCTGGCTGCCCATTTCCTGGATCAGGCCCGTGACTATCAGACCATCAAAAAGACGCTCGCGGCCGCCAAGAAGCCGCTGCCACTGGATGTCCAACTGATTGCCCTGGAGGCCAAACATCAAAGCAGCCAGAACCCCATCACGCTTGACCCCAAGCTGGTGCAACTCCGCCGGGATGCGGATCTCAGTTCCAAACAGCTGGGCAATAAGCGGCTGACCGCGGCCCAGGATCTTGCCTGGGCTCTCATCAACTCACCGGCGTTTCTCTTCAACCACTGAGGCCCCTTTGAGTTTTCCGCCACGTTGCCTCAAGCGTGGCGGGAACGGGGCTTCGGGCGCTAACACGACGAGGCGATCCATCGTCGTGACGCAGTATGGCGGATTGTCTTCGCACGGCCCCATCCTCGGTCTCAGTCACCGTGATTGGCCGACAGATCAGCGGTTGGTCACTTCCGGTGCGGTGAGTTTCCTGCGCTGAGCTTCCAGTTCGCGTCGTCTCGCGGCCAGGACGGCAATCTCCCGATCGAGTTTTTTCGCACGATCCTTCAGGCGGTGTTTGTGGGCCGCGCTGCCGGGTTTCAGGTAGGCGTCAATGCCGATGAAAGGAGCGTTTTTTGCCTGTTCTAGTTTGCTAATCCGGGTGCTCAGGACCTGGAGATGCTGGCTGTAAAGTTTCACCTTCTCGTTGTGCGACAAGTGAGGTTCGCCACTCGAAGGTTCCATGGAAATGTTGCTGTATTGAAAATCTCCAACGGGCGTTTCGCCGCTGGAATTTTCAGGATTCAGTGCTCCTGCTGCCAACTCGGTTTCAGGTTCGATGAGGTCCAATCTGAAATAGTCTTTCAGGTGATCAGGTAGTTCCTGCGCGCGCAGTTTCAAGATGCCACTGGGAGTGAGCACCGAAAGGGTAGTGTCGTCAAAATTCAAGATCTTGGCACTGCGGAGAACGGAACCATCGGGAAGTTCCAGGAATTCAAGGGTGGTGCCACGGGCAGAGTTGCGGCGGGCCTCCACGATGTGCTGGTAGGTTTTCCTTTGGCTGTCGATCTCCTGCTCCAGTTCCTGCATCACGGTTGCCGCTTCGACGTAGGCCTGGTTGGTGTCGTAAATGCTCCGCTGAATATCGTAGTGGCGCTTCAGCAGTGAAAGATGCAGGTCGCGGTCAGCCAATGCATTTTTGGCGAGGGTAAGCTGTCGTCTGGCGCTTTCCATGGCCAGGGACGCCTCTGCCTGCTCGTTTTGCAGGTAGAGACCGAAGGAGCCCAACACCACAGCCAGACAAAAAATAACGGCGAGGATGCTGCTCATAATCAGGGCTGTGGCTGGAGGCTGTGCTGGCGTGAAGATTCTTCGCGCAGGATGTTCAGGTAGGCGCTGCGGCCAGCCATTTTGACCTTGGTGTCCACCAGGGCGGAGTCCACCTTTTGCAGGTAGGCGTTGAGCGTGTCGTAATAAGGATCGGCAGCGCCCGTGATTTTGGTGCCTGGATGAAGCTGGCTCTGATAGTAGGCGATGTGCTGATCGTAGATCGGGATCTGCTTTTCCACTTCCAGTCGCTCTTGAATGAGGATTTGAGTCTGCCCGCGCGTCTTGCTGATCTCAAAGCAGCCTGTGAGGAAGGGGGTGATGACCAGAAGGAGGAGGCCTTGCCAGGAGCAGACGGATGACATTCGGGAGATTTTTTGCATGCCGGGGGGATGGCGGACGAGGAATGAAAAGCAGCCGGGGCCTTTTGTTATCGGTAATGGAAACTTTTGCGCAAATTTTCAGGAAGCTCTGATGGCAGGATTTTTTGGACCCCGCTGCTCAGGGTGACGGAGAGGCCGTTTTCTTCCACTTTGATGATTTTCACTTGAGCAAGTTTTCTGCCATCCGCGAGAGTCAGTTCTGGGATCACCTTGCCTGCAAAGGCCTGGCGTGCCCGGCTGATGATATCGGATTTTTCTTTCGCCAGCCTGATTACGGTTTCCTTGAGGGTTCTTTCCTTCTCCACGATGGCGTTTACCTCTGTCCGCTTGGCCTGTGCTTTTTTCTGCAGGTCCAGCATCCGCGAGTAGGCCTGCACTTCGGCCTGGCGGGTGGCCACGGTCTGTTCATAAATCGGCAGATTTTGGGTCATTTCAGCGATCTGCTTCTTGGCCTGGGTGTCCTGGTAATAGACATACCAGCCACCGCCGGCAGCGGCGAAGATGAGCAAGGCGAGAAAGTTTTTCATGAAAAAAAGGATGGCTGGAAGGGCTGGAAAAATATCGGCAAGGCCCGTTTTACTGGTTGCTGCGCAGGCTTTCGAGTTCCTGCTGCTGGGCTTTCAATGCGGCATCCGTCGCCTCATAATTTTTGATCACCTTCAGTAATTCCTGCTCCTGAAGAGACAGTTCCTTGGCGAGTTTGTCCGCCTGCTGATTGGCCGCCGCAGTGGAGGCAAGTCCTGGAGGCACCACCTGCCTGAGTGTCTGGATCTGTTGGTCCAGCTCATTGCTCTGGCTTGTCAGGGTGGCTATTTTGGCCTGAACCTCGTTTCTTTCGGCCTGAGTTTTGGTGAATTGGAGGTCCTTGCAGCCGACCAGGATCGGGAACACACACACACCAAGGACGCGAATAAAATGAACGGCAACTTTCATGGCAGGTGTCTCAGGCTTCTCAGGAATTTCTCAAAGGCTATCAGGAAGCTTAGGGTATGTCAATGAGCGAGACATCTATGGCAGCCTTCGGGTGGGCATACGTGTGCCAGGATTGTTTCCATCCCCTCTCCGCAGGGCTTGCAATCCGCAGTATCGGCCCGTAAGTCCTCCCCTCCGCGTTCCCCCTGGCGTTTTTTCCCGATCTGTTTTCCCATGCCCGACTGGCTTTCCGTTATCTTGCTTGGCATCATCGAAGGTGTCACCGAGTTCCTCCCCATCTCTTCCACGGGTCACCTTTTGATTCCCCAGACGTTGGGCTGGCTGCCAGCCAAGAGTGACCTCTTCAATGTGGTCATCCAGAGCGGGGCCGTCCTGGCGGTGCTGGCCGTTTTCACCCAGCGGGTGAAGCAGTTGGCCTTCAGCCTAGGCAGCCCAGAAACGCGGGATTACCTGGCCAAGCTGGCTGCTGCTTTCATCCTCACCGCCGCGGGTGGGTTGGTCATCAAAAAGCTGGATGTGGAACTGCCAGAAACCGTGCCCCCTGTGGCCTGGGCCACCCTCATCGGCGGCATCATCATCCTGTGGCTGGAGCGCGTGTACCGGGGCAAGGCTGGCACCACCGAAATCACCTGGGTGGTCGTGGCTGCGGTGGCTGCAGCACAGCTTCTGGCCGCCGTTTTTCCTGGCACGTCCCGGTCTGGTGCCAGCATCATGATGGCCATGGCCTTCGGCATTGCCCGGCCCGCCGCCACGGAGTTCTCCTTCCTGCTCGGCATCCCCACGCTCATGGCCGCCGGGGGGCTGAAAATCTTTTCGGAGATCAAGGATCACGGTGTGGGTGGGGAAGACTGGTCCATGGTGGCCCTGGGCACCCTGGTCAGCGCGCTCTCCGCCTTTGTCGTGGTGAAGTGGCTCATCCGTTTCGTTCAGAGCCACACCTTCAACAGCTTTGCCATCTACCGAATCGTCCTCGGTGCCGGCCTGCTGATTTACGCGGCGACCCTCAACCACTGAACATTCCCCAATGGTTGACTTTGCCAAAGGCTACTTCCGCCGCTCCATCTTCAAGACTTACCGCTTCTTCAAGCATCCCCGGAAGCTGAAGACCAGCCCGCTCATGCGCTGGTTTGCCCGCCACTTTCTGGACAAGCGCGTGTGGAAACCTACGCAGCACACCTTTGCTGGCGGTATTGCCGTGGGGCTTTTTGTCACCGTGCAACTGCTGCCCATCCAGATGCCTACTGCCGCCATCCTGGCAGCCATCTTTCGGGTGAACATCCCCATCGCCATCGCCCTCTGCTGGCTCAGCAACCCCGCCACGCTGGCCCCCATCGGCCTGCTGGAAAACTGGATGGGTACTTGGCTCATGCAGAAGTTTGGCGATCCCACCGCCGCAGCGGCCGCCATCGTCGAAGAGCATGAAACGCTGGCTCGCGGCATTCAATTTGCCAAGGCCATGTTCCTCGGCGGCGTCTTCCTGGGCGGTGCACTGGCCCCTGTGGGTTACATCCTCTCCTACTTCACCTGGGGTGCGATTGATCAGTGGAACAAATTCCGCAAGCAGCCTGATCTGCCGTTGGAAAAAGGCCCGGATGCCTGAGGTCTGGGCAGCCTGCCCTTGCGCAGCCGCGCACTCCGCATCATCATGCTTCCATGCCTCGCAGCCGTCGTGTCCACTTTGACTGCCTCACCGCCATGCGTGCCCTGGGGGAGCCCACACGCTTCGCTTTGGTGCGTTCTTTGTTAGGCGGCCCTCGCTGCGTGAATGATCTGTGCGAAGAACTTTCTGCCACCCCTTACAATGCGTCCAAGCACCTGCGGGTGCTGCGTGAGGCCGGTTTGATCGAGGTGGAAAAGCACAGCCAGCAGCGCGTCTATTCCCTGGCCGAAGCTTTTCGGGCCCGCATGAAACCTGGCACCCAGACTCTCGATCTGGGCTGCTGCCAGTTTCATCTGGACCAGTTTGAGGAGGAGTAGGCATCACCTATGGGCGTGGGAAAGTTTCCCGCTAGCAGCTTCTGCGCCTGCTTGTATCGTGCCCCATGTCTGACCCTGAGCCCGCCTCTGCCCGCATCACTCTGCATCTGCGTCTCCTGCTGGGGGAGGTCACCATCCTAGGGCCGGGCAAGGTGGAGCTTCTCGGCCATATTCGGGACACCGGCTCCATCTCTGAGGCTGCCCGGCAGATGGACATGTCCTACCAGCGCGCCTGGCGGCATGTGAAGCTGATGAATGAGCTTTTTCCCTCTCCCCTCGTCACCTCCACCCGTGGTGGGGCCGTGCGGGGTGGAGCGACGCTGACCGAGCTGGGAGAAAAGGCGGTGGAAGCCTATGAGGCCCTGCGCACGGAGGTTCAAGTGACGATTAAAAAGCACCAAAAGCATCTCTTGAAACTTACCTCTAGTTAGGTCTCGGAGGCTAGCCGGGGAGCGGCTGATTTCAGCCGAATGCACTTTGCGATTCCGTTATGTTTGACAAAACATAACGTACTGCTTAACGGGAAATCCATGCTCTCCCGTGCTTCGTTGATTCTCCTCCTCACCGCCCCTCAGCTTCTCGCCTCAGAGCCCGAGCCCTTCACGCTCGGCACCATCGTGGTCACCGCGAATGTGTCCGAGCCCACGCTGGATGCCCTGGCGGATACTTTGCAGGCCAGAACCTTGCGCCAGCTTGAGCGTACGGACCTCGCCGAGGCCCTGCGCCTCTCCCCCGGTGTGACGATGAGCAACACCGGGCCACGCAATGAGGCAGGGGTGAACGTGCGCGGTTTTGATCTTCGCCAGGTGCCGCTTTTTGTCGATGGAGTGCCCGTCTATGTCCCCTACGATGGTTACGTGGACCTGCGCCGTTTTACCACGGCGGATGTGGCCGAGATCCGCGTCAGCAAAGGCTTCTCCTCCGTGCTCTATGGGCCCAATACCCTGGGCGGCGCCATCAATGTCATCTCACGCAGGCCCGTGCGCCCGGTGGAGGGAGACCTGCTGGCAGGCTGGTTTCAGGAAGGCGGTTATCAGGCCGCACTGAATGTGGGCCTGCGCCAGGGAGACTGGTACTTGCAACTCGGCGGTTCATTCCTCGAGGCAGATTCCTACCCACTCTCGGATGACTTTGAAGCCAATGCACGGGAGGACGGCGGCCAGCGGGACAATGCCTATCGTCAGGACTGGCGTTTCAGTGCCAAGTTAGGCTACACCCCCAATGAGACGGATGAATACGCTCTCGGTTATACCTACCAGAGTGGTGAAAAGGGCAATCCCACCTACACCGGCAGCGATCCGCTGAACCGCGTGCGCTTCTGGCAGTGGCCTAGCTGGGATAAACAGACGGTGTTTCTCTCCACGAACACCCACATCGCCACGGATACCTATGTGAAGACGCGGCTCTACTACGACCAGTTTGAAAACAGCCTCTTTGCTTATGACAATGCGGACTATGACAGCCAAATCGCAGGCTCCACCTTCCAGAGTTTTTATGATGACTGGACCGTCGGTGGTTCGGTGGAATTTGGCACCAAGCTGGGGGAACGCAACACGCTGAAAGCCGCCATCCATGGCAAGCTGGACCATCACGATGAGCAGAACTTTGCCCGGCCAGACCATCCCACACTCAGCAATCGCGGCCCGCATTTCATCTATGAAGACACCACTTGGTCCTTCGGGCTTGAAGACACGCATCAGTTCACGGACAAGATCAGCGTCATCGCTGGATTCAGCTACGATCGACGGGAAGTGCAGGAGGCTGTGGATGCCAACAACGCACCGCTGCAGAGTGAAACATTTGATGCTTTCAATCCTCAGTTAGGCTTGTTTTACGACCTCACCGAGACGCAGCGCCTGCACCTCACCGCCGCGCGCAAGAGCCGCTTTCCCACCATCAAAGATCGTTACTCTTACCGCCTTGGCCAGGCCCTGCCGAATCCAGACCTGGAACCCGAAACCGCATTGCACTTGGAGCTGGGTTATGAAGGGAATCCCATCGAGTCACTCACCCTCCGTGCCAATGTTTTCGCCGCAGAGATCGAGGACACCATCCAGCGGGTGGACAATGTACAGCCAGGGCTCTTTCAGCTGCAAAACGTCGGCCGCAGTCGCCACCTCGGCACAGAAATGGGCCTGGATTGGAAGCCTAGCGAGGCCTTTCAGTTCACCGCCAACTACGCCTACCTCGACCGCAAGAATGAGAGCCAGCCCAACGTCCGCCTTATTGACACCCCTCGGCACAGTTTCCTGGCCTATGCAGATATCCGTCCCGTGTCCTGGCTCAGCCTCATTCCCAGCGTGGAGTACAACGGTTCACGCTACTCCACCACCTACGGCATTGAGTCAGGGGCCTGGGCCATCACCAATTTAAAAGTGTCCCTGCGCCTGCCACATGACGTCACGCTGAGTGCTGGCGTGAACAACCTGCTGGATCGGAACTATGCGCTCACCGAAGGCTTTCCTGAAGCCGGACGCACCTTCTTCATGAACCTGAAGGTCGAATTTTAAGCACTATGAAAACTTACCTCGGCGTATTTTTTGGCGTTCTGTTTAGCGTCACCAGTCTAGCGGCCGAGGTGATCGTGAAAATCGGCGAAGCATCTCCGGTCACCCTCACGCTTCAGGACTTGGAATTGCTGCCGCATCAGACCGTCACGGCCAAGGATCACGGCGGTGAAGAGGCCTCCTGGACCGGAGTGCCTCTGTATCAGGTTTTGCAAAAGGCAGGCCTCAGCCTGGGGGATTCCTTGCGCGGCCCAGTCCTGGCGCAGTACGTTCTGGTGACTGCGGCCGATGGCTACCGCGCCGTCTTCGCCCTGCCCGAGCTGGACCCCCGCTGCACAGACGATCCTGTTCTTCTGGTGGATGCTATGAATGACGCACCACTACCCGCCGCACAAGGCCCCTGCCGATTGGTCTTGCCCAAAGAACGCCGCCACTTCCGCTGGGTGCGCCAAGTGGTGAAAATCGAAGTGCTGAAGGCTCCCACAGCAAGCCGTTAGGCCAGCAGCTCCTTCACCACCTCGCCGTGGACATCGGTGAGGCGGAATTCGCGGCCTTGAAAGCGGTAGGTCAGCTTGGTGTGGTCCATGCCGAAGAGATGCAGGATGGTGGCGTGAAAGTCGTGGATGGAGACCGGGTTCTTCGCCACATGCCAGGCGAAGTCGTCGCTTTCCCCATAGACCTGGCCGCCCTTGATTCCACCGCCTGCCATCCACAAGGAAAACGCGGCGGGGTGGTGATCGCGTCCGGTGATTTTCTTCGCCCCGGGCCGGTTTTCACCCAGAGCCGTGCGGCCAAATTCACTGCCCCAGACCACCAGGGTGGTATCCAGGAGGCCGCGTTGTTTGAGGTCCTTGAGCAGGGCGGCGATGGGTTGATCCACCATGCCGCAGTTATGTGCGAGCTGCGGGTCCAGACTGCTGTGGTGATCCCAGGAGGCGTGGATGATGTTCACATAGCGCACACCGCGCTCCACCATGCGACGTGCCTGCAGGCACTGGCGGGAGAAAATTTGGTAATTGCCGATGCCTCCCAGGTTGCTTTTGATGGCGGGCTCGATGCGGTTGATGCCATAGGCATCCAGCGTGCTGGCAGATTCACCGCTGATGTCCACCAACTCCGGTGCGGCGCTCTGCATCTTGAAGGCCAGCTCGTAGCTGTTGATGCGGCTGGCAATTTCCGGGTCGCCGATGTGCCGATGGCGCAGGCGGTTGAGGTCATTCAGAGTACTCAGGCTGGCCTGCTGCATGTCGGTGGTGATGCCCTCTGGATTCGCCAAATTCAGCACGGGAGAGGCACCATTGCGAAACATGACGCCGCCATAGGAGGAGGGTAAAAAGCCGCTGGACCATGTGGAGCTGCCGCCTGGCAGGCCGCGGCCTTTGGAGACCATGACCACATACGACGGCAATTCCTGGGAGGCATTGCCCAGCCCATAGGTCACCCAGGAACCCACGCTGGGGCGGCCTAACAAAGGCGCGCCACAGTTCAGCATGAGCTGCCCCGGCAGGTGATTGAACTGGGTGGTGTGCATGGATCGGATGAGCGCGATGTCATCCGCACAGGTGGCGATGTGGGGCAGCAAGTCGGAGATTTCCATGCCGCACTTGCCGTGCTTTTTGAAGATGCGTTTCGTGCCCATCACCCGCGCGGTTTCCTTTTGCAGGAAGGCGAACTTGGCATTGCCGACGATGGAATCGGGCAGGGGCTGGCCATCGTATTTGTTCAGCAGCGGTTTGGGATCAAAGAGATCCATCTGGCTGGGGCCGCCTTCAAGGAAGATGAAGATGCAGCACTCCGCCTTCGGGGCAAAGTGGGGCCTGCGCGCGGCCAGCGGATTGGCGGGTACACCTTCCGCGCCTAACAAGCCGTCTTGTCCCAGAAGGGACGCCAGCGCTGCTGTGCCCAGGCCGCAGGAACTGGTGGCCAGGAAATCGCGCCGGGTTTGGGTGATGTAGTCGTGCGGGGACATGGGAGAGGGGATCACTCGCGGTTGATGAACTCATCGAGGTTCAGCAACACACGGGCGAGGGCGACGAGGACGGCGGTTTCCTGGGCCTCCTTCTTGGGGACCTGGGCCTGGATGAAGTGAAGGACTTGCAGGGACTGATCGCCGCCTTTTTTGACTCGGACCTTTTGTTCGGCGTGAAAAGCGAGGAGCCGCTGCGTCTCCTCCGGACGCGGTGGGCGGGAAAGACAGCGGAGAAAAAGCTGCTGCAGGCGGCTGGCGGTATCGTGTGGGCTTTCACGCATCACGCGGAGGGCCAGAGCCTGCGCGGCCTCGACAAAGACGGGGTCATTCATCAGAGTGAGGGCCTGGAGCGGCGTGTTGGACCGGTCGCGCTTCACGCAGGCTTCGCTGGCATCGGGCGCGTCAAAAGTGGTCAGCATCGGGTAGAGGATGCTGCGCATGGTGAGGATGTACAGCCCGCGCCGGTAGCGTTCATTGCCTTCACTGAGTTCCCATTTCACGGACCGACCCACGTCAAAAACATCTCCCGGCAGGGGTGGTTTGATGCTGGGACCGCCGATGTTGCGTGACAAAAGTCCGCTGGCAGTGAGGAAGCTGTCGCGCAAGACTTCGGCTTCCAGGCGCAGGCGGTTCTGGCGGGCCAGCAGGCGATTCAGCGGATCCGTCTCCAGGATGTCTTGTCGGTGCAAAGAAGACTGGCGGTAAGTGGCGGAGGTGACGATGAGACGCAGCAGTTCCTTCCGGCTCCAGCCGTTCTCCATGAATTGCGCGGCCAGCCAGTCCAGCAATTTTGGATGGGAAGGGGACTCTCCGCTGGTGCCAAAATCATCCGGAGTGCTGACGATGCCCGTGCCGAAAAGTTTGCTCCACATTTGGTTAACCGCCACCCGGCTGGTCAGCGGATGCTGAGGGGCGACGAGCCATTGGGCCAGGTCCAGCCGTGTTTGTTCCATTTCCGTTGGGCGCTGCAGTTTGGGCAGGGCCGAAAGAGTCGCTGGGATGACATCCGGGCCGCGGCGTGCGTAGTCCCCGGCCAGATGCACATAGGCCTGGCGGCGGTCTTCGGTCACCTCTGCCAGCGTCTGTGCTTGGGTCCGGGGCTCCGCCTTGTCCTGGGTATTGTTGAAGTAGGCGTAAAAGCTGTAGTAGTCCCGGATGGTGATGGGGTCATACTTATGCGTGTGGCACTGCGCGCAGCCCAGCGTGAGGCCCATCCAGACACGCGAGGTGGTATTGACCCGATCAGCCAAGTTTTGGAAACGGGCCTCTTCCTTGTCCACTCCGGCTTCCGTATTGAGCGCGGCATTGCGGTGAAACCCGGCGGCCGTGAATTGCGCGACCGTCGCCTCGGGCAGAAGGTCACCAGCGATCTGCTCCAGCGTGAATTGATCAAAGGGCAGGTCGTTGTTGATCGCTTCGATCACCCAATCGCGGAAGTGGAAAGCATTCGGCCGCACCTTGTCGCCGAGGAAACCTTCGCTGTCTGCATAACGGGCGAGGTCCAGCCAGTGGCGGCCCCAGCGTTCACCAAAATGCGGTGAGGCCAAAAGACGATCCACCAGTTGCTCGTAGGCTTGGGGTGAGGTTTTGTATTTTTGGACAAAGATACGCACCTCTTCCGGTGTGGGCGGCAGCCCGGTCAGGTCCAGGGATACCCGGCGCATGAGGGTGGCGGGGGTGGCCTCCGGAGAAGGCGCAAAGCCGTGTTTTTCCAGCTCGTTCCGGATGAAAAAATCAATGCCATTGCGGATGCCCGCGCCCGATTTGACCGAAGGGGGCTCTGCTTTCTGAATGGGCAGAAAAGACCAGTGCTGCTGGTACTCCGCTCCAGATTGGATCCAGCGATTCAGCAGCGCGCGCTCCTTTTCCGTGAGCTGTTTGGGTGAGGAGAGCGGCGGCATCACGTCGTCCTTGTCCGTGGTGACCACACGATGCCAAAACTCGCTCTTCTCGGGCGCTCCCGGCACGATGGCCTCCTTCACGGCTTCCTCCCGCACATCCAGTCGCAGCCCTGCTTCCCGTTTGTCTTCATCCGGGCCATGGCAGGCGTAACATTTAGAGGCCAGGATGGGGCGGATCTCGCGATTGAAATCCGGTTTTTCGGCCCCCCATGAAATGGCTGCCAGCCCTGCTAGACACAGCAGTGTCCAGGTTCTGGAGGAACATGAGTGAGACGATCCGGGTCGCATGCTGTTTCTTAGTACGCTGGGGAGGAGGGGCAGCTTGCCACAGGATCAGAATCAGACGGAAGGAGGTGATTTTTTCTCCAATGTCCGGTGTCTTGGCTATCCGTGTTGATCAAAAGAATCTTCCTCGAGCAGCCGTACTTTCAGCGGTCTCCCCTTCCATCTCATGACATTGTGCCCGCTTTTTCGCTGTTCTCTGCTGTCGCTCATCTGGTTAGGTGCGAACCCCCTGCTTGCCTCCCAGCTCCACATCGGTGCCGCGACGGTGGACATCACGCCAGATCGGCCCGTGCCTTTGTCTGGCCAGATGCACACCCGCATTTCTGAAAAACCCGAGACCCCCATCAGCATCACCGCTCTGGCGCTGGAGTCGCGGGAAGGGGACCAGGTGCTGGATCAGGCCATCCTCATTTCCTGTGACCTGGTGGCCATCCGCGATGGCATCACTCAAAAAGTGCGCGAGAAAGCCCAGGGCAAGATCCCCGGCTTTGATCTCACCAAACTCGTGCTCAATGCCACCCACACGCATACGGCGCCTATCACCACCGATGGCGAAAAATACCGCTTTCTGCGTAAAGGCGTCATGAGCGGGGATGAATACACCGCCTTTCTCACGGACCGTATCGTGGAGGCCGCCGTACAAAGCTGGACCCAGCGTCAGCCGGGGAAAGTCGGCTGGGGCCAAGGCCAGGCCGTGGTGGCTCAAAACCGCCGTGCCACCTATGCGGATGGCACCGCCAAGATGTATGGCAAAACCAACCTGCCTGAATTTCGCGGCATCGAAGGTTATGAGGACCATCACCTGGACGTGTTGTTCTTCTGGGACATGCAGGACCAGTTGCTGGCCACGGCGGTGAATGTGCCCTGTCCCTCGCAGGTGGTGGAGGGGCTCAGCGTCATTCATGCCGATTTCTGGGATCCCGTGCGCCGCCAGTTGCGCGAGCGCCATGGCAAAAACCTGCATGTCCTCGCCTGGACCGGAGCTGGCGGGGATCAGGTACCACGCCCCATGTTCGATCATGCTGCCGAAGAGCGCATGCGTCGCCTGCGTGGCTTGACTCAGCTCGAAGAAATCGCCCGCCGCGTCGTGCGGGGTTGGGAGGAGGCCTATGAAGTCGCCCAGCTAGAGCCTGTGGCGGGTGCTGTGCTGGCCCATCAGGTGCAGACCCTGGAACTGCCCTGGCGAAAAGTGACGGAAAAAGAACTGACCGACGCCATGGCGGAAGCCGCGAAGCACAAAGACGATCCCAAAGAACAGTGGCGCTACCTCTGGAACCAGAGCGTGGTGGACCGCCATGAATCTGAAAAGAAAGGCACCTCCGGCACCTACGCCATGGAGCTGCATGCCCTGCGCCTGGGGGATGTGGCCATTGCGACCAATCCCTTTGAACTCTTCACCGACTACGGCGTGCAGATGAAAGCCCGCAGCCCGGCGGTGCAGACCTTCCTGATCCAGCTCGCCGTCAATTCCGGCGGTTACCTGCCTACCCCACGCGCCGTGGCGGGGGGCAGCTACAGCGCCATCATTCAAAGCAGCCGCGTCGGCCCGGAAGGTGGTCAGGTGCTGGTGGAGCGCACGGTGCAGACCTTGGGCCAACTGTGGGCGCCCAAGTAACCCTGACGAATTTTGGAGTTTTCTTTGAAAGAACAAAAAGCTTTCGCAGGTTATATTTGCCACTTTGCGCAAATTAGCGAATACAAGCCTCATGCTCCCTCTCCCGTTTACCCGAGCCATCCTCACCCTGCTGTCTTCGACGGCTCTTTGGAGTGTCCATGCACAGACGCCTGCCGCGACTACTTCTGAAGCAGAAACTGTAACCCAAACCCTGCCTGAGATCCTCGTCACGGTGCCTAAATTGGGGGGGGACCTGCTATCCCTGCCCCTCAGTGCGACGGTGGTCAGCGGGGAAGTCGTGGACCAAAACGCCATCCGCAACATCAAGGACGCGGCCCTTTATGCGCCTAACACCTTTGTGAATCAGTTCAGTGCCCGCAAGCTGAGCAATCCCTATTTCCGTGGCATCGCAGGCTCGCCTCTGAATCCCGGTGTGACGACGTTTTTCGATGGCGTGCCGCAGTTCAATGGCAACTCCTCCAGCCTCGAGTTGCTGGATGTGGAGCAGGTCGATTTCATTCGTGGACCTCAAGGCGCACTCTTCGGTCGTAACACCGTGGGCGGCCTGATCAACATCGCCAGTCGCCGTCCTTCCCTCACGACTTGGGGTGGTGAGATGGAGACCACCTTCGGCAACTACAATCTCTACGACTTTCGTGGTCGTGTCACCGGCCCACTGATCCAGGACCAACTGGGCTTCAGCTTTGCCGGCGGTTACAGCGAGCGCGATGGCTATACCCGCGATACGGTTTCTGGCTCTGACATTGACAAACGCAGCGCTTACTTCGGCAAAGGCCAGTTCCTCTGGACGCCGAATGAAGACCTGGAAGTGCGCTTCATCCTCGCCGGGGAATCTTCCCGCGATGGCGACTACGCGCTGAATGACCTGGCCGCCCTCCGGCGCAATCCGCGTCAGTCCTCGCGTGATTTTCTGGGTTTTGTTGAGCGTGACGTGATCATGCCCACGCTGCAGGTCACCTACCATGCGGAGTCCTTTGATTTCACCTCCACGACGGGCTTCGTCTGGTGGGAGACCACCGATGCCACGGATCTGGATTACGGCCCATTCCCCTTGGCCACACGCTTCAACACCGAAAAAATGGCCACCTGGACTCAGGAGTTCCGTTTCTCCAATCCCTCGGATTCGCCCATCACCCTCAGTGATGAAATCAAGCTCTCCTGGCAGGCGGGTTTGTTCCTCTTTTATGCCGACTATGAACAGCTTGCCTACAATGATCTGAACCCACCCATCTCCCCCATTCCTGGCACGCTGCGCAGTGGCTCCACGGCTGAGTTGGTGGACAAGGGGGTGGGCACTTACCTCCAGGGCACGCTCACGTTTTGGGATCGCCTGGACATCACCGCTGGTCTTCGCTGGGACTATGAAGACAAGCAGGCGGCCCTGACCACCTTCCTCAATCCGGTACTGGCTCCAGGCGTGGATCTCAGCACGGAACGCAGCTTCAGCCAGGTGACCCCTCAGGCTGCCATCTCCTACCGCGTCACGCCTGACCTGCTCACCTACTTCAGCTTTGCCGGTGGTTTTAAAGCGGGCGGATTTAATCCTCAGGGGCCCGTGTCCTATGAGGAAGAGCAGAGCTGGAATTATGAGATCGGTCTCAAGGGGCGCGCCCTGGAAGGCGACCTGCGTTTTGGTCTCGCCGCCTTTTACACGGACTGGAGCGATCTCCAGCTCAACCAGCCTCTGGGCGGTGGTCAGTTCTTCATCGCCAATGCGGGCGATGCCACCTCTCAGGGCATCGAACTCGACCTGGCCTACGAGGTCAATTCCCATATCTCCGTGTTTGGCAGTGCTAGCTGGCAGGATACGCAGTTCCGCTCGGGCTCGACAGATGGTGGCGTCAATCTCGCCGGGAACACGCTGCAATACGCTCCGGATTACAACGTCAGCTTTGGCACGCAGCTGGACTTCCCCGTCACGCCTAACCTGAATGTCTATGCGCGTGCCGACGTGCAGTTCATTGGCTCCTTCAACTACAATGCGCAAAACACCTTTGGGCAGGATGCTTACACCCTCGCGAATTTCCGTCTCGGTGTGCGTGGCAAAAAATGGTTCGCGGAAGCCTACGTGAACAATGCCTTCGATACGGAGTACGTGCCCATCGCCTTTGCTTATGACTTTGCACCATCCGGGGCGGTCGGGGAAAACGGTGCCCCCATCACCTTCGGGCTGCGTGCAGGCATCAAGTTTTAGTGGTTTTTGTTTGATGCCTTGATGACGGTCGGCGGCCTTCAAAAAGCCGTGGGCCGTCATTGATTTTTAATTCGTCAAATTGCTATGAGCCTGTCTCTAACAGTGGATCAAATTTCGGCTTTTCATCGCGACGGTTACGTGACCGTTCCGGGCGTCTTTAGAGATGAAGCCACAGCCCTCCAAGATGAGGCGGCACGTCTGCTCACGCTCGCATCTTTGATGGAGGCGAACAACATCCGCTGCCGCTGGCAGGACCATGCGGAGACGGGTGAGTGCCGGTTTGACTGCTTTGACCCCGTCATCGACATCAGCCCCGTGTGCGAGAGGATCGCCCGCGCGCCTGAACTTTTAATAATGGCTAGCCAGCTTTACGGGGAGCCAGCGCATCTCTTCAAAGACAAACTCATTTTCAAACCTCCCGGCGCGAAGGGGTATGACCTGCACCAGGACTTCATCTCATGGGAAGGATTTCCGGAAAGTTTCCTGACGGTGATTGTCGCCATTGACCCTTCCGATGCCCGCAGTGGGGCCACGGAGGTCTTCGGGGGCTATCATCAGCAAGGCTACATGAGCCCGCGCGATGGCATGTATCATCAGCTTCCTGAAGATCGGGTGGATCTTACTCGCGCTATTCCCCTGGACCTTCAGCCGGGAGACGTGGCCTTCTTCAGCGGCTTTACCCCGCATCGCTCCGGGGTCAATCAGTCAGACCGCTCTCGTCGCCTGCTTTATCTCAGCTACAATGCAGCGCGGGATGGGGGGGATATTCGTTCGGCACATTATTCTTTCTTCCACCAGTGGCTTCAGGAACGTTATGCCGAGTATGGAAAAACGCAGACCTACTTCCGGTGAAAGCTGACTCCCCGCCCGCCGTCTGGACCCAGGTGGTCGCCGGGGCGCTGCTGATGCTGGCGACTTTGCCGGGCCGTACCCATGGCCTGGGGCTGATCACCGAGCCTCTTTTGGCCGATCTCGATCTTTCACGCCATGCCTATGCGCAGATCAATCTCTGGGCGACTTTGCTGGGGGCGGTGGCTTGCCTGCCCGTCGGTGCTTGGCTGGATAACATCGGCCTGCGCCAAGGGGCGCTGATTTTGCTGCCGACTTTGGCACTGGTAGTGGCTGCGATGAGTGGCATTGCGCAGCCTGGATGGTTAGGCCTTTTTGGCCTCGTTCTTCTCACCCGCGCCGTGGGCCAGAGTGCGCTCTCGGTACTGAGCCTCGCGGTGGCTGGGCGGGCGTTTAAGCCGGGCTCTGGGGCCGCCGCAGGCTCCTATGCGCTGCTGTTATCCGTTCTTTTTGCCCTGAGTTTTGTCGTGGTCGGCACGGTGGTCCGTGAGTCTGGCTGGCGGGTGGCCTGGGGTGGCATTGCGGTGGGGCTGCTGCTGCTCATACCCGTGGCTTTTTGGCTGCGGGGCGGGCGCTCCTCCGCGCAGGCTGAGGCGAGTGGGACGGACCTGGACTTCACCCTGGCCCAGTGTCTGCGCCTCCCGGCCTTTTGGGCTTATGCGGCAGGCATTGCCCTGTTTGCCGCCATCTCCTCCGGGGTCGGGCTTTTTAATCAGGCGCTGCTGGCGGAGCGCGGGTTTGATCAAAAAACGTTTATCCAATTTCAATCGGCCTCCTTTGTCATTGCCCTGGTGGGGCAGGCGGTGTGTGGTGTCGGCATGCGGCGGGTGCCGATACGCTTTTGGTTAGGTTCGGCGCTCATTCTTCAGGCCGTAGGCCTGGTGGCGTATGGCTTCATCCGGAGCCAGAGCCATCTGTGGGCACTGGCTGCCCTGTCTGGGGTCTCCGGGGGCATCATCACGGTGGCGTTTTTTGCCATTTGGAGCGATGCCTTTGGCAAACGCCACCTGGGCCGGATTCAAGGGGCCGCGCAGACCTTCAGCGTCGTCGCCTCCGCCCTCGGGCCACTGTTGCTGGAGCGTGGATCTGCTTTTTTGCACGGATACGCAAATACGCTAATGATTGCCTCCCCTGCCTGCGTTTTAGTGGGGCTGTTTGTCCTGTTCCTAAAACCTCGCCCGCATGCCTGATTCCCCCGTTCCTGCCCGCAAGTTTCACCTCTCGTTGAATGTCTCAGATTTATCGAAATCCGTGGCCTTCTACCAGGTGCTCTTTGGCCAGCCTGCGGCGAAACATCATGCCGATTATGCCAAGTTCGATCTGGAATCTCCACCTGCGGTCATCTCGCTGGTGTCTGGTCGTAGTGGAGCCGGGGGCGCGCTGAATCATGTAGGGCTGTGCCTGCTGTCTTCCGAGGAGCTTGTCGCCATCCAGCTTCGACTGGAGGAAGCTGGGCACAAAACATTGCGCGAGGACGGCGTGGCCTGCTGCTACTCCCGCCAGACCAAGTTCTGGGTCCGTGATCCCGACGGGGTGCTGTTGGAGCTGTACATCTTCCATGAAGACACCGAGGATCATGGCGAAGGCCACACGCCGGATCCAGAGCTGCCCTCCCTCATGGGAGGCGATGGGGCAGCGGGCGAGCCCGTGGCAAGCTGGACGCATCATCTGGGCGCGGTCGTCTCCCTGCCGCTTCCGCAGGAAAACAACAGCCTGCAAGAGATCGTTCTGGAAGGTACGGTAAACACGGCTCCCGCCTCGCTGGATCTCGCCGCTTTGCTCCGGGAAGGGCTGCGCACCCTGCGCCCGGGTGGTAAAATCACCCTTCATGGCCTCGCGGCAGATCGCCCCCTGTTAGGGCCGCTTCCCACCTTGTCAGGGCCGGCTGCGGTGGTGCAGCATGTGCCCGATTTTCCCTCACTGATCCCACTTTTGCAGGCGGCAGGGTTTAACAATGCGCGCTTCACCAAGCTCTCCGAAAAAGGCTACTTTGAGGTGGAAGGCGTGCCGCTGCGCGAGGTGCTGATCGAGGCCGTGAAACCGGGCTTTCGACCTTCCAAAAAAGATCAAACCGTCGTCTATCTAGGCCCTCTGGCGGCGGTGGAAGATGACTTGGGCAACCGTTTGGCCAAAGGCCAGCCGACGCCCCTCAACATCCACGACTGGCAGGCCCTGCAAGCCCATTCTCCCTCCGCATTCACCCGGCTCCAAGGAAAAGTGGAGCTGCCTGCCTGCGGTGATGCTTGCGCACCTGCGTCCCATGCTTCAAAAGAGCCCATGCCTACCAAAGCACGTTACATCATGATCGGCGGCTTCCTCGGAGCCGGAAAGACCACCACGGTGGGCCGCCTGGCCCGTTACCTCACGGACCAGGGGCTGCGGGTGGGCCTCATCACCAATGACCAGGCTGGTGGGCTGGTGGATACCAAGCTGCTGCGCGGTCAAGGTTACGCCACCGAGGAAATCGCCGGGGGCTGCTTCTGTTGCCGGTTCAATACGCTGGTGGATGCGGCTAACAAATTATCCGATCAATCGAAGCCCGATGTTTTCATCGCCGAGCCTGTGGGCAGTTGCACCGATCTGGTGGCCACCGTCACCTATCCCCTTCGCCGCATGTATGGGGATGCCTTCACCATCGCCCCCCTGAGCGTCCTGGTGGACCCCGTGCGGGCGCGCCGCGTCTTTGGACTGGATGCAGGTGGCAGCTTCTCCAGCAAAGTGGCCTACATTTTCAAAAAACAGCTCGAGGAGGCAGACATCATCGTCATCAGCAAGAGCGACCTCATTGGCGAAACTGAGCGCGAAGAACTGCGCGCCGTGCTGGAGCGGGAGTTCCCGCTGGCCCGCATCGTCACCGCCTCCCCGCGCCAGGAGACCGGGCTGACAGACCTCTTTACCCAGCTCATGACCGATGAGCAGGCGCGTCGCAACCCCATGGCTGTGGACTACGAAGTGTATGCCGATGGCGAGGCCCTGCTGGGCTGGCTGAATGCGACGGTGACCCTGAAGGCCACGGAAGAATTTGAGGCCAATGACTTCCTCCGCGCCCTCGCCACGGACGTGCAGCAGCGCTTGCAAAAAGACAGCACTGAGATCGCTCATTTCAAAATGACCTACAGCCCAGATGACGGCATCGCGGGTGAACTCGCCTCCATCAATCTGGTGCGCAGCGACTACATCCCTGAGCTGGGCATGGAGCTGGATGAACCGAGCGAAGGCGGCCAGCTCATCGTCAACCTGCGGGCCGAAGCCGATCCCGCCACCCTCATGCACGCCGTGCAAGCCGGCCTCACCGCCACCGCCGCCCAGTTCCCCACGCTCACGGCGAAACTGGAGCATGAAGAACATTTCCGCCCCGGCAAACCGACGCCGACTCACCGGGATGGGAACTTATAGCGGCTGGGTGATGGACTGTGAGGCCTCCGCGTGTCCCCTCTTCGACGTCCTACTTTAACGCACTGTTTGTTACCCACTGTCGAGCGGGGAGTCATTAGGATGCCTCTCTAACCCCGGCCGCCAACTGATACCTTGCCGGAAATCTGGGGTAGAGGATAGTGACGCATGAAAGCCGCCCTGCTCCTCAGTCTCGTCATCGCCTCATCAGCGTGGGCGCAGGGGACCACGCTTTATTCCATCGGCACCCCTTCGGATGAGGAGCAACTTTACCTCGAGATGATCAATCGGGGACGGGCTAACCCCACGGCCGAGGGGCTGCGCTTAGCCAATACTTCCGATGCGGCGGTACGTGCGGCCATGGAAGGTTTTGAGGTGGATGTTCCGCTGATGCAGCAGGAATTTGCTGCACTGCCAGTGCGCCCACCTTTGGCCATGAATGCGCAGCTCACCCAGATGGCGCGTGGGCACACTCAGGACATGCTGGACAATGCCTTTCAGGGCCACTTCAGCAGCAATGGCGATGACCTGGGAGATCGTGTGGCGGTAGTGAATTACCCCTTCACGTCGCTGGGTGAAAATGTGTTTTCTTTTTCGCAGTCTGTCTTCCATGGCCACGCGGGCTTTCAGGTGGATTGGGGGGATGACGGCGATACCGATGGCATGCAGAATCCCCGTGGCCACCGTGACAGCATCCATGGCGACTTCCGCGAAGTGGGCGTGGGCGTGCTGAGAGGAACGAAGAAAAATTTAACCACTCAGCAGACGGTGGGGCCTCAGTTGGTCACACAGAATTTCGGCAGCCAATCCAACACTCTTGCCTACGTCACAGGCGTGGCCTTTTATGACCTGAATGGCAATGACTTTTACGATCTGGGCGAAGGCATTGGTGGCCTAACCGTGAATGTGGCAGGCTCCACTTTTCATGGGATCACCGCCAATTCAGGGGGCTATGCCGTGCCTGTGCCCATGGCCGATGCGAACCGCTTAGTGACCTTTTCAGAACTGGGGGCCAATGCTGCCGCGCAGGCCAGCATAGTCGGGGGAGCCAATGTGAAGGTGGACTTCAAGCCTGTCTTTGTTTCTCCCTCTCTGACGGGTTCTCTGGAGGGTGTCGTGGGCGCAGCCTCGGCTTACACCTTCCCAGCAGTTGTCGGGGCCACGGGTTATCAATGGGAGGCCCTGGCTGCCCTCCCCGCCACAAATGATGGGGCAGAGACTCTGACCCGTGTGACTCAGGCCACCACGGGCACCTACAGCCCCCGCTCCACCACGGTGAAGCATGCCGGCACCGCCGCCTACCGTCTTACCCATCCAGAGAATGCTTACACCGCCGAGCGGCTGACCTATGCCGAGACCTTTCTGGTGCAGGCGGGCGGCCAGATGACTTTCCGCAGTCGCCTCCGTTTCGCCACCGAAAACCAAGTGGCCAAAGTGCAGGTGACCACCGATGGTGGTCTCAACTGGGTGGATGTTTACACGCAGCCAGGGGCCACGCCCAGTGGGCAAAACAGCGTCCCGGGGGAATCGGCCTTTCAGCTTCGCACTGTCTCCCTGGCGGCGTTTGTGGGGAAGCACATTCAGGTGCGCTTCAACTATGAGGTAGAAGGGGGAGAGTTTTTTCCAGGGACGGACGCAAGTGTCGGCTGGTATGTGGATGACGTCGCCTTCAGCCAGGTGCTCGATGCCTCCAGCGGCGTGGTGACTGCCGTCACTCAAGGGCAGGCCAGCTTCCAATTCACCCCGCCTACCGCAGGTCGTTACATGCTTTCTGTTAGGCCGCTCATCTCGGGGCGTTCTTGGGCCTTCAGTCCCCCGATTGAGGTGAATGTCCAGGGCCCTCCGGTGGACATCACCCTCTTGCTTTCTTCTCAGCCTGCCTTTGTGCCGGGCTCGGCCAGCCTGGATTTTCAAACTGTAGGCGTAGGGACCAGCGGCGTGCAGACCCTGATCATCCAAAACTCCGGCACGGAAAATCTTACCAACCTCGCCGTGGAGATTATCGGCACCCACGCGGCCGACTTCACCGCCGACAGTCTAGCGGCCACCACCCTGGTCTCGGGCGCGCAGATAGAGGTGCCTCTCACCTTCACTCCTCAGGCTGTAGGGGCACGTGCCGCCATGCTCCGTGTCTTGAGCAATGACCCAGATGAAAGCCCCTTTCTCATCAGCCTCAGCGGGCAGGGTTCCACCGCCTTGACCATCACCGTTCCCCCTCGTAGTCAGGTGGTGAAAGCGGGCACCACCACCACCCTCAGCGTCACCGCAGGCCCCGATGTGCAGAGTTACCTCTGGCGGAAAAACAACAGTGTTGTTCTTGGCGCCACAGCGGCTAGTCTCTCTTTTCTATCCACGAAATTGACCGATGCTGGTACTTACCTCGTGCGCGTCACCGGCGGGTTGCCCGTGAGCTTTCAGGACAGCACTCCCGCCAATCTCGGCGTGGTGGAAGACATCGAAAAAACATTGGCTCTACAGGAGGGAAAAGCCGTGACCCTGACCGCCAAGGCTGCGGGGCCAGACCTCCGTTATGAATGGAAAAAAGTCGGCGGACCCGCCTTGGAATATGGCCCCAATGTCATCGGCAGGCTCACTAAAACCTTAACCCTCAAAGGCCTCCTCACAGCCCAAAGTGGCACCTATGTCTGCGAGGTGAAAACCGGGGACAGCACCGCCACCGCCGGGGCCACCACCCACCTGCGCATTTACCACGATGTCCCCATTGTTGTCCCTGTTCAGAATCTGGATGTGGGCATTGTGGGTGGATCTTTCTACCACCTCATTCGCACCAGCGATTTGGTGCAAAAGACCCCGCTTTCGTACAGCGCGAAGAATCTGCCCCCAGGCCTGAAGATCAATGCCAAGACGGGCGAAATCACCGGCATACCCACCAAGCCGGGCACTTATGAGGATGTCCTCCTGATTGCGATCAATGCCGTGGGCCCCGGACAAAGCCGCCAGACCATCGTCATCGAGCCCTATCCTACGGGGCTGGCGGGAGCCTACGTCGGCCTGGCTGAACGTCATCCCGTGATCAATCAAAGGTTAGGTCATCGGCTGGATCTTGCCATCACGGCTCTCGGCCAGTTCAGCGGCAGCCTCACTCAAGGGACGATCAAGATGCCCTTTAAAGGTGTGCTGGATCTCGTCTCAGGCGGGGCCGTCCTGCCTCACGGACAGGTGCAGATCCAGCCTCCAGGCAAGCCCTTGCCACCGCCCATTACATTGACGTTTGAGGTGGACTTTGCCAATCACCGTCTCACCCAGGCCAGCGTGGCGGTGTCTGGCCAGCAGGTGCCGATCACAGGCTGGCATCAGAAATGGAGTGCCAAAGGCCCCGCAGCCTCCTCCTTCCAGGGCCTGCACACGTTTGGCCTGCGCCTGCCCCTCGCCAGCGGCCTAACGAATGATGTCGATGTACCGCAGGGCTGGGGTTACGGCTCCTTCACCCCCCTGGCGGATGGCAAGCTCATTGCTGTCGGTCGCACGGCGGATGGAGAGAAATTTACCTGCGCCTCCTTGCTCGGCCCTGCGGGTGAGGTGCTGCTGTATCAGGCTCTCTACACCACGCCAGTCAAAGGCAGCTTGCTAGGTCAGTTGGCACTGGATCCACAGATCCTCAATAACCCGGATGACAATACCCTCACCGGCGATCTGACCTGGACTCGGCCGGCGAATGCACTGGCCTCAGCTCGCACTTACAAAGTCGGCTTTGGCCTGCCTGGAACCCCTGTTGAAGATCCCGTGCCGCTGGAGGCCGTGGGTGCTCGGCATGTGCTTCCTCTGGGTGCTACCGGCGTCATTTTGAACCTTCAGGCTGGCGTGCAAAATGGCCGCGTCGAGTTTGACTTTGGCGGCATCGAGACCACCTCAGACAACCCAGACCAGGATCTGAACATCGCCGTGAAGAGCAAGATCACCCCCTTTGATCCCGCCAGCAATCCCGCCGCTACGCGCCTCACGGCTGTCGTCACAACAGGCCTGCTCAGTGGCAGCTTCACCCTCACGGATGCGCCCAGCGCCGGGGCCAAGGAAATCAAGCGCACCGTCGCCCTCCAGGGCCTGCTCATTCGGGATGGCGTGAACTATCGTGGTGTGGGTTACTTCCTCCTGCCAGAACTGCCCACCCCTGGCGGCACGGCGGCCACACCCATCTTATCCGGCAGCCTGTTGCTGCGGCCCCGTTGAAGGCGTGACGCATCTGGTGCTTGCACTCACCTTCTCCACTCGTCAGGATGGGTGCATTAAATGGCCGTCCTCCTGCGACATGCCCGTCTCCTCTACCTGCTCGCCCTGTTTCAACTGCTGGGCGGGCCTTTGGTGCTGGGTGGGTTGATGATGGTCACCCGTCTCATGGCAGACCGTGAGATGACACTTGCCCAGAGCGTCTCCATGACCCTGGAAAACCTGGAAGGTGAAGCCGCCATCGGGGCAGGGGAGTGGACATGGTCTGCCGAAGGCGGCCTGCTGCCTCCGGCAAAGCCTCAGGGGCCAGCACCTGCGAAGCTGAAAGACAGCAAGGGCAAACTCTGGGCGCTGAATGACTTCGGTCAGTCCGGCTGGAATCGCCCGCCACCGCTGAAGATCCCCACCGGGGCCTGGCATGATCCAGTGCCCCATCGCCGTGCTCAGGCCCCGCCGCTGCCTCCGCCACGGGCCTGCTAAACTTTTGCGTGACCATGCCTGGGTGCATGGCTCGCTTCGTCGTGTCCATGGCCTGCACATCAGGCCAGCCCTTGCCCACGCATCGGTCTTTCCACCGCCCTGCTTTCTCCCTCTCATTCTCCTTTTATGCATCTCTCTCGTACCCTCTCTCATGGCTTGCTGGCCTTCGTCTTCGCCAGCTCCGCCGCTGCCCAGGAGGCAGCTCCTCCCGCAGACTCCCAGACCCTTCCCGAAATCGTCGTGGAAGGAAAAGCCAGCAACCTCCTCGGCACCACCGACGGTGCCTCAAAAGGCCGCGCCACCCAGGAAGACTTCATGTCCCGCCCGCTCCTTCGACGAGGAGAACTCCTTGAAACGATCCCCGGCGTCATCGTCACTCAGCACGCGGGTGGCGGGAAGGCCAACCAATACTTCTTGCGCGGGTTCAATCTGGATCACGGCACCGACTTTTCCATCAGCCTGGATGGCATGCCCCTGAACATGCGCACCCACGCCCACGGTCAGGGATACACGGATTTAAACCCCGTCATCCCAGAGCTCGTGCAGGCCATTGATTATGCCAAGGGCACCTACACCGCTGCCGATGGCGACCTCTCCACCGCAGGCAGTGCCAACTTCCTCCTTTGGGACACCATGCCGGAAAACATGCTGCGTCTGGAGTTCGGAGAAAATAATTACTACCGCGCCCTCATTGCTGGCAGTCTCCCCATCGCTGCAGCTGAGCAGCAGGCCATGCAGCAAGGCCTGACCTATGGGTTGGAGTACAATTACTACGATGGCCCCTGGCAGCAGGCGGAGGAGTTTAACCGGTGGAACGGCCTCCTGCGCTACTTTGCCGGGGATGAAGACAATAAGTTTTCCGTCACCTTCATGGGCTATCGCGGTAGTTGGGTCAGCACCGACCAAATCCCCCGTCGCGCAGTCATCCACGGGCCGCTGGATCGTTTCTCCACGCTGGACCCAAGTGCCGGTGGAGAAAGCGAGCGCTACAGCCTGAACATGGCCTATGAGCACCGTGATGATGACGTGGTCACCCGCGCGAACATCTACGGCATCTACTACTCGCTCGGCCTTTTCTCGAATTTCACCTACTTCACCCAGGGGCCCCAGGGCGACCAGTTTGAGCAGTCTGAAAAACGCTGGGTCTTCGGTGGTCAGGTTTCACGTACCTGGGAAGACCGGGATCTTTTCGGCATCGAGTCCGATCTCACCCTCGGTTTCCAGACCCGGCATGACCTCATCAATGGCATCGGCCTTTACCAGACCACCAACCGCAAACGCTACGCCACCACCCGCCAGGATGACATCTGGGAAGGCAGTGCCGGGCTGTATGGGGAAATGGTGAACCGCTGGACGCCCTGGTTCCGCACCGTTCTGGGCCTGCGGGGAGATCTCTACTACTTCGACTCTCTCCAGAGCACCGTGAATGGCGAAGACGCCGAGTGGGCCGGTATCATCAGCCCCAAATTCAGTGCCATCTTTGGCCCCTGGCGTGAGACGGAGCTGTACCTGAACTTCGGCACCGGTTTCCATAGCAACGATGCCCGTGGCGTCACCGCCCGCTCCCTTCAGGCAGATCCGCTCGTCCGCACCATGGGCGCAGAGATCGGCCTCCGCACCCAGGCCATTCCTGAGCTCACCACCACGCTGGCTCTCTTCTGGCTGCAGAGCGACAGCGAGCTCATCTACGTGGGCGATGCGGGCACCAACGAACCGGGGCCCGGCTCCGAACGTTATGGGGTGGAGCTTGCCACTTACTGGCGGCCTAACCAATGGTTCAGTGCCGATGCGGAGGTGGCGATGACCTATGCCCGCCTCAAAGACAGCGGCAATGCCGACCGCATCCCCAACAGCGTACCCGTCATGTTCAGCGGCGGATTCACCGTGGGTGCCCAGGGCAATGCGGATGGCTGGTTCACTGGCCTGCGCGTGCGTGCCTTCACAGGTCGTCCGCTGGAGGAAACCGGCCAGATCGAAGGTCGCGAAAGCTTCATGGTGAATGGCACCGTCGGCTATCGTCGCAAGAACTGGGAAGCAGCCGTTGATTGCCTGAACATCCTCAACCGTGCAGACAACGACATCGAATACGCCTACGAAAGCCAGCTTCAAAACGAAGCCGGCCCGGTGAATGACGTCCACTTCCATCCTGTGGAACCCCGCATGTTCCGCTTCCGTGTGACTTATCGGTTTTAAAAAAGGACGCCTTTGACGGTGTCGGGATGTGTGGGGATCTTCGACATCCAAAGGCCCAACGACCCCCTCCCTCTCATCGCTTTCAGGAGTGGGCTGGGATGAGGTCGAGAGATCTAGGCGGGGGCAGGACATCGGTCACCCTTCAGTCCACCACTCCCCCAAAAAGAAAAAGGCACCCATGGAGAAAATCCATGGGTGCCTTCGTCTTGAGGTGAAGGGCTTACGCCGACATCACCGGATTCATCTCGCGGGCAAACTGGTCGGGCGAAGGGGCGTTCTTGATCGCCTTGGCCATGGACTTGCTCAGCCCATCCAGGGAGTAAGGTTTCAGCATGATGTCCACGGGGGGATTGCGGCCCTCGCCCAGGATCACGAATTCATCGGGGTCAATGACAAAGCCGCTGCACACCACCACAGGCACATCATGGCCGGCGGCACGCAGTTGCTTGAAGGTGTCGCGCCCGCTCAGCTTCGGCATGTAGATGTCCAGCAGCATCACGTCCACGCGTTCGCCGCTGCGGAAGAGGATGTCCAGGGCTTGCTGGCCATCGCTGGCCTCCAGCACGCGATAGCCGAGGAAGGTCAGCATGTTCACGGCGATGGAGCGTACCGGGGCTTCATCATCCACCACCAGAATGTTTCCGCGCAGCCCTGCGGGGGTGCTGGCGACCTGGGGCTCAAAGACGGGTTCCTCTTCCACATTTTCGGGGTCTGCCGTGCGGGGCAGGAAGATGCGGAATTCGGTGCCCTGGCCTTCGATGCTGTCAAACTCGATCCAGCCACCATGCTCGCGCACAATGTCCTGCGCCATGCTCAGTCCCAGGCCGGTGCCTTTGCCGTTGGTCTTGGTGGTGAAGAAGGGCTCAAAGACGCGTCCGCGGGCATCTTCAGGGATGCCGTGCCCGTTGTCGCGCACGACAATCATGGCGAACTCAGCGGGCGGCTGATCGCCGGCCGGATTGCGATGGGTGACGTTTTCGATGCCGATCTCGATGATGCCCTTGTCTTCCGGAAGGGCATCCCGTGCATTGAGGCAGAGATTGAGGATGACCTGCTCCAGCTGCGTGGCGTCCGATATGACAAAGGAGGCCTCCAGTCCTGCCCTCACCCGGATGTCCACACGAGGGTCTACGCTGTGCTTCAAAAGCGTCTGGACTTCCGCGAGAAGCTTTTTCACGTTGGTGACCTTGCGCAGGCTCTGTCCGGCACTGCGGCGTGAATAGCCCAGCAGGCTTTTGACGAGGTCCGCTGCCCGTTGGGTAGCCTGGTTGGCGCACTGCAATTTTTCGCGCACTTCGCTCTGGTTGGAGGCTGGCTGCAGCTCGGCCAGCGTTAAGTTGCCACGGATGGCGGTGAGCATGTTGTTAAAGTCATGGGCGATGCCGCCGGCCAGCTGCCCCAGCGTGCCGAGTTTTTGCGATTCCCGAAGCTGCCGTTGCAGGCCGCGCATCTGGCTGCAGTCGCGGACCATCCACAGCCGTCCGATCACCTCCCCAGTGTCCGTCTGCATCGGGGCGGTGCGCACGCTGTAGTTGCGACCGTCTTTGCCTGCCAGGTCTGCTTCCATCTGGTCCTGAAAACTCGGATCCTGGAGGCTCTGCCCCAGCCACTGGCTCATTTTTTCAGAATCTGCAAAACGGCCGGACATGGCCTGCAAAAGGGTCTTCACATCGCGGCCACCCAGTTCTTCCAGCGGCTTGCCGAGAAATTCATCCAGCTTGTTGTTGGAGGCAATGATGGAGCCCTGGGAATCAACGACGGCCACTCCTTCATCGCTGGCGGCAAAGATGCCTTGCAGGGCGGTAAAAGCTTCCCTCAGCAGACGCTCGGCATTCATCAGTCGCTGGGCCGTCTGGCAGGCGTGGGTTTCTGCTGCGTTCAGGGACTGGCGGTGCTTGGCAAACAGCATGTTGATGTCGCAGCGCAGCTTCCAAAAATCGGCAGGCAGCCATTGGGCAATTTCTTTGGTCGGCGGTACACCGCGCAGCACCGAAGACGTGGCATTCATCACCGAGGCGAGCGGTTTGAGCACCCATCCGCTGAGGAGATACGCGGCCAGCAACACTCCGCCGCCCAGCAGCACCCCTTCCATGCCGAAAAACCACTCCAGGGAATGGCCCATGAGGCGTACGGCTCCGATCGCGGGCAAAAAGCCGAACAGCACGAGCGGGAGTAGAAATCGGAGTCGGAGTGAGTTCATGTGAGGGAAGCGGAGAGAATCTGCGGAGGCTGGGACAGGAAAGTTTCCGCGCAGAATTCTGGCATCGGAGCGGTGAGACGGAAAAATTCGTGACTGCTCAGCCGGTTGACCGTCTGTTGCAGGGCTTGGTCGAGCGTGGCCTGGACCGCCTGCTCCACACGGGAAGACAGATGAGCATCCAGCCAATTTTGGACGAGAAGTTCGATCCCGCCAGCTGAGATGTGCTCTGGAACGGCGGACTTTGGCCCCTGGGACGATTCAAGTCCGTCCAGCCTGTCCTTGAGAGTGCTGACGCCCATGGCGGCACCAAACAAGTCGTGCCGCATCTGCTCCAGTTCTGTTTCCAGTTCGACCCGCAGTTGGGCAAGGTCCCGGCTCTGCAGGCTTTGCACCGCATTAAAATGATTGGTCGCAGGGACGGCCACCTGAGGAGATTCCACGGGTGGAGAGGCCGGCGCAGGAGTTTGGGCGGCCAAGGCGAGGCTGGCAGCAAGAGCAGAGCCTGGGGCCATGCGACTGGCCAACCTTCGCGAGGGCGGAGCCAGCGGGCCGCTGGCACTTTGCTGGACAGCCAGGGCCGCCAGTCCCCCCAGGCACACTTCCTGGGGCAATGAATCGGAGGGGAAATCTGCAGGCTCATCCATCGTCCAAGACTGCGGCTCATCGTCTTTGGTCTGGAAGTCATCACCCGCCTCCACCACCACCTCAGAGCGGGAGGCTCTGGGTCGGCGTGGTGCGAAGAGGGAGAAGGGGAATGTCATATGGAATTTGTAACTGTTATGTAAATTTATATAAATTTCCATAAATATTCCATCGAAAAGTAAACTTTTTTTGAATATCGGCTATCCCGAGGAGAGCCGCATCCTGCACGAATGACCGGGAAACCGTCCCGGGAACGTGCAAAAAGCGGTTTTTAAAAAAGGCGGTATTACCGTCAGGGCGGGGGCCAAAGTTCGCCATGTCTTGACGCCCCGCCAATCCGCCTTACCAAGGAAGCACACGTTTATCTTTCGGCAGCCCCGCTCAGTCCCCGCCAATCCCCATGTCCACTCCTGCCCATAATTACACTGAAGACAGCATCAAGTCGCTCGACTGGCGTGAGCACATCCGCCTGCGTCCTGGCATGTACATTGGCAAGCTGGGCGATGGCTCCCAGCCCGAGGACGGCATCTACGTCCTGCTCAAGGAGGTGATTGATAACTGCATTGACGAGCACGTCATGGGTTACGGCAAACTCATCGAGGTGGAAATCACCGAAGATCACCAAGTCACCATTCGTGACTACGGCCGCGGCATCCCCCTGGGCAAGCTCATGGAGTGCTGCGCCCAGATCAATACCGGGGCCAAGTACGACAGCGAGGTTTTCAAGCGCTCCGTGGGTCTCAACGGCGTGGGGATCAAGGCGGTGAACGCCCTGAGCACCCAGTTTAAAATCCAAGCCTACCGTGCTGGCCAGACCCGTGCCATGGAGTTCAGCCAAGGCCTCGTCCGCAAGGACATGAAGACGCCCCAGGCCACGGAGGAACCCGATGGCACCCGCATTTCCTTCCGGCCAGATACGGAGAACTTCACTCCCCATGTCCATTACAAGCTGGACTACGTCCGTGAGATGCTGCGCTTTTACTCCTGGCTGAATCCGGGCCTGACGCTGAAGCTCAATGGCGAAAGCTTCAAGTCCAAGGAAGGCCTGCGCGACCTCATCGCTGCCAAACTGACCGAAGAGCCGCAGTACCCCGTCATCCACCTGGATGGTACGGATGTGGAGGTGGCCTTCACCCACGGCACGGGTTATGGCGAAGAGTTCTACACCTTCGTCAATGGTCAGCACACCACTCAGGGCGGCACCCACATGGCCGCCTTCCGTGAAGCCATCGTCCAGGAATGCCGCGAATTTTATAAGAAGCAGTTTGAACCCGGCGACGTCCGCACCGGCATCATCGCGGCCGTTTCCGTGAAGGTGCAGGAACCCATCTTCGAAAGCCAGACCAAGACCAAGCTGGGCTCCACCCACATGGAGCCGAATGGCCGCAACTTACGCAGCCATATCATCAATACGGTGGTCAAGGAACTGGACAACTTCCTGCACAAGAAGCCTGACATCGCCAAGGCCCTGCAGGAAAAAATCCTCTCCAATGAAAAGGAGCGCAAGGAGATCTCCGGCATCCAGAAAGCCGCCCGCGAGTCTGCCCGCAAGGCCAAGGTGCATAACAAAAAGCTGCGCGACTGCCGCATCCATTTTGATACCAAGGACAAGCAGCGCGAGGAAAGCACCCTGTTCATTACCGAGGGTGACAGCGCCTCCGGCTCCATCACCAAAAGCCGCGACGTGAACACCCAGGGCGTCTTCTCCCTGCGAGGGAAGCCGCTGAACTGCTTTGGCCTCAGCCGCAAGATCGTCTATGAGAACGAGGAGTTCTACCTCCTGGCGAATGCCCTCCAGATTGATGAAAACATCGAGGACCTCCGCTACAACAAGATCATCCTCGCTACCGATGCGGATGTGGACGGCATGCACATCCGCCTGCTGATGATCACCTTCTTCCTCCAGTTCTTCCCCGACATCGTCCGGGCTGGCCACCTCTTCATTCTCCAGACCCCGCTCTTCCGGGTGCGTAACAAGAAGGACACCTTCTACTGTTACAGCGATGCGGAACGCCAGCGCGCCATTCACAAGTGTGGCAAGAATGCCGAGATCACCCGGTTCAAAGGCCTGGGTGAAATCTCTCCGGATGAGTTCAAGCACTTCATCGGGCCCAAGATCCGTCTGGAACCCGTCATGATGCCCGAGCACAAAAGCATCAAGGAACTCCTCACCTTTTACATGGGGAAAAACACCCCCGACCGTCAGCTCTACATCGTGGACAACCTGCGCGTGGAGAAGGAGCTCGACTTCAATGGTGAAGACGGTGCTCTGCCTGCGGCGGCGTAGGTTCTGCCTCTCGTTCCCAGCGCGCGCGGCTTATCCCCGCGTTTACTTTTTTGCAGCCATTCCTACGGCGGCAGGATATAACTGCCGCCATGGACACCGCGCAGGATATCCTCAAAGAGTTGGAGCCTCTGGGCCGGGCGAGTTACAAACGTCTGCTGATGCACAACCACGGGGTCAGGGAACCCTGCTTTGGTGTGGCCATCGGCGCGATGAAGCCGATCCAAAAGCGTGTCAAAAAAGACCACCGGCTGGCGCTCGATCTCTATGCGACCGGCAACTACGACGCCATGTATCTGGCGGGCCTCATCGCCGATGATGCACGAATGACCCGGGAGGATTTGCAAACCTGGGTGGAGCAGGCCTATGGCGGATCCCTCCCCGGCAGCACCGTGCCTTCCGTGGCGGCGGGCAGCCCGTACGGGCATGAGATGGCCTTGAAGTGGATCGAGTCTCCACAGCCCCTGATCGCCGCTGCCGGCTGGGCCACCCTGAGCAGCCTTGTTTCCATCAAGCCTGATGCCGAACTGGACCTGCGTGAACTGGAACGCCTGTTGCAGCGGGTGCAGCACACCATCCATCAGGCGCCAGATGCGGTGCGTTACCAAATGAACTCGTTCGTCATCTGTGTGGGCAGCTACGTTCCTCCGCTCACGGATTTGGCGATCCAGACCGCCGAAACGGTCGGCTTCGTGAGTGTGGACATGGGGAACAATGATTGCCAGGTTCCTTCCGCGCCCGAATACATCCGCAAGGTTCAGGCCCTTGGCAGGACTGGGAAAAAGCGCAAGTCCGTGAAGTGCTGAGACCTCGGGTGCCGCATTCTTTTGCGAGGGCTTGACCTGTGGCTGCGTTTTCCTCAGGCTCATTCAGATCCCTATGAACCGCGCCTCCCTTTCCTTTCTCTTTGCCGCCCTTACCACCACCGCCATCGCAGGGGACAATTACCTCGTTTACTTCGGCTGCTACACGAATGCAAAGTCCGGCAGCAAAGGCATCTACGTTTCCAAATTCAACAGCGGCACCGGGGAGATCAGCGACCCTCAGCTGGCGGTGGAAACTGGCAGCCCCAGCTTTCTCGCCATTCACCCCAGCAAAAAATACCTCTACGCCGTGGGGGAAATGCCCACTGCCGATAAAAAAGCCGGAGGCGTCAGCTCTTTCAGCATCGCTTTGCCGGAAGGCAAACTGACCCCGATCAACCAAGTGTCCTCCGTGGGGGCTGGGCCCTGCCACGTCTCCCTGGATCGCACAGGCAAAATGGCCATGATCGCCAATTATGGCGGCGGCAGCGTGGCCAGTTATGCCCTCGGGCAGGACGGTTCCCTGGGGGAGGCTGCCACTTTTGTACAGCATGAAGGCGGCAGCGTGAATGCCAAACGCCAGGCCGGCCCCCACGGCCACAGCATCAATCCCAGTCCGGACAACCGTTTTGCCCTGGCCTGTGATCTGGGGCTGGACAAGGTGCTGATCTACAAAATTGACCCCGCCACAGGCAAGATGACCGCCCATGGTCATGGCACCGTGCCTCCAGGCAGCGGCCCACGTCACCTCGCCTTTCACCCGAACGGGAAGTACGTCTTTGTGAACAACGAGATGCTCATGTCGGTGACCTCCTTTGCCTACGATGCAGAGAAAGGCGCGCTGGCCGAGATCGCCACCGTCTCCACCCTGCCGGAGGCAGATCGGGGCAAGGAAGGCTTCAGCACGGCTGAGACCGTCGTGCACCCCAACGGGAAAGTCGTGTATGTTTCCAACCGTACCCATGACACCATCGCCGTCTTTACCTGCGATCCTGAAACGGGCAAACTCACCCTCATCCAAAATGCCTCGGCCGAGGGGCAGATCCCTCGCAACTTCAACCTCGATCCCTCAGGCAAGTGGATGATCGTCGCACACCAGAACAGCAACACGGCAGCTCTTTTCAAGGTGGATGCCGAGACGGGCAAGCTGGCTTTCACGGGTAAAAAAGTGAATGTCGGCGGCTCCGTTTGCGTTCGATTCCTCGCTCTGGATTAATGTTGTATGAGTGGTGCCTTCCTTTCCTCTGATAATCGGCCTGATGCCCGTGAGCGTGAACGCGAGAAAAACCTCGCCGAGTATCATGCGCAGGTGGCGCAGACCAGCTATCGCTGGGCCACGGTGGTGATGGTGGCCGGCATGGTCGTCATCGCCATGCCCCGGCTCCGGCTGGCTGCCTGGAACTGGTACATCGTGGGTGGCGTGGCCCTGGTGGTGACAGCCCTGGCCATCCGGATGATGATCCATGGGCGTGTGGGCAACGGCCTGGCATCCCTTGTCTGTGCCTTCATCATTCTTCCCGGCTGGGTTTACATGGCGGCAGATGTCGTGGCTGCCGGGCATGAGTTTTATGAGATCGTGGTCAAGCAGTGGAAAGACAAGCTGGGCTGAAAAGGGACGATGAAGAGTCAAAGCAGTCTTTTTGATAATGCAATTGATACGCAGTCGCAAATATTGATTGCCAGATTAGGGAGAGGCAGTTAAAGCAGGGCAGGGAGAGTCCTCCCCCTGGTTTTTCTGCTGCCGTGTCCCTGCTTTATACCACTTTCGAAAGCCGCTGGCTGGGGGCCAGTTCCCAGCATGGAGGCGACCATTGGCTCCAGGCCCTGCGGCCAGGGGCGGTGATGCTGCTCCTGCTGCTTCAGGGAACGGTGAGGGTTGATTGGACGCTTTCGAGTCACCGGGAAATCGCCGGGAACAGTCTCATCTGGATCAATACGGCGGCAGCGATGCCTGCCGGATTGCGACTTCTGGGCAGCGGCAGCCACGAAGCCTTGGCGCTGCACTTCCCGGTGGACTGGGTGAACAGCAGCCTTGCCAGTCTGCGGCAGGAGATGTCGGCCGATTTCCGCACCCTCCTTCTGGGGCCTCATCCTGCCACCCCTCTCATCACCCGCCCTCTCGAGGCAGAGGACCGTTCTTGGAGCCGCAGTCTCATGGCCCCCACTCTCTGTGCCGCAGCCCGCCACTTGCTGGAAGGCAGCCGGATGAGCGAATTCTTCTTCCGCAAAGTGCTCACGGAATCCCGAGGGGAAGAGTTCTTCTGTACCCGCACCCGGCGGCTGGCGCTGGAGCGTGTGGCCAAAGTGCGCACTGCCCTGCTGGCGAATTTGGAGTGCCCTCCGACGCTGGAGGAAATGGCCCGGCTGTGCGGTTGCAATCCGCAGTACCTTTCTCGCACCTTTTCAGAAAGCGCCGGCACCACCATCAGCCTGTATCTGCGGCGGCTGCGCATCGAGCGTGCGGCCGAGATGCTTGCGCAGGGACAGGCCAATGCCAGCGAAGCGGCTTTGGAAGTAGGTTACCGCAGCCTCAGCCATTTCAGCCAGGCTTTCCGGGCCGAAAAAGGCTTCACCCCCAGCGAATGGGTTCGCCGTCCCCCGGTCGAACGCAGGCCGCTCCCGGCAAATGCCCGATAACTCTCCACATCGAGCCGACAGCACTTTTGACCGAACAAAAGAAAACTTTCCGAGTCTAAACCTTAAACCCTTCATGAACTATACCAATCTCGACAGCCGTCTCAAACTTCACAGCCTCAGCCCCGATTTCCTCCGCCGCCTGAAGCGCATCCGCGCGGCGAGCCTGAAGGCACGCACGGCAAACAGCAAGAAAACACCCCCAGCTTCTTCTTCTCCGGAAGCCGTTCCATCTTGAAGCACCTGGTTAACCGGAGCGCGATAACAACAGGTCTTGAGGTTCGCGGTCGTTTTTAAAACCTACCTCACGTTAGGCCATCTCATCCAGCGGATAGATGGGCCGCGTGACCTTTTGAAAAGGCAGGGCGGCAAGGTGGCTGCTGCAGGGGCCAGTAGTATCCACCCAAAGCATCCGGGCGGCGATGGGATCGTACGCCCGGCGATGGGCCACGGCGGCTTTCACTCCGATGACGGAAAAGTCTTTTGGCTCCAGGCCCTGGCTGCGCCATTGGCCAAGGTCAAAGGGAGGGGTCTTGATGCTGGTGAGCAAAATCGTGAGATCCTTGTGCCGCACGACAGCGCAGGGCCCCATGTCAAAATGGCCGCCGCTCATGGAGGCCAGGTGGCTCTGGGCGTCTTCGAGGGTGAATTTGCCATCGCTGTGGGAGATCACCTCCACTTCGATCTGGACGGGGCCTGGATCTAAACGGCTGCCTTTGCCCCCGATTGAAAGCATGACGCGGTCGCCACTGCGATATTTCGCTGCGGTGGCTACGGCCTCGGCATCGGCGATGCACACCGCGCAGTTGGGCACACGCCAGTGGATGAAGGCACGCATCAGGCCGGTGCCATCGCCAGGTGCGCCGCCGCCGATGTTGTCTGAAGGCTCCACCACCACGGTCAGGCCTTCGGGAGGCGTGGTGAGGCCGCCGATGATTTCACTGATGGGCGGTTCCGTCGCATTGCCAAGACTGCGGCGAGACCACGCGGCGTCACAGAGCTTTTGAAGATGGGCGCTGGCATCGGTCGTACTGGCAATGACGAAGCTGGCTCCGGTGTCCGGCGTGTCGGCAAAGGAAAATCCCGCCACCACGCTGACCGACCAGATGCCGGGTTCCTTCTCCATTTCCCGTGCCATTGCCTCCAGGCTCAGCATCGGTTCGCTGGCCGTGCCCGTGCCCGTCGGTGGCCACATGAGCGGGGGATGGGCGAACTGCTGCACCGGCTGTTCACCCGTGGTCAGGCAGCGTTGCAGCAGGTGGGCTGCATCACAGGCGGCCTCGCGGGCATCGGTGTGAGGGTTTTCACGATAAGCCACCAGACAATCTGAAAGGGCGGCCATGCGCGGGGTGAAGTTCGCATGGAGATCAAAAACACCGAAGATGGGTACATGGCCTGCCCCGGGCAGGGCGCGCAGACGTTGCAGGAGTTCCCCCTCCACATCATCATGGGACTGGGAGACCATGGCTCCGTGGAGGACCAGGAAAATGCCATCCACTCCGGCAGTGAGGTGCGGGGTCGCGTGTTCTTCAAAATCGGCCCAGAAGGTTTCGATCACAAGGTCTTCCACCAGCGCGCTCGGCTGGGCGCGGTAATCCACCATCGGCAGGATCTCCCAGCCAAACTCGACAGCCAGATCCAGCACTCCGCCAAAGGGCGAAGCATCGCCTTTCAGCGCCAGTACTTCATCCCCCCGGCGTAGCGTGAAGTCTGCCAGGGAGGTGGTACCTTCGAGGAAGGTGTGAGTCTCGTGGAACAGTCCGGCGAGCAGGATGCGGGGAGGGCGGCTCATAAGGGGGAGAAGACTACCTGGGTACTGACATCGGACGGAGGGATTACCTCCAACTTTCGCGGCCAGCGACCTCAGTGGTTGCCATCATTCATGCTTTCCATTCGGCCGCATGACGGGCAAAGGCTGTTGACGCCCGCTGCAGGCCTTCGTCCACATCGTTTTCCGAGTGGGCGAGGCTGAGGAACCACAGTCCGCGCTCGATGGCGCGCACGCCGTTTTCTAACAAACAGCGTCGCAAATGGGCCCAGCGGGGCGCATCGTGACGCTGCACATGGTCGCGATAGCTGGTGACGGGGCCTTCTGCGGCACCGGGCTTCAGCAGGGTGGTGTGGAAGACGAGCCCGGGTCCTTGTGGCCGCAGGGGAATGCCGTGCTCATCGGCCAGAGTACGCAGACCGGCCATCATCTTCTGTCCGAGTCCGATGAGCTGATGCGGATGGGAATCACCGAGTTCGATGACTTGGTCGAGGCACCACTTGGCCGCCGCCAGGCAAAGAGGATTGGCATTGAGAGTGCCTGCATGCACCACTTCACCACTGAGGATTTTTGCAAAGGAGGCTTCCTTACCCACCATGGCGGCAAAGGGCACGCCTCCGCCGATGGCCTTGCCCAGGATGGTCAGATCCGGCACCACGCCGTAGTGTGTCTGGGCACAGCCTGCGCCAAAACGGAATCCGGTGATGGTTTCATCCGCGATCATCATCATGCCGTCGCGGTCGCACAGTTCACGGATGGTCTGCAGCAGTCCTTGGACAGGCTCCATGCAACTGGTGTTGCACAGCACGGGCTCGAAAACGATAGCGGCGATCTGGCCGCGATACTGGTCCACCCGGCGGCGCAGATGCTCCGGATCATTCCAGCGGGCGACGACAAATTGGTCGAGCACTTCAGGGATCACGCCCTGACTGGGGTGCAGTCGGGTCGGTTCATCTTCGGTGCCCCATTTGTCGGGCGGCGGGGCAAATCCGACCAGCCCTTCATCGGCCCAGCCATGGTAGTGGCCTTCGAATTTGAGGATCAGCTTTCTGCCTGTGTGGGCGCGGGCGAGACGGAAGGCTGCCAGCACCACTTCGGTGGCGGAGTTGTTGAAGCGCACGCGTTCAGCGCCAGGGATCATTTTTTGCAGCCGTTCGGCCACCTCGATTTCCAGCTCACATTGGGCGGCCCAGTGGGTGCCTTTTTTGGCCTGTGCGCCGATGGCTTCGGCCATGCCGGCGGGGGCGTGACCATAGAGGAGGGCTCCCTGGCCGGTTTGAAAGTCAACATACTCATTGCCATCCACATCCCAAAGTCGGCTGCCCTGACCATGATCAAAATAGAGGGGCACCGGCACCTCCATTTTCCGAATGCCACTGTTGATGCCGCCAGCGATGCTTTTTTGGGCGCGGGCAAAGAGGTCGGTGGAGTGAGGGAAGGTGTACGACATGTGCAGAGATTACGGAGGTGTCCGGCAAGATATTTACAGGCGTAAAATCTATGTGAGATAAGGATGAGAGCTTGCCAGAGCGGTTCATAAAAAGCGACACTCCAAAAATCACCAATCCCCCCACTTTTGTGTCTGCCCGCCCCCCCTCTTCCTCTAATACCGTCTTGCCTGAAGCCGTGGCTCTTCAGATCCGGGCGAAACTGCAAAGCCTCATCCAAGGCATCTCTCAGATCATTCTCGGCAAAGAGGATGTCATCCGTCTGGCGGTGACCTGCCTTTTGGCCCGGGGGCACCTGTTGTTTGAGGATCAGCCCGGCGTGGGCAAAACGCTGCTCTCCCAGGCCCTGGCCCAGGCTCTGGGGCTGCAATTCCGACGCGTGCAGTTTACCAGCGATCTGTTGCCGGCGGATATTTTGGGTGCCTCGATTTATGATCGGGAAGCGGGCAGCTTTGTTTTCCATCCCGGCCCGGTTTTCACCCAGGTGTTGCTGGCGGACGAGATCAACCGGGCCACGCCCAAAACCCAGTCGGCGTTGCTGGAGGCAATGGAAGAAGGGCGTGTGACCTCGGACGGCATCACCCATGCGCTGCCCCAGCCCTTTTTTGTCATCGCCACGCAGAACCCGTCTTCCCAGATTGGCACTTTCATGCTGCCAGAGTCGCAGCTGGACCGCTTTCTCATGCGCCTGGCCTTGGGCGTGCCCGACCGTGTGGCAGAGCGCACCATCCTGCAGGGGCAGGACCGGCGGGAAATGCTGAAGTCCATGCCTGAGATCCTGCCTTGGGGGGAGATGCAGCAGATGCAGGCCCTGGTGCGCCAGGTACATGTGTCTGCGCCGCTTCTGGACTACGTGCAGGACATCCTCTCCGCCAGCCGTGCACAGGGAAGGGGGCTGTCCCCGCGCGGTGGTCTGGCCCTGCTGAATGCAGCCCGTGCCTGGGCCCTGCAACAGGGTCGGACCATGGTGCTGCCAGAGGATGTGCAGGATGTGGGGGCGGCCGTGATGGCGCACCGGCTGGAAGGCGATGGCGAGACGGCTCTGCGTCTGCTGGAGGAAACCCCCATTCCCTGATCTGTTCTGCCCATGAGCCAGACTGGTCGCATGCATGCTGAGTCCCCGGCTTCCGGGTGGCTGGGGCGTATTTTCTCTTGGCGGCCCCTAGCGCGGAATTCAGCCGCCCGTGTGCGGGCTGCGGGGACGCGCATCCGGCTGAATCTGCACACGGTGGCCTGGTTTGGCCTCTGCTGCGTCATGGGTTATGCGGGGGCCGTTCAGTCGAATGGTGCGGCTTATCTGCTGGCCTTTTTGACGGGAGCGCTGGGCGTGATGAGCTATGTCTATGCCCGCGCGAACTTGCGCGGGCTGGAAGTGCGGGTGGGCGCCTCGCCGGTGCATCAGACTGGGCTGGGGGATGTGCTGCCGGTGGAATTGCGGGCGGCCTCCGGGATGACCCCCTGCGGCATCGAAGTACTGATCATCGGGGCGGCAAAAAGCACTTTTGTGGACCAGATCCCCAGCGGGCAGTCCGTGCGTTTGCAGCTTCGCCTTCCTGCAGGCAATGCCCCGGTGAAGCTGCTGCTGCGCAGTGCCTTTCCCCTCGGACTTCTTCGGGCGCAGCGGGTGGTGAATGTGGAACTGACCCGGCATGCGGTGCCTCCTGCGTCTGGCAGTCTGCCGCTTCCTACCCCACACAGCCAGGTGACCGGAGCCGAAGGGCGCAGCGGAGCCAGATCGCTGCCCAGCCGTGAGGGGGATGACTTTGCCGGATTGCGCGAGTGGCAGCCGGGAGATTCCCCCAAGCACATCGACTGGCGGGCGGTGGCCCGTGGCCGACCGCTGCTGGTAAAAAGCTGGGCCCGGGGAGTGAGTGAGACTGTTCCGATGGATTGGGAAAGTCTGCCGCTACCTTCAGGTGAACGTGCCGGGCAGATCGTGCGCTGGATCCAAATGTGCGAGCAGCAGGGCCTTTCCTATTCGCTCAAGTTGCCGGCGCAGGAAATCGCCTCCGGCCAGGGGGAAACTCATGCCCGCCGCTGTCTGGCGGCCCTGGCGGAATTGCATGCGGGCGGGATGACGGCGACGGAGACGACGAAGCCGGTCAAAGTGCCTGCCAGCCATGAGCACCGGGCAGGCGTACCGCGGGGGCCGCTGGCGCTGCTCAGCATCGTGCTGTTTCTCACGGCGCTGCCTTTGCAGGATCTGGTGGCTCTGCCTGTCCTGGTGCTGCTGTTTTTAAGCTTGTCCTACCGCAGCCTCATTGCCCAGCCTGTGCGATACCGTTGGCTGCCGCTTTCGGTCATTGTCGTGGGATTGGCCGGAGTTTATGCCAGCCAGGGAGACCTCATGACCATGGAGGCGGGCATTGCGGTGCTGATTGTTCTGACGGGCGGGAAAATGCTGGAATCTCGCACGCCTCATGATTTTCAGGTTATCGCCATCATCGGCTGGTTTTTATGCCTGTGCGGCCTGTTGGCAGACCAAAGCATCACCCGCTCGGTGCTGATGTTCGTCTCCTACATGATGATTACCGGCTGCATGGTGCGTTTCCGTCGCGGCGTGCCCGGTGTATGGGCACCTGCACGGCTGACAGGACGGCTGATCTTGCAGGCCATGCCGTTGGTGCTGCTGCTCTTTGTCGCTTTCCCCCGGGTAAGTCTGGATTATCTGGTGCGCCTGGGGTCCGGTCGCACGGCGGTGACAGGGGTTCCTTCCTCGCTGGATCCGGGCAAGGTTTTGCAGGTGGCCCGCAGCACGGAAACGGCCTTCCGCGTGGAGTTCCCAGACGGCAACATGCCCGCCAATAACCAGCGTTATTGGCGCTGCGTGGTGCTTTGGGACTGCCAGGGGCTGAGCTGGACACGCGGTTTGCCGATGAGTTATGCCCCTGCAGCAGGGCGGCCGCAGCCCGGCGACATCCGCCAGACCATCACCCTGGAACCTCATGGCCAATACTGGCTGCCGGGCCTGGACTGCCCGCTTCGGGGGAGCGATGGCCGGAGCACGTATCAGCTTTCCTCGGAGCGGCTGCTCCAGTCTCACGACACGGTGAGGAAAATGCGTCAAATTGAGGTGTTGTCCCGCCCTCAGATGGTCTGGGAGCCTTTGCCAGAATATCAGCGCAAGGCCGCCCTGCAGGTTCCCTCCTCACTGCCTGCCAGCCTTCAGAAACTGGCCCAAAAATGGCGCTCCGGGGCTGCTAATGACATGGAGGTGGTGCAGGCCGGGCTCGAGTACCTGCGCACCCAGGGTTTTGAGTACACGCTGGAGCCGGGGTCCTACCTGGGGGCCGGGGCTCTTGAGGAGTTTTTCCTGAACCGCCGGGTGGGGTTTTGCGAGCACTTCAGTGCTTCGTTTGCCACCTTGATGCGTGCGGCAGGCGTTCCCTCGCGAGTGGTCATGGGTTATCTCGGTGGTGAAATGTCCATGACGGGCACTCACATGATCGTGCGCCAGTCCGATGCGCACTCCTGGGCCGAAGTTTGGTTGGATGGCAGTGGCTGGACGCGGGTAGATCCTACGGCTGCCCTGGCCCCAGGGCGTCTGGATCTGGGCCTGCAAAATTTTCTAGGCGGGGAAGAGGCGCTGGAGCGGCAGCGCAACAGCTTCCTGTGGCGGTCCATGGAGCAGGTCCGGCTGCTATGGGAGCATGTGAACTACCAATGGTACAAGATGGTCATCAATTTTGATGGGGAATCGCAGTTTGGCTGGCTGAGCTGGCTCGGGCTCAGTGGGCTGAAGCAGATGTACCTTTTCATCATCTGTGTGTTCCTGGTCATCCTGGTCGCCGGGCTTCTGGCCGCTTGGTTGCGCCGGCCCGCCCGGGATCTGGATCCATGGCAGCAGACTTGGCGTCTTTTTTGTCGGCACCTCGAAAGCCTGGGCCTGCCAGCACGGCGCGCCAATGAAGGCCCGCTAGCCTATGCAGAGCGCCTCCGTGCCAAAAAGCCTGAGGTGGTGGAACTGGCCCAGCAATATGCGACGGCACGCTATGGGGCGGCTGGAAATTCGGTCAAGGCCTTTGAAAAAGCCTGGCGGACCCTTCGCTAATGAAGCGAACGATCTCGGCGGCACCAGAAATCAGATGTTTCCTGGTACCGCCGAGAGTTGCGACTGGTGCCCACCAACCCCCCCCGGAGCGGTGGATCTCCCAGAATTTTTTCCTTGATGCGGGTTAGGCATCGTCTGCGCGGCATAGGCATTCAGCATAGCAGTCATCGCGCCAGCTAGGGCGAGAACGATGAAAGAAAATGCTAGGTAGCGGCGCATGACAGGACTGGAAAGTTAAAGACGATTCAGAAACCGTGTGTGTGGATCAAGTGGGGGAGTTTGATAAATTCGTGATATTCACGAACGACCACACCATATCGAAACAATACCCCGAAAGTCACCTTACCATTTGGTAATGATGAATCAAAAATAGGCGGAATTTTTCTGAAAGATTTCCAGATTCGTAGATGCAGGAACTCATTCGCTGGCGGAATTCAGAATTGTCCGTCTGTCTCCGTATATTTAGCCTTGGCCGCATTTTGGCCTCATAGTCATTCATGAACCTCCTGCTCGTCGAAGATGAACCCGAACTGGGCCGCCAGGTGGCTGTTTGGATGAATGATGCCGGACATCCGCTGCACTGGGAGAAGACTGGTGCCCAGGCGCTGGCCTCGCTGCGGCAGCAGACCTGGGATGTGGTGATCCTGGATGTGGGCCTGCCTGATATGGACGGCTTCAGCCTAGTTCAAAAACTTCGCCGGGATGGCGTGCGCACGCCGGTGCTTTTTCTCACGGCAAGGGCAGAGGTTTCCGACCGTGTCCGCGGTCTGGCCGCAGGTGGGGATGATTACCTGACCAAACCTTTTGCTTTCGAGGAACTGCTGGCCCGGCTGGAGGCCCTGAACCGCCGCGCCAACAATCATGTGCCCACGCATCGCCGTCTGGGGAAATGCCGCCTGGACTTTGTGCGCCGCCGCGTGAGCTGCGGGCCTGAGAGTGTGGAACTGCAGCCGCGCGAATGGTGCCTGCTTGAGGTGCTGATGAATCATGAAGGCCGCGTGCTGCCGAAGAAGTTTCTTCTGGAACAGGTGTGGGACATCCATTTTGACCCAGGCACCAATGTGGTGGATGCCATGGTCTGCAGGCTGCGTCGCAAACTGGAAATGCCGGGCAGCGGTGTTTTGATCGAGACCATTCGAGGAAAAGGATATGTTTTCAAAACTCTGGCCTGAGAGATTGCCTTCACCCTGGCGGCTGGCGCTGCTCATGGGGCTGATTGTCATCGTCAATATCCTGCTGATCCTGACCTTTGTCCGGATCGCCGTCAGCCAGGACATGCGTCTGGTGGATCGCAGCCGGGTCACGGATGACCTCATCGAATATTCGGTGCTTTACACGAATGGAGGGCTCAATGGCATGAAGAAGGTCTTTCATGCCAGCCAGCACATTGACTGGAATGCCCTGCGTCTGACCACCGCCTACGGGAAGGTCATTCATGAAGAGATCCCGGCCGAGATGAAGGGCTTTCCCTGGCCGGAGCAAACGGTGAAGTTCCTGCTGGAGGCTGGCGACATGGACCTCATGGAAATCAGCAGTCCGGATCAGCCTCTGCGCCTGCATCTGGGGGCGATCCGTCTGTGGGATGGCAACACGCTTTGGTTCGGGCGTAGCGATGTCCAGGCGCGCCGCCACCTGGCGAATATTGAGAGGCACCTCTGGTTTGCCGGGCTGACGGCGGCGCTCATCTCCTTCCTTCCGGTGGTCTGGTACATGCATGATGTGCTGCGCCCCATCCAGTCCTTCATTGTCAGTGCCGAGCGCATGAGGGTTCCAGGCAGCAACACACGTCTTCGTGCACCAGGGGCCATCCCAGAATTGAAAGCCCTCGCCAATGTGGTGAATACCGGATTGGACCAGATCCGTGCATTGACTCGGGAACTCCAATCCACCAATGATTTCCTCGCTCACGAATTGCGCACACCCCTGGCCCGCGTGCGCGGAAATCTGGAACATTTCCACGATCAGACCGACAATGAAATGGCGCGTGAAGCCGCTGCCCGCAGTCTGGAGGAAATTGATCGCGCGACTCAGTTGGTGCAGACGCTTCTGACCATTCGTGCAGGGGATCACGTGGCCCTTCGTCTGCACCGTCAGGTCACCTCGTTGGACGGCCTTCTCAGCAGTCTGGTGGAACTTTTTATTCCAGCGGCTGAGGACAGGCGACTCACGCTGACCCTCGGCACAGGCCTCAGCCTCACCCTGAATGTGGACCGCGAATTGCTGACGCAGGCGGTCTCCAATCTGTTGGACAATGCCCTCGCTTACACCCATGCGGGTGGGGAGGTGAAGGTGAGCTGGATGGGCGAAGGCACCGGCGCGGTCATCACGGTGGAGGATACGGGCCCCGGGCTGCACCCCGAGGAACTTGAGGTCATCTGGGATCGTTACGTGCGCGGCAGTGCCGCCCGGCCCAAGACCTCCGGCATGGGCCTGGGGCTGAGCCTCGTGCGCTCCATCGCCATGGCTCATGGTGGCAATGCCGGCGGGCAGAACCGCGAGGGCGGCGGGGCCACGTTTTGGATCTACATTCCGGGCGCTTGATCCAGTGGCTTGTCATACAGACGGCAGGGCTAGGTCACTCAGAGGGCAAATGAATGGAGCGCGAACTTGCCGATCACCTCGAATCTCTGCACGCCGATGCCTACGGCTGGGCACTGCATTGCTGTGCAGGGGACTTTTCGCGGGCGGAAGAGGTGCTGCAAAACGCCTACTTGAAGCTCGCCTCGGGGCGCAGCCGACCTGCGGGGGCTTCCGCATTCAAGACCTGGTGGTTCGGGGTCATTCGCTACACCGCCCACGAGGAGTTTCGGCGGCTGCGCTACCGCGAATCCCTGCTGGGGAAACTTTGGCTGCAGCTCAGTGGCGATTCCCTGGATCCACGTCCTTCTCCCTCGCGTCAGGCGGAGCTGGACGAACAAACTTTGCAATTGAGGGCTGCCCTGGCTCAGTTGCCGGCCCGTCAGGCAGAGGTGCTGCATCTGGTCTTTTATCAGGATCTCACGCTGAGCGAAGCCTCTGTCGTGATGAAGGTGGGACTCGGCTCCGTGCGACAGCATTACGAACGCGGCAAGGCTCGCCTGCGCAGCCTCCTGCAAACCTCAGATTCCGATCATGAAACCCTCCTCCGATAACGACCTTCGCGCCCGCTTCCAAGCCCAGCGTCAGGCCGAGCATGAGCAGACCCCTTGTTGGGATGGGATTGCTTTGCAGCCTCCGGGCCGTGCGCGGAAACCAATGCTGAATCTGCGCTTCCTGGCCCTTCCAGCCGGTGCCGCGGCATTCCTGGCGCTCGCCACCTGGCTGGCCTTGCCTGCCCCTGCTCCACGTCTGGTGGAGGCGTTGCCCGTGCTGCTGGACAGCCCTGCCGCCCCGCTCTTTGCCGGGCTCGAACCTGACACAACAGCGCCCAGTGATTTCCTGCTCCCTTCCCACCTTCAGATTGAACTGCCATGAAACGTCTGCTCCTCATTTTTCTCTGTCTTGCCTCGCCTCTCATCGCCGGACCAGAAGCTTGGCTGGAGGCGGGTCTTTTAACGCCGGAAATGATCGCTTCCGTGAAGCCTGAACTTGGCCTAACAAAGGATCAGGAATCTAAAATGAGCGCTTTGGCGCAGGAGGCTCTGGCCGCCGCAGAGCCTGTGGAAAAACAAGTGCGGGAGCGGGAACGGGAACTCACCCGTCTGCTGCGCCAGCCAAGCTCCACAACAACCGAGGCAGAAGCCGCTCTGAAAACCTTGCTCGAAGCTGAAGCGGAAGTGAAACGCATGCGCCTGCGCACCCTGCTGGCTTTGCGCGATGTGCTGACTCCTGAACAACAGGAAAAGGCTGCTAAGCTGACACCTGGCCGACGGGAAAAAACCAGCAATGCGGAAGCCCGTATGAAAGAAAAGGCTCAACGCCTCAAGACCGCTGTGGAGTCCTTGGGAGTGCCCCCTACCCAGGCCATGCAGGAGCGTGGTGAGGCCATTGTGGCCCTTGTGCGAGGAGGGGACTATGGTGCTGCCGACCAAGCGTTGGACCAGCTCACCGCAGACAGCGGCCTGGATCAGGCGGCGGAGGTGACGGTCCCCGATTTCAGCCAGTTCTCACCCGGTGACACCGATTTGACCGTGCTGAAACAACGCTACACGGATGTCGAAGTGGCTGCTCAAACCGTGGTTTCCATTCCTTTGGTTAGGCAGTTGATCGAGGGCAAGAAAGCCCTTGAAGCAGCCAAACTCGCCGAAGATGCGGAACAAGTGGGCCGAATTCTCACCTGGGCTGAGGAGTTGCTGAAAAAGTAACCCTGCTCGTATTTTTATTGAAGGGAGGCGGCAGCGTTCCTGGGCGTGACCGTTTACAGCCGCAGCCTGTAGGCTGCATCGCAACGGGCGGCGCAGTGCTCGGGTTCAGAGCGTTGAAAGCCCGCCTTTTCATACATGCGCACGGCCTCCTTCAGCACCGCTGCCGTCTCCAGCCGCACTTCAGTAAATCCGAGGGCGCCGGCACGTGAGAGGGCATGTTGCAGCAAGGCCTTGCCAATGCCCAGTCCGCGATAATCCGGGTGCAGGTACATTTTGCGCAGCTCGCAGATGCCGGGTTCCTTCGGTTGCAGGCCAACGCTGCCGATGATCTGACCTTCGGCATTCGTCACCACATCAAAGCAGCCCCCGCGCTTTGCATAGTGCCCTTCCAGGTTAAAGAGATCGGCATCCGTCGTCTCGGGGTCCACCTGCAAAGCATAGTCCGCCAGGACGCTGAAGACGAGCGTGCGGACGGCGTCGCAATCGGCTTGGGTGGCAGGGCGAAGAGTAAAGTCTGGCGGCATGGGCAGGGGGAGAAATGGACCTCCACTGCCCCCACATTGCAAGCGTCTCAACGCCGCCGGCGCAGCCCTAGGCCGAGAAATGCCAGAGCCACCAGACTCAGACGCCCTGGCTCTGGAACCAAGGTGATGGAAAGGATGCCTGTGGTGAAAAGGTCGTCCACATTCCACAGCAGGCCACCGGGCAGCGTGGGCAGGTCATAAGAGGTAAAGCCACCTGTCACCGGACTGCTGAGACCCGTCCAGTCAAAAAGCTGCCACTGATCGTTGGCTGCCCAGGCGGTCATTTGGTTCGGGTTGAGTACGCGCAGGGTGCTGCCGCTGCCGAAACTGGCCAGACCTGCGATGGCGAGCTGATCCGCCGCAGTGGCATCTGCTGTGTTATTGCCCAGCCCGGCACCTGAGATGAGATCCAGGACGAGGGTGGCGTTGTTGTCCAGCATCAGGGCTCCGGCACCGGAGGTTTCAAGAGTCAGCCTGCCTGCGGCGATGGAGATGCCGGGCAGTCCGGGATTCAAAAGGCCGCCGTTGATGAAGATGGAGTTTCCGCTGGTTGGGGCGATGCGACCCGTGCCGCCCAGCGTCGCGCCGGCGCTCACCCGCACATTGCCCAGACCCGTGGCGGAGCCCGTCAGCGGGTTGTTGGCCAGCAAGGTGCCCTGGGTCACGGTGGTGTCTCCGGTGTAGGTGCTGTTTCCGGTCAGCGCCCAAGTGCCACGGCCTTCCTTCTCCAGCCGGGTGATGATGCTGCTGCTGACATCGGGAATGCTGACCACCTCATTCAGCCCGGTGTTGGTCCCGGTGAGGCGCAGCACGCGGTCTGAGGTATTGCTGCCGCTGACGGTGAAGGGGGCGGTGAATTTCACCGTGCCTGTGCCGATGTTTTCCAGCACCGCGACGGTGGAGGAGATGTCTGTGGCAAAGTCACTGTTGGTGATGGTGATGGGGCGGTTTGTCACCGAGTCCGTGCGGCCCACATAGCGGATGATGGACACAGCAGGGGAATCTGTGGCGCTGGTGGTGGCATCGGAAAGGGTGATGATGCCTGCCGTGCCGTTGGCATCGCCAGTACCGAGGGAGCTGGCCTCGCCAATGTTCGCCAGCTTTTCCACCTGGATGATACCTCGTGAGATGATGGTCCGACCCGCATAGGTGTTCTCGGCTCCCAGCGTGATCAGGCCATTGATGGCAGCCATGCGCAGTTCCAGGTTGTTTTCATTCACACCGGGTCCTCCTAGATAGCCGGTGCGGAAATCGCTGGGGATGCTGACGGAGCCCGTCAGGGTCAGCCGGGACAAGGCGGTGGAGCCTCCCACAATGCGGTTATCCGTGCCGCTGCCGACGGCTTGAACATAGTCCACGGAACCGAGGGTGGAGGCTGTGCTGCCACTGCCAAGAATGACACGGGCGCTGCGTGCCCCTGAACCGATGAGAAGCTCGCTTGAACTTGATAAATCCCCACCGCTGAGCTGCACCGCGCCTTCATATACCCGCAGGCTGCCGGTGAAGGTGTTCACCCCACTGAGGATGAGCAATCCAGGCCCGGCTTTATTGACAAAGGTGGGCACCACGGCGGCGGAGGTGTTCAGGCTGTTGCTGATGGCGGAGGTGATGACCAGCGGGGCCTCGGTGTTGTTTTGAATGATGTTCAGCTCCGGGCTGATGGCGGCGATGGCGGGGCTGGGCCGCAGGATGTTTGTCTCAATCCGTGTCGTGTTTGCTCCGACGGTGCTGGAGATCAGGATGGCCCCCGTGGTCAGGGTGGTGGTCGCATCACCATCGGTGATCAGCGTGGCCTGTGGCTGGGCGAAGCGCAGGCTCTCCGCCGTGGCATTGGCCGTCAGAGTGGTGGTGGGGATGCCTGCGGTGATGTCTGCATTGCCGCTCAGGCTGGTGGCGGTGGAGGCCGTGTAACTGCTGACTGTGGACAGCTTCACAATGGGCCGCGTGCCGCCTGCCAGCGTGCCGGTAGCAGCCCATTCATCGCCATTCACACCGTCGCGGATGAAGGCAAACGCGCGCCCGTTATTGGTGAGGAGTGTGTTGTTGGTGCCAGTGGTGGTGAGGGCACTGCTGCCGGTTGGGATGTCCAGCCCGAGGATGCTGGCGAAGGTGCGTGTCAGGCTGCCAAAGGTGACGGTGAGACTGGTCGCACCATTGGTGTTGAGATGAATGTTGGAAAAGCCCGTGGTCGTCAGGGCTCCATGCGTCTGCGCATTCACGGCCCCGGATCTTCCGGTAAGTTTGAGCGTGCTGTTGGTTAGGTTTAAGGCGGCGGCCGTCACGCCATTGTAGAGGATGTTGGTGGTGGGAGAGGTGCTGGCGGAAAAGTCCAGGTGCACCGTGCCTGCGGTGGGAGCGAGAGTCCCGGTAAAGATCTGGGTGCCCGCAAAGGTGAGGGTGCCGCCACCGTCTTTGCTGACCACATTGGTCCCCGCATTCAGGCGTCCCTGGATGGTAATGTCGCCATTCCCACCAAAGGTGCTGGTGACGCCTGAACTGGCTGCGGAAATGATGTCCGTCGTGCCGCTGGCGGCTTTGAACAGCAGCGTGCCGGATTCACTGTTGATGCGCATCGGCTGGCTGGCCGTCACCACCCGGGTGATTTCATTGTTGCCACTGGTATTGACCAACGCGCCAGTGCCATTGTAGCCAAGGCCATTGATGACCAGCGGCTCATCCACACTGATGCCCCCGGTCAGTCTCAGGGTGGCATCCGCCAGCACGGTGGTATTTCCTGTCGTGCTGCCCAGCGCCGTGGAATGGGCGATTTCCACCACGCCGCTGCCGATCTGGGCCACGCCTGTAAACGTGTTCGCCCCCGTCAGCACCGTCTTGCCTGTGCCATTGAAATACAGGGAGAGAACACTCGCGCCGTTGTTTTCGATCACGGCGTTCACCGTCAGGATGCCAGATTTGGAAAGGTTGCTCAGCCATAGCTGCCCCGTCCCGGTGCCAGCTCGCAGGGACCCGGCGCTGCCCACGATGCCCACGTCCAGGCTCATGGCATCACTTGTCAGCTGGATGCCGCCCGTGCTGCCCAGGCGCAGCACATTGCCCGTACCGATGTCCACCGTGCGTGCCGCGGTGGCGTCCGTCATGGAGAGCGTGTTCACCTGATAGGTCCCCGTGCCTCCTGTGACGATGCCCGTGGAACTGGCGCTGATGCCCACATCGGCGGTGGCCCCGGCGCTGGCAAGCAGGCCTCCTGTGGCATAGCTGGTGCTGCCCATAAAGGCGGTGAGTTTGCCTCCGGAGGCCTGCATCCAGGCTCCATGTCCAGAGGGGTTGACCAGGGCTGCCCAAGGGCCCACCAACCCATTGGCCATGGTGGTGGTGACTGCATCCGGCTGGTTGGTGGTCAGGGTCACCGAACCCGGACTGGTGCGCACGATGTTGCCGAGGCTCACCTTCATGCTGCCGCCGAAGCCTGCATTGAGCACTAGGTTTGACCGTGTGCCCGAGATGGCCAGATCGCCAAACCGCTGCGTGTTGTCCGTGAAGTCCTTGCCCTGAAGAATGAAGGTGGCGGGGGCCGTGGTGCCGCCGATGAGGCTGAGGCCGCCGGCCGTGGCCAGCCCGTTGTAAAGCATGTCTGCTTGCGGTGCTGCCGGGGCGGCAAAGTTCAGGATCGTCACCCCCGCTGCCGTGGCCCCGGCGCGGCCAATAATGGTGGAACCCCCATAGGTGCTGGTGCCGTTCAGCGTTACCACGCTGTCTGTGGAGGTGGAAAAACGCTGGAAGCCAAAGTTGCCGCCGCCGTCCGTGATGGCCCCGTTGATGATGGTATTTAAGATGCCACGGTTCGTATAGATGGCGGCCTCCTCACTGAGCGTGATCTGGCCATTGAACTGAATGTTGCTGCTGTCCACCCGGATGGCCCCATTGCCCTGGCCGTTGCCGCCGATGGTCATCGGCATCGCATAGGTGTTTCCCACTCCCCCTGTGGCCAGGACGCTTCCCGATTGCACCACGATGCGCTCCACCGCACTCACTGTATTGCTGCCGGCCAGCAGCATGAAGATGCCGTTGGTCGAGGAGCGGCTGTTGATGTTCAGCACGCCCGTCAGGTTCGGGTTGGCCGTGGAAAAGCGCACGTATTGAAAGGCATTGATTTTGAGCTCATCCTTGCGCTGGAGGGTGAGCCCGTTGCCCACCAGCACGGAATTGAGATTGATGAAAAGTACGCCGGAGCTGCCGCTGGAGGAGTTGTTGGCGGCCTCGATGACGGCATTGTCCGCGAACTGGAGAGTGCCGCCGCCGATGGTGTAGGCACTCGTCACGGGAAGGTCCTGCGCTGCGGATGTGCTGAAGGGATTGAAGACCATGCCGCCCACCTTGAGGGTGCCTTCCACCGTCAGCGTACCTCCGGTCTTTGTCGCACTGGTGCCAAAGGCGGCGATGGTGCTGCCCGTGTTATCCCAGACGGCATTGCTGCTGCCATTCCACCAGTTCGTGTTGGTGAGGTTCCAGATGCCGTTGCCGTTTTGAACGTCGGTCGTCACCGTGTCGGCATCCCAGGTGAGCTGGGCGGGCAGCGGGCTGCCGGCGAACATCAGCAGGCCAAGTAACAGGGGCAGGGGAGATGAAGCTTTCATGGTGCAGGAGAGTCGCCGCCCGCGCCGGGCCGTGGACTTCCTGCACCATGAGGTGCCTATTTTTGGCTTCAGTTTCGGGGGGTGCTTACTGAGTTAGCTTGGCCTGTGCCAAGACCCTCCGCGAGGCCCAAAGTAGGCACAAACGGATGGGTTTCCATCTCCCGAGCATGTGCCCTGCTTACAGCTTCACGCTGAAGGCATCTTTGTCCGTGACGCTTTCGGCAAAACCGACGAGAAGCTCGATCACCTGCTCCACATCCCGCAGGTCGGCCATCTCGACCACGCTGTGCATGTAGCGCAACGGCAGGGAAACGAGGGCGCTGGGGATGCCGTGCTGCTGGGTGAAAATGACATCCGTATCCGTGCCGGTGAAACGGGAGGAAGACTCATGCTGGATGAGCATCTTTTTTCCTTCTGCCACCTCCATCAGCCGCTTCACCACCTCCGGGTGATTCGCGCTGCCATGGGTCAGGCTGGGGCCGCCACCCAGGGTCACTTCGCCATGCTTTTTCACATCCACATTCGGGGTGTCCGTGGCGTGGGTCACATCCAGCACGATGGCCACATCCGGCATCAGCCGATGCGCGGCCATCTTGGCCCCGTTTCCGCCGATCTCCTCCTGCACCGCATTCACGGCGATGACGGAGGCGGGGAGGCGTGTCTTGCGCTTGCTGAGCCGGGCGACGACTTCTGCGATGATGAATCCGCCGATGCGGTTGTCCAAAGCGCGGCCTACCAGCCGATGGGCGCCGATCTCCTCCACAGTGTCTGAATACAGGGCCGGGTGCCCCACACGGATGCCCGCATCGGAGACTTCGCCTGCGCTGCGTGCGCCGATGTCAATCCACAGCTCATGCACCTTCGGTGCCTTTTCATTGTCCCGGTCTTCGCGGATGTGAATGGCAATGTTGCCGATGATGCCGCGCACGGTGCCTTTGTCTCCCAGGATGTCCACACGGCGTCCGCGTGCCGTCGCCACATCGCTGCCGCCCACGCGATCCACGCTGATGAAGCCTTCCTTGGAGATGTACTTCACCATGTAGCCGATCTCGTCCGCATGAGCTTCAAACATGATCTTCTTCGGCTTCTTGCTCTTGCCATCCAGCGTGGCCCAGGCCGTGCCGTAGGCATCGCTTTCCACCCGGTCGGCGAATTTGCCCACATAACCCGCCCATTTGCGTTGCCCGCGTACTTCAAAGCCTGTTGGGCTCGGCGTGGAAAGGAGATCGAAAAGAAAGGTCTTGGAAGCGGCGGTCATGGTGAATGAAGGAATGTTACGTCTGTAAACGAGGTCTCAGCCGGAGCAAGCCGGAGCCCAAGCGCGAATGATGGGCCTAGCTGCCCCGCTTCACTTTGGCAACACTGCCACGTAATTGCGCACGGTACTCCATCCGGGGCGGCTGATTTCCTGGCCCTCTGTCTGCCGGACGTAGAGCGCGGTGGAGTGGCCTCCGTCCAGGTTCAGCGCCCGCTGCACTTGCATCCCGGGGAACAGACCGTCACTGGCCAAAAGTTCTCCGAGTCCCGCCAGAGTGGTGCTGCGTACGGTGCCCAGGGCCCACAGGCGCCGACCGTCTGTGGCGATGAAGGTGCGGGTCGCGTCTTTGGTGCGATTCAGGGTTGGCAATGGCTGGCCTGCATCCACCAGTCGTGGCCCGGCCTGTACCATCTGGGTTACGCCTTTTTCGCCTAAGAATTCGGGATTCCAGACGAGGTAAGGTTCCTGCCCAATGACGACCACGGCCCCTGAAACGAGGCTGCTGCGCATGAACTGGCCAGTCGTGCGCCCATCGGCGATCATGAGGCCCAGTGTGGAGAAGTCCGGGTGGAAAAAGCCTCCGTTCACTCCGGCGATGGCGCCTGCCTGGCGCATGATTGACGCCAGAACATGGCCGCCTGCGTGCGCCGTGGGTTGGTCTAGCACCCGTAGGGCACAGTGCTGACTGTCAAAGATAACCACACTCACCTCAGCATTGCCTTCGGCACTGCGCGCGGTGAATTCATAAAAATGCGCCCCCGATGCCAATGAACTGCTGCGCACTGTTGACGCCTGCCGCCAAAGAGCGGAAGCCCGGGGCTGTGCCACTTGCTGGCGCGCGGAACTGGCCGATGGCGTTACGCCAGGTTGAAAAGTCGGGGGAGTGGGAGCTGTCTGAGACTCCTGCTGAACGCACTGGGTGAGACTCAGGCAGGACAGGAAGAGAAAAAGACGGGCTTTCATGGTGGTGATGCCATCAACCCTGGAGGGCTGAGTGGGCATACACAACGAGAGCTTCCGGGCTGCTTTGTAGCCATTTTTGCATGGACTCCAGGGCGTGGCCACGATGGCTGAGCTGATTTTTAGTCTCCGCTGGCAGTTCTCCAAAGGTTTGATTGTAAGCTTGCGGTGTGAACATGGCATCATAGCCAAAGCCGCCGCGACCACGCTCAATGGTACTGACATGGCCTTCGATCGTACCGTGAGTGACGTGCAGCACTTCACCATCTCTCACGAGGGCCAGACAGCAGCGGAAACGGGCTGAGAAGAACTGGCCCGGATTGGTGCTCACGCGGCGCAGCCGGTCTTTGAGGAATTTCCGGTTGTCCGCATCCGTCGCATCTTCTCCAGCATAACGGGCTGAACGGACACCAGGTTCCTTGTTCAGGATATCCACCTCGAGCCCTGAATCATCCGCTAAGATCAGCATGCCGGGGCAGGGTTGGCTGCCTGCCTGGGCTTTGATGATCGCGTTCGCCTCGAAGGTGCTGCCTGTTTCTTCAGGCAGGGCAATGCCTGGATGGGAGTGAAAGTCCTGAACTTGCCATTCAGGCCCCAGCATGGCTGAAACCTCCTGGGTTTTATGAGCATTCGAAGTGGCAAGCAACAGTTGAGGCATAGCTTAAATGTAAGCGTGAAGAGTAATGCAGGAATGACAGGTGGGCAAATTGACAAATCTTTACTGTTGACTGGTTGATTTTACCTGATGGGTGCATAAGTGATGGATGAGTGACTCAGTATTTATTGTCTAATGAATATAATATTATATTCTTAAATATATTATTTAGACATCGTGGGTTTAGGGGTGGCTTAGGTTGCTTGAAGGCTGACGAAAGCCATTTTTTCAGCTCGGCGGGGCCTTAAATGCTCCCGCCGCGCGACCCAAAATGCGCCGTTTCCCAATAAACAATCGCGGCTTCATCAGGAGCAAGCATGCGGCTCGCTGGGATTTTCCTTTGACCCCACCCCCCCGCACGGCTAAAACGGGCATCCCTTTCCATGCCTGCTTCAGACCGTCAACACACGCTGGCCAAGCCCGCCTCTATCACCGGCACTTCACTGCATACCGGTGAGCAAGTCACTCTCACCCTGCAGCCTGCGCCGGAGAACTTCGGTTTCAAGTTTCGCCGCATGGACCTGGAGGACAAGCCTTTCATCCCGGCCCTGGTGGAGAAAGTGCAGAAGGTGGAACGCGCGACCACGATCGCCGAAGGCGGGGTGAATGTGCATACGGTGGAGCATGTCATCAGCGCTCTGGCTGGCATGGGAGTGGACAATGCCATCATTGAAATGGATGCCAATGAGCCACCCATCGTGGATGGCAGCTCACAGCCTTTTGTGGAACTGATCAAGAAAGCAGGTCTTCAGGAGCAGTCGGAGCCACGCAAGATTTTTGAGATCCGCGAGCCGATTTATCAGGAGACCCGCGATGGCACCATCCTCACCATCGTGCCGGACAAAAAGTTCCGCATCAGTTGCACCAATGTGGGGCCGGAAGGGCGCTTCACCCAGTACATCTCCCTTGAGATCAACCCGGAGACGTATGAAAAGGAAATCGCCCCGGCCCGCACCTTTGTTTATTATGAAGACATTGCCCCGCTGATGGAGAAGGGGCTGATCAAGGGCGGGACTCTGGAAGCAGCCGTGGTTGTCCGTGGTGAAACATTGCTGTCAAAGCAGCCCCTGCGTTTCAACAACGAGTTCGTCCGCCACAAGATTCTCGACATCATCGGTGACCTCATGCTTTCGGGCAAACGCATCACTGGCCATGTCATCGCCGTGCGTCCAGGCCACGGGCCCAATACCGAGATGGCCCGCGCTATCGTCTCCCAATACAACGCCATGCGTGCCATGGTGCCTCCGGCCGTGAACATCCCGGGCGGGGAGGCGGTACTGGACATCAATGAGGTGATGAACATCCTGCCGCACCGTTATCCTTTCCTGCTGGTGGACCGCATCATCGGCTTCGAGGGTGAGACCAAGTGCCGTGGCATCAAGAATGTCACGATCAACGAGCAGTTCTTCCAGGGGCACTTCCCAGGCCACCCGATCATGCCAGGGGTGCTGCAACTGGAGGCAATGGCCCAGGTGGCCAGCATCGTGCTTCTGAGAATGCCCAGCCACCAGGGCAAGATCGGCTATTTCCTCAGCGCCAACAACGTCAAGTGGCGCAAGCCCGTGGTTCCTGGCGACACGCTCATCATTGAGACTGAGATCACCAAGGCCAAGCGCAGCATTGCCCAGGCTGTTGGGCGCTGCCTGGTCAATGGCCAGGTGGTCTCCGAAGCCGAACTGATGTTCAACGTGGTTGATCGTTAGTCTGCCCGCCGAGGACAGCGCCTTGCCTGTCTTTTTTATCCTCCAGTCTGACCCGCTGCTTCATCACTCATGCCCATTCATCCCACCGCCATCATTGATCCTTCTGCAAAAATTGGTGCTGATGTCACGATCGGCCCCTACTGCATCATTGGGGCGGGCGTAGAACTGGGCGATGGCACCACGCTGCAGCATCACGTGACCATCATGGGCCCGACGAAGATCGGGAAAAACAACCGATTCTATGCCTATGGCTCCATTGGCCAGCAGACGCAGGATTTGAAGTATGCGGCGGAGCCGACCTTCCTGGAGATCGGTGACGACAACACCTTCCGCGAATTTTGTTCTGTTCATCGCGCCACCAGCGCCGGTGACAAAACGGTGATCGGCAGCCACAACAATTTCCTTTCATATGTGCACATTGCCCACGACTGCATCGTGGGAAACCATGTCATTTTTTCCAACAACGGCACCCTCGCTGGCCATGTGGTGGTGGAGGACCATGTGATTTTAGGCGGACTCAGCGCCGTGCATCAATTCTGCCGCATTGGCACCCGCAGCATCATTGGCGGCTGCTCGAAAGTGGTCCAGGATGTGACGCCGTACAGCACCGCCGATGGCAATCCGGCCCGTACTCGCGGGCTGAACATCGTGGGGCTGCAGCGGGCAGGTTTTACCCGGGAGCAGATGCGCGCGATCCGCGTCGCCTTCCGCAAAGTCTATCGCAGCGGCCTGAACAATGCCCAGGCGGTGGAGGAACTGCGCAGCGGCCAACTGACGGCAGAAGCGGCCGTTTTTACGGATTTTGTTTCCACAACCAAGCGAGGCATCACCCCGGGGAGCAAAGCCGGGGTGGAAGACGGCGAGGATTAATCGCGCCTTCCCTAGCCGGGAGTGATTTAGGCGGTCTTTTCCATCAGGCCATGCTGGATGCAGTATTGCACCAGCTCTGGCAGGGACTTGACCCGCAGCTTTTCCATGAGGCGCACCCTGTAAGTGCTGACAGTCTTGCTGCTGAGGCTGAGATCGGAGGCGATTTCTTTGATGGCATCGCCGTTGATCAGCTTGCGAAGCACCTGAAACTCCCGTTCGGAGAGTGTCGTATGGGGCTGCTCCTGGAAGTCGGAACGGACAAAGGCGGCTAGGTTTTGGGCCAGATTGGGGCTGATGTAATTCTGGCCCACCAGGATTTCCTTGATGGCTTTGAGAAACTCACCGGTGCCGGCGCTTTTGCAGACATAGCCTGCAGCTCCAGCCTTGAAGGCCCGGACTCCGTAGACAGATTCATCATGTCCGCTGCAAACGAGAACGGCAGGGGCGTGGGGACGTGCTTTCATTTCAGCCAGGAAGTCCAGGCCGTTCCTGCCGGGAATGGTGACATCCAGGATCACCACATCCCAGGGCTGGGCGGCCATCATGTCTTGTGCTTCTTGGTAAGTGCCGGCTTCGCCGAACTCATAACTGCCCAGCGTCATCATCGCGTGCTTGTAGGCGTCGCGCATGAGCTGGTGATCATCAACAATGAGAACTCTCTTCATTAATCGCAATTTTGGCGGAACTTTTTGTGAAATACAGCAATAATTATGGATTCATCACTCGGATTTGCGACTTACTCGTGTCGAAGGGCTTCTACGGGGTTCATCCGGGCTGCTCTGCGGGCAGGATAGATGCCAAATGCAATGCCGGTGAAGACGGAAATCAGGAAAGCCAGGGCGGGGGACCAGATTTTGACCACCGTGGTCACGCCCGCAAAGTGTTCCACCGCAATCGGGATGGAGACGCCAACGATGACGCCGAGCACCCCCCCGGCACCTGAGAGCAGGATTGTTTCGATCAGAAACTGGACCACGATGTCCGCCTGACGTGCGCCCATGGCGCGGCGGATGCCGATCTCGCGGGTGCGCTCCGTCACGCTGGCCAGCATGATGTTCATGATGCCGATGCCGCCCACCAGCAGGGAGATGGCGGCGATGCTGCCGAGCACGATGCTGAAGATCTGCTTGGTACGCTCCGCCTGGCGCAGCAGTTCTACGGGGACGATGATGCGCCAGTCTTCCTTTTTGTGATTCTTCGCCATGAGGTGGCGGATGGCACTGGCCCGGCTTTCCACCTGGTTCACATCCTCCACGCGGATGATGGCCTCGTGGAACTCCACTTTTTCCGCCTCAAAACTGCCGCTGCGCATGCGAAAAAAGGTCTCACCGTACTGGTCCATCAGCGTGGAAAAAGGGATCATCACCTGGGCGCTGCCCACATTGTTGGTGCTGTTGCCGCTGTCACTCCCCACGCGTTGTCCTTCGTCTTCCATGATGCCCAGGATCTTATAGTAGTAGCCTTTGACGCGCACCGATTTGCCCGTGGGCGTGGAAAGGGGGAAGAGTTTGGCTGCTGCGGTCTGGTTCAGCACGCAGACAGGCAGCTTTTCGTTGAGTTCCAGATCGGTAAAAAAACGGCCCTGAATCACCGTGCGGTTGCGCATCTGCGGATAAACCGGCAGCACCCCAAGGATCTGGCCGTCCACGCTGCGGTCCAAGTTCCAGATGTTTTCGCTGAGGATGCGGCTGGGCACCACGACGCTGACGCCGGGCACCGTCTGGCGGATCTGCTGCATGTCACGTGTGGTCAGGCCATACTCCAGGACCATGCTGCGCGCCTCGGCGGAGGATCCCTGGCCGTCTGGCGGTTTCACACTTTCGAGGATGATGTTTTGGCTTCCCAGTCGGCGGATCTGCTCCTGTGCTTCATGACTGGCACCTTCACCGATGGCCAGCATGGCCACGACGGAGGCCACCCCGAAAATGACTCCCAGGGCGGTCAGAAAAGAGCGCAGCTTGTTGAGCCAGATGCTCTTCATCCCCAGGGAAACAGTGCGCCACAAATGCTGGGGCGAGGCAAAAAGACGGAGGATGGGATGGCGGGCGAACAGAGACATCTATCGAAAAGGGGGGCTTATAGCACGGTGTGAGAGGGCGGGTTCCTTCAAATGGCCAAGGATTAGTGATAAAACCCGTGGCGAGATGAGGGGGATTTTACTGCTTGCGACGGAGAGCCGACCCCGTTAGAGCCGCTGACGATGCGTGCATTTGCTGCCCTCTCTTTGTTGCTGTTTTTGCCGGGTTGTACGGAGCTGGCCGATCATGGACCCGCCTCACCTCGCACCCTGGCACGGATGGAAACGCAGGCTGTGACGAAGGATGTTTTTCTCCGCCGCATGCAGACTGCCGCGCCCCTGCCGACCTCTCCCGTCACGCTTCCATTCAAGCTCGTGGATGGGGTGCCTGTGACAAAGGTAAGACTGAACAATCATAGCCCCGTGCCCATGATGCTGGATACGGGTGCCTCTCGCACGATGGTGCAGGCTTCGTTGGTCGTGGCGGCCAAGGTCCCTGTCATGCATGCCTCTGATGCCACTGTGGAATTGCAGGGCATCGTGGGGCGCGAACAGGGGCGCATCGGCCTGCTGGATCCTCTGATGCTGGGTTCCTGGTCCCTGCATGGCTATCCCTGCCTGGTACGGACCTATGAAAACAGGCTGACGAACCGCCGTGGGGCCGGCCGGTTCCCTGAATGCCTGCTGGGATTCGATGTGGCGTTGAACCGTTGTACTTTCTTGACCCTGGATTACCCCTCTAACGAGGTCACGTTTGGTTTTCAGGAAAGATTCAGGCCTGAGGCAGGCAAAAGGCTGGCGAGCACGCCCTTCCGGCTGAAGCAGGGAGTGCCGGTCATCACCCTGCACTCCGGTGCTGTGAGTTGGGAGGCAATTGTGGATACGGGATCGTTTAACAAAATTGAAATCAGTGAATCACTGGCTGGCCGACTGGGCGTGCAGCAGCAGGGGGAGCAGGTGAAGGGGCTGTATTTAATGGCGGTGGGGGGCACCGTGACCTCTGGTCAGGCCAATTTGCGCACGGTCAAGCTGCCTGACCTGACGCTGGCAGGGGACCGTTACCGGGATGTGCGGGTGGACATCGCCCCAGGGCCGCCTCGGGTGGGCAGCTTTTTCCTGAAGGACTATCGAGTCACCTTCGATATGAGGCGGAAACTTCTCCATCTGGAGTGGTGACGACATTCAGGCTGTCCATCCGTCCCAGAAACCGCTAAAAAATTCATTTCCAGAGTTGCAAAGCCCTTCCGGACTTCTATTCTCCAACCTGCTTGTGAAATTTTTCACAAGCGCATTCACCGAGATTTTATGGGTAATTTCTTTCCGCGTTGGACCAATTGGCTGCCTCTCAAGCTGGCCGTCGGGGTCGCATTCATCGCTTTTGGGGTGAGTGTGGGCGTCGCTTATTATTTCACCCCCAAGTACACACGGGTGGGGTATGAGCCGACTCAGCCTGTACCATTCTCCCACAAGATTCACGCAGGCCAGCTCGGCCTGGATTGTCGTTACTGCCACTCCTTCGTGGAGAATTCCAGTCACGCCAACGTGCCGACCAACCAGACCTGCTTCAACTGCCACGGCCCAGGCAAAGGCAACATCAAGTCCGCCAGCCCGAAGCTGGAGCTGGTCGTCAAAGCTCAGGAAACCAAGCAGCCCATCCCATGGGTGAAGGTGCACAAGGCTCCTGACTACGTTTATTTCAATCACAGCGCCCACTTGAATCGCGGCATCTCCTGCCAGTCCTGCCACGGCAAGGTCAATGAGATGGAAGTTGTGAAGCATGCTGAGCCTCAGTCCATGGGCTGGTGTCTCGATTGCCATCGCAACCCGGAGCAGAAGCTGCGCCCGCTGGATCAGATCACGAATCTGAATTACAAGCCTGAGCAGCTTGACCGTGCGGCCTTCTACCAGAGCCTCATCGCTAAAGGCGTGAAGACGGGTGAGATCGCTGAAACCATCCAGGAAGGTGGCAAAGCTGCCTCAATTGAAGAGCTCGTCTCTCTGGCCTCCGTCACTTTCGGCAAGCAGGTGACCCAGCTCGAAGTGGGCAGCCAGCTCAAGAAGCACTGGCAGGTGCAACCACCTGAAAACTGCACATCCTGCCACCGCTAACCCTGCGCCCCCTTTTTATCGCCCCTCATGAAACGCATCTGGAATCACCCCGAAGAGCCTCAGACCGGCAAGCGCTACTGGCGCAGCACTGGCGAACTGGAGCAGCGCTCGGAGTTTCTGAACAAACTCGGCGTCGAGTTCCCCGCCGGTGACACCCTGAACGAGGAAGAGCGCGAGACTTCTCGCCGTGACTTCCTCAAGCTCATGGGTGCCTCCACTGCGATGATGGGTCTGGCTTCCTGCCGCCGTCCGCTGACGAACATCCTTCCTTACACGGATCATGTGGAGTGGATCGTTCCTGGCAAACCTCTTCTTTACGCGACGGTCAAGCCAACAGCAACGGGTGCCATCCCCATGGTGGCCATCACTCATGAAGGCCGCCCAACGCACCTTCAGGGCAATCCTCTGCACCCCCTCGGTGGTGGTTTGGACAGCTTCGCCCAGGCCTCCATTCTGGATGTGTATGATCCAGAGCGTTCCCAGGCCCCACTGGCCGCTGGCAAAAAAACCTCCTGGGAGTCTGCCAATAAGATTCTGACGGCGGCCATCGAAGCCTCCAAAAAAACCGCAGGTGCCGACTTGGCCCTTGTTGTTGGTAGCACCACGTCTCCGACCACGCATCGTCTTCTGGGCGAGATCAAGGCCGCCCTGCCGCAGGTCAAGCTCATCGGTTACGAAGCCCTCGGTACCGAGGCGCAGGCTCAGACCAGCAAAGAAGTGCTGGGTGCAGGCGTGAAGACCTTTGTGCGTTTCAGCAAGGCGCAGCGCATTCTCTCACTCGATTGCGATTTCCTCGGCCTCGACCCTGTTGCAGGCGAGCCGATCAAGCAGTTCACCAAACAGCGTTCCAAAGATGCTCCTGGCGGTGACATGAACCGTCTCTACACGCTGGAAAACCGTTACACCGTCACCGGTGGGATGGCCGACCATCGCAAGCCTCTGGCTGCCAGCCTCATCCCTGTTGCCGCAGCGGTCATCGCTGCGGAATTGGGTGAAGCCTCCGCCAAAGCTTTGGCAGACACCGCTTCGGAAGAGCTCAAGAAGTGGCTGGCTCCGGCCATTGCCGACTTGGTGGATAACAAAGGCAAGTCCGTTGTCCTCGCAGGTTCACGTTACGGCGCTGAAGTACATGCTCTCGTTGCGGCCATCAACAATGACCTCGGCGCTTACGGTGAAACCGTTGGCCTGCTTCAATCCGCTGGTGAAGCCGAATTCGGCACCTTGACTGACCTCACCGCGGCCTTGACCGCTGGTACGGTGAAGACCGTGATCTCCCTCACGCCTTCCAACCTCCTGTTCGACGCCCCAGACGCTGTGGCTCTGGCTACCACGATCAAGGACAAGGCCGTTCAGTTGATCCACTTCGGTCATCTGGCGGATCTCACGGCTTCTAAAGCTGCCTTGCACATTCCTTCGGCCCATTACTTGGAGTCTTGGAGCGATGTCCGCGCCGCCGATGGCACCTACTCCATCGTTCAGCCGCTGATCTTGCCTCTCTACGATGGCGTCAGTGAAACCGAACTTCTTCTCGCCATTTTGGGCCGCAAAAAGATTGGTCCTGCGGAAGCTGTGAAGGCTGAAGCGGGTGCTCCTGCGCCCGAAGATCCAGCCTATCAGGCTGTGCGTGACACTTTCACTGCCGTTGCTGGCAGTCTGGATGAAGTGAAGTGGAACCTGACCCTGCGTGATGGTTTCCTGAAAGGCTCCTCCTATGTGAAAGCGACGGGAGTGGTCAACACCACCGCCATTGGCACTCTGGTGGCGGCCTCCAAGGCTGCTCCTGTTGCCCCGACGGCCGAGTCTCTGGAAGTCGTCCTGACTCCAGATTCTGGCGTCTATGACGGTCGTTACGTCAACAATGCCTGGTTGCAGGAAGCTCCCGATCCGATCACCAAACTGACTTGGGACAACGCCGCCTGGATCGGTGCCGCCACCTTCCGCTCTCTGGGCCTCAAGGAAGGCCAGAAAGTCCAGATCACCATCGGTGACACGGTCCTGAAGATCGCCGCCATCGAAGCCCCCGGCCACGTCTCGAATTCCATCACGATCCCCGTCGGTTACGGCCAGGAAAACCTCGGTTTCATCGGCTCCGGTGACTTTGATAAGCGCAAAGGTTTCGTCCGCGGTTTCAATGCCTACCCACTTCGCAAGAAGCTGGGCGACTACGTCTTCACGGGTGCTAAGATCGAGAAGCTCGAAGAATATTATGAGCTGGCAGTGACGCAGGAGCACAACACGATGGAAGGCCGCGCGCTTTATCGTGAAGGCACCCTCGATACCTTCGCCAAGAAGCCCGACTTCGCCCAGACCACGGGCATGGACGGCCACATCCCGCAGAACATCTCCTTCTACAAAGGCCAGGTGGGCGTGCGCAGTGAGACGAATCCCGAAGGTTTTGACTACGAGAAGCAGCACCAGTGGGGCATGACGATTGACCTCAGCAAGTGCTTGGGTTGTAACGCCTGTAACATCGCTTGTACCTCCGAAAACAACATCGCGGTTGTCGGTAAAGACCAGGTCCGTAAAGGACGTCTCATGCAGTGGATCCGCATGGATCGCTACTTCGCCAGCGCCACCTGGGGTGAGAACAACGCGAAGTCGGATGACGTCAATGTCGAGCCTACCGTTGAGCAGCTTGAAAACGCTGAGATGGTGCAGCAGCCTGTTGCCTGTCAGCAGTGCGAATCCGCTCCTTGCGAAACCGTCTGTCCGGTGAATGCCACGGTGCATACCACAGATGGTCTTAACGCCATGGCCTATAACCGCTGCATCGGCACCCGTTATTGCGCCAACAACTGCCCTTACACGGCCCGTCGTTTCAACTGGTTCGACTACAACAAGCGTCCTCTGGATGAGCTTTACTGGGGCCCGCTTTCCACCGCTGAAAAGACTGGCGTGCGTGAGTCCGTGCAGCTTCAGAAGAACCCGAACGTCACCGTCCGTATGCGCGGCGTGATCGAGAAGTGCACCTACTGCGTCCAACGTCTGGAGGCAGCCAAGATTCAGCAGAAGCAGAAGCAGCGTGATTCGAAGAACTTCCGCATTCCGACGGATTCCGTCAAGGTGGCCTGCCAGGCTGCCTGTTCCACGGATGCCATCGTCTTCGGTGACCTTGCAGATCCGAAGTCGGCGGTGGTGAAGTCCAAAGCTTCTCCCCGCAACTATCAGCTTCTCAAATACATCGGTACCCAGCCACGCACCAGCTACCTGGCCCGTCTGCGCAATCCTAACAAAAACATGCCAGGCTGGAAAGACATTGCCGCCTGGAGCGCCCACCAAATCTAAGCCGGAACCATGGAAGCCACCGCTACCACTCACTCAACGGACGCCCACACTGGCCCCGCTCGCATCCTGGATCGCGAGCCCCTGGTGCTGAACAACCGTTCCTACTCCTGGATCACCAACCGCATCTGCGGGATCGTGGAAAACAAGCAGCCCATGCTTTGGTGGGTGTTGTTTGTGCCCTCCGTCCTGCTGACGCTGCTCACCGTGTTCTGCTTCACTTACCTCATCTCCACCGGCGTCGGTGTTTGGGGTCAGAAGCAGCCCGTCGCCTGGGCCTGGGACATCACAAACTTCGTGTTCTGGATTGGTATCGGCCACGCCGGTACCCTCATCTCCGCCATTCTTTTCCTGACCCGTCAGAAGTGGCGTACGTCGGTGAACCGCGCGGCTGAGGCCATGACCATCTTCGCTGTGATGTGCGCCGGTTTGTTCCCGGCCTTCCACGTCGGTCGTGTCTGGATGGTGTGGTTCCTGGCTCCCATCCCGAACGCCAACGCCGTCTGGCAAAACTTCAAATCGCCGCTCCTTTGGGACGTGTTCGCCGTGTCCACCTACTTCACGGTGTCCGCAGTGTTCTGGTTCCTCGGTCTGGTGCCAGACTTGGCCACCCTGCGTGACCGTTGCAAACCCGGCCTGCGGAAGACCCTTTACGGCATCTTCTCCCTCGGCTGGCGCGGTGCGAACCGTCACTGGAGCCACTACGAAACGGCCTACATGCTGCTGGCCGCTCTCTCCACCCCGCTGGTGCTTTCCGTGCACTCGGTGGTGTCCTTCGACTTCGCCACCTCCATCGTTCCTGGCTGGCACACCACCATCTTCCCACCTTACTTCGTGGCTGGCGCTATCTTCGGCGGTTTCGCCATGGTACTCACGCTCATGATCCCGGTCTCGAAGATCTATGGCCTCGGTGACCTCATCACTCCGAAGCACATTGATAACATGGCCAAGATCATCCTGCTCACAGGCACGATCGTCGGTTACGCTTACTGCATGGAGTTCTTCATCGCTTATTACGGTGCGAACAAGTATGAGCTCCAGACCTTCCAGCTTCGCGGCCTCTACGGTCCTTCCACCTGGGCTTACTACTTCATGTTTGGGTTCAACGTGTTTGCCCCGCAACTCTTCTGGTACCGCCCGTTCCGTCACAATCTCTGGGTCGTCATGTTCGTCTGCATGTGCGTGAATGCCGGCATGTGGTTCGAGCGTTACGTGATCATCGCCACCACGCTGGAGCGCCACCTCACCCCAGGTTCCTGGCGCGTGTATGAGGCCACTTGGGTGGATAAGTATACCTTCCTCGGCACCTTCGGCCTGTTCATGATGTTGTTCCTTCTGTTCCTGCGCTTCCTGCCTGTCATCGCCATTGGCGAAGTGAAGGGCGTGCTGCCTCAATCCAACGCTCATGCGAGCGACCACGATGAGAAGGGCATTCAGGAAGAGGACCTCATGAACTACTCCGACCGCCACGTGGCCAAGACCGTCGCCTGATGCGGATTTCAAATTTCACCTTTTAAATTTCAAATCCATCGTGAGCACCACCCTCAAAAGAGTACACGGCTTCCTCGCTGAATTCGACAGCGTCAAGGATCTCTATCATGCTGCCGAGCATGTCCGCGATGCTGGCTACCAGCGCTGGGACGTGCATACGCCATTCCCCATCCACGGCATGGACGACGCCATGGGCGTGAAGCGTTCCAAGCTGCCCTACTTCGTTTTCTTTGGCGGCCTGACAGGCACTTGTGTGGCCTTCACCCTCCAGACGCTGACTCAGACCACCTTCTGGTCTGACATCGGTCTTGGTTTCCTTCAGACTCTGGCTGAAACCTACCCCACCGTGGTGCAGGCCAAGCCGACTCACATCTGGACGCTGCCTGCGTTCTTCCCGGTGATGTTTGAGCTGACGATTCTGTTCTCCGCTTTCACCGTGCTTTTCGGCCTGCTCTCCATGATCGGCTTGCCACGTCTGAACCATCCGCTTTTCGTCTCCAAGCGTTTTGCCAAGTTCTCTGATGACGGCTTCTTTGTCTGCATCGAAGCCCGCGATCCGAAGTTCTCCCAGGAAGGCACGAAGTCTTTCCTTGAGAAGCTCGGTGGCAAGAACATCGAACTGATCGAAGACGACATTTAGTCGCGGTTATTGTTTGGATCTCCATTCCTAGCAGCCCATCGAAAGATGGGCTGTTTTGTTTTTGTGGAGTCTTCCGGGTGGACGGTGACCGTTGGCAATGAGCGAGTCCTGCTGTCCGGTTCAGTTTGAACTGCGTAGTTTTTTCACTTCATCGGCCAGGATCTCCAGGCCTTCCTGGACAATGTGGGCTGGCTGGCTGTAGGTGAGCCGCAGGCATTCGTGGGGATGTTTCCATGCCTCATCCAAACCAAAGGCGAAGTAGTGGCCGGGAATGACGAGAACCTTGCGGGCTTTGAGCCGGCGATAGAGTTCGGCGGCGGAGATGGGCAGGTCCTTGAACCAGAGCCAGAGAAAGAAGGCACCTTCCTGCGCATGCAAAGCCCAGGGGAGCGAATCTCCCAGGGCGTGGGTAAGGGCGGCTTTAGCAAAGTCGGACCGTTCCTTGTAAAAGGGGCGGATGGTTTCGCGTCCCAGACGCAGCAAGGTGTCGTCCTTCAGCAGCGGACCGAGCAGCGCCTGGCCCACATTGCCATTCGCCAGAGAGACGATGGCGTTCATGTTGGACAGGGCTTTGACGATGGCGGGATCGGCCACCACCACGGAGGTGCGCACACCGGGGAGGCCCACTTTGGACAGGCTGATGCTAAAGATCATTCCAGGCTCCCACTTCGGTCGGAAGCTGCCGTGGATCACGTCCGGGAAGGGGTGGCCGTAGGCGTTGTCGATCATCAGGGGGATGCCATGATGCCGGGCGAGATCACGCAATTGGTTAAACTCGGCCTCCGTCAGGACATTGCCTGTGGGATTCGTCGGGCAGGAGACGCACATGGCGGCGATATCCGGCGTGATTTTGAGCTGCTCAAAATCCACGTGGTATTTGAATTCCCGTTCTCCCTGTGGGGTGATGATGGGACGGCAGGCGGTGAATTGGCCTTCGGTCAGGGCCTGGTTGGCGTAGCCGATGTAGTCGGGCAGCAGTGGAAACAGAATGCGTTTTTTCCCGGTGGGGGTGTCACCGGCCAGGAGATTGAAGAGCAGGAAAAAGGCGCTCTGGCTGCTGGGCATGACCGCGATATTTTCGCGGGTCACGTCCCAGCCACACTCACGCTTCAGAAAGGTGGCGAAGGCTTCACGAAAGACGGGATTGCCACCTGGAGGATCATAATTCAGCAGGGTGCGGTCCAGGCTGCCATCCTCCAGCATGGTCTGCATCTGCCTGCGCCACAAGGCCTGCACCTCGGGTATGGCGGCGGGCTGGCCCCCGCCCAGCATGCGCATGTCTGGAGTGACGGAAAGCGCCTCACCCAGGTCATCCATCAGTTCTTGAATGCCACAGGGGCCTGAAAGCCGCTGACCGATGGTGGAGAAGGATGACATGGGAAAAGGTAGGGCGGTTGGCGGTGCGAAATCGCTGCGGCTGAACTAGCTCACCACAGCATCGTGCTTTCGTCACCCGCTGATTCGCCCTTTCTTCACTCCACGTGGGTGCTGATCCAGCCTCGCAGATCGAAGTCATCGGCTGCTTTTTCCAACTGCCATCGGCCATCGGCATTGAGCCGGAACGTGCCGATCCATTTCTGATGCCAGTATTCAGGCTCGATCATGCTAAGGTGGTGTTTTCCTTCCACGGCGTAGAGGTGGTAAACCTCGCCAATCACTGGCTCAAAACCAAAGTTGGCCTCGTAGATGAGCTTGTTCCAATTGAAGGAATCAATGACCTGGAGGTACTTCTCCCGCAGTTCGATGAGTTCCTGCTGCAGCTCCCGCTCCACCCGTGAGACGCCCCGGCTTTTGAAGTTGGTGAGGTCCTGCGGGATGATTTTTGCGCCTAGCCGGGAGGTGGGGTAATGCAGGAAATTTCCGCGTGGGGCGGTTTGCGCGAGGTCGGTTTCGATTGGGTCGTGAGCCATGGAATCGGGAGTGGAGTCCTTGCATTACGCCAGCCGGCAGGGTGCGGTTTGGATTGAAAAGGCCCGCAGAGTCCGTTAGCGTCATTCTTATGTGTTTCCGCCACGGTTTCTTTCTTTGTCTTGCCGTCACCTTGAGTGCCTGTGTCAACAGTGTGCCCACGGCGGAAAAGCTGGATGAACTGGAGCAAAAGGTCCGTGCCGAATACCGCCAGGAGTATGTGCTGCTGGATGATCAGCGGCGCAGCGGCGTGTTGGATGGGGAGGGCTATAAGCTGGCCAAAGACCAGCTGGATCAGCGGGTGCAAAACCGGGTGGACACCATGGCCTGGAGCCGTCATGCCCTGGTGCAGAGCGACATGAAGGCCAATGCCATTCCCACGCCGGACAAGCCCCAGCTCAATCTGCCACCGGGAGTCGGTACGCTGCAGGGATCTGTTTATAACTCGACCCGTCAGAATGGTCTGGGCAGTCAGGTCATGGGCACGATGATGCAGGAAATGGGCGGAACCACCATCAATGGCCGTCGTCCAGGTACGGTGTATGACGACCAGTAATGGCCTGCCATGACGGATGACCGGCTCGATACCCTGGCTGCGGCAGTCGTGCGGCAAACTTTGCGCAGCCTGCCCGAAAGCATTCGTGAGGCCGCCCAGGCCTGTGTGATCGAGCCTGTTTTCATGGCGGACTGCCTCGCTGCCGGGGAGGCCATCGAAGACGACCTCCTGGGCCTGTTTGAGGGCAACTCGCTGGCGGATCCTGAGCCTGAGTTTCCCGGGCATCTGCCGCGCATCCGGCTTTTTCTCGACAATCTTTGGGACTATGCGGAAGGAAAACGGGAGATGTACCGGGACGAGGTGCGCGTGACCTTGCTGCATGAGCTGGGGCATTACCTGGGCTTTGATGAGGAGCAGGTGGCAGATCTGGGGCTGGCCTGAAGTCATGGCGGAACGCAATCCGTGTTCGACTTTTGCCAGAAGTCAGTATCTTCGCCACCCCATGTTTCGCGCTGCTCTCACCGATCGTCTCCAGGCCGCTTTCACCACCGCTGGTATTGTTTTGCCAGAGGGTTTTTCTGTTTCGGTTGAGCTCGCCTCAGACACCCGATTTGGTGACTATCAGAGTAACGCGGCCATGACTCTGGCCAAGCAACTGAAGACGAATCCGCGTGCCCTCGCGGAGCAGATCAAGGCTTCCTTCTCAGCCGATGAACTGTGCAGTGAGGTGAGCATCGCCGGCCCTGGTTTCCTGAATTTCCGCATCAGTCCTGCGGCGCTTTCAGCCAAGGTTCAGGCCATCACCACCGGCACGTCCTGTGACGTGGTGCAGGTGGCGCAGCCCAAGACCATCGTCATTGACTTCAGCGCGCCGAACATCGCCAAGCCGATGCATGTGGGTCACATCCGTAGCACCTTCATTGGTGACTGTCTGGCCCGTGTGAGCCGTTTTGTGGGACACAACGTCATCACTGACAACCATGTGGGAGACTGGGGCACCCAGTTCGGCATGATCATTCATGGCTGGAAGACCCAGCTCGATCATGAGGCGTTGAAGAAGCATCCCATCCAGGAACTGGTGCGCACCTACAAGCTCATCAACCAGCAGGCCAAGGATGACGAGTCTGTGCTGACACTCTGCAAAACGGAGCTGGTGAAGCTGCAGCAGGGCGATGCGGATAACCTGGCCATCTGGAAGGAGTGTGTGCGGCTTACCCTCGTCCAGTTGGAGGAAGTGTATGGCACCCTGGACATCGAGTTTGACCATTACCTGGGCGAAAGCTTCTACAACGATGCGCTCGCTCCGTTGGTGACTGATTTGCTCTCTCGAGGCATCGCCGTTTTGAGCGAAGGTGCTGCCGTGATCTTCAGCGAAGGCACTGCCGCCGTGGAGGACGATCCCTTCATGACGCGTGACCGCGAGACGAAGGAGTGGGTGCAGCTTCCGCTGATCATTCAAAAGTCCGATGGCGGTTTCCTCTATGGCACCACGGACCTCGCCACCATCAACTACCGCGTCCAGGAATGGAAGGCGGATGAGATCTGGTATGTGGTGGGTGCGCCGCAGCAGCTTCACTTCCGTCAGGTCTTCGCTGCCGCGAAACGCATGGGCCACAGCACCGCGATGACCCACATCGCCTTTGGCAGCATCCTGGGGTCTGATGGCAAGATGTTCAAAACCCGCAGCGGTGAGACGGTGGGCCTTCTCGAAGTCATCGAGGAAGCCATCGAGCGTGCCCGCACTGCGGCTGAGGAGAAGGATCAAGGCCTCTCCGATGCGGAGAAGGACGAGATCGCCCGGATCATCGGCAGCGGCTCTGTGAAGTATGCGGAGCTCAGCCAGAATCGTCTCACCGATTATAAATTTAGCTGGGATAAGATGCTGTCTTTGCAGGGTAATACAGCGCCTTACCTCATCAATGCCTATGTGCGTACGCGCTCCATCTTCCGCAAGCTGGAGGGCAGCGATGTCACGCTGACGCCTGATGTGGCCCTGACAGAGCCTGCCGAAATCGCCCTGGCGATGAAGCTGGCCCAGTTCGCCGAGGCCACGCATGACGTGCTGGGGGACCATCGCCCGAACACGTTGGCTAACTATTTGTATGAACTGGCCAATACGTATCACAGCTTTTACGAAGCCTGTCACGTGCTGAACAGCACGGGTGTTGTCCGTAATACCCGTCTGACGTTGTGTGAGGCGACGAGTCGGGTGCTGAAGACCGGGCTCGGTTTGCTGGGGATCCAGACGACGGAGCGGATGTAAAGTGGTGCAGGCACTCTTGCCTGCATTTCTTCGAACCTAGATGGCTCTAGCGGTTTGAGGCACTCCTTTGGCCTTCGATTATGCAGGCAAGAGTGCCAGCATCACTTAAGCCCCGTGCTTTTTGATCACCTGGATGAACTCGGGCAGGTAGGTGTGGGCTTTCTTGTCACCGACGCCACGGATCTTTAATCCGGCTTCGACGGACGTGGGTTTGAGTCGGGTGAGGAACTCCAAGGTTTGATTGCTGAAGATGAGGTAGGCGGGCACACCCTCGGCCATGGCCAGGACGTTGCGGTGGCGTTTCAGCTTTTCAAAAAGGGCGTCGTCAAAACCCAGTTCGCGGGTGGAGATCTCGGCCGGGGTGAGTTTGGCCCCAGGTTTCAGAGGCTGCTCCGCCTTGGGCTCCGTGTTTGGCCACATCATGCGCGCGTTGGCCCCCTTTTTCATCACATCCGCACCTTTGGCGGTGAGGGTGACGAGGGGGTATTCTCCCGTGGTGGTTTCGATGAAGCCCTGCTTTTCCATTTCGGCAAACAGCGGGTGCAGGGCATTGGAGCCGACCGCCTTCAGCAAGCCGTAAGTGGTCAACTGATCCAGGCCTGCATCCACGATTTCCTTCGACTTGCTGCCGACCAGCATCTGGATGATGCGGCCCTTGCCGTAGCGGCCTTCCCAGGTGCCATCGGCCTGGCGGGTGGACATGCGAGCGATGCCGCTGAGGGCCTGGCGCAGCATCATCACCTCGGCCGCATTGCCATCACGGGGCACCTGCACGCCACTGCGGCGGCAGATGTCGCAGGTGCCACAGGGCTGGCTTTCCGTCTCGCCAAAATAGGCCAGGATCTGCTCCTGACGGCAGCGGTGCTCATCGTAGCAGAGGTCTACCATGGACTTCAGCTTGGAGCGGTCCCGGCGTTCCTTTTCACGCAGGGCGTCCACATCGAATTTCAGGCTCCGTGTCATCACCTCAGGCTGCAGCAGGCGGGTGCCACGGATGCGTTTGCCTGGAATGTCAAAGCGCTCGATGTAGCCCGCACGGCCCAGATGACTGAGGGCAGAACCGACGGCCATGCCGTTCTTCACGCCAGCGCGGTCCGTGATGTCGTCAATGCTCAGTTCGACTTCATGCTGTTGGTTAGACGCATTCAGCAGGGCTTGATAGACGCTTTGCAGGGTTTCCAGGCTGGGGTTGTTCCCCTCAATGAAAAAGTCCTGGGTTTTGGTATCGGCAAAGTTGAAAAAAAGCTCGCAGTGGGAGGGCTCGCCATCGCGCCCGGCGCGGCCAGCCTCCTGGTAATAGGCCTCGACGCTGCCGGGGATGTCGTAGTGGACGACGAAACGTACGTCGGAGCGGTCAATGCCCATGCCAAAGGCATTGGTGGCCACGGCGATGTCGTGCTTTTTGGAGATGAACTTGTTTTGCCGGTCCTCGCGTTCCTTGTCATCCAGGCCGCCGTGATACTGGATGGCGCGGATGCCGAACTCGCGCAGGGCATCACCCACTTCCTCGACACGCTTGCGGGTGGAGCAGTAAATGATGCCCGTCTTGTAGTCCTGGACGATCTTTTTCAGCCGTGTGTATTTGTCATCGCCCTTCTTGGTGTGGGTGACATTGAGGCTGAGATTGGGGCGCTCAAACCCACGGATGGTGATGAAGGGATCCCGCAGGTCCAGAACGCGGCGGATGTCCTCGCGCACTTCCGGGGTGGCGGTGGCGGTGAGGGCCACCACCTGCGGTCGGCCCAGTGCCTCCAGGGCTTCGCCTAACCGAAAGTAATCCGGCCTAAAATCATGGCCCCATTGCGAGAGGCAGTGCGCCTCATCCACGGCAAAGAGGGCGATCTCCACCTGGCGCATGGTGTTCAGAAACATCCGGCTGCGGAAGCGCTCGGGCGCCACATAGACGAGCCGGTACTCGCCGCGCCTGAGAGCGGCGATGCGCTCCTGCTGCTCGCTCGGTGAAAGGGTGCTGTTGATGACCGTTGCGGCAATGCCGCGACGCTCCAGGGCATCCACCTGATCCTTCATCAGGGCGATGAGCGGGCTGACCACGATGGTGACACCCTCCATGACCATGGCCGGGAGCTGATAGCAGAGGGACTTGCCACCGCCCGTGGGCATGATGACCATCGTATCCCGTCCACTGAGGATGTTTGCCATGACCGTCTCCTGTCCATCGAGGAATTCACGAAAGCCAAAATACTTCCGCAAAGCCTCGCGGGCATCGTGAATGGGGGTGGATGTGGCGATGGAGTCGGTTTCGGTCACTGGGCACTCACTCCCTTGCAAGGAACGGCGGCTTTGTCCATCGGATCGCGTAAATTTAACAAGCAGAACTCATGGAGGCGAACGTACTTATGAGTGTCACTGGGTCGCGTTTGGCTCGGTGTTTCATTCGTTCAGTCAACTAGCGCTTCATCCCATGAAAACTCTGTTCTCCGTTCTCGCCCTCAGTGCGATTGCCAGTTTTGCGTCTGCAGCCCCGGTCAATACCGAATGCCCGGTGAAAGAAGGCAAGCCTGTAAAAGCCACCCTCACCACCACCCACAAGGGCAAGGAAATCGGCTTCTGCTGCAAGAGCTGCAAAGAAAAATTCGAGGCTGACCCAGCCAAGTACGAAAAGAACGTCAAGTAAGACTGACCCTGCGGGCTTTCGAGAAGTGGTGTCTGGAAACGGGCACCGCTTTTTTGTGGACTCGACAGCCGACCTGTTTTTGCCCACCTTGGATTTCTGCTTATGAAACTGCTGCCTTCGTTGCTTTGCCTTCTTCTGTCCCTCTCCCTGGTTGCGCCAGCGGAGACTCCGGTGAAACCGGCCGCCATTCAGGCCGCCTTGCAGCCGTTCGTGGATCAGTCGCAGCTCTCCGGAGCCGTGACGCTGGTGGCGCAGGAGGGGAAGATCCTCAGCTTTGAGGCCATCGGTTTGCAAGACCTAGAAAGCCGCACCCCCATGGCCAAGGACAGCCTGTTTTGGATCGCCTCCATGACCAAACCGATCACGGCGATGGCGGTGATGATGCTTCAGGAAGAGGGGAAGCTGAACATCGAAGACCCCGTGATGAAGCATCTGCCTGAGTTCAAAGGCCAGATGCTGCTGAAGGAAAAGACCGAGACGCACACGGTGCTGGTGAAGCCTGCGAGGCCCGTCACGATCAAGGACCTGCTTACCCACACCAGCGGCCTCGTGGGCAGCTCCCCGCTGGACAAGGATGCCATCGATGTGCTGAGCCTGAAGGAGGCGGTGATCACCTACGCCCTGAGCCCGCTGCAGTTCGAATCCGGCAGCAAGTGGTCCTACTGCAATCCTGGCATCAATACCCTGGGCCGCATTGTCGAGGTGGTGAGCGGGGACGATTACGCGAAGTTTTTGGACCAGCGGTTGTTCCAACCTCTGGGCATGAAAAGTACCACCTTTTGGCCCAAGGAAAAAGAGATGGCTAAACTGGCCACCTCTTACAAACCCACGGCCGATGGCAAAGGCCTGGAAGTGGCGACGATCAAGTATCTGACACCTCCTTTCTCGGATCATCGGCGCACGCCCCTGGCCGCAGGCGGTCTGTTTTCCACGGCAGAGGATCTGTACCAGCTCTATGCCATGCTGCTGAATGGCGGCGAGTCTAACGGCAAGCGTTACCTCTCCGAAGCCACCCTGAAGCTCATGACCCAAAACCACACGGGGGATCTGAAGGCGGGGTTTACCGAAGGCATGGGGATGGGGCTCGGTTTCCAGGTGGTGGTGAAGCCTGTGGAGGTGACGGCCATGCTCAGCCCCGGCACCTACGGCCACGGCGGTGCCCATGGCACCCAGGGCTGGATTGACCCGGTGAAAAAGACCGTCCACATCCTCCTCATTCAGCGGGCGGGTCTCGCCAATGGCGATGCCTCTCCCATGCGCAAAGCCTTCCAGGAAGCGGCCATCGGCCTGCTGAAATAAATTTGAGGAAGAGTGAAATTGTCCAGGGCCATTTTGGGGTTGATTATATCGTTGTGCGATATAATGGTGCCTTCTGATTGAATGTCTGAAGGACTTTTCCCCTCCATTGGCCCACCGCTCACGCAGGAGGATTACCAGGCCCTGGCCGCCTTTCGCCATCGCCTGCGCATGTTCCTGCGGTTTAGCGAGGAGGCTGCGGCCAGGGAAGGACTTTCCGCTCAGCAGCATCAAACGTTGCTGGCTATCCATGGGTATCCAGAGGGGCAGGGAAGTGTGACCATCGGTGCCTTGGCCGAAAGGCTGCAGCTTCGTCACCACAGTGTGGTGGGACTGGTGAACCGTCTGGAGGTGGACGGCCTGTTGATTCGCCAGCCATCTGCAGAAGACCGACGCAGAGTGGTCGTCATCCTTTCCCAACGCGGTCTGGAACTCTTGCACCGCCTGTCTTCAAGCCACCGGCAGGAACTCCGCCGCCATGCGCCTGCCTTGAGAGAGCTGCTCCGGCAGATTGAGCAGGAATAACCTTTCGTTTATGACCTCCGCCCCTCAGCGTCACAGTGTTCTTTTCCTTTCGTCCGTGTCCATGCTGCTTGCCGGAGGGATCACGATGGTGGCGTGGGGACTGGTGCAACTGATCAGCCTCATCACCAACCTCGCCTTTTACCAGCGATGGTCGTTTCACGAAGTTTCTCCTGCCAATCACGGGCTCGGGTTGCTGGTCGTCATGGTTCCTGTGATCGGCGCGGTCATCATTGGCTTCATGGCCCGTTACGGATCTAAGGCCATTCGTGGCCACGGCATACCGGAAGCGATGGAGCAGATCCTGACCAATCGCAGTCGCATTCCCGCCCGGATTACCGTATTGAAACCTCTTTCGGCAGCCATTTCCATCGGCACGGGAGGACCTTTTGGAGCGGAAGGCCCGATCATCGCCACCGGCGGTGCCCTGGGTTCCCTGGTGGGCCAGATTTTCAGTGTCACGGTGACAGAGCGAAAAACCTTGCTCGCTGCAGGCGCGGCGGCAGGCATGACGGCGATTTTTGGCAGTCCGGTTTCCGCAGTGTTGCTGGCCATCGAACTGCTGCTTTTCGAGTTCAGCGCCCGTTCGATCATCCCGGTGGCCCTGGCCTGCGCCACCTCTTCAGCGCTCCGGCTGCAGTGCTTTGGCCCTGAGGCCATCTTTGCCATGCCTGAGATGCCGGTTTTGACGACAGGCCAGTTGCTGTTCTTTGTGCCGCTGGGCGCTATCGTGGGCGTTGCGGCGGCTGGCGTCAGTCGGACGGTCTATTGGGTGGAGGATCAGTTTGAAAAACTGCCCATTCATTGGATGTGGTGGCCGGCCATCGGGGCTGTGGCCGTGGGGGGCATCGGCTATTTGGCTCCCAGGACACTCGGGGTGGGGTACAACAACATTCAGGACCTCGTCAATGCAGCATTGCCGCTGTCCTTGGTCGCCTGGATGTGCGGGATGAAGCTCATCTCCTGGCTGATCGCGCTGGGCAGCGGCACTTCCGGCGGAACGTTGGCACCGCTGCTGACCATCGGCGCGGGGCTGGGCAGCTTGCTGGCTTATGCGGCCGGCTCCATCGGGGTGGAAATCCCGGCCGGGGTTGCCGCCGCGGTCGGCATGGCGGCGATGTTTGCCGGGGCCTCACGGGCCTTGCTGGCTTCCGTGGTTTTTGCGTTTGAAACCACTCAGCAGCCCCAGGTTCTGCCCGCCCTGCTGGCCGGAGCGACAGCGGCCTACTTGGTAGCGCATTTGGTTAGCCGCCACTCGATCATGACAGAAAAAATCACCCGCCGGGGGTTCGCTGTTCCTCATAGTTACATGCCAGACCCCTTGCAAAATCTGCGGGTGGGGGATGTCATGTCGGACGATTTCCACACACTCTCAGACCGTCTGTCCGTGGCCGAGTTGAGCTCTCTTATCGGCAGCCATGATCCGCTTGTCTCCCGCAGGCAGGCGTATCTGCTGCTGAATGAGCAGGGACGGTTGTCAGGCATCGTCACCCGGGGGGATCTGGTGAGATGCGGAAATCCGTCGCTGACGGTGCTGGAGGCAGGGGGCCAGAACCTGCGGGTCGCCCAGGCTGCCGAACCTCTGCAGCACGCGCTGACCCGCATGCTGCAGCATAACATTGGCCGCCTGCCTGTGGTGGATGCTGATGAACCGGACCGGGTCGTGGGCTACCTGGGAAGGGCTGAGATCCTGGCGGCCCCAGCCCTGGCGGAAGCGGAGGTGAACGAAGCCGGCTGGATTGAGCAATGGTCCGCCCGGCGGAAGGCCGTCTGAGCGGGGCCGGGCGGAGGAGGGATGGGCGGCTATCCCCGTGTCACTTTTTTGAACTCACGGGTCAGTGTTGTCAGCGAGTCTTCTACGCCCATGCGCTCAAGGCTGCTGGCGCCGACGAAGCCATCGGCATTGGTTTTGCTGAGGATGAATTCGACATCCTTCGGCGTGTTGATGGGGCCGCCGTGAGTGAGGGTGAAAACGTTGGGGTTCACGCTCTTTGCGGCATCAATGATGTCCTGGGTGACTTTGACGGTGTGGTCCCAGCTCATCACGGCATTGGTCACGCCAATGCTGCCGCCGACGGTGGTGCCAACGTGGGCGATGATGGCATCGGCGCCGTTCTTGGCCATCTCAATGGCTTCTTCCGGCGTGGCGACATAGACGATGCTGAAGAGGTCCATGCGCGTGGCCAGGCCCACCATTTCAAATTCCTTCTGCACGCTCATCCCCGTCTCTTCCAGCACGCCACGGAAGTGACCGTCCACAATGGTGTGGGTGGGGAAGTTATTGACGCCGGAAAAACCCATCTCCTTCACACGGCCTAACCAATGCCACATGCGGCGGCGAGGGTCCGTGGCATGCACGCCGCAGATGACCGGGATCTCTTTGACCACCGGCAGCACTTCGTATTCGCCGATTTCCATGGCGATGGCGTTGGCATCTCCATAGGCCATGAGGCCGCAGGTGCTGCCGTGGCCCATCATGCGGAAGCGGCCGCTGTTGTAGATGATGATGAGGTCCGCGCCGCCTTTTTCGATGAACTTGGCGCTGATGCCTGTGCCTGCACCCGCGGCGATGATGGGCTCACCTTTGGCCAGCGTGGCCTTGAGGCGATCCACGACTTCCTGTTTGGTGTAGGGATTTCCGGTTCCGGTCCAGGGATTGGGCATAAAGAGAAAGTTGGCGGTTGTTTGTGATAGGCGGCGGTGGATTGCCGTTGTTTGATAACATCGGCAAACGTGCGAAGCACCTCCAAGCGCAAACAACTGCAAACCCTCCGCAATGCACGCAGCTTCTTCCATCCTCGAACTATCCGAAACGCACACCCACGGGACGGACACGGAATTTCGCGTGGTGCGGGCGACGGAGGCAGACAAGCGGAGCTGGCTGCGCAGCGCCCCGGTGTGCGGCACGCTTAAGACGCACCGCATCTCCCATGCCGGAGTGATGACGGCACGGCCCCCCTACCGCATCGTGCGCATGCACCAGGGCGGGCTGTATTTCCTGGCCTGTGTGGCGGGGGAAGGGCGGGTGCTGGTGGATGGCCGCTGGCAGAAATGCAGTGCAGGCATGGCCGTGGCGCTGCCGCCTTTCATGGTGAATGCCTTTGAGGCCGTGAAGGGCAAGGAATGGCGCTGCTGCTGGGTGCGGTATGAGCAGCAGCCGGAGCAAAAACCCATCCTCAACAGCAGCTCCCCGCAGATGGCCGCCTTTCACGGGCAGGCCCTGTGGAGTGCCATCGAAGGCCTGATTGATGAAAGCAGTCACGACCCCAAGCCGGCCGCCATGTTTCATTGGGTGGAGCTCATTCAAAGTTATGTTGAGCGCTTCGCCCAGCCCTGGCAGCAGGATGATCGCCTGTGGCGAGTGTGGGAGCTGGTGGCGGCGGATGTGGGCCGTGACTGGACTCTGGATGAACTGGCACATCAGGCCCACGTGAGTGCGGAGCACCTGCGCCGCCTGTGCCGCCGGGCACTGGGCCGCACTCCCATGCACCACGTCACCTGGCTACGCATGCGCAAGGCCTGCGAGCTGCTGTCCACCACGAACCTGAAGGTGGAAACCGTGGCTCATACCGTGGGTTACCAAAACCCTTTCGTCTTTAGCAATACCTTCAAAAAATGGATCGGCTGGCGGCCCAGCGAGCATCGGTCAAAGATGGCGATGTGACCGCCTGCCATATTTGACACACTCGCCGTTAGGTGGTTGTGGGTGGGGCTGCTTCTGGCTGAGGGGCGGTTTCCTGGGCAGGCCCAGCGGGTGCTGGCGGTTCCTTGCGTCCCAACAGCCGTCCCAGAATCATGCCGACGGCGATCAAGGCCGTGGGCAGGGTCGGAGGGCACCACAGAAGATTCGACTGAAAGCACAGGTAACTCACCACCAGCGCCGCAAAGATGAGGCCCAGTCCAGCCCGGAAAGCGCGCACTCGCCTCACCCGCAGCACGATCCACAAAGCCGCTGCCCCTGCGATGCCCCAGGCGATCCACTGTTCCATCTCCGTTAGCACCCGCAGCCGTGGCAAGGCCAGCAGGCGATTCAGCGCGCGGGCATACAGCGCGGGCAGGGAAGGGGGCGCACCCGGTGCCTCGGCCTGGGTGGTGCCCACCACCAGGATACGTGCCTTTTCCAGGGCCGCCTTGTCCTCTTCCGGAAGCACATCCACCAGATTGCCCGCCATCAGGTGCAGCGCATTCACTGTCGGCACTTTGGCCTCCTCTGGCACGCTAAATTCGCCACTGATTTCGAGAGGCACATACAGGCCGCCTTGCAGGTAAGCTCCGGCCCCAGGTCCCAGCCGCAGACGATGTCCACCGGAGTAAGGGCTGCGGCTTTGGCGGGCCAGCGCCGCTGCCAGCACCGTGGGAATGAAGCGATCCTGATCCCGGAGCGCATAGGGCAGCCGCCATTCATTTTCGACGAGGTTAGCGGAAAGCAGACCCAGCTCCGTGGAAGCACGGATGGAGGCATCCGGTGCGGTGATAAGACTGGCCAGCCTGGGTGCACGGCTGAGATCGCCATCCACCTTTTGAAAGTGAGGCAGCAGGGACTCCAGATCCGCCAGAAAGGCCGCATCCGTCTTTGTGGCCTCAGCCACCTGTGTTTCGATGCCCAGGATGACACTTGGAAAGGCCAGCAATGCTTCCGCCACCGCCGGAGCAAAGTCAGGCGTCGGTTTTCCCCAATTCAGCGGCGTGGCGATGACGAGAACCTCCGGCTGGTAAGTCTGCAACTGCTTCAGCAGCGTCTGCCAGTCCAGCGGTGGCGGTGGCCATGAGGCGTAGTCGGTCCTCTCTTGCTCCCGCATCTCCACGAGCACCACCTGGCCGCTGCCTTCCGGTTTTTCAAAACGGTCCCGCGTGTTGGAAACCAGGAAGTCCAGAAACAGCTCATCCACCCGGTGAAACCGCCCTGCCTTCTGCTCACGGTCCAGGTACCCAGCGGTGGCCGCCAGGCAGAGGAGGGTCAAAACAAGACGCAGAAACATGCTTCACTTTGGGCGAGTGCGATGATTCTGCCAGAACAATCCCTGCCGACACCGCCTCCCATCCCATCTTTGCTCTGCTTTCAGGGCGATCATCCCTGGTCGCCCGGCTTTGCGGGCATGTTCTCAGAGTTTCGTCATTCCTCGCGAACCTCCGCTTGCACTCTCTTCAAACCATGCCAGACTGCGTGTCCCATATTCACTACCCCTTGGTGTAATGGTAACATAACAGATTCTGACTCTGTTGTTCAAGGTTCGAGTCCTTGAGGGGTAGCCACTCACAGAGCCTCGCTTTTGCGGGGCTTTTTCGTGTCTGCTCCTCATGGCTACGGGCTTGGCGACAGATTGGGAACGCTCTGCGGCACTCTTAACCCGCAATTAACATTCTGGCCGTTTCTATTCTCTCGCTGACTAGCAAATCAGGCTTCTTTTTTGTGCTGGAGAAGGGATGTGGACGGTTGCATTTTAGAAAGGATCGGAGCTTGTGCGAACTCATTACGACAACTTGAAAGTGGCGGAAAATGCTCCTCATGAGGTCATTCGTGCGGCCTATCGTGCACTATCTCAGAAGCATCATCCGGACAAAAATCCTGGCGATCCAGAAGCAGCTCGGATCATGAAGATTCTCAATGATGCCTATCAGGTGCTGGGCGATGAGACAGCGCGAGCGGCTTATGATCGTACTCTGGTGCTGGAAAGGGCACTTCACCGCTCGTCGGGAGCCGGGGTTAGGGCGGTGCCGTCAGCCATGCAGACGCCAGTACCGGGCCGGCCGATGGCTACAAGAGTGAAGCGCGGCTACACACGTTCTGCTACGGCAAGAACACAGGCAGAAATTTCACAGCCTTTTTTGGCCTTTCTTGCCCATTCTCTGGGGCGTTATGCCTTGCTCGTTTTGGTGGCTGTTCTGCTGACATGGGGGTGGACCGGTTCATTACCAATGCGACGCACTCCACATCGAGACACGCCCGTGCAAGTATCACCAAAGGCAAAAGCTATGGCCGAGCTGCAGGGCGTTAGAAGAGCCATGAAAAGTGTTTTTGATGGCAGGCCGGGAAGTCGTGAAGGTGCATTTGTGGCACTGACGCTGCTGAAAGATATGAACCGACAGGCACTGGCGGCAGCCCACTTGGATCTGCCCACCAAAGTGATGGAAATGGAGTTGGCGCTTGAGCGTTTAGTAGCGGCAGAATCCGAAGAGAAGCTACAGGCTGCGATTCACGATCTGACTGCTTTTGAAGGATGGTATGCTCTGCATTTTCCGCCTTTGTTCATTCCTGTGTCACCGTAAACCGTGTCGTGAATCATGGTCATCATCAAAGCAGCGTGACTGCGTAGAACTGTAAACCCAGGATACTCAAACCCAGTAAGCTGCCCAGCACCGGTGAGACCGAATACATGGCAGAGAAGTCCATGGCACCTCGGCGAGTTTTTAGATAAATCGACACATCAAAAACGAGGTAGATCAAGGTCATCCAGACTACCAGGGTGCAAATCTCTCGATAGAAGGGCCATTTGAGTGCTACCCATAGTAGCAAGGCCGCTGTCTCTAAAATGAAGCCCCCCGCCAGAAACAACAGGACTTTACCTGTAGTGGGCATGAGCGGCTCCGAAAGCTTGATGTAGCGTTCTATCTGAGTCGTTGGGCTGCCCCACTCATCTCCATCTCTCAGGGCTACATGCTGAGGGAAGGTGAACAATCGGATCCGCATCTTGCGATGAGGAACCCCAATCACCAGTCCTGCACAGTAGTGTCCGCACTCATGAACGGCAACAATGGCGAAATAGGCCAGCCCCAACACTGCTATTATCATGGGTAGTTGGCTGAGATCTGGCATGGCAAGCAGTGGGGCTTTTATCTGTCTGTTTTTGGATGAAACGAAATCCAAAACTGAAGACAAGAAGGATGGCGGTAACAAGAAAGCCTGATGGAAATTCGGGAAGCATCCAAGGAATTCAGCCCGCGTCGCGGCATCGGTGAAGGTGCCAGAGAGAGCCGTTTGTTCACTCAATACCTAGAGATTCATTGCTCGCTCTCAAAGCCCGCCCTATTCACTCAATACCCGCCTGCACCGATACTCGCACTACCCGCACCGCTCTCACCCGTGGCTTCGCGGCGGCGGTATTCGTCGAGGATGGCTTTGGTGGCGCTGGCGCCGAGACGGGTGCAGCCGAGGTCGCGGACGAGGATGAGGCCGTCGAGATCGCGCACACCACCGGCGGCTTTCACCTGGACGTGGGCGGGGCTGTGCTGGCGCATGAGTTTCACGTCGTGCTCAGTCGCGCCTTGGTAGTTGTAGCTGCCATCGGGCTGTTTGTTGAAGCCGTAACCGGTGGAGGTCTTGACCCAGTCGGCCCCGACGCGCGCGCAGATTTCGCAGAGGTGAATCTTGAGGGCATCGTTGGGCAGGTAATCGTTTTCAAAGATGACCTTGAGTTTGGCTCCGTGTTTGTGGGCTTCATCGGCGATGACCTGGATCTCCCGTTCTACGTAGTCCCAGTCGCCGCCGAGGGCTTTGCCAATGTTGATGACCATGTCAATCTCGCGGGCACCGTCCTTGCAGGCATGTTCGGTTTCGTAGCGTTTGACCTCGGTGCTGCTGTTGCCTGCGGGAAAACCGATGACGCAGCCGACGATGACCCCGGTATCTGCCAACAGTGAGGCAGCACGAGGCACAAAGTAAGGCTTCACGCAGACGGAGGCCACGCCGTATTCGGCAGCCAGGATGCAACCGGCCTCGGCTTCGGCATCGGTCAGACCGGGCTGAAGCAGGGAGTGGTCAATCATGCCTGCGAGTTCGGCGTAGCTGTATTTCATGAGGAAGCAGGAGATGGGTGAAATGAGGACGGGCAGGGACGGCAACAGGGCTATTCCAAGCGGGAAAGGCTGCCGATGCGGAACATGCCGTTCATGAGCTGGAGGTTGTCCTTTTCCACCTTGGTGGCGTCGAGATACAGGATGAAAGGGAACTGGTCCAGATTCACCACATGCAGGCCGTCTTTAGGCTTTTTGAAGGCCTCGGCCACGTCTTCAATCTGGGAGATTTTTACGCCATTGATCTCATCCACCACTTGGCCGCTGAGGCGCTCGTAACCTTGAGTGCTGGTGGTGGGGAGGACGGCGCTGAGGAAGACCACGCGCTTGCGGCCTTTCTTCTCGTACTCTTCCGGATTGCTGGCGATGCGGGCCAGGCGTAGGATGGGGCCGCCCTGCTGCTCGGTGCCGAAGGAGTTCAGATATGGGCGGGTAAGCTCCTGAAAGAGCATGCCGCCATTGATGAGGTATTTCGGCCCTTGATCAAACTGGTACGGCAGCACGAGATAGTCGGTGGGTTGCTTGCGGGCCAGCTTGCCCGTGAGCGTTACTTCTTTGCCATCGCGCAGGACTTTCATCTCCACTTCATCGCCCACGAAGGCCTTGCCCCGGACGATGTGGCTGACGCTGAGGGGCCCGAAAAGAGGGTCCTGGTAGTCGCCTCGGGAGTCAATGGTGAAGCCATTGATGGAGAGCATGATGTCGCCTTTTTTCACCCCGGCTTTGTCGGCGGAGGCACCTTTGGTGACGCTGCTGATGTACACACCGGGCTGGTCGGCCTTCATGCCCAGGTAGTCGCGGAACTGCTCATCCAGAGTGATCTGGAACTCGATGCCCAGTGAGGGGAAGCCATCGTATTTGCCATCGGCCACGTCTTTGAGGAAGTGCTCGATGATTGGCGCAGGGAGCAGGGTGGCGAGCTGGTTTTTCGAATCGTAACGCAGGAGCAGGGCGGCAAGTTTTCGGCCCTTCGCCACGGGCAGGGTGAAGCTATTGGCCTCGCTGCGAATGATGCCCTGTGCTTCATAAACGATGAAGCTGGCGTTCTCGACGACGTAGCCCTGATTCATGACCTTGCTGATGCGCATGGGGGTGACGATGAGTTCGCCCACGCGGCCAGTTTGCCAAACCACAAGTGTGTCACCGATGCGGGCCGTGGTATCCACCTCCATGGGGCTGAGCCCAGCGAAGAAGGCCGCCTCACGTGTGGGTGAACTTGGGGCCAGGAGGGCGAGGTTGGCCTCGTAATCCACCGCGATGACGCGGGCGGGGATTTTCTGGCCGCTTTCGGGCAGTTCCAACTCGATGTAGGTGGCATCGCTGACCATCTGGCCGGTGACGAGGATGCGATTCCCCTCCAGCACCACGCCCAGGCCGCGACGGCCCCCGGCGCTTTCTTTCTGCCAGGGGATGCGGAGGTTATAGCTCTGGTAGGTGACATTCACCTTCAGCAGGGAGCTGGTCTGGATGCCAGGCTGCTGCGGCTGGCTGGGTGCGTCCGGATTGATGAGCACACGACGTGGGCCGATAGGAGGCTTGGGCGTGGTGGGGGCGACCTGGGCCTGCACGCTGGCGGCGGCCAGCAGGGCGAAAACAAGGGAAAGGGACTTCATGAGCAAGAAAGGGGAAAGTGGCAGGGGCTGTCTCGGAAAAGGGCGGGTTACTCGCCCAAGAAGGCGTCTTCCGGGATGTTGTAGGTCTGCATGATTTTGGGGTGGGCGGCATCAGCGAGGTCACGTTTCAGCACCAGGGGGCGGCCTTTTTCCAGCAGCTTGATGACGATGAAGTCCGCCTTTTCACCTTTCTTCTCCAGGGCGGTTTTCACGTCCTTGAGACTGCGGATTTTCACCCCGTTGATCTCATCCACCACGCTTTGCGCATAAGGGGTGATGTAGGTATTCACTTCATCGGCCAGGATGCTCGTCAGCAGCACCGGCTCTGGCCGTTCCACGTAGAGTTTTTCCGTCAGGTAATTGTCAAACAAGTAGTTAGCCGCCGAGTCGGCGATCTGGTGCGCATCCATGAGGTTTTTGTCCATGGGCTGGAACACGAGTCCGGCATAGACGAGGTAACGCGGGCGCTGATTGTACTGCTCTCCCAGCTTCACGTAGGGATCAAAACGCTTCAGCACGACCTCCGTCTCCGTCTTTTTACCCTCGCGCATGTAGGCTAGCTTCAGTTTGTCGCCCGCAAACTTGCGCTCCACGACTTCGTTCATGTCCATCAGCTCACCTTCAAAGCGGATGAGGCCATTGTTCATGATCGGGTTGTCATCCATGGAGAGAAGCACATCGCCCCGCTTCAGCAGATTGCCCGCGCTGCCCGCAGGCTCCACATCGGCGATCATCACGCCCACACCTCCGCCATTGAGCCCCAGGGCCTTTTTCTGGGCGCTGTTTTCGATGGGGAAGTCGCTGACGGCGAGATCTACGTAGTGGTCATACTTGCCATCATCCACATCCTTTAAAAAGCGCTGCACCACCGGCACGGGGATGATGTAGCCGACATTCTGCGCCACGCGGCCATTGAAGCCTTGGAAGGCCACACCGACAACCTTGCCATCCTGGATGACGGGGCCGCCCGAGTTGCCGGGATTGATCGCGGCATCCACCTGGATAGCGAGGTGAGAATCCACCTGTGTGTGACTGAAGGGACGGAAGTCAATCCGTGAGACGACGCCACGAGTGACGGAGATACGATCTCCCCCGATGGGATAACCGACGGCGATGACCTCGGTGTTCAGCTTGGGGATGCCGCCAAAAGTGAGGGGCTTCAGCTTTTCAAAGTGGGAGCCGTCTTCGGCCTCCAGGATGGCGAGGTCGCAATCATGCGCCACATGCACCACGCGGGCCGGATGGGGCTCGGGGTCATTGGTGGTGCGGATCACCAGCTTGGTGGCATTGCTGATGACGTGGGCATTGGTGAGGAAGCGGTTTTTACCAATGAGGAAACCTGTGCCTGAGCCGCCGGAGGGCTGGCCAGCGTTCCACGGCTCGCGGTAGTCGGGGAGCAGGACGGAGGCGTCAATGTTGACGATGCCTTCCCATTCATCAATCAGCGGGGCCTCAGGGGCTGGAGGGGAGGCGGCGGGGACGGAGTCCGGCACGGTCTGCTGGGCGGGGGAGATGACCGAGAACGCCAAGGCTGCGATGGCGGGGTAAAGGGGACGCATTTTCATGGAAAGGGACAATCTGTGCCAAACATACGTAGGGCGGTGCATCAAAGACAAGCGCTTCTGCCGACCTGCTCAAACAATACGCAACGAAGTTCGCGGACTCTTGTTGCTCCGTTTCGAAGATTCGGCACGGTCAGGCCGCAAATCCATGGCCAATCCCTCTCAGTCAGAATCCCTTGATCAACTTCGCCAGGATGCCTGGGTGGGAGACGCAGTGCTGGAACTTTACGTCCGCAGTTACATCCTGCGCCTGCATGGCAAGGTGGATGCGGAGATGAAGACCCGCTTTACCTGCAATCAGTTTCTCAACTGCGTGGGCAACCCCACCAAGGTGGAGGCCAACATCGGCATCATCTACCAGAAGAGTGGGCTGGATGCCGCCTTTGCCTGGATCCGGGAGAACCTGGAGCCGCTGTTCATCAAGCAGGAGGCCAGGCGGGTGAGAACCGGGAAGTAAGCGTAAGATTCAAAAAGCCGTTTCTTGACAGGGCCTAACCATTCGGTTAATCACGGGTCTCGTTTGATGAACTCTCTCCGTCATCCATGCATCGCCGCCGTCGCTGGTTCCCCAGCGAAACGTGGCGTCATGGTTTGGGCCGTTATTGCGGCCTGGCCACGCCAGGTGGGTTGAGATCTTCGTTTATCTAAATTTCCAAACGTATCTCCCAAACCCACCCCGGACACAGGCGGTGGGTTTTTTCTTGCCGCTGCGTGATTCCCAAAATCACTTTTCATGAGCAGCACCCGCATCACGGTCGAATCTTCAGCCTCGCTTTCCGAGGCTGGTCCATCCCGCCCACCCTTCAGTCTCATCATCGCAGCCTTTGCGGCGGTGTATCTGATCTGGGGTTCCACGTATCTGGGCATCCGTCTGGCCATTGATTCCATCCCACCTCTGCTGATGGCGGGCAGCCGTTTTGTCATCGCTGGCGGTGCCTTGTACCTGGTCATGCGAATGCGAGGAGCCCCACGTCCAGATTGGGGGCACTGGCGAAGTTCGATCATCATCGGCGGCCTGCTGCTGATGGCGGGCAATGGCGGTGTGTGCTGGGCCCAGCAGACGGTTCCCTCCGGTGTGGCGGCGCTCATCGTGGCCTCCGTGCCGCTGTGGATCATGCTGGTGGACTGGCTGCGCCCTCAGGGGCTGCGGCCCACGTGGCGGGTGGTGGCAGGCCTCGTCGTCGGCATGACGGGTGTGGCCGTTATCATCTTTGGGCGAGGGGAATTGGGCCAACGCGTGGTGGAGCCGATGGCGGCTCTGGTGCTCGTGGGGGCCAATGTCTGCTGGGCTCTCGGCTCCATCTATGCCCGCCATGCGCGAAAGCCTGGCTCGGCCCTGCTGGGTGTGGCCATGCAGATGCTTTGTGGCGGTGGTTTGCAATTGTTGTTAGGCTTGGCTTTGGGTGAAGTCCAGGATTTGAACCTGGCTGCCATCACTCCCACCTCGGCCTGGGCTTTTGTTTATCTCACCCTCATCGGCTCGCTGGTGGGCTTCACCGCCTACATCTGGCTGCTTCAGGTCAGCACCCCTGCCCGGGTCTCCACCCATGCCTATGTGAACCCCCTCGTGGCGGTGCTGCTCGGCAGTTGGTTCCTCCATGAGCCCATATCCCAGAACGTGATCATCGCGGGCGCTCTGGTTCTTTTTTCCGTGATTCTCATCACCCGTTCCTCTCCCTCTCCCAAGTGAACACCCTTTCCATTAGCAGTTTTTATCCTCCCAGCCTCACCTTGCCTGCCGGGGACTTCATGGCGCGCCGCAGCGCCGGCACTCATGCAGCCTTTGCCCTGCCGTTGATGCGGCCAGGCATGCGCCTCCTGGACTGCGGCTGCGGCCCCGGCTCCATCACTCTCGGTCTGGCGGAGCGCATCCGCCCGGGCGGCATCGTCGGAATCGATTGCCAGGGCGAGCAGCTTCGCCAAGCCAATGAAAAAGCCGTGGAGCGGAATCTTAACGCCGCTTTCATCCAGGCCAATGTCTATGAGCTGCCCTTCGGCGCCGCGGAATTTGACGGCGTGTTTTCCCATGCGCTGTTCGAGCACCTTGCCCGTCCGACCGCCGCACTCATGGAACTGCGCCGTGTGATGAAACCTGGTGCGTTCATCGCCCTGCGCAGCCCTGACTGGGGCGGCTTTGTCCTGGACCCTTGGGACGATGATGTTTCCGCAGCGATCCATGCCTATCGCGATCTCCAGATCGAAAAGGGCAGCGATGTCATGGCGGGACGGAAGCTGGGAACCTGGCTAAGGGCGACGGGGTTTCACCACGTCACACCCTCAGCGAGCTACGAGATCTATCCCTCCACGAGATTGATTGCCGATCACCTTGCCCGTGAATTGGAGCAGAATCACCAGGAGGCGGGTGCCTTCATCCTGCGCGAGTGGGCGGAGAAGCCCGGTGCCATGTTTGCCCAGTCGTGGTTTGAAGCCGTCGGCTGGAAACCTTGGTTGTGATGGCTCAAGCGTCGGCTTATCCCAAAAACATCCTTTGCAGACGGCGTGGGCGGTCCTTTGATAGAGGCCCTCCCCATGCGCGCGCTTTTTTCCAAACCTTGGTTCATCGGCCTCCTCATCCTGCCGCTTTTTATCGGCGGGCTGATGCGCCTGAGACTGGAGACCGACATCCTGGCCACGCTGCCTGGCGAGGTGCCGGAGGTGCGTGCCCTGAAGCTGCTGCGGGATGGCTTTGCCGGCGGCAGTGATTTGCTCATTGCCCTGGAAGCTGAAGATGAGCTGGCTGCAGAGGATGCGATGACAACACTGGCCGAGCGGCTGCAGAAGCGTACGGATCTGGTGAAGGAGGTGCGCTGGGCGCAGCCGATGGAGCAGCAGGCGCAATCGGGCGCGGCGCTGATGGCTTGGTCGCTGCAAAACACGGATCCGGTGCAGCTCCAGGCCGTGCGCGCCCGGCTGGAAGGGGCGGGGGCCAAGGCCAAGCTGCAGCAGTCTTTGCAGACGGTGGCGAATTCACTGGATGCCGAGAAGGTGCAACGTGCGTCTTATGATCCCCTAGGCCTGCTGGACAGTCTGGATGCCTCGGCCATGAGCGCGCTGGAGGGCTCCATGTTTGGCCTGGTGTCTGAAGACGGCATGTTCCGTCTGCTGCTGGTGACGCCTGCCACCAGTGTGGGAAATTACAAATCCGCCGAGGCTTGGCTGAAGCAGATCAAAGCCGAAGTGGCAGAGTGGAGAGGCGACCAAAAACTGACCCTGCGCTATACCGGCGAGCCCGCCTTCCAGGCGGAGATTGGGGCAGGGATTGAAAAGGACATGTCCAGCACCATTGGCATCACGGAGGTGCTCATTGCCCTGCTGTTCTGGATCATGTTCCACCGCCTGAAGCCCCTGCTCTGGATCCAGGGCCTACTGATGCTGAGCATGGTGCTGACCATGGGGGCGGGTGGTCTGCTGGTGGGCAAACTTTCCATCATGAGCCTGGGCTTTGCGGCCATCGTATTGGGCATCATCGTGGACTACGCCGTTCTGATCATTCAGGAGGCACGCCAGCATCCGGAGATGGATGCGCGGGGGCTGCGCCGTCTGGCGGCTCCAGGCATCATTGCGGGGGCGTGTACCACGGCCACAGTCTTCCTTTCCCTGCTGTTCAGTGGACTGCCGGGGCTCGCGGAGCTGGGATTGCTGGTCGCCCTGGGGGTGCTGGTTGGGCTTTGCGTGATGCTGGTCCTGGCCCCCCGTTTTACCGCAGGCAAGCAGCCGCCGAATTCGGTGGTGACGATCACCGGTGCGCCCGCCCGTCACGGTCCGGCTGCGGTGGGTACACTCTTGTTGCTAGGTGGCATGGCCTGGGTTTTTGCCACGCACGGGCTGCCTAGGTTCATGACGGGGGCTGAATCTCTGCGCCCGACCAACAGCGAGGCGATGGACACTCTGCAATGGATGCAGGACCGCCTGGGGCAGCAGAATGAGGCCAGCCTGCCGATTCTCATCACTGGCCCGGCGACGGAACTGCGTGCCCGTGCGCAGGCCCTTTCGGTGAAGCTGGATGCCGCTGTGAAGGATGGCACCCTCATCCGTCAGGCGCTGCCAACCTTGCTGATCAGCGACCCTGCGGCACAGACGGCAAACCGTGAATTTATCCAGTGGCTGCTGGCCGAGCAGGCGCGGCTGGAAAAAGAGGTGGACGCCGCCGGTTTTGCCGAAGCCGCTGTGGCCCTGCTGCGGGGCGTCTGCGGCGTGTGGAAGCCAGCCCTCGAAGGTCCTTGGCCTCAGGATGAGGCAAACGCAGCCGCCGGACCGGTGCTCGGCCGTCTGCTGGCGACGGGTGACCGCGCGACGCGGGCGGATATGAAACCAGGTGAAGGTGTCGCCCTGGCCTCCATCAGCATCACGGGCAAACCGGGCCTGCCGGACCGGGCCAAACTTGCGGCTGTGCAGAAGCTCCTGACACCGGATACCGGAGCCTGGGTGGCGGGCTGGGAGACGCTCGGCGGGGCGCTTTCCACGATTGTGCAGCATGATCTCAATCAGCAGTTGCTGCCCATCATGGGGATCATCGGCTTCACGCTTCTGATCACTTTCCGGGGAGTGAAGGACCTGCTGCTTTCGGTGCTGCTGCTGGGCGGCGGCCTGGGAGCTTTGGCGGCGACAATGAGTTTGTTAGGCCTGGGGTGGAATCTCGCCAGCCTGGCCGCCATTCCTCTGCTGCTGGGCACGGGGATTGATTATGGCATTCATCTTCTGCTCGCTCTGAAGCGTACGGGCAATGACATCCGCTATGTGCGGGCCACCACCGGCAAGGCGGTCTTCTTTTCTGGCATGACGACGGTCATCGGGTTCGCCAGCCTTTTCTTTGCAGGAAATCGTGGCATCTCCAGCCTGGGTCTGGCGTGCTGCGTGGGGACTTTATGGATCCTCCTGATCGTGCTGTGGCTGCTGCCTCATTGGCGGGCCTGGTTGCGGGTGAAGTAGTGCCTCCCGTTTGCCTCCCTCAGGTAATCAGGCCGAGGGAAATCAGAAGGCGGGTTGCAGATAAAGGGCGCTGAATCGGATGTCGGTATTGCGGGGACCTTCAAAGGTTACTCGCAGGCGAATGCGTCCGGGCAGACCGGAAATTTCTCGCTGACCTTTCCATTCGATGGGGGTTTGGAAGCCACTTTGGCGAATGAAGGCTGCATCCTTGCCGGAATACCCAGGCAGAGGACGTTCCTGAGCATCCAGTATTTCCACTTTGAGGGCTGCCTCGGTTCCCAGGCCTTCGGCATTGAGATGAAAACGCTGGGACTGGCCGGCTTTCACATCCACGGCGGCGGTAATGAATTCGCTGGTGATCTCGGGGAGCTGATAGTCGCCGGGGCCTTTGCCTGCTTCTTCCACGACAAGATCGCCGAAACGGTCGCGTGGCAGCAGGGCGATGCCCACGCCACCGCGGGGAGGCTCCTTTTCCCAATGCCGGGGATCCCAGGCACCGTAATAAACATAAGTCTGGTCGCCTACATTTTCGAAGCCTTGGCCCTGGATCAGGCCTCCCTGGTCCCATTCGCCATCATTGCCCCTTTTGAGGAAGGTCCATTCGTTGGCGGGTTCGCGAAAAAGGACGCCGTCATTGCTGACCACAAACCCAAGGTCGATGGTGACGTCCTTCCATTCTTTGGCCCCATGCCAGATGCCGAAGATACCCAGAAGCACGTTGCGGCGGTTCCAGACACTGATGCCTTCGTGAGTTTGCTCGCCCTCGCGGCTGCGGCCAGGACCTAACAAGGTATTCTGTGCGGCGCGGGTGAAGGAGATGCCGCTTGTCTGGGACCAGTTCAAAAAGTCGGCGGAACGATACACCCGCGCCACACGGCCATGATAGGGGCGTGTGGCATCCATGGAGTTCTGACCTGAGGCGTAGAACATGCCATCCCATTTGTACAGCCCGCCCGAGGGTTCAAAATGGATGCCAGGAAGCACCAGATCTTTTTTTAACAGCTCGGCCTTTTGGCTTTTGATGTCCTTCTCCATCTTCCAGGTGAGGCCATCAGCGCTGACAAACGGGGCCAGGGTGCCCAGCCGCCGATGGTGCCTGAAATAGACATGGGAGGAGATCTTGTAGCGTCGCGCCGGGTCCGGGTCTTCAGAGTCGGCCAGCACCTTCACATTGACGAATCCGAGCGGGCTTGGGTCCGTGAGGATGAGGTTGTTGTTTTTGCTGCCCCGGTAGCTGACCAAGCCCAGGTTGGGCTTGATCCAATGGACGCCATCGTCGCTTTCAGCATAGGCAGCACGCCAGCGGGAGGATGCCACACTGTTGGCAGAGTCATCGTCAAAGGCGACATACCAGAGACGGAATTTACCCTGTTCCCGGATGATGGAGCCATAGAATTGCACGCCTTTGGCGTCGGGCGTTCCCGGTTGTCCGCGTGTCAGGACAGGGTTGCCGGGATGTTTTTTCGGCTGCCGCATTTCCAGCCGCAGATTTTGGGAGTGGGGAATCGAAACGTTGTCGAAGGCAAAGAGCGTGGTGGCCTGGGTCTCATCGAAAAAATCCTCAGCGGCAGCGGGGAAGGTCGTGAAAAGACCAAAAGCCAAAGCTGCCATGGTGGCAAAATAGGTTAGCCGTGAACTGGCTGGACTGGTCTGGGAAAGCAGGTGCATGGATGGCGGTTATAACGTGCCTTCCCATCCCGCTTGTTCCTGAATCTGTGGTTTTGTGAGCTTTACAAGCTTGGTGTGATCTGGTGACGACGGCTGGTTAGCACAAACAGGCTGCTGTGCATGAGCAGAATCAGGCGTGAAAGCTCTGGGATCACGGCCACGTAGATGATGCCATGCTGGAGGAACTGGGAGGTTTCGAAATGCCAGCCGTTGGCGTAAAGACTGGGCTGGTAGGGCGCTGTCCAGCACAATAAGGCAGCCGTCACGGGTGAGGCGCCTAGCGACGGCCGTGAACGACTTTTAAGACGGTCAATTTCATGGCTGGGGGGATTCCCAGCCTAACTCATCGCGTCATTTTTCACCAAAAACGTATGCAAAAACATCAGGGTAAGGGATTTCCCCACCCTGATGCGAGTTTTGCCAGAACAACCGCAAAGGGCTGCGGATCAATCTTCGGAGCGCAGAGCTTCTTCGGCCTCCAGGCCAAAGAGGAACTCGAAGTCGGACTTTTCCAGTGTGCTGGAGAAGCCGCCCTCGCCCAGGATATTGGCGGACATGAGGCTCTTCTTCTGCTGCAGGAGCATGATCTTCTCTTCGATGGTGCCTTTGGTGATCATCCGGTACGCCATCACAGGCTGGGTCTGGCCGATGCGGTGGGCACGGTCAATGGCCTGGGCTTCCACGGCGGGGTTCCACCAGGGATCGTAAAGGATGACGTAGCTGGCGGAGGTAAGGTTCAGACCGCTGCCGCCTGCCTTCAATGAAAGGAGGAACACGCATGGGTCTGGATCTTCCTGGAAGTTCTGCACCACTTCAGAACGGTTGTTCGTGCTGCCGGTGAGCCAGTAGTGGGGGATCTTCATCGTATCCAGGTTGTCCCGGATGATGCTCAGCATGGTGACGAACTGGCTGAAGAGCAGCACCTTATGCCCTTCGGCATGGAGACCTTCGATGAGCTCCAGAGTGGAGGTCAGCTTGGCACTGTCCTCATCGCTAGCGGATTTATCCACCAGGGCGGGGTGACAGCAGATCTGGCGCAGGCGGGTGAGGGCCTGCAGAATGGCGAACCGTTTCTGCGCCAGGACTTCAAAGCCGGAGGCGGTGAGCACCATGTGCTGGGCCTTGGCCAGTTCTTCCCGATACAGGCGCTCCTGCGTGCCACTCATTTCGCAAAGCATGGCTTCTTCACTGCGCGCAGGCAGGTCTTTGGCCACCTGCGACTTCGTGCGGCGCAACAAGAAGGGTTTCAAACGGGCGGAGAGGCGCTCGCTGGCCTTGGCATCCTTGCGGCGGTCAAAATGGCGGTGGAAGTAATTGCGATCTCCCAGGGCACCCGGAGCCGCAAAGGTCATGAGACTCCAGAGGTCTAACAAACGGTTTTCCACCGGTGTGCCGCTGAGGACGAGGCGGCTTTCCGCCTTCAGCATGCGGGCTGCCTTGGCGGCCTTGCTGTCAGGGTTCTTGATGTGCTGTCCTTCATCGAGGATGACGGCGAGCCATTTCACGGATTCCAGCAACTCAATGCAGCCACGGAGCTGCGCGTAGTTCATCACCATAACGTGGTAGTCCTTGTACAGGACTTCCAGATCCAGCTCTTCTTTGTCGCGCAGCACTTGCACTTTCAGCCCTGGGGCTGCTTTTGCAAATTCGGTGGCCCAGACATCGAGGACCGACTTTGGGCACACGACGAGGCACGGCCAAGCATTGCGATAGCGACTGCGCAGCCACAGGATCCAGGTGATGCTCTGGATGGTTTTACCCAGACCCATGTCATCGGCCAAGATGCCGCCGAATTTGTTCAGGCTGAGGTAGGAGAGGAAGTGGAAGCCCTCTTCCTGGTAGGGACGAAGGGTAACGCCCAGGCCTTCAGGCACGGGGGGGCGCTCCTCCAGTTTGGCCTCTTCCATGCGCTGGGTCAGATTCTGCCACGCGCGTGGATTGATGATTTCTTTGGCCCCCTGGCCTGTGAGCTGACGCCAGTGCAGGCGGTGCGCCTCATTGCTGAATTCATCCATGTCCAGGCCCAGCTGGTCCATCATGGCTTGCTGTTCTTCGCTGAGTTCCAGCTTCACGCGACGCCAGGTGCCATCGGCAAGCTGCACAAAGCCACCTTTGGCAGCGATGAGGCGGCGGATGTCTGCTGCTTTCAGGTCTGCGCCGTCCACTTCAAAGACCATTTTAAGGTCAAACCAGTCAATGTTGGCTGTCTGGGAGGCCTCAATGCGCACGCGGGCGATGAGGGGATCTGCCAGGATGGACTGCAGACGTTCGTCCGCCGTCAGGCTCATGCCTTCCGGCAGGCTTTGGGCCCAGTTGTTAAACTGGTCTGGAAAGGTCTTGGTAAGACGTACGCGGAAGCCTTCATGCTCCGCGTCATACACGGGACGCATGTCCTGCAGGGCGGCTTCGGCCAGGCCCAGGGCAGTGCGGTCACGGCAGATGATGCTGTTGTCATCATCGGGCCGGGCGTTTTCCGTCGGCTGCCAGCCGGCATAGCGGAGGACTTCCCTCACGGTGCCATCGGGCGTGGCGGCTTCCACCTGGAAGACGGCGTGCTCTGTGCTGGTGGCATGGGAGCGGGCGATGCAACTCGCTCGCACCTGCACCTGCAGGGGCTCATGCCGGATACGGGAGGCGATGTCAGCAGGCAGGGGCAAACTCAGCTTTTCCAGGAAAGCGATGCCATCTTGGGTGGCCAGGGCATTGATTGGGATGGAAGCAGGTGAATCGAGGCGGGTCTCTTCAGGGAACCACAGCGGTCCTGTGAAGACGGTATCTGCCGAGAGGAAGAGAGGCTCCACTCCATGCATCACACGCAGTGGGAGCGGGGCGGGGGTGCCATCGGCCTGGATGAGTTCCAATCGCAGTTGTCCTGTTTCAGCCTCTTCTTTGCTGGACCAGCGCAGGGGCTCGTTGACCCGGCGGAACGGCATTTCATCCAGCGTCAGCAGCCGTGCCTGCAGTGCTGGTTGTTGGTACAGGGTGCCCAGCCAGCGGCTGTGCGTATCCAGGTCAAAACGGCAGACATCCCCCGGATTGGCCCCAGCCTGGCTCACGCAGGTCAGCAGCAGCAGTTCACCCGCTGCAGGCAGGTTCAGTGCGCCGCGCTCATATTCATTCTCCAGGGCGGTCAGCTCGCCGCCTGCCACATTGCGGAAGGTGGCATCCTCTCCAGCGCGCATTTGCAGGCGGGCTTCCGAGGGGGTGATGATGAGGCGCAGGTCACAGTTGCGGCGCTGTTTTGGCGGGGCGTCAGACAGACTGCGCAGGAGGGTGCGGATGCGTTCGCGCCACAGGGGCAGCGTGCGTTCCTGGCGCCAGGCACTGAGGCGGCCACGCACGGCATCCAGGTCCACACTGTTGCGCAGGAAGGAGGGGGCGGGGAGATTGCGCTCATTCAACGCCAAGGCCACGTACTCCCAGAATTCGCGCAGGTTTACCGGCGGCTCCGGCCACAGGGCCAGGGGGTCCACACTCTGAATGCTCCAGCGCGGGTGCAGACGCACCATGTCCTGATCATAAATTTGGCCGCTCTGGCGAACACGTTGAAAGCGTTTTTCCAGCTTGCTGAGATAGCCTTCTTCTTCGGGGGTGAGCTGGCGGGCGAGACGCCGCTCCAGCATGAGCTGAAAGGTTTCCTCTGGGGGCAGGGAGGGTGCGGTGCTGTTGGGTGCCTGGCGGGCAAACCGACGCTGTGCGGCCACCAGGGCAGCACACAGGGCCAGCAGGTGCAGCGGCTCTTCATCGCAGTCGCTCTCAGAGATCCAGGCGTCTGCCTCGAGGGCCCAACGTACATTCACGCGGCGGTCGTCTAAGATCACCTCTGCCAGCACTTCGTCCTCCACAATGTCGAGACCGCGAATGGCATCATCATCGGCGAGGCGTTCCGCCTCCTGTCGAAGACGTGGATCAAAAGACTGAAGGAGACCGGGGAGGGATGTGGCGAAGTCAGGCATGAGCACAAAACCCACGGTGGAGACCGGGGGAACTGGTTGCCTTAGCACAGTGATTCGCTCCGCGCCAGAGCAGTCTTAGAGATGTCACCCTTGTCACGTGAAATTCTTTACCCTCCGGGACCTGAGGAGCCGGGGCGACAGATCACACTCACGACGGATCTCAAAAAAAACCAATACCCAGTCAAGATAACCGTTGCTCACTTGTTGTATTATACCGCCATGAAAATCCCCCCTCAGGAGACCAGCTTTCTCAAGAATCTCTACGCCACTCCAGCGGACTGGCAGAGGGACTTGTTTTATTCAGTGGTCAGGGCCGGGCATCTGAAAGCAGGGGTCGAGCATCGTATCCAGCGGGAAACCTACCCTGGGCATGAACTCATTCTCTGCCTCAGTGGCCAGGGCTGGGTGCAGGTGGCCGGGAAAAAACATGAGGTGGGCCCGCAGCAGCTGGTGTGGGTAAACTGCCACCACCCCCACGCATACGGGGCCATTGCCAGAGATCCCTGGGAAGTTTATTGGGTGCGGGCGGAAGGACGCTCGCTCGACCGCATCTCTCAATTGCTGGAGGTGCGTTCCATGCCCGTGTTTGCAGGCTTTGATGCGGGCCTGGCTGCCACGGAGTTTGAGCGCAGCTTTGACTATTTGGAAGGAAATCGCCCCTGCGATGCCGCTCACGTCAATGCGGCGGTGTCCTCCATCATTGCCATGGCCTTTGATGCCCGTTTGTCAGATCCTGATCTCATCCGCCCGGATCTGCCTATGCCTGTGCAAAAGGCGCTGGAGAAAATGCGCCTGTACTTTCATCAGCCCATCCGTGTGGTGGAACTGGCCCAACTGGCTGGCATGAGCGAAAGCCACTTCAGCCGCCAGTTCAAGGCCGCCATCGGTACCAGCCCGATTGACTGGCTGCGCCGCGAGCGTATCAACCAGGCCAAACGCCGCCTCATCGAGTCCGACGACCCCGTCAAAGAAATCGCCCGCCAAGTCGGTTACGCGGACCAGTTTTTCTTCAGCAAGGACTTCAAACGCATGACCAAGCTGACGCCGACCCAGTTCCGCGAAGAAGAGCGGCAGAACTAATCGGCTTTGATATTTGGTGCGGCAAGGGTCAAGAGCTAAGGGCCTTTCCCAGCACCTCCACCAGCTTCTCCATGGGCAGGCCCATGACGTTGGTCCAGGAGCCCTCGTGGTGGTCGAGGATCATCTCACTGCATTCTTGGATGCCGTAGGCTCCGGCTTTGTCCAGGGGGTTCACACGGGCGTGGTAGGCCTGAATGAGGGTATCCGTCAGCGGTTTGAAGCTGACTTCTGTAATGACGTGAAAGCCCTGCCCCGTTGTGCCGCCTTGGCGTGCCAGATAAACCCCCGTACAGACCTGATGCTGGCGACCGGAGAGGCGACGCATCATGGCCAGGGCTTCATCCAGATCCTTGGGCTTGCCCAGCGGGGCTCCATCCACATATACGAGGGTGTCTGCGCCGATGACGATGGCATCCGGTCTCAGCTCGGCACCCGCAGCGGCTTTGCGCCGGGCGTTTTCCACCGTCAGGGCCTCGGGCGTCAGTCTGGCATCGTGGGCTTCCTCCACATCGGGGACGAGAATATCAAAGGTGTAGCCTGCTTCTCGCAGCAGTTCGATGCGCCGAGGAGACTGGGAGGCTAGCACCAGCGGCGGAGGGGGGAGGGAGGTCATGTGCCTTGTTCTTCGATCATGAGCACTTCATCGGCCCGCAGCAGCGAGTCACGATCCTGAAAAGTGCGGTAGCGGTAGTAGCCTGTTTTGCCCTGAAATTGGGGGCGACCTTTGCACAGGTATTGGCGGCCATCCTTGAGCGTGATCTTGTAACTGCCAGTGGACTGGCAATTGGCCAAAAGGGAGGCCAAGGCGACGATGCTGAGGGTACGCAGTAGCAGGGTCATGCAGGAAGAACGCTCGCCAAGGAAAAACATTCGCACCGTTTCGCAAGTCCGGTTATATCCGCTGCCCATGTCCGCCGCCACTTTTTTGAATGAATTCGTCCGTAATTGGAAGACCGTTGGCGCGGTGGCACCTTCCAGCGCGGCTTTGGCCTCCCGAATGATGGAATCTGCCGAAGTGGGCAAGGCCCGCCATGTGCTGGAACTGGGGCCGGGCACCGGCGCTTTCACAGAGGCTATCCTGGACTCCATGCCCCACGGTTCCAGCTATCTGGGCATCGAGCTCAATGAGACCTTTGTCACTCAGCTCAAGCCACGCTTCCCGTCCATGGATTTCCGCATCGCAGGGGCGCAGGAGTTTGATTTCGCCAGTTACTTGGCGGATCGCGAGCCGTTTGATGTCATCGTCAGTGGTCTGCCCTGGACGGCTTTCCCACGCGGGCTGCAAGAGGCGATTTTGGGCAACGTGCTGCCGCATTTGCGTGAAGGTGGGCGCTTTGCCACCTTCGCCTACTACGGCTTTCATCGCCTGCCCAGTGGTCAGCGTTTCCGTGGTCTGCTGCATGATCTGCTGCCTGGGGTGGAAACCAGCCGCGTGGTCTGGGGGAATGTGCCTCCGGCCTTCGTTTACGTGGCGCGCAAATAGACCTCACTGCATCATCGCCTGCGGGGCATCTTCCTGGAAGACAAAGGGCCGCAGCTCCGCCAGTCGCGGCGCTTGCATTTGTGGGTCTTCATCCAGGGTTTTTTCCGCGAGTTGGCGCGCCAGCCGCACCAGGCGGGTATCCGCCAGCAGTTCGGCAAATTTCAGCGGCGCTTGTCCGCTCTGCGCTTTGCCCAGAACATCCCCAGGCCCCCGGCGTTTCAGGTCTTCCTCAGAGATGCGAAAGCCGTCCGTGGTCTCTTCCAGGATGGCCAGGCGGGACTTTGCCTCCTCATCCTTATCCTTCACAAAGAGTACACAGTAAGAGGTGTGCGCACCACGGCCGATGCGCCCACGCAACTGGTGCAACTGTGCGAGGCCAAAACGCTCGGCATTGTGAATGTACATCACGGAGGCATTCGGCACATCCACGCCGACCTCGATCACAGTGGTGGAGACCAGGACATCCAGCTTGCCTGCGCGGAAGTCTCGCATCACCTGTTCTTTCTCCTCGCCGCTCAGTTTTCCATGCAGCAGGCCTACCTGGAAGTGTGGTAAAAGTTTCGTCCACTCCTCGTGGCCTTTTTTGGCTGCCGTGGCATTCAGCTTTTCAGACTCCTCAATGAGCGGGTACACCAGGTAGCCCTGGCGGCCTTCCTCCAGTTGTTCCTTTAGAAATTTCGCGGCTTCTTTTTGCTTGGTGGCCGGACGTACTTTGGTGATGATCTTACCACGTTCTTTGGGCCGTTCATCAATGGTGGAGACATCCAGATCCCCATAGATCGTCAAGGTGAGGGTGCGGGGAATCGGCGTGGCCGTCATCACCAGCACGTCCGGCGTGTTGCCCTTCTGGATCAAGCGCGCGCGCTGGGCCACACCAAACTTGTGCTGCTCATCAATCACCACCAAACCCAGGTTCCGCACCAGTTCTTCATCATGCAGCAACGCATGCGTGCCGATGACGATTTCCGGCCCTTTCTTGGTTGGATTTTTATTCGTGCCACGCGGTCCGCGGCCACTCCATAATTCCACGCCCCCGTCCTCCGCCCTCGTTCCGGTGCGCAGAGAGACATTCAGGCCCATCGGCTCCAGCCACTTGCGGGCGGTGAGGAAATGTTGCTCGGCCAGGATCTGTGTGGGGGCCATCATGGCGGCTTGTTTGCCCGCCTCCACGGCTCCCAGCATCGCGGCAAAAGCCACCACCGTTTTGCCACTGCCCACATCCCCGTGCAGGAGGCGATTCATCGGCGCATTGCTGGCCATGTCGCGTTGAATTTCCTCCAACGACCGCTTCTGCGCGCCCGTCATTTGAAAGGGCAGGGAGGCCTCGAACTCCTGCGCCAGGGGACCGGCCGCGTGTGCGTGACCGCCCGATTCTAAAACCGCGCGCCGCCGCCGCACCACCCGCAGTTGGTAGCCATAAAACTCTTCCAGGGCCAGGTAACGACGGGCCTTTTCCAGGTCCTCCATCGTCTCGGTAAAATGCACCGCCTTGATGGCACGGGCGCGGGTCCAGCCGGCGAACTCGCCGCTCTGACTCGGGGGTGGTAAAAGATCGCGTGTGAAGTCATCGCCCAGCGCCTGCATGACATGCCAGGTCGCCGTCCGCAGCGTCTTCTGGGTCACCCCAGATTTCAGCCGATAAACAGGCGTGATGCGGCCACTGTGGATGCGGGTGGTTTCCTCTTCATCGCCCAGCACCTCATACTCAGGGTGATCCATCAGCAGGCGGTCTTTATACTCTTTCACCTTGCCGTAGATGATCAGCTCCTGGCCTTCAGCAATGGCCCGGCTCATGAACGGCATGTTCCACCAGCGCAGCGTCAGCAGCCCGCCCATGGCCGCACCACCGATGGGCTCCACCTGCGCCTCAAACAGTCCCGCGCCCCGTCGTGCACCGAAGTATTTGTTCCCCGTTTTCGTCACCTGCACCTGATAGCAGGCTGGCAGTTCGCTGACCTGAAAGGTGGCCCCCTCCATCTGCCGCCGGTCCTCATGCCGAAACGGCAGCCAGTTGACGATCTCTCCCACCGTCAGCACTTGCTCCTTGGCCAGCGCCTTCACCACCCGTGAGGGCAGGCCGGGAACATCCGAAAGGGAGGCGTCTAGAGCGAGGGGCATGAACGAAGAATGAAGGGCGGGAAAGGAAAAGATGGCTCGCCTTTCCGGTTAATCTTTAAAATCTTGTTCAACCTGCCAAAAATCATCCCGTCATGACCACCGGCCTGCACCTCGCTCCTCTCTATACGGATCACGATCCCGGTCCTGGTCACCCGGAAAGCCCGGCCCGCTACACCGCCATCTTGAACGCTTTAGGCACATCCGGCCTGCTGCCAAAGCTGGCCTCCATCCCCAGCCGCCAAGCCGAGATGCCTGAGATCGAGCTCTGCCACCCGCGCCACTACATCGAACTGGCTCGGGATGAAGTCGCCGCTGGGCTGAATACCCTGAGCACGGGCGATACCCAGATCTGCGAAAAGAGCTACACCGTGGCCACCCATGCCGTGGGGGCCGTACTGAATGCGGTGGATGCCGTGATGACAGGTAAACTGAGCCGCGCCTTTTGTGCCGTGCGCCCTCCCGGCCACCATGCCCGGCCTGCTCAGGGCATGGGCTTTTGCCTCTTTAACAACATCGCCGTCGGGGCCTGCCACGCCCAGAAAAAACACGGCGCCGCCAAGGTGGCCATCGTGGACTGGGACGTGCATCATGGCAATGGCACCCAAGACATCTTCTACGATGACGGCAGCGTGCTCTTTGCCAGCACGCATCAGTCCCCCTGGTATCCCGGCACCGGTGCCAGGGAAGAAACCGGCGCAGGCAAAGGCCTGGGCACCACCCTGAACTTCCCCTTCGCAGCCGGGGCCGGCATGAAACAAATCGGCACCGCGTTTCAAGATCACCTGCTACCTGCACTCGCTCGCTTCCAGCCGGACCTCATCATGATCTCCGCTGGTTTTGACTCTCGGGTGGATGATCCCCTCGGCCATTTCAAACTCACCGATGACGACTTTGCCCAGCTTACCCGCTGGCTCATGGCCGCTGCGGATGAGCACTGCCAAGGCCGCCTCATCTCGGTCCTCGAAGGCGGTTATAATCTCACCGGTTTGGCCAGTGCGGTAACCGCGCACGTGGGGGCGTTGGTGGAGTAGCCTGCTGTTGTAATTCTCCGTAGAGCGCAAGCTTTGGACGTGCTAAGTCCTGCCTCCCAGGAGTCTTCCTCTTTCAGATTTGGCCATGATCAATCTGTTCGACAATGCTCGCCCTCTTCCAATGACCGACCTCCTCCAGCTTGAAAAACGGCATCTCTGGCATCCTTTCACCCCCATGCAGACGTGGTGTGATGAGGGGCATGAGCCGCTGATGTTGGTGTCAGGCCACGGTTGTTATTTGAGGGATCAGCACGGGCATGAATACCTGGATGGCAACAGCTCCATCTGGACGAACATTCACGGGCATAGCCACCCCACGATCCATGCCGCCATCCGTGCGCAGTTGGATCAGGTCGCGCATACATCCTTCCTCGGCTTCACGCATGAGCCTGCCATTCAGCTTGGTCAGCAACTGGTGGATCTCTTGCCCGGCAGCGCACTGAGCCGCGTATTTTTTTCTGACAATGGCTCCACGGCCATCGAGTGCGCCATCCGCATGGCTTTGCAGTATTGGAAACAAAACGGCCATCCGCAGCGGGATACCATCCTGGCTTTTGATCGTGCCTATCATGGCGATACCCTGGGCGCGGCCAGTGTGGGGGGCATCCCCGTCTTCAAAGGCAGTGGCAATGACTTCGGTTATCGGGTCCAGCGTGTGCCCACACTTGAGGCTCTGGACCAATTGACCCCGGACGAAGTCTGCCGGCTTTCCGCCGTCATCATCGAGCCGCTGATTCAAGGCAGCGCAGGCATGCGCCTGTGGCCTCAAGGCATGCTGAAGGCCCTCAGCGACTGGTGTCGCGAACGCGATATCTTCCTCATCCTCGATGAAGTGATGACGGGCTTTGGCCGCACGGGGCGGATGTTTGCCTGCCAGCATGAGGACGTGGTGCCAGACTTTCTTTGTTTGGCCAAAGGCATCACAGGCGGCTACCTGCCCCTGGCTGCCACGCTGACGACTGAACGTGTGTTTGAAGGTTTCCTGGGGCCTGGGCGTGCCTTTTACTATGGTCATAGTTATACTGCCAACCAACTCGGCTGTGCCGCTGCCCTGGGTAGCCTGCAGGTTTTCCGCGAGGAGCAGGTCATGGAGCGTCTGCCGGAAAAAATCCGCATCTTCACAGCACTGCTCGATTCTCTGCGGGATCTCCCCTCCGTGATGGACATCCGCCAATGCGGGCTGGTGGCGGGCATCGAGATCGGCCCCTACGCCCCCGAGGCACTTATGGGCGTGAAGACCTGCCTGGAAGCTCGCAAGCATGGCCTGCTGACGCGGCCCGTGGTGGATACCTTGGTGCTCATGCCGCCCCTCGCTGCGACGGAAGCGGAATTGGAAAAAATGGTGGCGGCCCTGCGGCAGGCTATCGTGACCATCACGGCCCAGGTGTGATGCTCATGTAAGTTCTCTGATCTGCGAGCTTCCCATCCCCCACGTCTTGGCGGGCGCAGCTACATCGGATCACGCCAAGGCCGCGCGGATCAGCAGCGCCATCGGGTCCGGGTCGCGGCCCATGAAGTCGCGGAAAAGCTTCGCTGGGTCTTCGGAGTTGCCTTTGCTCAGCACCTTGTCACGGAAGTCACGGCCCACCTTGGGATTCAGCACGCCTTCGTTCTGGAAGCGGGTGAAGGCATCGGCATCCAGCACCTCGGCCCACTTGTAGCTGTAATAGCCGGCGGCATAACCGACCGGGCTGCTGAAGAGGTGACCAAAACGCCGCGCCATGGAGGGCGTCTCCGTCTTCAGCGGCATCAGGTAAGGCTTCAGCAGCTGGCGGGAGAGCTGATCCAGGTCCGCACCTTCATCGGTGGCGTGGTGCATGTGCAGTTCCAGGTCCAGCTTGCCAAAGGAAAGCTGGCGCACGATGTCGCTGGCACTGCGGTAATTCTTGGCGGCCAGCACCTTCTTGAGGAGGCGGGCCGGGATGGTTTCTCCCGTCTCATGATGCCGGGCAAACAGGTCCAGGCTTTCACGCTCCCAGCAGAAGTTTTCCAGGATCTGGGAGGGCAGCTCCACAAAGTCCCAGTAAACATTCACCCCATTGAGGGAGGGGATCTCCACATTGCCTAACAATTGATGTAATAAGTGGCCGAATTCATGGAAGACGGTGCACACCTCATCATGCGTCAGCAGCGCGGGCTTGCCATCCACAGGGGGGGTCATATTGCCGCAGATGAGGCCCAGGTGCAGGCGGCGGTCGCGCTCCCCACTCGGTGGCACACCGCCTTTGAGGTAGTTCATCCAGGCACCGCCGCGCTTGGAGTCGCGCGGGTGCCAGTCGGCGTAGAACGAGCCGATGTGGACACCCTTTTCGTTACGCACTTCATAGAACTTCACATCTGGATGCCACACTTCCACCGGGCCCAGTTCCCCAGGTTGCGTGCTGGCGGGGCCAGATTCCCCCGCAGGGTAGTGCACCACATCCCGGCCCACGATGCGGAGGTCAAAGACCATCTCCGCCAGCCGGAACATGCCGCCTAACACCTTATCGAGCGGGAAGTAAGGGCGCAGTTCTTCCTCATCAAAGTCGTATTCAGCCTTGCGCTGTTTTTCCGCCCAGTAGCCCACTTCCCACGGTTGCAGGAGATCGGCGGCATGGCCCACGGCATCCGCGCGGTATTCTTGGAGCTGGATCGTTTCGCGATCAAAGGCACCCTTGACCTTGGCATGCAGGTTCTCGATGAATTGGAGCGCCGTGTGCCCATTCTTCGCCATGCGCTGTTGCAGCACATGGTCGGCAAAGTTCGGCTTGCCCATGAGTTGGGCTTTTTCATGCCGCAGACGCAGGATCTTCCAGATGAGATCTGTGTTGTCATGCTCACCGCCCCGGCCAATGCCGGTGGAGCCTTCCCACACGGCTTTGCGCAGGCTTTCATCTTCCGCATACTCCATCACTGGGATCATGGAGGGAGCCTTCAGCGTGAGGCGATACTGTGGGGCCTCAGGGGTGCCCAGGCCTTTGGCGGCAGCCTCCGCACGTGCGGCATCAATGGCAGACAGAGGCATGCCTTTGAGGCGATCCGCATCCGTCAGGATCAGCTCCCACTTGTTGGTGGAGTCGAGCACGTTTTCAGAGTACTTCTGCGTGGCCTGAGACAGCTCAGACTCCAGTTCTTCCAAGCGCTTCTTTTTCTCCGCTGGCAGGTTCGATCCCGCTTGGATAAAGCTTTCCATCGTCTCCTTCAGCGCCCGTTTGCGCACGGGTGTGAGGTCTCGCGCTTCCTCCGTTTTGCTGTAGGTTTCCAGCAGGTCCCACAGGTGTTCATTGAGGGGGATCTTGGCAAAAAAGGAGCTCACTTCCGCAAGCATGGCGTTGTGCGCTTCGCGCATGGCGGGGGAGTTGCACAGGGCATCCAGGTGCTGTACGAGGCCCCATGCTTCATTCAGAGCGCGGGTGGATTCATCCAGCGCCAGCACGACGGTGTCGAAATTCATCTTGCCACGATCCTGCTCGATCAGGTGATTGATGTTCGCGTCGGCCTGCTCCAGAGCGGATTTGATGTCCGCCTGAATGCAGGTGGAATCCAGGGTGGACCAGCGGATGTGAAAGTCCTGAGTGAGGAACGGTTGAGCCATAGGGGGTGGTCGGCGTAAGAGCGGCGATTATCGGCGAGGAGGCTCGGGAGGCAAGGATGAACGCGCGGGAATGAATTTTGTTAAGCTGGGGTAAAGATCCAAGTCTTCGGGAGGAGTCGGGCGTTCAAGAGGATGTATGAAACGAACGACGATGTTTCTTTGGCTGTGTGCGGGGCCTATTTTTTCTCAAACTCTTCCTCCTCCTGATGCCACGGTGCACGAGCAGGCCGGGTGGCGCATCGTTACCTCCAATGGCATTGCCAACCACGATATGGGGGCCTTTCCCAATGCGCACAACCCGAACGCGATCGCTCCCCAGAAGTACGAGTTTCGCCTGACGTTGAAGCCCTTGGTAGCCGCCCAGCCTACAGGGGCAGAGCGGGCCTTTTTTGGCGTGGCGGTGAATGGTGTGCCTTATGAACCGGGCACGGCGGAGTTTTGGCAGCGCGATCCCCGCTCCGGATGGGTGGCCGAGGCTAAGAGTGGCCAGGTGGACCTGGGACTGGACCAAAACGATGCCCATGTGCAGCCCAACGGGGCCTACCATTACCATGGCTTACCTACCGGCCTGATCCAAAATCTGGGCGGCGATGCGGCTGGGAAAATGCAGTTGTTAGGCTGGGCGGCGGATGGCTTCCCCATCTATGCCAGCCATGGACATCAAGACCCCCAGGATGCCACCAGCCCTCTGGTGAAGATGCGCAGCAGCTACCGCCTGAAAGCGGGCGAGCGTCCCGGCGGCAATGAGGGGCCGGGCGGCACCTACGATGGTTACTACACTCAGGACTATGAGTATGTGGCTGGCCTTGGAGATCTGGATGAATGTCATGGGCGCTATGGCGTCACACCGGAATACCCCGCTGGCATCTACCACTACTGCATCACCAATGAGTTCCCCTACATGGGCCGTCAGTGGAAGGGCAGTCCCGACAAAAGCTTTCAAAAACAAGGCGGTGGCCCGCCACGCCGGGGGCGGCGCGGTGGCCCGGGCTTTGGCCCACCACCGGGAATGGGGCCTCCGGGTGGCCCTCGGGGTGAAGGCCCGCGACCTCGTCCCTGATTAGGTTCCGCAAAAGGTGCGGTAATCTTCGGCGCTCTGCGGCTGGCTGTACTCTGGCAGTTCCACGCCGTGATCGTAAGGCCTGGCTAGCACCTGAAGCAGCCGTTGCACTACGCTTAGGTCATCGTTATTCGTCGCGGCGGCCAATGCCTCTTCCACCTTGTGATTGCGGGGGATGAACGCAGGATTATTCGTCTGCATCTGTGCGGTCACTTCAGCGGTGGATTGAGATTGCCTTGCTTGGCGCGCCTGCCATTGAGACAGCCAGTTGGAAAGAGACGTATCATTGGTTAGGTGGTTTTCCGCTATGACGGTGGCAGATAGAGCTCGGAAGGTATTGGTAAAGTCGGCTTTCTGCGTCTGCATCCAGCTCAGCAGGGCATCCACTAGGGCTTTGTCTTCGGCTTCTTCATTGAAAAGGCCCAGTTTCTTCCTCATACCAGCAAGCCAGGCCTCGTCAAAGCAGCTGCGGAAGCTCTCGAGCGCGGCGTTGGCCAGTTCGATGGCCTGCTTTTCATCGGGGTGCAGCAGGGGTAAAAGTGCTTCTGCCAGCCGGGCCAGATTCCACTGGGCGATAGGGGCCTGATTGCCATAGGCATAACGGCCGTGATGATCAATGGAGCTGAAGACAGTGCCGGGATCATAGGCATCCATGAAAGCACAGGGGCCATAGTCAATCGTCTCGCCAGAGAGAGCCATGTTGTCTGTATTCATCACTCCATGAATGAAGCCCACATGCAGCCACTGAGCGATGAGGGATGCCTGGCGTCCGATGACGGAATGGAGCAGGGCTAGGTAAGGCGAATCCGCAGCCACCAGGGCGGGATCGTGCCGGGCCAAAGTGTAATCAGCCAGGGCTTTGAGCGCCGCTTTGTCCTGATGCGCGGCTGCCCACTCAAAGGTCCCCACACGGATGTGACTGGCCGCCACCCGAGTGAGAACCGCCCCCGGCAGGGGCTGGGGGCGATACACAGCCTCCCCCGTCGTAGCCACGGCGAGGCTGCGGGTGGTGGGGATACGCAGGGCGTGCATGGCCTCGCTGATGATGTATTCACGCAGCATTGGCCCCAGGGCGGCACGGCCATCTCCCCGGCGCGAATAGCGAGTGGGCCCGGGGCCTTTGAGCTGGATGTCAAACCGCGCCCCGCTTGGCGCGATTTGCTCACCTAACAAAATGGCGCGGCCATCTCCCAGCGTGGTGAAGTTGCCAAACTGATGTCCGGCATACGCTTGGGCGATGGGGTGGGCTCCGGGGGGCAATTCATTCCCTGTAAAAAGGGCCGCAGCTTCTGGGCGATCCAGAAGCTCGGGCTTCAATCCCAACTCCTGTGCCAAGGTATGATTAAAGATGGTTAGGCGCGGGGCGGCGACAGCGGTCGGTTTAGCCAGGGAGTGAAACAGCGTGGGTAGCTGCGCATAGCTGTGTTCCAAACGCCAGCCGGCGTCGGAGGGAGGGGGAGACTCGTTCATGAAATAGGATTCCCCTTCATACGCTCCATCTGTCTCAGCAAGTGCAGATATCCAGATGCGGTAACCTCATGAGTTGGAGATCAATGAAGATTTTCGGTTTGCCAGCTTTACGGGATCATCATCCTGCACAGCCACTCATTTTAGAGTATCCTTCAAGCGTTCCAGTGCAATGACATCCAGTTGATCCTTTTCCCTAACTGAGGTTGATTTGAGTCGGATGAGCGCCGCTTTGGAAGCAAAACGAACAGTCCTGTCTCCGATCTCCAATGTGCTGGCGTCGGCCAGTAGGTCGCCATAGTGCAAGCCTGTCATACGGGTGAAGATATCAATCTGGCAGTATTCAGATTCCTCTACGACACGAATGGCCCCTTCTTCATCCGTGAAGTCATCCACGGACAATTCACGGGCAAATCCCTCGCCATAGTCTGCCAGGGCTGCGAGCATGATCTCCACATTTTGAGTGCTCGCTTCAATAAGGATGTCCACATCCTCAGTCATTCGCATGTAGCCTTGGAGGGCGACTGCGACTCCGCCAACGATGATGAACTGGACCCCGCTATCAGCGAGGCGCACCAACAGTTTTTCGAATGAGGGTTCCATCGGATTCAGGAGTTCGCCACACGCCACCGCGAAGCTGTTGCGCATTTTTCCACAGCATCTCAAGACGCCTCAGTGGTGGCAGGCTGGAAAGGTTGCCACCCACCGTTCGGCGTAAGGTCTCCTGTAAAACATCAGACATGGGGTAACATAATGAATGTCTAGCAAAGCACAAGGTGAAGGCGTGCAATGAAGGATGGATTGAGGTGATCATGCGTTTTCATGGGACTCTCCTTGGATTCAGTGCCGCTGAACCCAAGGAGGAGGGGTGTCCCCAACTTTACGCTTTCTCAAACACAGGCTTCCCATCCTTCATCGTGGCGGTGATGACATCGCCATCTTTGAAGCCGCCCTCCAGCACGGCGAGGCTGAGCGGATCCAGCAGGTGTTTCTGGATGGCGCGCTTGAGCGGGCGGGCTCCATAAACGGGGTCAAAACCGGCATCGGCTAGGTAACGGGTGGTGTCATCCGTGACCGTGAGGTGGATGTTTTGCTTGGCCAATCGGGTGATCACGCGTTGAAGCTGGATCTTCACGATCTTGTCGAGCTGTGCGGCATCCAGGCGATCGAAGATGACGATTTCATCAATGCGGTTGAGGAACTCGGGACGGAAAAATTGTTTCAGCGATTCCCGCACCAGGGCGTCTCGTTGCTCGGCATTGGTCACATCCTGAATGGCATTGCTGCCGATGTTGCTGGTCATGATGATGACCGTGTTTTTGAAGTCCACGGTGCGACCTTGACCATCGGTGATGCGGCCATCATCCAGCACTTGCAGCAGGCTGTTGAACACATCCGGGTGGGCCTTTTCCACCTCGTCAAACAGCACCACGCTGTAAGGGCGGCGACGCACGGCCTCCGTGAGCTGGCCCCCTTCGTCATACCCCACGTAACCGGGGGGCGCGCCGATCAGGCGGCTGACGCTGTGCTTCTCCATGTACTCGCTCATATCAATGCGGGTCATGGCGTTATCATCATCGAAGAGGAACTCGGCCAGGGCCTTGCACAGCTCGGTTTTGCCCACGCCGGTGGGGCCGAGGAAGAGGAAGCTGCCGATGGGACGATTCTCATCCTGGATGCCCGCACGGGCACGGCGCACGGCATTGGACACCGCGACGATGGCATCCCGCTGGCCGATGACGCGATCTGCCAGACGTTCTTCCATCTTCACCAGCTTGGACCGTTCCCCTTCCTGTAGGCGGGAGACGGGAATGCCTGTCCAGTTAGCCACCACGCGGGCGATGTCGTCCTCAGTGACTTCTTCGCGGAGCAATGTTGGTTGGGCCTTCGGTTTGTCCGTGGCTTCGGTCAGGGACTCATGCTGCAGCTTCTTCTCCAGATCGGGGATGAGACCATACTGGATCTCCCCGGCGCGGCTGAAGTCGCCACGGCGTTGGGCTTGCTCCAATTCGGTGCGCAGGCGATCAATCTCCTCCTTCACCTTGCGGCCGGCATCCACAGTTTCCTTCTCCTTCAGCCACTGGGCTTTCAGGGCGGAGGATTGCTCCTTGAGATTGGCGATTTCCTTCTCCAGCTTTTCCAGGCGGGTCTTGCTGGCCGGGTCTTTTTCTTTTTTCAGAACCTGGCGCTCCATCTCTCCCTGCATGACTTGGCGTTCGATGACGTCAATCTCCGTGGGCATGGAATCCAGCTCGATCTTGATGCGGCTCGCTGCTTCATCCACCAGGTCAATGGCTTTGTCTGGCAGGAAGCGATCCGTGATGTAGCGGTTGCTCAGCGTGGCGGCGGCAATGATGGCCCCGTCCTGAATGCGCACGCCGTGGTGCACTTCATAACGTTCCTTCAAACCGCGCAAGATGGCGATGGTGTCTTCCACACTCGGCTCACCCACCAGCACCGGCTGAAAGCGACGCTCCAGTGCGGGGTCTTTTTCGATGTATTTACGGTATTCATCCAGCGTGGTGGCACCGATGCAGCGCAGCTCCCCACGAGCCAGCTGTGGCTTCAGCAGGTTGCCAGCATCCATGGCCCCTTCCGCCTTGCCTGCACCCACGATGGTGTGCAGCTCATCAATGAAGAGGATGATTTCCCCTTCACTGCTGGTGACTTCTTTGAGGAAGGCTTTCAGGCGCTCCTCGAACTCTCCACGGAACTTGGCTCCGGCCATCATGCCGCCGAGGTCCATGCTGATGAGGCGTTTGCCTTTCAGAGAATCGGGCACGTCCCCGGCCACGATGCGGCGGGCCAGGCCTTCAGCGATGGCCGTCTTACCCACACCGGGTTCACCGATGAGGACGGGATTGTTTTTCGTGCGGCGGCTCAGCACCTGCATCACGCGGCGGATCTCCTCATCGCGACCGATGACGGGATCAATTTTGCCCTGCTTGGCGCGGGCGGTGAGGTCGGTGCCGTATTTTTCCAGGGTCTGGTATTTGCCTTCCGGGTCCTGATCCACCACGCGTTGGCTGCCCCGCACGGCGGTGAGGGCTTTGGAAACGGTTTCGTAGGTGAGGCCCGCCTGCTTCAGCAGATCGGACACCTCAGACTTGGCCTTGAACAGGGCCAGCAGGACGTGCTCCACACTCAGGAAATCATCCTTGAGCTTCTTCTGTTCATCTTCCGCCTTGGTCATTAGATCGCGGAACTCGCTGGACAGGTAAAGACTGCCCGTTGCCCCCGTGACCTTCGGTTGGCGGGTGAGCAATTGAGCCAGTTGCTCAGGGAGCTGTGTTGCCTGTTCAGGATTGACCGCTGCCTTTTCCAGCAACGGCTTGGTGATGCCACCTTCCTGATCCAGCAAGGCGGAAAGGAGGTGGGCAGGTTTGACTTCTTGATGCCCGTGACGCGTGGCCACAGACTGCGAGGCATTGAAAGCCTCTTGGAGCTTAACGGTGAATTTTTCAGGAGACATAATGGGTAATGATTCTTTCTATCCCGATCTTATGCTCAGACTGTGCCACAGCGGCGCAATGTCGCGCTAGCCTTTATTTGGCAAGGGAAAGGCGTCCATTGCCTGCTAAGAAGAGAGCTGGGGAAAGTTCACTTTTGGCGCAAAAAAGCGGATCAACTGTGACAGAATGACGTTTTGTGAGTGTGGATCCCAACGAGCGCCAAAGCTCTCGCTTTGTGATAGCTAGATCAGGATGAAGGGATGGGGGACTTCTATCACTTCTCTGTCAGTTTCAGCAGGGCGTCCACATCGCCGTATTTGACGGCACCAGGCACGAAATTGACATCCCAGGGGGACTTCAAATCGGCGAAGCGGAAGCCTTCCAGATCGGCGGTGACGCTATCCAGAGCGAGGACGGTGCCGGCGACCAGGGCGATGGGGCCGGCGCCTTCCAGGCCGTGGATTTTGAGCTGCTTCACGGGATACTTTTCCTGGCTCTGCATCATGGTGACCATGGTCATGGCATCGTGCACACGGCGGGCGAGGAGGGTGGGGTTATAACCAAAGGTGTAACCGCTGAATTCACGGAAGTCATTGGCTTTGGCCTTCAGGTTGTCGCCAGCCTTGGGCTGCTCGGTCATGCCGCGCAGGTAGAGGTCGGGGCAGGCGATGGCGATGCCTTGATCCAGCAGCTTCTGGGCGGCGGGTGTGGGGCCTGCGGCGGTGAGGACGGAGTCGCTGCCCTTGAGGCTCAGCCACAGGGTGGCCTCACCCTGCCAATTTTTCGGGTAGAGGAAGACGGATTGCAGCGTTTCCTCGTCGCGGGTGTTTTGGATCCGACCGTGGACGATGAGGTGATCGGCCTTCTCTTCCTTTTTCACCATTTCATAGGTGACTTCCTGCTGGGTGGGCTGGGGGCGGCCCACGATGGTCTTCCAGGCTTCCTCCACGATGTTGCGCAGCGCAGTGGTATCGTCCTTTTGGATGAGGGCGGTGATGTTCTTTTCATCCTGGGCGGTCATCCAGGCGCAGACGGCTTTTTCATGGGCCTCTCCCAGGGCATCGCCCGTGGGCGCAGGGTGCTCGGCGGTCCAGACAGTCATGTCGGCCTTGGTGGAAAAGGTGAAGTCGCGCTCCTGAATGGGGCTTTTTTGGCCTAGATGGAAGTGCTGATTGAAGAACTCATACATCGCCAGCCGGGAGGGCAGATTGTAGTTGTGCGGAAACTGGGTGGCGATGTGGGCGGTGACCTTGTCCGGCACGCCGAGTTTGGCATAAAGATCCTTCAGGTCTGGCAGGCCTTTGGTGGCGACTTCCTTCGTCCAGTCATCGGCAGCGGTGATGCCCAGCGGGCGCGGGGCCGTGAGCGCGGCGATGTCCACATTCCCCTGGCCGATGCGCAGGTAATGGCCGTTTTCACAGGTGCAGCCTCCCTGCATGGCGGTGGAGACCATGACGCAGGGGAAGGCGGCTTTGATGCGGGAGTCGATGCCCGTGATCATCATCGTCTGGGTACCGCCCCCACTGGCCCCGGTGCAGCCGATGCGGTCAGGGTCGATGCCCTCCAGACTCAGCAGGAAATCCAGCGCGCGCATGCTGTTCCAGGTGTGCAGGCCCAGGTAGGTCTGCAGACGCAGATCTGCCTGCGGGCTGAGGAAACCTTCTTGCCCCGCCCCATGACGGTGGAGGGGAAATTGGATGGAGTCGGCATTGCCCAGGGTATCGTAATGAAAGGCCGCGCAGCCCATGCGGGCTAGGTGGACACAGCGCGCCTGGAGCGGGGAACGAGCGGCAGATTCGCGCTCTTCAGCCCCCGTTTCGATCTGCTTTTTCATCGCCTCACTGCCCGCACCCACATCCATGAAGCGTCCATCGGGCCAGTGGCCATGCGGGCACAGGATGCCCGGGATTTTGCCACTGCGCTTTTTGGGCAAATACAGGCTGCCAGTGACGTAGTGGCCGGGCAGGCTTTCAAAAAATACGCGGTCAATCGTGTAGTCATCCCGCTCCACCCGGCCATGGATGGTGGCCTTCAGCGGTGTTTTTTCCGGCATCGGCCAGAGGCCATTGGCCAAGAGCACGCGTTTTTCGATCTCCGCCCGCCGCGTTTGCCAGGCCTCCGCATCCGCCACCGGGGTAAAGGGAAAGTAGCCATTCAGATCCCGCATCGGTCGCGCATTGTCCATGCCGGAAGCTGAGGCGGTGAGAAACAGGAGGCAGGGGAGCAGGAGCCGGGCTTTCATGGTGGATGTGAGAAGGATGAGGGAGAAGATCGTGCTTTGTGAAGGAAAATTGCAGCCGTCAGGCAGGTTCTGGCCATGCGTGGGCCCAACCAAACGTGATTTCCCGTTTGCACCCCCCGCAGGGCGTGCCACTTTCGCCGCCCTTTCTCAGCCATGGCCCTCATTGTCCAGAAATACGGCGGTACCTCCGTCGGCAATCCAGAACGCATCCGGAACTGCGCACGCCGCATTCTGGAAACTCAGCGTGCTGGCCACCAGGTCGTCGCCGTCGTCTCCGCCATGTCGGGCGTGACGGATAACCTCATCCGCCTGGCCAAAGAAGTGTCCCTTGAGCAGGACCCCAGCGAGCGTGAGATGGACGTCCTCCTTTCCACCGGAGAGCAGACCACCATCGCCCTCACCGCCATGGCCATCAATGCCCTGGGTGGCAAAGCCGTCTCCCTCACTGGTGCGCAGGCCGGCATTTCCACGGATCGCATGCACACCAAGGCACGCATCGTCAACATCACGCCCGATGCCGTGCATAAGATGCTGGATGAAGGGAACATCGTCATGCTGGCAGGCTTCCAGGGTGAAACCGCCAGTGGCGAGATCACCACGCTGGGCCGTGGTGGCAGTGACCTCACCGCCATCGCCATGGCAGCCGCGATCAAGGCTGACCTCTGCCAGATTTATACCGATGTGGACGGCGTGTACACCTGCGACCCTCGCGTGGTGAAGTGTGCGACCAAGATCGAAGAAATCAGCTATGACGAGATGCTGGAAATGGCCAGCAGCGGCAGCAAAGTGATGCAGAGCCGAAGCGTCGAGTTTGCGAAAAAATTTGGCGTGCGCTTTGAAGTGCGCAGCAGCCTCAACAACAACCCAGGAACCCTCGTGAAAGAAGAAACCCCCGGTATGGAATCCGTCGTCGTGCGCGGCGTCAGCCTTGAGCGCAATCAGGCCAAGATCACCATTGATGACGTGCCAGATCGCCCGGGCATCTCGTCCGTGATCTTTGGTGCCATCGCCGGCGCCAACATCATGATCGACATGATCGTGCAGAACGTCTCGTTCGATGGCGAAACCGACATCTCCTTCACCCTCAGCGCCGTGGATCTGCCCAAGGCAGAAAAAGCCCTGCGTGACATCCTTTCCACCCTCGGTGACAAAGTGACCCTGCGTACCGAGTCTGGCGTGGCCAAACTCAGCGTGGTGGGCATCGGCATGCGCAGCCACAGCGGTGTGGCCGCCAAGATGTTCAAAGCCCTGGCCGACGTCAGCGTGAACATTCTCATGATCTCCACCAGCGAGATCAAGACCGCCGTCATCGTCCAGGAAGCCGACATCGAAACCGCCTCCCGTGCCGTTCACACCGCCTTCGGTCTGGATGCGGCCTAAAGTGGAGTCACCAACGAATTTTCAGCCCGTTTAATGACGGGAGAAGACCTTTAATCTGGGCAGTCCTTCATCGGACTGCCCATTTTTTATGGATGGATGGGCCTTTCGCCGCTGCGTTTCACCATCCACCTCACATCGCCGGAGGCGGGGTCGGTTCAGCGACGGCTTTGGATTTGAACAGGCCCATGATCAAGGTGAAGGGCAGAAAGATGACCTTCAGAACGAGCCCCACGGCCATGGCAATGACCTTCATGGGCACGTGGAGAGCTTTGAACAGAGGTTTCAGTGCCACCTGCACGGCAGGCACCTTGGCGTACAGGATGGAGATCCCAAGAATGAGGACAATGCCGACGAACTTGCGGACAGGTCCCACATGGATCGGGTTGTCGAAGACCTGGAACCCGCTGGCGGGGTTGCTGAGCAGTTCAACGACGAGGATGCCACCCACATAACCGATGAGGATAAAGGCCGTGTCAGCCAGAATGGGGAATTTCTCCAGCAGCTTGATGCAGGCTCCGGCGACAAAACGCAGGGCCAGGATGCCGATAAAAACGCCGGTGCAGACGACCCAGAGACGGGGATCAATGGCCACTGCGGCCACGACATTGTCCACGCTCAGGCTGAGGTCCATCAGCTCAATGCCGATGACAGTGGCCCAGAGACCGCGCTGGTTGGGGCTATCTTTGTTGCCATCGTTGTCTTCATCGCCAGCACCGGTGAAGTGCTCGCTCATCAGATAAACGAGATAGGCCGCACCACAGATCTTGAGCCATGGGTTTTCGATGATCCACGCGGCAAAGAACATGCAGATGCCGCGAAAAAGGTAGGCCCCAATGATGCCCAGTTTCAGGGCCAGATACTTCTGTTTCTCGGGGAGATGGTTGGCCATGGCGGCAATGGCCAGGGCGTTGTCCACGCTCAGAAGTCCCTCGATGACGATCAGCATCAAAATGGCTGGTATGGCAGACACGAGGTCGGCTGACGAAGGCAGAAAAGCGAGAATGGAATCGAAGAGCGGAAACATGAACAGGACGGGCTGCCTTTCACTACATGGCCACAGGTTGAATCCAAACGGCTTTTTAATTCCGCAAAAGATTCCTGATATATCCCGGACTGGCCTTCGATGAAAAATGGATTATTGGTTAAGGAATGCGAAATTTCCCCCGACTTGTTTGTGCTTTGCTGGCGGTGGCCGGGTTGCCGTTCTTTGTCCTGAAAGCCGCAGCTCAGGATGGTGGACCGGTACCGAAAGACCGGAACACGGTTCTGCAATTGCAGATCTTTTTGGACAAACACCTCTTTGGCCCTGGGAAACTGGACGGGGCGGTGGGGGAATTCACGTACAAGGCGGTGGTGAATTACAATTTCGCCAACGGCCACCAGGATCTCTATGACTGGGAGCCTGCCCTGAAAGCGGCCACCAAGGAGGTGCCGGTGATTTTTGCGGCCTTCAAGATCCGCAGCGACCTGGAAAAGTTTGTGAATTCGAAGCTGCCGGAAAAGCCTGAGGAACAGGTGAAGCACGCCTACATGGCCTATCGCAGCTATGCCGAGCTCGTGGCGGAACGTTTTCACACGGACGAGAGCTTCCTGGCCAAGTGCAACCCGGAACTGGACATGGCCAAGCTGAAACCTGGAGACGTGGTGGTGGTGCCCAATGTGCGCTCCTTTCGCATCGAGGAAGTGAAGCCCGTGCAAAGCTTTGGCAAAGACCCTGCGCTGAGCAGCCACACCATCGTGGTGGACACGACCGAGCGCATGGCGGCGGTTTATACCAGCGACGAAAAATTACTGGCCGCCTTTCCTATCACTCCGGGCAAGCCGGAGTTCATTCCTGTGGGCACCTGGAGCGTGAAGACCATGATGACCACCCCCAGCTTCCGTTATGACAAGCAGTTTCTGGAAGCTGGAGTGAGAGGCAAAGAGGCCTATCAGCTGCCTCCTGGGCCGAACAGCCCTGTAGGCATCTTTTGGTGCGGGTTGAGCAAGTCAGGCATCGGCCTGCATGGCACGGCAAATCCGCGAACCATTGGGCGCAGCCAGAGCGCAGGCTGTGTGAGATTGGCGAACTGGGACGCCATCCGCCTGCCCACGCTGGTCCGGCCAGAGTCGCGGGTGATCGTGCGGTAGTGGAGTGCTCAGGATTTCTTCTGAGCGAAGAGCCAGGTCCAAAACTCCTCGTTGTCGTAGGTTTGTGTCCAGGAGTCATGGCCGACACCCGGATAGATGGTCAGCTTTGCCGAGCTACCCACCTTTTGCAGGGCACCGTGCATCCGGGTGGAGAAATCCACCGAGACAGCTCCATCTTTGTCGCCGTGGAAGATCCAGCAGGGAAGATCTTTGATCCGCTCGGCCATCACGAAACCGACTCCGGCTCCGCCGCAAATGGGTGCGATGGCGGCATACGTATCCGGGTAGGCCAGTGCCGTATCCCAGGTGCCAAATCCGCCCATGCTGATGCCGGTGAGGTAGAGGCGGGAGGTGTCTACTCGGTGCGTGCGGATGATCTCATCCGTGAGGGCTTTCACCCCATGCTCATTCCAGATGTTGCCCGTCGGCACCTGGGGACAGACCACGATGGCATCGAATTTTTTACCTGCTGCGATGAGCTTCGGCGGGCCGTGTTTTTTGAGCAGTTCCAGATCGGTGCCACGCTCTCCCGCACCATGAAGGAAGACGAGAAGAGGCCATTTTTTGGCAGGATCGGCCTCATAGCCTTCCGGCAGTGTGAGAAGGTAGGAATAGCCAACCTTGAGGGAGACCTCGCCTGCAAAGGTCTGCGGGGTCTGTCCCGCAGCGGAAAGGGAGGTGATCATGGTGAGGGCCAGCAAGCTGGTGAAAAGAGGACGGATCATGGTGAGCAAACGAACGTCAAAAAGGGAGGTGTCTTGCGGTTTTAAGGAGAAACAGGGCTGGAAATTAAGCCCGCTGAAACGGAGGGACTCGCTTTACGGGGACGTGAATGAAGCTTTGGACTGCTACTTTCTGGGGCGACTCCACGCTTTGTTTCAGAGCCCGGAGCCACAGCCCGCCAGCCAGCATTAACAGGCCGCCAAGGAGCAGGTACACAGGCCGGAGATTGACGGGTTCCATGGTGCCGGCCCAGTGGTCCACCAATGAAAAGCTTCCTGCGCCCACCAAGAAAATGGCCATGCAGCAGGCCCAGGCTTTATGAACTCTGGCCGCCTGATGCAGAGACTCAGGCGGGAGCTCAGGCTTGGAAAAACCGCCCAGCAAGGCAAACCCTCCCAGAAGAATGGCGAAGAGCAGCAGGCGGCGTAAATCAAAGTTAAACTCCATGGGCTGGCAGGGCTTTGATGCGCATGATGCCCGTATGGGTGCTGAAATCAATCTTGCGCATCTGCGCCAGCATCAGGATCTCCAACCGCCGATCAGGATGCTCCTCGATGGACTGCCACTTGTTCTCTGCCCGTAGGATGCCGAGTGTCTCATGAAGCCGGGTTTCGAGCCCTTCCGCCGTCGGCAGGCGCTGACGCAGGTGCTTTAGAGCCCGCAAAATCAGTAACGGGCCGCCCAGGAAGAACTGGCTCAGGAGGTAGGCAGGTCCTGTGATTCGATGAGTCTGCTGCTCCACCATGAAGGCCCCTCCGGAATCGCCCAAATCATGAAACAAGGAGGACTCAATGTAGCTGTTGAATCCATCGCCTCTCTGCCACTGCCGCCAGCCCCCATAGGACACGGCCGCGAGTGCCGCGAGGCTGAGCCATGGAACGAGTGTCGCAGGCAGACGAAAGGAATGAAAAACGAAAGCCAAGCCATAACGGAAAAACATCCAGGCTGCGGTATAACAAACGATTGATGCAGTGAGCAGCAGAATGCCTTTGAGGATTTGCAGACGGTTATAAGCGGTAATCATGCACTTTGGAGTGTTGATCAGACTTGGGTCGCTTGGATGGCTGATAATCAAATCTGAAATGCTACATGCTGCTGAGCGAAATGTTAGTCGAGCTTGTTGTCAGGACGTTGCTCGGAAGTCTTGATCATTTGATTCTCCAAAAGCTCCAAATGATCATTCATGCTCTGGGGAACAGAGCCGAGGGCGTCCTTCAATTCACGTATGATTTCTACGATGCGGCGTTTTTGTTCGAGTCTTCCATGCATTTTTGCGTCAGCCACTGACGAATCGTATTCCTTCCTGAGATTCTCAAGATGACGATTTTGGACTCGACACTTTTTGCAATGCCGAGGGTAAGCATCAATCCAGAATCGGTATTCTTCGAACCATGTTTTTTGCTCACCTGCCGTCCAAGTAAATTCTTGATGGCATTGGGTACATTGAAAATCCGCATCGAGATACCAATGCCGAGGCGCTACCGAGAAGTTCTGATTTCTAATTTCCGCTGGTATGGCGGATGGGTAATCGAGATGAACTGCACCCGTAAAAAAGTGCTGAGGCATCCGTTTGGGATCTGTGCTGCCGAAGGTGTCCATGACTTAGAACCTACAGTTTGAGTGGAGCTTTAAGATGACGATCAGCAGACTGTAATGAGCTGTTTCAATGACTGGCAAAATCACCTGCCCATAGGGGCGAGGTGATTCGTCTCTGTGTGGACACGCAGTTCCTCCACAGCCTCCAGGATCAGTTCGCGGTCCATTTCATGGACTTCGAGTTTTTGACCGACTCTGGGCACGAGGGTGACGGTGAGTTCACCGCCGAGGTGCTCGCGGAATTCTTCGAGGCCTTCGAGGATGGCGGGTTCGCCGGTCCTGCCTTCGGCGAGGAGGCTGGGGTGATAGGTTTCAAAACCGATCTGTTCCACCAGGCGCATGACACGCTGCGCGGTGGGGGCATCGAGGATGCCTTTTTTCACGGAGTAAAGGAGGTCAACGGCCATGCCAATGGCCACGGCTTCGCCATGGGTGACGGCAAAGTGGGTGATCTGCTCCAGCTTATGAGCGGCCCAATGGCCGAAGTCGAGCGGGCGGGCGCTGCCGAGTTCAAAAGGGTCACCTCCGGTGGCGATGTGCTCCACATGCAGTTCTGCACTGCGCTGGACCACGCGCTCGAGCGCGGGCTGCTCCAGTCGGGCGAGGGCCGGGGCCATCTGCTCGATTTCTTCAAAGAAGGCACGGTCACGAATGAGGGAAACTTTGATCGCCTCAATGATTCCATTGCGGCGTTCGCGCTCGGGCAGGGACTCCAGAAAGGCAAAGTCATTCACCACGGCAAAGGGGACGGCAAAGCTGCCCACCCAGTTTTTTTTCTCGAAGTAATTGACGCCGTTTTTCACGCCCACACCGCCATCGCCCTGGCTGAGCGTGGTGGTGGGAAATCGCACGTGGCGGATGCCCCGGTGAGCGGTGGCCGCGGCAAAACAAACGAGGTCCAGCGCGGCCCCGCCGCCAATGACAAAGACATAGCTGTGACGGTCCAGCCCCGCATCGTTGATGGCCTGCCAAGACTGCTGGACGAGGGAGAAGTCATTCTTGCAAGGCTCTCCACCGGGAAGGATCACAGGATCACCTGCCAGGTCCAGGACTTCGGCATGAGCCCGTGCATAGGTGCGGATGCTGTCGAGAAGCTGAGGGTTGGCCGAGGCCACATGATCATCCACAAACACAAGCACGCGTGGAACCTTGTTCGGGTGATCCAGCAGGAGCAGGTCGCGGATGGTCGTGTTTGCAGCAGCAAACACATCGCGGGTGAAAAGGATGCGATGGGCGTATTCGAGCCTGATTTTCTTCTCCAGCATGGGCGGTTGGGTCTCATTAATCCTTACGTCACAGGTGACGAAAGGGAAAGACTAGAACGAGATTTGCCGACGTTTCATGCAACCGGAAAACCCGGAAATGCACGCTTAAGTGGCAGCAATCCACCGCTGCCAGAGGCGCAGCAGCGGGGCCATTAGGACAAAGCCACAGGCCAGAAATAGGGAAACTTGCATGACTGCCAGCGCATCCACCACAGCAATGCCTGCCAGCAGAATGCCCACGGCCCGGCCAATGGCAGGCCCGCCCTGGCGCATGACCCGTGTGGCGTAGGCCACCATGCTGATGAAAAGGAGGATGAAGGGCAGGGGGGCGAGCGGTGTGAGATCCCCCAAAAGAGGTATGAGCTGCCAGTTCGCTCGGCTGATCCAGAAAACGATGGCGACCAGCGCGGGGGCATACAGCAACCCTTTGGCAAAAAAGGCGCGCAGAGGGGAGGTGACAGCTCCTCTGGCCTCCATGCGGGCGACCATGGTGAGGCCTACGATGTAAGCGCCTAAAGTGGGGGCAAAAATCAGCCCGTCATCATCCAGCCACCAGGGAATGCAGACCCCGCCGCCGGGAATGGCAGAGCTGGCCATGAGATAAAGCAGCACCCGGCAGGACCCCATCACCCACACGGCTCCTGGCCAGGGTTTGTGGTAGAGATCATAAAACAGAATGGCAGCCACAAGAATGAGTGTGATCACTAGGCTGGCTCCGGCAGTGAAGAGGGCCGTCGTTGCTCCCAGTGCCATCATCCCCAGCCCCACGCCCCAGGCGGTGCCGGCGCTGACTTTACCGCTGGGGATCGGGCGTTCCTTTTTGTGCTCGCGGTCGAATTTGGCATCCGCCGCGTCATTCAGGATCATGCCACCAGTGTAAAGGAGGGAGCCTGCCAGCAGCAGCCAGCCCAGCCGCACATCCATCCAGGGGCCACCTGCCAGCAGCCATGCGGCCGTGACATTGGTCCAGACGGTGGGGAGATTGGAGATGCGGGCGAGTTCGAGCCAGGCGCGGAGCATGGGCTGACCCTAGCGCAGGCTGCGTGCCGCGCAAAGGCGCGGCTTCATTTGGCCTTCATCGTACGCTTTTGATGCTGCATGAAAGCCTCACGGGCTTCCGTTTCACGGCCCATCTTTTTATAGGCGTAGGCCAGATTCATCCAGGCCTGGGGATGTGTGGGACGCAGGCGTACGGTATTGCGGTAGGCCTTGGTGGCCTCGCCAGGATCACCCTGTTTGTCAAAGAGCAGCCCCTGATAGTACCAGGCCTCGGAGTAGCCAGCATTCAGCTTCAGGCTTTGAGAAATGGCGGCCTGGGCTCCGTCATAGTCCTTCAGACGGCCCCGAACATAGGCCTGCAAGTAATGCGCCTGGGCATAACCGGGAGCCAGCAAGGTGACACGGCGCAGGGCATCATCGGCCTTGCCCAGATCTCCGTCACGCACGTGGCGGCTGGCCAGCAGCAGCCAGGCCAGTTGATCATTGGGCCGCTGCTCCACGGCCAGTTCCAGTGCCTCGCGATCCTCGGTGGTATCAGGCAGGCCCCCGGGGGATTCGCGCAGTTTGGCAAAGGCCAGTTGGTGCCAGTAGAGTCCTGCTTTGGGGTCCAGAGCCACGGCTTTGCGCTGGCAATTCAGGGCCTCTGGTGAGGCCCCCAGGTAGGTGGCACTGAGGCCCAGCAGTGCCCAGCATTCCGCGCTGCGCGGGTATTTGCGGGTGAGTTGCACCAGCTTGCGCATGGCGGACTCCACACGTTTTTGCTGGAGGGTGGCAAAGGCGGCGACGAACTCGGGATCGTTGGCGACGTCACGCAGCTTGGGTGTCTGCGGCAGTTTTGATAGCGGCTGCATGGGCGCGCGGTTTTTGCGCAGTTCAAAGGCGGCGGCGTCGCAGGGTAGGGCAAAGTTCATCCAGCTTTGCAGAGGCACCTTCATGCCGACCACGGCCATGACACGCCCGGCCTTCGACAATACGGGGGAACCCACCGCACCGGGGGAATCTGTCCCCTTCAGATTCAGCCAGCCCAAGCCAGTAAGAGCGGGGTCCATCTGCACCTTCGCATCGGCCAGCACGAGGCCACGCTTTTCAGAAACAGCCAATACGTGGCAGGTGCGTTCTTGGGCAAAGTCTGTGTCTGGGGTCAGTTCCAGTGGCGTGGTCTCCTTGGTTTCACTTTGCAGCAGCGTCACCCCGGTGACGAGATCGGCGATGTAAAAACCCGCCACCTTGTGATTGGTGCCATCCGCGCCGGTGGTGGTGATGTAGTCCACTTTCTCCGCGATCTCCGGGTGCAGCAGGCCTGTATCAGTGAGGATGACTCCGTCTTTCGTTACAAAGCAGCCGACTCCGCTGCTGATCTGGTTACCAAATTCATCCCAGACACGGATGCCGACGACGGAGGCCGCGACCTTGGCCCCCAGGCTGCGCAGTTCCAGTTCCTCGGGAGTCAGCGGTTTGTCGGGTGTTCCAGCGGGGGCTTGCTCGCCCGGAAGATACGGCGAGATGGGAGGGAGGAGTTCCAGGTTCTCTTCATCGGCCATGGGCAGGTCGCGCTTCTCACCTTGGAAAAGCAGGAGCGGGTTTTCGTAATTGTTCACGTCCACCGGAAATCCTGCGTTCTGTGGCAGGGCCGGTTCACCTGGGGCAGCGGGCACATTTGGGGAGATAGGATCTAAAACAGCCGCAGGTACAGGGGCTGCACCGCCAGGCTGCTGGGCCTGCAACGGCGCTGTCAAAATGGCCAGGCAGAGCATCAATAAAGGTCTCATCATGTGCCAGAGTGTGAGCAGAATGTGACACTTTGCGGCGGGTAACGTGTGACGAATTCTTCACATCGAACTCATTTCAGCAGGTGAAAGCGCGGATTAATAGACGCGGCAATTCCATCCCATCATGCGTTCCCTCGCTCTGCTCACTCTTACCTTTTGCACCTTGGCTGCCTCGGCGGCCGAGCTTGAACTCAAGTCACTCGGCGGTGAAGGCGCGGCCCAGAAGCGCAAATATGGTCCTTTTGTCGGTGTGTCTGTCGGTGAGTCTCTGAGCCAGACGGGTGACGTGAAGATCGGTGACAAAAAATTTAGCCTGGATGATTCCGATGGTGCTGCCAGTTTCAGCATCGAAGTCGGCAAGAGCTGGAAGATGAAACGTCTGCCCATCCTCGCTTCTGTGGATGTGGAGGGCACCTTCATGTCCACAGAACTCAAAGGGCGCTCTGCCGATGCCAATCAGGCCGCGGGTGGTGGCCGTCTGGCCACGGATACGGTGGCTTATCAGGCTGACATGAACTCCCTGTTCTTTAACCTGAATGGGACCCTGGCCCTGGATCTCTATCGTTACCGCGCCCGCATTGGCAAATTTGCCGCCGGTTTCCGCCCTTACGTGGGCGCTGGTTTTGGTGGTGGTCAGGTGTGGTATCGCAATGCCACCGCCAAGTCTCGTGCGCAGTATAACAATACGGGTAACAACACCGCCAGCAACACACCCTTCAGTGTGGATGAGTTCATCAATTCCTGGAACTGGTATGCAGGCGTGGAGTGGACCTGGAAGGACCAGTATTCCATCTTCGCCGAGTATCGTGACTTCCACGTGGGTGATCTGGAGGAGCTGACGAACTTTGCTTCCGATGGCTATCTCATCGGCTTCCGCTACCGCTATTAATTTCCAACTGCCCGGCTCTTTCTCAACCCATACCCATGAAGTTCTCCCGCCTGTTTACTTTGGGCCTTGCCACCGTCGCACTGGCCTCCTGCAAGACCATCACCTCGGAGCGTCTCGCGTTCCCCAATGCCCCTGTGAGCTATCAGCTGGTGAGCGACATGGTGGATGAAGAGACGATCGAAAACACCATCAAGTTCCGCAACTTGGGGCAGCAGATTGTCAGCTTTGACTACACCATTTCTGATGAACCCGGCATCCCTCATGTGGATTGCCTGGGGCCGAATTCCGGCTTGGTGGAAAACCTCTACCCGGGTGCCGAGGCCAAGGTGAAGAACCCCCTGGATAAAAACGGTGAATACGTCACGCTGGGCCGTGTTACTTATGGCAAGCGCAGCACGGATGAGCTGGCCAAGCAGTATAAGCCGAGCACGCTGCTACCGGCCTCCTCCAGCAGCGGTGGGGCGACTCCATTGCCTGTGCTTGAAGCGGTGAACGCTCCTGGCGAATGATTTCGAAAACTTCAGCGATGTCTTTTCTTAGCAGCCCTGTTCGAGCAGGGCTGCTTTGTTTTTTTGTGCTCGGCGCTCTGCTGCCTGTGCAGGCGCGTGATGATGAGTCTGTGCGGCGACTGTATTCACGCGCGCAAAAGCTGATGTCGGAAGGCGAAGCAGAAGAAGCCCTGGAGCGCTTTCTCAATGTGGTGAAACATTATCCCCGCACGGAGTGGTCCGCCCTGTCTCTGTGGGAAGTGTACCGCATCAATATTCACCTGGGGGATGATGAATCTGCCTTTGAGGCGCTGAACCGTCTCATTGTGGAGCAGCCGGGGCATTTTGAAAAGGCCCATGCAGCGCAGCTGCAGCTGGTACAGCGCCTTCTAGGCAGTGGCAAAGAAAGCCGGCGTACGCTGGAAGTGATGCGCAAATCTCAAATCACGCCGCCCGAAATCGTGGTGGAAATGCTGAAGGCCATCATCAAAAATGGCCCGCAGAGCGAGGTGGGAATCCAGGCACATTATTACCTGGCCATTGCCCAAGAAAAGGCCGGTGAAAAGAAGGTGGCCATCGCCACTCATGAAGACTTTGCCGAAACCTATCCCAAGCATGAGCTGGCAGATGACGCGGGTTATCAGGTGGCGTACATTGCGTATAAGGACTGGAAGACCATGCGGAGCAATAGCCCGCATCAGCGGGAAGGGGCGGCCATTTCGCTGGCGTGGTTCATCGCCCGTTTCCCGGAGAGCGATAAAGTGGCCCAGGCTCGCTCTTGCCTCTCGGAGGTGCGTGCTTCTGAGTTACGCGAGTTGTTAGGCCTGGCTCGTTATTATGAAGGTCGCGGCAATGGAAAGGCGGCTGCGGTTTATTATGAACAACTGGCCGAGCGTTTTCCTGAGGCAGTGGTGGCAGACAAAACTTTGGCTGACAAGATCCTGAAGACGCAGCCAGTCGCCGAGACCATCGGGCCTGTGAGGTGATGGAAGTGTCACGGTCTTTAGGTCGTGCTCAGGACATTTTTGCACATCCTGGTGGCGGATGTTTCGTCGCACATGGCTTCAGGGCTGGCTCATCGGGACTGCACGTGCAGTCACGGGGCTGGCTTGGGCTCGCGGAATGGTGATGGAGGCTGCAGCTTTGCAAACGGGGCCAGGGTGTTTGTATTTGTCATTGGCGAGCTTTCCTGCATTGCAGTCGGTAGGTGGCTCTGTGCAGGTGAATCTCAGTGCGGTGGACACGGCTCTCATCGTCACCCGCGCATCTGTTTCGGTGTTTCATGCTCTGGATTCTGTCTGCACCCACGCCGGCTGCACTGTGGGTGCGTTTGTACAGCAGCAGGGGCACATGCAGTGTCCTTGTCACGGTTCCAGATATGATATTCAGGGTCGGGTGGTACGGGGGCCCGCAGAAGAAAACCTGGCCTCGTTTGTGATCGAATTTGACGGGGCCGATGAGCTGAAAATCACTCTGCCCAGCCTGCCCCTGGATGTGAAGCCCATCCGGCTCTATCGGCGTGTCGGGAATCGATTGCGCTTCAAGCTGACCTTTCCAGGGAGATCGGGACGGCGTTATCAGCTCCGGTTTCAAACGGATGTCACGTCCGTTTTTGTAGCTGTCCCTTTCGCCGTGAGTCCGAATGGACAGGTTGATCAGTGGGAGACTACTGCGAGCAGCGACGGCCCCCGTCACCTTTATGTGGAAGCCGACAGCCAGCGTGGGTTTTATACCATGAGTGAGATGAAGTGAGACTCTCAGTCCCCCAAAGAGCCGCCCAAAATGATGGCGATGTCATCGGCACTGAAGTCGGCAGCCTTGAGTCCTTCCACATCCACCTTCCGTTGCCGGGCCTGCTGAGCGTAGAGGCGCAGGCGTGCCTCATGGCGAAGGGCATTCTCAGGAATGGCATCGACCCAAGCGAGGGCTGTTTGCATCTGCCCCTGGCTGGCGATGCTGAGGGCGAGGGAACCCAGACTGGGAACGAGGTCCTCAAACCGTTCTGTCTGGTTGATCCAGTCCGTGGCTTCTTTCGGGGCCTGACCAAACCAAAGCAGCAGGCTGTCATTGAGCAGACGTGCATCCCCGCCATACTCCAGTGTACGTACCTCGGCCGCATAGTCACGCAGGATCACCGGCCCGCTACGCAGTGGTAAGACGACTCGAGCAGGGAGATGTGAATCCACATCATCAGGCACAGAGGCTTCTTCCCAGAAAGGGCGTTCAACTGTCTTTGGCAGGGGCTTGGTGGCGCTGGGGATGACTGCAAGTGTGTCTTCAGCTTGGCCCAGATAAAGCCCCAGGCCTGCGGCCAAAAGCAGCGCCGCTGAGATCAGCGCAAGGCGTGAGAACTTCTTAGACATGGGCGGGCGCGAGTTCGGTTAATGGCGCAGCGTCGGAAACTTCCTGAGGCTCCGTTTCTAGGCCGTCAAAGCGTAGCAAACGTGCGCTATTAAAGATCACAAAGAAGGCACTGAACTCATGCATGAAGGCGGCGGCGATGGGATTGACAAACCCGAGGCTGCTGAGGGTGATGGCGAGGATGATGAAGGCAAATCCGCACAGCAGATTTTGATTAATGATGCCGACGGTGCGGGCAGAAAGCAGCAGCAGGTCCGGCAGGCGACGAAGATCATGCGACATGAGGGCCACATCTGAGGTATGCACCGTGACATCATTACCCAGAGTGCCCATGGCGACGCCCACATCCCCTTCCGCCAGAGCAGGGGCGTCATTGAGCCCGTCTCCAATCACCAGTACTCGGCGACCTGCGGCCTTCAGTTCGCGGATGTGCCGCACCTTGTCCTCTGGCAGGCACTCGGCATGCAGATGTGTGATACCCATCTGGCTGGCGATGTGCTGGGCCACCTCCAGGCGATCTCCCGTGAGCATGTGGAAATCCTGGATGCCCAAAAGGCGCAAGCGATTCAGGGCTTCGCGGGCCTCCTTCCGCACTTGATCGGCTAACAAAAAGGTGGCGATGTGGCGGCCGTTTTGCGCCAGCAGCACCAGGCTGTGGCGTGTGAAATCTGCAGGGTTGATGGCCAAAGGCGTGCCACTTTTTATCAGCCAGGAGCTGCGCCCGATCTGCAAATGCCGCCCTTCACTTTCTCCTTCCAGGCCCAGGCCGTGATGCTCGGTGAAGTGGGTGATATGGGGCAACTGCTGGCCCTGGCCTGCTGAAGCAAGGGCGCGGGCGACGGGGTGATTCGACTGCTGTTCCAAAGCGGCGGCGAGTTGGATCACTTGCTCTCGAGTCAAGGTTTCATCATGCACCAGCACTTGCTCCAGATCGAGCTGGCCGAGTGTCAGCGTGCCGGTTTTATCAAACACCACCGTATCTACCAGGCGGGCCGTTTCCAGATGGCGGATGCTCTTCACCAGCAGGCCCAGGCGTGAGGCGGAGGCAATGGCCGAGACCATGGCGGAAGGGCTGGCCAGCACAAAAGCACAGGGGATGCTGACCACCAGCACCGCGATGGCACGCTCCATGTCCTGGGTGAAAAAGAACACGCTCGTGGCGATGAGCAGGATGAGCGGCGTGTAGTAGCGGGCATAGTCTTCGGCCAGGCTGATGATGGGGGCCTCAGATTCTTTCGCCTGTTCGATGATGCTTTGCACCCTGCCCATCACCGTATCCATTCCGGCACCGGTGACACGTGCCTGGAGGAAGCCGTTGAGATTGGCCGTGCCAGCGAAGATCTCGCTGCCAGGTGCCACCTCTACCGGTACGGATTCACCCGTGATGCGGCTTTGATCCACCATGGCCTGCCCGTTCATCACCGTGGCATCGGCGGGCACCATTTCACCGGGACGAATGAGGATCTCATCACCGATGCGTAGCTCGCTGGATTCACACTCTTCGTCGGCATCGCCCTTCTTTCGGCGTGCGCGTAACCGGGTGAGTTGGCGAAGTTTTGACAAGGCCATCTCCACCCCCACGGTAGTGCGTTCCTCCAGCATCTGGCCAAAAAGCAGGATGATGGCCACGATGCCGCCAGTGAGATACTTGCCAGTCGCCAAACAGGCAGCCAAAGCAAGGACCACATACTGGTCCATGTAAAACTGGGTGGCCCCAAATCCCGTGGACCGAATCGCGGTGATCACTCCGCGGACAATGGGCGTGGCCACAATGAGCGTGGCCAGCAGAGCCAGGGCGCCCTTCACCGTCTCTTGCTCTGGCCTCAGCCAACCGGTGATGACCGAGGCTACCATGAGAGCCGTGGCCACAAAAAGCAGCAGCAGTCGCTGGCGGGTGGTGGAGTCGAGATCGTTCATCGGGCGAATTCAGGGGCAGGCTCTAAAATGACGGTGGGCCGGGCCTGCTGCATCGGCAGCAGCGTGCGGGAGGAAACCTGGCCCATCACTGCATCCAGCGTTTCCCGCAGCAGTCTTTGAGAGACGAGCCGGGGATTCAGACGATAGTTTCCTAGCAACGAAGTGAAGGAGGACGCCTCGCCCTTGGCAGACTCGACGAGGCCTGTCGCATAACCTTCAGCACGAAAAAGAATGGAGGCAGCCTCACCCTCAAATTTCGTGAGTGTTTCCGAATCGTATTGACGGGCGTTTTCGAACATGGTCTTGGCAAACTGGCGCGCATTGGTCACATCCTCAAAAGAGGCCAGAACCTGGGCTGGAGGGGAGAGTTCGCGAATGTCCAGCCCGGTGATGCGCACGCCAAGCTCCAGACGGCCAGCTTCTGTCTGGATTTGCCTGGCTGCTTCGGATGCCACATCGCGGCGGTCATCGGTGAGGCTGGCATCAATGCGTCGGCTGGCCAGCTGAGCCGACAGTGCCCGGTAGCTGAGTCTGGCCAGCAGGACTTCAATGCGATCTCCGGCAATGGTATAACTAAATGGATCGTCGATTCGGTAACGCAGATTAAACCTCCCCTGGATCACATTGGTGTCCAGGGTCAAAGTGTATCCATGATCTAACGGATTCAGGGTGGTATGTTCATAGGTGGGGTATTTGGCCCCTTCCACTTCACGGGTATTGAGCTGTTGAATCAGTTCCTGATTGCTCGGCTCGATCTGCTTGTCCGGATCACCGATCTTGGTCCCGATGAGTGCCCAGGCATCTAAAGGCAGACTGGTATCTTTGCCTGTTTCAAACAGCAGCACTTCATCAAAGGGACGTGGCAGCCCCACGAGCAGGCCTGGGCCATGCAAGTGCGGCTGCAGGCGGCCCAGTCTCCTCACCAGGGCAGTCTGCTGGGGCTGAATGGTGTGAACGCCCGAGACCGCGTAGAGCAGTAACAATGCTCCGAAGACCCAACGTGCGTGAGCAGTGAGCTGCTTTAAAAAAAGCAGCAGCGCTTCCACGACGTGACCTTCATCACGCAGGCTGATGGGGGGCTGGCCGGTTTTCATGGCGTGGCATCCAGGGCGGCTGGGGCAGGGGACTGGGCAGGTGTGGGTGTGCCATTGGCAACGGCTCCCGGCTCCGTGGCCTTCAGCCAGTGAAAGGGGGCGATGCTGGTGTCCAGGATCACGGTGGTGTTCTTATCCACGATCGTGCGCAGGCTTTGCAATTCCCTCAGGAATTTGTAGAACTGAGGATCTTTGCCATGGGCAGTAGCGTAGATGGCGGAGGCTTCTGCCTCTGCCTTGCCGCGCATTTCTTCAGCCTGTCGTTTGGCATCGGCGATCATCCGCGTGGCTTCCTTGTCCGTTTCAGCTTTCATCTGGGCGGTTTTGGCGCGGCCTTCAGCGCGATACTGGGTGGCCTCGCGTTTACGCTCCGCACGCATGCGGCGGAAGACGGATTCCGTATTGGCCTCCGGGAGCTGGATCTGCGTCATGCCGGTGGAGATGAGCTCAATGCCCAGTTGCTTCGCGGCGTCCCCGGCAGCCAGTGCCAGCATTTCGCCCTCCAGCTTTTCAAGGGAACTCTTTTGATTTTCGCTCATCAGCAGGTCCGTGAAGTCATGGCGGCCTAACACGGAGTTGCGCGCACTGGTGACCAGGGCATCCAGCTTGATGCGGGCTTGGCTGAGTTCCCGCACGGAGGTGTGAAACAGCAGGGGATCCTCAATGCGCCAAGTAAAGAACATCGGCACGATGACATTGCGCTGGTCCCGGGTCAGGGTTTCGCTGAGACGGATGTCCGCATGTTGAAGGCGGCGATCCACACGGATGATTTGCTCCACCGGCATGGGCAGGCGAAAGTAGAGGCCTGGAGTGCTCAAAATGCGCACGGGTTTGCCAAAACGAAGGATCAGCGCATGCTCCGTCTCACTGACAATGAAGCAGGAGGCCGAGGCAATGACACTGAAAGCCACGGCCAGGATGAGCGCCAGACGCAGGGTGATGAGGCGACCTTGGGAAGGAGGAGCGAGGGCTTCACTCATGGCTGAATCGGGGTTGGCTGAGGTTTTTCCGGAGCCGCTGAGCTTTGGATCATGTTGTCTGGATCTGTGGGGGTGAAATCAATGGCGGGCACTTCGCCCTGGCCTGCCTTGAGGTAGCCTTCGATGTCGAGGTCAAAAGCATCACGTGATTGCGCCGGACGAGGCACCAGCGTTTGATGGCGAACGGGGGCAGTATCGACAAAGTCGGGATTGAGCACCTTGCGAAGGTCCACATGCGTGGGCATGTCACCTCGCATGGATTCGTCGAAGACTGCCTTCTTCGCCCCACTGAGAGTATCATCCAGTGCCCGGTAGCCTTCGCGCCATTGGTAGAGGCCTTTGGCCTGGGCCCACGATTGCTGCATCGCTGTGAATCGATGCGCCTGGCCCTCAGTCTGCATTAGGCGATTGCTGGCGCTGGAGCCTGCGGTGATCAGGATGGCTTTGGCATCACCTTCAGTGCGGGTGAGGATGTCCCGGCGGTAGGCTTCCCCCTCATGCAGCAGCGCTTCTTTTTCCTCCAGCGCGCTGATGACTTCCTGGAAGTTAGGTGCCACGCTCACTGGAGGGTGGATATCCCGCAGATACACCTCGGCCAGAATCAGGCCACTCTGGCGCTCATCCAGCGCTGCTTGCAGACCTGAATGCAGCTGCTGGCGCAGCGTCTCGCGTGAGGTGGTCATGATGTCGCGTGCAGGCAGTCGCAGCGTGAGATTCAGCAATACCCGCTGGGCCAGGCTGCGCAGCAGTGTCTCCGAATCTGACGAAGATCGCAGATGCAGCGCCGCATTACTGACGCGGTAAAAGACAGGCACACTGATGGAGAGGAAATCATCCCCACTGCCCACGAGCGAATGCTGCTCTCCTTCATAGTGAGCTTTCTCCCAGAGGATGGGCTGGCCAGGGTCCGTGCGGAAGCCCAGTACGGTTTCGCGCAGGCGTGTGGTATCCACCGCCTGGATGCTGCCCAGTGGCCAAGGCAGCGAAAAATGCAGTCCTGGGGCCAGCGGTTTGATTTCCCAAGTGCCCAGGTGATGGCGCACACCGGTATGGCCTGCAGGTAGCTCATGCACACTGGTCAGCAGCCACACCAGCAGGGCGATGGTGCAGAGCAAGGCTGGCAGTGCACCGCGCACCGTGGGCCACATCCACATCTCCGCCAGTTTGAGGTCGAAACTTTCATCCCGGGCCGTAGCTGCTGGCAGACAGGCCTGCCATTCCGGGCCTAACCAACGGTAGAAAAAGAAAGCCCCCGGCTCTGCCAGGTTTTGCCAGTGGCGCTTGGGGGTGTACAGGCGGCCCACCAGCCGCAGCAGGCAATCCAGCACCAGCAGGGCATTTAGTACCGCATAGGCCAGGGCCAGCCAGCGCTGCCAGCTGCCCCCCAGGTATTGTGCGCCCAGCAGCACCCCAGCGGTGATGAAATGAAGGAAAACGGCCAGGCGGGCCAGACAAGGCTGGATACCGATAGCGTCGCGCTTTTTCAGCGCGGTGTGAATATTGAGAAAGGCGAGGGCCGCACCGATGAGCAAGGCCCCGATGGGGTGTGCGGTTAGGATGATTCCGTCCGGCAGGTTCTGCGTCAGCGTCCACACCCAGCCCCCAGTGAGAATCACTGAGACCGCGATACCAGGCCCAAGCCAGCGGCCTGTAATGCCTGCCAAAAGAGCTATGCACCCTGTCAAAGGCAAGAGCCAATACATCTTCAGAATCCAGGCGAGCACGCCTAGGCCGACTGCCTCCAACGCAAGAGCCAGGCTAAACAAAGGACGTGGGCGGTTCATGAAAAAAAGCGACGTGACAGGGACGGATTTAATCACCGATTTGAAAACGCAGATTCCCGGTCAGACCTGGGCCTGACCGGGAATGGTGCAACTAATCAGGAGGATGGCCGGTCATCAGTCAGCGACTGGGCGCACGATGAGCACCTGACCATCTTCAGCGAAAAGGCTCACGGCTTCTGCACGCGTGTAGTTGCCGCCGGTTGGTTTCGGGATGTTGGAGCGGATGGATGTCCCTGTATCACCTGGGGTATTCAGGGTCACGTTGGTGCGGTGGGCCTGGACGGCGACCACAAAGGTGCCTGCCCCAAAGATTTCGTCCGAGCGGATCACGCCCGAAGTTTCCCAAAGACCGCGTGTGGTGATGGCGGAGTGACCGTCGCGTGTCTCAGCCGCAGCAAAGTTAAAGGTGCTCTGCAGCTTGGCGGAGTTGCCATTTTTACGGTTCAGCGTCCACAGACCGCCATTGCGTGCATACTTGGCAAAGACAGCATCTGCGGGGCTGTTGCGGTCTTCGCAAATGACAATGAAGTCATTGGAGACGGCGATGTTATCAATGCTCACGGCAAAGTCGCTGCCATTGTTGATGTCGCCACCCGTGTAGTTGCCCAGAGAGCCCGTGGCACCGTTGGCAGCTAACAAAGTCCCGACTGTACCGCTGAACGTGCCACCAGGAGTGACGATGGTGTCGGCGTTGTAAACCACATTCAGGGTGCCATTGGCCACAGGGTTGGAGGGATTCATGGTCAGATCATAAAGGCGACCCAGACGGTTCGGACCACTGCCGCCGGTGGTGGCCAGGAAGAGGCTGCGCGTCGGCTTGGCCGGATCGAATTCCTGATCTTCCACTCGAATGAATCCGAAACCGCCGATGGCATCGGCAGCAGTGTTCAATTGGGTGGCGGTAAGATTGGCTGCGTTAGGAATCTCTTTCCATTTTGTCGGCAGCGCACCAGCGGTAAAGGTGCCTTCGTTGTGACGGGCGTCACGGCCGCACAGCACATAGACTTTTCCATTGGTCAGGCCATTGCGGTCCAGCGGGCTGGTGGAGCGCATCTGCTTACGGCCCACATACATGTAAACGAAGGACGGGTTGTTTCCGTCTTCTGTGGACATGATCACCGTAAGGGAGTCGCGACGTGGCTGCACCACGGTAGTTTCACGGGCCACACGGCCCAGGTCTGGCAGGGTGTACATGTTGCCGTCCGCGATGGCGACGGTCTGGGAGCCTTTCACGTCGCCGTCATAGTTACCGCTGCCGCTCTCTTCATTGGTGAAGAAGAAGGGGCGATCCAGGCCTGACTCGCGACCACAAAAAGCGCCAGAGCAAAAGCGTGTGAAACCATGGGCATCGCCTTCCATGGGAGGGGTGAGTGAGACCTGAGTGTTTTCCAAAAAGAGTTTGGAGTGAGCGGGTGCACCGCTGTTGATGCCGCCACCGGCAGCCATCACGAAACGAGAAACCCAGGCCCCCTTGTATTTAGGCAGGCCAGGGAACGGCTCGGTATTCACGTTGCTAGGGACTTCATGGGCAACGAAAAGGATGTTCTCATTGGTGACCTTGTCTTTATAAATGCCCATGGCGTCGGGGATGCCGCAAAAGGCGAAATCCTTGCTAGCATCGCCTGTCAAACCCACACGATCACCGACGGTGATGATGGGTTGATAAGTGAAATCAGCGCCCGGAGCCGGAGTCAGGTAAGAGAACTCCGAGGTCTGAAAGCCTTGTCCGAAGGCGGCGGAGGCGAGCAGGAGGCTCGCGGCAAAGGTGGTGGATGTCTTCATGAGAGGAGTGGGTCAAGGAAGCGATAGGAAATGTCATTCCATCGTCACCACCACCCCAACTCCATGTCTAGGCTGCCGACAAACAAGCCTGAGTAACACTTCCGCCTCATGGCAAAAACGTCACTCGATGAATCTTTGCGAAGTGAGGCTAGCCTAACGAAAAACAAAATAATCTCGATTAAATGTGATGGCGGTTTTTTTGCGAAGCCTGTGCCGACGTGTGTTTTAAAATACAGAGCAGCTAGGCATCTGGGTGATGCTACTGTTGAGGCTCCATTGACAATTGATGTCGGGGTGTGGCTTGGTTTCGAATGTGTCAGGGGTGTCTGTGACAAAAGTGTCGCATTGAAAACATTGTTGAGCGGTCAGGGCACGTACCCAAAAGACCTAGCCGAATACAGGGCTTATCTAAGCGGGCTCTAAGGTGACAAAAGTGTTGCTGTGGAGCTTTTGTCCCATGTCGCGAAGTGGGGTCATGTCGGCGGACGGTGCTTCAGAACCCTCGCACCTTCACGACCACCTCAAAATCATGACAATGAAATTACGCTCTCCCTTCGGATGGCTGGCACTGGCGGCGCTGAGCGCCAGCCCTCTGTGCGGCCAGGAAAACATGCTGCCTGTCAGCCGCACGGCCGGTGTGCTGACGGCTGATTTGCCCGCAGGCAAGTCCACCCTCGTGGGCATGCCGTTTGCCAGTATCGTGGCGAGTGGCACCGTCGGTTCGGTCAATGCCGGTCAGCTTACTCTGGTCTCATCCCCATCGGTCCTTCCTTCCCTGACGGCGGCTCCTCATGCCATCAAGATCACCAGCCGCGTGGATCAGCGCGGGACAGGCGCCAATGCTCCTGCCGGATCCAGCACCAATGCTTATGGCTACGCCGCCAAGATCACTGCCCAGGCTGATCAGGCCGTCACGGCAGCTCTTTCTGTTGTGCCTAACGTGGGTGATGAATTCGTGATCTACAAGCTGGCTACGCTTTCCTCCCTGTTTGGTGCGACCAACACCGCCAACCTCAAGGAAGGCGAAACCTCCGCTACAGCCGACATCGTGTATGTGGCCTCCGCTGGCGAACTGGTCGGTTATTTCTATCACAGCACCGCTGATGTCTGGCGCGCGATCGCCACCCCCACGACGGGTGACGCAGGTGCGACAGAAATCGCCCCCGGCGCAGCCATTCTTGTGGCACGCAAGGCTGATGGTGCAGCCAACATCGAGCTTACTGTCACGGGTGATACGCTCCCGGGCCGTCAGGTTTCTGATGTGAACACGGGTTTCCAGGTCATCAACAATCCCTATAGCGTTAGCACCACCCTGGCAGCCAGCGGCCTGCAGAGCGCCGTCACAGGCGGCACGGGAGCAGCCAGCGCTGATGTCATCTATCTTGAGCAGGACGGTGTCCTCTCCGGCTACTACTACAAAACAGGCGGCGTCGGCGGCATCGGCTGGCGTGCCCTTTCAAACAACGTGGCAGACGCAGGCGCAACGCTCGTCTCCCCCGGCAAGGCCATCCTTTTCAAGGAGCAGGCTGGCACGGTGAAGTTCGTCCTTCAGGAGCCCTTCGCTGAGTAATCCCTCTCAAACCCTTTCATTCTTCTCTTACCCATGAAAAAAATATTCCTCTCCGCGCTTTTGGCGTTGGGTACTTTGGGCAGCGGCCAGGCGGCCAATCTTTACTCCAGCAACCTGGGTAACGGTGTCTCCCTAGATGGCAATCTCGCCGGCATTGCCTCCGGCACCGTGCGTTTCGGTGTCTTTCCGGATGGCTTTGATTTCAATGCCAATGTCGGCGATTTTAACGCTCTTGACGCTGCCTTCATTCAGGTCGCCTCCTTCAGCGGTGACCTCAGCGTCAGCGCGATCAATGGCTTTTACCAGCAGGCGATCAGCTACGATTCCTCCATCAGCTACGAAGGCACTTCGTATGCCGCTGGCATCGCGGGTAAAAAGGTTTACATCTGGATCCTCAACAGTGTGATCCCCGAAGAAGTGAGCCAACAGCTCATCGCTTCCTCGAATCAGACGTGGGCCGCCGCAGACGCGGTGGTGGCAGATACCTTTGCCTCTCCTGACTCAGGCGTGGCAGGTCTGACCTTCCATGTCGGCAGCACTGGTGGTGCTGATATTGGTGCGGGTGCAGCCTCACATGTGCTGGGCGGCGCTCAGACGGCTGTCACGGAAGCGACCATCAACGTCGCCCCTATGGGTGTCGTCAATGCAGGCACTGCAGTGACTTTCACCGCAGTCGCAGACGGCTCCCCGGTGAAGACTTACAAGTGGCGCAAAAATGGCGTGGTCATCCCTGGCCAGACTGCCAGCACCCTGGTTTTCGCCACTTCCGTGGCACAGGACACTGGCGTGTATGACGTTCTCGTCAGCAACAACCTTGCTGAAGACATCGTCAGCAACACGGTATCGCTGACGGTCAACACACCGAAGCCCACCATCCTCACCCAGCCTCTTTCCACCGTCGTTGCTGTGGGTGAAACGCTGGAGCTGAATACGGCAGCCGTGGCTGCAGGTAACCTCCAGTTCCAGTGGAAAAAAGGTGCCAACATCGCGGGTGCTACCACCAATGAACTGGTGCTGCCAAACATGAGCCTGGCCCAGGCTGGCGCCTACACCGTGAGCGTGACCAATGCCCCTGGCGCTGGCACCGGCACCGTTGTCAGCAGCAAGGCTGAAGTCGTGGTTGTGGACAAAACCCCCGCAGTGGTCGCTAGCGCCGTCGGTGGCAATGTCTCCCTCACCACGCTGACCGCAGGCAAGGTGCAGAGCTACCAGTGGTTCAAGGTGGGTGAAGTGAACGCCCTCCAGAATGGCACCAAATACACGGGTGTGACCACCAAGACTCTCCTCGTCCGCACCGTTCAGGAAGCTGACTCCGGCGATTACTTCTGTGTCATCACCTCCGGCTCAGACTCTGAGAATTCCGGCATCCGCACCCTTCGCGTCTTCACCCAGGCTCCTGAGCTGGATGCAGCCGCTGTGGCCCTCATGCCAGATGCTGAAATCGGTTCGACCTACAGCTTCAGCGTTCCTGTTCTCGGTGGCGCTGTGAAGGCCCCTCTCACTTACGCGGCTCGCGGTCTTCCTGCTGGCCTGAAGATTGATGCCAAAACTGGCCTCATCACCGGTCGTCCAACCAAAGCTGCACAGAACATCTCCGTCACCCTGACGGCGACAAACCGCGCTGGCAGCGATTCCGAGATCGTCGTGATCAATGTCAATGCCTCCCCTGAACTTGCAGGTCTGGCTGGCAGCTATGTGGGCCCGATTGATCGCAACATCGAATCCGGTCTCCCCGGTGCAGAGCTTGGCGGTCGCTTCGAGATGACGGTTTCCACTCTGGGTGCTCTGACGGGTAAGCTCTACCTGGGAGCTGTCACCCTGCCTGTGAAAGGTTTCCTGGAACTGAATGATGAAGTTCCATACGCAGAGTTCACGGTTGCCCGCACGGGTGGCCTGACTCCCCTGGTGGTCGGTTTCGAAATCGAAGGCGACAACCTCGTCAACGGCTTCATCAGCGACACCACCAACGACGTGAACTTCGATGGTTATCGCAATGTCTTCAGCACCAAGCTCAATCCTGCGGACGACTTCAAAGGTCTCTACAATTTCGCGCTGGGTTTTGAAGACGGCAATGCAAACATTGCGGATTCCACCGTGCCACAGGGCGCTGGTTTCGGCTCCTTCACGGTCGCTGCGGATGGCAAGCTGAGCATCAAAGGCAAAACCGCTGATGGCGAGGCTTTCACCACAGCTTCCTTCGTCAGCCCGACTGGTGATGTCTTCCTCTTCCAGACCCTCTACAAGACGGTCACGAAGGGTTCCATCCACGGTCGCCTGATCATTGATTCTGAGGACGACAACCTCATTGAGGGCACCGCCACTCAGACTCGTCCTCTTGATATCTCGGTCAAGCAGCGGACCTACGCTTCAGGCTTCTCCATCACGGACCCTGCGGATTCTTATGTGATCATGGGCGGCCTCTATGTGGCTCCTGTCTCGCCGCTCGTCTTGCTGAACAAAGCCGCCAATACCCAGGTGGAACTCAGCCTCACAGGTGGAACTGATGCGACTGCGGCTGAAGCCCTGGTCACTCTGCAGGCAGCTAACAAGATCCTCGTCGGCACAAACACCGCGAAGACCAAGCTGGCCATCAATGCGAAGACCGGCCTCATCACCGGCAGCTTTGCACTGACGGACAAGCGCGCTGGCAAATTTGAAGGCGTGGTCATCCCAGATGGCAGCAAGCTCGTCGGCCTGGGTTACTACATCCTCCTGGAAGCCACCCCCACCATCACCACTTCGAAAATCCTTTCCGGTCTCATGAGCCTGGATGTCCCTGTGGCACCTCCGGCTCCTGCTCTTGACTAAACCTCTCGAAGAAACTGACGAAGAACTCCAAATTTACTCATTTATGAAGCTACCCAATCTGAAAGCCTTTGGTCTCGCCTGCGCGGCCCTCGGCTGTGCCTTCAGCACGGCGCGTGCTGACATCATCGAGATCAGCGATAACATCGCCTCCGATACCCGTTGGACCCGTGATAACGTTTACGTGATCACCAAGATCATTTATGTTCTGCCGCCAGCCAAGCTGACGGTGGAGCCAGGCACCGTCATCCGCGCGGCCAGCTCCGATACGACCGGTTTGCTCAATAATCCAGGTTCCCTCGTGGTCACACGTGGTGCCAAAATCATTGGTAACGGCACCGTGGATGATCCGATCATCTTCACCTCTCTGGATGATCCGTATGTTCCTGGTGGCAGCAATACCATCCCAGCGACGGTGGTTGGCAACGGTGGCAGCACCGTCATCATCAGCCCGAAGGATTATTCCACTTCAGGTGTTACCGGAGCCAATGCCTTCACCTACTCCAAAGAGTGCGGTGGTTTGGTGATCCTGGGGCGCACGCCTTTGGGGTATGACCGCGACGACGCGAATTACCTTCAATGGAATGGCACGGAATTCAGCGGTGATAACATTGCTTATCCGACCAACTTCACGACCGCAACCGGCAACGGCACCGGCTTTGCACTCATCGAAGGTTTGACTTCCACCACTACGACTCTGGCCACTCCCTTTGATGCGGATGGTGCAGGCACGGTGTTTGCTCCAGACACCACCTTCCCCCTCGGGTTCTTTGGTGGCGTGGATGAGAACGACAATAGCGGCGTGATCCGTTTCTGGTCTCATCGTTACGGCGGTTTCAACATTGCCAACAACAACGAAATTAACGGCGTCACCCTGGGTGGTGTCGGCCGTGGCACGGTGTTTGAGTTCCAGGAAGTGGTGCAGAATGCTGACGACGGCTTCGAGTGGTTCGGTGGTTATGTGAACTGCCGTTACCTGGCCTCCGTGGTGAATGGTGACGACTGCTTTGACGGTGACTTCGGCTTCTCGGGCAACTTGCAGCACCTGTTCGCAATCAATGACAATGAGATCTACCAGCGTTCCGGTTTCGGAAATGGTACGGATGGCACTGCCGTTGGTCGTAACAGTGCAGCCCAGAGTGACAAGATGGTGGAATGGGATGGTTCTGAGGAGAACCTTCGTGGTGTGACCCCGCAGACAAACTCGTTCTCCTTCAACTTCACCTTCATCGGTAACAAGTCCTTCAATGGCGCCACAACCCCTGCTGCCAGCGACAGTTCACTGAACCTTCTGCAGGGCACCACCGCTCAGTGGTCAAACGGTGTTGCCGAAGACATCTTCGGTCCTGTCGTTCTGATCTCTCAGTCCGTCACGGCCGCCGCCGATCCAGATGGCACCAAAGGCGATGTGTTCAATACACTCTACTTCAATGTGGGTTCTGTCGTCAGCGGTGCAGATGCTGAAAATGATACCAGCACGGTGCTTCCAGCCGCCATCGCTCAGCTCCGCGGCAAGGGCCACGCCACCAAAAATGGCCTGGATCCTCGCTTGGTGAATGATTCGGATGTGGGCAGCATTGCTCGTGATTTCACACAGGCCCTGCCTTCCAGGGTGGGTGTCACGGACTTCTTCTCCCCTGTGCGTTACCGGGGTGCCATGCGTGACAACAACTGGCTTTTCGGCTGGGGCTGGACGCACGCTGTTGAACTGATGCCAGCCACCAATGTGGACCGCCCACGCGTGAGCTTGGCTGTCGCGGGTGAAACGGTTTCCGTTTCCTTTGCGGCCGATGTGAATGAAACCGCTGGTGCTGACAAAGTGCTCTACGTGGTTGAACGCTCCATTGATGGTCGCGTTTGGGCCCCGATCGGCACGGTTCAGGATGACTCCGCAGTGGATGTCCCTAACAAGGTGTTTGCTGACAGCAATGCAACCGCTGGCCAAATCACCGTGGCAGATTCCGGCTATGCCTACACGGGCAGCCCGGTTCACTATCGCGTGATTCCTCAGTAAACGGTCTCCATATCATTCAGTCTGTGAGCGGGGCGATCCATCTGGGTCGCCCCGTTTTTTTGCCATCAAGACTTCTTGGTGTTCAATTTTCACCCTCATGCGCCTTCTCTACGGAAGCTTTTGTGTGACGACAGCCTCTCCCGAAAGGTATGGGGAAAGAGACATCTTTGTTGCACGAAGTCTGGGCTCAGCGGTTTAGCCAATGTCGCTGTTGTGAAGCAGTCGCCTAGGGGCAGGGGAGTAATCTGACGCTCTGTGACAAAACCGTTGGGTGTTAAGTGTCTGATTTGTCACCTTAATCAGGTTTCTCCGATGCCGAGGCACAGCACATATCAAGGCCGCCCTTCAAGCTTTGGGCGGTTCATTTATGGATTTCCCTTTTGCAATCAGTGACCGTCAAAACCCGGTGGGCCGTGAGGACTCATCGCAGATGCAAATGCGACTGAGCCGTCTTCTCCTTGCCGCTTTGGTGATGAGCGCTGCTCCGGCGGTTTGGGGGCAGGAATCAAGTGACGATCTCGTTGCTCGGCTGGTGCAGGAGTCGCAGAAACATGCCATCCCGCGCAATCTCAGCCCTGCGGATCCGCTCTTCCAGGCCGAAAGTTATGCGGCAGGTCTTGCCGCAGATGTGTCTGAGTTCAATGTCTGGATGCTGGAGATTATCAAGGCTTATGCAAACCGGGGCGATTTTAATAACGCCGCATATCTGGCTAAACGTCTGCCGGGCAGTGGCAATGGTCTCGCTCATTCGGAGATCGCGGCTCTCTTGGCCGCCCGTCCGGGGCAGCAGGGTGAAGCTGAACATTATCTGAAGATTGCACGCAAAGAGCTGAATCAGATCTCTGGATTGCCTGCGGAGCTCATGCGTGCACGCTGTGCCCTGGCTCTGTATTATTTGGGCCGCAAAAACGAAGCAATGAGCCTGGAGGCCGAGCTTGGAAAGCTGGAACTGCTATCGCTCAATACACGGCTTCATGAAGCCGATCTCCTTCCTGCCATCTCCCTGCTGGACGCAAAAAGGCTGCTGGTGACCTTGACTGAGCAGGGGAATGATGAGCGGCAGGCGCGCTTTTTGTTAGCCTGTGCACAACAGCACTTCAAAAAAAGCAGCCCTGAACTTGCGCAGCCCTTTTTGGAAGAGATCGGCAGCATGGCCATGGAGCGCGGTTTGCCCACGGCCCAGCGGGTGCTCTTGGACCTGGCCCGTGCGGCCCATGCCGGGGGGCAGTCCCAATTGGCGAACAAGAGCATGAATCTCTTTTTGAAGTGCTGTGAAGCTTATTCGGACAATGCGGAATGGAAGGCTCCCTTTTTAGCCTCCGCTGCTGAGATTTTGATCGAATGGGAACGCCGTGACGAAGCCCGAGCATGGCTGAAAGCTGCTGAGGCTACGATCCCCAAAATCTTTGTCATGGATGCCCCTGCTGCCATGCTGGCCATCGCCCGTCAACGGGTGAAATTGGACGGGCCAGAGTCGGCTGAGCCTTTGTTGCTGGCTGCGGCACGGGCGGGCCGGTCACACACTCACCCTCGTTTCCTGGCAGAGACAGCAGTGCGGATCTGTCTGCATGCGGAGGTCGTTTCTCGCCCAGTTTCAGTGGAAGTAACTGGCATTCTGAATCCTGCGGATGTGGAGGTGAAGCCCTGAAGATGATGGCGCGGTGTTTTTACTGGATGGTTGTTCTTTGTCTGTGGTGCAGCTGCAGTCATCTACATGCACAAGGGGCCAATGGTGGTCTGCGTGGCAGTGTGCAAGATGCCGATTTCTATGTGCCTTTGCCGGGGGTCTCTGTGCAACTGGAAGGCACGGGTTTTGCGGCGACGACGGATGAAAATGGCAATTTCTTCATCAATAATCTGCCTCCTGGTCAGTATGCCTTGCTGGCCACTGGTGGTGGTTTCATTCGCGAGCGTAAAACGGGCATTGTGGTGACACCTGGCAGCGTTAGCGAAGCTTCTCTCAGCATGACGGCTGAGGTGGTGGAACTGGATGAATTTGTGGTGTCCGCAGAGGAACTGGTGGATACGGGCTCGGCGGCTTCTGCACTGACTTTGCGCACCGAGATGAAAAGCTTTACCGATGTCCTTGGCGCTAAGTTCATTGCCCAAACCGGGGCCAGTGATGCGGCGAAGCTGCTGGCCAAGACAACGGGTGTGAACGTGGCCGATGGGAAGTTTGTGGTCGTTCGTGGCCTCAATGACCGCTACAACGTGGTGAGCCTGAATTCTCTGCGTGTGCCCAGTTCAGATCCCGACCGGCGTGCGGTGGCCCTGGATCTTTTCCCCAGCGCGGTGATCGAAGATGTGCGCACCAGCAAAACCTTCGTCCCGAATCTGAATGGCGAATCGACGGGTGGCACCATCAACATCGTCACCAAAGCCGTGCCAGATGAGGATTTCGTGAAATTTAAAGCGGGCACGGGCTTCAACACCCAATCCACGGGCAATGACAAGTTTCTGAGCTACCAAGGCGGCGGTACGGGAACCTTTGGCACGGCAGATTCAAGGGCATTACCAGATTTCATCAAGAATGCCGCCTTGCCGAACTTGACGAACTTTTCAGCCAGTGGTGTGGGCAATGGACTCACCCGTTTGGACAACCCGACTCGAGTCGAGCGCCAGCGGGTGAATGATGCTCTGAGTCCCGTCATGGGCACTCAAGAAGTGAGTGCCCCGGTGGATGTGACATTGGAGGCCAGCCTGGGCCACCGCACCGAATTTATGGGTGCGCCTGCCGGCGTCACTGTGGCGGTGGATTATTCCAAAAAGTACATTTATAACGATGACGATCTGGTGGGCCGATACACCTTTGTGGGAGCTGGGGATTCCAATGCAGGGGAGGTGCAGGAAATTCGGCGACTTTCCACCGTGCGTTCTGGTCAGGAGACCATGCGTGCAGGTCTTTTGGTGGCGGCAGGGATCGAGCCGGAAGAAGGCAGTGAGATCATCTTCACCTACTTTTTTAACCGTATTGCAGAGGATCGTGCCACTCTTCAGGACGGCCAGTTGGACTCCAGCTTTCTGCCAACTCAGCGGGACTACCGTGAATCCTTGGCCTACACTGAGCGTGAACTCAAGGTGATGCAGCTCGCAGGCAAGCATCTAAATGACATCAATGGCAAGGAATTCCTTCTGGAATGGGCAATGGCCTACAACCAATCTTCGCAGCTGGAACCTGATCATCGTTTTGTGCGCGGCATCTTTAATGCGGATGCGGGGAACTACATTCCCGTGCCTGGGAACCCGGTGGTGCCGGAGTTCCAGCGCCTGTGGCGTGAGCTGTATGACCAGAATTATTCCGGACGTTTCGACGTGACCACAGACCTTTTTGAGAGTGCTGAAGGCTTCAATGGCAAACTCAAATTTGGTTCCTTGCTGGATGTGAGCAACCGTAACTATCGGGCCGATTCATTCACCTATAACCGGGGTGCTGAAAACCAGTCTTTCCCGAATCCCTTCAAGCCTTTGCTCCCAGGAAGAACCTGGGGGGATGAGTTCCTCTCGGGGAACTCGCCAGTCGGGGCAGACCCAGATGGCATCCCGAACAACGGACCTTTGAGCAGCGTGGGGCAGTTTACCTTCCTTTATCGGGCCAATGACAAGGAGACTTACGAAGCTTCGCAGATCTTGGCAGCCAACTACGTGGGGCTGGAGTTTGATCTGGGGCCCAGCCTGAATGTGAGTCTTGGCGGTCGTCTGGAAAGCACCGACATCAAGGTCCAGTCCACCCCGATTTATCAGTATGCGGATGAGCAGCTCCGTTTTGCCTTGCTGAGCGATAAGGATCGTTTTGGCCAGGATGATACGGTGCGTCAGCTCGTCAATGCGGCCTTCAACGGCAGTGTGGCGGCTCGCAATGATCCCCGCATCACCGGGCGTAGCCAGGCCGCGATTGAAGAACAGCATTTTCTGCCTGCCTTTGCCCTGAACTGGGACATGACGGAAACGATGCGTGTCCGCTCTTCGATTGCGCGCACGGTTGCCCGGCCATCCTTTAAGGAGTTAGCTCCCGTTGTTTTCCTGAATGTGGAGTCGGGAGATCTTTTCGTTGGGAACGTGGATCTGGAAATGTCCCAGATCACCAACTACGATGTGCGCTGGGAATGGTTTCCCACCGCAGGCAGCCTGATCGGCGTCAGCTTCTTTGCCAAGAGCATCAATAAGCCCATCGAGCTATCCCAGGAAAGCGGTGCGGTGGATATCATCCGTTATGTTAACTCCAAGGAAGGCTCCGTTTATGGTCTAGAACTCGAGTTTCAGCGTGACCTCGGCTTTATTGGGGATGCCTTGAGGCACTTCTCTCTCGGGGCCAACTATTCCTACATCAAGTCTCAGGCCACCCGCCCCGACTTCATCGGCAATACCGTCGATCCTGCCACCGGCGAACCTGAAACGGTCCCCAGCCTTTTCGGTCAAAGCCGTCGCCTTCAGGGGCAGCCGGATTACATCGTGAACTTTAACCTCACTTATGACAATCCCGAGTACCCGTTGTCTTATGGTGCCTTTTTGAATGTTACGGGGCCGCAGCTTTTCGCGGTGGGTGGCCGCCCGGAGGATCCCGATGTCTTTCAGGAACCCTTCACCACGCTGGATTTGGGAGTCACTTACAAGGTGAACAAAAATACCCGCATGAGTTTGCGGGCCCAAAATGTTCTGAATGCCCAGGTGACACGCTATTTCAATAACCAGGGGCGTCCGATTCACTCCACCCGCCAGACTGGCATTGGTTTCTCCCTCAGCATGACGGTGGACTGGTAAGCCTGCGAGGGGCTAGCTCCCCAACTTCTGAAAAGCTTACACAAGCGTAAAGAGATCCGGTCTTGCCATCGTTAGCTCTCTGGGCATGATCCTTGCTCCCCCTCCTTTCAGATGCCTTTGGTTCCCATCATCTGTCCTCATTGTGAAAAGTCCGTGCAGGTCCACGTCACCGATGTGGCCCGTTCACGGGCTTGCCCTTCCTGTGGCGAAGGCCTGATGTTGCAGGTGGCGGAGCGTTCTACGGGACTCAAACGCAAGGCTCTTCTTGTCCGGGAGACGAATGAGGATTGCGCAGAAATGGACGCTTTTGCCCAAAAGCAATTCTTGGGCGAAGCTTTTGACCGAATGCGTGCCGATCCGGAAGTGGCTCGGGCCAGCCGTCGTCTTTCCTTGGGTGTCGCCGCAGTGATGTCCCTGATTCTGATGGCCACGGTCTGGAGTGTCCTGGCCAATTGGGGCGAACCTGCCCGGGCGGCGACCTCAGCAGTCACCGAGCCGATGCTGGTCAAAAAAATCGAAGAGCCTGGATTAAAACCCCAGCACCTCCCCCCCATGCTTTCCAGGCCCCTCGACTTTGAGGAAATCGTCAAAGCTCGTAAGTCTGAGTTGGCTGAAAGAGCTGATGGCACCTCAGGGGAATAGGCACAAACTCGGGAAAAACTTTTTCCGATTCTGCAAGAAGGCTCTTTGGCAGGCGTAATCCCCACTGCTCAAGTATAAAACTCCTCCCTCCCTGCGCCATGAAAATGCACCCCAATTGCCAAGGCAATCACATAGATCTCCGTGTTGGAGCCAGTCGCCGTGACTTCATGTACGTCGGCATGATGGGCGGGCTAGGTCTGAGTCTGCCCCAGATGCTGCGGCTCCAGGCCGCCAACAACATTCCAGAGGTGGAGACCTTCAAGCCGATCGCCGACTCGATCATCCACATCTACCTGCCAGGGGGCATGGCACAGCACGAATCCTGGGATCCGAAGCCCTTTGCCTCGCCTGATTACCGTGGCCCGTATACCCCGATCAAGACCTCCATTCCTGGGGAATACGTGGGTGAGAAGTTCCAGAACATCGCCAAAATCATGAACAAGCTGACGGTCATCCGCAGCATGACCCATGGTGAAGCCGCTCATGAGCGTGGCACCCACAACATGTTCACCGGTTACCGTCCAAGCCCGGCCATCAAATTCCCAAGTTTCGGTTCCATCATCTCCCATGAGATGGGTTCCCGTAACAATCTGCCACCCTACGTGGCTGTGCCAAATGTCATTGTTCCTGAGCAGGGCACTGGCTACATGAGCAGCGCCTTTGGTCCCTTCGCTCTGGGCAGCGATCCGGCGGACAAGAACTTCACTGTTCGAGACCTCCTGACTCCGAAGGACATTGACGACAAGCGTTTTGATCGCCGCCGCTCCCTTCTTAGCACGGTGGATGAGCACTTCCGCAGCGTCGAGAAGGCAGATTCCATCAACGCCATGGACAGCTTTTATCAGGCGGCTTATGGCCTGATCAGCAGCAGCCAGGCCCGTGAAGCCTTCGACCTGAACAAGGAAACCGACAAACTCCGTGACGAATACGGCCGCAACAGTGCAGGCCAGCGCTTCCTTCTGGCCCGCCGCCTCGTTGAAGCTGGAGTTCGCATGGTGTCTGTCAATTTTGGTGGCTGGGATCACCACAGCAATATCAAGAGCGCCTTTGATGGTCAGGCACCACAGTTTGACCAGGCTTTTGCCCGCCTCATCACTGACTTGGCGGATCGCGGCATGCTAAAGAAGACCCTCGTCATGGTCAGTTCTGAATTCGGCCGCACGCCGAAGATCAATGGCACCAACGGTCGTGACCATTGGCCTCGCGTGTTCTCAGTCGCCATGGCTGGCGGTGGGGTCAAAGAAGGCTACATCCATGGTGCTTCGGACTCCCTCGGCGGTGAGCCTGACCGTGATCCCGTGGGTCCGGAAGATCTGGCCAAGACCATGTATCGCCTTCTCGGCATCAACAGCGAGAAGCGCATCATGTCCGATGGTGCCCGCCCGATTGATATCGTCAACGGCGGTCGCATCATGAACGAGTGGATCGCCTGATGCGGTTCCTCTGGAATGCCTGAATTTGAAGGCGGTGTGGAGTCATCCATGCCGCCTTTTACTTGCCACCCCCCTCCTCACAGGATCGCTGATTTCTGCAATAAGGCAGCGTCATCCTCACGTAGTTATACCTGAATCAATTTTCTGCCTATGAACGTCCGCCCTCTCCTCACCCATCTCTCGATGCTTCTCGTCGGTGGAGCATCCTTGCATGCGGCCTATCCTGAGTTTGGCACCACCAAGCCCAATGGCGCCCAGCGCGGTACGGAAATGAAACTCACTGTCACCGGCAATCGCCTGGATGACTTCGAGAGCCTGATTTTCTTCTCGCCTGGGTTCACCCAGAAGAGCGTGGAAAAGGTGGAAAAGAACAAGGTGGAACTGACGCTGGCCATCGCGCCGAATGTGGAGCCGGGCAATCACCTGATGCGCATCCGCACGCGCTCGGGCGTCTCCCACGCTCGTCAGTTTTTTGTGGGCCCTTTTCCGAATGTGGATGAAAAGGAGCCTAACTCAGAGTTCGATACAGCCCAGGCAATCGGCTTTGACCAGACGGTGGAAGGCCTCATCACCAACGAGGATGTGGATTACTTCAAGCTGACGGTGAAGAAGGGCCAGCGCATCAGCCTGGAAGCCGATGGTCTGCGTCTCGGTTACACCGTTTTTGATCCCTACATCGCAATTCTCGACAAGGACCGTTTCGAAAAAGCTTTTTCCGACGACACCATTCTGCATCGCCAGGACGGCTACTGCAGCTTCGTCGCTGAATACGATGGCGACTACTACGTGATGGTGCGTGAGTCTTCCTACCGCGGTGGTGGCAACAACTTCTACCGTCTGCACGTGGGCAGCTTCCGCCGTCCAGATGTGGTATATCCCGCCGGTGGCAAGCTGGGCAGCAGCACGAAGGTGCGTTTCATCGACAAAGATGGCGTTTTTGAAGAGGACGTGAAGCTGCCTGAGGTTCAAGATCCTGGCTTCATGATTTTTGCGAAAGGCGCGGAGGCTGCGCCTTCCGGCAACCCTTTCCGTCTGGTGCCTTTCGACAACTCTCTGGAAGTCGAGCCTAACAATGAGCAGGCCAAAGCCACTCCTGTGACCGTCGGGGAACCTGTGGCGCTCAATGGCGTCATCGAAACCCCTGGCGACATTGACTACTTCAAGATCGCTCTGAAAAAAGATCAGCAGGTGGTCGTCCAGGCCTTCGCGCAGAGCCTGGGTTCTCCATTGGATACTGTCATCGGCATCTACAATGCCAAAGGCGGCCGTGTGGCCTCCAATGACGACGGCGGTGGCCGTCGCCGTCTGGACAGCAAACAGACCGTCAAAATCCCTGCGGATGGCGAGTACTTCGTCAGCATCGCCGACCATCTGGAGCGTGGCGGAGCAAACTTCGTCTACCGCGTGGAATTGGTGGCCAGCCAGCCTGAGCTGACCTTCGCTTCTCCACACTACTCGGTGAACGATTCCCACTACCGCCAGTTCATGGCGATTCCCAAAGGCGGCCGCATGGCGCTGCTGGTGAATTTCTCCCGCAACAACGTGGGTGGCGATTTCACCTTTGATGCCGCGAATCTGCCTGCCGGAGTGAAGTTGCTGACAGAACTCGCGCCAAAAGATCAGCCGGGCATGCCGCTGATGTTTGAGGCTGCGGCGGACGCTCCTCTGGGGCATGCAACGGTGCCAGTGACGCTGAAGGCTGTGGATCCGAATGTGAAGGTCGTGGGCGCCCTGCGTCAGGAATTCGACATCGTCCGCCAGGGCAACGTAGTTTTCTACACCGAGATCCAGGACAAGCTGCCAGTGGCCGTCGTGGAAGAGGCACCTTATTCCCTCGAAATCGTCAAGCCGACGGTGCCTCTGGTGAACAATGGCATTCTCAACCTGAAGGTCGTCTCCAAGCGCAAAGAAGGCTTCAAGGCTCCCATTCGTGTTCTCATGGTCTGGAAGCCCAATGGCATCAGCACCCTGGGTGAGCAGACCATCCCAGAAGGCCAGAATGAGTGCACGTTTGTGTTGGATGCCAATGCCAATACGCCTGCAGGCACCTGGAAATTCACCGTCATGGGCGAGGCAGAAGCTGGCAATGGCCGCGTGTACAATGCCTCTCCATTCTGTGAAGTCACCACGGCTCCGGCTTACGTCAATGCGCCTGCGATTCCGCTGACGGCTGTCGAGCAGGGACAGGAGACCGTCATGGTGGCCAAGCTGGAAACCCTGCAACCCTTCGAAGGCGAAGCGGAAGCCTCCATCGTGGGGGTGCCTGAAACGATCCCGATCGAATCCGCGAAGATCAACAAGGACACCAAGGAAGTCTCTTTCAAGGTGAAGACTCACGACAAATCACCTGTGGGCAAACAGGGGAACCTGTTTGTGCGTGTGGATGTTCCTGTGCCTGGGGGCACCACCACACACCGTATTGCTCTGGGGTCCATCCTCCGCATTGATGCGCCTCGCAAAGTGGTCGCCAAGCCAGCCGCTCCCGTTGTGGCCGAAAACAAGCCCAAGGAAGCCGCCAAGCCAGCTGCACCCAAGCCACTTTCCCGCCTGGAACAGCTTCGCCAGGAAGCTGCCGGTGGGAAGTGATCTGAGGTCATAAGTTTTTTGTGAAGGGCCAAGTTTAGGAGGTCTCGAATCGAGATCCCAAAAGCTTGGCCCTTCTCATTTTAATTTTGCCTCAAGTCCTCCGATTAGATCCGGCGCAGCAGAACCCCGATGAGCAGAAGCCCCAGAGCCAGCCAGGCGAACCAGGAGCCGATGGGGCGTAGCTGAAAGGCTGTGGGCATGGCTGCGATGATGCTGGCAGGCTGGTAACTGGCTAGAGCGCTCAGGGAATCGGCCGGTGTGCCATCCAGGCGATATTCGTTCGGGTACGCGGCATGGTAATGGCGCACTTCCAGCTTGTCATGATCCCGGTCATGCAGGCGCAGGGCGATGTGTTGGCGCGTGCCAAGAGGGATGTTGGCCTCATAGCGGCCGAGGCCGGTTTCCTCCACCTTGATGTCAAACGGGCGACCGTTTTCATCCAGTGCCTGGGCTTCCATACGCAGGCCGGAAAGGGGGGCTTCGGCTTCATCCCGGCGGTCCAGCCGGACTTTCCAGCGTCCATTCGTAATTTCACTGCGGGCATCCAGTCCGGCACGGTCCATCTTGCGCACCACGCTGCGCAGTACCTGGGCCCAGAAGCGCCCGCAGCCATCCCAGGCCAGCCATTCTCCGCCCCAGGTCTCCGTGAGATCTCCGGTGTAGGCGAGGCCCATCCCCAGACCAAAACGGCCCACTGCCAGCAGAGGATCTCCGCTTTCAGCCGCCAGCAATACCTGCACCGCCGGTTTGGCCTCCGTCATGACGTAACCCAGTGTCACGGGCAGGCCATCGGCATCGTAACCGGAGAGCATGGGATGATCCGTGATCTGAATGTGCGGAAACAAGCCTTCCTGGGTGGCGGATTTTGAAGCTTGAGTTGTTTCCTTGGTGAAGATTTGCGGCAGGGATTCGGCCTCATTGCTTTCATAAAAACGTCCGCGTCCTACTTCGGCGATCTGCTGTAGCAGTTCCCCTGCGGAGCCCTCTCCCAAAGCGATGGTGGAGACTGTGATGCCAGAGTCTGCCATCTGTTGGGTGAGGCCGATGTGGTCGGCCTCCTGGGTCTGGCCATCGGTGAGGCAGATCATGTGCTTTACCTTGGCGGTGGTGCGGTCCAGCATCTCGCGCCCTGCCTCCATGGCCGGGTACATGAAGGTGCCGCCGCTGGCCTCCAGGGAATCAATGGCGGCCATGATGGTGCTCTGCTGAGAGGCCGGTGTCATGTCACAGATGATCTGGGCCTGGCCATCAAAGCCGATAACGGCGATTTGATCGCGTCCCGAAAGCAACTCGGCGGCGCTCTTGGCCGCCTGTCGGGCGAGGGCGATGGGCTGGCCCTGCATGGAGCCGCTCTTATCCATCACCAGGACCATGGCGAGAGATGGCTTCTCCTTTTCCTTTTCGTAGCGGGATACCAGTGGCAGCACTTCTTCCACCGGCGTTTTGTAGTAACCGCCAAGGCCAAAGCTGTTGTCACTGCCCAGCATCACCAGCCCGCCGCCAAAGTCTGCCACGTAACTGCGCAAAAGGTTCATCTGGCGGGCGCTCATTTCCGTGGCGGGCAAGTTGGCGATGACGATGCAGTCAAAGGCCAGCAATTCCTCCATGCGGTCTGGCAGGCCGCGTTTGCCACGCAGGTCCACTTCGAAATCCTGCTCTTTCAGGGCCCTGACGATGGCGCGCATGTCGCGTTCCTTTTCATGCAGCACCAGCACGCGGGGTTGACCCTGCACATTCAGGGTCATGGAGGCCTGATTATTGATGGGGAAGTGATCCTTCTCCGGCACGATTTCCGCTGTCCAGACCCCTGGGCCGGGCGTGGTCATTTCCTGGTCAAAGGGCAGCTTGGTTTCTTCCCCAGCTTTGAGGGTTACGGGCTTTTCCTGCACCATCACGCCTTTGTTCAGCAGCCGCACCCGGGCCTGCATGTCGCGGTTGGCGCGCATCCTGGCATTCAGCCGTAGCATCTCACCCTGAAAGGCAAAACCAGTGGTGCTTTCCAACGCCACCAGTGCGGCTTCCGGTTGGTCCAATGTGCTGAGTTTGACAAAGCGCACGTCCACTTCTTCGAGCCGAAGTTGCTCCAGGGCATCTGTTAGTGATCTGTCTGTCTCCACGCCATCGCTGAAAAGGATGAGCCGTTTGGCCTTGCCGGCAGGAAAGGAGAGTCGGGAACTTAAGAGAGCATCGCCCAGGCGGGATTCAGAGCGGAAGGCATCATCGGCCAATCCTTTCATCCAGCCTTCCAAGAGGGTCCGTATCTCCGTCGGTGTTTGCTCACGCACGCCTTTGGCCATGGCAAAGAGACTGAAGGAGTGACCGGGACGCAGCTGGCGGATGCCTTCTTCGATTGGCTTCAGGGCCTCCAAAGCGGCTTTCAGTTCTACGGACTGCGAGACATCCACGACAAAGACGACGTGGGCTTCCTCGGTCTCATCCTGGATGAAGGGCTGGCACAGCGCCAGGGCCAGCAGCCCCACACCCAGCACCCGTAGGAGGAAGGAGGCCAGTTTCAAGCCTGTAGGCCGATCCACCAACGAACGCCAGTAGGCGGCACCTGCTGCAAGAAGCAGGAGTAGCCAGAGCAGGGGCGTGAAGGTGGTGAAGGTCATGCTTGAGATAGCAAAGTTGATTAGCCGACTTTCCGGCGATGATAGAGGGCGGACTCGCCTACCAGGGCTACGAGGCCGAGCACGAGCATCCAGTAACTGGGGGACTGGCCCTGGGCCAAGGGGCGGGTGGTGGTTTGCAGAGCGGTCTCTGCCATGCCAGATTCTGCAGGCGAGATCAGCGAGCAGGCCAGGGTGGTCTGCCGATCTTTCACCTGGGCCTCATGAAAGCCCACCTCCTCCAGTCGCAGAGACACATCCGCTGCGAGGGCAAAGGTCTGGCCTGCAGGTGTGCGGATCTGGGCCGAGTCCTCCAGCGCCATTCCTGGGATGCGCGTGAGGCTTCCAGTGGGTAAGGTGGCGGGCAGGGGAGCTTCGCGATGACTCAGATGAGCAGCGGCGTTGTGTGTCAGCACCGGGAACCAGGCCGAGAGATAAAACTGGGCCGCCAAGGGATCCAGATTCACCACGCAGAGGCTGGCTTCTCCCTGACGCATGAGGTAGATCAGCGGCACGCCGCTTTCATCCGCCACCAGGACCACGGATCCTGTGGGAGCCTTGAGCTTACGCGCGCCAGTGAAGTTCATCGTTTCAGCATCCAGATAGCGTAGCAGGGCGTGATCTTTGAGCAAAACGCGGGGGATGGGCGTGGCCAGTTCATCGCCCAGCTCACTCCACAACGGGCCCTCTCCCTGCGGTTGGAAAATCAAGGCAGAGCCCGAGGTTGGTGAACGCCCCAGGGCTAAAAAGAGACGGGCCTGGCTGGCCTCGGTGGCCAGTTGCAGATTCTGCTCACTGTGTTCAAAGGCGCGCACGGCATTTTCCAGGAAAAAGGCATTTTCTGCCAGCACGCCCACGGGCAGGGGGTCCCGCGCGGGCACATGCAGCCACACTTGATTGTCCAGGGCCAGGGCATCCTCTTTTTCGATGCGGGCTGTCCAGTGGCCTGCCTGAGCGTCTTCCAGCGTCAATGTGACGGCAGCATTGAGACCCGGCTGCACCTGCATGGGCATGAGTTTGATGAGCTGATTGCTGTCCTCATGACGCAGCATCAGGTCCACTGAGACTGCTTCTTTAAAGGTGGATTGCATCACGACAAACAGGCCCAGGCGCAGCCCCTCACCAGGTATCGGGCGCAGATCTGCCCGCACGATGCCGAGATTCGGGGTTTCACTTTGGACTTTCAGTACTTCTACCTGGGAGAGCAGGCCTGGATCATCCACACAGCCATCGGTGATGAAGATGACACGTGTGTTTTTCAGGCCATCCTGTCCCGGCTGCACAGCACGCAGTGCCTCAGCCTGGGAGGGGAGTTGGCTGGGCTGGATGCTCTCCACCGCCTCCAGCAGGCTGCGCCGGTGCCGCGTGGGTTGGGCACGCATGGTCAGGCGATCTGCCACACTGGCCACCGCAGCGCGCTGGCTGCCATGGAGGGCGGTGATGAGTTCCCTCGCTTTTTGTTGGGCCAGTTCCAACCTCGTCGCCCCGCCCTCCTTGGCTGACATGGAGGCGGAGTGATCTACGATGATGAGCAGGTCTTTCCGTTCATCGCCTTCCAGGTCCGGTTCTGCCAAAGCCAGCGCAATGGCGGCAAAGGCCAGTGCCATCAGCAGCAATGACCAAATGTCCCGCAGCCTTTTGAAAAGAGCCGACGAACGTTTCTCGGTGAATATCTTCTGCCATAGAAAGAAGGCCGTCACGGGCTTCTTCCGTGGCCGCACCTTCAGAAAATAGATCGCCGCCAGCGGGGCGAGCGCTGCCAGCGTCCATAAAAAGGCTGGGTTGAGGAAGGTCACGGGGGAGGAAATTAAGTGACCAGGCCACCGCGCCGCAGGAGGTCGGTGATGACATCTTCAAAGGGCCGGTCGGGTGTGGCCCGGATGTGGCCGATGCCGCGTTTGGCGCAGGTGCTTTTCAGGTTTTCATTCAACTCGGCCACCGCCTGTTCATAGAGTTTGGCCTCACGAGGAGAGATGGTGACCCGCTGCGCTTGGCCGGACTCCACGCACTCCAGTGTCACATCGCCTTTCCATTCGCAGTGGAGGTCATCGGCGTCCAGAGTTTGCAGGCAAAAGACTTCATGCTTGTGCCATTGCAGGCGGCTGAGGCCTTCTTCAAAGCCACCAGGCAACAAAAAGTCTGACACCACACACACCAGCCCCTTGCGGCGATGCCGGGCTTCAAACTCGCGCGCACAGGCGGAAAGGTCGGTGCCGCTGCCAAAGGTGGGGGCCAGTTCCAGGGATTTCAAAAAGGGCAGCACCTGATTGCGTCCACGGCTGGGTTCAAACAATGGCTGCAGCCTGTCCGCCAGTCCATACACCGCCAGCCGGTCGAGAGTATTGAGGGCGATGTAGCCCAGCGCGGCGGTGAGCTGCTTGGCATATTCCTGCTTGGAGCTCATGGATGGGCTGCAATCCAGCAGAAGGTAGATCGTGGCATCTTCTTCGAGCTCGAAGAGCTTGATCAGCAGCGACTCAAATTTCGCATACACCCGCCAGTCAATGCTGCGGTAGTCATCGCCTAACGAATATTGAGCATAATCTGCGAAGGTGATGCCTGCGCCTTTCTTGTTGCTTCGCCGGTCTGCCTGCAACGAGCCTCCGAGGATCTTCCTCGCGAGAAGATACAGGGAGTCGAGCCGACGAATGAAGGCGGGGTCAGTTAACATGATTCGATTTCAGATGGCAAAAGAGAGGCTGTTTTTACAGGGCAAACAAGATGGTCAGAGTAACTTGGATTTGATTTTCAAAGCCGAAGTGGAGACTGGAAAACCTTGGATTCAACGACCCGCCAATCCTGAACCTCGTCGCACTTGCTGGGCTGGCACTCAGGCCTTCACCTGCTCGATGACATCGGCGATGACAGCGTCGGTCTTCACTCCTTCGGCCTCCCCTTCGAAAGAAAGCAGAACACGGTGACGGAGGGCGGGCAAGGCGGCTTTGGCAATGTCTTCCCGGGCGACGTGGTAACGTCCGTCGAGGAGTGCCAGTACGCGTGCAGCAGCGAGGATGGTCTGGGCACCGCGGGGCGAGGAACCATGGCGGACATATTTTTTCACCCGGTCCGTCGCATTCACATCCGTGGGATGCGTGGCGCGGACGATCTTGACGAGGTAGTCCTGGACGCTGGTTTCCAGCGGGACTTCGCGCACCAGCTGGCCCATCCTGAGAATGTCTTCGCCGCTCGCCACCGCATTGATCTGGGGGACATGGCTGCCCCCGGTGCGGTTGAGGATTTCGTGGAAGTCATCGTGACTCGGTACGGGGACAAAGAGTTTGAAAAAGAAGCGGTCGAGCTGGGCTTCCGGTAGCGGGTAGGTGCCGTCCTGCTCGATGGGGTTCTGGGTGGCAAGGACAAAGAAGGGGCTGTCAAGGGTGTGGGTGGTACCCGCCACCGTCACACGTTTTTCCTGCATGGTTTCCAGCAGGGCAGACTGGGTCTTCGGTGTGGCGCGGTTGATTTCATCCGCCAGCAGGACGTTGCAGAAGACAGGCCCTTGCTGGAACTCAAAGACTTTGCGCCCATCACGGTCCACCAGGATTTGGGTGCCGACGATATCAGCGGGCAGCAAGTCCGGGGTGAACTGGATGCGCTGGAACTTCAGATGCAGGGCTTTGGCGAGGGTATTGACCAACGCCGTTTTACCAAGTCCAGGCACGCCTTCCAGCAGCACGTGCCCGCCACACATCACGGAGATGAGGACATTCTCGATGACATCTCGCTGCCCTACCATGAACTTCGCGATCTCGGCGCGGAGTTTTTCGAAAGTGTCATGGAAATGCTGAACGGCGGCGGTGGTTTCAGGACTGGAGGACATGTGAAAAGGGAGGGGAGTAACAAAATGTAGCAAAGGGGTAATGATCGCGGCAAAGGGCTGGCTCAAGCCTTCCCTGGCCGTGCAATCATTGAGGGCGTTTCTTACTTGGGCGGTTGTTCCTCACCCACCTGCTGGATGGCTTTGAAATATTCCTTCACGCCTGATTTGACCTCTGCAGGCACATCCTCACGCTGGACGAAGCTTTCCACCTGTCGCTGCCAGGCCCGTTCGCTTTCAGTTGCACGGCGGCTGGCGGCACCAGAGCCACTGTCGGCAGATTCGATGCTCGTGCTGCTGGGGCCGGTGCCTTTCTGACCTTGCAGTTGGTCGCGGTTGCCATTGTCCTGGGTGACTTCGCTTTCATTGCGGCGGCTCTCGCTGCTGCCCATGCCTGCCTTTTTACCGCCTGGCTTTTCACCCAAACATTGGCTGAGGGAGTTGCATTCTTTGTTGCCCAGATAGCCCTGGCACTTGGAGGCGCACTGGCTCAGGGCACTGAGCTTCTTGGCGGCATTGCATTGGGCGGCGGATTTGCACAGGCTTTGGGAGAGTTTGGAAAGCTGCTGCTGGACTTGGCTCTGGCAGTTTTTGCATTCGGAGCTGCTGGGGTCCTTCTGCATTTGTTGGTCGAGCTGATTCACCTGCTGTTCCAGGGCGATCATTTGTTCGTCCATGCTCTCCTGGCCTGGGGTACCCTGGCTGCCCTGGGCCTGCTGGCTGGACTGGCCGCTTTTGCTGCTGTTGGCCCCGGCGGCAGACTGTGATTGGCTGCCCGCTTTTTGCTGGGACTGCTGGCCGCTGCGCTGCTGGTAATTTCGTGCGGCGGCGGCCATGCGCTGGGCGGCGGTCTTCAGTTTAGCCAGTTCCTGGCGGGCTTCGTCGGGCTTTTGGCCTTCGGCCTGGGGTTGCATCTGGCGCAGCTGTTCTGCCGCCTGTTTGTAATCCTTTTGTTCCAATGCCTTGGCCAGGGGGCGCAGCGGAGCTTCCTGCTGCAATTCTTCGGCTGCTTTGGCGAGAAGCTGCTCCTGGCTGCGCAGGCTCAGTTTCTGGGCGGCCTCTGTGATGCGGCGCTCCAGTTCAGCATACTGGCGCATGGCCTCTTTTTGGTCCTTGGTCTCTCTCAGCTCCTTCAGCCACTGGCGCCATTCATCGGGCTTGAGGAGTTCCTTTTCATCATCGGGCGTTTGGGTGAGCAGTTCCTCGATTTCTTTTTCCAGCTCTTTGTTAATCTCTTCCGTCTTGCGGGAGGTTTCCTGTTCCAGGGAAAGGCGCTCCATGACAATGGGGGAGGGCTTTTTGAATCCCATGACCAGCGAACTCAGCAGCAGGATGCCCCCAATGCTGAGCAACCTGCGAGACCAGCGCACCGGAATCGTGGCTGGCTGGCAGGTGGCCACACGGCGGGCGGTATCTTCCACCTGCAGGGCGATGAACTCGCCTTCGCGCTGCTGTTCGCTGAATCCCAGGTGGGAGGTCAGGGCATCCTTGAGACCAAAGTGATCATCGGCAAAGCGGGCCGTCTGGCGTTGGCCATCCCGACCCAGCCACCAGACGAGGAGGGTGAGCAGGGGAAAGCCGAGGGCTGCCACCCCATAGCCCAGGCGTGGCACGGCGTAACCTTGGAGGACCCAAAGCAGACACCAGGCGGCCAGCAAAAGCCCCGTGATGAGGAGGGCAAAGGAGATGGTTTTCGCCAGCCTCACCCGGTCCAGCCGGGCACGCACTGCGTTGAGAAAAATCTGGATGCGTGATTCAGCAGGCATGGCGCGATGGATTTCGGACGGGGTTTATCAGAAAGGACTTAAAAAGGCAAGCCTGGAGACGGGGCCGACCACGCAGCCCCTCAGGCATAGACCGCAGGGGATGAAGGGGCGTTGAGTCAGTCCAAAGATTCATGGGAAGCTGTGATGGGAGCTTACTTGAGGCGTTTTAGCGAAGCTTCGACATTGCGCTTCAGGCCGGGGCCCATTTTGGGTTCCTGAATCAATGTTGTCAGCAGTCTGCGTGCCTCTTCCTGGCGATTCAGACGTTCCAGTAGGTCAGTTTTACGAAGGGTGTAATTGCAGCGGAGGCCCAGATCACTGCCCGCTTCTTTGATGGCGAAATCGTAAAGCGCGAGACCTTCCGCCCTTCCATTTTGGGCCAGGAGGTCACCAGTTTCTGCTGCGGTACGGCCTTTTCGCGGCATGGCTTTCTCCAGCAAGGGAGTGCTGACGGGCAGTTCCTCCAGCGTGATCAGCTTGTGTGTGTTCACGAGCATGCCGATAAGATTGGGCACGCCAGGGCCGGAACTGGGAAATTTGGCCTGCACCCAGGGATCCGTCATCATTTGGAGGAGGATTTTATGGCGATCTTCGAGTGAAAGTTTGGGCTTGGGTTTGCCAAAGAAACCTGCGCAGACAAAGAAGGTGTTCCTTTTCAGGGTGGCAGCTTTCAGTATTTCCGCTTCAGCAGGTTTCAGGCCTTTTTGCCACGTGGCGTAGGCGGTGCTGTCTCCCAGTGAAGCGTGCAGCATGTTCTTCAGCAGGATGGTGGTGCCCAGGACATAGCAGTCCTCATGGCGCGGTGCGGAGGCGATGACTTTGTCCGTAAAGGTGAGCACAGGCAGCAGATCGCATCGGTCTCCCCGGCCCCAGTGCCAAGCCAGATAATCCAGAACAGGACCCGCGAGGTAAGAAAAGGTGTAGGCGCGCACCTCTTCCTGGCGGCTGCCGGAGGCACTGGCCTGGGCCAGTCTTTCCAGTTTGGCGATGAGATCGGCGGATTCGCCTTTGTCCCACAGCTTCATGGCAAGGCTGGCGGCGGTGGGTTTCATCCGCTTGTGGGTTTTCCAGGTATCGCCCAGTTCCAGGATGGCCAGCACATCCGCCTTAGCGGCGATGGCATCATACTGGTCCTTTAGCGGCACATAGGTTTCGTAGATTTCGGAGGTGTGCTCCAGGCAGCGGGCGAGGATGGATTCATCTGCAAAACGTGTGGATTTCAGGCGCGGCACCAGCGCCATCACTCGCTTGTTGCGATCGGTGAAGCCTGGCCACTGGGTAGGCTTTGGAGGGTCTTTGAGTGTCGCACAGATCATCTCACCCAGCAGGGCGATATCTGGCCTGTCAGTACATGCTGCGGTAAATTTTGGCAACTCCTCGGCCAAGGCTTGGGTGAATTCGATGCCGACGGCGGGGTCATAAAGAAAGGTTTCCCAATGGGTCTCCAGCCACAGCTTGGCAGCTGTGTGGGCACCATTGGAAACAAGGATCAAGAAGGCTGTGGGATCATCTTCCAGTGAATCGTTGGGACTGCTGTTCAAGAGCGTGGTGACGGCCTCTTCCCTTCCCAGGCGTGCGGTGATGCCCAGCATGGCGCACAGCGCTTCCTCACGGGGACTGTAGGCGCGATTGCGGCTGGTGCTTTCGTTGTTGCGGCTGTTGCGCCCCAGCCAGGCTTCCCACTGCTCATTCGCGGCGGTTTTCCAAGCTTCGTCCAGCGGCAAACGACAGTAGGCCCGGGCCAGTGGGGGAAAATGGAAACTGCCGCTCACCGCATGAAACTCGCGATGTTCCTGGGTTACCAATGCCATGGCTGTGCGCACCACTTCGGCATCGGGCCGGCGCAGTTCTTTGCGGCAAAGATGGGCAGCCAGAGCGATGCGGACTTGGGGGTTGATCTTCGGATTGAGCATCGTCTGGCGGTAGTGAGTCCAGGCGGGGGATGTGCCGCCGAGCTCAGTCAGAGTCTTTTGCAGGGCTTCTTGTGTGGCGGAGCTGTTTTCAGTGCTCAGGAACAGGCGTGCCGCTGCCGCCAGTTCTGTGCGCAGGCTGGCAGTGTTGCCTGGGTCTTCTTTGAGCGCCGTCCTCAGCACTGGCACTCGCGCACCTGCGGGCAGTTTGGCGAAGAATTCGTAGAAGCCCAAGGCGAGCAGGGTGGGAGGTGTAGGGCCTAGCTCTTTTTGCAGAGTGGTTAGCAAATCGTCTGCCGCCAGGGCGGGGCGTGCATTGCCCCCCGCTTTTCTCCAGACATCCGCCAGCGTCTGGCCCCAGGTGCCATCCTCACTGCATCCATCCAGGATCAGCATGCCCGTTTCGTCTTCATGACAAAGTTGCATCGCCAGGGCCATGGCGGGCAGACCAGGGGTGAGATCGTTAAAGTCGTCCACCAGTTCGCTGCGGTAGGTCCAGCCCATGGTCCAGGTATCGCCACCCCAGCCGTTGCTGCTAGCCTTGGCCTCGATCAGTTTGGCTCCCTGGAGAAAGAGAGCTTTGGCTTTCTCCCGGTCGCCGTTCACCAGATCATGCATCAGGCGGGGGATCTGATCCTCAAATCCATCGTCGGTGATGTTGAGATCGCTCAGCTTCGATGCTTTCACAATGTTGTCAGCCAGACTGATCTGGGCTGCATTCTCCACGCTCAACAGCGGGGCTAGAGCTTTGAGCAGATCAGGGTCGGCTGTCTCAGGTGTCTTGAGGCTTGGGATGTTGCTCTTGAAAAGAGCGGTGAGAGTGGCCACCCTCTCTGGGCGCACGGTCTTCAGTTGTTCCGCCCTTTTTTTGGCCACGTTGCTGGCAGCGATGGCCGTGTCTTCTTTGAGCATGGCTTCCACCATGTCGGTGCCAAAGGTGCGGGGCTGACGTTTCGCCATGGCTTCGCGCAGTTCCTTCAAGATCACAGGCTTGTCACGCACGCTTTGGATGATCTCCGTCAGCGGATGGTTGGCTCGGTTGCTTTGCAGGGTCATGAAGGTGTCCACTTCAGAGAAGGCGTTGATGGCTTCCAGAAAGGCGAGGGCATCGGCGCTGTTGCGGGTCACGTTGCTCCGCATTTGGTAAATATTGTTAGCCAGCCACGCTTCGTTCTTGGTCAGGCCGGTCATGCTGGCGAGTTTCAGCCCCACGGACATGGCTCCCTCTTCGTCCAGGATTTGCTGCAGGGTCTGCCCCACATTGTAGGCCGGGCGGTCATTGCTGTTGCCACCCCGGCTATACCAGTTGGTGACCCAGCTGTTCATGCGTTTTTCCCAGCTTGATTCAGGGCCGAGGGTAGCCGTCAGCCATTGCTTGAGAAAGGTGTCCATGTCTGCCTCAGGGGCCAGTTTTTGGCGCATGGCCAGAAAGCTGGGCAGGTAATAATAGGTGGAGTAACCTCCCGATGAAGTCTTCTGGGTGGCCAGAATGGTGCTGTCCAAAACAGTGCCCGGAAGCTGGCGCTCCACACAAAGATCAATCAGCCGCATGAGCTGACGCTGAGGACCAAAAGAGCTGTTGGTGTTGACGGAAGTGACCTTGACGTAGCTGCTCGCCAGGGGGGCAAATTCCTCGACTGGAGCCGCCCAAAGGCGGGTCTGGAGGCGGTAGATGTCCGTTTCTGACTTGCCGCGTGTTTTTTCGGCCAAAGGCAGGAGCTCTTTCTCAATGCGTTCGCTGGCTCCTTCTTTCCTGGCGCGCCAGAGGAGGAACTCCACGGGAGTGGGATTCCAGTGGGCGGTGATTTCTCTGGAATAGCCGTAGCGCGAGCGGATGGGGGTTGGCGGGCGATTCAGCGTGGCGGCCTCTTTCAGAATGGCCTCGGCAAGATGAGACAGGTCGTCATGGATGGCTTTGGCATCCCCCTTTTCCTGAAGCCGGCTGCAGGCATACCAGCTGAAGCCGATATCAGCCAGGGAAGGGTGCTTCATCAGGGCTAGGCATAGCCGTTGATGAACTTCGATCAGCCTCTTCATTTTGGGGGAGTCGCGGTCCACAGCGTCGCTGGAGCCTCGGCGGGCTTTGCGTCCGTGGAGGTAGGGCAGGGCATTGTTGCCGTTGCACACACTGTTGGCGAGGATGGAGGGGAGATTGCCAGCCCAATCCAGGGCGCCGTTCGGCGAATTAAGGCTGGAGACTTCATCGGCTGCCTGTTCCAGTCTTTGGGCGATGGCTTCCGTCAGGCCCAACCGGGGTTCCAACTCCATGTCATAGGAGTTGTTCAGGAGATTGGTCAGTTCTTCGCCAAAACCTTGGCCGAGAGATTTGACCGACATTCGCTGCAGCAGCTCGCCAGCTTTTCTGGGGTCTTTTTTGGTGCTGATGATCATCAGCCTAACAAGGGATGATTCATCTCTTGGGTTGGCCTCCAGCAGGGTGTCATAGATCTCCTGGGCTTTCGGGCTTTCTTCCAGCATCTCCAGAATGCCGGCGAACTCGCGCCTTTTGGTGGGCGGGGCCTGGTCTCCAGGATTGAGCTTTTCAATGATCATCTGCCTCGCGTCTTTGATCTTATGAAGACTGATCAGTTTTTTCGTTTCGGATTTGGCGTAACTGGTGTTGCCGCTGAGGAAGTTGCTTTGCAGCAGCGTTTGGAGCTGTTTCACCGTCTCACGCACGGCGGCATCCTGATTGCCCTGCGAGATCAGCGTCTGGATGCGGCTGCTGCTGCTCGAGGAGTAGGAAACACTTCTTGCTGGGGCAGCTGGGGCCGGTGTCATGGCTGCGATGCGGGACCGCTGTGCGGCTTCCTCCGTCATTTTCAGGCTGGTCATCGCTGCTATCAGTTCGTCCCGCTGCTGGGGCGTCATTCTGCCTGTGCGCAGTCTTCGCACGGATTGTACACCTTGCCCGATTTGAGCGGTGGTGGGGGAAGGAATCAGCAAAATGGATTTCAGCAAGGCGGCATCCACATCTTCCCGCATGGGCTTTTCCATGGGCAGCGCCAGGGCCTGGATCATGAGGTTGACGGCACGGACATGGTCGTCTTTCCGTTGTGCGAGGGCCGCTGCCTGGAGGAACTCCACTTGGGTGGCTTCCGGGGAATTTGCGCGGGCCGATAGCTCTTTGTCGATCTGGTTCAACTCATCGGCCTTGTAAGCGAGGGCCATGCGCAACAAAGGGTGTTTGATCTCTCCGAGGAAAGGCTTGATGCCGGCAAAGGCTGCGTCGGGCTGGCCATCTTCGGTGGGATTGGGGTTGTAGATGTCTTTGCGGTAAAGCCACAGGGCTAGGTGGCCCGGAAATGCGATGGCGACCGGGAAGGGCAGCGACTCAAGGAGCGGCTGTTGGGAGCCGCCGTATTGAGCCATCATGGTTTTGACTGCACCATTATGCTTCAGACCTTCGCCTTCATAAAGGCGGATCTCCTCTTCCAGCAAAGGGATCAGTTCCTTCCAGCCTTCTGAAGCCACCAGTGAATTGGCCACATAGGCAAAAGGCATCACCCGCGTGGCATCCGCAGGATGTGCTTTGAGAATGGCGATGAGCAGTTTTTGGAATCTGCCCTTCTGCGTCTCAGAGAGTGCTGGAGGAGAGGCTGATTCATTGATGCGCTGGCCCCCTCCCAGGAGTTGACTGAACGGGTAGAGGCAGTCAATGGGGGCATCCGGGCGTTTTTCATAGACATCCAAAATTTGATCCATCCACTTGCTGCCCAGCTCTGGCTGGTTTCGAAGGGCGATGATGGCGGCAGGAAAGGCGATGCTGGGATTTTTAGCACCAAAGGTTTGATAAACGCGATGGATGGCTTCAGGCGTTAGCTCATTGGCGTTGCGTGTTGCATCATAGGCGAGCAGAAGGGGATCCCAGCCTGACTTTTCCATCGCGTTTTCCGCCGTTCTAACGTTGAGACGGTTGATGTCGATTTGCAGATGCTGGAGTTGCTGGGTGTTGGGCAATCCTGCAGCTGCGGCTTTCTGCCAGAGCTCCGCCGCCTGGGCTGCATTCAAGGACTGGCTGAGCATGATCAAATGGTGGGCGACGAGCGAAGGCACTTCGTCCAGCGTGCTGGGCATGCGGACGGTGCCTGAGTTGCTGCGCACATTGTACCGCTTCACATACTGGTGGTAGTAGCTCTGGTACACGCCTTGTCCCATGAGCATCATGAAGGTTTTGAAGTTTGGCGGCAGGCTCTCTTCAGCCGCCTTCTGCATGCGCATATAAAAGGGCGTGAGAGGGTTCGTATTCGAAGCTGACTTTGTGATCTCGGGCAGCTCTTCTTTGAGCTGGATCATCGCTAGAAAAGCCTGGATGGCCTCAGGTGCCTGGCCATTTTCCTCCAGGGCGACTGCTCTGAAATAACTCAGTCGGTAGTCTTTAGGATTCGCCTGGCTGAGAGGTTCTAAAAAATCTTTTAGGCGTGTCCAGTCCCCTTTTGCAGCCATGGCATCTGCCATGCGCAGCACGTCTTTGGCGTCCATTTTGCTTCCACCGGCAATCTCGAATAGCATCCGGTAACCGGTGTTTTCATCCCCGTAGGTCAGGTGCACCGCAGCCATTTGCTGGCGACTGCGGTTGCTGGTATCTAGAGCGGCTGCTTTTTCCAGGGTGCGCAGCGACTGCTGCCACTGGCCGCTTTCTTCTTCCGCGCGGGCCAGTTGCAGCAGCAGGCCCACGTCCCTCGGCTGCAGGCGCGAGGCCTCCTCCAGAGCCTTGAGATAGTCACTTTCATTTTGGCCCACCCGATGAATTTCAGCCAGAGCCAGCCAGGCCATGGCATCCTCTCGGTTTATGCGCTGCCGTTCTTTGAAAAGATCCAAAAGGCGGCTGAGTTCCCCCCGCGAGTTAGCTGCCTGAGCCAGGGCGGTGACCCAGCGCTTTTTTTCATCGGGGGATTCGGCCGTCTCATAAAAGCGCAGGTAGATGCGCTGCGCCTCCGCCGGCTGTCCGTCAAAATTGAGGGCTGTGGCCAAGGCAACTCCCAGAGCCTCCTCCTCCTCAAATTTGCGCACGGCAGTACGTAAAACCTTGATGGCCTCTGCGGCTTTGCCGCCGTTGCCGAGAATTTGGGCCTCGATCAACCAAGGCTGTGATGCCGATGGAGAGAGCGCCTTCCAGTCGGGGATCCGGGCCAGAGCCTTTTCGGATTCACCCGCACGTTGGTGAAAATCCACCAGACGCTGGGCATTGGCCGAAGTACGGCCCTCGGGCATGCCCATCAGCTTTTCAGCCTCCGCCGCGGCTCTGGGCCAGTCCTGCCGTTTTTCCAGCAGGCGCACCAGCCGCCCTTGGGCTGCAAGACTGTCCTGAGGGGCTGAAGAACGCAAAGTTTGTTCGGCTGCATCCGCTTCACCCAGGCTCTCTTGCAGTGCTGAAAGCAGGGACCGCTCTTGAATCTTCAGATTTTTCGGATCCCCCAACCGCCCCATGGTTTCTTTGACCGCTGCCGCCTGGGTGATCACGTCGGTCGCTTGGCGGATGGCATCGTCCAACTGGCTGCTTTCCTGGGACAGCCGGACGCGTTCTAGCGACCAGGGCACAGCTTCCGTAAGCTGTGCCAGCCGGGTTTGCGCGGCGTCTTCCGTGTCCTTGGGGCCCACTTCCCGGGCCGTTAACGTCGCCGCGATGAGTGCGGTGAGGAAGCGGTCGTTTTGCCGCCATTTCTTTTGATGTGCATGAAGAACCTCCCGGCCCGTGCTGGACTCCTGGCGTGTCATCAAAGCCTGGGCGACGGCGAGGAGTTGGTCCAGATCTTCCGTCTTGGCCAACTCACGCCAGATAGCTAGTGCAGGCTCACGGTCTCCTGTGCGATGCAGATAGTGGGCCTGGGCATCCTTGGCTGTGAGGCTTTCGGGAAAGGTTTTGACCAGAGTTTCATAGGCGATCTTGGTCTCAGCTTTCAGCTCCCAGTTTTCCAGCAAACGAGCTACACGAAGGTGCTCGTACTCGCCGATGGCAGGCTGGGCCAGGTAAATCCCCAGGACTGCTTTTGCTGCGGGGATGTCGCGTTGTTTTTGATGCAGGCTGGCTAGGCGCAGGTGCAGTTCGCCATCGGTGGGATTCTGTTCCTGCAGTAGCTTCGTCTGTGTGATGGCCTCTGCGTACTTTTGCTGGCGCGTGAGCAGGTCCAGGTAAGTTTCCCGCAGTTCGCGCTGGCCCGGGGTGCGTTGAAGCAATTCTTGGTAGGTCGCGAGGGCCTTGTCTCCCGCCCCCGTTTCCGCCTGGAGGCGGGCCCGCTGTTGGATCAGCCCTGTGCGCTGCGGATGCTTCTTGGCCAGGGTTTCCAAGTGGTCAAGCAGCCCCGCGAGGTCGCCTCCGCGACGGAAAGCTGTTTCGATCTGGGCCAGCACCTCACGTTCCACCCAGGTATCCTGGCCCGATTGGGCGAGGGCCTCACCATAGGCTTTCAGGGCCTCGGCCCGCTTCCCATTGCGCATCAGAATGTCGCCCAGCATCAGGCGGCGGGTGACTTTGACTGAGGCGTCTTTGCTGCTCTCGATAAGGCGGAGTGTCAGGTTTGCAGCTTCATTAAAGAGGGCCTCATCCAGTTGCAGTTCGATGATTTCTTCTGCCAGGTTTTCATCTTCCGGCTGGCTGGCCAGGAGCGTTTGCCACGTTTTTAAGGCCTCTTCTGTTCGTCCGGTACGCACGAGCAGCCGGCCTCGGAATTTCCCGATTTCCAAGGCGAGGTCGGCTTCCGGTTTCTGGGCGGTGGCCTGATCCAGGGATTTTAAGGCGGGCTCAAATTCAAGCAGGCGTGCCTCCAGTTTGGCTCGCTGCAGCCAGGCGCTGGAGTTTTGAGCATATTTGGTTAGGGCTTCAGTGTAGGCTTTCAGGGCGTCCTGCTCCTGCCCCTCGTATTCATGAAAGAGCGCCAGCACCAGGAGGTCTGCGGCGGTGTTGCCGCGCTGTTTCAGGAAAGTGGCCAGGGATGCAGGCGTGTCTGTCTCCAGCCATGCCCCGATGAACCGGTCCAGAACCAATCCGGTCTGTGGACGCTTGAGCAGCATTTCATGGTAGCGGGTGGCCTCTTCAGACTGGGCGTGAAGAGAAGTCACCTGGCTGCCAAGAATGCCTGCCAGACTTAACCCTCCCATTTTCAGCCAGGCATAAAATCGGCTGGAATGAACACGGTGATCGGGAGTCGGCTGCAAACGGGTGATGCGGATCCTGGGTGGCATATCGTGACAAGAATTCCGAGGCGGTTTATCAGAATGAATCCTGCGGGACAAGGCTGGACAGTGGGTTTGTTCTTATGAACGGCTTGCAAAACGGGTCACGGCTCCGTTAGGCTGATGCAGACGCTTTCGGCTGCCCTTTTGTTCACTCTGTTAAGACGATTGAGCCGGGCATCTCTTGGAAATGAAAGCTGCCACGCTGATTTTCCGTAGTGGGTGGATGAAAAGACGCCGCTGTTTGTCTCTGCTGGTCGCTGCCCCCGCCCTGACCTCCGCTGCAGAGCCCGCCCCCCTTTTCATCGAAGGTTATGCCGCCCGCCTCAGTGTGGCCCAGGGCGAGGAGATGGCCCTGCATGTCAGCACCAGCGGGGCAAAGTTTGACGTGGAAATCGCCCGGCTGGGGATTGAACGGGTGATCGTCTGGAAAAAGGCCGGAGTGGTGGGAATGAACCACCCTGTGCCGGAAGATGCCTCCTCGCAAGGCTGCCGCTGGCCTGAAAGCCTGCGTGTTCCAGTCGCTGCGGATTGGAAATCAGGTTATTACGAAGTCAGCTTTCGCACGGCGGATGCTGGGGGCAAATGGACGCATCGCAGCCGACGAACCGCGGAAGGCAGCGCTTTTTTTATTGTTCGCGCAGCGCAGCCTGGCAGCCATTCTAAAATCCTTCTCCAACTGGCCACCAACACTTACAATGCGTACAACAACTGGGGTGGCTTCAGCGTGTATGCGTATAACAGTTTGTCCAACAACCAGGGGCACCGTGTCAGTTTTGAACGGCCGGCGGCCTCCCAGTTTTCACGCTGGGAACTGCCTTTTGTGAAATGGGCCGAGGCAAATGGGTACGAACTGGAGTACGCGGCCAATTCAGACCTGGAATTCCATCCTGAGATGCTGTCCAGTTACAAGCTGGTGCTCAGCGTGGGGCATGATGAATATTGGTCCACCCCCATGCGGGACCATTTGGAAAACTGGATCGGCAAGGGCGGAAACGTGGCCTTTTTCAGCGGCAACACCTGCTGCTGGCAGGTGCGCAGTGAGGATGAGGGCCGCGCCTTTACCTGCTGGAAGCAAAACTACCATCTCGATCCCATCTTCCAGACTCGGGAGTTTCAGACGCTGAGCACGCTGTGGAGCCATCACCTCCTGCAACGCCCGGAAAATACCCTCACGGGCGTTGGATTTCTGTGGGGTGGGTATCGGCGCAGCCACGGCCAGTTCATGGATGATCACGCGGCCTATCAGGTCCACCGCCCGGATCATTGGGTGCTGGCGGGAACGGGCCTGAAAACCGGAGACATGTTTGGCGATAAGGACACGGTGGTGGGTTATGAGTGCGATGGCTGTGAGCTGGAGTGGAAGGACGGGCTGCCATTCCCCACAGGCCGCGATGGCACGCCGAAATCTTTTGAGGTGCTGGCCATCTGCCCGGTGCGCTGGCACCCCGACGACGCGGAATGGTATGAACGCTGGGAAAAAGGCCGCACCGGGGCGGCCTGCATGGGCCTTTATACACGTGGGGGCACCGTTTTCACCGCAGGCACCACGGACTGGGCTCATGGTCTGCAAGGTGGCGATGTGGCTGTGCAAAAGATCACTCGCAATTTGTTAGACCGTTTGTCCACATGATTTGGGATCATCCCTCTGTCTGGGTCGTCCCTCCTCCCGCCTCTTATGATCAAAGCTCTCCTTTTTTGCGGCCTGCTTCTTCCCCCCGCCCAGGCTGGGCTGACTTCCGAATCGGCGACAAAAATCGCGCCATTGCCCGCGGCGGCAGAGCATGGAGGTTTGCTTTTTGCGGATCTGAACGCAGACGGGCATGAGGACCTCCTCATCTCCAATCCGCAGAGCTATGGTGTCTATCTTTTCAACCCCGTGGCGAAGAAGAATGTCCAGTGGGAAAAAGGCTGGACGCAGGTGCTGCGCGAGGGCCGTGCTGGCGATGCCTCCAGCCTGCCTCTGCTGGTGGATGTGAAGGGGCAGGGGACCGGAGTGCAGTTTAAAGACGGGGCTCTGCGGGATGCCCAGGGCACCGTACTCATGCCACTGGCCGAGCTGCTGCGCGTGCCGGGTCCTCTACCCCTTTCGCCGGAAGAATCGCTCAAAGCCCTGAGGGTGAAGCCAGGCTACACGGCCAGTTTGGTGGCCCATGAGCCGCTGGTGCAGGACCCCATCTTTGTGGACTGGGATGCGCAGGGGCGCATGTGGGTGGTGGAGATGGGCGACTATCCCTTTGCCCCGGGTGAAAAAACCACCGATGGCCGTGTCGGGCAGGAGAAAGTCTCCCCCCTGCAAAATGGCCGCATCAAGATTCTGGAGGATACCGATGCGGACGGTGTCTATGACCGCGCCACCCTCTTTCTGGAGGGGCTGCGGCATCCCACTGGGCTGGCTTTTTGGAAAGGGGGTGTCTTCATTTCTGCCATTCCAGACATCCTCTATGCCGAGGATACCGATGGTGATGGCGTGTGTGACAAGCGCGAGCCCTGGTTCACCGGCTTCACCGCGGGCAATCCCCAGCATCTGGTGAATGGTTTTGCCTGGGGGCTGGACGGTTGGTTTTATGGGGCGAATGGCGACAGTGGCGGCGACATCACCTGTCTGAAAACGGGGGCCAAGGTGAAACTTGGCACCCACGACTTCCGCTTTCATCCGGTCACGGGTGAGTTTCGGCTTGAAACCGGGCGCTCTCAGTATGGCAAATGGCGGGATGACTACGGCAATTGGTTCGGCAACAACAACAGCACCCTCGGCTGGCACTTCCATGTGCCCATGCAGTATCTGGAACAGCACACGGACTTGGTGGCCAAATCGGTTCGTTCGGTCCTGAATGCGGACACCCGTGTCTTCACCATCAGTCCTCCGGTTCGTCGCTTTAACTGGGCCGGGGCTACCCAGGTGCTCACGGCGGCCTGCTCGCCCATGCCCTGGTCAGACGGTAAACATGACTGTCTGCTGATCTGCGAACCGGCCAACAACCTGATCCGCCGGGATGTGCTGGATTACACCCGGTTCCCGCTCACCAGCAGCCGTCATCCAGACGATGCGGAGGCGGAGTTCATCGCCAGCACAGACAATTGGTTTCGGCCCTCGTTGGTCCGGGAAGGACCCGATGGCGCGTTGTATGTCGCAGACATGTACCGGCTGGTGCTGGAGCATCCTGAGTGGATCCCGGCAGACATCGTGAAGGGACTGGATCTGCGTGCGGGGGAGGATCGCGGACGCATTTTCCGCATTGCAGGACCTTCGGCCCGCCAAGATGGCAAACGGGTGCTGGAGGAGCTGCCCTCCGCCATGCGCTCGGCCCAACGCTGGCAGCGAGATTCCGCCCAGCGACGCTTGCTGGAGTCGGGTGATCACACGGCCCTGCCCTGGCTGCTGGCTCTTGCTCAAGAGGTGCAGGCGACACACGGGGTGCGTCTCCAGGCGGCCTGGACGGCAGCCCTGCTGGAGGAAAAACACCGTCCGGCGCTGCTGGCCTTGTTGCAGAGTTTCCATCCTCAGGTGCGTGGGGCGGCCCTGGTCGCAGCGGGCAGCCAGGACATCTCTTCGGCTGAACTCGCCACCTGGTTTCCCAAGTCGGCAGCTCCCGTCGCTGCGGCCAGTCTGCCCGTGATCACTCGCAGCAACCCGGACCGGGTGGCCGTGGTGAAACGCTACCTGGATCAGGTCTCCAAGCTGAAGGGGGATGCCGCCAGGGGCGAAAAGGTGTATCAAAAGGCCTGCATGGCCTGTCATCAGTTGAGCGGTTCTGGTGCTGAGGTGGGGCCAAATCTGGAAACCGTGGCTGCCAAACCCATGGAACAGATCCTGGAAGCGATTTTCGACCCCAACAAAGCGGTGGAGCAGCGCAATGTCGCCACGGAAATCACCCAGACGGACGGCAGTGTGTTGGCGGGTTTGGTTTCGGCCGATACCCCCGGCGGTCTCAGTCTCCGCCTCCCAGGCGGCGTGGATGTGGCCGTGCCGAGAAGCAAAATCCGAAGCGTGAAAACGCTGCCCCTTTCCCTGATGCCGGAGGGGCTGGAGGCCGCACTCACCGCTCAGGAAACGGCCGATTTGCTGGCCCGGATCCAGCGTCGCTGAGACTGCCTGCCGCGTATTTCCAAGCTGGAACCACGTGTGACTCGCCTTCAGTTCACCTACTTGGCCTGTGTGATTTTTGTCCATTATCGAAAAAAAGCGCCGCTGAGTGCGTAGATATGTCTCAAGCCCCCTCTTCGTCTCCATGACAACTCCTCGATTCGTTCGCCATTTCACCTTATTAGGCCTTGCCGTGTCGCCTTCGTTGGCGTTCGCCAATCCGGCCCCAGCATCTGCTGCTCCGGCAGCCGCTGCACCGGTGGATTTTGCCCAGGTCCAGGCTGTTTTGGAAAGCAAGTGCCTCGAGTGTCACAACCCAGACAAGGTGAAGGGCAAGCTCCTCATGAACACGGCGGAGGCCATGATCAAAGGCGGCTCCTCCGGTACCTCGCTGGTTCCTGGCAAACCGGATGAGAGCGAACTGCTGAAGCGTGTGGTCCTCCCTGCGGATCACGATGACATCATGCCCCCCAAAGGTGGTCCCCTGGCGGCCAACGAAGTTGACCTTTTGAAGCGCTGGGTCGCCGAAGGTGCCCACTGGCCCCAGGGGCTGACCCTCCGGGCAAAGAGCCCCGAAGAGATCAAGGCCCTGGCTGAATTGAATGCAAAACTGCCTTCAATGACCAAGCTGGAGATCTTCCCGGACAAGTTTGCCCTCGAAACCAAGCGTGACTTTCATCAGGTGGTCGTCATGGCCACCTTTGCAGATGCAACGACCCGCGACGTTACCAAATTTTCCAATCTGCGCGTGGCAGATGCGAAGATCGCGAGCCTTGCTGGGGATGTGCTGCAACCTGTGGCCGATGCTGGCGCAACTGAACTGATGGCCACGCTCGGCAGCACCACCGTGAAGGCCGCTGTCAGCCTGAATGGCGGGCAGAAAGACCGCGTGATCTCTTTCAATCTGGACGTCATGCCCGTTTTCCTGCGCGGCGGCTGCAATGCTGGCGGCTGCCACGGTGCTGCCCGTGGCAAGGATGGCTTCCGCCTCAGCCTCTTCGGCATGGACCCCGTCGGTGATTACAACCGTCTCACCCGTGAGATGGTCGGCCGTCGTGTGAACCTCGCCATCCCAGAGGAAAGCACCCTGGTGGAAAAAGCCGTGGGCGCGGTGCCTCACTCGGGCAACCAGTGCTATGAGCCTGAGTCCCAGTATAACAAAGCCATTCTGGAATGGATCAGCAACGGTGCGCAGTATGATCCGCCAACAGTCGCCAAGGTGACGGGCATCGAAGTCTTCCCCAAACAGATCGTCCTCGAAGGGCAGGGGAATACCCAGCAGATCACCGTCCGCGCCACCTACTCCGATGGCAGTGACCGCGACGTGACCAAGCTGGCCTTGTTCATGTCCAATAACGACCCGACGGCCTCCATCAACAAAGATGGCCTCGTGACCAGCGGTGACCGCGGCGCAGCTTTTACACTGGCCCGCTTCGATGTGTACAGCGTCACTGCCCAGGTCCTCGTCATCCCTGCCAAACTGGAGTATGAGCGTCCGAAGCTGGTGGAAAACAACTACATTGACAGCCTGGTCAATGAGAACCTGCACAAGCTGCGCATCCTGCCCAGCGGTGTCTGCACAGATGAGGAGTTCGTTCGTCGTGCCTACATTGACGTCATCGGCATCTATCCGAAGCCTGACGAAATCAAGACCTTCCTGGCCGATGCCAATCCGAAAAAGCGCGAGGCCCTGGTGGACTCGCTGACCCAGCGCAAAGAATTCACCGAAGTGTGGGTGATGAAGTGGGCTGAGCTGCTCCAGATCCGCTCCGGCATCGCTGGCAACAACAACCAGCCGCCCTTCTATAAAAATGCCCTCCTGTATTACAACTGGCTGGGCGACCGCATCGGCAAAAACGTGCCGCTGGATGAGATCGTGACCGAGCTGCTTTCCTCCACGGGCGGCACTGTTTCCACCCCGGCAGTGAATTTTTATCAGACTGAGCTCGATCAGCTCAAGCTGACTGAAAACGTAGCCCAGGTGTTCATGGGCATGCGCATCCAGTGCGCCCAGTGCCATAACCATCCCTTCGACCGCTGGACGATGGATGACTACTACGGCTTCAAAGCCTTCTTCTCCCAGATTGGGCGCAAGGCCACGGACGACCCGCAGGAAGTCATCATCTTCAACAACAAGGGCGGCGAATCCCGTCACTTCCTCACCCAGGCTGTCATGAAGCCCAAGTTCCTGGGCGGCGAAGCGCCGGAAATCAAGCCTGGCGAAGACCGTCGCAAGATCCTTGCCGAGTGGATCGCCTCCCCGAAGAACCCATACTTCGCCCGCAACATTTCAAACATCGTCTGGGCCCATTTCTTCGGCCTCGGCATTGTTGACCCTGTAGATGATGTGCGCGTTTCCAACCCGCCTTCCAATCCAGAGCTTCTTGCGGCCCTGGCGGAAAATCTGACGAACTACAAGTATGACATGCGCCGTCTCGTGAAGGACATCTGCACCTCCATGACCTACCAGCGCAGCACCAAGGTCAATGAGACCAATGCCGGGGATAAGAAAAACTTCTCCCATGCCCAGGTCCGCCGCGTGCGCGCTGAAATCCTGCTGGATGCGATTTCTCAGATCACTGAAACGCCGAACAAGTTCCAGGGCCTGCCTCTGGGAGCCCGTGCGGTGCAGATCGCTGACGGTGCCGTGAGCAACTACTTCCTCACCACCTTTGGTCGCGCCAAGCGTGAGTCCGTCTGCTCCTGCGAAGTGAAGATGGAGCCAACTCTGTCTCAAGCCCTCCACCTGATGAACGGCGATGCCGTCAACGACCGCATCAAGCAGGGCAAAGTGGTGGCGACACTCATCAAGGAGAAGAAGACCGATGCCGAGATCGTCGAAAACCTTTACCTGCGTGTCTTTGGCCGACTGCCAAAAGACAAGGAGAAAGAAGCCATCAGCCAGACTCTCGCGGGCGCAGGTGACCAACGTCAGCTGGCCCTGGAAGACGTCTTCTGGGCGCTGCTGAACTCCAAGGAGTTTTACTTCAATCACTAAGCCTTGCCGGAGTGCAGGCTCCCTTGCCTGCCTTTCCACGGATGCCTTCGCATTCGCTGAGATTCTCCACCCTTTTTCCTAGCCATGAAAACCCACGCCAAGATCCTTTCCCTCAGCCTTTTCACCGCCGCGAGTGCGGTGGCTCAGGATGCCGAAAAGATCACCTATGAGGACCACGTCCGCCCGCTGCTGGAGAACAAATGCTTCTCCTGCCACAGCCCGGACAAGAAGAAGGGCGATCTCGACCTCACCAGCTTTGGTGCCGTCATGACGGGTGGCGGCGGTGGTGCTGTCGTGGATTCGGGCAACTCCGATGCCAGTCGTCTGTGGACGACCTGTGCGAAGAAAGAGGAGCCCTTCATGCCGCCGGAAGGCGCACCCCTGAATGCCAAGGAACTGGAAATCCTGGCCAAATGGATCAGCGGCGGCCTGCTGGAAACCAAGTCCAGTGTCGCCAAAAAATCTGCCAAACCAAAGGTGGACATGGCTGTGGCTGTCACCAGTGGCAAACCGGAAGGCCCCATCGCCAAACCTGAACATGTCCTGCTGGAGCCTGTGGTGGTGACACCGCGCACCACTGCCGTTACGGCCATGGCCGCCAGTCCCTGGACCTCATTGGCCGCCATCGCTGGGACCAAGCAGATCCTTCTTTACGATACCGACACCCGTCAGCTCGCCGGCATCTTCCCCTACACGGAAGGTTATGCTCGCAGCCTGCGCTTCAGCCGCAACGGCTCCCTCCTGGTTATGGGCGGTGGCAAAGGTGGCAAGCTGGGTCACGCCATCGTTTGGGATGTGAAGACGGGCAAACGCATCGTCGAAGTCGGCAAGGAGTTCGACCAGGTCATGAGCGCTGACATCAGCCCTGACCACAAAATGGTCGTCATCGGCAGCCCGTCGAAAAAGGTGAAAGTGTACGATACCGCCACAGGGGAGGAATTGTACATGATCAGCAAGCACACGGAATGGATCATGGGCACGGCCTTCAGTCCCGATGGCGTGCTGCTGGCCACCTCAGACCGCAATGGCAATGTCATGGTTTGGGAAGCGGCTACCGGAGGAGAGTTTTATGTCCTGGGCCAGCACAAGGCCTCCTGCACGGACCTGGCCTGGCGCGCCGATTCCAACATCCTCGCCTCCTGCTCCATGGATGGCACCATCAGCCTTTGGGAGATGAATGAGGGCAAACAGGTCAAAAACTGGGCAGCCCACGGGGGCGGCGTCCAGTCCGTGTCCTTCACGCCCGATGGCAAGCTGATCTCCAGCGGCAATGACGGTCTTGTCCGCACCTGGGATATCAATGGTAACAAAATCGGTGAAGCTGCAAGCCAGGGAGACATCGTCACCAAGGTCATCGCGCTGCACGACTCCCAGTCCACCATCTCCGCCAACTGGCGCGGTGAGATCAAAGTCTGGTCCGTTGAGGCCAAGATGACCGAAAAAGGCCAGATCTCCAGCAACCCACCTTTGATTGCCCAGCGCATCGTCGAGTCGGAAAAACAGGCCACGGTCTTGGTTGCCCAACTGCCTGAAGTAGAGGCGAAACTCAAGAAAGCCCAGGAGTCCGTCCAGGCTGCCGAAGCCCTTCTCGCGGAGACCAAGAAGAAAGCGGCCGATGCCCAGGCTCGCGTCGTTTTGCTGGAGACGGAGGTCAAAGAACTGCCGGCCCAGATCGCCGCCGCTGAAAAAGCCGTGACTGAAACTCAGGCCAAGAAAGCCGCCCAGGCTGAATTGCTGAAAAAGCACGACCAGTCCCTGACCGAAATCAAGACAACGGAGGCGGCTCTGGCCAAATTGAATGCAGAGAAGGCGACGCTTACCAAGCCCGAAGACGCCCCGAAAGTGGCTGAGGTGACCAAGGCCGCTGGTGAACAGTCGGCGAAGCTGGAGACCCTCAAAAAAGCAACGGCGACGGCACCGCAATCGGTGGCTGATTTTGACAAAACCATCAAGGCGGCTCAAGACCAGGTGGCTGCCCTGAAAGCGTCCAAACCAGCGAAGGAGAAAGAGCTGCCAGTCTTGAAAAAAGGCCTGGAAGCTTGGCCCAAAGCTGTCGCTGACAATGAAAAGCAGATTGCCGACGCCAAGGCCGCCGTGCCTGCCATCCAGACCCAGCTTGCGGATCACAAGGCTCAGATCGCCGTTCTGCAAAAACTGCCCACGATCCTCAAAGCGGCTCAGTTCAACGTGGGCGTGCTGACGGAGAAGGAAAAACTGGCCAAGCTGGAAGGTGACTTTAATGACTATACTGCTGCGAAGAAAGAGAATGAAGAAGCCAAGGTAGCCAATGCCGCCCGCATCGAATCCTCCAAAAAAATCATCGCGGAATCCGTCAATCAGATCCCTCAGCATGAGGCCACTCTGGCCAAGCTGAAGGCCGAGTTGGATGGCATCGAAAAAGCCACCGAGCCGACCCGCGCGGCTGATTCAGCCGCCGCTGCTAAGCTGGACGAGAGCAAGAAAGCCGTTGCTGCCCGTGAGGCTGAAGTCGCCGCGCTGGCGAAAGTTCGTGACGATGGCACTGCTGCCGCGAAGGCAGCTACGGAAGGTATCCAGAAAGCCATCGATCCTTTGACCAAAACACTGGCAGAAGTGGCTGCAAAGCTCAAGACTCCAGAAGAACAGGTAAAGAGCAAGCAGGCCAACTTAGCCAAGTTTGAGGCCAACCATTCCGCTGCGAAAAAGTCTTCTGCGGATCTCACGGCCGCCCTTCCTGGCCGCGAGAAAGCCGTCCAGGATGCCGAGACCGCCCTGCCTCCGCTGACGGCGGCCATCCAGGCTTCGGACAAAGCTCTCGGTGACGTCCGCCGTGCCACTGCCGATGCGGGACGCACGATCCAAGCCGCTCGTCAGGAAGTCACCAAGGCCGAAAAAGCCGTGGCGGATGCGAAGGCCAAAAACGAAAACGCCCAGCCTCTCGAGCAGGCTCTGTCCGCTGCTCAGGCCAAGCTTGCGACGGTGGAAAAACAGGCCGCAGATTCCGCCATGAAACTGGCCGATGCTCAGGGAGACTTTGATGCTCGTCGTGCAGCTCGTGAAGCTGCTGAAAAGACCTTGGCTGAGGCTCGTCAAACCTTGGGCAAGACCAAGAACGAATTGAACGGCGCCAATACCTCCATCACTCAGACGGAGAAACAGATCTCTCAGAGCAAGGCTGAAGTGGCTGCTGCTGAAAAAGCTGCTGCGCCTCATCGTGGCCAGCATGACAGCCTGACCAAGGAAATCACCGCTCAGAAGGGCGCCCTGGCGGCTAAGCAGGCCATTCCAGCCACCCTGCAGGCTGAATTTGCGGCCAAGTCGCAGCCTCTGAACGAAGCCATTGCCCAGCTCAAAGCCGCTCAGCCACCGCTCGAAAAAGCCTTTGCTGAAGCTCACGCGAAACTCGAAGCCGAGACGAAAGTGGTGGAAGCCAAAAAGCTTGAAGTCGGCCAGAGCATCACGGCGCTGGAAGCTGCCAAAAAGAAAAAAGCGGAAGCCGAAGCCGCTATCGCAGCTGCTGAAAAAGACACCCCGCAGCGCGATAAAAACCTCGCTGAGATCAACGCCGAGCTCACCAAGATGCAGCCCCAGCTTGATCCCCTGCGCATCAAAGTGAAGCAAATGGAAGAGCAGTATTTCACCATGCTGCCGAAGTAAGCTCGGGAAATAACCGCCGCTTGAAAACACAGAACACACGGAAGTTCATTCCGTGTGTTTTTGTTTTTTAGGAGGGGCTCTTTAAGATCAGTGTTTTCTTTGTCCGGTTCTTCACCTTCATGCGGGAAGCTTCAGTGGCGCGAAAGGATCAGGCCCCGAGGCCGTATCCACTCGCCGCTTTGTTCCAACCTTTGCATGAAAACTAGCCTTTCCATCTTCTTCGCCGTTCTGGCCTTGGTCGCGCCACTGCGCGCACAGGTCGAGTTTCAAAAGGGCGATTCCATTGCCATTCTGGGCAACGTCTTGCCGGATCGCTCCCAGCATTATGGCTGGCTGGAAACCATGCTGACTCAGGTGAACGCTGACAAGGACCTCACCTTTCGAAATCTGGCGTTCTCAGGCGATGAGGTGCAGACCTGGCATCGTGTGGATGGATTTGGCACCCGCGATGAGTGGCTGGCCAAAGTGAAGGCCGATGTCATCTTCGCCTTCTACGGTAACAATGAGTCTTTCAAAGGCTACGAAGGCCTGGACGCCTTCAAAAAGAACCTGGATACTTTTTTAAAAGAGACCAAGGCTAAGAATTATAATGGCAAAGGAGCACCGAAGGTGGTGCTGTTTTCACCGATCGCCCTGGAAAAGCTGACGAGTCCCAGCCTGCCTCCGGTGGAAGAAAAGAACACGAATCTACAGAACTACACGGCAGCCATGAATGAAGTGGCGGCAGCGAATGGGGTGACGTTTGTGGATCTCTTTGCGCCTAGCCAAAAGACCGCCAGCAAGGATCCGCTGAGTTTGAATGGTCTCTACCTGAATGAGAAAGGCGACAAAGCCGTGGCCGAAGCCGCCTTTAAAGGGCTTACGGGCAAGGATGCCCCGCAGGTGAATGACAAGCTGCGCAAAGCCATTGTCGAAAAGAACTGGGAATGGCATCAGCGCTACCGCACGGTGGATGGTTACAACGTTTATGGTGGGCGCAGCGGCCTCGCCTATGCACCGGGTGTGGGCGCCTTCAAGCAGAACGAGAAGGCCCCTGAGAAGCCCTACATCTCCAACTTCCAGGTGATGCAGCAGGAGATGTCCCAGCGGGATGTGAAGACGGCCAACCGTGACCTTCGAGTGTGGGCCATCGCCAAAGGAGGTGATCTGGTGGTGAACGATGGCAATCTGCCTTCCGTGGAGCCTGTGCCCACCAATATGCCTAACCCCAAGGATGGGAAAGAGTTCAACAAGACGCCGATGACTGGCATGACCTTCACGGAAGACGGTCTGGTGGCTATCCCGGATGCACAGGAAAAGATGAAGGATATCCAGGTGCACAGCGGCATGAAGATTCAGCTTTTTGCCGATGAGAAGATGTTCCCGGAACTGGTGAATCCCGTGGCCATGCAGTGGGACACCAAGGGCCGCCTGTGGGTGAGCGCCTGGCTGAATTATCCCGGCCGCACGCCCACCAGCCCGAAAGGCGACAGCCTCCTGATCTTTGAAGACACCGATGGCGATGGCAAAGCGGACAAGATGACCACCTTTGCCGATGACCTCAACTGCCCCACGGGCTTCCAGATTTACAAAGACGGCGTCATCGTCATGCAGTCTCCCAGCCTGCTTTACATCGCCGATACCGACGGCGATGGCAAAGCCGACAAGCGCGAGCGCATCCTCATGGGCCTGTGCGCAGCGGACAGTCACCATGAGACCTGCTATCTGAGCTATGACAATGGCGGCGCCATCTATCCCAGCGATGGCGTCTTCCATCGCACGCAGGTGGAGACGATCTACGGCGTGGTGCGCAATACCAACGGGGCCATTTATCGCTACGACCTGAACCGCAATGAACTGCAGCGTTTCACCACGGATGCCACGGTGAACCCGCATGGCAAGATCTGGGATCGCTGGGGCAATGCCTACTTCACCGATGCCACGGGCAACGTGAACACCTTTGCCGAAGCCTCCTCCAGCTACCTTCCGCGCGAGGGCGGCGGCAGTGCCAAAATGAAGCCCTTTTGGGACCGCCCAGCCCGCCCCAGCCCTGGCAACGGCATCATCAGCAGCCGTCATTTCCCCGAGGAGTTTCAGAATAACTTCCTGAACTGCAACGTCATCGGTTTCCAGGGCATCTGGCGGGTGAAGCTGGACCAGGACGGTTCCGGCATGAAGGGAGAAACGGTGGAAGATCTGGTGAAGGCAGACCCCGCCGTGTACCCCACCTTCCGCCCCGCCTGCGTGAGCGTCGGGCCGGATGGAGCTCTCTATTTCTGCGACTGGTCAAATGCCATCATCGGCCACATGCAGCACCACCTGCGCGACCCGAACCGCGACCACAAACATGGCCGCATTTACAAAATGACCTATGAGGGCCGCCCGCTGTTGAAGCCGAAGAGGATTGATGGGGAGCCCATCGCGAACCTGCTGGAACTGCTGAAGGAATGGGAGGATGGGACCCGCCAGCTGGCCAAAGTGGAACTGGCCAAGCATGAGCCAAAGGAGGTCGCCAGCGCTGCGAAAAAATGGGCAGCCGCACTGGACAAATCAGACGCTGAGTATGAGCACCATCGCCTGGAGGCCCTGTGGACTCACCAGTGGGTGGACGTGGTGGATGTGGACTTGCTGAAAGAGGTGCTGGCCTCGCCCGAGCCTCGTGCCCGCGCCGCAGCCACTCGTGTGCTCTGCTACTGGAAAGATCGTGTGCCTGGCGCTCTGGATCTGCTGCATGTCTCGGTCAATGATGCCGATCCACGTGTGCGCATGCACGGCATTCGCGCCCTCAGCTTCTACCAGCCGACGCCTGAGGCAGAAAAGGCCCTCGAGATCGCTTATGATGTGCTGAAGCACCCGACAGACTATTACATTGACCACGTTTTCAGCGAGTGCCGCAAAGGCCTGCAGAGTGTGCTGAAGACCAAACTGCTGCCGAAAGACCCGGCTGCATTGGCTGAGTTCATCGCCAAGACTACGGATGCTGATCTCAAAGGCCTGCCCGATGTCGAACCGGTGCTGATTGAAAAACTCACCCGCCCCAAACTTCCCGCCGATATGCGCGCCGCCGCTCTGACCGAGCTGGTGAAACTCACGGGACAGGATCGCACCCTGGAAATTGTGAAGCTGCTCCAGCGCATTGATGCAGCGGAAGGTCGCCTGAATCCCACAGCGGAGGAGATCGGCAAAATCCTAGTGATGGAAAATCGCGGGCATCTGGCTCGTCATCGCGATGGGTTGGTGGCCCTGACCAAGCAAGGGAAACAAGCCCCGGTCATCCGGGCTGCGTATGCGGCCTTAGTTGTGACAGATTTGGGACCGGACGAAGTCTGGAAAGCCACTGACACTCAGGCACGTCATTTTCTGATCGAGTCCATCGGACTCATTCCTGCCAGCAGTGCAGGCCTGAGAAACAAGTTCCAGCCCCTGCTCACGGCCCTGCTTAAAGACGGCCAGGCCGATTCTAAAAACCTGCGCGCCGTCCTGGCGGCCCTGCCGTTGATGACCGGAGATCAAGTGGGGGCAAACTTTGTCCTCACCGCGGATCACTTGATCGCAGGCAAGGAACGCAACGCTGCCGCCAGAGCTCTGATGAAGTTCCCCAAAGCGAACTGGGATTCCACCAAAGCCAAGGCGATCACGGACAGCGTGCTGGCTTATGCCAAGACCGTGCCTGCTGGTGACCGATCCAAGCAAGACTACGTGGAAGTCATCACTGCGGCCAAAGAGATGGCCGCCCTTCAGGGGGATTCCGCTGCTGCGATCCTGAAGGACCTCGGCGCCGTCAGTGTGGATGTCTTCATTGTCCACACCGTTCATGAGCAGCTTCGTTATGACACCACCAAGCTGACCGTGAAGGCCGGAAAGTCCTTTGAGGTCATCTTTGAAAACGACGACGTCATGCCGCACAACTTCGTCATCGTTCCTCCCGGCAAGCACATGGAGATCGGCAATGCCGCCATGACCATGACCCCGGACAAGCTGGACAAACAAGGCCGCGCCTACCTGCCGGCGGCGTTTGAAAAAGACATCATCGCCGCCACGAAGCTGATGGAGCCCGGCCAGAAGGAGCATCTCAAGGTGCGTGCGCCTAACCAGCCGGGCGACTATGAATTCGTCTGCACCTTCCCAGGCCACGCCCTCATCATGTGGGGCACCCTCACCGTGACGAAGTAATCTTTTCCCCACCCAACTTATGATCCGTCGTACCTTTCTCACCCTCGCTGCAGCGTTACCGCTGGGCACCTGTTTCGCGGCCGAAAATTTCTTGAGCTATGAGCCGAAAGGCGAGGCGAAGGGCAAACACGTTGTGCTCCTGGCCGGCGATGAAGAATACCGGAGCGAAGAAGCCCTGCCGATGCTGGCCAAGGTGCTGAGCGAGCGCCATGGCTTCAAGACCACGGTGCTTTTCTCTGTTGGCGCAGACGGCACGGTGGATCCAACCAAGGGCGACAGTCTAACCAATCCGCAGGCCCTGGACAATGCGGATGCGATCATCATGCTGCTGCGTTTCCGTAAATGGAATGAGGAGACACTGGGCAAATTCGATGCCGCCATCAAACGTGGCATTCCCGTCATTGCACTGCGCACCAGTACCCACGCTTTTGCGGGTATTCCTAATGACAGCAAGTTCGCTTCCTGGAACTGGAACAAGGACGGTGGTTGGGGCAAAAAGGTATTGGGGGAAACTTGGGTGAGCCACTGGGGGCATCACAAGTTTGAAGCCACCCAAGGCGTGGTGGAAACGAGCCATGCTGGAGATCCCCTCCTGAACGGAGTTACGGATGTCTTTGGCACCAGCGATGTTTATGAGGCCTACCCTCCGGCGGATGCGAAGATCCTGCTTCGGGGCCGAGTGCTCAAAGGCATGACCCCAGACTCGGGTTCCCTGGAGACCGTCAAGGCCCGCGCGACAGATAAGAAGGAGCAGCCAGTGAATGATCCGATGATGGCCATCGCCTGGACCCGCAGCGTGAAAAACGAGGCTGGCACAGAGAATAAGATCCTCACCACCACCATGGGAGCGGCCACCGATCTCACCAACGAAAGCCTGCGTCGCCTGGTGGTGAATGGCGTTTACTGGGGCCTCGGCCTGCCCGTGCCAGCGAAGGCGGATGTCTCCCTCTTGGGTGACTACAACCCCACCGCCTACGGTTTTAATGGCTTCAAGAAGGGTCTCAAGATGAGCGATCTGAAGTAAGGTCTCCAGACTTCCTTACCTGGGCAAAGGGCGACTGGGAAGTCGCCCTTTGTTGTTGTCCGATGTGATGAAGGCTGGATTCGGGCACACGTCAACCCCAGTGGACTTGCCCAACAAGCCCCTTTCGAAGTTCCTCAGACGCATTACTCTGTTGGCTACATGGCAGACCTTGGCAGACTCAATCAGCTTCCCGTTCTCTACAGCACCCCACAGGGCATCTATCTGGGGGGCGGAGATCATGGCGAGATTCTGCTGCCAAACCGTTACGTGCCACGGGGAACGCAGATTGACGATGTCCTGGAGGTCTTTGTTTACCGGGATTCTGAAGACCGTCTGGTCGCCACCACCGAGCGCCCGCTGGCGATGGTGGGGGAATCCGCCCCGCTGCGTGTGGTCAGCGTGAACCGCAATGTGGGGGCCTTTCTGGACTGGGGTTTGCCGAAGGACCTTCTGCTGCCTTTTCGCCAGCAGGCGGAGCAGGTCTTTGTGGGAGACACGGTCATCGCTCACGTCATGGTGGATGCAAAAACGGACCGCATCATCGCCACGACGAAGATTAACAAACACCTCAACAAAGCGCAGCCTGTCGGGTTCAAGCCAGGGCAGCCGGTCGGCCTGGTCATTCTGGCGGAGACTCCGCTGGGCTACAATGCCATCGTCGAAGGCACTCACCAGGGCCTGCTTTACCACAGCAATGTAGGCGCGACCTTGGAGATAGGGCAGAAGCTGAAGGGGTTCGTCACCGCCATCCGCCCAGGGGGCAAGCTGGATCTCAGCCTGGATGCAAGGGGGTATCAGCGTGTGGCCCCGCTGACGGACCAGATCTTGCAGGCTCTCCAGGCCAATGGCGGCCAGCTTACCTTTGATGATGACAGTTCGCCCGAGGTCATCCGGCAGAACTTTGATTGTAGCAAAAAGGCTTTTAAGCAGGCGCTTGGGGCCTTGTTTCGCCAGCGTCGTATCCGCTTCACCAATCCGGGCATCGCCTATGTGGATATCCGCGAAAGCACCGGGCAGGAGTGGCGGCCAGGGGAGTGATCTCGGGTTATTCTTGACTCAATAACGGCGTCTGTAGCAGACTCCGGCTCATGATCATCTTTGGCATCCTCTTCGTGCTGTTCGGGATTGGAATGTTGGTCGTGATCGCTCGGCAATCCGTTCGTCCGAGCCGTGCTCAGAAGCGTCGGGTTGCCGGTGCAGGTGTAATGGTCACTGACACTTCATCGGGTGGTTTGGATCCATTTTACCACCAGACAGGCCCGTCGTTCTCTTCGAGCCATGTAGCTGCTCCTATTGAAACCTCGTCTTGGGATAGCGGCCCCAGTTTCTCTGGAAGTAGTTTTGACAGCGGCAGCAGCGGTTTCGATAGCGGCGGGGGAAGTGGCTTTGATGCTGGCAGTGGCGCAGGCGCTAGCTCGGGCGGGGATGGTTGTGGCTGAGGAGGGACTCGGTGCCGACAGCGAAACTCGGTCTTTACCCAGACGTTTTTCCCCTCTATATCGCGATCATGCACGATCCACGCGTTGACCAGCTCGCTCGCCAACTTGTCCGTTACTCCACCCAGGTGAAAAAGGGGGACTTTGTCTGGATTGACTGCTTTGACGTGCCTAACTATGTGGCCCATGCCATGATCCGCGCCGTGGTGGATGCCAAGGCCCGCCCGATCGTAAAGTTGCATGACACCACCATCACCCGCGAGCTGATGGTCCATGCCGATGAGACGCAGTACGATGTCATCGCCGAGAGCGAACTGGCGCTGATGAAAAAGATGGATTGCTACATCGCCGTGCGCGGCAGCAATAACATCACCGAGAACAGTGATGTCCCTGCTGACCGCATGAAACTGGTGATGGCTAAGCTGCGTCCGCTGCAGAATGAGCGCGTGAACAACACCCGCTGGTGTGTGCTGCGCTGGCCCACCAGCGCGATGGCCCAGCAGGCTGGCATGAGCACTCGCGCGTTTGAGGATTTCTACTTCAAGGTATGTCTTCTGGATTATGCGGCCCTCATTCCCGCCATGAACTCGCTGAAAAAGCTCATGGACAAGGCCAAGGACGTGCACATCACCGGCCCAGGAACGGATCTGCGTTTCAGCCTCAAAGGCCTGAAGTCCATCGTCTGTGGTGGCCGACATAACATTCCGGATGGTGAAGTTTTCAGTGCGCCTGTGAAGGACAGCGTGGAAGGTGTGGTCAGCTACAATGCACCGACGATTTATCAGGGTATTGCCTTTGATTCCGTGAAGCTCGAGTTCTCCAAAGGCAGGATCGTCAATGCCACCTCAAACAACACGGAGGCGATTAACAAGATCTTCGACAGCGATGAAGGTGCCCGTTACATCGGCGAATTCGCCATCGGATTTAACCGCGAAATTCGCGAGCCCATGCGTGACATCCTCTTTGATGAAAAGATCGCCGGGAGCTTCCACTTCACCCCCGGTCAGGCCTACGAAGGCGTGGCGGATAACACCAACCGCAGCCAGGTCCACTGGGATCTGGTGTGCATCCAGCGCCCTGATTACGGTGGCGGCGAAATCTACTTCGACGGCCAGCTCATCCGTAAAAACGGCCAGTTTCTGCTGCCCGAGTTGAAACCTCTAAATTGAGAGGTCTTGCCATGTAGCCACGTCCGTCAGGACGTGGGGTTTGCGCTTGTCGAAACGTGAGAGCATCTACCCGAACCACCCGCTGGTGCGGGCAGCAACGGCGGAGCCACGAAGAGGAATCACCAAAGATCAATCGGCGCGTGGGTCTCGGGCCGGATGATTTCAGTGTCGCGGTTCAGGGTCTCTGCAAAACGGGCGCTGAACCACGCTTGGGAGGGTTCTTCGCCGTGCACCATGAGCAGCTTTTTAGGCTTTACCTTTTCCACGTACTCGGCGATCTGCTCGCGGGTGGCGTGGGCGCTGAGGTCAAAACTTTCGATGCGGGCATGCAGCTCGACGGCTGGCAGGTCGGCCGAGAGCTTGATCTTCTCACCCGCCTTCGCCGTGCGCAGGCGATAGCCTGGGGAGAGGGGATCGGTGTAACCCACAAAGGCGACGGCATTGCGTGGGTTATCAATGAACTTATTCGCAAAGGAGTTTGAAGTCGTGCCTTCCGTCATCATGCCGCTGGAGAGGGCATAAATGGTGCGGGGCTGGTAATCAATCTGCGGGCGACCTGGGCCGCGTTTGCGGCGGGGGGGCACCAGCATGCTCACGTCTTCCAGCAGGCGGAAGCCTGGGTAGTTGCGGCGCACACGGTCGGCATAGTGATCATAGAGCACGGTCACTTTGGTGCCCAGACCACCGATGCGCAGCGGCATTTCCGGGATGAGGCCTTCCTCACGCAGCTCATGCAGCATCAGCATCACTTCCTGGGTTTTGCCCAGGGCAAAGACCGGGATGAGGACGGAACCATTGGCATCAAACGTCTCACGGATCAGCGCGGCCAGGCGTTCCTTTTCACCTTTGCGGGTGTAGTCGGCAGGCCGCTCATAGGTGCCCCGAGTCGTTTCCACCACCAGCACGTCAATGCCCTCAGTGGGAAAATCCGCGGCACGGGTGATCGTCTGGTTTTCGAAATTCACATCGCCCGTGTAGAACAGGCTGCTGCCATTCTGCCGGATCATGATCCCTGCAGAGCCCATGATGTGGCCGGCATCGTGAAAGCTGGCCATGAGATCGCTGTTAGGCACCTCAAACGGGCGCTCCAGGTCGCGATACACATATTGAGCGCGGTTTTCATCCAGCTCACGGTGGGTAAAAAGCGGGTACTCATGGATGCTTTGCTCCTCACGCTGGGAGGTCATCACATTCACCGAGTTGTGCAGCATGGCGCTGGTGATCTCTCCCGTAGGCTCCGTCATGAACACGGGACTCTTTGGCTGCTTGCGCATCAGCACCGGCAGCGCGCCGATGTGGTCATGGTGAGCGTGGGTGATGAAAAGGGCATCCGCCGTCTCATGTGGCAGGGCGCCAAAGTCTGGCAGAGCATTGAAACCCACCTCTTTCGGGTGCATCCCGGCGTCCAGGACGACTCGATTTTTACCGGACTCGAGAAGGTAGCAGTTGGCCCCGATCTCGCGGCGGCGGGTAAGATTACGGAAACGCATGTGTTCGTTTGAAAAGAGACGTAGGGAAGGGGCGAAGCTAGGGGCATGTGGCGAAACTGCAAGCCTTGAGACGTCTAACATTGCAGGTCGCCTCAAGCCGGAGTTGCTTCATCGTCGGGCAAAGTGCAATTGAGGCGAAAGAAAAGAGTACGCGGCTCGGCGGTGATTCGACCACCTTAAACGACATCTTCCCCACTCTCCGCCTGGGTTTAAAGCGGATTGTGGGGCAAAAGCCGTCATCGGATTACTTCCGGGCGATTAGAGATTCGCCCGTCATTTCAGCAGGTTGGGCCACCCCCAGCATGTCCAGCAGTGTCGGGGCAATGTCAGCCAGCTTGCCGTTTTTCACCGTGTAATTGGCGGCATCGGCAGCCACGTAGATGCCATGGACCAGATTGGTGGTGTGGGCGGTGTTCGGACTGCCATCAGGATTGCGCATCAATTCGCAGTTGCCGTGGTCGGCGGTGATGAAGAGCTTGCCGCCCAGTTCCAGCACTTTTTTGACAATGAGTTCCACGCCGAAGTCGATCGTCTCACAGGCATGAATCCCGGCAGGCACCACGCCGGTGTGGCCCACCATGTCGGGGTTTGCGAAGTTCATGATCACCGCATCGTAGTTTTCTAGGCGGCGCAGGACTTCAAAAGTGAGGTCCGGGGCGCTCATCTGCGGTTTTTTATCGTAGGTGGGCACTTCCTTCGGGCTGATGGCCAGGTAGCGGTCCTCACCAGGATTCGGTTCCTCCACCCCGCTGTTAAAAAAGAAGGTCACATGCGGGTATTTCTCCGTTTCAGCGGCACGGAGCTGGGTCAGCCCGGCGGCGGCGATGATCTGGCCCAGGTTGTTGCTCAGGCTTTCAGGGCCAAAGATCACCCGGCAGCCCAGCGCGTAGTAGTTAGCATCGTACTCCGTGAGGGTGTAATAATTGACCAGCGGGTGGACTTCGCGGTCAAATCCCTCAAATCCCGTTTTCAAAAAGGCGTCGCTCAGTTGGCGGGCTCGGTCAGCGCGGAAATTGAACCAGACGATGACGTCCCCATCGCGGATGCGCTGCTCATCGGCATGGGAGAAGATCATCGGCAGCAGAAACTCATCGCCGCGAGGGTCCAGATCATAGGCCGCGCGAATGGCGGTGTGGGGGGCATCGCTGCGTTTTTCACCCCGGCCCAGCACGATGGCGTCCCAGGCCAGCTTATTGCGATCCCAGCGGGTGTCTCGGTCCATGGCGTAATAACGGCCGATCACAGTGGCGATCTTGGCCCCGCTGAAGGTCAGGTCCGTTTCCAGTTTGGCCACATAGGCGGCGCCGCCTTTGGGGTCGGTATCGCGGCCATCCGTGATGGCGTGCACCATGATGTCATCCACGCCCGCCATTTTGGCGGAGTTGCAGAGGGCGACGAGGTGCTCCTGGTGAGAGTGCACGCCGCCATCGCTGATGAGACCCAGGAAATGCAGACGCTTGCCTTTGGCTTTATGGAAGGCTTCCACCAAGGCTGGCATGGTGGCCAGCTCGCCATCGCGGATGCTTTTGTTGATGCGGGTGAGGTCCTGGTACACCACACGTCCCGCACCCAGGTTCAGGTGCCCGACTTCGCTGTTGCCCATCTGGCCGTCCGGCAGGCCCACATCTTCGCCACTGGCGCTCACGGTGCCGCGCGGGTAGGTGGCGTAGAGGTGATCATGAAAAGGGGTGCGTGCCAGCAGGGTGGCGTCGCCATTGGCTTCAGCTTGGGCTTTGCCGCCGGGATTGATGCCCCAGCCATCACGGATAATCAGAACAACGGGTTTTTTGGCCATAAGAAGCCCTGTTCATCCGTCAGAATCACCGATTCTGCAACCTCGGGTGATTCTAGTTGACCTCTCGCCCGCCACCTCTTTCCTGCGCGACACTTCATGAAGACCACGCCTGTCACTCCCGCCGACCTCCGCAGCTCCGTCATCGCCGTCCCGCCGCTGTGCCGGAATGCAGACCTCAGCCTCAGCCGTGAGGAGAACAAAAAGCTGATCGACCACATGTATGCCGGTGGCATCCGCACCCTGCTTTATGGCGGCAATGCGAATCTCTACAACATCGCCCTGTCTGAGTACGATGCCCTCCTGACCCTGCTCACGGATCTGGCCCCGGATGATCTCTGGATGGTGCCCAGCATCGGGCCAATGTATGGCACGGCGATGGGCCAGGCAGCCATCCTGAAGGATCACCAGTTCCCCACGGCCATGCTGCTGCCGACTCTTTTCCCCTCCAAGCCAGCGGGCGTGGCCACGGCCATTCGCCATCTGGTGGAAAAAGCGGGCATGAAGCTGGTGCTCTACATCAAGGATGAATCCTACATCACGCCGGAGCACGCGGCAGAGCTCGTCAATGACGGCCTCATCTCCTGGATCAAATATGCTGTGGTGAAGCCTAACCCCGCCGATGACCTCTACCTCACCAAGCTGGTCTCCCTGGTGAATCCAGACCTCATCGTCAGCGGCATTGGCGAGCAGCCTGCCATCATTCACTTGCGCGACTTTGGCATCACTGGCTTTACCGCCGGCTGCGTCTGCGTCGCCCCACGCCTCAGCATGGATCTCCTCCGCGCCATTGACGCCAAGGACTACGACCGCGCCGAGCAGATCCGCGAGATCTTCCTGCCTCTGGAAGACCAGCGCAATGCCCACAGCCCCATCCTGGTCCTGCACCATGCCGTCGCCCTCGCTGGCATCGCCAAAACCGGTCCCGTCCTGCCTCTGCTCACCGAGCTGCCAGATGAACTCCTCCCCGGCATCGAAAAAGCCGCCAAGGACCTGCTGGTGAACGCGGCATAAACCCCAATAAAGTGTTTCTCAGGGCCTTGGTGCTTCTTGCATCAAGGCCCTGTTTTTTTGGGTTGGGTGCGCCGCATGGACCAGCCCTCAGCGCTCCACAAACTCCGCCTCACTAACATTCCCGTCGCTGTTGCGGTCGAAGTTTTTGAAACGCGCAGGCGCATTGTCCTTTTTGGCCAAGCCTTGGCTATACTCTTCGAATGACAGGAGGCTGTTGCCATCTTTGTCCCAGCGTTTGAAGGTGCTGCGCAAATTCTTCGCCGACATCTTGTTCGTCGCTTGCGGGGTTTTCAGGGGCGGTGTGGATTTCTTCGCCGCTCCGCTTTTTGTCTCGGGTGCTGTCGGCGCTGGCAGCGTTTTTTGCCAGGCATGTATCGCTGCCATCATCTGGGCGGTGCGTTCTGGCTGCGCAGTCACGAGGTTATTTTGCTGCTGGCGGTCCTGACTCAGATCGTAGAGTTCCACCCGCTGGCCATCAAAGCGGGTCACAAGCGTGTGCTCACCGTCTCGCATGGCCAGTTGTGGCCAGTCGGCCTCTTTGGAGTTGGGGCCACGCCATTCCCAAAATAGCGGACTGGGCCGGGTGAGGCTTTCCCCTTTCAGGGCTGCGATGATGTTTGTGCCATCAGGCTGCCAGTCTTTGGGTGGCGTGATGCCTGCCGCAGCCAGCAGGGTGGGCATCACATCCACACCTGCGATCACGCTTGTTTTGTCCACGCGTTTCGTGGGCACCACACCTGGCCAGCGCACCAGAAAGGGCACATTGACCCCACCCATGTAGAGGCTGCGTTTGCGACCCCGCAGACCGCCGGTGTCACCCACGCTGAAATAAAGTTTCTGCCCAGGTTTCTCCATCGGGTTTTCCGGCCCGTTGTCACTGGAGAAAATGACGATCGTGTTTTTGGTTAGGTTCAGTTCGTTGAGAAGATCCAGCACCCGTCCAATCTGTTTGTCAGCCCGCGTGATGGCGGAAAAGTAAGTCCGCTGTGGCTCGGCTGTGTCTGGGTAGGCCTTTTTGTCTTCCTCGGTGGCTGAGACGAGATGATGCGTTTCGTGAATCCACAGGTTTACGAAAAACGACGATCCCTGCGAGGCCCGGATGAAACGCAACGCATGCTCCGTCGCGGCCGTGGTTTGGAAAGACGCACCCGTCGTGTCATGCGCATCACCGGCTTGGTCCGCCACGCTCGTGCCTTCAAAGACACTGCGTCCTGGGCCTGTCCACACCGCCGCCTCATCGTAGCCATACTCGGCGGGGGGCGGTGCCTGAATGTCGCGCCCGCCTCCGGAAAGATGCCACTTGCCGAAGTGCGCCGTCTTGTACCCGGCCTGCTGCATCAGGCGTGGCAGCAGAGTCACCTTGGGGTCCAGCCAGTCGGGCATGCCTCGCTCCACATTCTGCTCATGACTGGCAAAGTGCTGGTGCACGAGATGCCGGGCCGGATACTGCCCGGTGACAATGGCGGTGCGACTGGGCGAACACACCGGATTGCACACCACAAACTGTTGAAAGTCGGTTCCTTCCCTCGCCAGCCGATCCAGGTTCGGGGTCTTCAAATGGGGATGCCCATGGCAGGCCAAATCACCCCAGCCCCAGTCATCCGCGTAGATAAAGACCACATTAGGCCGCTCCGCCTCCACCCGGCTGAGGCTGAATACGATCATGGCAAAGATGAACAGGCGCTTCATGGGAATGTAATGACGGTCAAAGGTCCCGAATGCGAGAGAGGACGCTGGCCCGTAAACGCGGGATGCCTGAAGATCCTTCAATCACCCAGTGCGATCTTCTACTCACATAGGGCTGCTCGGGTCACTTTTCCTTGGGCCTGCCACCCGCATCCAGCTCTGTACCTACTTCTGCAAAGGCCGCGACGAGAGCTTGCCAGTCTTCGGTCGAGGTGTCGGGGCCGCTGCTGACCCGAACCACTCGTTTCAACTCCTCCCAACTGGCCCCGAGCGCCTGCACCACGACGGAGGAGCCTTCTTTGCCAGAGCTGCAGGCGGAGCCAGTGGATATGGCGAAGCCGCGCCGGGTGAGGCGGGTGAGCCATTTGAGGTTGTCATGGCGTGGCATCACCATCAGGGAGGTGTTGCTGAGCCGAGGGGCGTTTTCTGAAATGATGCGCAGTCCAGGGAAGGCGGCTTTCATCTGAGCCTCGAAGCTGTCGCGATGTTGGCTTTGAGCCGATTGAGCGGCGTCCATGCTGTCAGTCGCGGATTCCAGGGCTGCGACCATGGCGGCGATGGCGGGATAGTTTTCGGTCCCGGCGCGTCGGCTGTTTTCCTGCGGGCCGCCGTGCAGGAGGGGAAAGCTTTCTTCCGCATCAGCCAGGATGAGAAAGCCGATGCCTTTGGGCCCACCAAATTTATGGGCGCTGCCGGTGAGGTAATCGCAGGTGCCGAGCTGGCCTGCGGGCACTTTGCCGATCCACTGGGCGGCATCGCTGTGGAATCGAACCGCCGATTCGCGGCAGATTTTCAGCAGTTCCTCCCAGGGCTGCAGCACGCCGCTTTCATTGTTGGCGGCCATCAGGGAGACCAGGGCAGGGGAATGCAGCTGGAGAATGCCTTGCAACACTTCTGGTTGGACCACGCCTTCATCATTCACGGGGATTTCGATCACGCGCCCCCGGCCCAGCCAGGCACGTGCGGCCTCGCGCACGCTGGGGTGCTCGATGGCGGAAATGGCCACGATCCCATCCGCAGGCAGGCATTTCGAAAGCCCGGCAAACAAGGTGTTGTTAGACTCCGTTGCACCTGAGGTGAAGATCACGCGCTCAGGCTCCACGCCCAGGAGATCGGCGAATTGTTCGCGCGCTGCTTCCAGGGCCTGACTGGTGAGGCCTGCTTCGCGATAAAGACTGGAGGCATTGTGCCAGTGCAGATCGCTGGCCCGCAGCCAGGCCGCACGGGCCGCCGGGGTCAGGGGCGTTGTGGCGTTGTGGTCAAAGTAAGCAGGCACAGTGGATGTGCGGCATTCCTACACAGGGAAGGCCCGGTTTGCCAAACGGGAAAAACCTTTGGTAAAATGGAGGTGTGTGGCGGCGTTTTGTAACATCCTGCTATGTCTGACCTGATTGCCTCCACCGATTTTAAACGTCGCGCCTTTCTTCGTGCTGCCCTTTCCGGGGCCATCCTGCCTCCAGGCCTGACACTGGCTGCGGAAGAGGCCGGTGCCAAGCCGGGCGTGTTCCAAGAGCCCGCCCATGAACTGCCTTTGGTGGAGGATGCGGATGTCATCGTCTGTGGTGCCGGCCCTGCCGGGGTGACAGCGGCCATCACGGCGGCACGGGCGGGAGCCCGCGTGCGCTTGTTTGAATGGCGCGGCTGCCTGGGCGGGGTGTGGACGGCGGGGCTGCTCGGTTACTTTCTTGATTTTAACAAACCGGGTTTTGCCAAGGAATTGCGCGACAAACTGGATGCACGAGGAGCCCGGGCGAATTCCACCAGCACCTCCAGGTTCTGTTATGATCCCGAAGCCTTGAAGCAGCTGCTCGAGGAACTTTGCGTGGAGGCAGGCGTGAAGTTCCAGCTCCATACCCGTGTGGCAGCCGCTTTTAAAGAAGGTCGCCGCCTGACCACGATTGTGACCGAATCTAAATCCGGTCGCCAAGCCTGGACCGCCCCCGTTTTCATTGATGCCACCGGTGATGGTGACCTGGGAGCTCAGGCGGGCTGCCAATTTGAAATCGGCGAGGCCGCTGAATGTCCCTGCCAGCCCATGTCGCTCAATGCGTTGCTGATGGTGAAAGATGTCGAGCAGATGCGGGAGTTTGTCCGCTTCGGTGTGCCTAAGCCCGATGAGAACAAGGACAGTGAAAAGAAAAAGCGCATCAAGGACACCATCGCCAGCACGGGGCATTTCCCTTCTTATGCCGGGGCTACGCTCTGGCATGTGCATGGCAATCTGGTGTTTGCCATGTTTAACCACGAGTATGGTATCAAGCCCTGGGATGCTGCCGAGATCACGGCTGCTACCGTGCGCGCTCGCGCGGAAATGCACAAGATGATCAACGGCCTGCGCGGCTTGGGCGGGCCATGGGAGGGGCTGCAAATCGTGGCCACGGCGGAACAAATCGGCGTGCGGGATGGCCGCCGCATCGTGGGCCGTTATGTGGTGAAGCAGGGTGACTTGGTCGTCGGTGCCCGCCATGAAGATGGCGTCACCCGCGCCAGCTTTGGCGTGGATGTCCATGCCACTTCGGCAGATCACAATATGAAGGCCCCCATTCATGCCACCAAAATCAAAGTGAAGGCCTATGACATTCCTCTGCGCGCCATGATCGCTGCCGACGTGGACGGCCTCATGATGGCAGGCCGCTGCATCAGTGGCGATTTCATTTCCCACTCCAGCTATCGGGTGACGGGCAATGCCGTAGGCATGGGTGAAGGCGCAGGGGTGGTCGCCGCACTGGCTGCAAAAAGTAAGCGTCTGCCCCATGAAGTGACCTGGGCCGAAGGTGAACAAAAGCTCACCGCCATCGGCCACAGGGCTTCATGAAGCAGATGGCGGCCTGAAGCATCTGGCTTCAGACCGCATGAGGATGCTCAGACCATGCTGTGCAGGCCCACCACGTTGCCTTCGGTGTCTTCAATGATGCCGATGAAACCGTGGGGAGGGATGGCAAAACGGTCGCGGATCACTTTGCCGCCTGCTGCGGAGATACGGGAGAGGACGGCGTCGAGGTCGCCCTCGACATTGAGATAAACCATGGAGCCGCCGGGGCCTGGATTGCAGCCTTCCATTTTGGTCAGTGCACCACCGATGCCCTGCATGTTGTCATAGGGGAAGATGGCCATCTCGCAGCAGTCCATGCCGGCGTCTTGGAGCTTGTTGTTCAGGATGGTTTCGTAAAAGGCGCGGGCGCGGCTAAGGTCGGCGACGAAGATTTCGAACCAGTTGATGGCGTTGTTTTTCATGGTGTGTATTGGATTGGAGTTCACGCCTGCTGTTTTTGCAGGACACACGCATGAAAGCAGGGGCTACTGACAACCCTATGTCAGGAGTGATTCCGAAGGGGCAAAAAAACTTCAGGCATACAAGGCTGCCATCTTCAGTGCTGCCTCGCGCATCTGCTGCCGCATCACGGGCGGATGCTCCACCACTGCCTGCGGGCCGAGACTCATGAGCCAGCCGAGCAGCCATTCCTGAGACCAGGCCAGCAGCTCGATCCGCGTACGCCCATCGGGCTGCAATTGCTCCGGGGCACAGGTGCAGGGCATCTCACGCCGCACCCGGTCCATGATGGTGGGGCTGAAAAGCACCGTGGTGGGCACGATTTCATGCTCATTCAGCGTGCTCGCCAGAAAGGTCTTCACGGAGAAGCCTTCATGGCCTTGGAAGCCTTCGGTCAGCACTTCCCAGCGAACCACACGGTCTAACCGAAAGTCGCGAAAATCACCGCGCAGGCGGCAGTAGGCGATCAGGTGCCACTCCCGCGCATAAAACATCATGCCCAGCGGCTCCACCGTGCGGCTGGTGATCTCGCCGCGCCCGCCTGCATTGTAACCCAGGCTCACACAGCGGCGGTGGATCACCGCCTGTTGCAGCGGCATGATGGAGCGCTGTTCATCATCCTTGCGAGGCGAGGATATCCACACGCCCACCGCATTCTTGAGCCGATTCAGTTGGTCTTGGCGTTCCTTGGGCAGGACAGCCCGGATCTTGAGCAAGGCGGAGCGCAGGGAGCCACGTAGTGAATCATCCGCCACTTGCTCCGTCACCTCGCCGCTCATGAAGAGGGCGCTGGCTTCATGCTCCGTGAACATCACGGGTGGCATGTGATAACCACGCATGAGGCTGTACCCCACCCCCGCCTCTGCCACGATAGGCACTCCCGCCTCACCCAGCGCCGCGAGATCCCGGTACACCGTACGCACGCTCATCTCGTAGTGTTCGGCAATCTGCTCCGCCGTGATGACACGGTGGCTTTGCAGCAGCAGGATCATGCCCGTGAGGCGGTCAATGCGATTCATGGAGTGGGGAGACGGGCTGTCGAAACTGGACGCTGTTTTTTCATCGCACAAGAAACGAATGCAGTCATGCAGCTCTGATGGCCCGCTGGATCAGGGGCTTGCCTGCCCTCAATCGTTCTTGGCAAGAGCCCCCATGTTGGCTCAGTATTTATTTGCCATGCCTGCCAAGACCGATCTCAATCGCCGCCATTTTTTCCAAACCGCTCTGGGAGGTGTCCTTGCGGCTCCGGCGCTGGGGCAGGCTGCGGCTGGGCAGGTGGATCCCTCACGATTTGCCGAACCTGGGCGTGATTTGACCTGTGTGCAGGATGCCGATGTCATCGTCTGTGGTGCTGGGCCTGCGGGTGTGGCGGCAGCCATCACGGCGGCGCGTGCAGGGGCCAAGGTGCGTTTGTTTGAGGTGCATGGCTGCCTGGGCGGTGTGTGGACCGCCGGGTTGCTGACCTGGATTTTTGATTTCGATAAACCGGGCCTCACCCGCGAGATCATCGCCAAGCTGGATGAGCGCGGGGCACGACGTGGGAGTGACAATGGGCGCTTTGTTTATGAGCCCGACGAAATGAAGTTGTTGCTGGAGGATCTTTGCGTGGAGGCCGGGGTGAAATTCCGCCTGCAAACTCGCGCCGTGGCCGCTTACAAAGAGGGTAAACGCCTCACCACCGTTATCACGGAATCTCCCTCAGGTCGCGAGGCCTGGCGTGCTCCTGTTTTCATTGATACGACGGGCGATGGTGTGCTCGGGGCCTTGGCCGGCTGTTCCTGGGATCTGGGGGACATGGGGCAGGACAAATCCAGCCAGTGCCTGTGTCAGCCGCTCACCATGAATGCCCTGGCCGTGGTGAAAGACGTCACGCAGATGCAGAAGTACATCTCCTTTTATGAAGGTGACCTGAAATGGCATGTGGAGGCCACCAAAAACTTCAAGGCCGACATTCAAAAGGCAGGCATTGATCCCTCCTATGGCATGCCCACCCTTTTTCATGTGCGGGACAATGTGGTGCTCATCATGGCTAACCATGAGTATGGTATCCGCCCTGATGATGCCGACGCTCTCACCGCAGCCACTGTTCGTGCCCGCAAAGAGATCTTCGCCATCACCCGTGCCCTGCGGAAGCTGGGTGGTGTCTGGGACGGTTTCCAGGTCATTGCCACGGCCGAGCAGATCGGCGTGCGGGATGGTAAGCGAATCCATGGCCGCTACACCGTGGTGAAGGACGACCTCGTCAATGGAGCCCGCCATGAAGACGGCGTCGCCCGTGTGACCTTCGGCGTGGACATCCACGCGAAGTCAAAGAAGGATAATGACCAGCTCACCATTGAGCGCGGTGGCGTGAAGAAATTCACCCCCTATGACATCCCTCTGCGCGCACTCATTGCCAAGGATGTGGACGGCCTCATGATGGCAGGCCGCTGCATCAGCGGCGACTTCGTGGCCCACGCCAGCTATCGTGTCACGGGCAATGCCGTCGCCATGGGCGAAGCCGCAGGCGTCACCGCTGCGATTGCCGCTGTCTCCAAGCGCCTGCCCCACGAGGTAGAGTGGAAAGAGGCCGAGGCGAAGCTCAAAACCATAGGCCAGCGGGTATAAATCGCACCCTCGGGCAGAGCTGCCAGATCACACAAGATCAGGCAGCGGATTGTCCGCATCGCCAAAGTGGTCCGTTTTCACGCCCATGCGTTCCATCATGGCCAGGTGCAGACGGCAGAGCTTGCGGTTCGGATCCTTGCTGTAATCGAAGTAACGGCCACCGCGTAGGGTGCCACCACCACCACCGGCGAGGATGAGAGGGAGCTGGGTGGAGTCATGGGCATTGCCGTCGTAGAGGCTGGAGGTCAGCATGATCATGCTGTTGTCCAGTAGAGTGCGTTCACCTTCGTTGGTCGCCTCCATCTTCTGCAGCGCTTCGGACCACACCTTCACCATGTATTCGTTGGCCTTCTGGTAGGAGGCCAGACGGTCGGCATCATTGGCATGGTGGGAAAGTTCATGCTGCCCGCCTTTCACCCCGATGAAGCCAAAGTTCATGTTCGAAAGGTCGTTCGTCAGCATGTTCGTCACCACCCGGGTGCGGTCCATCTGGAAGGCCAGCACCATGATGTCGAGCATGAGTTTCACATGCTCCTCCTGCTGGGCAGGGATGCCGGAGGCCGGGCGGGCCAACCAAGAAGTCTTCACACTGGGCTGCCAGCCACGGGTTGTGGCCTCCGCTGTGCTGAGTTTTTCAGAACGTTCAATGCGCTGTTCCAGATCCCGCACAGAGGTGAGGTACTCATCCAGCTTCTGGCCGTCGCGTCGGCTCAGCTTGCCTCGCAGGCTGCTGGCGTCCTGCATCACCAGGTCCAGTACGCTCTTGTCACGGGCGCGTTTGCTGCCGTCGTCAAAGAGTTGGTCAAAAGCCTGCTGCGGATAGATTTCCTTCGGTGCAGGCGTGGTCGGGCTGCTCCAGGAAAGGTAGGCGGAATAAAGGGAGGTGTAACCGCTGTCGGTGCTGTACTTTGGCCCTTCAGTGCCGATGGCGAGACTCGCCACAGGCGTTTGCTGGCCGATCTTGTTGGCGATGATCTGATCCATGGTCAGCCCCACTTCCACGTCCGTGGTGGTCTGCTTCACCTTCAGGCCGGAAAGGATGTTCATCTTCGGGTAGTGGCCGCCCGGACCTGCCACCGTGGAGGGATTCCACAGGCCTTTGAAGACCATCACCTTGTCCTTCACCGGCTCCAGGGGTTTCAGCGTCTGCAGAAACTCCAGGCCGCCAGGGCTGTTGGTGGCACCCCAATGATGCGGGTTCACCCCATTGCCGAAAAAGCAGATGCCCAGACGCCGGGGGGCCTGTGGCGTGCCTTTGACCACCGGAGCGCCAAAGGACGACACCGACTCAAACCACGGCAGGCCGAGCATGATGCCAGCGCCATGCAGAAACTGGCGGCGGGAGAACTGGGAAGAACTTTTCATTGGGGGGATACAGATACTACGTCGCAAAAGGGCGCAAGATTTCGGCCAATAAGCCACGTAGCAATACGCCCGATCTCGCGTATTTTCCAGTACATGGCTGATTCCACCTCGCTAGACACCTCGTGGACAGACGCCTTGGCCGATTTCCTTCTCGAACAGCAAGGGGTGGAGGCCATCCGCCTGAACCCGGAAGAGCGCAGCGTCCAGATCGCCACACTGGGGCAGGTGGATGCAGTATTGCTCCAGGCGCAGCTCAATGAAGTTCTCCGGGCTCTGGATGCGGAAATGCTGGCCAGCACCTCCAATGCGACGGTGAGCGGTCTCACCCTGATCAGTAAAGAGGGCGAACTGACACTGCAAAAACCGAGCTGCATCACTGCGCCACGCTTCTGGAAATGGCGTGACTTTGAATGGCCTGAGGCCGAGGAGATCGAGCGTCAAAGTGCCGGGGAATGGAAGGAGATGGCCGTCCAGGCTGCCATCTGCGGGGTGGCTTTGGCGGGCGGCTTGCTGGCTGCGAAGGTCTTTTTTTTACCTCCCTGGTTGGTGCAAAGTTTGTTCGGCATTGCCCTCGTCAGCGGCGGCTGGGATGCCGCCAAGGATGCATGGGAAAACCTCAAGGAGAAGCGTCTGGACGTTCACTTTCTCATGCTCTCCGTAGCGGCGGGCACCGTTGCCATCGGCGCCTGGGAGGAGGGGGCCTTGCTGCTCTTCCTTTTCTCCACCTCCGGCGCGTTGGAGCACTATGTGCTGCACCGCACCCATCGCGAGATCAATGCGCTGACCAAGGCAGCTCCCAAGCATGCCCGTGTGGTGCTGCCCGATGGCAAAACAGAAGAACGCGCTGTTTCCGCGCTGCGCATCGGCGACGTCCTGCAGGTCCGCCCGGCCGAGCTTTTTCCCGTGGATGGCACCATCACCCTGGGGGAGTCTGCCGCCGATGAATCCACCCTCACTGGCGAGGCCGTGCCGATTGACAAAAACATCGGGGCCGAGGTTTTCGGCGGCACCCTGAACCTCTGGGGGCTCATCCAGATGCGTGTGGACCGTCTCGCCACCCAAAGCGCTCTGGCGAAGATCATCACCATGATCCAGACCGCCCAGCATCTCCGGGCTCCCAGTCAGCGTTTCACGGATCGGTTTGGCACCAACTACACACTGCTCACCCTCGCAACCGTCGCGACCATGTTTTTGGTTTGGTGGCTGGCCTTGGGCATCCCTACCTTTGAAAATACGGAGGCCTCAAAGTCGGCTTTCTACCGTGCGATGACGCTGCTGGTGGTCATGAGCCCCTGTGCCCTCGTGCTTTCCATTCCCTCCGCCATCTTGGCTGCCATCGCCTGGGGAGCCAGGCGCGGCATTTTGTTTCGTGGCGGGGCCGCCATCGAAAAACTGGCCGAGGTGGACGTCATCGCCATGGATAAAACCGGCACACTGACGGAGGGTAATTTGAAGGTAGCCCTGGTGGAAAGCTTTCCTCCGGGTCGGGAAAAAGACGTGCTGCGCCTGTGCGTGACGCTGGATGCCAATTCCAATCATCCCATCGCCCATGCCATCACACGACATGCCCAGGAGCAGGGGATCAAGCCGGGCGGGTTGCAGGAGTTTCAGTCCATCCCTGGCCAGGGTCTGCGCGGCCTAACCAAAGATGGCGTCACCTATGTGGGCCGGCGCGAGCTGATGAACCAGGGCGACTTCGCCCGCTGGCTGAAGGATGTGCCGGATGCGCCCTTGGGCTTCTCTGAAGTCTGGGTGCTGAATGCCCAGACCATGGGCCGTGTGCTGCTGAAGGATGAAATCCGCAGCGGCAGCAAGGCCGTTCTCGCCACCCTCGCGGCTGAAAACGTCCGCACCATCATGCTCACTGGGGATCGCCGGGCCGCTGCTGTGCAGGTGGCGGAGGAACTGGGCGTGGCCGATGTCCGCGCCGGGCTGCACCCCGAAGACAAGGTGAAAGCCATCCGCGAACTGACTCTGGAGGGGAAAAAGGTGGCCATGGTGGGCGATGGCGTGAACGACGCCCCCAGCCTGGCCGCAGCCTACGTCAGCATCGCCATGGGCGCACGGGGCAGCGATGCTGCCTTGGAGCAGGCGGATGTCGTGCTAATGCAGGACAAGATTGAAAAGCTCCTGTCCGCTCGCCACATCAGCCAGCAGGCCCGCCGCATCATCCGGCAAAATCTGGCCATCTCCCTGGGTTCCGTCATCATCATGGCCGTGGCCTCCTTGTTCGGCCTCGTCCCCCTGACGCTTGGTGTGCTCACCCATGAAGGCAGCACCGTCATCGTGTGCCTCAACAGCTTGCGGCTCCTGTTTGTGAAAGAAGGTTAATTCAGCTCCACCCGGTCAGGCGTGTTCGCCATGAGCTGGTAGATGGGGCCCATCTCATCCAAAACAGCGCCCCACATCGCCGCAGGTTGCTCGACGTCGAGGATGACTTTTTTCGCGGGCGAAATGATCCAGGATTTGCGTTCGATCTCACCCTCAATCTGGCCGCTCGACCAGCCGGAGTAGCCGACAAATCCACGCACCTCATGCCCCATGCTCAGTGCATGGATGGCATCCGCCACAGAAAGGTGGGTCTGGCAGCGGAGGGTGCTCTTTTTCCGGTTCCATTGCAGGGAGGCAAACGCCAGCTTGTCCGTGGCCACTGGGCCGCCGATGTACACGGGCACTTGGCCGAGTGCGCCGAGGTCTTGGTCGGGCAGCAGGTCGGCCACACGCTGGTCCAGCGGACGGTTCAGCACATAGCCAAAGGCCCCGTCCTCGTGGTTGTGCGCAGCCACAAAGATGACCGTGCGTTTAAAATTCGGGTCCTGCATGGAGGGCACAGCCAGCAGCAGATTCCCGGTGAGGGGCGGCGCGTCGGGGGTGGTCGGCATGATGTGGATTCTGACCGCACAGGTAGGGCCAACGTTGCACTTTTGCATGGAAATTCATCGGCACCGGAACATGCCACATCTTGCCAGCGCCCAATCCCCGCCTAGCCTGACTGTCTTGACTTCTTTGACCGACTCCTCCCCCGACGCTCTCTGGACCCGCCGTTTTGCCTGGCTGCTGGCGGGCGTTTTGGTCTTTCGCCTGGGTTTCATGCTGTTTTTCACCTCCCAGGCCGATCTGGCCGGCGACGAAGCCTACTACTGGGACTGGGGCCGCCGTCTGGACTGGGGTTACTTCAGCAAGCCGCCCATGATTGGCTGGCTCATGGGCCTCATCGGTCGCCTCACAGGCGATGCGGAATGGGGCATCCGCCTGGCACCGCTGCTTTTCGGCACGGCGACTCTGGCCACCCTTTTCACGCTCAGCCGTCGCCTCTTCGGCTCTGCCACCGCTTTCCTGGCCGCGCTGCTCATCCTCTTCACCCCGGGAAACATCGGGCTGAATCTGTTTTTCACCATTGATGCGCCCCTCCTGTTTTTCTGGTCGCTGGCCCTGCTGCTGTTCTGGCTGGCCATGGAGAAACCCGCCTGTCTCTGGCGCTGGGCGGCCCTCACGCTGACCATCGGACTGGGCACCTTGAGCAAGCAGATGATGCTCGTTTTCCCTCTGCTCATGGTCGTCTTTGCCATCGTGTCCAGGCAGGATCGCTCCCTGCTGCGGAACCCCCGCCTCTGGCTCACCGTCATCCTCGGCACCGGCTTCATCACCCCCGTGCTCTGGTGGAACACCCAGCATGACTGGATCACCCTGGAGCATACCAAGCACCACTTTCAGGGCGACAAGCTCGATTTCGTCGGCTGGCTGGGGCGCACCCTCCAGTATCCGGCGCTTCAAACCCTCGTCTATTCTCCCTTCACCTTTGCAGGGTTGATGACCGTCCTCTTCCTCTCGGTCAAATCCTGCCGTTCGCTGGATCGCCGCTCGCACTACCTCCTGCTTTGCTCAGTGCCTGCACTGCTCGCCATCCTGGGCCTGTCCCTGCGGCAGGAGATCAATCCCAACTGGCCTGCCGTCTTTTACGTGCCCGCCTTCATCCTTCTGGCCGCATGGCTGACCGGGAAGCTGCCTTTCCTGGCCCCCCCTTTTTGGAAGACCTGGCCCCTGCGCGTCGGCATCGCCTTTTTTGTCCTCGCCCATCTTGCTGTGGGCGCGGTCTTGCTCACCGATCTGAAAGGGCACAAGAAGCTCAAAAAACTCCATGAGATGTGCGGCTGGACGGAAACCGGTCGCCAGGCCGGGCAGTTTCTCGATCGCGTCCCACGCCCGCAAAACACCTTCGTCCTCACCAGCAATCTGCGCACCGATGCTGCCCAGCTCGCCTTCACCATGCCGCAGCATCCGCGCGTGTATCGGTGGGAGCGCTCCGGCCAGGTGCTGTCTCAATACGAAGTCTGGCCCGGGCCGGAGGAACGCCTGGGGGAGGATGCCCTCATCTTCCAAAATGGCCGTGAAAAGCCCGGCAATGTCTTCCCCGCCATTTCCACCTGCTTTGAAAAAGTCGAGTTCCTGGGTCAGGTGAATGTCACCTTGGGCAAGGGCGACCCTCGCATCTTTGACGTCTTCCTCGGCCACAAACTCCACAAGTGGGTGAAACCTGGCAAAGCCCCAGCCATCCCCACGGCTCCCGTCCCCTGATGCTCTCCTGGGACCTCCAGCTTCTGAAGCGCATCAATCTCGACTGGACCCATCCAGCGCTGGATTGGCTGATGCCCGCCGTTTCCGCCATCAATGCGTGGATTCCCCTCTTCGCCATCGTGGCCATGCTCGTTCTCTGGCGTGGTGGGAAACAGGGCCGCTGGCTGCTGCTCTGCATCGCCCTGGCCATCGGCATCGGCGACGGCATTGTCTCAAACACGCTCAAGAAAACCATTGGCCGTGTCCGCCCCAGGGATGCCGTGGAAGGACTCGTCGTCCGTGATCTCGCACCGGGCAAACCGGATATCCTGCGGCTGTTCAAAGCGCCCGAGCAACACCCCAGCAAGCCTCGCCAGGAAACCCGGGGAAAGTCCTTCCCCAGCAGCCACACCGTCAACATGTTTGCCCTCGCCACCGTCGTCGCGCTTTTCCACCGCCGTTGGGGCATCCTTCTGTATGGCGTTGCCACCCTGGTCGCTTACTCTCGTCTCTACGTCGCCGCCCATTGGCCCTCGGATATCCCGCCATCCATGGCTCTGGGGCTTTTGGTAGGTTTGTCGTCTGTAGGACTCGTCCGATGGGCACATCGCCGTTTTCAACCAGCCCAGGCTTCGGGCGTTTGAGCCGGTCATCCCGGCACAGATTTGGCTGCAAAAATTTGGTTTAGGATAACCAAGGATGATTCATTCTGGCACTGAGTGAAATGCAAAGAAAGGTTTGCATGAAAAGTCCTGGTTTAGTTTAATGATTGGCTCAGTCAGAAAGCACACCTTTGTTTTATGAGTGAGTCCTACAAAGTCATCGGCTGGAATATCGAGCATCTGGGCAAGCTGCTAAAAGCTCTCGAAGAACCGGACGCTACTGCTGGCAAACGCGCCCGCCTTGAGGGCATCTATCAGGCCATCTTGGAGATGAATCCGGATGTGCTCTGCATCACCGAGGGACCGCAGGGAGACGATGCCATCGACACCTTTGTGGCCGGCCTGCCGGGCTACGTCGCGGTGAAACGTCCTCCTGGCGATCCCTACGGCCAGCAAGGCACCCAGTGGATCTGGTTTGTGATCAAGGAAGCCCTCGCACCCCACGCCTCCTTGCTCCCCATCAAGGTGTGGCGGGAATACACCCGCATCGCCTCCCCGGATGAAGAGCACCGCGACAAATGGCCCGTTTACCGCTGGGGAAAAATCGTCACCAGCAATCACAGCCACTATCGCCATCCCCAGGTCCTTTTGCTCAATCTCAACGGCGTCCGCCTGGAAATCATTGGCGGCCATTTCAAAAGCAAAATCACCCAGGTGGGCAACTTCAACAGCCCCGATGAAGACAAGCGCCGTGCCTACATTGAGGAGACCTTGGAAAATCGCATGAAGCTTGCCACCGAGGCCCAAAACGTCCGCTATTACATCGATCAGCGTTTCGCCCAGGAACCCCACCCCGCCATCATGCTCATGGGGGATCTCAATGACGGCCCGGGGAAGGAGCTCTTTGAGCGCCAGTTTCTCTTCTTCGATCTGTTGAACAACCTGCAGGGCGATGTCTTCCAGGCCGAAAAGTTCCTCAATCACGCCCTGTTTGATTTCCCCAACGACCTCCGCTGGAGCGCCTACTTCAAGGACCGCCTGGACCCCAATCGCGACCCCCACATCCTGCTGGATCACATCCTCTTCACCCAGTCGCTCGTTCGCAACCAGTTCCCCTTCCAGGTGAAGGCCGGTGCCGGCTATGTGGAGCATGAGATCTATGACCGCCTCGGCGCCCTCCTGCCTAACAATCAGTCTCTCAGTGATCACCGCCCCGTCTCCTGCCTTCTCACCCCGGCCTGATCCGCGAGGCTTCGTTCGCCGAAGTTCTTTTCAATCCTGCCAGACTCAGACCTCGGGCAGCGTTTTAAAAACAACCATGCTCAAAAGCACCTTTTCCGCCTGCCTCCTCCTCGTCACAGCCCTCCACGCTGAAGACAAGCCCATCGGCCTCGGGGCCAAACCCGTTGAAGGAGCCGAGGTCATCCTCGACGGCACCCGCGAAACTTTGGACAGCAAATGGACCTACTGGAAAGGCCCCCGTTTTGCCTCCGCCTTGCCCATCAAGTGGAAGGTCGTCGAAGATCCCGTCAATGGCGGCACCTGCATCATGACCGATGACCGCGCTGCCGATGGCGGCAAATACGGCGCGGCAGACATCGTCACGAACAAAGCCTATGGCGACTTCCGTCTGCACATCGAGTTCCTCGTCATGAACCCCCGTGGCAACAGCGGCGTCTATCTGCAAAACCGCTACGAAATCCAGATCCAGGAAGGGGATCGCACCAAGCACGGCATGGGCGCCGTGATCAATGAGACCGACTCGCCTTACCACGCCTTCGCGGGCCTCGGCAAATGGAACGCCTACGACATCACCTTCCGCGCCGCCCGTTTTAAAGACGGCGTCATGGTCGAAAAACCACGAGTCTCCATGTACTTCAACGGCCAGAAAGTACACACCAACGTCGAGATCCAAAAAGTCTGGGGCGGCCCCAACTCCGGTGTGGATGGTGGCAACGACGGCGGCAAAGGCATCACCGATACTCCCCAGGGCCTGAAGCTCCAATGCGAAGGCCACGACGTCCGCTACCGCAACGCCTGGATCAAAGAACTCGACCTCGCCACGCCAGACACGGATTTCTAATCCGGGTTGGAAACAGGCGGAGCCAAAGTGCTCCGGAGCTTTAGCTCGTCTAAATCCCGTTTCGGATTCGATGAGGCACTTCGTCAGTTGGTACATGCCCCAAAAGGAGCGGGATAATCCCCCCCCCCCAAAGTCGCCTTTCCCAGGCTTGCACACCCTTCGTGCCTCCTGGATATTGTCATAGTACCGGAGGCCGTCCTTCATTTCTTTCTCAATGCACGCGCTGACCTCGTCCATTCCCCATGGGGATCGCATGGGGAAACGATGGGGATGCCATGGGGATCGAAATCCCCATCCTAGTTTGTTGATTATCAGTGGCTTGATGAGAGTTCTTCCCCAAATGGGGATTTTTTCGCCTTTTCCCATCTCGCCCCAAAGGCATTTCATTCTCCTCCGTTGCCTTGACTGCAATACGCCTCGTCGTGCGTATGTTTTGACCTACCTGCCATGCGCCTGCTCGTCTCCCTCTGCCTCACCCTCACCACCGTCTTTGCCCAGACGGAGGCCGACTACCTCACGAACATCCGCCAGCTCACCTTCGAAGGTCGCCGGGCCGGGGAAGGGTATTTCAGTGCCGATGGCACAAAGATGGTCTTCCAATCGGAGCGCGAGGAGGGCAATCCCTTTTACCAGATCTACCTCATGGACCTGGAAACGGGCGACCAGGAGCGCATCTCCCCCGGCATGGGCAAGACCACCTGCGCCTGGATCCATCCCGATGGCAAACGGGTGCTCTTCGCCAGCACGCACACAGATCCGAAATCGAAGGAACTGCAGGAGGCTGAAATCAAGGACCGCGCCACCAGCCGCGTGCGCAAATACTCCTGGGACTACGATGAAAACTACGACCTCTGGGAGTACACCCTGGCGGACAAAAGCCTCAAAAACCTGACAAACACACGCGGCTACGATGCCGAAGGCGGCTGGTCTCCGGATGGCAAACAACTGGTCTTCGCCAGTAACCGCGCAGCCTATGAAAAGGAACTGTCCAAGGAAGACGCGGAGCGCTTGAAGGTGGACAAGCAGTACTTCATGGACATCTACGTGAGTGATGCCGATGGCCAGAACGTGAAACGGCTGACCGACGTGCCCGGCTACGATGGCGGCCCCTTTTTCAGTGCCGATGGCAAACGCATCTGCTGGCGCCGGTTCACCCCGAAGGGCGATGTGGCGGAAGTGTGGACGATGAACACCGATGGCAGCGACGCACGCCCCATCACCAAGCTGGGCGCCATGAGCTGGGCCCCTTACTTTCATCCCAGCGGTGACTACCTCATCTTCACCACCAATCTCAATGGCTTTGCCAATTTCGAGCTCTACATCGTGGATGCCGCAGGCAAGCACGACCCCGTGCGCGTGACCACCACCGATGGTTTCGACGGTCTGCCAGTCTTCACGCCCGATGGTAATAAACTCTCCTGGACCACCGGCCGCACCAGCAATGGCCAAAGCCAGATTTTCCTGGCGGACTGGAATCATGAAGCAGCCAGGAAAGCCCTGGGATTGGCCAAGGATGAGCCAACGGTCAATATCGCCAAACCGGCTGAACAGCCCGATTTCGCCATCACTCAGGGTGAGGTGACCGAGGCCGACTTGCGCCAGCATGTGACCTACCTCGCCAGCGATGCGATGGATGGCCGCCTCACCGGCACTCCTGGCGAAAAGCTGGCCACTCAGTATGTGGCGGATGTGTTTAAAGGCATCGGCCTTGTGCCCTATGGAGACGAGGAATGGTTCGAGCCCTTCGAATTCACCGCCGGTGTCGCCTTGGGCGATGGCAATCGCTTGACCCTCCAGCCTGAAGGCAAAAGCCTCGTCACCGACAAAGACTGGCGTCCCTTGTCATTCTCTCAGTTAGGCGAAGTGGCGGCCAGCGACATCGTCTTTGCTGGCTACGGCATCGAGACCCCAGATGAAGCCACCAGCGAGAACGGGAAAAAGATGGAGACTTACAGCAGCTACGCTCACCTGGAGGTGAAGGACAAATGGGTGCTCGTGCTGCGCTACCTGCCGGAAAGCATCACCCAGGAACGGCGCAATGAACTCACTCGCTACGCCAGCCTGCGCCACAAGGCCCTCGTCGCCCGCCAGAAAGGCGCGCGCGGCCTCATCATCGTCAGCGGGCCGAATAGCAAGGTGGTGGAGCAGCTCGTGCCCATGTCCTTTGATGCCTCCCTGGCCAGTTCGGGTCTCGCCGCCATCAGCATCACCGATGCCGTGGCCAATGACCTCCTGAAACCTGCCGGCAAGACCCTGAAGGAACTCCAGGACAAGCTGGACACGGGCGATCTCATGGGCGGTATTGACTGCAAAGGCCTGAAGTTCAGCGCCCAGATTGACATCCGTCAGGAGAAGAAAACCGGCCGCAATGTCATCGCTGTACTGCCGGCCCGTGATAAACCCGATCCACACGTCGCCCCGCTCATTGTTTGTGCTCACATTGATCACCTGGGCAGCAAAGGCGGCAGCAATTCACGCGCCAAAGGGGATGAGTCCAACAAGATCCATCATGGCGCAGATGACAATGCCAGCGGCGTGGCCGGCGTGATCGAAATCGCCCAGTGGCTGGCGGAGCAAAAGAAGCAGGGCAAGGTCAAGCTCACCCGCGATGTCATCTTTGCCACCTGGTCCGGCGAAGAACTTGGGTTGTTAGGCAGCAGCCACTACGTCGAGGCCCTGGCCAAGATGTTTAAGGGCGATCCGAATGGCAAGCTCACCGGCATGTTTGCCGCCTGCCTGAACATGGACATGATCGGCCGTTTTCAGAAAACGCTCGTGCTCCAGGGCGTCGGCTCCAGCACCTGGTGGCCGAAGGAAATCGAGAAGCGCAATGCCCCCATCGGCCTGCCCATCACCACGCAGACCGATGCTTACCTGCCGACCGACAGCACCATCTTCTACCAGCGTGGCATCCCTACCCTGAACGCCTTCACCGGCAGCCATGAGGACTATCACAAACCCAGCGATACGGCGGACAAGATTGACTACGTCAATGCGGCCAAAATCACCAAACTCATGGGCCTCATTGCGCGGGGGGTGGCCACGGCGGATAGCAACCCCGACTTCGTGGCGATGGAAGCTCCGAAAAACAAAGACAGTCGCGGCGGCCTGCGCGCTTACCTTGGCACCATCCCGGACTATGCCCAGGGCGACGTCAAAGGCGTGAAGCTCAGCGGCGTGTCCCCCATTGGTCCTGCGGGTAAAGCCGGCGTCAAAGGTGGTGACATCATCGTCAAGCTCGCCGGGAAGGACGTCCTCAACATCTATGATTACACCTCCCTCATGGGCGAGCTGAAGATCGGCAAAGAAACCTCCATCACCGTCATCCGCGAAGGCAAGGAGGTCGAACTGAAGATCACCCCCGGCTCACGCGAATAAAGCCGCCTGCACTCCCAAGTCACAGGAATACGCCAACCCGCCACAAGCCCGCAGGAAACCCTCCCGACTTCTCTGTTCTATCTGCCATGACTTTTTCCCGCGCCCTTCTCCCCGCCTTGCTTGGCCTCAGCCTGCCCGTGTCTGCGCAGCAGCCCGGGGCCGTGGCGGGCAATGAAGAGGTCAAAAAGATCATGGAGACGCGCAAAGGCCGCGGCGTGATGGCGGATGACACCCCGCCGACCCCTCCTCTGGACGCCGTGAAGAAATTCACCACCCGCAGCGATGTGGCGGTGGATCTCATGGCCTCGGAACCTGCCGTGGAGCAGCCGCTCTACGCCAGCTGGGACTCCAAAGGCCGCATGTGGGTCACGCAGTATCGTCAGTATCAGTTTCCGGCGGGGCTGAAGATCGTCAGCTACGATCAGCACCTGCGCGCCAAGTTTGACAAGGTGCCTCTGCCACCGCCACGCGGCGAAAAGGGCGCGGACAAGATCACCGTCTTTGAAGACACCGATGGCGATGGCGCTTTCGACAAGCATACGGATGTGATCACCGGCCTGAACATCGCCAGCGCCGCCCTGCATGGCATGGGCCGCATCTGGGTGCTGAATCCGCCTTATCTGCTCAGCTATCCCGATGCCAACCAGGATGGCCTGCCCGATGGCGACCCTGAAGTGGAACTCACCGGATTCGGCCTGGAGGATACTCACGCCGTGGCCACCAATCTTCAGTGGGGCCTCGATGGCTGGCTGTACGGAGCCAATGGCAGCACCACCACCGGCAACATCAGCAGCGCCAACACCAAAAATGTGAAGTGGGAGGGCCAGTGCATCTGGCGCTACCATCCTAACAAAAAGCTCTTCGAAATCTACGCCGAGGGCGGTGGCAATACCTTCAGCCTGGACATCGACAGCAAGGGCCGTGTCTTCTCCGGCACCAACAACGGCAGCACCCGCGGCATGCACTATGAGCAGGGCAGCTACGGCATCAAAGGCTGGGGAAAACACGGTCCGCTGACCAACCCCTACGCCTTCGGCTGGTTTGAGCACATGAAGCATGAAGGGGACAACAAACGTTTCCCCCAGGCCTATGCCATTTATGAGGGGGGCCTGCTCGGCAGCGCCTACGAGGGCAAAATCATCGCCCCCAACTCCCTGGCCAATGTCGTCTATGTCAGCGAGCGCTCTCCTGATGGCTCCACCTTCCGCAGCAAGGACGAGGAGAATTTGATGAGCTCCCCCGACCGTTGGTTCCGCCCGGTCTGGGCAGGCGTTGGCCCGGATGGCGGTTTTTACATGGCCGACTGGTATGATACCCGCCTCAGCCACGTCAGCCCGGTGGATGACTGGCACAAGACCAGCGGCCGTATCTACCGTGTGCGTCCTGCGGCAGGCACCCCCAAGCTGAAGCCCTTTGATCTGGCCAAGGCTTCCCCTGAAGAACTGCTCGGCCACCTCAGCCACACCAACGAATGGTTCCGTAAACAGGCCGCCCTGGAAATCGGCTGGCGCGGGCTGGTGGAGCTGAAAGACCGCCTCGTCACCCAGGTCAAAACGTCGGATGCGTATGCTCTCGATGCCTTGTGGACGCTGGACATGCTGGGCGCTGCGGATGTGGCCTTGGTGGATTCCTTGTTAGGTGCTACCGATCCCTACATTCGCCGTTGGGCCGTGAAAATCATCGGTGAGCAAAGGCGCGGTTCAGAGGCCCTCGACCGCCTCGCCAAAACGGAAAAACATCTCGAAGTGCGAGCACAAATTCTCGCTGCCGCCAAAAGGCTCCCGGCACTCAGTCAGTCACGCGAATGGTATGAGGGAGGAAAACTTTTTCAGGAAGTCGGAAGTTCCTTGGCCTTGCCACTTCTCTGGAGCGCGGCGGAAGATGACGATGTCAGCGGCCATCTCCCTCTCCTTGCCTGGTGGGCGCTTGAATCCAAAGCGGAGAAAGAGCGTGAGGCCGTCTTTTCTTTCCTGAAAGCCGATCCTGATTTTCTCAAGACACCAGTCTTCCGGAATCACCTCGCAGAGAAATTGGCCAAGCGTTACGCACTCGCGGGCGGTGCAGAGAATCTGCAATCCTGTTCGGATCTCCTCACTTTGGCTCCGGATGATGCCGTTCGCGGTAAGATCATCGCAGGCATCGCGGCGGCTTTTGAAGGCGCTGAAATGCCGCCGCTGCCGGACAGCCTGTCCAAGGCCCTGAACGACTACATGGCCAAGCAGTCCGGAGGCAATCTGGCCCTGGCCCTGCGCACGGGCAATGCCGCTGCCCTCAAGGACGCGCTCAAGCTCCTCTCTGACTCCAAAGCCTCGAATGCCCAGCGCATCTCCATCGCCAAGACCCTGGCGGAGTTGGGCAAACAGGAATCCGTCGCTCCGATGGTGGCCATTCTGAAAGGCGGGGCCAATGCTCCCAGCCTGAAACGCGGCATCCTGCAGGCGGCGGCGAAGTTTGACGACCGCCGCATTCCCGAAGCCCTGCTCACCGGTTATGAAACCCAGATCGCCGGGGACAAAGCCCTGCGTGAGGATGCCCTGCGCACGTTGGCGGGCCGCAAGGAATGGGCCCTCCTGTTGGTCAGCTTTGTCAACGATGGCAAGGTGCAGCCCAAACACATCACCATTGATACCGCGCGGCAGCTCAGCCTTTACAAGGATCCTGAAATGGATGCGGCCATCGAGAAGCATTGGAAAGGCCTTCTCATGACTGGGCCTACCGAAGCCAAAGAAAAGGAGATGGCCCGCATCAAGGCCGTCATCAAAACTGGCCTGGGCGATGCCGACAAAGGCAAGCTCCAGTTCATGGCCCGCTGCGCCATCTGCCACAAGCTCTTCGGTGAAGGCAACATCATCGGCCCGGAACTCACCGGTTACGATCGCGCCAATCCCGACTTCTGGCTCGACAACATCTTCAACCCAAGCCTGGAGATCCGCGAAGGTTTCGGCAACTACATCGTCAAGCTGAAGAACGGCCAGATGCTCACCGGCATCATGGATGCCCAGGACGCCAGTGGCATCGTGCTCAAGGACATCGCCGGCAACAAGACCCCCGTGAAGCAGCCTGAGATCGAGAAACTCGAAGCCTCCCCTGTCTCCCTCATGCCCGAGTCCCTCACCATCGGCATGAGCGATGCCGACCTGAAGGACTTCTTCGCCTATCTGATGAAGTTGCCGTGAGCCGTGCCATTGACGAGTTTTTGGTTAGGCGGGTCAATCGTACCAGACCCGGAACATCTTCAGCCAGCTTACGGCCACCCCGATGATCACGCTCGTCATCGCAAACAAGCCGGCGGAGGGAAGGGGAATGTTGCCGAAGACTGCCACGGCTGCATACACCGCCCCAAAGCCTGCAATACCGCCTGCGATGGCATAGGCATAACGGCCGATGTGATGTTCGTTGGTAAAGGCGGCTGCATTTGCCAGGGCGGCTGCCAGGAAGATCAGGGCCGCCTGGTCGCTTTCTTTCACCTCGAATATATGTCCAAGGATCAGCGCCGCGAGGGCGACAAGGACCAGCCCTCCGACGACAATGCCCTCCCAGCATTCACGGGGCCGCAGCGCCTGGCGGGCAAATCGGTCCATGACAATGAACAAGGAACTTAATCCACGGGCCAGATGCGACCACATCACCAACAGTAGCCAGACACCGCCAATAATGGAAACGAGGAAGGGGGAAACCGGCTGAAGCAGTGTTCTCGCCAAGTGGTAAGCCAGAAAGCCTCCAACCATGATCATGTTCTGCCTCCCCTGGGTGAACTGGTTCATGAAGTGGGAGAAGCGCAACATCAGCCGGTAAGGGGCTGACCGTGCACGGAAGGATTCCACCAGGCCCATGCGTGCGCTTTCGCTCATGGGGCTGAGCCTCAGGGCTTCCATGAAGTGCTGATTGGCACGTTTGTGGTCGCCCTGCATCAGCGCCTGCCAGCCGGCGCTCGTGTGGGCGCTGTCATCATCGGGGTCACGTTGGAGCTGGTAATCAACCAGACTTTGGTGATCCTGGTCCTTCTTCTGCATCAGCAGGGCTGCCGAGAGGACCTCGGCGGCCATGGTGTTCTCCGTATCCAGTTGCAGGGCTTTGCGCGCCGAGGCTTCCGCCTGCGGGTAGTCGCGCAGCCGCAGATGGATGCGGGCGGTGACCGCATGAGCGAAGTCACTGTCGGGATCAATGGAGGTGGCTGCTTCGGCATGCTTCAGCGCGTCTTGAATGGCGCTTGTCTGGCCATCCTTGGCCTTGGCGTTCAGCGTCAGTGCCAAGACTCCATGGGCGAAGGGATCTTCAGGCTCCAATCCTACGGCCCGCTGGGCAGCATCCACGGCATTCGCCACGGTGCTGTCATCATTCAGCCAGCAGAGCGCCAGCATGACATAACTGGGAGAGTGATTGGGATCCAGCTCCAGCGCCTGCCGGTAGCATTTCACGGCATCAGTGAAGCGGTGCTGCGTCTGCAAAAGGCGGCCGCGGGCGAAGTGCGTGCTGGCGTTGGTGGCTTCGTAATCGGACATGAGATGCTAGCGTTTGAGGAGCCCGAGGTACTTCAGCACATCGTCATAGAACCCGCTTTGATTCGAGTACATGGCGTAGTTTTTGGCGCTCTCAAACCAGGCCTTCGTGGTCGGTTTATGGCGGCCTGCGGCCTTGATCAGTTCCTTGGTGGTCAGGGGCACCACCTTGCCAGTGCGCATGACTTCGGTCAAAACCTCCTCGGTGGCGAGGTCGAAGACAGCCTTGAGATCGGCTCCGGAAAAGTCAGGGGTCTTCTTGGCCAGGGCCCGCGGGTCCAGTTCGCCGATGGGCTTTTTTTCGGCCATCACTTCAATGATGGAGGCGCGGCCCGGTTCATCTGGCGGCGGCACAAACAGCGTGCGGTCAAAACGGCCCGGACGGCGGAAGGCGGGATCAATATGCCAGGGGGCATTGGTCGCGCCGAGAATCAGGACACCATCATTTTGGGAGTCGGCTCCGTCCATCTCGGAGAGGAACTGGTTGATGAGGTTGCGCCCCGCGCTCTGGCGCAGATCCCGGCGGTCAGCGGCCAGCGCGTCCACTTCATCAAAGAAGAGTACGCAGGGCGCGTTTTTGCGCGCCAGCTCAAAGACTTCATGCATGTTTTTCTCGGAGTTACCGATCCACATGTCGAGGATCTGATGCAGGCCGAGGGCGATGAAATTGGCTTTGATCTCTCCGGCGGTGGCTTTGCTGATGAGGGTCTTGCCGCAGCCAGGAGGGCCATAGAGGAGGACTCCACCGCCGACCTTTTTGTCGTAGGCTTTGAACAGTTCCGCATGCTGAAGCGGGTACATGATCTTCATGCGGATCTCCTCTTTCAGAGCCTCCATGCCGCCTACGCTGCTGAAGTTCAGCTTGGGTTTTTCAAAGTCGGCGAGGCCCAGGTCAAAGGCGGAGCCGCCACGTGGCTGGTTGTCTTCTTCGTCCTCCTCTTCTTCCTCATCGGCCTCCACGTAGTCGCCATTGGAGGCAAGGCCGGCGCGTTTGCGGCCACCGGTTTCATCGTCGCTGGGCTTGATGTTGCGAAGGTCCTTCTCCAGGCCCGGATCGGAGAGAGAAGGGTTCAGGGCCAAGGCTTTGTCATAGAGGCTGCGGGCGCGGCCGAGTTCACCTTCCGTGACCAGAATACGGGCGAGCAGCAGGTAACCGGGTGCAAAGTCAGGCTTGTTTGCGATCAACTGCTCGGCGCGCACGGCGGCTTCGGAATGACGCCCCTGCAGCAGGGCCACCTGGGCCAGACCGGTGCGGGCTTCCGCATTGTCCGCGTCGAGTTTGAGGACGCTGTTGTAGGCGGCTTCGGCCTCGTCATGCAGCAATTCTTCCATGCAGCCTGCGGCATAGATCAGCAGCAGGGGGACATTGTCGGGAGAATGTTGCAGGGCCAGACGGAGGGCATCGAGGTTTTGAGCCATGCCCCTGAGTCCAGCGTGCGACCTAGGGGCACGCAAGAGATATTATCGTGTCATTCGCTTGAATGGCGGCTGGCTCCCGTGTCCTGCCTCATGTTGATTCAGGGGCGAATCGGCGGGCCGTACCATTCATAGCACATCAGATAGATGATGATGCCTGTGACGGAGACATAAAGCCACACGGGGACAGTCCATTTGGCCATGCGCTTATGCTTGTCAAAACGACGACGCAGGGCGGGAATGACCGTCATGATGATTAAACCGACATTCACCACCGCAAGGGGGATGTGAGAAATCAAAATCGCGAAGTAGATGGGCCGCGAGAGACCGGTCCCGGCAAACTGTACGTGCCCAGCGTTGTAGTGATAGAACAGGTAGCAGCCCAAAAATGCTGTGGAGAACAGCAGGGCGATGCTCATGCAGACAATGTGGGCTTTCTGCCGGTTTTTTTTGATCAGCACCAGCCCCAGAATGATATGCACGAGGGCACAGGCATTAAAAAGGGTGTAGAGCTTGGGCAAGTCGTAAACGGTCATTTGGGCAGCTGTGCGGAGGGTTGAAAAAGGGTGGCAGGGCTTACTTGCCCTGTTCCTTTTCCTTGAGGATGAAGTTCAGATCTTTGCGGAGCTGGGCTTCGAAGTAGTCGCCGAACTGAGGGTCAGCATTCATGAGATCGTACTGGGTGCCGCGCACGTGGCCTTTGTGGTCCACCAGGGCGACGCGAAGGTCGTGGATGTATTTGTCATCTGGGGACAGGCGGTCAGCCTCGGGCAGGTCCTGCACGGGGCGGAATTTCATGAACTGGGTCATGTAGTTGCGCACCTCATCCTTGGCCCCATTCACAAACCACCAGGGATCGGTGTCCTTGACGCTAATGCCACGGGCAAATTTCTGCATCATTTCCGGGGTGTCTTCAGGATCCAGGGTGAAGGAGATGAAGTGGACGTTCGGGTTGTCCTTATACTCTTCCTGAAGCTTCTTCAGCTTGGCGATGACGCCAGCACAGCCGCGCGGGCAGCGGGTGTAAACCCAGGACGTCACCAGGACCTTGCCGCGCAATTCATCAAGGTGGACCTTGCGACCATCACGCTCCGTCAGCTCCAGATCACGCTCGAGGCGGCCCAGGATGGCAGGGCGGTTTTTATCTTCGCTCTTGGCCTGGTCCTGCATCGCGATCAGGTAATTGTAGAACACCACCACGCCGAGTACGGCAAAAATGATGGGGATCCAGATGGCCCAGGGAGTGAGCGAGGGTTTGGGGTCGGAAGTGGGCTGGGACATGGTTCGGAAAGGGAGGTTGAGTTTTTAATAATCGGGGGCATCAGGCCCGCTTCCAGGCGATGGAGGAGATGATGAGGATGCCGGGCAGATACATGAGGGTGCAGAAGAAAAGCTTACGGGCGGAGGCGCGCTCGGGATTCTTTTGGAAATCGAGGGCCAGTTTGCACAGCCAGCCTGCGAGGGCCAGGGACAGGGGCAGGAAAATCCAGGTGACGACGAGGTCCTGCTGCACGGGGTAAAACATGAGCAGCAGGGTGGCGATGGAGTAGGCCAGGGCGTGCTTGGAAGTGCGCACGCCTTCATCGTCATCATTGGCCAGCATGACAAAACCACCCCGGCGGTATTCATCGCGATACATCCAGTTGATGGCCAGGAAATGAGGGAGCTGCCAGAGGAAGAGCAGGGCGAAGAGATAGATGGCCCCGGGTTCCCAGAGAAGTTCCCAGCGTACGTAGGCCTCCTCCCGTGGAAGCTGACCGGCGGCCCCGGCCCAACCGATGAGGGGCGGCAGGGCACCCGAGACGGCCCCGACGAGGGTATTGGTCGGGGACTGCCTTTTCAGCGGCGTATAGACAAAGAGATAGGTGGCCAGGGTGAGGGCCGTGAGGGCGGCGGCTTCAAAGTTTACCTTGGCGACGAGGTGAATGAGGGCAAAGGCACTGAGCAGCCAGCCGATGCCAAAGGCGGCGCTGGGGCTGATGCGGCCCGAGGGCAGGGGACGGTCGGCCGTGCGGGTCATGCGGGAGTCGGGCTCGATCTCCATGAGCTGATTGAAAACCCCCGCACCAAAGGCGGCGAGGCTGCTGCCGAGGATGGTGTGGAAAAGCAGCCAGCCATCGAGCGAGGTGCCGGCCCGCAGCCAGAATCCGACAAAGGTGGTGACGATGACCAGAGCGCTGAGCCGGAACTTGGTGAGCACGAGCAGGTCATTCATGCTCCAGGTTTTGGAGGCAGGCTCGGGAGAGGGGCTGGCGCTTTCAGACATGGGGACGGCAACTTAACGCGCTGGCGACAATGCGCCAGAAACACTGACAACCTTTCCAGTGGAACCCAGCAGCCAGAGGAAGAGGGCACTGACCAACAAAGAGGAGAGGCCAATGTGCAGCACCTGGGCGATGCCAACAATCCCTACATGGGCCAGGACAACCCCCAGGATCATTTGACTGAAGATCAGGCCAAAGACGCTCCACTCCAGCCAGGCGGCGCGGGTGAGGTGTCGGCGGCTGAGCTGGAGAAAGGCGGCTCCTGCGAAGAGGATGAGCCAGGAAAAGCTGCGATGCAGGAGGTAAACCCAGCTTTGCTCCAGCTCGACAACCCACTCGCTGCGCGGATGTCCGGCGTGGGTGTGGGCGAGATGGTCCGTGAGTTCGCGCACCTGCGAGCCCATGATGCCTTCGATGACGATGAGGGCAAAAAGTCCCCAGGCGAGCAGGCGCAGGGCAGAAGAGGGCTGGCGTTTCCAGGGGAGCTGCCAAGGGCGGTCATTGGCGCGCCATGCGGTATAGACCAGGACGCATTGCAGCAGGACGGCCAGGGCCATGTGCAGGGTGATGATGCCCGGCTTGAGCCCGCTTAAGACCACCCGCATACCCAGCCAAGCATTGACCAGGACCAGAATGAAAGAGGCGAGGGAAGCCCAAAAGACGCGCTGCCGATGAAGCCGGATCTGGCCGAAGGAGGCGATGAGAAGCCAGAGCATCGCGACACCCACGGGCATGCTGGTGAGGCGATTCACGTATTCGATCCAAGTGGCGACGGGATCGAACTCCGCCTTGAGGGTTTCAGGCGTGATCGTTGCTGGATCGCGTCCATGCGCGGAGGCCTTGGCGCGGAATTTTTCGATCTTCAGTTTGCTGAAATCAATGTCGTCGGCGCTGGTCGGCGGGACCCAGCAGCCATAGCATTTGGGCCAGTCGGGACAGCCGAGCCCGGATCCCGTGGCCCGCACCACGGCACCCACGAAGATCAGCACCTCAACGGTGATGAAGGCGATGAGGGCGATTTTTTGAAAGCGGGTCCAGATCATGGTTGGTGGTCAAAAAAATGTCCCGCTCCCTGATCAGAAGCGGGACATTCCCGAAAAATGCTGAGCAGGAAAAGTCGAATTACTGGGCGGAGGCCACAGGCGGTGCAGCTGCGGCAGCCGACTTGGCGGCGGCGCTGGCAGACTGCTCCTTGGCCCACTCATCGTACTCTTTGCCATCGATGACTTCCAGCACGGCACGCATCTGGGCGTGGCCCGGGCCGCAAAGCTGACCGCAAATGATGTCCCAGGTGCCTGTCTTCACCGGCTTGAACCACATGTGGGCTTTCACGCCCGGGATGGCATCCTGGGCGGAGCGCATTGGCACAAGGGCCAGGTTATGAATCACGTCCTTGCTGCTGACATCCACGATGACGGGGCGGCCAACGGGAAGCTTCATGGTGCTGGGGCTGACGAAGTCGTCCTTGCCGTTCGGGTCCATGAGGTCACGACCGGTGACGTTCGAAGGGGTGATGCCCTTCATGCTCCAGGTGCTGAGCATCATGTCATTGCCCGGATACTGGAAGTTCCAGAGGAATTTCTCGCCCAGAGCGCGGATTTTGATGGTGTCCGGGCTGGTTGGGAAGTCGTCGGCCTGGCGGGACCAGAGAGGAAAGGCGAAACCGAGGAGCAGGATGGCTTCCACCACGACCACGCCGATTTCGATGTGGGTGGAGGCATGACCGCGGACGCCATGGTAATCCGCAGAGGGATTTTTCGACTTGCGGAAGCGGGTGAAGGCGATCGCCAGGAAGATGGACCAGCCAATGAACAGGGCCAGCATGAACCAGTGGACGAAGCCGAGCATGTGATCCACAAGACCGCCGTGCTCAGAGGCGTTTTGGGTGATGCCAATCCAGGTATTGATGTCAGAGACGCTCATGAGAGATTACGAGAGGGGGAATTAAAGCTGCGCGTCAGCGGAGAGACGGTTTTGTTTGCGGACGAAATTGAAGAAGATCAGACCCACGGCACCCATGCCGAGGGCCAGGAAACCCAGCATGACGAGAACGGCCATGTCCTGGGCCTGGGCCATCACGCTGCCCGGGTCTGGACGGCAGGTGGCGCAGGCGAGCTGGAAAAGGGAAGCGTTCACGGGGCAGCGAGGGGAAAAGGGGTCAGACAATGATGGTGCGGCTCTTTTTCACCACGTACCAGATGCCATAGGCGGTCATCACAAGACTGAGCCAGCCAGCGAAAGCACCAAGCCCGGTCACACCCAGGGAAGCCGCCTGCTCAGGGAGCATGCGAGTCCACAGCCAGAAACCCAGGTCACCGAGAATGGCGAAAAAGAGAAAGACGATGTGGAAGTGCTTGAGGGACATGGCCGGATGAGGGGATCAGTTGTTGCTGTCGTAAAAGCCGTGGAAGACCAAGGGGTCGCTGGCAGAGAATACGAACAGGAAGAACAACGCGATGGCGAAGGCTGCTGTGAAAGCGAGGATCTTGTAGATCAGCTTCGCCTCGTGATTCAAGTGCATGAAGATGAGGGCGACGAGGCCTGCCTTAAAGGCGGCCAGGATCATGCCCACCAGGATGTTCATGCTGTGAGTGGGCAATTCCACATAGGAAAGACCGACCGTGGCACCGGTGAGCACCGCAAGGGCGGCCCCGACGACGATGATCTTTTTGATCGACTTGTGGATTTCTTCAGGACTGTCGGCCATAAACTTGAGAGAAAAGGGGTGAAGAGAAAACTGTCGATTAGAGGAGATAAAGGAGCGGGAACAGGAAGATCCACACCAAGTCCACAAAGTGCCAGAACAGGCCGCCGACTTCGACTCGGTTGGCGAGGCGCTCGGGGTCGTTGCGAAGCATCTTGCCGTCGAACAGGAGGAAGTAAGTGAGCACCAGGGCACCGGCCACCACGTGCAGACCATGCAGGCCTGTGAGGGTGAAGTAGATGGCGTAGTAGGTGTTCAGTTTCGGCGTGTAGTTGGAGTAGAAAGCGATGTCTTTCTTTTCCAGGACCACTTTGGGGCCGTGGCCTGCGTGAGCGTCGTGTGAGTCACCGTGGGCAGCCTTGGCCTCGGCGGCATGGCCTTCGCCATGGGCGGCAGCGGCTGCAGGAGGAGTGTCAGATTCAACCTTCAGGTAGAAGGCTTCCTTCTGATGGGTGGCGCTCTTCTGCGGGTCGCGGTTCGGGTAGTGTTCCTTGAACTCTGCCTGGGCGTGGTCGCGGTTGGCGATGAAGGCTTTTTTCCAGCCTTCACCCAGATACTGGCTGTTCCAGGCGAGGGACTTCTCAGCGTCTGGGACGGAGCGTGCATCCACGCCGTCCACCGTGAGGGTCATTTTGTCGTCAATCAGCTTGCCCTTGGCGGTGGTGCCATCGGCGAAGGTGATGGTATCAGCGGAGTAACCGAGAAGCTTGGAAGGCTTGACCTTGAACTTCACGGGCTGGCTGGCGACGATCTTGATCGTGGTGTCAGGGACGATGTTCAGTTCACGGGCTTTGTCGGCCTTGCCCTGATCACGCAGTTCCTGGCGGCGTTTCTCAAGCGTTTCCTTGGCGGCGGCGACGGTCTTCTTGCGGAAGGCTTTGAAAGCGGAGGCTTCCAGGGAGAATTCTTCGCCGGAGTCGAGCTTGAAGGACGGCAGGTCGCCATCCACGAAAGGCACCACGTAACCAGCCGGGTCAGCACTGACGGCTTTGTTTTCGCCGGTGATGGTGAGGGTAAAGTCCTTGGCTTCGCCGAATTTGATTTCATAACCCTCGTCCAGGTGACCGGTGAGGAAGGTGCCATCGGTCAGCTTGACGGCGTAGTGATTGAACTTGGAGCGATACTCAAAACCCTTGATGACCATGAAGGCCATGGCGCAAAGGATGGTGAGGGCCATGTACATCTTGAATTTGCCGATGTTGCGCAGCTTCAAGTTGGCCCAGGCGAGCAAGACCGTGACGGAGGAGAAGATGAGCACCAGGGTGTTGATGAACCCCATGGTGACGTTCAGCTCATGCACGGGCCAGTGATAGTCTGCCCCCACACGCAGGAAGATGTAGGAAGAGAAAAGGCCGCCGAAAAGCATCACCTCAGAAGCGAGGAAGAGCCAAATGCCGACTTTGGCATTGTAGAGGCCCGTGTCAGGACGGGCGGTTACGGTATAGGGGATGTCCATTGCGAAAGGAATTGCTCAGGGTTCAGTTCTCAGGTCTGGGCTCGGATCAATGATGAGCAACCGGGGCGGGTGTGGAAGCAGGAGCGGTGGCTGCCTTGCCGGGCTCGCTTTCCCACTGAGGCAGGTAGTCCTGCGTGCAGCCAGGAACGCTGTATTCATATGGGCCACGGGTGACGATCGGCTCAAACGTGAAGTTGCCGTGCGGAGGTGGCGTTGGGGTGGCCCACTCGAGGGTGGTGCAATGCCATGGGTTGTCGCTATTGGCTTTCTTGCCGCCTTTGATGCTGAGGAAGACATTCAGGATGAATGGCACCTGGCCCAGGGCGAGGATGGTGGCGCCAACGGTCATCAGCACGTTCAGGCCGAGGAGGTTGTTGGGGACGTCCATGCCGAAGATGCTGAAGAAGTCCGAAGTCAGCTTGGTGACCCAGTTGGAGGCACTGCTGGTCTGCTCGAAGTATTTGCCACCGTCATACCAGCGGCGGTGGAAGCCGCCCATGCCCTGGATGAACATCGGGGCGAAGATGAGATTCATGCCGAGGAGGGAAGGCCAGAAGTGCAGCTTGCCCAGGAAGTCGCTCATGATGCGGCCGGTGATCTTTGGATACCAATGATAAACACCTGCGAAGAGGGCGAAGATCGTGCCGGGGGCGACAACGTAATGGAAGTGACCGATCACGTAGTAAGTATCGTGAAGGGCCAGGTCAATGAAGGTGAAGGCCAGAGGCAGACCGGTGAGACCGCCGATGCCGAACATGGGCAGGAAGGCGGATGCGAAAAGCATCTGCGGGGTGAACCGGATGGAACCGCCCCAGAGGGAGATCATGAGGCCGGTGAGCAGGATCACGGAAGGCACGGAGATGAGCACCGTGGTGATCTGGAAGTAGGTGGACATCATGGTGCCCATGCCGGTGAGGTACATGTGGTGGGCCCAGACCAGGAAGCTGAGGAAACCGAGGGTCATGGCTGCATAAACCATGGACTTGTAGCCCCAAAGTGGGCGGCGGGTATTGGCCGGGATGACTTCAGAGAGGATGGCGAAAGCCGGAAGGATGAGCACGTACACTTCTGGGTGAGCCAGGAACCAGAAAAGGTGCTGGTAAAGCAGCGGGCTGCCGCCACCGGAGATGTCGAGGTGCTGGCCGCCTTCCATGAGGCCGGTCGGCAGGAAGAAGCTGGAACCGAAGACGCGGTCCACGAGCTGAAGGAGTGCGGCGACTTCCAGAGGAGGGAAGGCCAGGAGAAGGAGGAAGCTGGTGACGAACATGGCCCAGCAGAAGAAGGGCATGCGCATCCAGCTCATGCCCTTGGCGCGAAGATTGATCACGGTGGTGATGACGTTCACGGAACCCAGGAGGGAGGCGGAGATGTTAAACACCATGGCGGTGAGCCACCAGGTGTGGCCGTGGGCCCAGACGTTGGTGACGGCCAGGGTGGTGGTGGAAGCGAGAGGGGAATACATCGTCCAGCCGGTCTGCACAGGGCCAGTGCCGACGAAGAAGCTGTAAATCATGAGGACGCCGCTGACGAAGAAGAGCCAGAAGCTCCACATGTTCAGTTTCGGGAAGGCCATGTCGATCGTGCCGATCTGGAGAGGCATGACGAAATTGACGAAACCAGCGAAACCCAGAGGAACGATGCCGAGGAACACCATGATGGTGCCGTGCATGGCGCCGAGCATGTTGTAGAGCTCGCCATTGACGACGCCGCCAGGAGCCCAGCGACCGATGGTTTCATGGAAAAGAGGGCCGAGGATGGGGAGGTTCTCCACAAACAGCAATCCGGGAACTGGCTGGCCTGGGAAGGCGATGCTCCAGCGCATGAGCAGCATGAGGAAGAAACCCAGCAGGAGGAACAGCAAACCGCTGAGCGCATACTGAATGCCGATGACCTTGTGGTCACAGGAGAAGATGTATTTGCCGAAGAATCCCGGCTCGTGGTGGTCATGCGCATGATCAGCTCCGTGGGAGTGATCGTGGGTGGTGGCGGCGGCGCTCATAAGATGATTGAAAAAGGAACCTGAAAGCTACGTGGCGTAGGCGGGGGGAAGACGTGGGCTAAACGGCGGAAAAAGGGATGAGGGAGGCTGCCGGAAGGGAAGGCGGGAAAGCCATGATTTCCAGCGACAAACAACGATGGTTCAGCACAGGCCGGACCATCGTTGAAGAGATGAGGTTTTGTTCACCTGGCCACACCGCGACTGAGGCTGCCTGGGGAGCCTTGCCATGGACGGATTGCCATTTGCGGAACATGAAAATAGATCTCGGTTACTTGGCTGCAGGGGCCGTGGCACCTGGGCCGGCAGGGATGTCGCCAGCGACGTTTTTGTCTTTGAAAGCTTCCAGGTCAGCCATGGTCCACTGAGTGGCGCGCTTTTCATCAGCACGAACTTTTTCGACCATTTCCTTGGTAATCATCGGAGCTTCGTTGCCCCAGGTGTTGCGGATGAAAGTCAGCACGTTGGCGAGATCCGTGGCGGACATGCCAGCACCGAAGGCCTGCATGCCGCCGGGGAAGTTGTAGTTCTGTCCTTTGACAGTGACCTGACCGACAAGACCGTGCTGGACGACGCGAATCAGACGCTCCGTACCACCCAGAACCCACTCCGAACCTGCGAGCGGCGGATACTGGCCGGCAAGACCTGCGCCGTTGCCCTGATGGCAACCACCGCAGACGGCATAACCACTGGAGCCTTTTTTCATGGCAGTCTGGAAAGGATCGGCTGCAACCACATCACCACCTGCACCGCCACGAGGGTCGGAGGACTTGGAAGCGGTGAAGGGATTGCTGACATCGAAGCTGTAACCGCCGGTCATCGGGCCAAGCTGGCCGCCGGCGATGATGGCGACGATCATGAACAGGAAGATCACCCACATGGGGGCGGGTTCGGTGCCTGGGGCCAAGTCGGCCTTTTCACGCTTCACGGCGGCGTGAAGGCGGTCCAGATCGTTGCTGTCGGGATTGGGGAAGGAGGAAGGAGCGCTCATGGGCGGGGGTCGCGAGTGTTCCGAAGGTTATTTCTTGGCGGCGGCAGCAGGGGCTGCGACGACAGCGGCGGATTCGCCAGGAACAGGATAATCTTTCTTGAGGGAGAGGAGGTAATCCACCAGGGCTTCAGCCTCGGGGGTTGGGATCACTTCGTAGCCTTCTTTCACCGCGAATTTCTTCGGCAGCTTCAGAGCTTTGTCCGAAGGCTGGCCCTGGGCGAGGCGCTCGGTGTAAAGGTGAGCAAAGGAGGGCATGTTGGACCAGTCGTGGAGGGACCGGGGTGCGAACAGCATCTGGTGGATCTGGCTGCGCTCTGGAGCACGCCAGCCGTAGTTGGTGAGGTCCGGACCGTTGCGCTGAACGCCCAGGAAAGCGAAGGGCTCACCGAGATAGTCACGAAGGTTGTTGGAGCGGACTGCGGCAGCCGGGCGGGCTTCCTGGTCCTGGCCCCAACCTTTGCGCCAGCCGTCGAGGGCAAGCTGAGTCGGGCGGATCATCTGGGTGTGGCACTGGACGCAGCCTTCACGGGCATAGACCAGCTGGCCTTGGCGATTGATGGGAGCGGGTGGGTACAGGCCGTCCACGCCGTCACGATCCTTGTCGTAGGCGATTTGGGTGAGGGCCTGGTATTTGACCGCCGGGACGACGATGAGGCACAGCCAGGGGAGACCAAAGCTGGCAATCAGGGCGAGAATAAAGGTGCGGAACTGGCTCATGCGTGGGCGGCGTGGGGAAGGGCTTCTTCGTGATCATGCTCAAGCAGCGTCGGGGCAGAGCTGCGGCGGCCAAGACCGGCGACCATGAGCATGAGATGGATGAGGAACCAAACATTGGACCAAGTGATCAGGCCCCAGGCGATGGCGCGGGCGATGATGTAGGGACGAAGGTTCAGTGTAAGCTGCATGAAATCCTGGTCCCACATTTCGGGGGAGTTCAGGTCGCCGCCCTGCTGGGCACCAGCGACGAGGCTGGTGACGACGATGGCACCGATGCCATAGACGGAGAACCAGAAGTGATTGCGGATGAGGCGGACGGAGAGCCACTCGCAGCCAGTGAGGCGAGGAACAATGTAGTAGATGGCTCCGAAGATGGTCATGCTGAAGAAGCCATAGACGGCGACGATCTGGAAACCGTACCAGGCCTGGGTGAACTGAAGGTTGGCACCCGTGGAGAAGTTGGAAATCAGGGCCAGGATGGCACCGCTAACCGGGTAGAAAAGGGCACCGAAGAAAACGAAGCGCAGGGTTGGGCTGGAGGCGACCATGCTATGTTTGCCCAGCGTGGTGAGGTGATGATTCAGACCAACAACGCCGACAGGAATCAGGAGGAGAACACCCGTGGCAGCGCCGATGGCGGGCATCCAGGCGGGAAGAGGGCCGCCCATGTAATGCTGCATGCCTGTCCAGCCGCCGAGAACGGCAAGGAGCCAGAAACCAATCTGGGAAAGCTGGGAACTGGCGATGGGCTGACCCGTGATTTTCGGGATGAAGTAGTAAGCTGCACCAATCGCGACAGGAGCGAAGAACAGCAGGATCATCGTGTGGACGTACCAAGCATTGATACCGGCACCCAGAGCCCCCAGGCCTGGAAGGCAATGAAGGGCGACGTTGGCGGTAACGAAAATCCAGGGGAACCAGAAGCAGGCACCAATGATGTACCAAGTGCTGACCATGAAACCTTCTGGACGGAAAGCGCGGCCAAACATGAACACCATGGGCCAGGCAAAGGCGAGGAAGCAGATCAACAGCACGGGCCAGATGAAGGATGGCATTTCCAGCCACTGCATGGAGGTGCTTTTGCCGAGGAGAATCGCGACGAGGCCGATGGTGACGGCGATGTTCCAGAAGATGGCGGCCACGTAGAGGACGCTTTTGCCCGTGCGAAGTTCCTGACCGGAACGGCGGGCCATGATCCAAAGCATGGCACCGAGGCCGGCCTGAACACCCCAGCCGTAAACGAGAGCATTGAGGTGAGTGGGCTGGAGGCGGCCGTATTGAAACACGCTGCAAGCGCCGAGGAAGTCGGGAGCGAACTGCTTGATGGCGGCCAGGACGCCCAGGATGGTGGAAGCCATCAGCCAGAAAGCGCCGTTGAGGAAGAGAAAGAGCACCGGGCCTTTCACTGACTTGTCAATCGCCGCGCGGCGAAGGTTGTCAGCGAGGGTGTCCGTGGATGCTGGGGAGGTCTGCATAGGTTCCAGGGGCAAGAAAAAATCAGTTCGCAGGAGGAGTGGCTGCAGGGGCGGCGGGAGCCGGAGCAGCAGGGGCCGGGGCGGCCGCCTGTTTCAGTTGGGTGGGGGAACCAGGGACGACCTGGGTGCTGACGCCTGCCGGTTTGGCCTTCAGGGTTTCGAGCGTTTTGGTGAAGATGACGGCCTTTTTGGCTGAATCGTTCAGGCCCATCTTGGCGACGAGCTCATTCTGCGCCTTGAGGATCTCTTCTTTGTTGGCGAGACGTTCAGGAGCGCGGGGATCTTCAGCACCCTGCGTGGCAAAGGCGGCCTGGATCACGTAAAACAGCACGGCGAAGCTGGCGAATGCGCCGAGCACCCAAAGGAAGGTGGCCCCGGCTTTCGAGGATGTTGCAGTCGAAGACATGAAAGGAATCAGTTGATGACGTTGGCGGACTCGAGAAGGCGCGGGTCGCGGCAGGGATAGAGGCTGTAACGGGAAAGGCTGCGGAGGAAGACGAAGCCCATGGTGCCGACAACGGCAAACAAGGCGACGACATCACCCACCCAGGCACCGTCCACCCACCAGCCGAGGCCGAGGGAAGGGCCGCGCTCAGGGATGACGTTCCAGTAGATGTCCACCAGGTGCATGAAGAGAATCCAAAGGCAGATCAGACAGACTGCGACGGGGTTCTTTTTGCGGGACTGGGAGAGGAGAAGGACGAAAGGACCGATGAAGTGGCCCACCACGATGAAGATGGACACCCAGCGCCAGCCTTCCGTGTTACGGGTCAGGTAGAAGCGGGTTTCTTCCGTGATGTTGGCGTACCAGATGAGGAAATACTGGCTGAAGGCGATGTAAGCCCAGAACACCGTGAAGGCGAAGAGCAGCTTGCCCATAAGGTGATAATGTTCATCGGTGACGACCTGCTTCATGTAACCCAGGCTTTTGAGCCAGGTGACGAGGAGGATCGTGAGGGCCATGGAGGCCCAGGCGCAGCCGGCGAAGATGTAAACACCCCACATGGTGGAGAACCAGGAATAGTCGAGGGTCATCAGCCAATCCACGGCCGCGAAGGTGACCGTCAGCGCGTAGAAGAGGAGCCAGCGGCAGGAGAAGGTGCGGGATTTGATGGTGTGTGTGATGTCACCATCCTGATCCTGCATGACCGACTTCTTGCGAAGGGTGCGGGCGATGTGCCAGAGGATGAAGAAGTAGAAGCCGAAGCGGAAATACCAAGCGTCCACATTCAGGTAACCATACTTCTCCACGAGGATGTGAAGATGCGGATTGCTGAGGGAGTTGTGATGAAGCTGGTCCTTGATGGAGTGTGGAGCGTGATGCTCGTCGCCTTCTTCATGGGCGGGGGCAGCGGCGGTTTCGGCATGCTTGTCAGCACCGGCGTGCTCTGAAGCCACAAGCTGAGTTTTGGCATCCCGGTGATGATTCATCCACTCATAAAGATGCGTCTGCACCTGAGGGAAGAGGAGGGGAATGCCGAGGAAGGCGAGCGGCAGGATCATGTTGGCCATTTGCTCCCAAAGGCGGCGAACGGCGACACCCCAGCTTGAGTTGGAGGCGCTGTGGAGGAGGATCCAGAAGCAGCCGCCGCAGACGAAGGTGAAAGCAAAGAAGAAGGCGAACAGCCAGCTGTATGCAAAAACATCCGGCTTGGCGAAAAACATGTAGGCAGAGCCTGCAATGCCCAGCAAGCCAGCAGCCCCGAAGGCGCTGATGAGCTTGCCGCCTTTGGCGGTTTCGAATTTCTCACCGCCCGGAGGCAGGTCGTTGAATGTGACGTGGTGACTCATGCCTTGAAATGCCTGCTGTTACTGGACGGACACGTTGTTTTCCTTCACCGCCACCTGCATGGCGCGGATGTAGGCCACGATGGCCCAGCGATCTTGAACG
>JAZKER010000002.1:0-343951 GCA_040386955.1 Verrucomicrobiota bacterium
TGTCCTCCATCACGCACCTTCAGTTCCTGGAAAGCGAAGCGATCTTCATCCTTCGTGAAACCGCCGCCCAGTTCCAAAAACCTGCCCTGCTTTTTTCGGGCGGTAAGGACTCCATTGTCATGGCCTGGCTGGCTCGTAAGGCCTTCTATCCGGCCAAGCTGCCCTTCTCGCTTCTTCATGTGGATACGGGTCACAACTTCCCGGAAGCCATGACCTATCGCGATTGGTTCGTGGAAGAAATCGGTGCCAAACTTGTCGTTGGTAGCGTCCAAAAAAGCATTGATGAAGGCCGCTCCCAAGAAGAAAAGGGCATCAATGCCAGCCGTAACAAGCTGCAGACGGTGACCCTTCTCGACACCATCGAAGAGAACCAGTTCGATGCCTGCCTCGGCGGGGGCCGCCGCGATGAAGAGAAGGCCCGCGCCAAGGAGCGTTTCTTCAGCCACCGCGATGAGTTCGGTCAGTGGGACCCCAAGAATCAGCGCCCGGAGCTCTGGAACATCTTCAACGGTCGCAAGCATTTCGGTGAGCACTTCCGCGTGTTCCCGCTTAGCAACTGGACGGAGATGGACATCTGGCAGTACATCCGCCAGGAAAACATCCCCCTCCCAAGCCTCTACTTCAGCCACAAGCGCAAGATCATCGAGCGCCATGGTCAGCTTCTTGATACCGAAACAGGTTTCATTCCGCTTCTCGATGAAGAGAAACCACGGGTGAAGGAGATGATCATCCGCTTCCGCACCGTGGGTGATGCCACCTGCACCGGCGCTGTCGAAAGCACGGCCAGCACCATTGATGACATCGTCGCCGAAGTCGCCGCTGCGCGTCAGACGGAGCGCGGCACCCGTGCGGATGACAAGCGTTCCGAAACCGCCATGGAAGACCGCAAAAAGGAAGGTTACTTTTGATCCCTTGCGAGAACCGCGCCCCTAAACTTATACTTTTCTGACTCCATGGACGTTCTCGTCAACCCCACTGAATCCTCCCTTCTCCGCTTCACCACCGCTGGTTCGGTGGATGATGGCAAAAGCACCCTGATTGGCCGCCTGCTTTACGATTCCAAATCCATCTTCGAGGACCAGCTCCTTGCGGTGGAAGAATCTTCCAAGCGCCGTGGCGATGCCCACGTGAACCTGGCGCTTTTGACCGACGGTCTGCGCGCCGAACGCGAGCAGGGCATCACCATTGATGTGGCCTACCGTTACTTTGCCACACCTAAGCGCAAGTTCATCATTGCCGACACTCCTGGCCATATTCAATACACGCGCAACATGGTCACCGGTGCTTCGACGGCCGACCTCGCGATCATCCTCATTGATGCCCGTCTGGGTGTGATCGAGCAGACCATGCGCCACACCTATCTGGCCAGCCTGCTGCGCATCGGCCACATCGTTCTCGCCGTGAACAAGATGGACCTCGTGGACTTCGACCAGAAGATCTATGATAAAATTGTGGCCGACTACATGGCCTTCGCCGGCGGTTTGGAAAACCTGCCGCAGATCTGCCCCATCCCAATGAGCGCGCTGAATGGCGACAACGTGGTGGACCGCTCCGCCAGCACCCCATGGTACACGGGGCCAAGCTTGCTCGAGCATCTCGAGACCGTCAAAGTCTTCGCAGAAACTGCGGAAGATGCCGCCCGTTTCCCGGTGCAGTGGGTCATCCGTCCGATCTCGGACAAGGAAGATACTAAGCTGGGTAACCTGCATGACTACCGTGGCTTTGCCGGCCGTGTGGCCAGCGGCACCTTCAAGCTGGGTGACGAAGTGCTCGTCTATCCCTCCGAGATGAAGTCCCGCATCACCGGCATTCACACCTTTGAAGGCCCGCAGACCGAGGCCATCCCTCAGCTCAGCTACAGCATCACCGTCTCCGATGAGATTGATACCAGCCGTGGTGGCATGATCGTGAAGGCCGATGAGCCTGCCGAGACTAACCAGGAGTTCGATGCCATGATCTGCTGGTTTGCCGACAAAAAGACGCTGAAAGCCCGCAGCCGCTTCCACCTTCGTCATACCACCAATGAAGTGCGTGCCGTCGTCACGGACGTGCTTTACAAGGTGAATATCAGCACCCTGGAAAAATCCCAGGAGAGCAAGGAATTCAGCCTCAATGACATCGGCAGCATTCGCCTGCGTGTTTCGGCTCCGATCTTCTTTGATTCTTATTCGAAGAACCGCACCACCGGCAGTTTTGTGCTCGTGGATGAGCAGACCAACAACACCGTGGCTGCCGGCATGATATTGCGCCCTGTGGCCGATGCCCAGGACGAAGACGCTGAGGTGGCGATCTAAACGGTCCGCATGGGGTCATGCAGTGTTTAAAGGCAGGCGCGGGAACATCCCGCGCCTGTTTTATTTTCCTCGCGGCTCACTCTTGCTAGGTTCAAAACAGAAGCTGCCTAACCATAGATTTGGTTCGGAAAACTGGTGTTATCACATGGGGCAAGCCTTGGGCTTGTGTCGGGGTTAATTGCCCACCGTGGCCACGGTGGTAAACATCACGGCATGCTTGTCGTACACGGTCTTGGCACCGACAATGTCGGCCAGGTATTGGATGGCATCCGTCAGCGGCAGGTTGCGCAGGTTGAGCGACAGCGTTTTGGAGGCCAGCGCAGGATCTTTGATGATGATGTTGGGAATCACCTTTCCATCGGTGGCTGTTTTGGAGAGCACGCGCAGACCTTCCACCGCCTCCTCCAGAGTTACTTCCGTGAACTCGATTTTGGCCAGCACCACCCCCTCGTAAGTCTTCTTTACTGAAGCGGCCCCCGGCTTCTTTTGGGCGCGGATCTGGGCGAGCAAAGCCTTGGTTTCGAAGTGTTTGGGATTTCGCTGTTCCACCTGAACCAGCAGCTGGTAGGCGGTCTCGACGTCTCCCTTGTAGTAGGCCGCCCGGCCCATCTGGAAGATTTGGTTCACATCATCAGCCGCAAAGGCGGCCCCGGAACATGCGGCCATCATAGTGACGACCGCCAAACGAACTCCGACACGATGCATTAATGCTTTCATAGGAGGGGGGGAGGTTGGATTTCTCATGCATTTCACCAGAAATGACTTCGAAAGACAAGCCAGGATTCTGAGTTCGCTGTCGGCTGGCGACATTTCACGATGGCTGCCTAACCAAACCTGTGTAGAACATCCATGATGCATGCTGAAGCCGAAGCCGCCCTTTCCAAACGCTGCGCCGTCATGCGGCGGCTCATCCGCGCCCATGGCCCTTGTGGGTTAGAGATTAAAAAGAGATCGCCGTATGAGGCGTTGGTGAATGCAGTCGCGCACCAGCAGCTTCATGCCAATGCAGCGGCCGCCATCCTGAAGCGTTTTCAGGCGCTGTTTCCCGGTTCGCGCTTTCCTTCACCCGCCCAGGTTCTAGGCGCTGGGGATGAGCAGCTGCGCGGCTGCGGATTTTCGATGGGCAAGATGCTGGCCGTCCGGGACATAGCGGCCAAGACCCTCAGCGGCCAGGTTCCGGGCCGTGCGGCGGCCCTGAAACTCAGCGATGAGGAAATCATCGAGAGGCTCGTGCAGGTGCGGGGCGTGGGGCGCTGGACGGTGGAGATGCTGCTGATTTTCACGCTGGGGCGTCCTGATGTCTTTCCCAGCGATGACTACGGTGTGCGCAATGGCTGGCGCATCGCCAATGGCCTGGAAGAAATGCCCAAACCGCGCGAGTTCCGGGCGCTGGCCGAAAGGTGGCAGCCCCACCGCACCCTGGCGGCGTGGTATCTCTGGCGTGCCGCCGATGCTGGCAAATAGGGTCTCGCGAGCACACTCCCTTGCGTAGCCGCACCTGGCCGCTATGAATGGCGTTTCATGGCAAAAATCAGGATCAAGAACATCGGCAAGGTGATCGCGCTGCTCATGCGCGGCATCGGTGCGACTCTGCGCTTTGAGGTGGAGGACAGGGCCGGTGCCTTCAATACCTCGCGCACAGGATGGATCTGGGCCTTTTGGCATAACCGAATGTTTGTTATCCCGTATGTGCATGAGCTCTGGTTCGCCCACATCCCGGGAGCCATTTTGAGCAGTCCCAGCGGCGATGGCCAGATCATCGCCGATGCCTGTGCCGCCTTCGGATTCGAGGCGGCCCGTGGCTCCAGTTCCAAGCCACAAAAGGGCCTGGGCGCGCTGATCATGATGGCTGAGAAGGTGAAGGAAGGGCGCGACATCGGCATCACGCCGGACGGCCCGCGCGGGCCTATCTATCAATTGCAGCCCGGCATCATCAAGCTGGGCCAGCTCACAGGCGGTACCATTGTGCCCGTGCGGGTGGAGTACAGCCATGCCATCCGGTTCAAAACCTGGGACCAGTTTCTTCTGCCGCTGCCTTTTTCCAAAGTCCGCGTCATTTTCGAGCCCACGATGACCGTGCCACGCAAGATGACGGAGGCGGAGTTCGAGGCGGAGCGCCTCAAGCTGGAACTGGCCATGGGCAGGGGCTAACCGTGACTCCTGCCGCTGCAGGAAGAACGCCCAGGCGCACGCCCTGCGCGTGGGCCGCCTAACCAATGATCAGGCAATCGAATCCGCTGCGAGGGCCGCATTTCCGATGATGCCGGATTCGTTGCTGAAGCGTGCGGGCAGGATCTGCAAGCGTTCCCAGACGACGGTGCTGAGCATGGACTGCACCTTGCGTTTCAGCGGATCAAAGATCAGGTCGCCCGCCTGGGCCACACCGCCACCGATCACGAAGGCATCCGGGTTCAGCAGCCAGGCGATGCTGGAGAGGGAAGTGCCCAGCCAGTCCGCGATTTCATCCCAGATCTGGCGGGCGATGTCGTCGCCCGCCTTGGCGGCATCGGCGATATTTTTCGGGGTGCACTCTTCCACGGTCTTCTGCACGTGGGCTTCGGCGTAGCGCTGCACGGCGTGCTCGGCGATCTCTTTGTTGCCCGTGTATTTTTCCAGTGCGCCCAGGTTGCCGTAATGGCCTGAGCGACCGTCGCATTCGATGCTCATCTGGCCGATCTCCCCGGCTGCGCAGCCGCTGCCACGATAGAGCTGGCCGTTCAAAATGAGGCCGCCGCCGATGCCAGTGCCCATGGTCAGGGCCACCACGTTCTTCAGCCCGCGGGCCGCACCATAACGGAACTCCGCGTAGGCCATCGCATTGGCATCATTTTCCACCACCACCGGCAGGCCCGTCTTTTCACCCAGGATGGCCTTCAACGGCACATGCTTCCAGCCAGGGACATTGGTCAGGATATGCACAAAACCATGGTCAAAGTCCACCAGCCCAGGAACGCCCACACCAATGGCGGCGATGTCGGGGTAGGTCTCGCGCAGCTTGGCCACACGGCTGGCCATCTCACCGATCAGTGCGGCAGGGCCGGCAAAATTGGCGGTGGGGATGGGGGCATCCGTGGCCAGCAATTCGCCGCCCCGGCAGACGCCGAGTTTGACCGAGGTGCCGCCGAAATCAATGCCAACCGAGGTGATAGAACTTTCAGACATGGGTGAGGGCGCGGAGATTGCCCACCAAACGCAGCCCATGCAAGGTCAAATCCGGGTCCACGGCGATGTCGCCCTCCATTCCTGAGGTGATCCATTCCGCATCACCCCCGGTGGCGACGATATGCAGGGGGCCCGCTGGCAGCTCCTTTTTGAGCGCTTCCAGGATGCCCTTGATCATGCCCCGGTAGCCGATCGCCGCCCCGGCCTGGATGGCGCCGACGGTGGACTGCCCGATGGCGGTCTCCGGCTCCCGCAGTTCCACCTGGGGCAGCAGGGCGGTGCGCTCGTGCAGGTAGTCCGTCATCAGGCGCAGCCCCGGTGCGATGACGCCGCCAATGTAATGGCGGTCTTCTGAAAGGATGTCGAAGGTCACCGCCGTGCCAAAGTCAATCACCACGCCCGGTGCCCCATGCAAATGGGCCAGGGCCACCGCATTGGCCAGGCGGTCCGGGCCGATGCTCTCCGGCTTGGGGTAGCGGATGCCGATGCCCATGGGCGTGTCATGCCGCAGCACCAGGAGGCCAGGGAAGGCTGCTTGAAAGGCCGGGATGGCTGCCGGGACCACGCTGCACAGGATGGCTTGCCTAAACTCCCACCCGGCGGCAGCTTGGCGTGCCAGATCGGGCGTCACATCCCGTGTGGGGAGGTCTCGCCGGTCCAAAATGGCATCCTGGGAGGCCAGGCCCAGCTTGGTGCGGCCATTGCCCACATCAATCAGGAGATAATCGGCGGTCATCGGGCTGGTTATGGCCCTGGAGAGGCGCGCGGGCAAGCAAGATGGAAAAACTGGTTGCGAAAAAACCAAAAGCATCCAATATGCCCGCCCCTCGCCCCGTTCGCCTGTCATGGGAACCGGTTGGAGAGATCAAATTCGCCCCGCACATTATGAGCAACATCATCGACAAAATTGACTCTGAACAACTCAAGAAGGAAGTCGCTTCCTTCAAGGTGGGTGACAGTGTGAAAATCCACACCCGAGTCATCGAAGGTGACAAGGAGCGTATTCAGATCTTCGCGGGCATCATCATCTCCCACAAGGGCACCGGTCTGAACGAAGCGTTCACCGTCCGCAAGATCTCCTACGGCGAAGGCGTGGAGCGTGTGTTCCCCGTCCACAGCCCCAAGGTCGCCAAGATCGAAGTGGTCAAGTCCGGCAAGGTCCGTCGCGCCCGCCTTCACTACCTCCGCGGCCGTAAGGGCAAGCAGGCCATGACCGTCAAGGAGCAGGCTTACAATAGCAACGAGGCCTAATCCGCTTCCTGGCCCGCCAAGAGGCCATTCAATTCTCTCAAACACCTCAGCAAAATCTGCTGGGGTGTTTTTGTTTGTTACGGCAAGAGACTGTGCATCACCGGCCGGCCAGGGCGGCGAACAGATGCTGCATCTCTTCTGCCAATGAAGCGCCTGTCGTCAGTGTCTGGCCCACTTCCGCCTCCACGCGCTCGCGGTACCGTTTGCGCAGCCGGTGCACCTGCACGCGGATGGCCGTCTCACTGAGGCCAAGCTGGCCTGCGGTCAGGAGCTGGTCGCCATGATCCACATTCCCGGCGAGCCAGGGCTTCAATCCTTCAAAGAGCCTGCCCCGGCCGCTGTTTTCCATTTCCTCGCCCAGGGCCTGCAGCGCTCTTTCCAGGAGCGCACAAGCCCATTGCTGATCAAAGAGCACATCCGGCGGCAGGGCCCCAGGGTCCGCTATTCCCTGGGCATCGGCCGTATCCAGATCCAGCCATACCCTTCCACCGCCGCGCTTTTGGGTCCGGTCCGCCTGCTGCACTTCCTGGAGGAAATGTTTCACGGCGCCCAGCAGGTAGGTGCGAAAGCGGCCTCGTCCGCGTTCGGCCTCCAGCCCCGGCCGCGCGAGCAGCCGGGCAAAAAACTCCTGGGTCAGGTCCTTCGCCTTCTCCTCATCCCGACACCAGTTCCGCACAAAGGCCTGCACGGGGCGGTGGCAGGCGGCGCAGAGTTCACTCAGGGCCAGTCGGGCGTCCTCCCCGCTGCCTTGGCACCGTTCCACCTGGGTCCAGCGGGTCTCGGGAAAAGCGCTGCTCATGGGCGGGTGCGGGCTTGTTCGATGACTTTCAGCAAGGCCTGGCTACGCTCCGCTGGCAGGGCTTCGCGGCCAGCCAGCACTTTCAGTGCAGAGACTTGTCCGGTTTTGGCATACAGGTTCAGCAGTCGCAGCCCCTGCTCCCACAGGTAGGGATCATTGCGGCTGCCCAGCAGACGGATGACGCCTTCTGCCACCGTCGCGCTTTGGGCAGGAGCCACCGTACCCTGCATGCCCCACAGGCAGCGCCCGGCGATGTTGGTGGTGTCTGGGTTATGGGCCAGTTCCAGCAGTCGCTTCACCACCGCCTCCGACTTGTTCGCCTGCGTGCTGAGGGCTTGGTAGAAGACATTGTAGCCCAGACCGGCCGTGGTCATCGTGCCATCGGCCAGTTCATCCGCGTGGCTCCATTCCAAAACACGGGCTTCGATTTCAGGCGACACCTTCGCTCCCCACAAGGGGCCGAGCACATCCCGCTCGTCGAAGCCCATGCTGTCGCCACGTTGTTTGGCCCGGGCCAGCTTCATGCCTCTTTCCAGAAGGGCCAGCATGGGGGCCGCATAGCTGCCAGTGAAGTCCCGGTTGCTGAAATTGCCCAAGGCCAAAGACAGGGCCCTGAATTCCACAGGCTCCGCCTCGGGCAGCCTGGCCAGGATGGCCTGCTCGTCCTGGGGTTCCGGTTTGGCCTGCAACAGCGCGCTGATGGCGAGGCTGCGGGTCTGGGAATCAGGCGCTGCCAGATGCGGACGGATGGCTTCACGCCACGCGGTTTTGTCCACTTCCACCACACTCAGCCGCATCACGGCGGTGAGGCCGGCCTGCAAGGCATTCGTTTTCGCCGAGCGGATGGCGGCCAGGATGGAACGCACGGCGGCATCCCGGGCTTGGATGGAGTCCGTACGGCAGGCCTGCGCCACCCAGGGTTCCCAGAGCTTGCGTTGACGGGCCATGGCATCAAATCGTGCCCGGTTGCCCTGCCGGGAGGCCTCCCTCTCCTGCTGCTGCAACTGCTGGGCAAAGCTGGCGGGTTTCACCGTCCCCAAACCCAGATTCAGCAGGCCGGTGAAGGACAGCAGCACAAACATCGCCACCAGCCATTTGGAAGCTTGGCCCTTCCAGGCGGCCCAGGCTCCCGCCAGCATCATGATAGCCAGTCCGGCGGCATGGGCATAGCCCGTCCATTGAGTTGACCAGGGCAGCCAGGCATCACCAAACGCCGCCGATCTGGCATCCACACTGCCGGTGGTGCTGGCGGCATGGACGCCGATGGCCTTCACCCCCGCAGCCAGGTAGCCCACCGCATTCACCCCGAGGGCCATCGGAGCCAGGGCCAGGACACCGTGCGCGGCCACCAGTCCCACGCTCAGCACCCCCGCCGAGGCCAGGCCAGCACACACAACACCCATCGCGAAAAGCCCCACCGAGCAGACGCCCCAGGCCACTCCGCCAAAGGCAAACACACCCAGGGCTACCAGCCCCGTCGCATGCCCGCCAATCGCCACAATGCCCCGTGCTCGCCGCATCCGCCCGGTCTGCGGATCCTTGCCGAACGAAATATGCAACCACGGCCAGCCCGCCACCGCCGCACGACTGCGATACTCATAGTTAAGCTCATTCCACGACCGGCCTGGCTGCGGCGGCACAGTGGCGCTGCTCGCATTTTCGACGCCGGATTTCATGTCGGCGGCATTTTGAAACCGCTTCTCGCGCTGTTTTTCCAGCGTCCTCATCACCACACCATCCAGGCGTGGATCGCTGCCGTTGCATTCGCTCGGGACGGGGAAACGGCCCAGCGGAAGCTCGCCCGTCAGCATTTCATAAAAGACCACGCCCAGGCTGTAGATGTCCGCCCGGTGATCCACATCCTGGGGTCGTTCCACCTGCTCCGGGGCCATGTAGGCCAGCGTGCCCAGGCGGGCACCGCTTTGGGTCAGGGTGAAATCTGGCTGCACCTCATCGCGCAGTTTGGCCAGGCCAAAGTCGGCGATTTTGACCCGGCCCTCCGTATCAATGAGGATGTTCTCAGGCTTGATGTCCCGGTGCAGCACATCGTGCTCATGGGCATACTGCAGCGCATCGCAGAGGCGGGGAACGATGCTCAGGGCTTCCCGGGCAGTGAGGCTGCCGCTTTGCATTGCCTGGCGCAGGTTCACCCCGTCCACATATTCCATCAGCAGGTAAGGCTGCTCCTGGCTGCCAATTTTTACGGAGCCGAAGTCATGCACCTGAACGATGTGCGGATGGTTCAGCCGTGCGAGAGCCCGCGCCTCGCGGGTAAAACGCTCCGCCCATTCCGGATCGCGCGACTGCTCCGGCGGCAGGATTTTCAGGGCCACCAGCCTGTCCAGCGAAGGCTGGCGTGCCTTGAACACCCGTCCCATGCCGCCCGCGCCTAACCATTCAAGGATTTCAAGCTGCGGAAACGCCGCCCGGATCTCCCCGGTGATCTCCTGGCCGCCTGTCGCGCCCGCCGGTGGGGAGGTGTCCAGCGCCCCGGCCATAAGGCAGCGCGGGCACAGGCCCTGGGGGGCATTGTCAGGCAGTTCAAGACCGCAGGCGGGGCAGGAGGATGAGGGAGTGTTCATGGCGTCTTCCTGTCCTGAGAGAATCACCGGGAAATGTTACATGGTTGAGCACAAAACTCCTTCCTAGTACGAGCCGTCAGCCAGCCGATCAGACAAAAAACCGCGCAGCCATTGGTGCAGAGAAGCTGAGAGCGGGCTTGGAGAATGGATGGGATAAATTATGAATTCGTCTGTGGAGCGAAAGCTAATCAGAGGGACTCCATTCCACCACTGCGGGCAGTGATTTGTCGAGATCCAATGCCGTACTACCGCTTCGCCTCATAGTACCGAAACTCGAGGGCTTCGGTTTCTTCGAGGATTTCTTTGAGGTCAAACAGGTGCTCAAAGGGCGGCAGGAAGGTGTCGCCTTCGTGGGCTTCTTTGACGAGGGTCAGGTAGAGGCCGTCGCACTGGGGCAGCAGCTCGGCATAGACTTGGGCCCCGCCGATGACAAAGAGGGTTTCAGCTTCGGGGCAGACGCTGCGCAGCTCGGCCACATCACGGATCACGGTCAGGCCTTCGCGGGGTTCCATCGTGCGGCTGAGCACGATGTTCTGGCGTCCAGGCAGAGGGCGGCCAATGGATTCATAGGTGGTGCGGCCCATCAGGATGGGGTGGCCCAGGGTGGTCCGTTTGAAGAACTTTAGATCTTCCGGGAAATGCCAGGGCAGGGTGCCTGCGCGACCAATGACGCGGTTGCTTGCCATGGCGACGATGGCGATGAGGCGGGGGGCAGACATCACGGGGCTTTCACTCCTGGCAGTTTCACCTTGGCCACGTAGATGCTCGTCTTGCCTTCGTGGCTGGAGTAGTAGCTCACATAGAGGTGGCCCTCATGCCAGCACAGGCCGGGGTAGCTGCAGTCACCGCCGCTGGGCAGTTCCAGCAACGGGGCGAGGCTGGTGGGCGTCATCGTGTAGAGCACCATGTGCGGGCCGGGAGTTTTGCCAAAGCCGCGCGAGCCCGCGATGAGGCTGCCATCCGGAAGCTCGATGAAATTCGGGCCGCCCAGCGGCACGGGGAGCTGGGTCCAGGTCCATTCACGATACGGGGCCTTCGCGACGCCGATGGCACCTTTGCGGTCGCCGGATTCACGGCGCACGAGGGCCACGGCACTGCCGTCTTTGAGAAAGCGCATCGTGGCTTCATTCGGCTGGCCGGGCACCTGCATGATGGAGGAAAGCTGCCAGACGCTGCCGTCATTGCTGGTGTAGGATTTCAGGGACCATTCGGGCTCAAACTTGGGACCGCCAGTGCTGGGATAGCAGTTGTAGGCCACGCCGTAGAATTTTTTGTCGGTGGGATTCACGGTGCTGCGCCAGAGCCAGTCCCCCTCGGCCAGCAGCTTTTGCGGGGGTGTCCACACCTTGCCATCAATGGAGGTGGAGTAGCGTGGGCGGCGGCCTTTCAGCTCACTGCCCTCATAGACGGAGCCACCGCAAAGCAGGTACAGGCGCTTGCCATCCGGGGTGATCTCCAGCTTCGGATCGCGCAGGTCCACGCCCTTTTCCGCGATGGTGGCATAGTCCACCCAGTTTTCCCCGGTGGCCGAGATGAGGATGCGGATGATGCCATCGCCCCCGACATGGCCATCCCCCTCGCGGAAGCAGCAGAAGAACAGGTTTTTAAAACGAACCAGATCCGTGAAGGCCTGATGATTGGCCTTGTCCCAGACCTTCTGAACGGAAACAATCTCCGCCTGGGGTGCCTGAGCGGCAGCACCAAGGGCGAGGACAAGGGAAAGCAAGGGGGCGAGGACGAACTTCATGATCGTCTCTACGTGTAACCGCCTGCCAGTCCTTCGGGCAAATGAAAAAGGCGTCATCGTGAAGCACGATGACGCCTTGGAAGAATGAGCTTTTGGACTTACTGGGCGTTGGCCCAGTCAATCGCTGCCCGGCAGATTTCCCAGAAGCTGCCGCTTTCCATGCTAGCACCGCCGACGAGGGCGCCGTCCACGTCTTTCTGGCTGATCAGTTCGGCCATGTTGTTGGGTTTTACGCTGCCGCCGTACTGGATGCGCAGTTTCTGGGCGGTGTCTTCGCCGAACATGTCGGTGAGGACGCTGCGGGTGAAGGCGTGGGCATCCTGGGCCTGCTGAGGGCTGGCGGTGCGGCCCGTGCCGATGGCCCAGACGGGCTCATAAGCAATGACGCAGTCCAGCACGCGACGGGCACCGACTTCGGCCAGGGATTCGCGGAGCTGGCTTTCGAGGACTTTCTCGATGAGGCCGCCATCGCGTTCTTCCAGGGTTTCACCGATGCAAAGGATGGGGTGCAGGCGGGCTTCCAGGGCAGCGAGGACCTTGGCATTGATGGTGGCGTTGGTTTCGCCAAAGATGCTGCGGCGCTCGCTGTGGCCGAGGATGACGTGGCGGCAGCCGCACTCCTTGACCATGCGGGCATTGATCTCGCCGGTGTAGGCACCGCCGGCGTGCTGGCTCATGTTTTGGGCGGCCAGCTCCACGACTTCTTCGCGGGCATTCATGAGCACGTCCTGCGCTTTCGCCAAGCTGACGAAAGGAGGGGCCACGACGATCTGGACCGGGCACTTTTCGGGCACCAGACGGGAGAAGGAACGGAGGAAATCGTCCGTCTCCTGGGGCGTCATGTGCATCTTCCAGTTGGCAGCGATGATGGGCTTGCGGAAGTAAATCATAGGGAGGTGAGAAGGGGAGTTTACGGTGGTTGGGCGATGGCTGAACCCTGGTTGAGCAGTGGTTTCATGAAGAAACAACCGCTCCGCCACGGGCAGACTTATTTTTCCTGGAGGCAGGCCACGCCAGGAAGGATTTTGCCTTCGAGGAGCTCCAGGGAGGCACCGCCGCCGGTGGAGATGAAGGTCATTTTGTCATCCAGCTTGGCTTTTTTCACCGCTTTCACGCTGTCGCCACCGCCGATGATGGTCTTGGCGCTGGTGTTTTCCGCGATGGCGGCTGCCACGTCGAAGCTGCCTTTGGAGGATTCCTTGATTTCGAACACGCCCATCGGGCCGTTCCAGATGACGGTCTTCGCCTTGGCGATTTCTTCGGAGAAAAGCTTCACGGACTCAGGGCCGATGTCCACGCCTTCCCAGCCGTCCGGGATGTTTTCATTCACGCCCGTGTACTTCGTGGTGCCCAGTTTCTTGGCGTCGAAGTCGAAAGCATCGGTGATCATGGCGTCCACTGGGATCAGCAGCTTCACACCACGCTCCTTGGCCTTGTCAATGGCGGCCTGGGCGATCGGCTCCCACTCGGGTTTGTAGAGGCTTTTGCCGATGGTGATGCCTTCCACCAGCTTGCGGAAGGTGTAGGCCATGCCGCCGCCGATGATGATGGTGTCGGCCTTTTCCAGCAGGCGATTGATGACGCCGATTTTGTCGCTGACTTTGGCCCCACCGAGGATGACCACGAAGGGACGCTCCGGGTTTTCCAGCTCGTCATGCAGATAGGTCAGCTCTTTTTCCATGAGCAAACCGGAGACGGCAGGGAGGTAGTCCGCCACGCCAGCGGTGGAGCTGTGGGCGCGGTGGGCGGAGCCAAAGGCGTCGTTGACGAAGATTTCGGCCAGATCCGCCAGACCCTTGGCCAGCTCGGCGTCGTTTTTCTCTTCACCAGCGTGGAAGCGGGTGTTTTCCAGCAGCAGCACGCCACCAGCTGGCAGCGCCAGGGCTTTGGCCTTGGCGGCCTCGCCGATGGTTTCGTCGGAGAACTCCACTTTCGTGCCCAGCAGCTCGCTCAGGGCTGGGGCCACCGGTGCGAGAGACTGCTTCGGATCACGCTGGCCTTTCGGGCGGCCCAGGTGGCTGCAAAGGATCACCTTGGCACCTTTTTCGATCAGGTATTTCAGCGTCGGCAGCGTTTCCTGGATGCGGGTCGCATCGGTGATGACCATCGCGCCGTCTTTTTCGTCGAGAGGCACGTTGAAGTCCACACGGACGAGGACGCGTTTGTTGCTCAGTTCGATGTCACGGATGGTCTTTTTGGGCATGGTTCAGGAGGGTAAATGAAGTCCGCCAGGGACGGCGGGGGGAGATGTCTAGCACAGAGCGTGCGCTGCGCCTGTGAAAAATTCAGCAGGACCCGAGCCAGAGTCATTCTTCTTGAGAGGGCCCTGTTGATCCGGGCAAAATGCCCACCAGGGCCCGGCAGGCTACTTTCGCCGCCGTCTCATCAGCAGACCCAACAGACCCAGTCCCAGCAGCAGCGCTCGGCTGGGTTCGGGCACCAGCGTGATGGGCGTCTGGCTGCCATTGGCCAATCCAGCGATTTCCCCGGCGGTGAGGGCACCGTCAAACAGGGCCATCTCGTCCAAAAAGCCGATGAAATTGCGGTCGGAGGTGCCGCTGCCCTGGCCACCAAAAAAGAAGGTGTTGTTCGTCCCCAGCGTGAAGGTGCTGTCCGTGCCGATGAGCACGCCGTCCGCATACAGGCTCAGCGTCCCCATGCCGTCATTCAGGCCGGAGGCGCTGAAGGTCACCGCCAGGTGATGCCAGGCGTTCAGGTTCAGCTTGCCCGTGGCCGTCAGGTCCACATCGGGGTTCGGATAGTGCTGAAAGGAGAGGTTGGTGTTGTTCGCCGTGGCCCAGGCGTAAAGCTCGTTTTCGCCACCGAAGCCATCACCCGCGCCGATGTGGAAAAGAGTGTCATTGGTCGCGACCGACTGGCGGTTGTAGAACATCGCGGCCGACCAGCTCTGGTTATTGAAATTGTAGCTGAAGCCTCCCGCAGGCGTCACCGAGTAGCGTCCGCTCTGGTTGCTGCCATTTGCCGTCAGGGAGGCATAGGCCCCGCTGCTGCCGTTGGCCGGCGTTGTCGTCAGGATCACCGGCGTGGTGGCAGATCCGTTGGCATCGTAGATGGCGTTGCGCCCGTTGCCGCTCAGGTCCACCAAGTCATTGCCGGAAGCCGTGCCATTATAATACACCAGCAGGCTGGCGGCCGGGGCCTGGAGGGCACCGAAAAACAGGACAGCGAGCAACGGGGGGAGGATCTGACCAAGCATCACCTTTTCTCATACGATTGTGTCCCTTCCGAGTCAACCTGAGGGGCTCCGCATCCCAGGCTAAAGCTTTTGCTCAGGGGGCGGACGCAGCCTTTTCGGGCAGGGTTTTCAGCAGGTCCACCACTTCGCCAGTGGGCAGGGGGGCGCTCATTTCCTTGTAGTTCCAAACCCGTTCCTCTCGCAGCGCGCGGGTGTGGATGCTCACGCTGCCTTTGGGCCCGGAAATGGGGATGGAGACATCGGCACTGCCGGAGTCATTCATGGTGCTGACACCGCCGGTGAGAATCCAGCCCATCTTCATCGGCTCCCCCAGTGCCTGCTGCAGGGCAGGGGACTTCTGGGCGCGCCGCATCGTCTCCACGCAGGGTTCAGATCCCCGCAAAGCCAGCATCACCACGCCCAAAACCGCGACAATGAAAAACACCAGGGCCGCCACCACCATCAGGCAGCCCCCGCAGCCCACCGCCACACCCTTGCTGATGGCCGCATTGTTCTCACGCCGGATGTTGGTAGGATCGCCAAAGGGCGGCGGCTCAGGATTCATGCAGGATTAGGAAAGACAAAAAGCAGTGTTTGAAAAGCAAAAAGCTGGATCCGCACTCGGCTCTTGGATGGTCGCGCAGAATGACTCACGATGGCGGCGATCTAGTGTGCGGACAGCATAACACTTCTAAAGCCGGTGTCTGGCATGCTCTCAGGGTGGTTCGCAGCCCCGTGTTTACTGCTCATGCCTAGCCTCCCATTCGGGAAGCAGCTTGTCGGCGTTGCGGACGCAGAAGTGCGGTACATTGACTTATCAAATATGAGAAATAACTTTATTTGAATGATGAAATTCCTTTGGGGAAATGAGCAGTGAGGTTATAAGATTGGGCAAGGTAGTACCCTCACTCTCAATGAAGAAGCTGACTCTCTTGGCATGGGCTGCGCTTGGCGCACTGATCACTCCGGTGGCTTTGGCTGCTGACATTACTTCTCCAACATTGAACATCTCCCATGCGTGGGTCGAAAAGGTGGGGACGGTGGTGCATTTTAAAATGTTGCTGGATCCCTCTGACGATGTGGGCTTTACGCCGCTGGCGGGGATCCAGTTTCGCAGCAAGCTGAACAGCACGGCACCGCTGCCGGACAGCACTCCGTGGAATACTTATCCGTGGGAACGGGGGCAGGCCTTTGATGTGCCGTTCAAATGCACGTCCGTGATTTTTGAGATCCGGGCGATTGACGCAGCGGGCAATGTCTCGCCGCTGCAGCGAAGGACGTTTGCCTCGCCCTTTCCCTTTAGCACGGCCCCGAATGTGGAACCGAAGCTAGGTGGCATCCTTCCTTTCACAGGGGTCGGGATGGACTGCGCGGGGCTGTTTGGAGGCCGGTTTGATGACGAAGGTTACGGAGATGATATCCTGCAGATTGACCGCATCACGGGCCTGGTGTCGGTGAGGCGGCAGGGAGTGGGCGGCATGTTTACGGTGGACAGCTTTTCCCTGGGCACGAGCAACATCCGTGACTCTGCGGTGGCGGACCTGAACGCCGATGGCCAGCCGGACTTGGTGGTGGTGGCAGGAGATGCGCTGAAAGTCTATTTAAACGGAGGTGTGGTGAACGGGCATCTGACCTTCCAGGAAACCACCCCGGCGGGCATGGCGACCACGGGCATCAGCACGGTCCTGCAATGCGCGGTGGGGGATCTCACGAATGAAGGCAAACCGGAGATTGTGGTCGCAGGCACCGGGGATAACGGGGCGGGAGGGACGGAACTGAGGCTGGGGGTGATTTTGAATAACTCCATGTTTAACCTGGGTGCATCCAATCATGCCACGCTGTCCGCCACGACGGTTGCGGGACCGATGGGGATCGGAGACGCAACGGGCGACGGGTGGGCGGATGTGATCATGGCGGACGGGACCAACCGGGAGCTGGTGCTGATTCAGAACAGCGGCATAGGATCGCTGGTGGGGGATGCGGGGGGGGAAGAAAGCCAACGGCCGAAGAGGACCGACACAGGGTTTGCCCTGGGTACCCTGCCTGTGGAATCGCTGGCGGTGGGCGATGTGACGGGAGACGGTCGTGCGGATGCGGTGGTCACCATGCATTTCTTTGGCAGCACCAACGGACAGGACCCGAACGACACGCGGGACCACCAGCTCTGGCAGCTTTTTCAAGGGCGGGGCGCGGAGCCGCTTTGGGCGCACACTCTGCTGCGCGTGGGCAAGGGCCCAGTGGCGGAATCCGCCACGGCCTTTAAGTCACACGTGATTCTGCAGGACCTGACCGGGGATCGTTTTCCCGAGATCCTCATGACCAGCAAGTTTGCAGACGTGGATGCCGAGATGCCTGCGGGGCTGCGCGCGATCCGGCTGACCCCTAAGCTGAATGCGCAAAATTTCATGGGAGCGCTGGAGTTCAACCAGACGGGACTGGCCACGGGCTCCACCGACCCGCATCGGCTGGGAACGGGTCGTTTCAGCGGCAACAGCAAGCGTGACATTCTACTGGCCAACGGAGGCACCCCGCCTTTGCAATGGGTCTTTAACACCTACACGGAGCTGTCCAAGCCCATGGATCTGGCAGGCGGGGTCTCCACAGATGCTGACGAAGGCGGCACGGCAGGGGCGAACGGAACGCTGAGTTACTATGAGTATCCGGGAGGCCAGATTCGATACTCCCTGACCTACGTGAACAACACTGAAGCGGCGCTGAGCGGGGTCACGGTGGAGAGCGCCCTGCCAGCGGATTTCACGCTGGAAGGCAGCGATGCGGGGAGCACGGTGTCTGGGACTGGCGCAGCGCGAGTGATCCGATGGACGACGGACATCCCTGCGGGATCTTCGGGCATTAAAAATTTCACAGTCAGGCTGGCAACGACCGCGAAGGTGGGGGCCAATCTGGCACCCAAAATTGCGCTGAAACAAGGCACGAAGGCACTGGTCACTGGCACCATGCCGTCAGTGAAGGTGGGCGCGGTGAATTTCTTTGTACGGCCGACCAGCCCTGGCCAGTCGTGGACCTTCACGTACAAGCCGGACAGTGTGCCGTCAGGCGCCGTGGTGACGCTTCAGTCGAGCACCAATGGCAGCGACTGGCTGGCGCTGGGCACACAGAACGGACTCATGACGGCTGTGCCGGGCACCAATCCGCCCCAGTTTACCAGGACCGCCGTGGTCCTTGCAGGGCCCCGTATTTTCCGCGCGATGAGCTGGTCTCCCGACACGGGCTACAAATTCTCCACCACCTTCAACAACCTGCTGCCACCCACGACGCTGACGAAGATCTCCACCAAGTCGCCGCCGAAATCCGGCCAGACATGGACATTCATCGCCAACCAGGCAGGCACGGCTGAAAACCTGAGCGTGCGTTTCCAGTCCACACTGACCCCCTACGTTGAAGGCTCCTGGACGGACCTGCCCATCTACAGCCCGGCAGTCCGCAAAGGTGCCGTCTGGACGGTGGAGACGGTGAACGTGCCCGACGGAAACCGTCATTTCCGGGCCATCTCGGCCGCCCCAGGCTGGGTGGACAGCATGTCGGCACCGTTTGGCCCCATCGCGGTCACCGCGTCCGCCCTCTCCATCGCGCCCTTCACTCGCTTTCACATGGATTTCGTGGACCCAGCCAAGGAGGGCAAACCGGCCACGCTGTATGCCACCGTCCCTGCCGTGAAGGGCATCCAGGTGCGTTTCCAAACGAAGTTAAAAACAGATGATGACAGCGGTAACAACGAATGGACCGAGCTCTCCACAGGCTCTTTGAGCCAGGCTGGCAACAACTGGACCCTGAAAAACACCAGCCTGCCCGCAGGTAACCGTGATTTCCGCGCCATCGCCCGGGCACCTGGATACTATGAGCAGACATCCATTTTGCATTCCGTTAACGTGCTGCCGCCGCCGCTGCCGCAGATGGCCACCTACTTTGGCGGTTTTGTTTCCCCCACCAACGGCTCCCTGGTGAAGGTGGGCACCAGCGCTGTGGCGCTGACGCTCTTTGACTTCAACGGCGTGCAGCGGGTGTATCTGGAGACGGGAGCCAGCGCCTCCGGCCCCTTCAAAGCGATCAAAAACAGCGACCTCACCCAGGTGGGCGACACGGTGACCTACACGACCAACCTTGCGTTCAGCGGGACGGGCGTGCTCTACATCCGCGCTGCTGTGGTGGACGGGTACGACCCTTCTGCCACCGCCTATTCACCCGCCGTGATGGTGAATATCGGCCAGGGCGGAGGCACCCAGGCGCCAGCATTCACCGCCTTCTCCCCGACCTTCACCCAGTCCACGCTCAAGACCCGCGGTTCCGTCAAGATCAAGCTGAAGATCGGCGATGACAAGCAGGTACACCGCGCCACGCTGTACCGCTCGAATGCGGGCGGCAACCTCGGTGCCTGGGTGGGAGAGATGGTCCGTGCTGGCAATGGCAACCCGGCCGACTTCAGCCAGACCGACCTCAACCTCGATGACGGCACCTACTACTACCGGGTGGTGGCCTCGGACTATGACGGCAATGAGGTCGTCAGCAGCAATTTCGGGCCTTACACGATCACCACTCCGCAACCGCCGCCACCGCCGGCCAACATCAACGTCGCGGTCTCCAGCCGCTTTGCCGGGCCTTCGGTTCCGAAGGGCAAATACAACTACGACTACCTGGCCTATCCCACAGCCACCAAGCTGAAGTTTGACTTCAGCGGTCTGCCAGTCGGACAAAAGACCTTCTACATCTACCGCGTGAAGGATGCCAACGGATCCCCCACCTTCCTGACCCGAAACCAGTACGTGTGGACGAGCGTCACCACCCTGACTTCCGGCCCCCAGGAGTTTCCCCGGCCGTTCTGGACGATTGACGCCAAAAACCCTTATGCCGGTGAAGGCACCTACCGGATTGTGGTCTCTCAAAATGGCACTGAGCTGCCTGAGGGCGAAGGCGTGCGGGAGTTTACCATCGGCCATGCCTGGAACCTGCCCAACACCTTCACCGATCTGGACTACGGCCTCTACTGGTTCAAGAGCGTGAATGACGGGCTGCGCTGCCGCGACAATCAGGACGACGAGTACTTTGACCGCTCCAAGCCCACCGTGATCTATGTCCACGGCTGGCAGCCGGGCGAGGCCAAGCTGCGCCGCCGTGAAAGCTGGTACCGCCAGGATGCCCAGACGGACAGTGTCATGCACGACTGCTGCAAGATCTGGAAAGACAAGGGGTACAACGTGGGCATCTTCCACTGGAACCAGTTTGGCGATCTGGACGGCACGCCGCACGGAACCATTTTCTCCCAGGCCAATATCTACTACATCGCCACGGAAGAAGGTCTGCCTGACAGCCATTCGATGATCCACGCCCTCAGTGCGAAGAAGGGGGAAAGCAGCCGCGTTTATGAACCGGATGGCACAGGGAGCCTGATCGAAGGCAAGACCGTGGTGGACCTGTTCCTGGATGACCTCAGACGCTGCATGGCCGGCTACTCCACCGTGAACCGCGAGTTCCGGATGATCGGCCACTCCCTGGGCACGCAGGTGACCGGCAGAACCTGCAAACTTCTGCTCGACTATCCCCAGTGGAACGTCCCTGTGCCCACCCGCATCGCCCTGCTGGAACTGGCGCAGGTGGGCGTGAACAACATCAATGTGCCCGGCCTGCAGACCCAGTGGATCCGGGATCTGGTGGATTCTAACAAAGTCGCGCTGGAATGCTACCAGAGCACAAATCTGCAAACCTTGTTAGGCGCGACCACAGCCTTTGTCGGAGACATTCATGACATGGGGGCGTATGCGCGTTTCATCCCGGACTACTTGGGGGATCTGAACGTGCTGAAGAGCGCAACCAAGAGCCACAACGAGATCGTGCGCTGGTACATGGAGTCCGTGAAGGGACCTGAATTTCCGTGCTGGTCTTACTTGGGTCCCTATCGTTCCCAGTATCATGGAACTGCGCTCTCTGCCGCCACGCCAAGATGGCGTGTCAAGGAGCTGATGGGGGGAGACACCTGGTATCACCAGAGCGAAAACATGGACACGCCCTACGTCTTGGATGATGTGTTCAAGCCCCAGAGCCGATGATGGGAGCAATAGCCAACGGATCTCTGTGCAGGGACTACGTGCATTTAACAGCGCTGCGATCAAGCGCTGTTAGATGCCCATGAGGAGCTGGCATACTCAAAGAAAGAGGAGGGTCTCACTTCGCTGAGATGATTTGCATGCTTCCCAGTTTTCGGATGCATAAAAATCCACGCTTGAAGCATTTTGTTTCGAGGAATCAAGGTTGCCAAGCGACTGATAATGAGGATGATTGGCAGCCCATGAGTATTGGTCAAGCTGCGGCTGATTCCTTCATTCGTGGCTCGGTGAGCAGGTCTGGTCCTGAACTTATTCTGGCCACGAAACCCTATGCCGTGGACAGCACTGCCCGGAGCTGGTGGTACATTCTTTCCACGACGGCACTGCTGGTGGTTGCCTTGGCCAGCACCCTTTTCGCCCCGCATCCGCTGCTGAAGCTGGGAGCCAGTGTTTTGTCAGGGCTGCTGCTGCTGCGCATGTTCGTCATCTATCATGATCAGCAGCACCATGCCATCCTGCCGAAGTCGAAGGCGGCGGAGGGGTTCATGTGGGTTTTTGGAATCCTTTCGCTGAGCCCGAGCAGCATCTGGCGCGCTTCGCACAACCATCACCACAATCACAATTCGAAGATCAAAGGCTCCCACATCGGCTCCTTTCCGATCATGACACGGGAGCATTTTGAGAAGGCCCGGAAGCCGGCGCGCTGGCTCTATCTTTTCATGCGGCATCCGCTGACGATCCTGTTTGGCTACCTCACGGTTTTTCTGCACGGCATGTGCCTCCGTCCCTTTGCCATGAAGCCGCGGGAGCACTGGGATTGTTTTATCTCCCTTTTGGTCCATGCGTGCATCGCGGGCTGCCTGATCCGTTTCGCTGGCTGGCAGGCCTGGCTGCTCACGCAGATCCTCCCGCACTTCATCGCCAGCGCGATCGGCTCGTACTTCTTTTATGCGCAGCATAATTTCCCGAGCGTGGCCTTCTACGACAAGTCTGGCTGGACCTATGACCGTGCGGCGCTGGACTCCAGCAGCTACCTGAAGATGGGGCCGGTGATGGCGTGGTTCTCTGCGAACATCGGCTACCACCACATTCATCATCTGAATGCGCGCATTCCCTTTTACCGTCTCCCTGAGGTGCTGCAGGCCATTCCCGAACTGCGGAACCCGAAAGTCACGACGCTGAATCCCATCGAGATCTACCGCTGTCTGCGCCTGAAGGTCTGGGATGTGAAACAGCAGAAGATGGTGGCCCTGGATGATCCGGAGCTGGGGTAACGGATTGTCCGGCGGACGTTCATCACGCCGCCGTTGATTCCTCCACCGCACGTGGCGGTTGGCGGTTCTTGGTTTTCCAGCGGTCATGCACCCAGAACCAATTGGCAGGATCGCGGCGCACGCCCGCTTCCAGCGCAGTGTTGATATCTCGCATCAGATCTTCGACGCCCCGCCGCTTGCCGTTTTCCTCCATGCGAATGGGCTCGCCAACTTCCAAAACCCACTGGCCCAGGCCGACGCGGTAACAGATCGGCACAAAGATGACGCACTTGTAACGCATCGCGAGAATGACCGGCGCGCGTGTCGTCCACGCGTAGTAACCGAGAAACGGCAACTCGATGCCGCCGCTGCGATCCGCCTGATCGCTGGCCAAAATGAGCAGCTTGCCGCCCTCCGCCATCGCCCGCTTCAAATCATCCGCCCCGGTGCGGCGATCCACCAGAATGTTGCCCGAGACCGTGCGCATCCGGTAAACAAGCTGATCCAGCTTCGGCGGGCGGATGCCACGATACGTGGCCACGGCCTGATACCCAGGGATCAAGGCGGACATCCGGTTGGCCAGCTCGAAATTCCCGAAATGACCGCCGGTGAATACGCGGTTCACCAGTCGCCCCTCCGCGTCCACCGCCCGCACCGCTTCGGCACCTTTGACGGAAAAGACCTTGAGCAGTTGGGCATCGTTCATGACCATGCTTTTCATGGCACAGCCATAAACTTCGCCGAGTCGGCGGAAATTTTCTTTGGCGATGGCGCGGATTTCCGCCGGGGATTTTTCGCGGCCAAAGCACATCGTCAGATTCTTCAGCGCCACCCGGCGATGGCGTGCATCCAGCCAGAACGCCAGTGCGCCCCCGCAACGGCCCATGCGCGCCACCCAGCGGATCGGCAAGGCCTGAACAAACGCCAGAAAGGTGCGAGCGAGGAGATAGAGAAAATGTTCCATTATGAGGGTACCGAGGCCACAGTGGTTGTAACCGTGCCCCCAGCACAGGTCAATCGGTCCAATCATTCGTGAGCGAGGTGCCGTGTGAGCGGGCTTTTCCGGCTGTCTTGGGAAACTCCTGCGGCACTCCCCTGGTGAAAATCTTTTCAGAGGCTGACGCGCCTCCAGGAATGAGCGGGAATCGGATTTTCTGATGAACGCCATTCGCCATGACGATTGGCCGGATGCGTGGAATCGTGGATGAGTGGTGGCGGGTCCCAGGCCTGCCTGCTGTCCCTGCCAGACACCCTTTCATCCCACTCTTCTACCACCATGGAACTTTATCAACTCCGCACCTTTCTTGCCGTCGCCGATGAAGGAAACCTCACTCGCGCTGCGGAAAAGATGTTCACCAGCCAGCCTGCCGTCACCGCCCAGGTGCGGGCGCTGGAGGGCGAGCTGGGCATCCGGCTTTTTGACCGCAGCCCCAAGGGCATGCGGCTCACCCAGGGAGGTGAGGCCCTCCGCGACCAGGCCCGGCGCATCGTGGATGCTGCCCGGGATTTCAAACACAGTGCGGAACACCTGCGTGGCACGGTGACGGGCGAGATGGTGCTGGGCATCAACAACCGGCCCGAGTTTCTGCGCCTGATGGATGTGCTGAAAGACCTCACGGAGGCCCACCCGGACTTGCGGTATGAGCTGGTGGATGGCAGTAGCGGCGTCATCCTCCAGGGGTTGGAGGAGGGAACGGTGGCCATCGGCTTTTTCGAAGGCCAGCATGAGACTCCCAAACTCACGGTTCACCCCCTGGATGTCATTGAGCTGTGCCTCGCCTGCCCCCAGGCCTGGGCGGAAGAGCTGGCCACACCTGACTGGAACCTCCTGCAAAAGAAACCGTGGATCTTTGCCTCGCCGATGTGCAGTTATTTCCGCGCCATCCAGAACATCTGTGAGCAGCAGGGGCTGGACATCACGCCCCGTTTCCGGGTGAACGAATGCGTCACCGTGCTGAATCTGGTGGCGGAAGGCCTGGGCATGACCCTCACGGCCAAGCATCTGATCAACGTACCGCCTTTCAAAGGCCGGATACTCGCCCTGCCGCATTTCCGCGCCGTGGTGACTCTGAACATCGCCTACCTCACCGAGCGGGAAAACGACCCCACCATCATCGCCGTGCGGGATGCCGTGCTGCGCGCCTGGAACAAGGAGCTGCCCTCCACGGGCACGCGCGGCGGCCTTTCTCTGCCAGCCCGGAGGATCACCGGATGAATGCCAAAACTTTCCCAGCTCCCCTGGGGTACGCCGTCATGAGATCTGTCCCAGACCGCCTCACCAGTCGTCGTCTGCTGCTGGCCGAGGGGCAGCTCTTCGCCCGGGAGCTCGCCCCCGGTGAGGTCATTGAAGTAAGCCTGAGCCGTGGAGCCCTCTGGCTGACCCTGGAAGGCGACCCGACGGACCACGTCCTGCAGGCAGGGCATCGCGCAACCTTTTCCGGCGCAGGAAAACTCGTCCTGGAATCCCTGGAGGGGCCTGCAGAACTGACCCTGGCCTGAGTTTGGCGAGGACAAGTCGTCCAGGCTTAAAAAAACCAGCCGCAGATCATCTGCGGCTGGTTTGGAGAGAGAGGCAGGTCTGAGGGCTTACTTCATCGGATGCTGCTTCAGCAGCTCTTCGGTCGTGTAGAACTGTACACGGCCCACGTTGGTATCGCGGATGGCTTTGACCTGGGCGGGCTGGATGGCCTCCGCCTTGTTGCCAAAGCTGTTGCGCACAAAGGTGAGCACAGCCGCCATTTCATCGTCCTTCAGCATCCCGGCAAAGGGGGTCATCGGCACCTGGCCGTCATACTTTTTGCCGTTGAATTCCAGCGGCCCCATGAGGCCATACATGGCCAGCTTGATGAGGCGGTCAGAATCACCTGTCACCCACGGGCTCTTTTCCAAGGAGGGGAAAGCAGGGTCCAGGCCCTTGCCGCTGGGCTGGTGGCAAGTCACGCAGTGGCCTTCGCGGAAGTACACCTTCTGGCCCGCCAGATACTGGGCTTTGCCTTCGGTGCTGAGATGCGCCGGGGCAGCCAGTTCAGGATGATCCGCCACTTCTTTTTCCGCCACGCCAGCGAGGCGGTCGGTCGCAGTTTTGGCCGCGTTTTGGCTCCACACATCCAGCGGCTTGGCCGCACCGATGGCGACGATCTTTTTCGCCGCTGCGATGTCTGGCAGCCACGAGGCGGCCACGATGGCCTCCAGGCGCACACGGCCATGCTCATCCGCCGCCGCTTTTTCCAGCAGGGCGGCATGATCCGCAATGCGGTGGTGATTGTACCGCAGCACGCGCACAGCCGCAGCACGGGCATGGAAATCTTGGGCATTCAAAAGCTGACGCAGCAGGCCTTCATCCGCTTCATTCATGCCCCAGGTGGTCCACAGGGCCTCCAGCACATGGTGCTCATACTGCGCATCGTTTTTGTCCAGGGCAGCCACCCAGGCCTTCATGGCAGGCAGCACTTCGTTGGCAGGATGTTCGCGCAGCTCGCGACGGGTGCGGTAGCGTGTGCGCAGCTCAGGCTCCTTCAGGTTGTTGAGCAGGGCGGTCACGCTCGCACCTTCCACCGGCACGGGCTTCACCAGCGGGCGGCTAGGGTAAGTGATGCGGTAGATGCGGCCATGCACGTGGTCGCGCAGGGGATCACGGGCATTGTGCTGCATGTGGCCGACGAGGACATTGTGCCAGTCGATGACATACAAAGAACCATCCGGAGCAAACTCGAGATCCACGGGGCGGAAGTTGCCGTCCGTGCTCTTCAGCAGGTCATGGCGGAAGGTGGTCTTCCAGCCTGTGCCATCATCCACGATCTGGTGCTGCTTGATGCCCAGGAAACCGATGGCGTTGCAAAGGATGAGGTCTCCCTGCACTTCATCGGGGAAATGGCGGGAAGAGACGACTTCCAGACCGGAGGTGGGGCGCACTTTCTGCCCTTCAGGCACCAGGTCCGGAGTGGAGGGGGTCTTGCTGCCAAAGGTGGGTTTCACCGAGACGGGCAGCATCCAGTTCATGCTGGTGCCGGAGGTGTGCAGGAAGAAATCCTGGCCCCAGGCATCAAACACCGCTCCCCAGGGATTCGGGATGCTCAGCTGTGCCGTGCGCTCCAGGTGACCACGCTGCGGGCTGTAGCGGAAGAAACCACCGTCCACACAGCGGACGGGGCCATAAGGAGTCTCCACATTTGAATGCAGGAAGACACCCTCGCAGAGAATGAAGGCACCGCTGGGATCCGCCGTGTACGCGCTGATGGCGTGGTGCGTATCATGCGTGTCAAAGCCGCCCAGGATGATCTCCGTGCTGTCCGCCTTGTCATCGCCATTTGTGTCACGAATCAACACCAGGTTAGGCTCTTGAGAGACATAGACACCTTCGGGTGCAAACTCAAAACCGATGGGCAGGTGCAGCTTGTCCGCGAACACCGTTTCCTTGTCGGCTTTGCCATCGCCATCCGTGTCTTCATAGATGAGGATCTTGTCATCTGGCAGCGCATCGCCTGGGCGATAGTGCGGGTAGGTCGGCATGGTGGCCACCCAAAGACGACCTTTGTCATCAAAGGAAAGCTGCATCGGGTTCGCCAGATTTGGGAACTCTTTTTCGCTGGCAAACAGCTCCACCTTGTAACCTTCCGGCACGGTCAGGGACTTCACCGCTTCTTCACCATACAGGTACTTCGTGCTGCCGTTTTTCACGCTCGGCTGGTAGTTCGTCGGCACCTCGGGCAGCTTGTGGGTCTTGCTGTCATCCACGGCCAGATCGGCTTTTTTCGCCGCTGTAACTTCATGGATCAAAGTGTCGCGCAGGGCTGCCATCTCACGGCTCTTTTTCACTTCATCGGGGTAGTTCTGCGGGCCAAAGGGATTGTAGCGCTGGCCGTGTGTATGCACGCCGTTGACCAGGTTGTAGTCATTGTTCCAGAACCAATCTTTCTGCTTCACCGCCTCATGCACCAGCGCCGGATCCGCTTTGGAAACGCGGGACTGGTGCCCGTAAAGGCCCGTGGCCAGAATCTCGGCGATCTGCTGGTAGCCTGCATCCGTGGGCACAAAACCCCCGGTGGTGAAGGGCACCTTTGCCTTTGCATACAGGGCTTTGGTCGGAGAGAAAAGATCAATGAAGGTTAGGCCATTCTTCTTGGCTACCGTCTCCACCGCTGCCGAATACAGGATCAGGTTCGCGTTCTCCTTTTCACCATTCGGCAGATCGCGGGTGGCGGACTGGTTTTCAAAAGCGATGGGAGAGACCAGGACCACACGCGGGGCGGCCTTGCCATTGTAGGCCTTGCTCAGGGTGTGCTTCACCCAGGCATCCAGCTCGGCTTCGAAGTTGCCCACCTTGCCCGGGCCGTCGAAGGATTCATTGAAGCCAAAGAAGCCCACAATGGTGTCGGCCTGCAAATGCGTCAGCCACTGGTCCGGTGTGGAGAAGAAACCCTTGCCATGATGCACCTGTTTGTCCGGGTGGAATTTCTCCGCCCCAGGGAAGGCCCACTGTGAAACCCGTGAAGGATGCGGGCGGAAGCCGGGGGTGTCCCCCACGTGGCCCATGTTGCGGAAGAACAGGTCCTGGCCTGGGTAGCGCAGGTGCAGCTCCGTCTCGATGCGGCTGTAATAAACATCGCGTTCGGCCAGGCCATTGCCGATGAGCACGATGCGCTCACCCTGGGCAGGCGGGGCCACGTTTTGAGCACGGGCAGCGGTAGCTGCAGCAGGCTCTGCCGAGGGCGCATGTGGAGGAATCTCTGCCGCAGCAGCAGGCGCAGGTTTTTTCTCGTTCTTCTTCGGCTGGGGTTTGGCCAGACCCGTGGTCGGGCTTTTGCCCAGCGCATAGTCCGCCGGCTTGCGATTCAGCTTCTTGTAATAGTCACCACTGTTGTTGCCATAAAAGGTCGGCTCAAAGGCATCCACATACGCCACGTCCGCCTTTTCAGGCACCTTGGCGCCCACCAGATGATAGGCCGCATTCACCACCAAACGGCGGAGATCTTCATCGGCAAAATCCACCGAGGCTCCCAGCGTGGTGCAGAAGGCCTGTCCCTTCGCCGTGCCATTCGGCGCGGTGTACTCACGCAGCCAGACCAGTGGCATCATCGGGCTGTTCTTCGGACCCGAAATCGCCTTCGAGGTTGGCTCCAGAGTCTCCGTCACCGCGCCACGCAGCAGGATCTTCGCCGCTTTTTCATCCAGGTTGGCGATGCCATAGACATCCGTCGTCGCAAAGATTTCACCCACGCCGCGCAGCACTTCATTCGCGCTGTTCGCGGCCTCCACGATGCCGCGCGTGCCTTCGACCTTGTGCTTGCCGTGATGGTTCACCCACTTCTCACCGAGGATCTTCAGGCCGAACTCACCCCATTTAAAGTCACCTGTCTTGGCACTGCCTGTGAAAGCATGCGTTGCTGTGCGGAACCCGATCACCGGTTTGCCCGCATTCAGGAAAGCCGCAAAAGGCGCGAGCTGGTCATCCGGCAACTGGCGAAAGCGCGTGCCGATGATCAGCAAATCCGCCGAAGCCAGGGCCTCCGTGCCGGGGAGGTTTTTCTGAAAGTTCGGGTCAATGTAGCCCCCGTCCGGGTTGATCGAAAACAGCACCGTGCAGTCAAAGCCGTGCTTTTGACTGAGGATCTTTGCCAGCATCGGGCAAGTCTCCTCCGTGCGATACTCCTCATCCCCGGCAACCAGGACAATCTTTTTGCCATTCGCGGTTCCCGGCTTGGCCGGCAGATGCAGCCAGTCCGCGCCGAGCGCGGTGGAGGCGATGAATACAAAGGTAAGGAGGGTGGACTTCATGATCGGAAATCAGGCTGGGACGGATATACCGCACCAGCCCCGAAAACCGGACAAAGTTTTTTACAAGCCGGTGATTTTGTCACCACGCAAAGCCCGAATCCCCGATGCCGCGAAGAGTCCCTGAGTGCAGCGGCAGAGAAGCCGTGAGGCTTCGGCGCCGCCGCTCTCGTGCGCCCCCCAATGTCCCGCAAGCTCTGCTGGTGTATAGCCTTTAGGCGATTCTGGAAGAACCGAGGTGTTGAAAGCGCCCATACCCGCCCTCCTCTCTGTGCCTCAGGCAAGACAAGAGCGGAGCATCCAGGCCATCTTTTCGTGCTCCTCAAGAAGGCCGACCAGGAAGTCATTGCTGCCGTCATCGCCCAGCTCTTCGCAGCTCGGAGCGTCTTCACGGATCTGGCGGATGACCTGTTCGTGATCCTGCAGCAGCAGCTTGAGGAATTCCGCCGAGCTTTTCAGTTCGCCTTTCTCCTCTTTCAGACGGGCCGCCGCCAGAAGTTCCTTCATGGAGCCCGGAGCCGGATTGGCCAGGGAGCGGATGCGTTCGGCGATGTCATCAATGAATCCCTCCAGCTTGCCATATTGCTCCTCAAAAAAGACATGCATGGCGTGGAAATCCGGGCCCACGACATTCCAGTGGGCGTTGCGGGTCTTGGTGTAGAGAACAAACTCATCTGCCAGAAGTTTGGCCAGAAGGGTGGAAACCTCTTTGCGGTTCTTGTCTGAAATGCCGATGTTGGTTTTCATAAGACGGAGGACTGAAGCAGCGAATTCCTAAAGCAGAAAACGCCCGCTGAAAGTACGATTTCGCCTTGGATAGCGGATGCTTGGCGGGAGATCCCTAGTTTTCCACTCATGAACTCAAGGTCTGGAACCGATGACATGAACTGGAGCCGAGTGTCGGACTTGAACCGACGACCTGATGATTACAAATCAACTGCTCTACCACTGAGCTAACCCGGCATTCGCCAATTTGGCGGGAAATGAGATTAATCGCACTCAGGCTCTCGGCAACCAGATTTCCGTCCTGAAATGCATTTGCTTCCTGCGTGACAGACGCACCAGCCTGTTTTATCGGCGGGGCGCATGCGCATTCTTTGGGTTAAAACGGGGCCGCTTCATCCGCTCGATACGGGGGGCAAACGCCGCACCCATGCGATGCTGACGGAGATCAGCCGCCAGCATGAGGTGACCTATCTGGCCCTGTTGCCTGAGGGGACGCAGGTCTCTGCTGAAGAAGAGGCCGATCCTTACGCGCAGCGAAAGATCTGGATCACCTCCAAGCAGGTGCCGAAAAGTTCGCCACGCTTTTGGGTGGACCTCGCACGCAGCACCGTGCTGACCAGCCGCCCCTACGCGGTGCAGCGTTATGAGGAGCCGAAGCTGCGGGCACGGCTGCAAGAGATGGCAGCGAGGAAGGAATTCGATCTGGTGATCTGTGATTTCCTGGCGCCTGCGCTGAATTTCCTCGGCGTGGACTTTGCCTGCCCGACGGTGCTGTTTCAGCACAACATCGAATCCCAAATCTGGAAGCGGCTGGCAGAGGCGGAGGCCTCGCCCATCAAACGCCGCTACCTGCATCTGCAATACCGCCGCATGCATCGCTGGGAGGATAAGCTCTCGCGACTCTTTGACGGCGTCATCACCGTCTCTCCCGATGACAGCCGCCTGGCCCGCGAGCTCTACGGTCTGACGAATGTGCTGGGCGATGTACCCACGGGCGTGGATGTGACGTTTTTCAAACCGGGCGCGGCCCCGTTGCCACCTTTCACGTTAGGCTTCCTGGGCTCCATGGACTGGATGCCCAACATCGATGCCTGCCAGTTTTTCCTGGATGACATCCTGCCTCTGGTGCATGCCCAGCGGCCCGACTGCCATCTGAAGATCATCGGGAGGAATCCGCCTGCCAGCCTGCGAGACCGAGCCAGCGACCGCATCCACATCACAGGCACCGTGGACGATGTGCGGCCGCATGTGCAGGGCTGCCACGCCATCATCGTCCCCCTTCGCGCTGGCGGGGGCACCCGCATCAAGATTTACGAAGCCATGGCCATGGGCGTGCCGGTGATCTCCACCCGCATCGGGGCCGAGGGCCTGCCGGTGGTGCATGACAGTGACATCCTGCTGGCGGATGAAGCGGGCGAGTTTGCCCGTGAGATCCTCCGTCTTGCTGCCGATCCTTCCCTGGCCGACAAAGTGGCAAAACAGGCTCGCATGAATGTGGAGAACCATTATTCATGGACGGCTGCCACGGGCATCTTCCTGGACCTGTGCGCCGCCTGCACTCAACGATAACACCTTATGGCCTCTGAATCATCCCGCACCCTGGACCGTCTGCGTCATCACTACGAGGTGGAGCGCGAACTGGCCGCCCGCTTGAGGAAGTCCACCAAGGCAGAGCGCACCACCCTTTTCGCGACCCTGTATGGCGAGCTCTTTGACCGTGTGCCGGACCACCCGCGCCTCACCCGCCGGGATACACCCGAGGACAGCAAACGCAAGGTGGCCTCCCAGATGCGCCTCCTCGCTCCCTTTTTGAAACCGGACAGCGTGCTACTGGAGTTCGCCCCCGGCGATTGCCGCCTGGCCGCCGCTGCTGCCGCGAAGGCAAAAAAAGTCATCGGCGTGGACATCTCAGATCAACGCTCCGCCACCGAGGAATCACCGCCTAACCTTGAGTTGGTCGTCTATGATGGCTACTCGCTGGATGTCGCCCCACAGTCCGTGGACATCTGCTTCAGCTACCAGTTTCTGGAGCATCTGCATCCCGACGACATTGACCCGCATTTCCAGATCGCCCGCCGCGTGCTGAAGCCGGGCGGTGTTTATGTCTATGACACGCCGCATCGTTACACGGGGCCGCATGACATCTCCGCTTACTTCACGGACAAGCTGGAGTGCTTTCACTTCCAGGAATGGACGCACCGGGAGATGCGCAAGCTGCTGAAGAAGCATGGCTTCTCCACCACCTGGGTCTTCCGTTTTGGCAAACCTCAGCGCAGCGCTTTCATCAATGCCCTGGTGGACACCGCGGAGCTGCTGATGAGCCCGCTGCCCCACAAGCTGCGGCGCAAGCTCTGCCAGCGTCTCTTTCCATCCGTCGGTCTGGTGGCCGTGGCTGACTGAAGCATGAGCACCACCCCCACCGTCCGTGTCCTTCACGTCCTGGATTCCCTGGCCCCAGGCGGGCTGGAGAATGGCGTGGTCAATGTGGCCCAGCGGCTGAATGGCCAGGGTTTTGACATCCATTCCGCCTGCCTGCGCTTCCGTGGCGACTTCGCCGAGCGCATGCCCGAGCCCGCCAAAGTGGTGGTCATGGGCAAGACTGGCGGCTTCTCCCCGAAGGCCGTCCTGGCCCTGCGCAAACACATCCGCAAGACCCGGGCGGAGGTCATCCATTCGCATAATCTCGGCACGCTTATCTATGCCGCCCTCGCCACCCTGGGCGGCCTCACCCACCCGATCGTGCATGGGGAGCATGGCCAGGTGCAAAAGCAGGATCTCACACCCAAACGCCTCGCCCAGCGCCGCTGGTTTTTCAGGCTCTGCCACAGCGTCCACGTCGTCAGCAGCAGCGTGCGCGACAACCTGCAGGAACTGGGCCTTGATCCCCAAAAAAAGATCGTCGTCACTCCCAACGGTGTGGACAGCGAACGCTTTTCCCCCGCTCCAGATCGCGCCGTGGCCAAACAGGAACTGGGTCTTCCCGGCGATGCCATTGTGGTCGGTATCGTGGGCCGACTCGTCGCGCTGAAGCGGCACGAGATGCTCTTCGCCGCCTTTGAAAAACTGGCCCCTCAATGGCCCAGCCTGCGGCTGCTGGTGGTGGGTGATGGTGGGGCGGATCGTGACCACATCATCGGCCTGATGAAGGCGCATCCCTACGCGGACCGCATCCTCTGGGCCGGGCATCAAAATGACCTGCCCAAGTACTATCGCGCCATGGATCTCCTGGCCGCGCCTTCCGAGATTGAGGGCCTGTCCAATGCCGTGCTGGAGGCCATGGCCTGCGCCGTCCCCGTGCTGGCGCATTCCGCCTGCGGCAATGCCGAAGTCATCGAAGATGGCCTAACGGGTTTTTTGTCAGACATCCATGATGTCCACACCCTCGCAGCCTGCATCGAGTCTCCTTTGAAAGATTCCGCCCTCCTCGCCCGCTGTGGCGCAGGGGCGCGTGAAACCGTCCTCAAACGCTACTCCATGGAAGCCATGGCCGACTGTTACCGCCGCCTCTATCGTGATGCAGCGGGCAAGTGAAGCGGGCACTCCTGCCTGCTTTCTGGAATACAGCTTTTGAAACGGGGCGGTCAAAGCTCTAACGATCCAATTCCATGGAAGTCATGAGCAGTAGCCGTGTTTTATCATCATTCGTTAGGCCTGTGCAGGCAGGCATGAGTGCCTGCCCCACTTCCTCCCTCACGCCACAAACTTCCCGGGATTCAGAATCCCGTTCGGATCCAGCGCCTTCTTCAGCCGCGAGTGTACGTCCCGTGCCTCGGCCGACAGCGCCTCCGGAAACCAGCGCCCCTTGGCGATGCCCACGCCGTGCTCACCGGTGATGGCCCCGTTCCAGGCGATGACCTTGCGGAAAAGCTGGTCCAGCGCGGCTTCGGCGCGCTCCCGCTGTTCGGGATCCTCCATGCTCTGCACCATGATGTTCACGTGGATGTTGCCATCCCCCGCATGGCCAAAGCTGGCGATGGGGAAGCCGCATTCGGATTGCAGGGCTTCGGCAAATTCCACCAGGTCCACCAGGCGGCTGCGCGGCACCACGATGTCCTCGTTCAGCTTGATCAGGCCCGTGTTGCGCAGGCTGTAGCTGAACTCCCGACGCAGCTTCCAGAACCGTTCGCAGGCTGTTTCGCCCAGGGCTTCCTCCAGGGAGATGCAGCCCAGCTCACGCACCAGCCTGGCCAGCAGCACCAGCTCTCCTTTGACGGACTCTTCCTGGCCGTCGATTTCCACCAGCAGATGCGCATCGCCCTGGGGCGTCACCGATTCGCCCAGATACTCGCGTGCGGCACGCAGGGTGAACTTGTCCGCAATCTCCAGCGCACTCGGCAGAAAGCCCGCATTCAAAATCCGCTGCACCGCATTCGCCGCTTCGGCAAAGGTGCCAAAGCCGGCCGAAAGCATCGCCCGCATCGGTGGGTGTGGGATCAGGCGCAGCGTCGCCTGCGTCACCACGCCCAGCAGACCTTCGCTGCCTACCATCAGGCCCACGAGGTCAAAGCCCGTCTTGTTCTTGTGGCAGCGGCCCCCGGCCTTCACCACGGATCCATCGGCCAGCACCGCTTCCAGGCCTAACACATAGTGTCGCGTCACGCCGTATTTCAGGCAGCGCGGCCCGCCTGCATTGGTGGCCACATTGCCGCCCAGGCTGCACTCCTTCAGGCTGGCCGGGTCAGGCGGGTAAAACCAGCCCAGCTCCCGCACCGCCGCCTGCAGATCCCCCGTGATGACTCCGGGCTCCACCACGGCTACGCCATCGGCGATGTTGATTTCCAGGATCTTGTTCATCCTCGCCAGTGACAGTGCGATGCCTCCGCGCAGCGGCACCGCCCCGCCCACATAGCCCACGCGCGAGCCCTGCGGCGTCACCGGCACGCCACGCTCATTCGCATACTTCAGCACCTTCGAGACATCTTCCGTGGACTCCGCATGCACCACCACTTCAGGAGGGTTGGAGGCAAACCACTTGTCCGTGCTGTGGGCCGCAAGGTCCTCCACGGTTGAGGACACGCGCGCTGCGCCGATGAGGGAAATGAGATCGTCTGCCAGGGAGGCCATCAGCCACCGTGCATGGGGTGCGCCGCCCACGCAAGATTTCTGCGCGGCCCACATCGCCCTTGCGCACAGGCTGCCGCTCCCCTCAGTCAGCGCATGCTCGTTTCCGGCACCCCGTATCGCACCGTCTGGCTTCATGAGGAAAGCGTCCGCATCATTGATCAACGCCGTCTCCCCTGGTCCTTTGACCTGCTTGATCTCCACACCGTGGCGGACGTGGCCGTGGCCATCCGCGACATGGCCGTGCGCGGCGCAGGGCTCATCGGGGCCACTGCCGGTTATGGCATGTGGCTGGCTGCACGCGAGGCCGCCTCGCCAGAGCAACTTCGCACGCTGGCAGACAGCCTCATCATCACCCGCCCCACCGCCGTGAATTTGAGCTGGGCAGTGAATCGCCAGCTCGCCGCCATCCAGGCCGCCGGGTTTGAGAACCGGGTCGCCACCGCCCGCCACACCGCCGAAACCATCGCCGATGAAGACGCCGCCGCCTGTGCCGCCATCGGTGGCCACGGTTTGGAAATCATCCGCGCCATCGCTTCCCGAAAACCCGGCCAGATCGTCCATGTCCTCACCCATTGCAATGCTGGCTGGCTGGCCTTTGTGGATCACGGCTCCGCCACCGCCCCCATCTATGCCGCCCATGCGGCAGGCATCCCCATCCACGTCTGGGTGGATGAAACCCGCCCGCGAAATCAGGGCGCGCGTCTCACCGCCTGGGAACTCGCCCAGCAGGGCGTGCCACATACCGTCATTGCCGACAATACCGGCGGCCACCTCATGCAGCATGGCCAGGTGGATCTCGTCATCACCGGCGCAGACCGCGTCACCCGCAGCGGCGATGTGGCGAACAAGATCGGCACCTATCTCAAAGCCCTGGCCGCCCAGGACAATGGCGTGCCTTTTTACGTCGCCCTGCCCAGTTCCACCTTTGACTGGACCCTCCGCAATGGGGTGCAGGGCATCCCCATTGAGCAGCGCGGGGCCGAGGAAGTAACCCATCTGGAAGGCATCACCGAAAGCGGGTCGGTCGAGACCTTGCGGATCGTCTCCCCTGGCTCACCGGCAGCCAATTACGCCTTCGATGTCACCCCCGCCCGTCTTGTCACCGGCCTCATCACAGAGCGTGGCCTTTGCCCTGCCACTGAGACCGCCATCTGCGCCTTGCACCCGCAGGCATCCGGCTCCATTCCCTCCCTCTCATGACCGGCTGGCGCGCATCCATTCACTCCTTGAGCCGCAACAGCAGCTTCCTCAAGCGCCTGGCCCTGGCCATCGCCGGCGGGAGTTTCCTCGTGGCCCTGCTCATCATCGTCGTCAGTCCGGACACAGGGCGCCACCTCTCGGTGGATCCTGTGGAGCAAAAGATTCGCGAGCAATGGCAGGAACTCCAGCGGGCGGAAAAGCCCACCCCGCATCAGCTTGTCAGTTGGCTGCATCAGGTGACGGCCCAGATCCACCACATCGCGGAAGTGCTTGAGGTCAAGGCCACCACTTTGGAGGACTTTGGGCGCGAGGGCCAGCTCGCCGGTTATGACATTCAGCCCTTGCTGGTCCGGCACTCTGCCGATCCCGCCGTCCAGCAGCTCTGGCGGGATTTCATCCAGGCCGCCCTCAGTCACGAGGCCGCCCTCACCCAGGCCCTGAGTGAAAAGGCCGCGCAGCCCTCGCCGCTCATCACGGCCAATCTCATCCAAGCCTACCAGATGCAGGAGCGGGACCCCTCCGCCTCCCTGGCCGCCCTCATGCGGGAGGCCAGTTTCTTTCCCCAGCCTGGGCTCGTACGCGATTCCGCCTTTCACCTCGCCATCGTTCTCAAAGACGTGCCCGTCCTCCGCCAGATCGCTGCCCAGCCGGACTGGTGGTATTCCATTGATCCAGATGTACGCCAGCATGCCGCCGCCATCATGGGCGACTATCGTCTGCAGTGGGAGGCCCTGCTGAAGTACCGTTTCCTGTTCGGCGCCCCCTGGGGCACGCTGGCCGTCGCTCTCCTGGCAGCCTCCATCTGGTATGTCATCCTGGTGCTCCATGGCGTGCAGGGGCCCTGGCGCTGGGTATCGCCATTGCTGCCCTTGCTGGCGGGCATCCTCAGTGTCTGGCCGGTGCTGCTCATCTCCTCCTGGCAGGAGGTCGCCCTGGGCATCCGGAAGGACGCCCCTTTCCCTTACGACCTCTGGTACCAGATTGGCGGCGTCGGCATGCGGGAGGAACTCAGCAAACTGCTGCTCGCTTCCCTTTTCATGCCTTGGTTGTTGCATCGTCGGCCTCCGGGCGGTGCCCTCATGGTGGGTGCATTCGTCGGTCTCGGCTTCGCCCTGGAGGAAAACATCAACTATTACCTCCAGTATGAAGGCGGCGTCGCCCTGGCCCGCCTGTTCACGGCCAATTTCCTCCATGCCGCCCTTACCGGCACCTCCACCCACGCTCTCTACGTGCTCCTGCGTTCCCGCTTCAATACGGCGGACCGCTTTCTCGTCACCTTCATGGCCGTTGTCCTCGTCCATGGTTGCTACAACTATGCCAGCTCCGTCACCCTCGCGCAGGGCGTTTACATCCTTTCCACGATCCTCCTCGCCTACATGGCCTGGCATTTCCTGGACCTGGTGGATCAGGAGTGCCCGCGCAGCCGCCAGTGGATCTCCCCCGCCGCCATCTTCATCCTCGGCACCGCCCTGCTCCTGGCCGCCATCTTCCTCACCATCGCCATCCGCACCCCGGACCGCCAGCTCCTGGCCGCTGCGGCCACCGAGTGCGTCGCCATGTTTCCCATCGCCTTCATTTATTGGCGAAGACTGGGTGCGTGAACGGTCCCATTCCTCCCTTGCCAGATGTCCCTCTTGGGCGGATATTAAATAATATTTGAAAATGTTCGCCTCTGCTCACGGCCTTCTTTCCCCGCCTCCGCCAGGGCATGCTCCGTCTCGCTGTCTCATCCCCATCCGCAGGGGTTCTCCCCAAATTTCCCCGGATGGGGATGTCATGGGGATTTTATCCCCATCGGTAAGGCTTTGATAATCAGTGTATTATTGCCAAAAATCCCCAGATGGGGAGAATTTGAATCCTTTTCCCCATCCCCGTTCCTCTTTTAAAAAGATCGGCAAACCACAAAAGCCAGGGTGCCTCCTTCAGGTCTGCCTCCCTCTCCCTTAAATCCCGTCTCCCCCCGCGCTCCCCCTTTGACACCCGGCGCTTTGTCCGCCACACTCCGCGCCCTTTTACCTACTTGCATGTTTGAACTTCTGGCCACCGATCCCAACTCTTCCGCCCGGCGCGGACGGTTGACGACGCCTCATGGCGTGATCGAGACGCCCATTTTCATGCCCGTCGGCACCCAGGCCACGGTGAAGGCCGTGCATCCGGAAGAGCTGCGCTCCCTGAATGCGCAAATCATCCTGGGCAATACCTACCACCTGTGGGTGCGGCCCGGGACGGAGATCATCGGCGCAGCCGGCGGCCTGCACAAATTCATGAACTGGGACCGCCCCATCCTCACGGATAGCGGCGGTTTCCAGGTTTTCTCCCTCGCCAAGCTGCGCAAGCTCAAGGAAGAAGGCTGCTACTTTAACAATCACGTGGATGGCACCCCGATGTTCCTGGGGCCGGAAGTCGCCATGGAAATCCAGGCCACCCTGGGCAGCGACATCGCCATGCTGTTCGACGAATGCACGCCCTGGCCCTGCAGCCATGACGATGCCCGCACCAGTCTGGAGCTGACCCTGCGCTGGGCACGCCGCTGCCGGGACTGGATTGACAAGCATCAGCCACAGACCGGTGGTGGCGCGCAGTTGCACTTTGGCATCGTCCAGGGCAGCACCTTTCAGGACCTGCGTGAGCGCTCCGCCCGCGAGCTCGTTGCCATGGGCTTCAGTGGCTACGCCATCGGCGGCCTCAGCGTCGGTGAGCCGGAAGAGGACATGATGCGCATCGCCGAGTGGACTTGCCCGCTGCTGCCGCAAAACCAGGCCCGCTATGCCATGGGACTCGGCACCCCGCCGCAGATGGTGGAACTGATCGCCCGCGGCATCGACATGTTTGACTGCGTGCTGCCCACCCGCCTCGCCCGCAACGGCACCGCCTACACGCATGAAGGCACGCTGAACCTGCGGAACAACAAGTTTGCCAAGGACTTCCGCCCCCTCGCTGAGGACACACACCCGCTCTGCCAGGGCTTTTCCAGGGCTTACATCCGCCATCTCATCAATACCCAGGAGGTCCTGGGTTTGCGGTTGATTTCCCTGCACAATCTGCATTTCTACCTGTCCCTTGCCGCCAGGGCACGCTCAGCCATCGAACAAGGTTGCTTTGCTGACTTCCGCGAGGAAGTCGTCGCCCGTTACCAAACCCGTCCCGAAACCACCGATCCATGACCCCCATTTTCCTCCCCCTCCTCGCTCAGGCGGCACCGCCGTCCCAGAACAGCTCCACGACCTTCATCATGATGGCGCTCATGTTCGTGATGATGTACTTCGTGCTCATCCGCCCTCAGCGCATGAAGCAGAAGGAGCACGAAAAGCTCATCAGCAACGTCAAGGTCGGCGACCATGTCGTCCTCAATGGCGGCGAACACGGCATCATCACCAGCGTCAAGGACCGCACCGTGATGATCAAGGTGGCCGACAATGTGAAGATCGAATATGACCGTGGCGCGATTGCCTCCGTCAGCAAAAAATCCGACGTGGTCGAAGCCACCACCGCCTGATCCGTCCCGCCTTGCTTCCCGCCGTGCTCCTCTGAGCACTGAGCCCCGTTCCCCTCTCTCTCCAATCAATCCACCATGGCCGCCATCTCAACCTTCCTCGTCGGAGCCTCCATCCTCCTGCTGCTCCTTTTTTACGTCGGCACGACGATGCACGACCGCAAGCGCAGGTATGGCTCCGTGCTGATCCTCATCGCCACGGCCTTTGCCTTGTGGACGGTCAACAGCATGGGCATCAAGCTGGGCATTGACCTTCAGGGGGGCAGTGAGTTCGTCGTGCGCCTGGAGCCCGGCAAGTCGGACGACGGCAGCGCCAAGCCCGTCACCCAGAGTTCCGTCCAGCAGGCCATCGCCATCCTGGAAAAACGCCTCAACTCCGAAGGCAACAAAGACCTCACCATGCAGCCCCAGGGGGATGACCGCATCCTCATCCAGATGCCCGGGGTGAAGGCCGAAGAATTCGCCGACGTGCGCCAGAAGATCCAGCAGGTCGCCTTCCTGGAGTTCCGCATCGTCAAGCCCCAAAACGCCCCTGGCCAGCCGCGCACTCCCGGCACCGAAGACCTGAAGTACAAGGTCCAGAAGGATGATCAGGGCAAAGAACTTCCGGAGCGTGGCACCGAGACCGTGGGCAACCGCGCCGACATGGAAGGCAAGTATGTGAAGGAAGCCTTCGCAACCTTTGACGCCGAAGGCTGGAAGGTCATCCTGAACTTCGACAGCACTGGTGCCAAGCTCTTCGACGAAGTCGCTGCCGTGAACCGTGGCCGCCAGCTGGCCATCATCGTGGACAAAGAAATCATCTCGGCCCCGACCCTTCAAACCGACCATTTCGGTGGCACTGCCGTCATCAGCGGCCGTTTCAAGGAGCAGGAAGCCCGCACGCTGGCCAGCCTGCTGGAAAACCCCCTGGAAAACCCGATGACCATCCTGTCTGAAAGCGCCGTCTCCGCCGCTTACGGCCAGTCCTCCATCAACCAGGGCAAGTGGGTCGGCATCGCTGGCCTGGGCATCACCACCCTGTTCATGCTCTTCGTTTATCGCCTGGCAGGCCTCATCGCCATCGTCGGTCTGGTGATTAACTTGGCCATCCTCTTCGGCGGCATGTCCCTCTTTGGGTTCACGCTCACCATGCCCGGCATCGCCGGTATCGTGCTGACCATCGGCATGGCGGTGGATGCCAACGTGCTGATCTACGAACGTCTCCGTGAAGAACGTGAGGCAGGCAAGACCATCTCGGGTGCCTTGGAAGCTGCTTATGAGAAGGCCTTCTCCGCCATTGCTGACTCCAACATCACCACGCTGATTTCCGCGATCATCCTGTTCGTCATCGCCGGCGGTCTGGTGAAGGGTTTCGCAGTCACCCTGATGATCGGTCTCCTTTCCTCCATGGTCGGTGCCCTCATCGTCACCCGCGTCATCTTCATGTGGGTCATCGACAAAGGCCTGCTCAAGAGCATCTCCACCGTAAAGCTTTTCCCGGATGGCGTGTTCGACATCCTGGCTAAGGCCAAGGGTTTCATCATCGCTTCCCTGGTGGTCACGGCCATCTCCTTTGCCGCCCTGGGGATGAAAGGCAAGGCTAGCCTGGGCATTGACTTCCGTGGCGGCGGTCTCACCCACATCGAGCTGAAGACCGGCAAAGCCATCACCGATGGTGAGCTGGATGCCGTCATCAAGGGCCTGAAGCAGCCCGATGGCAAAGAGATCGGCAGCTACTACATCCAGCGCAAGGGCAACGCCACGGGCGGCGACGTCATCGCCATCCGCAGCGAGTTTGAATCCGGCCCCGTCATCGAACAGGCCGTGAAGGCCAAGTTTGCTGACCAGGTGGAAGGCACCCAGGGCAGCCGCGTGGGCGCTGTCATCGGTGATGAAGCCGCCAAAACATCCGTCATCGCGCTGATCGCCGCGCTGATCGCCATCTTCGTTTACCTGATGTTCCGCTTTGAGTTCGCCTTCGCCCTCGGTGCCATCGTGGCCCTGGCGCATGACGTGCTCATGGTGCCCGGCCTTTGCGTCCTCTTCGGCCAGGAACTCAGCCTCATCCACGTGGGTGCCATGCTGACCATCGCCGGTTATTCCATCAACGACACCATCGTGGTCTTCGACCGTATCCGTGAAAACATCCAGAAGGGTGTCGGCGGCAGCACCCGCGAGCTGATGAACGACGCCATCTGCAAGACCCTCAGCCGTACCCTCCTCACGGGTCCGACCGCCCTGGCTCCGATGATCGTCCTCCTGTTCCTGGGCAACCCGGCCATGCTTGAGTTCGCCGTGCCGATCACCATCGGCGTGCTTCTGGGCACCTACTCCTCCATCTTCATCGCCAGCCCGCTGGTGCTGTGGTATGCGAAGAAGACCGGCACCAGCCTCAAGCGCCAGGTCCTGGACGCGCAGGTCGAAGCCGAAAAAGCCCAGGCTGCCATCGCCGCAGCGAAGGCCTAGGCTTAATCTGCCGGAAAATCCTTCCACGGGTGAGGTCGCAAGACCTCACCCGTTTTTTATGCCCCATCAGTCCGGGACAGGGACTCTTCATACGAAGAGTTGCGGACTTGAGTTGATGAAGCCGATTCTCTGTGTCTAGTATTGAAGATGCATGAGACTGACATTGGGATCGCCGGATTGTCTGCCTGTGATCTTGCTGTTCCTCATCATCAATCTTGCCTGACTGAATGAAGCTTTTTGGAACATCTCCCCCTCCTGTTCCCGGCTAGTTGGCCACTTGGGGCTTCCATCATCAGGTCTCCGGCCGCACCGGAGAATCCAATGTCCGAACATAAACCGTCAAACAATTGGTCTCTGGCCCTCGTGGCCCTGGGAGTCGTCTTTGGGGACATCGGTACCAGCCCGCTCTATGCGTTGAGGGAGTGTCTGGACCATGCGGATTACAACCCTGCGATCCATGGTGTGGAGATGGTCTATGGCCCGATCTCCCTCATGTTCTGGTCCCTCACCATCATGGTGGCGGTGAAGTACCTGAGCCTGCTGAGTTATGCGACGGCCCAGGGGGAAGGCGGCATGTTCGCCCTGCTGTCGCTGCTCCGTTCCAAGAAAGAGGCCCTGTCTCCGAAGAGCATGGGGTTCGTCCTTCTGGTGGTGCTGTTCGGAGCCTCGCTGCTGTATGGCGACGGCATGATCACACCGGCCATCTCAGTGCTTTCCGCCGTGGAGGGTCTGAAGCAGATCAACCCCGGTTTTTCCCAGTGGGTGGTGCCGATTGCCGTCACCATCCTGATGGGCCTTTTTGTCGTGCAGAAGCATGGCACCGACAAGATCGGCGTGGCCTTTGGCCCCATCATGATTGTCTGGTTTTTTGCCCTGGGCGGCCTCGGCCTCTACCGTTTCCTTGAGCATCCCGAAGTCATCCAGGCCCTGTCCCCGCACTGGGGCGTGATGTACCTCATCCACCATGGTTACCATGGGGTCGTCATTATGGGCATGGTGCTGCTGGCCGTCACCGGCTGTGAGGCGCTGTATGCCGACATCGGCCATTTTGGTCACAAGCCGCTCCAACAGTCCTGGTTCATCCTGGTCTGGCCGGCGCTGACCCTGAACTACCTCGGACAGGGAGCCTTGGTGGTAAACGACCCCGCAGCGCTGGAGCACCCCTTCTTCCATCTGGTGCCTCAGAACCTGCTGGTGCCAATGATCATCCTGGCCACCGCTGCCACCATCATCGCTTCCCAGGCCATGATCACCGGGGTATTTTCCCTCACCCAGCAGGCCGTGCAGCTCGGCTACCTGCCGCGACTGAAGATCGTCCACACCAACCCGGATGTGCGCGGCCAGATCTACATGCCGCAGGTGAACTTCCTCCTCATGGTGGCCTGCATTGCCCTGGTCATCGGTTTCAAGACCTCCAGTGCCCTGGCCTCCGCCTACGGTCTTTCCGTGTCCCTGGAGATGCTGCTGACGAGCATCCTGTTCTTCTTTGTGGCACGGCGCATCTGGGACTGGCCCTTCTGGAAGGCCTTCATTCCCGTGCTCATTTTCATGATCATTGAATTCGGTTATGTTGCCGGAAGCCTCGTGAAGTTCATGCAGGGGGCTTGGTTCCCGCTCGTCGTCGCTGCGGGCATCTGGATCATCATGAAGACCTGGATGGACGGCCGAGCCGTGCTTTTCCAGGCCATGCAGCGCGGGCGGCTGCCCGTCCAGCATCTGGTCGAAGAGATTCAAAAGGACCGTATCATCCGGGTTCCCGGCACCGCCGTCTTCATGTCCGCCAGTGCAGATGGCCTGCCCCTCGCCCTGCTGCATCATCTCAAGCATAACAAGGCGCTCCACAAACAGGTGGTGCTCCTGACCGTGAAATTTGAAGATGTGCCGCACATCCGCGACCAGACCCGTCACCAGATCGAGCAGCATTGCGACGAGTTTTATCGCGTGGTACTGCGCTATGGCTTTGCTGAGTCGCCGCAGGTGTTTGATGACCTTTGCCAGGCCCTCAGCGAGAAGACCAAGCTGAAGCGCGCAGGCATCACCTTTTACCAAAGCCGCGAGATCCTGCTGACTAACGGCCCTGGCAAAATGGCCCGCTGGCGGAAGCGCCTCTTTGTCACCCTCAGCCGCCTGTCACGCCCGGCCACCGGATACTTTGACCTCCCGCCGCGTCAGGTCTGCGAACTGGGCATCCAGCTCGAAGTGTAACGGCACATCCCTTTCCCCCGTCTGACATGTCCGAAAAAGAGCTGCTCGAAAAGCTTCAGAAGATCGAGCGCCTGCACTCGGGTGCCGCCACAGCCGGTGAAAAGGATGCCGCTGCGGATGCCATGGAGCGCATCCGCAAACGCTTGCGCGAGGCCAGCCGAAAGGAGGCGGCCATCGAGTACAAGTTCACCCTCACGGATGACTGGTCGAAGAAGCTCTTCATCGCCCTGCTGCGCCGTTACGCGCTGAAGCCGTACCGCTACGCGCGCCAAAGACGCACCACCGTGATGGTGCGGGTGCCGCCCAGCTTTGTGGATGAGACGCTTTGGCCGGAGTTCCTGGAACTCAGCTCTGTTCTGAAAAGCTACCTGGACGACATCACGGCCAGAGTCATCCACCGCTCCATCCATGAGGATGATGCGGATGCGGACATACTGGAGTCGGAGTGGTTGGCCTGATCTGAATCCTTGCCTTGCTCAGTAAATGAACGTGAATGCGGTTTTGTATTTCCAAACGGCGAATCTAAAGCTTTTCTTGATACACCCCCCACCTGTCAGTCATGCGTCAAAAAACATCGGACCTTCGTCAGCTCTTTGCCTCCACTGTCCTGAATGTTCGTCGCGGCAGTGCCACCTCGCGCACCACGTTGGCCCGCACTCTGGGACTCTCCGCCTCCACCGTCGGGCTGTATGTGGACCAGCTCATCTCGACCGGCCATCTCAGTGAGTCCGGGCTGGAGCACGGTTTCATGGGCCGGCCCAAGCGGCGGCTGATGGTGCGGCGGGACCCGGGCTGGTTTGCCGGGGTGGAGTTCAATGCGGACCGCGTGCAGGTCACCGGCCTGGATTTTTCCGGCCAGATTCTTTTGGGGGAAAGGGTACACCTGCAGGCCAACCCTTCCGCCGCCGAAGTCGAGGCGATCATCCTCCTCGGTCTGGGCCAGTTGCAGCGGCAGCAGTCCACGCCCTTGCTGGGCATTGGCGTGGGGGCTCCTGGCCTGGTGAATTCTGCCGAGGGCATCTCCCTTCGCTACGCCTTTGTGCGCGGCTGGGAGAATGTGCCGCTGAAGCGCCTGCTGGAGGACCGGTTCAAGGTGCCCGTCCATGTGGAAAACAACCTGCGCTCCATTGCCTTGGCCGAGCGGTGGTTTGGCGAACATCGGGAAGAGACGGACTATGTCATCGTGGGGCCGCGCAGCGGCTTTGCCATCGCCAGCGTGCAGGCGGGGGAGCTGGTGCAGGGGGCGCATCATGCCTCCGGAGAGATCGGCCTGTGGCCCTGGCCTCTGGGAGGTGAAAGTCCCCGCCGGGAACTGCACCACTGGCTGAGTGCGCCGATGAGCTACCGGCGGCTGGCGGGCCTGGGAGAAACGGCCCCGGTGCCTGAAGACCTGCATACCGCCATGGCCAGCCTGGCCAATGACCGATCCACCCAGTGGGATGCGGTGGTGGCAGACTTCGCCCGGGTGCTGGGCTGTGTGCAACTGCTTCTGGATCCCAAGATCTGCCTGCTGCACGGGCCGCTGACGGCCCTGGGGGACCGCTTTTGCGAAGCCGTGATGGAGGCCTCGCTTCACGTGGCCCCTGCGCTGCGGGATGTGCCGCTGAAGCTGGTGCGCTCACGCCTGGGGGATGATGCCGGTGCTCTCGGGGCGGCCAGCCAGGCCATGGAGACATGGCTGCCAGCCCTCTGAGGCAGGCTTACTTGCCCAGGAGTCCGCCGCCGATTCCCTCCAGCAGCTTGACCCCGGTTTCCACGGCCTTGCCGGTCGCGTCTGTGGCCCCGCGGATCACTTCGTTGGGCAGTGCCCCGGCCTCCTTGCCCAGCACGGGAGTCAGCAGCAGCTGGCTGCCTTGGTTGACGACCTGGCCAGGGGCATCCAGCAGCGCCTTGCCTGCTCCTGCTGCCAGCCGTGCGCTCAGGTCCTCACGTGGGGCCTGGAGAGTGCCGGTGATGCGCAGGGGTGTCCATAGCATGCCCGCCGGGCCGGTGGGGTGGGTGGCGGTGAAAACATGCTGCTGGGCACCGGGGATCCACTTGAGGGTTTCCGGGGTCACGCCTAACAAGAAGTTACCCTCAATCTGCCCGCCCTGCACGGTCAGGCTGCCGTCCAGGTGCAGCAGTCCATTGGACTGGACGATGATCTTTTCAAAGATGCGGCGTTCGCCTTCGACAGTGATGTCAGAACTGGCGGCATCGAGCACGAGGCGCTTGAAGCGCTCCACCCCCGTGTAGCTGGCGAGCTGGTCGAGCACGGGCAGGGCCGTGAGCACGCCGTCGCGCAGGTGCAGGCGGCCTTTGACCACAGGCGCGGCGGTGCGGCTGCCGGTGGCCGTGAGATCCCCCTCCAGACGGCCACTGAGGCGGACGCGCCAGTCCTCATTCAGGCACTCGTTCAAAGGGATGCCGTTCAGATGGGTGGCCAGCTCCCAGGTGCCCTGCCGGGGCTGCAGATGGCCTCGGGCGGTGATTTCGCCCGCATCCAGCCACTTCAGGGTGGCCTCTTTCAGGTGCAGATCTTCGCGGCTGAGGCGGACGGAGGCACGCGTCAGGTTCAGCGTCACTGGCACCAGTTGGGCGGGCAGCATGATGGGGGTTTCGATGAGGCCGCCCTCCACCACCGCCTGGAGGGAAGTTTCCCCCTGCTGCCAGGTGGCGATGCGCACGCGGCTGTCTTTCAGATTCCACGGCCCCGGGTGCAGGCAGGAAAAACGCGCGACTTGCAGGCCGCCCACCTCCGTTTTGTCCGGCAGGTAGCGGCGCAGCCAGGCGGGAATGGCGTGGCTTTCTGAGAGGGGCGTTGGCGGCGCGGCTTCTTCAGGGGCGGTCAGAGGCGCGATGGGCTGGGCCGTGCGTTCCAGGGTGATGCTGTCCACTCCTGCACCGACGGTGCGCCATCGGCCCTGGCGGAAGGCATTCCAGTCCAGCGTCAGGTGCAGGCCGTCCAGCCGGGCCAGCCAGCCGTTGGCAGTGCTGGCGGCTGCCTCGGCACTGGTCACTTCATCGCCGGTCCAGCGCAGCGGGGCGAGGGTGACCTCCCCCTGCATCTGGGTGCCAAAAAGCTGCTCCATCTGGCCGCGAAAGGCCTCCTCCTGCAGGTAGCCTCGCACCCAGTTCATCACCAGCATGGGCATCAGCAGCACCAGGACGATGCCGGCGATGGCCACGGCGGCCAGGGCCAGCAGCCAGCGCGGGCTTTTGCCGGAACGACGACGGGAACGGGTGCTCATAGGTCCAGCATAACTGGCAAGGAGAACAAAGAACGCAAAAAAATGCGCAGGGGACTGCGCTTTATCTTGCCATGCCGATCCGCTTTGACGGTATAACAACCGTTTATGCTTGAAGCTTGCAATGTCGGCCTTGAAGTGGACGCGCCTCCCGGCTCGGAGCAGGAGAGCGTGCACCTGCTGCGGGAAGTGAGCCTGCGCGTACCCCAGGGCCATCTGATGGCCATCGTGGGCCCTTCGGGCTGCGGCAAGACCACGCTGCTGAAAGTCATCGCCGGCATCCAGGAACAGACCGAAGGGGACCTCAAGTGGGAAGACCGCGACCTGAAGGAAGAGGAGGATCTGCACCCCGGCGAGCTGGGCTATGTACCCCAGTTCAGCGTGGCGCATGACTTGCTGACCGTGGAGGAATGCATCGCCAGCAGCATGGCCCTACGCACGCAGCTGCCTGGCACCGACGACTTCGAACCCAAGCTGGACCACATTCTCAACATCACCGGGCTGGCCGATCTGGCGGAGCGCCGGGTGAAGGTGCTGTCGGGCGGGCAAAAGCGCCGTCTCGGGCTGGCCCTGGAACTGGTGACCAATCCCTGCCTGCTGCTGTGTGATGAAGTGACCAGCGGCCTGGACCCGAAGTCCGAGACGGAGATCACCGAACTGCTGCGGGTGCTGGCACGTGAAAACAAGCGCCGGGTGGTCATCAATGTCACCCACAGCCTCGCCAGCCTGGAGGCCTTCGACAGCGTGCTCGTCATGTATCAGGGGCGGCTGGTGTTTCATGGAGCACCCAAGCTGCTGACCCACTATTTCACGGTGGAGCATGCCGAAGAGGTCTATCTGCGCCTCACGCAGCGGGATGCCCAGGAATGGCACGAGTCCTGGACCAAGAAGCGCAGCTACTACGAGGCGATGCTGTTTGAACTGAAGCCGGCGGCCGAAGAAGCTCCGCAGGAAGAGGCCGATCCCGAAGCCCCGCACCCCCTGGCACCGGAAGAGCTGCCCAGTATGATGAGCCAGGTCTTCACGCTGCTGCACCGGCGCTGGACCATCTTTCGCCGAGACCGGGGCCAGGTGGGCCTGCACCTGGCCATGCTCATCGGCTTTCCGCTGCTGGTGGTTATCTTTGCCCTGGATGGCATCAAGCCGCTGAAGCAGCTCAACCAGCGGCAGGAGACGGACATCGTCTATGAGATGCAGCGGCAGGCGCAGCACCAGTTCGACCAGCTGCAGGCCGGCGGCATCGTCAGCGGACTCATCATGCTGCAGGTCGTGCTGGTCACGCTCATGGCCAGCAACAATGCCGCGCGAGAAATTGCGGGTGAACGCCTCATTTTGGAACGGGAGAAGCTGGGCGGCCTGAGCCCTCTGGCCTATCTCATCAGCAAGGTGCTTTTCCTGGGCGTCTTTGTCCTCGCGCAGAGTGTGTGGATGGGGGTGTTTGTGGACATGGTGGTGGGGGGGCTCCCCGGAGATCTGATGGTGAAGCTCATGCTGCTAGTGCTGGCGTCTGCGGCGATGACGAGCATCTGCCTGGGCATCAGCGCCCTGAGCCGGACACCGGAAAAGGCCACCATCCTCAGCATCTACCTCGTCGGTTTCCAGCTGCCGCTTTCCGGGGCGGTGCTGACTCTGCCCGACTGGCTGGAGGGGGCGGTGAACCCTTTCATCGCCGCTTTCTGGGCGTGGTCCGGCAGCTTGCGCAGCATGAGCGACACCGCCTTTTATGACGCGGTGAAAAAGGTCACGGATACCTCCCTGGTCTCGCCTGAACTCGCCGCCTTCGTACTCCTGGCTCACGTCGTCATCGGCCTCAGCATGACCTACGTGGGCAGCAAGGGCAGCCAGTGGGAGTGATGGTGACCGTCACTTGCAATCGTGATAGAGGGCGACGCCGTAGGCCTGGAGGATGATGTCGCTGACGGGTTCGCTGCCGAACCAAGCGAGGATCTGATCATGGCCTTCATTGGGCAGTTCCCAGAATGCGTTGGCCAGCTTGCGTTCGGTGAGCTGGTTGGCATTGGCCTCATAGAAAGAAAGCACATGGGGAAGTGACGGTTCGATTTGTGAGAGAAAGGGACGGACATCCAGACCCATTCTGGCGATGGCACAAAGCCAGGAATCAAGTTCGGAGCCTGAGTCGGCTTGCTCCAAAAGATGGGAAACCTGGGAGCTGAGAAACTGATGAAAGGCTGCGCGTCTGGGGGCTGGCCACTCGGCGGGATGCGTGTTGGCAATGGCTCTTCCGGTCACTTCCGGGTCGGGCCACCAGAATTCCTGGCGCGCCGAGCACTCCAGGATCCGAGGAAGGAAATACAGGTAATCAGGAACATCTCCCACTGTAAGGAAGGCGGAGGCAGCATAGGGGCCCAAATCGTCCGCAGGGATGTCCCGCAAGGGCAGGGTGGTGAGGGCGCAGAGGTTCTTGCTATCCACACAGCAGGGACAGGCATCAATGTCCATGGGCCTGGGAACGTCGGCAAAAGCCTCGTAAAGCTGGGAGATAGCATCCTCTAATGTCGGCATGATTGAAAAAATGGTTAGGCGACCTATTCCACCTTCAGCACGCCGTTCATGACCATCCAGTGGCCGGGGAAGGTGCAGAGGTAGGGGTAGTCGCCTTTTTCTTTTGGGGCTTCAAAGTGGATGGTGAACTGCTCTTTCGGATTCGTCATGTCGGTGTAAACGAGGACGTCCTGGGAGTCGGGCACGTAGTGTTTGGCGAGGCCTTTGGGATCGGTGATCATGAGGTTCACCTGATCGCCCAGCTTCTGCAAGGTGCCGGGTTTGGCGAGGAGCCAGTTGTGCGGCACCACATCGGGATTTTTGAAGGTGAGCGTGAGCTTTTCCCCGGCTTTGACGGTGAGCTGCTTTTGCACGTATTGCAGGCCCAGGGCAGCATCCACAATGATCTCGCGCCCCGGTTCGCCTTTGGCCCAGGGGTTGAGTTTGGCGGTGGTCTGGGCGGTGCCTTTCGCCGGAGCCGTCCAGGTCTTGGCGATCTTTTGATAACCTGGAAAATCGGTGAAGACGGGGGCCAGGGCATGGGCGGTGAGGAAGACATCGTGAGCACGGTCGCCGCTGACGCCGACGCGCAGATGCACCATGCTGGCGGTGACGAGCTGGGGGATCTCAAGGAACAAGGTCTTGCCACCTTCCAGCACCTGGGCGCTGTGGACTTCCAAGGGATCATGCCCCACTGTATCGGCATAACGAACGGACATTTCGGGCGAGCCATAAGCGGCGCTGTAATTGTAGTTCCAGCATTGGGCAAAGTGATTGCCGGCCTTGGCAGCAGTGGCGGCATCCACCGCCCGGTCAAAGCGGATCAGCACGCCATTGTCGCGGGCTTCAAAGCCAATCGGCACGGCGACCTTGCCGCCGGTATAACGTACTCTTTGGAAACAGCCGTCCTTCGGGGTGTAGCTGCCCCAGCCCTGCATGCCCGTGACGTAAAGTTGGCCGTCCTGGGAACGGAAGCGCCCGGTCTGGGAACCGGAATCAAAGTTGCCCGCGATGCGCACCGCAGCCCCCTGCCAGCGGCCCTGAACCTGCTGGCGCATGACCAGCCAGCCGGTGCCTGTGCCCGGGGAAAAGTGGGCAAAGTTTCCTTCTCCCTTGAGCGCCGACCAAGGCTGCCCCGTGATGAAACACTGGCCGCCCGATGAGTTGTCCTCGCCACGTGGCAGATACATCAACGGCGGTTCCGGGGGCTGGCCGTTTTTAGGCCCTCCTGCGCCGAAATGGGCACCTTCATTCTTGCCCAGTTCCACCTGACAGATGGAGGAGGCAGGGGTCCAGTCGCCCTCCTGCACACTGGTGGTGATGAAACGACCATCGGGCGACAAGCCGATGCCATTGGGGTTACGGAAGCCGGTGGCCAGCACGTTCACCTGCGAATCTGCGATACGGATGATGCCCTGATTGCCGGAGGCGGTGATGAAACGACCCTCGGCATCGGTTTCCAGCCCGGTGATGTAATCATGACCGCCAGGAGAAGTCTCCTGGACGTTTGTCATGCACTCGTAAAAGTCGGCCTCGTCGTCGCGATTGAGGTCATGCAGGCGGGTGATCTGGTCGCGGCCTAACACATAAAGTTCGTCATTGACGATCTTCACGCCGAGCGGTTGATGCAGGCCGGTGGCGTAGCGTTTCCAGCGCAGTTTTTCCAGTTTCTCATCCATGCCGCGCACCAGCCAGACCTCACCCGTCATGGTGCTGATCGCCGCCGTGCCATCTTTGAAAAAGTCATGGCCACTGATGAAAAACAGCGTGCCGTAGGGGTTTTCAAAAGGGATCGTGAGAGTATCGGTGGCAAAAGGCTGCCCCTGGCCGATGATGCCTTTGGTTTCGATCCACTGGGGCCACTGAGCCGGGCCACCTTTGAGGCAATCCTGAACCAGCTTGTCGTTAGGCTGGCCCACGCCTTCCTGGCCCAGGGTGAAATAGGACTTCTTCTTGTCGCCTGTTTGTTCCGCCACAAAAACCACCTGCGGGCCATGGCGATAAAAACCGCGATACTTTTGGTTGGCGGGTTTGGAGGGCTCGGTATTTTTGGTGACAACCTTCCCATCCATCACACCACCGCCCATGAAACCGTGGCGGGCATCACTGAGCTTGATGAAACCCCCGCTCCACACCACGGGGAATGAGAGCGTTTCGGGATCAAAGACGGCCGCTTTGTCACCCAACCGCACACACACGCCCTTGTTCGCGCTGACACCTGCGCCCTTGAAAACGGTGCTGAAAACGGAGCCCAGATCCGAGGTGGCAAAGCGGCCATCTTTCCAGGTGACGGCATCGTTTTGATTTCCCCAGTGGCCCTGCTGGCCGCCATCCAAGCCAGGGAAGCCGGGCAGGAGATCTGGCAGCGGTTTGCCCATGAACTGCACGGCCTGCTTGGCGTAGTAATCGAAGACACGCTCGCGGTTCACTTCGGTCTGCCAGTGCGCGTAGTCGCCCTCACGAAGAGGTTGGCGGTCGGGTTTGAACTCGGCAGGAGCCGGGGCGGTGGCGATGCCTGCCAGCAGGCTGTCCAGGTCATCAAAACTCCAGAGGCCGAGGGTGTTGTCCATGCGCTGGCGCGGGTGGTCGCCCTTGCGCGGTTTCATGGGTCCCCGGGAAAGGCGGGCATCGTCCAGCACGCCGTCGCAGCCAACGCCGCCTTCGACGAGATCGCCAAAGGAGAGATCTCCAGGTTTGGCGCTGCCCTGGAGCGGCGGCACGTCCTTCTCCAGCGCCAGCTTGCCGTCCACATACAGCATCACTTTGTCCGTCCCGATGCTGGCAATGAGATCATGCCATTGGCCATCGCAGATGTTGACGCCGGTCTTGTACTCGCCGCCGCGACCTGGCAGATACAGGCTGAAAACGCCGCTGCCTTGGTAGCTGTAAATTTCCCAGTGGGTGGCGGAACTTTTCGGGTCAGAGGCAACGAGGATATTGAAGTTCTTGGCGCTGTTTAGCTTGGCCCGGCACTCGATGCTGAGTGGCAGGGTGCGGTAGGCTTCCTGGCCTTCGATGCGCAGGCTGCCTTTCAATGCTTGGCCAAATTCGGGATTCAGCGAGGGAACACTTTGCCCGACCATCACGAGCTTGGTTTTGATCTCCGGGGCTTTCGCTGCGGTCATTTTCCAGGTGCGATACTTCGGCTTTTCGCCCGCTGCTTTGCCTTCGATCTGGGGCAGCAGCCAGGCCAGGCCATCCAGGTTATCCAGGAGACGGCCTTCGGCATCTTCGTTGGTGTGATTGAGGATGCCAATGACACCCTTGTAACCACTGGCGGCGATGATCTTCAGCACGCGCACGTCCTCGGTGCCAATGCCCAGAGGCAGGATCTTGCGGCCCTTCGCATCGCCCGCCACATCCATGCCATTGAGGTTCAGGCAGAGCAGGTGCGGCAGCATTTGAGGCAGCACTTTTTCCAGTCGGTCCAGGTGGCCGTGACCGTGGTGCAGGTTGTAAACGAGACCTGCATTGGTGAGACCCTGGGCCTTGAGTGCTTCGACAATGGCGATGGCGTTCTCAGGCTCGCCGTACCAGTTGCCGTGATTGTAGAGCGCGACCTGGCAGCCCAGGGGTGCGGCGGCTTCACAGATGGGTTTCAGCCGCGCCACCTCTTTGGCGATGCGGGCCTGCTGATCGGCCGCGTCTTTCACTTCGATGGGGCCGCCGCTGCCATTGACCCAGAGCTGAGGTTTCACGCCGTGGCGTTTGAAGAGTTCCAGCGTCTTTTTAGCCTCCTCATTGTACGAGGTGGGGAACCACCAGCCGAAGAGCTCGACGTTATGCTTTTTGAGGGCGGTCAGTTCCTCGTCCCATTGCGGGATGTGCTCGGCACGATAGTCATAGACGAATTTTTTGACGCCCATTTTCTCCAGCATGGCCGCGCGTTCTTCCGGGCCACGTTTGCCCGCATCAAAAGGGACGATGCACCAGGCGGCGAGGTTGCTGCGGTCAAACAAAGGCGCGGCATGGCCCTGGGTGGCGAGGCAGGTGAGGAGCAGAAAAATACGGAAGAACATCACAGGAAGGATTTAGCGTATCTCAGAGACAGTCTCTTTCAGCAAGGAGGAACAAGGGCGGACGAAGGCGGGGAAAAGAAAAAGACACTTTTCTCAAGGGTTTCACGGCGCGGCGGTGTTGGCCCTGATGACGGGCAGTTCCCGGCTGTCTGTCACCAACCCAACTCATCTAAAAACCATTGTGAAATTCTATCTTTTAACGGCCCTCGCGGTCACTGCCCTGTCCATGCTTTCGGGAACCGCCCTCGCCGGGGAGAGCCGTCCGGTGGCTGTCCAATCTCCGCCACCGGCCCCAGCCCCCACGCGGGTGAACATGGGCCAGGCGCACAACCCAAACCAGACGACCATCCTCCTGGACCATCTGGGCCAGGTCATCGCCGTGCTGCCTGCGACTTCACGCTGATCCGGCATGAGTTCTGCTGGCATGAAGGCGCAGCCTGTGAAGGCCCTTCCTTGAATCATCATCCGCCTTTGCCCCTCCCCGGGGCGAGGGCGTTTTTTCTGCCATGACAGATCCACAGCTCGATCACCTCCTGAACAGCGCGGCCACCCCGCCGGGCCTGTCGCCTGCCTTTGCCAGCCATGTCTGGCGGGAGATCCAGGCGAGGCAAAGCCAGCGGATGCCTGGGTGGAGACAAGCTGTGGCATGGCTCTTCCGCCCCCGCACGGTGGCTTTAGCAGCCGCCTGCACCGTCTTGATGGTGACCGTGTGGCGGGTGCCAAAAGAGCTGCCTAGTCAGCCCTCCGTGTCACCGGAAACCCGTGCCAGCCTGGCCTGGATGCGCAGTGCCCACGCTCTCAGCGAAGAGGAATTTGCCCGTGAATGTACCCTGCATGAAGGCCAGCGCGCCGAGTGTGCCGTGCTGTGTGCCCAACTGCAGGAGGCGCGGGAGCAACTGCACCATGCCCAGCAGACGCATGGGCCGGGGGCCGCCGCCACGCAGACCCATGAGCTGCATGTAAAAACCTGCGAGCAGACCGCACTGCTGCATTTGAAAAAAGTGGCCACGGCCATGAATCCCGAGGCCGCCCAGGCCTACGTCCGGCAGATGCTGCCCCACCTGCCCGCCGACCACGAAACCCTGCAATTCATCACCTCAATCCGCCGCCAGCCCTGACTGATGCCCGACGCTGACGCAGCGGCCATGCAGAGGCTGGCAGGGGGCGATGACCTGGCGCTGAATGAAATCATGGCCCGCTGGCAGGAGCGCCTGGCCGCCTTTCTGTGGCACATGACTCACGACCACGCGGCGGCGAGAGATCTGGCGCAGGAGACCTTTGTGCGCCTTTACCAGCACCGCCATCGCTACCAGCCGCAGGCGGCGTTTTCCAGCTACCTCTTCCGCATTGCCCGCCACCTGCTGGCCAACCACTGGCGTTGGAAAAAACGCCATCCGGCGGCCTCGCTGGATTCACTGACAGAGGGCGGGCTGGACCATGCGGCCACCACTCAGGCCCCGGATGAAAGCCTGAGCCAGGCTGAAACGGCGCGTGAGGTGCGGCGGGCCATTGCCAGCCTGCCCAATGAGTTGCGCGAAGCCCTGGTGCTCTTCACCTATCAGGACCTGGGTTATCGGCAGATGGCGGACATTTTGGACTGCTCTGAAAAAGCCGTTGAAACCCGTCTCTACCGGGCCCGTCAACTTTTGAAGGAAAAGCTGGCCGCCCTGGCCCAGGGGTGAGTGGGGCCTGCTTCGCAGGACGAAGTGAACGAAAGCGCCATAGGGAGCGTTTAGCCCTTCATGATGAAACTGATCCTGTCGTTTTTCCTGGCTCTCATCGGCAGCACCACGCGGGCCGCCGGGCCTATTCAGCTCACCGTCCATGGGGGTGAAAGTGCACAGACACGCTCCATCGTCACCTTCGCAGCGCCAAAGGAATGGCAGGGTGAGCACACGCTTTCAGGCAGGGACGGCACGGTCATTTCCACGCTGCAGGTGGATGCCGATGGGCGGGCTGTGATGATCGTTTCGCAGATCGGCGCCGGGGAGAACATTCACTTTAAGGAAGCCCCGTCCAGCCCGCCTGTCGCGCCCTATGGCCTCACGGTGGAGAAGGCGGGCGACGTGCTGCATTTCACCCATCACCAGGAGGGCAAAAAGAGCCCCGTGTTTGATTACCAGATGGAGGCCGGGCCAGTGCCGAAGGGGGTGTCGGAGGTGTTCAAGCATGGAGCGCACCTGCATCCTGTTTTCACGCCTAACGGCAAGCTTGTCACGGGCAACCACCCGGCGGACCACCGCTGGCATCGCGGCATCTGGATGGCCTGGACGAAGACGGAGTTTGAAGGTGGCCACCCCGATTTCTGGAACCAGGGGAAGGGGCCCGACGGGGCGCTGACAGCGGAGATCCGTTTCCAGTCGCTGGAGAAAAGCTGGGGGGGCCCTGTGCAGGCAGGGTTCATCAGCAAGCACCGTTTTGTGGACCGCCCCGCTGGGCAGGAAAAAGCCGTGCTGGACGAGACCTGGGAAGTCACTGCCTATGCCCTCACCAGTGGGGATTCTCCGGCCTTCATTCTGGACCTCGTTTCCACCCAGACTTGCGCGGGTGCCTCGCCCCTGAAGCTGCCCATTTATCACTACGGCGGCCTGGGCGTACGCGGCCATGCCCAGTGGGACCCCGTGGACCAAGTGACCATGCTGACCAGCAATGGCGATGACCGCAAAAAGGGCGACTCCACGAAGGCCCAGTGGGTTCACATGGGCGGTGCGGTGGAGGGCCAGCCCGCTGGTATGGCCATCCTGATTCACCCCAGCAATTTCCGCTTTCCCCAGCCCCTGCGGCTGAACCCGAAGAACCCCCAGCTCTGCATCGCGCCTTCCCAGGATGGGGACTGGTCCATCGAACCGGGCACGCCTTACGTCTCGAAGTACCGCTTTCTCATCACCGATGGACCCGCCGAGGCGGCCGCCATCGAGGCGGCGTGGCAAAGCTACGCCCAGCCGCTGAAGGTGACCCTGGAGTAAATGTGATGCAGGCACTCCTGCCTGCACCGTTCGCAGAATCAGCATCTCCCTGCCCTTTGCACCGGGCACGGGTGCCGTTGCGCACACTCCTCACCGCAAAGCATTGCAAACAACGGCAACCCATCGCAAACTCTCCCTCTTTCCTCGGCCCCCTCTCCCCAAACCATGCTTCTCAACCACGGCATCCACCTCGGCTACTGCACCAACATCCACCGTGGGGAAACCTGGGACCAAACTTGGGCCACCCTGCGTGACTACACCCTGCGAGTGAAGGACCGCGTGAGCCCGGACAAGCCCTACGGCATTGGTTTGCGCCTGGGCCATCAGGCTTCGCTGGAACTGCTGGCCCCGGGGAAGATCGCCGAATTCAAGGACTGGCTGGCGGCCAACAACTGCTACGTCTTCACCATCAACGGCTTCCCCTACGGCTCCTTCCATGGCACGCGGGTGAAGGAGCAGGTCTTCCTGCCGGACTGGACCTCTAAAGACCGGTTGGAATACACCAAGCGCCTGTTCGACATCCTGGCTCAGCTCCTGCCCCCCGGGGCCAGCGGCAGCGTCAGCACCCTGCCCGGTTCACACAAGACTTTCAGTATCGGCGGGGACGAGATCAGCGCGATTTTTGAAAACGTCCGTCTCTGTCGGGAACACATCGAAACGGTCTCCGCCGCCACGGGGCATGACCTTCACCTCGGTTTCGAACCCGAGCCTCTGGGCCTGTTTGAGACTAGCGGGGAGGTGCTCAAGTTCTTCGGCCTCTATTATGACCGCCACCCGCAGGACAAGGACTTCTTCAAGTTCATCGGCCTGAACTATGACACCTGCCACCTCGCCATCGAGTATGAGACGCCCAAGCGCGCCCTCTCCCGCATCACCGGCGCGGGCATCCGCCTCAGCAAGCTGCACTTCAGCTCTGCGCTGAAGCTGAAACCCACCCCGGAGATGGTGGCCAAACTACGCGCCTTTGATGAGCCGGTGTACTTTCACCAAGTCATCGCCGACTACGGCCCCACTACGCCACTGCGCCGCTTCAAGGACCTGCCGGATGCCCTTCAGTTCGCCCAGACGAATCCGGCGGAACTGGGCGAGGAATGGCGTGTTCACTTCCACATTCCCCTGCACGCCCAGCCCACGGATGGGTTTGAAAGCACGCGAGACCACATCGAAGGGGCCATGGACTGGCTGTCCCAAAATCCGACGAAGTGCCAGCACATCGAGATGGAGACCTACACCTGGGAAGTCCTCCCTGGCGAGCTGCGCATGGGCGATGTCGTGGACCAGCTCGTCAAAGAGTATGATTGGACGCTGGGGGCGATGCGGGAACGCCAGCTTGTGGAGTAAATCCACACGGTCCTGACTTGGATTCGAAAGCTAAAAGGTGTCCTAAAGAAGGGCTTCAGATCTTTCTCAGCCGATGCCCGTGAAACATAAGCTGACAAAAATCTGACCCCTCTTCAGAACAATCATCATCCTCCCTCCAGGGACTGGCCCTGGCCATGAGTAGGGATACTCATTTTCATGGAGGCCTTGTTTAAGGGCCTCAATCCTTGGGCATCGTCCGGGTGGCGGCCGTCCGGGTTTCCACGCCGAGTTTGCGCAGGATGGCGTGCACGTGGTTGGTCACCGTGCGGTAGCTGATGCCCAGGATGGTGGCGATTTCACGGTCCCGTTTGCCCTCCATCATCCAGGCAAAGACCTCGCTCTCCCGCCGGGTCAGCCCGGCCCGCCGCAGGGGGGTGTGGTCCAGCGAGGAAATCTGGGGCTGCTGCTCCAGCGTGCGGCTCAGCACCTGGTCATTTTGATGGGCGATGACCACTTGGCGGCTGAACAGGCGGATGATTTCCAGATCCTCCTCAGCAAAATCCCGGCTGCCCCCCCGGTTGAAGGTCACGCCACCGAGTTGGGTCACGGATTGCACGGGGGTGACCACCTGGTGGCGGATGTCCAGGGGCTTGAAGCCGATGTCATAAAGCTCCGTTTTCTGAAACTCGCGCAGGGTGGTCAGCTCGGACAGCCGCATCAGCTCATCCGACCCAGCGGCGATGATGGGAAAGCCGGGGTGGTCCCGCTGCACCACTTCGCCGATCCTTTTCAGCCGCTCCTCCAGGCCTGCAGGGTCATAATCCACCCCATAGGCCGCTGTCAGCATGCCCGTTTGGCGGTCCCACAGCTCCAGGCTGCTGCAGCTTTCGGGAAACAGGTGTTGGCAGGCCCGGAAGACCCGGGTCTGAAAGGGGCTTCCGTCTTCCCTCTGGTGCAGCATCTCCACGGCCTCCAGCAGCTTGCGCAGCCGGGCCTCCATCGTCATTTGCATGAATGAGGTATCGGGGCATTTCAGGGGGCGTTCCAGTCCAAATCTACCCGCCATGCCTACAAAAGTGTCCCGTTCGAGCCAACGGCCCACCTGAAAAGGTCGCTGATCCAGAAAGGCTGGCTCCGCATTTTAGCATTGCCTAAGGGGGCAGGGGGCCTTTACAACGTGAGCATGACTTTGACCCGGCACTTTCTGAGAGTGGCTCTAGGCGCGGGGATTGTCGTGGGGCAGGCCCTGGCTGCGCCGATGGAGGTGGAACTGGTGATGTATGAGGTGCCGGAGACGGTGTGGCAGGCGAAGTTTGAAGGGCAGTTTCAAGAGCACCCGGCGCTGAAAAAGCGGCTGGATGAGGAAATGCAGGCGGGCGGGCTGAAGCAGATTTTGGCCGTGAAAGGGGCTGTGGCCGAGGACCAACCCTGGATCTGGCGGCAGGGGCAGGAGCAGGAGTTTGCCGAAGGCTGGGTGACCCCGGAGAAGCCGCCTGCCATCCCGGAGAGACTGGCGAAACGCTTTGTGGGCAGTGCCGTGGAGCTTCAGCAAGAGGGCATCACGGAAGGGGGCAGGCTGCAGGTGAGCCTGAAGCTGGAGCATCATCTCACTCCGCCGAAGATGCGCCGCATCAGCTATGCCAATGCGGCGACGGGGGCCGAGCGGGAGAAGCTGTCCGTGGAATACCCGCAGTTTGATCAAATCGAGTGGGTGGGAAAGCTGACCCTATGGCAGCAGTGGCGGCAGGTGACCAACGTGCTGCGCCTTTCCGGTCCGGAGGCCGGCGCGGGACCTGCCATGCGGTATGTGGTCTTCATCAAACGTCTTTGATCATGAAAACTTATTTGGTCAGTCTTGTTCTGGGCGTGGGTGGGGCCGCCCTGCCTGCGCTAGCGGAACCGTTGCCTTTGGAGGTGCGGCAGGTGGTGATCCGTGCGCCGGAGATGGAGGTGATCCGGCTGATCACGGGACCGAAAAAAACGGATGCCGAACGGGTGGCGGCCCTGCGTGTGGCGGTGAAAGAAGGCCGGGCCAGTGTGATCTCGGATGTCGGCAGCGCGGCGGATGACGGGGGGCGGGTGAGTGTGAAGAGTGGGCAGCTGGCCTGGATGCCGAGCGAGCTGGATCAGGAGATGGACCGGCTTTTCATGGTGCCCACGGCTTTTGAGGAACGTTTCATCGGCACGTCCCTGGAGTGCCAGCTCCAGCCTTGGGGGCCGCCCGCCACGGAGTCGAAAATTTCAGCGCAATGGGTGACTCGTTATGCTCCGCGAGGTCCTGAGACCGTGCTTTGGCCCACGTCCTGGCTGGATGTCTATGATCGCAAGACGAACCAGCTGACGGACAAGGCCGTACACGGCTGGCTGGACTGGCGCGACCTGTTTGAGGAAAGCGTGGTCAGCGGAGTGATCCTGGAAAGCGACGAACCCAAAATCCTGGCCCTGATGCCGCCGGGAGACCAGGTGTGGCCAGGGGACCGGAAGGGGCGCTGGCTGGATGTTTTTATCGCGGAGGCACAACCGCCCGGCCTGCCAAAGGGACCGGCCACTGCCGAAAAAGCAGCAGTGGACAACCGCACCTGGATCTATGGTCTGGCCCTGGACTCAAAGGCGGCGCTGGCGCTGATGCGGGCACGCCGGCCAGGGGAGGATGCGGCTTTGCTGCAAACGCTGCTGGCCCAGGTGGAGAAAGGCAGCGCGAGAATGGTGCTGTGTGTGGGTTCCGCCCAGGTCCAGGGGCAACGGGGACAACTGGTGAGCGCACGCTGGCACGAGTACCCGACAGAGATGCCCAGCATCCCCTCCGCCTGGGAGACCCGGGCCGTGGGCACGGACCTGGAAATGGATGATGGTGTGCTTTCCCTGCGGCAGGCGGTGGCCGCCCCGGCGCGCAGCGAGTGGAAGCTGGCGCTGGATGTGCCAGAGGCCATCATGTGGCAGCCTCGGTTCCGGGATTTGCAGATTCAGACGGAAGAGGGTGCCTCTCCCGGTACCCGGCTGCTGAGTGTGATGCTGGTGCCTGAAGTGATGCAGGGGGAAGACCTGCCCAAAGACGAAACACTGCTGGTCTTTTCCCAACGCGAGGGGCCGGGCTGGCCGGAAGCGCCTGCTCCCAAGCCGGGGCATGAGGCGGAAATCATGGTCTTCGAAATCCCGGTCAGTGAGGAGGCTGAGTGGCAAGCCGCAGCCGCCGGAAAATGGGGGCAGCCGGACACCCGGCGATTGCAAGTGTTGGTGGATGGTGCGCAGTCGGGGCAGACGCCGCTGGTAGCGCATGCCATGCTTCATTTGCAGGGCGGGCATCGGGCCACGGTGGGCATCGCGGAGGACTACCCCACGGCGACCGAGTTTGATCCCCCGCATCGCGATGGCTCCCCGCGCATGCGCCCCACGGCGCTGGAGACTTTGCCTGTGGGCAGCCGCTGGGAGTTGGATTTGAACGATGAAAACCTTTCGGTCGCCGAGGATCCGCATCTGCTGCTGACGCACACCTTTCTGCACAGCACCGCCCGACCGCTGGAGCCGGGATTGAAGGAGACGCTAGCCATCGCCGCCGCTCCCAAAGCCGAGTATCCCGGGGCCCCGCACCTGGTAGAAACCTGGTCGGAAGGCAGCCTGAAACTGGTTCCAGGGCAGGTGCGCTGCCTGGGCCTACGCAAGCCGCCTGGCAGCACGCAGAACGTGCGCCACGTGGCCTTCATCCAGGTGCGAGAGCTGGTGCCCTGAGTGGCCTAACCAACAGCTTGCTAAAGTTCGCCGCTCCTTGCCATCTGGGCATCGGCCGGGGTGGTGGTGGGATTGGCAAAATTGAGCTCGAGCTGCCGGGGGGCCGGCAGGAAGCGCGCGCGCAGGTGGTCGCCTTCCAGCAGGGCGATCCGGGGGGTGTGGTCCGCCGCCACGATGAAGGGCAGCACCTTTTTCAGCCCCACGCGCATGCGCTGCAGGTCCACCAGGGTGAGCCGGGAGAAACGGCGGGCGGCGAGGATGCGGCCCACATTGGTCACGCCGAGGCCCGGGATGCGCCACAGCAGCTCCTGTGGCGCGCGGTTGATGTCCACGGGAAACTGGTGCCGGTTGCGCAGCGCCCAGGCCAGCTTGGGGTCGATCTCCAGATCCAGGTGGGGGTTTTCGGCGGGCAGCAGTTCCTTCACGTCAAAGCCGTAAAAGCGCAGCAGCCAGTCGGCCTGGTAAAGACGGTGCTCGCGCACCAGAGGCGGGGGCTTGATGGGCAGCAGCACGCTGGGCTCCGGGATGGGGCTGAAGCCGCTGTAGTAAACCCGGCGCAGACGGTAGTCGCGGTAGAGCTCATCTGCGCGGCCCAGCACGACGGCGTCATTTGAGGCATCGGCCCCGACGAGCATCTGGGTGCTCTGGCCAGTGGCAAAGGCGGGCGGCTTGGCGCGGGGGGCGGCCTGGATCTGGCGCGCCTCTTTTTTGGCGGCGAAGGATTCGTCAATGCGCTGGCGGATGCCGCCCATGGCAGCCTGGGTGCGGTTCAGGTTTTTTTCCGGGGCCAGGGTGTCGAGGCTGGCCTGGGTGGGCAGTTCGATGTTGATGCTGATGCGGTCGGCATAGCGCCCGGCTTTTTCGATGAGTTCCGGCGAGGCTTCAGGGATGGTCTTGAGGTGGATGTAGCCGCGGAAGTGATGCACCTCGCGCAACTGGCGGGCCACCTCGATGACCATCTCCATGGTGTAGTCTGCGCTGCGCACGATGCCGGAGCTGAGGAAGAGGCCCTCAATGTAGTTCCGCTTGTAGAAATCCAGCGTCAGCTTCACCACCTCCTCCGGCGTGAAGCGGGCCCGGTTTACCTGGCTGCTGCGGCGGTTGATGCAATAGTGGCAGTCGTAGAGGCAGACATTCGTCAGCAGGACCTTGAGCAGGGAGACGCAGCGCCCGTCTGGCGTGTAGCTGTGGCAGATGCCCGCCCCGCCGGTGGAGCCGACCCCGGAACTGCCCCGCGAATCTTTTTTCGCCGCTCCGGAACTGGCGCAGGAGGCGTCGTATTTCGCCGCATCAGCCAGGATTTCGAGTTTCCGGTCCAGATCCATAAATTCTTTTGAACAGTATTCAAAAGAACGGGTTTGTCACGCTCTGAGGTGCAAGTTTTCGGTCTTGAGGTCGGAGACCCACTTCCAACCCTCAAAAAAAAGACAGTATTAATCGGAAATTTGCCTTCTTTGAAAGCGTTTTGGAGAGCCGGGTGGGGACCCATTGTATTCTTCGGGCTCAGAAAGCTTCGGAGGCGACTCTCGGCAAGCCGCACGATTTTTTGTATTGTCATTGTATGCGAGTTTGGTCATTATCCGACGTTGAGTCCCTCCCGGCTTTGTCTGTTCACATGAAAACACCCCCATTTAAACCCTTGGCCTCCCTCGTTGGAGCCCTGCTCTTTACGGCGATGAGCTCCATCGCTGATCCCATTGTCGTCAATCCGACAGATCCGCAGACCGTTACCGTACGGGATGGATTGACTGCGACGATGACAGTTACAGGAGGTAGCAATACTAACGAAAAAATCGGCTACCGCTGGTACAAGGTTAACACCGCAGTGGCAGGTCCGGAAGACGATGTGCGTGTGGTTGACGGAAGCGGGATCAGCGGATCTGGGACGGGTACTCTGAAGTTCACAGGTGCAAAGGGCGAACATTCCGGTGACTATTATGCGGAAGTATTTGAAAGGGTTACACCATTTCCCGAGATCTCTTCACCCATTTTCACCCTGCAGGTGAATGTGCGTCCAAAAATTAAAACGACTCCAACGAGCGGCCAGCCACAGTCAGCAACGGTGAGCCAGGGCGCAGGGGTGAGTCTGGCCGTGGTCCTGACAGATGACTCTACACCGGCAGGCCTGACCTATCAGTGGCAGAAAAACAATGTGGACATCCCCACGGGGGTGAACCCGACGGCGGATGAGGCCACTTTTGTCATTCCGGCGGCCTCCGTCGGTAGTGAGACCACCGAAGGTGCCCAGTGGCCGGATGCTGGCAGCTACCGCGTGAAGATCGTCAGTTCTCTGACCAGCACGACGCTGTTCAGCAAGGCTGCCGTTCTGAAAGTGAACAGCCAGCCCTTCATCCTCACCCAGCCTGCGGCTGCGACGGGTGGCACCCTTTATGTGGCCACCAAAGCCACCGGGAAACTGAGCGTGCTGGCCGGGGGCAATCCAAAGTTGGAATACCAGTGGGAAAAAGTCAATGGCACGGCCGAAACGACAGATGACGACGTGCTGAATGCCAAGGCCAGTTCACTGAGTGTGAAGGAAGAAGGAACATATCGCGTGCGAGTGAAAAACTTCCTTTCAGGCACTCCCCTTGGCACCATTAGCAATTACGCCAACGTGGTCGTGCTGAACAAGCCGACGGAAGTGGGCACCATCGTTGCAACTTCTAACAAGCCTGCACAGCCGAATGCCAAAGGTGAGTTCGAGGCCAATGACATGGGTGGCGACACCGAAGTCACCCTCACGGTGGCCCCGAACTTAACGGGTACTGGTGCCCTGGAATTCCAGTGGCAGAAAGATGGCAAGAACATCTTCGACGAACCCGCCGGGACCACCGGTGTGACAGGAGCCCAGACCGCCGCCATCAAGTTTGCACCTTTGAGCTGGACTCACCGTGGCGTGTACCGCTGCGTCATCAAAAACAAGGTGGGTGTTTACACCTCCAAGACCTTCGCCCTGAAGGTCAATTCCAAGCCTTTGCTGATCACTCCGCCCACGGATCTTCTCGGCGTCAAGGACAAGGCCGTGACTTTCAGCCTCGTTGCCGGTGGCAATGCCCCGCTGACCTACAAGTGGTACCGCGAAGGCCAGCCTGAAACGGTGCTCGGCACTGCTGCCAAATTCACGCGTTCCAAACTCGGCGATACGGACGAAGGCAACTACTACTGCGTGATCTCCAACAGCTTTGGTACTTTCACGACTGAGTTGGTCAACCTTCAGGTGGACGTGCCGGTGAAGATCGGCCTTCAGCCAGCGGCTGCGGCGGTGACTTCTGGTAACACGCTGACCCTTTCCATCAATACCAGCCAGGGCGATGGCCCGATCAAATACCAGTGGCAGCGCAACAATGTGAACCTGACCAACAGCCCCCGCATCACGGGTGCCCAGACCACGGTTACCGGGCCTGCAGACCTCGATTTGCGTGCTACGGTGCAACTGGTCATTACAGATCTGACCACGGCAGATGCTGGCAGCTATCGTTGCATCGTGAGCAACGTGAATGACACCGTTAAGGTGACCAGCGCGACCGCCAAGGTCACCGTGCTGACAGCCCCTTTCTTCCTTGTCGATGGGCAGCCGCTGGACAAAGAGGTGTTTGAAGACTCCAACGTGAGCTTCACCGTCAAGGCTGGCGGATCTCCCACTCTCAAATATCAGTGGGAGAAAGCTTCCAGCTTGGCAGGCCCTTGGACCGTTTTGGCCGGCAAGACCGCCGCCACCCTGACTCTGACAAATGTGCAGTTAGACCCGGAGATTGGTAATCAGGGCTTCTACCGCTGCGTGGTGAACAACACCACGGGCGTGCCCGCCACCTCGAATCCTGCCCAGTTGACGATCAACCTGATTCCGGACCCGACCATCACTTCCTTCACTCCGCACAAGGCGCGCACGGGTGATAAGATTCGTATTTTGGGCACCAACCTGGAATTTGTGTCCGAAGTGCGCTTCAAAAACGCCGATACCGGAATAAAAGCAATTCCTGTCAAGGAGCCCGGGGGAACGCTGCTGATCTCTGTGCCTCCGGGTTTGTTGGGCGGGGAAGAGGTGGAGCTGTTCGCCAAATCCAAAAATGGTTTTGATGGAAGCGAGGCCGAAACCTTCAGTCGTGTCAGTGTACAGGTTAACGATCGTCGCAATCCGACGATTTTAGTCGGAACCACCTTCCCTGCCACTGTTGGTGCCACGACCGCGGGGATGCAAGATTTTGATGTTCTACCTGCCACCGGTTTGGGAGAAGCGGTCTTCACTTGGGTCTTTCCAAAGGCTGGATATTACCAATTTAACATCCGCACCTTTGGCCAATATGTGTTTCATCGTATCCAGTTTCCAGGGACGAACATCCAGACTCTGGGGACTTATAACACCGTTTTTTCACGCACAGTTGAAATTGAAGACGACAATACACCGGTAACAATCACCGTTTATGGTATCGATGGTGCCGCCTTTCCTCCTCTCCAAGATTTTGGAAACTACACGATTGCTTGCGCTTATTCCGCAAGGCCGCCTTCCCCTGTAGCCCCGGCACCTTCCTCCGCTTCCCTGGCCAGCTGGCAGACGGATGGTGAGACGGGTGACCTGAGAATGGTCCAGACCGACGAGGGCAGAGAGAAGAGCAGCTTCACCGGCAGCAGCGCAGAAGGTGCGCAGCCCACGGTGCTGTGGACCGACGCCAGCGAAGTCCAGGCAGGCCCGGACAGCGTGGTGCGGACGGAGTGGACGATGGACATTGACCAGGCAGGTGCTGGCACCAAAGGCCACTTTGGCTGGCAAGTCACTGGATCGAATGGTTCCCCGCTCGGCCAGCTTCAGTTCTCTGTGGAAGATGGGGCGATCTACGCGGTGCAACCCGATGGCACCCGCACGGCTCTGGAGCCGGTGCTGGTCCCTGGATCCAGCCACCGATTTGAGATCACCACCGATCTGGGCAATGCCACCTGGCAGGCCCGCATCGATGGCGTGGCCCTCGGTGAGCCGCTGCCGCTGCCTGCCAACTCGGGCTTTGGAGATGTGTCGGTGATCTGGTACCCTGCCAGCGGCAGCGCCCAGCCGACGATGACCTTTGATGGTGTGACCGTCACGGTGGACTGAGTCCGCTGACGATGGAATGAAAAAGCCCGGTTGCGAAAGCAGCCGGGCTTTTTTGTGGAAACGGCCTCCGTCCGGAGTCGGACGGGATCTGTTTCAGGGGGGCGTCATCACGCCTTTTCGAAGGCATCCGCCACGCGCAGCACGGTCAGTTCATCGAGGGGTTTGCCGATGATTTGCATGCCTACGGGGAGCTGCTGTCCGCCTTCCTCGGCAGTGCCGCAGGGCACGCTGATGGCGGGCAGGCCGGCGAGGTTCACGGGGATGGTGAAGATGTCTTCCAGGTAGGCGGCCAGAGGGTTGTCCTTCAGCTCGCCGAGCTTGTGGGCCGGGGTGGGGCTGGTGGGGCTGATGATGACATCTACCTGCTCAAAGGCTTTTTCAAAGTCCTGGCGGATCAGGGTGCGGGCGCGCTGGGCCTTGATGTAGTAGGCATCGTAATAACCGCTGCTGAGGACGTAGGTGCCCAGGAGAATGCGGCGCTTCACCTCGGGGCCAAAGCCCTGCTCGCGGCTCAGCATGTAGTGTTCCAGGAGGTTTTTCGGGTCAGCTGCGCGGTGGCCGTAACGCACGCCATCGAAGCGGGCGAGGTTGGTGGAGGCCTCAGCGGGGGCGATGATGTAGTAGGTGCTCACGCCCACGTCGGTGTGTGGCAGGCTGATCTCCACAGGGATGGCTCCCAGGGATTCCAGCTTTTTCACGGAGGCGTTCACACTGGCGGAAACTCCGGCGTGGATGCCGCTGATGAAGTATTCCTTGGGCAAGCCGATGCGCAGGCCCTTGATGTCGCGGCCAATGGCGGCGGTGAAGTCCGGCACCTCCACGTCCAGGGAGGTGGAGTCGCGGTTGTCCTTGCCGCAGAGGTGGTTCAGCAGCAGGGCGGCATCTTCCACCGTCTTGGTGATGGGGCCGATCTGGTCCAGGGAGGAGGCGAAAGCCACGAGGCCAAATCGCGAGATGCGTCCATAGGTCGGTTTGATGCCCACGCAGCCGCAGAGGGCCGCTGGCTGGCGGATTGAGCCACCCGTGTCCGAACCCAGAGTGGCGATGGCCAGATTCCCAGCCACGGCTGCCGCGCTGCCACCGCTGGAGCCGCCGGGGATGCGCCCCAGATCACGGGGATTGCGCGTGCTGCCGAGGGCGGAGTTTTCGGTGGAGGAGCCCATGGCGAACTCGTCCATGTTCATCCGGCCAAATGGGATGCCACCGCCAGCGCGCAGCTTTTGGATGGCCCCGGCATCGTAGGGGGCACGGTAGTTGGCCAGCATCTTGGAGGCGCAGGTGCAGGGCTCGCCCAGGACGTTCATGTTGTCCTTGATGCCGATGGGGATGCCCCCGAGCGGCTGGGAAAGATCGGCCTTATCAGCTTCGGCCAGGGCTTTTTCCAGGTCCCAGGACAGGTAAGCACCAATGCTAGGGTTTTGCGCTTCGATGGCGGCGGCGACATCCTGGACGATGTCGCGAGGGCAGATTTCTTTGGCGGTGAGCCGCTGGCGCAGGGCGGCGATGGTGGAAGTGGCGAGGGACATTCGGGAAAGGGGAATCAAAGGGTCATCGGTCAGCACGGGGCAGGGGGATCACTCCTCACCCACCACTTTATTGATGCGGAACTGATCCATCGCACGCTGCGGTGCATTGGCCAGGGCCTCCTCCTGGGTGAAGCCGGGCCGGGCGACATCCGGCCGCACGACATCGAAGACCGGCATCGCATGGGCGCTGGGCTCGGCATCCAGGGGGTAGTTGCTGAGCTGGTCGATGTGCCCGAGGATCTGGGAAAGCTGGGCGGTATAGGCCGTGGCTTCCTCAGGCGTGAGGGCGAGGCGGGACAGCTTGGCGATGTGCGCGATGTTGATCTCTGGAGTCGGCATGTGCCTTTTCTAAACCGCAGCGCCGGGGGTGCAAGATGTAGAACCATTTTTCCACCGGGTTCTGTGGGGGAGAATCCGGCCAAAGCATGTCCGATCCGCCCTAAATCTTGTCCGAGAAGCCTGGTTCCTGGTAGCGTTGGTGTGACCTGCCGCCCAACCCGCCATGAAAAGTCTGCTCCTTCTCGCCCTCACCAGCGCCTCCCTGCTCCAGGCAGAGACCCTCATCTCCTGGAAGCGCGTCCAGTTGGCCGATCAATTTTATGCCGAAGGGGCCAGCCATGCGGACGTGAACAAGGACGGCCACACGGACATCATCAGTGGCCCGTTCTGGTATGAAGGGCCGGATTGGAAAAAGAAGCACGCTTACTACGAGCCCAAAGTTTTCAACATCGTTGGTTATTCTGACAACTTCTTCAGCTATCCGCATGATTTCAATGGCGACGGCTGGCTGGATATTCTCGTCCTCGGTTTTCCTGGCAAGGAGGCCCGGCTGTATCTCAGTCCTGGCCAGTTTGAAAACGACACGCCTTGGCCCATGCACATCGTGGCGGACGTGGTGGACAATGAATCCCCGGTTTTCACGGACATCACCGGCGATGGCAAACCGGAGATCGTGTGCAGCACGGGCGGGCGTTTTGGCTGGTATGCGCCGAACTGGGACAAGCCCACGGAGAAGTGGCCCTTTGTCGCTGTGACGGGTGACATGAAGGTGGCCAAGTTCACCCATGGATTGGGCGTGGGCGATGTGAATGGCGATGGCAAGCTGGATCTGCTGGAGGCCCGTCGCTGGTGGGAGGCTGGCAACGAGCCTAACTGGAAGCAGCACAATTTTGCCGCCGGTCTGGGCGGTGGGGCGCAGATGTTTGCCTATGACTTCGATGGCGATGGCCGCAACGATGTGGCCACGGCCTTGTCTGCCCATCGGTATGGCGTGGCGGTTTTTATGAATCGCGCAGGAAATGATGGGGCCCAGTGGGAAAAGCGCACGCTGGTGGGGGAGCAGCCCTGGGAGAATGATTACGGCATCGTCTTCAGCCAACCGCATGCCATGGCCCTGGCGGATGTGGATGGTGATGGCGTGAAAGACCTGGTCACCGGGAAGCGCTACTGGGCACACAATGGCAAGGGAGATCCGGACGAGCACGGGGCGCGCGTGGTCTATTGGTTCCAGACCCAACGGGATGGCAAAGGCGGCGTGGAATTCATCCCGCATCTGGTGGATGCCGAAAGCGGCGTGGGCACGGATGTGCAGGTGGGTGACGTGAATGGCGACAAGCTGCCGGACATCGTGGTGGGCAACAAAGCGGGGGTGTACGTGCTGCTGCAAGAGCGCAGGGAAGTCAGCGCGCCAGTCGCGAAGCAGATGCAGCCCAAGAAGCTCTATGGCCCCTCCGGCCTGGTCCCGCAGAAAGATTACAAAGCGGGCCAGCCCGCCGCCGAGGCCCTGAAGAATTTGCAACTGCCTACGGGCTTCAAGGCCGAACTCATCGCCGCCGAACCGGAAGTCGTACAACCCATCGCCATGACCTGGGATGAGCGCGGCCGCCTGTGGGTGATCGAGGGCAACAGCTACCCGAAACCACGTGAGCTTGGCGCAGGTCAGGATCGCATTTTGATCTTTGAGGACGCAGATGGAAACGGCAGCTTTGAAAAGCGCACCGTCTTCGCGGAAGGCATCAGCCTCGCCAGCGGCATCGAGATCGGTTTTGGCGGGGTGTGGGTGGGCGCGGCCCCTTATTTCATGTTCATTCCGGATGTGGATCGTGACGACAAACCGGATGCAGCCCACGCCGGTTACGAAGCCAGCCAGACGCCCAAAGTTCCCGGTCTCAAGTTCACTGCTTACGCTTTGTTGGATGGCTGGGGCAGTCAGGATACGCATGAGACGCTGAACAGTTTTATTTGGGGCCCGGACGGCTGGCTGTATGGCTGCCATGGGGTCTTTACACACTCAAAGGTAGGCAAGGTGGGCGCGCCCGATGAGCAGCGTGTGCCGCTGAATGCAGGCGTGTGGCGCTACCACCCGGTGAGGCATGAGTTCGAAGTGTTTGCGCATGGGACGAGCAATCCCTGGGGGCTGGACTATGACCAGAATGGCGAATTTTTTGTCACCGCCTGTGTGATTCCGCACCTGTATCACATCGTGCCCGGGGGGCGTTATCACCGGCAGGGCGGGCAGCATTTTAATCCCCACACGTATGACGACATCAAGACCATCGCCGATCATGCACACTTTGCGGGCAGCGTGAAGGACAACGCCCACTGGGGCGATCGCAAGGACGGAGGCATCGTGGCGGATGATACAAACCAGGCCGGTGGCGGTCATGCCCACTGCGGCCTCGCCATTTACCAGAGCAGCCAGTTCCCGGCCATCTACCGGAACCAGCTCCTGTTTGGCAACCTGCATGGGCACCGTCTGGTGAACAACTACCTGGACCCCAAGGGCAGCACCTACATCGGCCGACACGGTAGCGACTTTATGAGGTCTAACGACATGCATTTCATCCCGGTAACGCAGAAGGTCGGGCCAGACGGCTCCCTGTATGTGAGCGACTGGAGCGACAAGCAGGTGTGCCATCGCGGCAGCAACGCCATCGAGATGTGGGACCGCAGCAACGGGCGGATTTATCGGGTGAGTTATGGGGAAAGTGCTGCGGACACTCCTGTCCGCGCTCCTCTCAATGCCGTAGCACGCGAGTTCCAGTTCCCGAAAGCACCGTTCGACCTCTACAAAGAAAACAATGAGGCTTTGGTAAAGCTCGCCGTGCAGACGGAGAACGAGTGGTTTTCGCGGATGGCGCGGCGGGTGCTGGTGGAGCGAACCAAGAGTGATCCGAAAGAGATCAGTCGAGTCTTGGAGCCTGTGGATCACTTTCCTTCCTCAACGGAGGCTTCCAAGCTGCGGGTCCTGTGGTTAAGCGGCAGCCTCATGGCGACAAGCCTCGAGCCTAACTACATCATGGCTCCAAAACCCAATGAGGGTTCTCCCCAGAGTCGAGTTGCGACCGTGCGAATGATCCAAAGTGAGACAGACTTAGCACTGGTCGATGCACTCGCCCAGAAAGACCAGTCTCCCATCGTCCGTCGAGAAGTAGCTTCCTTGCTCCAACGTCTTCCACTGGCTGATCGTGCCATGATCGCCACTGCCCTCCTGGCGCATGCCGAGGACAAGGACGATCCCTACATCCCACTGCTCATTTGGTATGGCATCGAACCGGTTGTCGGGGCCGATGCGAAGGTGGGGCTGGAGCTGGCGAAGGCCTCCAAGATGCCGAGGGTGACTGAGTTCATCTATCGCCGTCTCGGGGCGGAGGAGGCTGGGCGCATGGCTTTGTTGGGCATCGCTGCTGAGTCGGCGGATCTGGCTCAGCGGGAGGCGCTGCTTCGCACCGTGGTGGAAGCGGCGCGGGCAGGAAACAAGGTGGTGGTGCCGACTGACTGGAATTTGATGAAAAGTAAGTTAGGCGAGTCACCTCTGGTGGCGGAGCTGGAAGCTTTCATGGGGGTGGAGGCGAGTGTGGCGTTGTATCGCCAAAAGCTCACCTCGCAGGCCTCGTTGGCGGAACGGGAAGCGGCATTGCGCATTTTGATGCAGGTGCGGGATTCACAGACGGCGGCACTCCTGCATCAGGTGATCGAGAGTGGCGACAAGGCGATTCTACGTCGGGCCATTCAGGCACTGGCCACGCTGCCGCATGAGGGCACGCCTGCCTTGCTGTTGGCGAAGTTTCCGAGCCTGGATGCACCCACTCAAAACGATGCGATCAACACCCTGGCCACCACGCCCGCCGGGGCCCGGGGGCTGCTGCTGGCGGTGAAGGACGGGAAAGTTTCACGTTCGCTGCTTTCGCCCTTCCTAGCCCGGCAGATGGATACGCTGAAGGATGAGCAGGTGAAGGCGCTGATCAAAGAAGTCTGGGGAGATCTGAATGCCCCGAAGGCGGACCTGGAACAGCGCAAGGTGAAGTTCCGCACCACCCTTTCGCCGGCGGCCTTGGCCAAGGCGGATGCCATCAAGGGCAAGATGATCTTCACGGCCACCTGCGGCACATGCCATCGTTTGTTAGGCGAGGGCCAGGATGTGGGGCCGGATTTGACGGGCTCCAACCGTGCCGATTTGGACTACCTACTGGACAACGTGCTGGACCCGAATGCGGTGATCGGCAAAGACTACCAGCTCAATGTTTTTGAGCTCAACGATGGCCGCATCGCCAGCGGTGTGATCAAGGAGGAGACCGCTGCCGCTTACCGGGTCACGCTGCCAGGAGGCATCGAACAGATCGTGAAAAAGGCCGAGGTGAAAAAGCGCACGCTTTCCCCCATGAGCACCATGCCGGAAGGGCTCTTTGATGCCCTGCCTGCGGACATGCTGCTGGATCTGGTGAAGTACCTGCAAAGCGGGGCCAGCGCAGCGAGCAAAGGCGGCTCGGAGACGGCCTTGGTCACGGGGGCCATGGAGGGTGAGAACCTGAAAGCGGAAGCCACAGACGGTAGCACACGTTCCCAGAATATGGGCGGGTTTAAAGGTGGCCAATGGAGCGGCGGCAAGCATCTCTGGTGGACAGGCGGCAAGGTGGGCAGCATGCTGAAGATCACGTTTCAGGTCGCCGAAGCAGGCAAGAAGAAGGTGTATGCGGTCTTCACCAAAGCGCCCGATTACGGCATCGTCAGCTTTAAGGTGAATGGCAACTCCAGCGCCCTCGGTCCAGTGGATCTTTATGATCCAGGTGTCGTGAATACAGCGGAGCAATTGATCGGTGAATTTGAATTCAAACCTGGAGAACAGACGCTGGAAGTGATGATCGACGGCAAAAATCCGGCAGCCAAACCGGCGCTGATGTTTGCCCTGGATTATCTGCGAGCGGAGTGAGGGGTGTTCATGCCTCGCTGAGGAGCCTGGAATTCCCTGAGGTTTTTGAATGAAGAGTGAACGCCGCTGTGCCCTCAAGGTTCAATGTCCTCACTCTTCATGAAAGACCTTCAAAGCACTTCGGCGATGTGGCTCAAAGGAGTCCTGTTTCTGCTCATCGGGCTGATGTCAGGCGGGATTCTGCTGATCGAGCACGGTAGCTGGCGCACGGCGCTGCTGCTGGGGCTGTGTGTGTGGGGCTTTTGCCGGGCCTATTACTTCGCTTTTTATGTGATCGGGCACTGGGTGGACCCAGGGTACAAGTTCAGCGGGCTGGGGCATTTTTTGACCTACGTGTGGAAGCGGCGGCGAAAGTGAGGCACGGAAGGCTTGAAGTTTTGGCGAGATCCTGCGTAGAAGTCTGTCATGTCCCGACTTTCCAGCCTTCTCAGCCTCGCCTTTCTCGCCGCGACCGCTTTTTCTCACGCGACGGAGCCTGCCAAAGTTCGTCTCTGGCCCGAAGGTGCGCCTGGGGCGAAAGGGCAGGAGGATAAGGACCAGCCCTTTGTGTATGTCTGGCCTGCCGCGAAGGAAAAGGCGAATGGAGCGGCCTTTGTCGTCTGCCCTGGGGGAGGCTACGGAGGCTTGGCGGCAGATCATGAGGGCAAGCAGGTGGCCAAGTGGTTCAACGGCATCGGCGTCTCGGCCTTTGTGTTGCATTATCGGTTAGGCAGCCAGGGCTACCATTACCCCACCCAGCTCATGGATGTGCAGCGCGCCATCCGCCATGTGCGGGCGAATGCGAAGGAGTACGGCATTGACCCGAACCGCATTGGCATCATCGGTTTTTCCGCCGGCGGGCATCTCAGCTCCATGGCCGCGACCCTCTTTGATGAAAAGCCCGAGGGCATGACCAACGATGCGGTGGACCAAGTGAGCGCCCGCCCCGATGTGGCCGCGCCGACGTATGCGGTGATCTCGATGATCGACGACTTTGCCCACTCCGGTTCCCGCAAAAATCTGCTCGGGCCTAACAACACAGATGAAATGGCGCGCAAGGTGAGCACCAACCTGCAGGTGACGCCGAAGACCCCGCCCACCTTCCTTTTCCAGACGGATGAAGACACGGTGGTGCCTGCTGAAAATGCCGTGAGCTTTTACCTGGCCTGCCGTAAAAACGGCGTGCCTGCGGAGCTGCACAGCTACCGCCCCGGTCCGCATGGCGTGGGCCTGTTCCTGGGCGATCCGGTGCTGGGCACCTGGAGCGGCCACCTGCGTGACTGGCTGCGCAACCAGGGTTTTCTGAGTCCGAAGCCCAAGGCGGCCGTGAGTGGCAAGCTGAAGGTAAACGGCACGCCCGTGAGCTGGGGCAGCATCGTGTTTACCTCGGACGATCCGTCCGCTCCCGTGGCCTGTGCACGGGTGATGCATGGCAACTTCAAGCTGGATGAGAAAACCGGCCCGGTGGTGGGCAAGGTGAAGCTGCGTGTGAGCTACAGCGCTGCCGATGTGGCGGGCCTGGACACCCCCGATGGCACCGCCACGACTCAAGAGCAGAAACCCGGCAGCGGTGACTGGGTGCTAGAGATCCAGCCCGGCGAAAACAAGCTGGAACTGAGCGTGGAGCGGTAGTCCTGGGAGCAATGGCGGCCCGCTGAGTGCAGCGAAGGCGTGAGCTATTCCGACTGTGAAAGTCGGTCTAGAGAAGGCCTCGATGGGGCTTCACCGCCATGCCCACATCTACCTAAATTGCATTTTGCTTACGCATTATTGCGGGGATTTTCTTGCTAAGATTGTCACATCTTCAGCAAATTCGGGTATAGGACGGGTGTATGACATGTTTTCCTACGCTTGAAGTATTCAAGCCCGTCTTTTTACTGTTTCTAATGGTGGGGGCACTGCAAGCGCAGGTACCTCCATTCGTGGTAAGCAACACCAATGATAGCGGCGCGGGATCCCTGCGTCAGGCGATCGAGGACGTCAATACCGCTGGGGGCAACCCCACCATCACCTTTGATGCGGGGGCCTTCGCCACGCCTCAGGTCATCACTCTGGCCACCAGCCTGTCGGTGACCACTTCGATGACCGTTCAGGGGCCCGGTGCGGGCTTGGTGACGATTTCTGGCAACAACGCAGTCCGCGTCATGAACGTGGGCCCAGGGGTCTCGTTTGTCTTGAATGATGTGACCGTGAGCAATGGTTCCACCGCTGGCGGGGGGGGGATACTGGCCGCTTCAACCAGCAATTTGACACTCTTCCAGTGTGTGTTCTCCAACAACTTCAGCATTTCCACAGGCGGTGGGATCTTGCATCAGGGCGGTGGAGGGACCCTGACGATCGACCGATCAACGTTCATTGCCAACACCACGGATGGCGGGACAGGCGGTGCCGGGATTGAGTCAGCTGCGGCGACCAACAGGATCACCCATACGACTTTCAGCGGCCAGATCTCCAATTCATCCGGAGGCGCTTATCGCAGTTCCGGTTCAGGCGTCGCCAGCTTCTTCACCAATTGTACCTTCTCCGGCAATACCGCAGATTCCACGGGTGGCGGTGCCATCCGGATTTTGTCAGGGACGGGAAATCTGCTCGTTCTCAACCACTGCACAATGACCAACAATCGGACCAATTCAGGTACAGGTGGGGCCATCAACGTGGGCTCGGGCGTCCCGCTCCTCATGAACGATTGCTTGGTGGCCGATAACTACGTGGGGGTTTCTCCTGGCACAACCCGTTCGGATATCATCGGTGCTGTCATTGGAGCCAGCTCCAATAACCTGATCGGCGTAGATACCAATGTGACAGGCATCACCAACGGATCGAACGGAAACATCATGGGCACCGCTGCGCTTCCAGTCAATCCGCTCGTCGGCGTGCTCAGCGACAATGGAGGCCTCACGCAGACCCATGCTTTGATAAGTGGAAGCCCGGCCCTCAATGCCGGTGCAGGTGTATCGGAGTCCCAGAGTGTGTTCCTGACTGGTAACACGGCAGGCACCTTTACGCTGACCTTCAATGGCCAGACCACTTTCTCTTTGGCAGGCACGGCTAGCGGCGCGCAAGTTCAAGCCGCCTTGAATAGCCTCCCTTCGGTGAGTCCTGGCGGAGTCGTGGTGCATCAAATTGGAACTCGTTACGTGGTCACTTTCAGTGGTGCCCTGGCGGCTGCCAATCAGCCTGAGTTGACCAGCAGCACCGCAGGCGGCCTCACCGTGACGATTTCAACCTTCGCTGAAGGGGAGTTGCCTGCTTTTGACCAGCGCGGCAGCGGCTTTTTGCGGGCTGTGGGTGTCGTGGACATCGGTGCCTTTGAAGCACAGCGCGCCTTCTCCATCATCGCGAATACGGTTTCTGCCAATGAAGGCACGGGCGGCACGACCACCGCCTTCAACTTCACCGTCAGCCGCACAGGTGCCGCCGTGGGAGCTGCCACCGTGGACTACACCGTCATCGGTTCCGGCATCAGTCCGGCCAATGCTGCGGACTTTGGCGGGGCCTTCCCCAGTGGAACGGTCACCATAGCCGATGGTCAGATCTCGGCCCCGGTCACGGTGATCAATGTCAGCCACGACTCCCTGGTGGAAAACAACGAAACCTTCGAGGTGGTCCTCAGCAACCCGGCAGCGCTTTACAACATTTCCACTGGCACGGTGACGTCCACGATCACCAATGACGACACTGCGACGGTCAGCATCGCGAAGATCGATGACGGTGCTGAACTGGCCGTGCCGGAAGACGGTCTCTTCCGTGTGACCCAGTCCGTGATCAGTGCCAGCAACACCGTCCTCAGCTACAGCGTGGCTGGCACGGCGACCCCAGGCACGGATTACACCACTCTCTCCGGCAGCGTCACCATCTTGGCTGGGCAGCTTACGGCAGACATTGTGGTGGATGTGCTCAACGATGCGAATGCTTCGGAAGTTCTGGAAACGGTGATCGTCACTCTCACCGGCGTCACTGATGGCAGCCCAGGGGTGACCCTCGGCTCGCCGACGTCCGCAACGGTGGACATCACGGCAGAGGCCATTACCTCACCGGTTCCAGTTGGTTCGTCGCTCGGAGATACGGTGACGGGTAATGGCGCTCCCGGAACGGATGGAACGACAAACATTGGGAATTTCGACATCCTGCGTCGTGGGGCCTTCCTTGCGGAAAACAGTGATCTGGTCTTCCCGGGTTCTCTGGCCGTGGGCACCGGGTCGCCTGCGGTGACTTTGGACAATTCCCAGGGCATTTGGAAGGGCACCGGCAGCGGCTTGAGCCTGATCGCCCGCACGGGCACGGTGGTGCCAGACCTTGCAGGGACCGTGTTTGACTATCTTCCCATCGTCCCTGCCATCACAGATGAGGGAGAGATCACCATCCTGGCCAGCCTGCGCATCGGCATCGGCGGCGTGACCGTGAACGATGACACGGGCATCTGGAGTGAAGTGGGCGGCGGCGGGCTTAGCCTCGTCCTTCGTGAAGGCGATGCTGTTCCGGGTCTTGGAGGCGTCCTGGTGGGCCGTCTGGCCACAGGGGCTTATGCCACGGCCACCACGGGTGTGACCACGGGCGAGACGGCCTTCTCCGTCACCTTCAAAGGAGCCAGCACGGATACCGCCATCCTGCGCGCCAGCATCAGTGGCGCGACGGTCTCCGTGCAGGTGGTGGCCCGCGAAAACAGCCCGGCTCCAGGCACCGCCCTGCAGTTTGGCAACATCGCCGGCAGCTACTCAGACCCCGCTCGCATGGATGCCACGGGGAACCTGGTCTTTGCCGCACTGACGAAGCCTGGCAACAAGGAAGGCCTCTGGTATCAGCCGGTCGGTGGCAGCCTGGCCAAGGTCCTGATGGCGGACGACACCGCCCCTGGCACCAGTGGCGCCACCTTCAGCAGGATCCAGCGTCCATCCATCGGCAGCAATGGCCGCATCGCTTTCCGCGCCATGCTGAATGCCAATGGCGACAACAGCGCCAGCCTGCGCAATGACGGCATCTGGTTCGGTGATGCGGCCAACCCGGCCAGCTTCACTTGCATCCTTCGTCGCGGCGATACCAATGCCACGGTGACCGGCCTCACGGCGACACAGAAAGTCGGCAACGTCTGGGGCGGCTGGCTGAGCAACGGCAACCAGGGAGCCTGGAAGGGCTGGGTGGACATGGACGGCAATGGCACCAGCGCCGCGCCGACCGACGTCCATGGCATCTACGCCAACACTTCAGGCACGATGGAACTGATCGTCAAAGTGGGCGATGCAGCTCCGGGCGTCGCCGGGGCGACTTTCACCGGCTTTGACCTGCCCCTCGTCGGCGGTCAGGAGCAGGCGGCATTCCTGGGGATCATCACAGGTCCGGGTGTCACCAGTGCCAATAACCAGGGCCTGTGGTGCGAAGGTGCCAATGGCGGCGGGCTGACCCTGCTGCTGCGCTCCGGCGATGTCGTCAGCACCAGCCAGGGCTCGAAGACGGTCCAGGCGATTGACTTCCCGGGCTCTGGCCAGACGGATCGCCGCTGGGAGCAGCCGGTCATGGACAGCAACGGCCGCATCCTGATGAACGTGATCTTCACCGATGGCAGCAGCAGCCAGCTAGTCTCGCCTTGATGAGCTGAATTTCTGAGTGAGCGCGTCCTGCACCTGGTGTGGGGCGCGCTTTTTTTATCTCCCTGGAAGTCTGTGAAAGTGGGTGGCAGTAAGGCTCCTGCCGGAAGCCTAACGTCAAGTTTCGAAACGGATCCTCAGAGGTTCAGCAGTTTCAGCGCCCAGGCGATGAGGATGGGAGCGGTGGCCAGGCTGACGATGGTGGTGGCCAGCACGCACTGCACGGCGGTGGGGGCATGGCCGCCGTAGTGGCGCGCAATCATGATGCTGAACACCGCGCTGGGCATGGCCCCTTGGACGATGAGGATGCGTTTGAGCTGAAGCTCCAGCGGCAGGTACATGGCTGCGGCCAGGAAGGCCAGCGGGATGATGGCCAGCCGCAGCACGGGGGCCAGAACGGCGATGGACCAGCGCATGCGCTCCTGCCCCCAGATGTCCGCAATGGAGGCCCCGATGATCATGACGGCCAGAGGCACGGCACAGGCCCCCATCATGCCCAGGGTGAGATGCACCACCTCCGGGACGTAGGCATGCAGCCCGCTGAAATTCAGGATCAGCGACAGCAAAATGGTGATCACGGGCGGGTTCAGCGCGAGTTTCCACGGGGCCTTGCCCAGGCCGGTGAGCAGGCCCACGCCTGCTGTCCAGCAGGCCAGTTCCACGCCTAACGTGAAGGTAAACATGACGCCCAGCGTGCTCTTTTCAGGGAACAGGGCGGTGACGATGGGGATGGCCACAAAACCGTAGTTCTGCAGGCCGCAGGAGACCGCGAAGGTGCGACGCCCCTCATGCCGTTTCAGACCGATGAGCGGCGCGGCGAAGTAAGAGATGGCGATGCCCAGGGCCACAAGGCCATAACCCAGGCTGGCGGCAATGATGACGGGCCCGGGTTTCATCACCGCCTCATTCCCCACCACACGCTCCAGAATCAGGCAGGGCGTGAGGATGGTGATGGCCAGCCGCATCAGCCCGGCATCAGCTTCTTGAGGAAGGATGCGCAGCTTTCTTGCCGCCGCACCCGTGGCCATCGTGAGGTACACGGGCAGGACGACGGTGAGGATGCTGGCAAAGTCGAGCATGAGGGGAAGCCGCAGAGACGCCCTGCGGCGTAAGGTTTACTCAGCCGCCGGGGTTTCCAGGCGTGGGAAGAGCGGCACAGGCGTGCCGAGCTGGTGGCCGTCCTTCAGCATGCCCCACTTCAGGTCGCTGAACTGGAAGCCTTCCGGCATCTGCCAGCCGATCTGGGCGCGGGCAGCAGCCATGGCATCTGGCATGATGGGGTTCAGCAGCACACTCACGTGCACCCAGGCCTCAGCCAAATGATACAGCACACTGTCCAGGCGGGCCGCATTCGCGGGATCCTTGGCCAGGGAGAAGGGCTTGGTGCTGTCCACATACGCATTCGCGGCGGAGACGATCTTCCACGCGGCGGCGATGCCGTCGTCCATGACCCAGCCTTCCATCTGCTTGACGTATTCTGGCGTGGCCTGCTCCACCACCTGGCGAAGGGCGGCATTTTCCGCGTCGTCATAGCTTCCTGGGGACAGCACACCGTTGCGGTATTTCTGCGCCATGTTGATGCTGCGGTTCAGCAAGTTGCCCAGGCCGCCGGCGAGCTCCTTGTTGTACGACATGATGATGCGCTCATCGCTGAAGTCGCTGTCATAGCCGGTGGAAATGTCGCGCATCAGGTAGTAGCGCAGACCATCGGGCGTGAAGGTGCCTGCGAGGACATTCGGGTCAATCACGTTGCCCAGGCTCTTGCTCATCTTGGATCCCTTCACATTCCACCAGCCGTGGACGATGAGGCGCGGGATCTGCTCATCGCTGAAACCGAGGGCGTGCAGCATGATCGGCCAGTAAACGGCGTGAGCCGGAACCAGGATGTCCTTGCCGATGACGTGGGCTTCGGAAGGCCACAGCGTGCTGAAATCGGGCAGGCCCTGGTTGCCGCACTCGTCCGCCATGTAACCGGCGAAGCTGATGTAGTTGGTGAGGGCATCGAACCAGACGTAGTTCACAAAACGCTCGTCGAAGGGCAGGGGGATGCCCCAGCTCAGACGCTCGAGGGGGCGGCTGATGCAGAGATCCTGCGGGGTGCCTTCCAGGGCGTTCAGCACATCGTTGGCGCGGTGCGCGGGGAAGATGAAATCAGGGTGGGTCTTGATGTAGCCTTTCAGCCACTCCACGTGATCGCTGAGGCGGAAGTACCAGTTCTCTTCTTCCAGCTCCTGCACCTCTCCCCACTCCTCTCCGAATTTGCCATCCGGGCCGCGTTCTTTGTCGGTCAGGAACTGCTCCTGACGCAGGCTGTAAAAGCCGGTATAACCTTGTTTGTAGAGCTGGCCTTCATCGTGCAGCTTTTGCAGCATGGCCTGCACCACACGCTTGTGTACGGGATCGGTGGTGGCGGCCCAGCCGTCGTAGCGCACGTTCAGCTTGTCCCAGAGGGCCGTGAAATGCTGAGTGATGCCGTCCACGAAATCCTGAGGGGAAAGTCCGGCTTTTTCGGCGCTCTTCTGCACCTTCTGGCCGTGCTGATCCACCCCGGTGAGGAAGTACACCTCGCGACCGTTCTGCCGCTGAAAGCGGGCCATGACATCCGCCAGCACCTTTTCATAAGCATGGCCGATGTGCGGCGGTGCGTTGGTGTAATCAATGGCGGTGGTGATGTAGTAAGGCTTCACGGTCGGGAAAAAGAGAATCTCAGTGTTAAGCCCAGACACCCCTGAGGGCAAGCGAGGGTGTGAGGCCGGAACCGATCTTCCTGTCACACGCAGTTCGCGTGAAATCGTAAACCCCTTGCACTCCGCCGCACAGCCCCTACCATCGCGGCCCCCTTTTTTCTTTTTGCAATGGAACAACCTCTCCCTGGACAACGCTGGGTCAGCGATAGCGAACCTGAACTCGGACTCGGTGTGGTGATGAAGGCCGAATTCGGCCGGGTGGAGATCTTTTTCCCGGCTGCAGGCGGGCATCGCCAGTACGCCATCAAGACCGCCCCCCTCCGTCGTGTGCACTTCATGGCGGGTGACACCATCAAAACCCACGATGGCAAAACGCTGGAAGTGGAGTCCGTGGAAGACCGCAAGGGCATGCTCTTTTACATCGGCACCGACCGCGAAGTGAGCGAGGCCGAGCTTTCCGACACCATCAGCTTCAGCAAGCCTGAGGATCGTCTCATGGCTGGGCAGATCGATGAGCTGCGGAATTTTGACCTGCGCATCGAGGCCCTGAAACGCCGTGCGGCCATGCGCCAGTCCACCGTTCGCGGTTTCTGCGGGGGCCGTGTGGACCTGTTGCCGCACCAGATGTACATCGCCCATGAAGTGGCTGGCCGCCTGGTGCCGCGCGTGCTGCTGGCGGATGAAGTGGGCCTGGGCAAAACCATCGAGGCCAGCCTCATCCTGCATCGCCTGCACCTCACTGGCCGTGCCGAGCGCATCCTCATCCTGGTGCCTGAGCCGCTGGTGCATCAGTGGTTTGTCGAGCTCTACCGTCGCTTTCACCTGACGTTCTCCATTTACGACGAAGACCGCTGTGACGTCCTGGAGACCGAAGAAGAAGGCATCAACCCCTTCCTGGAAAGCCAGCTCATTCTCTGCAGCACCAGCTTCCTGGCGAATTCCGAAAGCCGTGCCGCCCAGGCGGCCGAGGCCGGCTGGGACCTGCTGGTGGTGGATGAGGCGCACCACCTGGAATGGAGTGCGCAGGAAGTCAGCCCTTCCTACTCGCTGGTGGAAAATCTCACTTCGAAGATTCCGGGGCTCCTGCTCCTCACCGCCACGCCGCAGCAGCTCGGGCCCGAGGGCCACTTTGCCCGCCTGCGTTTGCTGGATTCGAACCGCTACGCGGACCTGGAGCAATTCCTCGCTGAATCCGGCCACTATGAAGAAGTGGCCAAGGCCATGGACCGTCTGGCCTCGGGCAAGAACCTTACGGCGGCAGATGAAAAGCTTTTTGTTAGGAAGTCCCCGCACCTGAAGGAGCAGCTCACCGCACTGAAAAAAGGCGCTGAAGATGCCCGTGAAAAACTGATCTCCTCCCTGCTCGATGAATTCGGCACGGGCCGCGTCATGTTCCGCAACACCCGCGCCGCCCTCACTGGCTTCCCTGAGCGTGAGGCCAAACTGGTGCCGCTGGCAGGTGGGGACGAGCCTTTGGAAGCCAAGGTCAAGTGGCTGGCCAAGCTGCTGAAGGAACTGGGCGAAGAAAAAGTCCTGCTGATCTGCCGCACGCGCAAGCTGGCCGAGCAGGTGCATGAGAAGCTGCTGCATGAGATCAACGTCAATGCCGCGCTCTTCCATGAAGGTCTCACGCTGATGCAGCGCGACCGCCAGGCTGCCTACTTTGCCGAAGAAGACGGTGCCCGCATTCTGCTGTGTTCGGAGATCGGCAGCGAGGGGCGCAACTTCCAGTTCGCGCATCACCTGGTGTTGTTTGACCTGCCGGAAGATCCCGAACTTCTGGAGCAGCGCATCGGCCGTCTGGACCGCATCGGCCAGACGACGACCATCCACATTCACGTGCCTTACATCAAGGCCGGTGGGGAGGAAGTGCTGGCCCGCTGGTATCATGAGGGCCTGAATGCCTTTGAGAAAAACCTGCACGGCGCCACTGAGATCGTCGAGTCCCTGCGTGAGGAACTGGCCCCATTGCTGGCCTCCATGAAGGCGGCTCCGCTGAAGGCCTTCATCAAAAAATCCCAGGAACAGCGCAAGCTGGTGACCGCGAAACTGGAAAAGGGCCACGACCGCCTGCTGGAGCTGAACTCCTGCAAACCGGAGCGTGCCGAGGCCGTCATCGAAGCCATCCGTGCCCAGGATGCGGACACTGAGTTTGAAGAGTTCTTCATCCGTCTCGTGGACCACTTTGGCCTGCATGTGGAGGAGCATGGCAACCGCAGCTACGTGCTGATGCCGGCCCACCTCACCACCGACAAATTCCCCGCCCTTCCGGATGAAGGTCTCCTGGCCAGCTTTGACCGCACCCGCGCCCTGTCCCGTGAAAACATGGCCTTCCTCACCCAGGATCACCCGATGGTCCGCGGTGCGTTGGATCTTTTGTTAGGCAGCGAAAGCGGCAACAGCAGCTTTGGCCTCTGGCGCAGCGCTGGCAGTGAAGGCCTGATTTTGGAGACGCATTTCGTCGTCGAATGCATCGCCCCCACGGCCCTGCATGTGGATCGTTTCCTGGCCGCCGTGCCCATCCGCATCGTTGTGGATCACACCAACAAAGACCGGGGTGAAGACGCGGGCTACATGCACGCGAAGATTGAAAAAGGCAGCCCCACGCGCCTGCTGGAAAACGCCGGCATCAAACGCAAAATTTTCCCCGCCATGCTGGGCAAGTCGCGCAAGCTGGCGGAGGCCGAAATGGCCAAGCTCATTGCTGAAGCGACGGAGACGATGAAGGCCCAGCTCCAGGCAGAAGTGGATCGCCTGGAAGACCTGCGTCAGATCAACGACCACGTGCGCCCCGAGGAAATCGAAGCTGCCAAGACCCAGATGACCGCCTTGGAGGAAGCCATCGCCTCCGCCCGCCCCCGTCTGGATTCGCTGAGGCTGGTGCTGCAGAGCACGTAGTGAGCGGAACGGTTTCATCCTTCGCCACCTTGCCAATCTCCTTTCGGAGTGAGAGTGTGGGGAAGGAATGACCGAAATTTTAACAGCCTTGTTCATTCATCTCCTCGTGCCGATGGCGGGAGTGTGCGGATATTTACTGCTTTGTCGAAAGCTTCGCAGCCAGGGAGCCTCCGATGCTTTTTTGGCCCAGCTTTTTCTCATTTTCTTTTGCTGGGGCGGATGGTTGATGTTGGTCATGACTTCGCTGTTTTGGAGGTGGTCAGCTCTCGCCTCGCTGGGCACCGCTTTCCTCGTTTTCATCGCGCCCGTTGTGATGGGAATCACCGGCATCTGTCTGGCACGCACGCCGCAGGCATCAGTAGCGCAGCGGAGGGCAAAGACGGCCTGCTTCGGTTACTTTGGAGCTTTGGCCTGTCTTTTAATCGCGGCCATGCTGCGACTGGGATGACTTCCACGGAGGCCTTGATGAGTTCATGAAAGAAGAGGCTAAAAGCTTCGATGACTGGCTTCATTCATTCACATGCAGCGCGACGTGACACGCCGACAAAGTACTCGCGATTGGCGGCCATCACTTCGGCAGAGTCTCCGCCAGGATCGTGCGGATGTGTTTCCGTTCCGGTTCACCGAGGTAATCGTAGCGCCCGCTGGTGTCTTCGCCTTTTAAGATCGCCTCCAGCCGGGTCAGCACGGCCTGTTTTAAATGGGGCTGCATCTGGGTGAAGGTGCGGCTGTGGATCATGTAGCTGCAGCGGTATTTGAACAGGCGGCTGAGGAGCTGGAAGTCCTTGAGGCTGCGGCCATCGGCGCTGCGCGGCGCATTCCGGGCAAAGGCGGCCTGGAAGGCTTCGTCGCCTTCGATGCCGCCTTCGGGCAGCACGGCTTCATCTTTGAAAAGCAGGGCGTCGAGGACATCCTCCACACTGTGGCTGATGATGCGCTTCGCCGTGCCGACGGGCTGCGGCTGCACGGGCTCGCCTAACTCCTTTTGCAATGAGTTCTGCATGTGCAGGGCGCGGAGCGCCGTGTGGTGGGCCTTGGTCAGCACGTTTTGCGTGGCGGTCTGGTGCTCCAGGACCATGAGGGCGACGATGTCGCTGCTGGCGCGGGGGTAGGGGCGCGTGTCGAAAAAGTTCGTTAGGCTGGTGATGTTGGCACCCTGCTCCTGGGGCATGTCGCAGGTGTTGTCTGCATTTTCGATGGCGATGACATTGCCGCGATGGAGGGCGCTGCCATGTTTGCCAGTCACATACCAGCCGCCCCAGCGGTTGCTGAAAGGCGTGGTGCTATCCACCACAGTGCTGCCCTGGCTGAGGATAGGGTGGCCGCTGGCACTGGGAAAAACGGAGCGCACCAGGACCCCCGGCACCCCGGGCGTGAAGGGGCCCCCGTGGCAGCTCATGCAGCTTTGGTCGCGGTGAAATTGCAGGGGTTTTTCCGGTTCGGCCTCGGGTTCCAGCAGGTAAAAAATGGGGCCGAGATGAGGATCCACCGCCGCCACCTCGATGGAACCACCGAGGGTGTAGCCCAGGTAGGCCTCCTCGCCAAAATAAATGACGCGCGGTGTCTGCGGGGTGATGCGGTCGTTCTGCTTGCTGGTCTTGGAGAACACCAGCACCTGGGATTCCTCGGGGATGTGAAAGTGCTTCAGCAGATCCCGCAGCAGCGTCCAGGCATCCGTGCGGTTCACCTGGGCCTTGCCTGCCTGCATCTGGCGCAGGAGATCCTGCACCACGTCCTTTGGCCGGGTGGCAGAGTAGTTGATGGGGGGCAGTTCATACTCCTCCTCTGCCACAGCCAGGAGCGGCAGCAAGGTGAGGAGCAACAGGAGGCGCATGAGGGGATAGAACAGCCTTTCAAATAGGCTTTTAAAATACTTATTAGACCAACGCTCCCAGGAGATGGCTTCTTCACCCTGAATTGTCAGCCCCCAGCCATGCATTGGCCCCTCACAGGGCGGCGAGAAGAATGGTGAGGAGGTCGCCGTGCGTCAGCGGCACGGGATTGCCCTTCATGCTGCTGGCCTTGGCGGCCTGCGTGGCGATGTCGTCCAGGTGGTTTTCGGTGATGCCATGACTGCCCAGGCTGGGAATGCCGAGGCGCCGCGCCAGGGCGCGGAGATAGCCGGTGGCTTGGTCGGGCGTGGCCGTTTCATCGTTCAGCAGCAGGTGGGCCACGGTTTCAAACCGGGCCTGGGCAGCGGGCTGCGCACCCTTTCGAATCACCGCCCAGTTCGCCGCCCAAACCGGGGGCAGCAGGGCTGCACAGACCGCCCCATGGGCTGCCTTGAAACTGCCACCGATGGGCGCGGCGAAACCATGCACCGGCCCAAGCCCCGCATTGGCCAAGGCCATGCCGCTGTAAAGGGCGGCCAGCGCCATGTCTTCACGGGCTTCCAGATCATGGCCATCGGCCACGGCTTTTTCCAAGGAGCGGACCGTCCGGCGGATGCCATCCACACAAAGAGCATCCGTCAGCGGCTGGGCTTTGCAGGAAACGTAGGCCTCCAGGCACTGGGTGAGGGCATCCATGCCGCTGGCGGCCGTGACAGCCGGTGGGCAGTCGCGGGCCAGTTCAGGATCCACCAGGGCTAAGGTGGGCAGCATGGAGGCGTGGCGCAGGCTGGCCTTCACCCCGTGCTCCGCACTGACGAGGACGGCATTGCGGGTGACCTCGGCCCCGGTACCGGCGGTGGTCGGCACGGCGATGTAGGGCAGGGGTTTTTCCTCCAGGGGCAGGCCTTTGCCCACCACCTCCAGGTAATGCAGGAGATCATGCGGCTGGCGGGCCAGGGCCGCGATGGCCTTGCCTGCATCCACCGCGCTGCCGCCGCCCAGGCCGATGACGACCTCCGCGCCGCAGCCCAGTGCGCTGGCGGCACCCCGGCGGGCATCGTCCACGGTCGGTTCCGTGGCGATGGGGAAAACGGTGACCTTCAGCCCCGCAGCTTCCAGTTGCGTCAGCAGGGGCAGGTGGCGCCCGGGATTGCGACCGGTGACGACGAGGACTTTTTTACCGAAAGCGAGGGTCTGGGCGGGCAGTTGCGCAGCCGTTCCCCGGCCAAAGAGGATCCGCGTGGCGGTGGCGAATTCGAAGGTCATGCCAGACCTCTGCACGCAGGTGCCGCCTGGAGCAAGGGCAGGCTCGAGACGGCAGCCGGGCGATCAGGAAGCCTCAGGGATTGGACAGGATGAGCACGGCGCCTCCGCGTTCGGGGCTGAGGTTGTAGCCGTAAAAGCCGGGCGTGACGCCGGGCGTGCCCGTGGGGATGAGAATGGCCCGGACCGGTGAGACCTTGGTCTGGTCGGTGAACTTGGCGCTTCCGGTGACGATGCCGGTTTTGGCATCCAGCTTGAGGGTGACCAAATTTAGATTTGGGGCGACCACCTGGAAGGTGTTGGCCGTGCTCAGGGTGAACAGTTGATTGATGGTGATCAAACCTGAGGACGCCGCCTGGAAGTCGGTGGATCCCCCATTGGCGTTGAAGGCCGTGTCCACGCGGGTACCGGGGACCGAGGGCGGGTTGTATTTCTTGCCTACCAGGGTCAAACTATACTGCTCAAGGCCCAGGGGGATGAAAAGACCGGCGGAAGTAGGTCTGAACCAATAGCTGCTGCCGCTGAGAGTGGTCGAAGACTCGTCCACAAAAGAGAGTGAAATCCGGCCTCCGACCTGCCCCTTGCCTGCGTACAAAGGCAGATGATAGACGATCCGCCCCTTGCCTTCGAGATCCAGGATGACATCGCCTCCACCGTCATTAAGGATCGGCGCAGAATAGGTGAAGGCGGTGCCGTCTCCTAGAAAGCCGGTGCCTTTGCAGATGCCGGTGTTGCTGATGCTCAGTCTGCCGATGCCATGACCCGTATTCGCGACGGTGGAGATGCGGTAGTTGTAACTGCCGCTGCGGGGGCATGGGGTGAGGATGCTGAACTTGGGGGCCTGGTAGGCAGTTGTGGCAGAGAGGGCCTTGTCCCCCATGTTTCCGGTCACAGCGGCGGAGATCTTGATCTGGCCGTTGGCCAACGTGTCAAGGGTGACGGTCAGGAAGATGGGCAGCAATTCCGGCCGGGTGATGATGATGGGAATGACCTTGTCCGTGCTGATGGCGGACTTGAACGGGTAACTCTTGTTACCAGCAAACACCTTGCCACTAACACTGCCTTTATCCGTGAGCATCAGCGTGAGCTTGCCATGATCATCCTTGTATGGTGAAGTGAAGGAACCGGTGAACCGTGTGTCTGCTTCAAAGGTCACCGACTGATGGCGCAAAAGAGCTTTGGCGATGATCTGTTGGACGCCGCTCGCACCCAGAGTATCCAGCGCGATGGCATAGCTGACTCCCTTCGCAACGGCAATGCGCAATTTAGCCTTGGTGGAACCCGTGATATCGTCGCACCGCCCCAGGCAGGTCAGTTTGGTCAGACTGGTTCCTTTATACACGGCCAAGACCGTGTCATTGGCGCTGCCGACCGTGTCCAAGTCAACATAGCCATTGAAATCTGGGGTCAGTCTATACCATACCGACTTGAGCGCGACTTCTCCAAATTTTCGGTGCCCTGTTTCACCAGGTTCAATGGTGGCCTCGGCATTGTTAACCGCCGTGAGCGTGTCCAGCACTAGAACCGCCGCATTGGCGAAGTTGTCATTGGCCGGTGGAGCCGCCTGCAAAGAGGCGGCAAAGCCTAAAAAAAGGCTGCCTGTGATGCAGGCAGCCCGAGCAAGAGAAGTGAATGGTGATTTCATAAAGAATAATCCTTTCACGGGTATGTTACTCCTTTAGTTGGCGAAGGTGGCAGAGTTATTTTTTAACATTTTTATGTATATAAAGTGAAAAATCCTGGTTCCTGAAGGACTGTCCGTAAAGTTTAGCCCTTTCACTGGCGGGCTGGCATTATAGCAGCTAGAGTCGAGGCCCCGCTGCACAGCGGGCAAACGAACACTATGTGCGGAATTGTAGGCTACATTGGCAAGCGGCAGGCCAGCCCGATCCTTCTGGATGGGCTGCGCAGGCTGGAATATCGCGGCTATGACTCGGCAGGTATTGCCCTGCTCGACGGCAGCGACAGCGTGAACATCATCAAGCGTGCAGGCAGGATTGAAAACCTGCGCCTGGCCGTGGCCGAGCTCGCCCCGACAGGGGAAACGGGCATCTCCCACACCCGCTGGGCCACCCACGGTGCGCCGACGGATGAGAACGCCCACCCCCATCGCGACCAAAGCGGCAAGCTTGTGCTCGTCCATAACGGGGTGATCGAAAACTACCAGACGCTGCGGGATCAATTGCTGGCCCAAGGTGATACTTTTGAATCCCAGACCGATACGGAGGTGCTGGCCCACCTGGTGGGACGCTACTTTGACGCCAGTGATGAAAAGGATGGCGCAGCCCGTCTGCGTGCCGCTTTGCAGTCTGCCCTGGCCAAGGTGAAGGGGACCTACGGCATCGCCACCATGCACGCCAGCGTGCCAGGGGTGATCGTCGGTGCCCGCCTGGGCAGTCCCTTGGTCGTCGGCCTGGGCGATGGGGAGCACTACCTCGCCAGCGACGTTTCCGCCATCGTCGCGCACACACGCGACGTGGTGTATCTGAATGACCACGACCTGGTCACCCTCACGGAAGGGCGTTATGACGTCACCTCCATGGATGGCGGCATCGCCCAGGTGAAAGTCAGCCGGGTGGAGTTCACGGCGGATGACGCTGAAAAAGGTGAGTATGCCCACTACATGCTCAAAGAAATCTTCGAGCAGCCCAATTCCCTCCGCAATGCCATGCGCGGCCGCCTTTCCCGCGATGACGGCACGGCCATCCTGGGTGGTCTGAACATGACCCCGCAGGAGCTGCGCGGCATTGACCGCATCATCCTCAGCGGCTGCGGCACCGCCTTCCACGCCGCCATGGTGGGTGAGTACGTCATCGAGACCCTGGCCCGTATCCCCACGGAAGTGGAGATCGCCAGCGAGTTCCGCTATCGCAACGTGCCGGCGGACAAGAACACCCTGCAGTTTGTCCTCAGCCAGAGCGGCGAGACCATTGACACCCTGGCCGCCATGCGGGAAGCGCGGCGCAAGGGCATCAAGTGCCTGGGCATCGTCAACAGCGTGGGCAGCACCATCGCCCGTGAGAGCGACGGCGGCTGCTACATCCACGCCGGACCTGAAATCGGCGTGGCAGCAACGAAGACCTTCACCTCCCAGGTGATGATCATGACCCTGCTGGGCATGCTCTTTGGCCGCATCCATCACCTCTCCAGTGCCGATGGCATGGAGATGATTGACGAGCTGGAGGCCATCCCGGACAAAATTGCGAGCATCCTGACCCAGACGGACCGCATCAAGGCCATCGCTGAAAAGCATGCCAATGCCGAAGGCATGCTGTTCATGGGACGCCAGGCGAACTATCCGGTGGCCCTCGAAGGCGCGCTGAAGATGAAGGAGATCAGCTACATCTACGCCAGCGGTCACCCGAGTGCGGAGCTGAAGCATGGCGTCATCGCCCTGGTAAAGCCGGACATGCCTTCCATCTTCATCGCTCCCGATGATGCCGTGTTCGACAAGAACGTCAGCAACATCGAAGAAGTCCTGGCCCGCAAAGGTCCCGTCGTCTGCGTCACCACCGAAGGCCGCACCGAGCTGGAGCGCCTGACCGATGATGTGATCTACGTCCCGGACTGCCCGTCCTACCTCAGCCCGCTGCTCACGGTGATCCCGCTGCAGTTGCTCTCCTACTACACCGCCGTCGCCCGCGGCTGCGATGTGGACAAGCCGCGCAACCTCGCGAAGAGCGTGACGGTGGAGTAAAGCCCACCCTCACAGAAAGGCTTAAACGATGAGGCCGGGCACGCGAGTGTCCGGCCTTGTTTTTGCCGGGTTTGGCTGTGTTGCGTTTGGTGGGAGACTTCTTTTCGCGGGAAACCGGTCTATGCCGGCACTTGCCTTCACTCAATCTCATCGGCACCGGCATCAGGGGCCTTGCCCTTGAAGGAACCGGGCTCACAGCCGGGCAGCGGTTTGCCGTTCCAATAGGTGGTCAGGTCCAGTCCGGCATCGCGGGCGGCACTGCCGGGGGCGGGTTTGCCATTTTCATCATGAGCGATGGCCACATTGTAGAGGCTGCCCTTGTCCCGGCCGGCATCGTTGGGCCAGGGGCGGTTGTCGTGAACGCAGATGTTGTTAGCCGTGAGGAAGTCGGCAGCGGGGGTGTTGCGGCCCTGGCTGAAGAAGCCGTCTTTACCCAGGACGAGGTTGTTCAGGATGTGCCATTTCGGGGCGGCAAAGTCGCGTTTTTTGCCATTGAACGAAAGCAGCATCACGGCCGGGTCCCCGCCCAGGAAGGTGTTGTGGTAGATGTAGCCTTCCGCCGGGGAGCTGTCCATGCTGAACCAGACATTGAAGGGCGCGCCGCCGAGGAGGCGGTTGTGATGAACGAAGACGGGGCCGATGCGCGGCAGCTTGAAACGCAGGCCGCCATGGGTGCGGCGCAGGGTGTTGTGATGGACATCGACCTGGATGCAGCCGATGCCCAGCTCGATGCCGGAATCGCGGGTGTCTTCGATGAGGTTGTCGGCGATTTCAGTGTCGCGGCCGTGGTCGGGATCTGCCAGGGGGATGTCGAGAGATTCGGTGCTGGAATCGCCCAGGGTGATGCCGTCAAACGTGCGATGCAGGTGGTTTCGCAGGATGCGGTTGCCCCGGCCTGTTCCGGACAGCGCGATGCCCACTCGGTCATAGTTCCCCACGTCCTTGTGAATGCGCCAGATTTCATAGTTCACGCGTCCCTGCTCACGGTTAGGCGTCCATTCTTCCAGGGCCCCACGCGTGATGTCGCAGTCCTCGATCACGCATTGGGAGGCCCCGTCGGTCAGGACGATGCCGGACTTTTCATAGGAGGTGATCTTGCAGCGGCTGACGGTGCAGGATCGCGCGCCTTGGGCCAATGAAATGGCCACGGAAGCCCCCCGGAATTCCAGTCCCTCGATCCTGACGTCGCTCGCATTTGAAACCTGAATCAAGGGTTCCTGTGTGGTGACAACGGAGAGGGCCAGGCCCTTCGGTGAGGCATCCTTTTCGAAGTGGGCGTAGATTTTCTGCTCCTTCGGGTGATACACCCAGAGGGCACGAATCTGGTCGAAGCCACTGAGCGGCGGTCCTTTTTTCAGCAAGGTCTGCCAGTGCCAGTCCCCCTCCTTTTGTGCGCGGCTGTGCCGGAGTTCCGCCACAAAGCGCCCCTGGATCAGCAGTCCGTAAACGCGCCCTTGGACGGGGATTACCCAGACATTTTCGCTGTCGCCAGCCGACCATTCGCCCTGGAAAACCTGGGATCCGTCCAGAATGGCCCCTGGCTGTCCCCGAAGAGTGAGGGGCCGGGTGATCTGGACCCGTTCATGATACACCCCCGGCGCCAGGATCAGGGTATCTCCCGCCTGGGCCGTGGCGATCGCCTGGGTCAAAGGGGTGTCCTGGGCGGATTTCCCCGGTTTCACCTGCCATTCAGCTGCCTGGCTGGGGTGCGGCCCTCCCAGCAGCAGAAGGGTCCAAAACAAGGCGGCAAGGGAATGGGCGGGGCGCGGAGGCATGCGAGGAATGAAGAGGATGCAGGCACTCAAACGGAGGGCATGGACTGAATCTGGCAGCGTCCATTTCCGCCGATGGGTGCCGGTTTACACGCGGATGCAGGGTGGACAAAGGGGGAAATCTGGCGAAGAGCAGGGGAGTCGAGTTATTTTGGTGCCGGAAAAAGAACGGGATTTTGAACGATCGGTTCCTTTCAGGCATCTTAACAAGTCCGACCATTCTCCTACCCGTGATTCCATTTTCGAACGTGCTTGTCCTCAGCACGGCGCTTGCCGTCGTGCTCCCGGTCCACGTCTGGAGTCAGGAGCCAGTACCGCCGAATTCCATCGCCGCCAGTGCCGGGGAATTTGTGGCCCGGGTCATTTTTTGGACGGAGGATCAGACGCCGGCGGATTTTTTGGAGATGGCCGGGCAGCACACCAAGGCGCGCTGGCGCACGATGTACCGCCCGCAGCCGCCCTCTCCCACGGCGGATCGGAACAAGGCCGCCTTCACCCTCGGCAGCCTGATCGGGGAAACTTTCCTCATCTGGGAGGCTGGAGATTCCCAGCAGTTTCGTAACAACAACCAGGACATCGTCACCTACTGCCGCATGCTGGGCCTGGGAGAAAAGATGAAACCCCGCCTCATGGCCCAGGCCAAGATGGCGGAGATGGATGAGTGGAAAGACCTCCGCCAGGAGATTGTGGATGGCCACCAGGAACTCCTGCGCCTGCTGCGCGAGCAGATGGACGACGACCTCGCGGTGCTGGTGGACATTGGGGCCTGGATGCGCTCCCTGGAGATCGTCTCGAAGCTGGTGGTGGAGATCCCGGATGTGGACAAGCGCCCGCTGTGCATTGGCTCCCCCGCCTTGCTGGCGGACCTGCGGCAGGATTTTGCGACTCTGGGTGAAACCACCCGCCGTTCTGCCCTGGTGCAGCCGGTGATCGGGGTGCTGACGGAGCTGGAAAAAGTCTGGAATGACAAAAATACCGGCCCGCCGACGCAGAGCATGGTGGCCCGCACGCATGATCAGCTGCGCGGCCTGATGGAAGAGCTGACGCTGAAGTAGAAGCCGCCCGCATGGCCTGCATTTGAGCGGAGGCTTCCCATTGAGCAAGGCCCAGGGCGGTGCCAGAATGGGGACACGTTTTTTGAAAGCCGCTGGCGCAGAATTGTGCAAGTTCATCCAAGAGCCTGGCTTGGCCGTTTCCTCTTACATCATGTCCCCCGCCGATCGCATCGCCCACATTCGCCAGAGTTTTCCAGAGGAGGGCATGTTTCGCGACAAGGAGTGGGTGCTTTCTCCCGAAGCGTTTGCGTTGGATGCCGCGACGGTGGCGCTGATCGAGAAACTGGGGCCGGCGTTGCGTGCCTTTCAGCGTGCCTGCAACCGGCTGTATTTTGAGAGCCTGGAAAAACCGGAGATCGCCTGGGTGGCCCGGCTGATGGACCAGGGCAAACCGGCCCATGTCATCGCCCTGGGTCGGGAGGCCCGGTGGCGGAATGATCTGCCCGGCGTGCTGCGGCCCGACCTGGTGCTGACGGAGGATGGTGTGTGCATCTCCGAACTGGACTCCCTGCCGGGAGGCATCGGCCTCACCGGCTGGCTGAATGAAACCTATGCCGCCCTGGGCCAGCCTGTGCTCGGGGGCGGTGCAGGCATGGTGGAGGGGTTTGCCGCCGCATTTCCAAATGAGGACATCCTCATTTCCCGCGAGTCGGGCGATTACCAGCCGGAGATGGAGTGGTTGGTGGGCAAGCTCAACGAGCGCGGGGGCGGTTTCCCCCGCAGTGTGATGAATCCCTGGAACCTGACACCGCGCGAGCTGGCAGGCTCCAGCGTGTACCGTTTCTTCGAATTGTTCGACCTCGACAATGTGGACCTCGCCACGGAGATGCTGAAGATGGCGCGTGAGGGGGAGTTGCAATTCTCCCCACCCCTCAAGGCTTTCCTGGAGGAAAAACTGTGGCTGGTGCTGTTTTGGTCGCCCCCGCTCCAGGACTATTGGCGGGAGGCCCTGGGCCAGGCGGACTATGAGCTGCTGGGCAAATGTATCCCCCAGGGCTGGGTGGTGGATCCTGCGCCTCTGCCGCCCTTTGCGGTGTATCCGGGGCTGAACATCCAGTCCTGGCAGGAAGCCAAAAAGTTCGGAGGCAAACAGCGGGAACTGGTGCTGAAAATCAGCGGTTTTTCCGAGGTGGGCTGGGGCTCCCGCAGTGTGTCCATCGGTCATGATCTGTCGCAGGAGCAGTGGGCGGCGGCGCTGGATGAAGCGCTGGCCAGCTTTCCCTCCAATCCCTTTGTGATGCAGCGTTTCCAGCGCGCCCGGGTGGTGAACCACCCGGCCTGGAACGATGAACGGCAGGAGACGGCGATGATGAAGTCGCGTGTGCGCCTCTGCCCCTACTACTTTGTGCCGCAGGGCACGGAGGAGACGCACCTGGGCGGGGTGCTGGCCACGGTGTGCCCGGCGGACAAGAAGATCCTCCATGGCATGCGGGATGCGATGATGCTGCCTTGCGTGGGCTGACCACTTTTCTGAAGCTGTTGTTTCCACTCTTCGCCGCCCAGGCGTAGCCTCAGGCTCCATGAACATTTACGAAACCCGCCGCCTGCTCGATGAATACCTGCTCTTTCACTATGGGGCCGCGCAGGAGGTGCTGCCCTGGGCGGACGGGCCGCAGTCAGCGCTGGGCTTTGCCGTACGCACGGTGACGGAGCTGGCGGATTTTTCCCGGCCGGTGGAGACGGCCTTGGATCTGGGCTGTGCGGTGGGCCGTTCTTCGTTTGAGCTGGCCAAACACGCCGCTTCCGTCCTGGGCATGGACTACAGCCACAGCTTTGTGGAAGCCGCGGCCCAGCTGATCCGACAGGACCTGCCCTACCAGCGGGTGGATGAGGCCGCCGCCACCACCGCCCTGGTGGCCCAGGTGCCGGCGGATTGCCCGCGCGACCGTGTCCATTTTGAGCAGGGCGATGCCATGCACCTGCGGGCAGACCTGGGCAGCTTCGACCTCGTCCATGCGGCCAATCTGCTCTGCCGCCTCACTGATCCCGCGCTGCTCATCGCCCGCCTGCCCGAACTGGTGAAACCGGGCGGCCAGCTTTTGCTCACCACCCCCTGCACCTGGCTGGAGGAGTTCACACCCCGGGGGCACTGGCCCACAGGTTCCACCCGCGATTGGCTGAAGCAGGAGCTTTCTGCCCATTTCGATCTCGCAGAGGAAAAGGACCTGCCTTTCCTCATCCGCGAGCACGCCCGCAAGTACCAGTGGAGCGTGGCCCTGGGCACCCGCTGGATCCGCAAGGCGGTCTGAGGCGGTTTTTTGGTCCTCCTGGCCGGGGAAAGCCGTCTAAGCGCTTGGCAAGTGGCCGGTTCGCACAGACAATGACGGCTGCCGATGCCACTCCGCGACACGCTGCTCAATCTCGCCATCACTGCGGTGCTGGTGCTGATGGTCGTGCTGGGGGGCATCCTGCTGAAGGAAAGCCGGCCACCGCCGCCGCCTGCTGTGCCGGTGAAGGTGGCAGGCATGCCTGGCGAAACCCTGCCCGATGAAGGCGGCGGAGCCAAGGGCGTGGCGGACAAATTTCTGGTCTTTCCCCGGGCCGTTTTGGTGGAAAGCCGCGCCAATGAGGCGGACACGCTGCGCATCCGCATCGGCAATGACGAGCACATCTTTGTCCTGTATTTTGTGGATGCGCTGGAGGCCAGCATGAACCATCCGCAACGGGTGGCGGAGCAGGCCCGTTATTTTGGCCGGACGAATGAAAAGGTCATCATCTCCACCGGGATGGAGGCCGCAGCCTATGTGGCGGAACTGCTGAAAACGCGGCCCTTTGAGGTCATCACCCGCTGGGAACGCGTGCCCAACACCCTGCGTTACTACGCGCTGATCCGCTTCCTGCGGGAGGACGGCCAGCCCGTGTACCTGATTGATCTGCTGCTGCGCAAAGGTTATGCCCGGCTGGACGGGGTGGATACGGAGCTGCCAGGAGATTCGCGGGATCTGCCCACTTATCTGGCGGAGCTGATGGCCCTCTCCCGCAAGGCCCGGGAAGAAAAGCAGGGCGTCTGGGCAAAAGTGGCTTTTTAATAAGCCGGCCGCCGGGATTACTGCGGGGTGTCTACGCCTTCGGTCATTTTGCCCTGCTTCAGGCGGGTGCGCAGTTTGGACCAGAAGTCCTCGTCATCGGCAGAGGGGCCGGATTCCGGCAGATTGGGGCGTGTGGTGGGCAGAGTAGGCAGCGTGGGCACCTTCACGGTGTCTTCCCCATCGCTGCGGGCATCGGCCAGGGAGCGGCCATAGGGGGCGAAGAGGCCCATCGGCACGGGGTACTTTTGAAAGCTGGTTGGCAGCACCCGGTGCTTGTTGATGAAGTCCGTGGGGCTGTAGTAATTGGTGTTGTCGCGGGCAAACTGGCTGCGGTTCATGCCGATGCGCAGGTTCTTCCGCATTTCGAAGTGCAGATGCACGAGGTACATGCCGTTGTTGCCGCCCATGGTGCCCACCAGCTGGCCCTTTTCCACGGTCTGTCCCACTTTCACCAGCCGCTGCTGGAGGTGGGCGGAGAGGCTGTCCACCATGGCAATTTTGCCCGTTTCGTCCCGGTAGGGGTGGCGGATGATGATGCAGTTGCCCCAGCCGACACCGACATTTTCAGAGATGATGACCACACCGCGACCGGAGGCATAAATGGGCGCGCCGAGGTCGCTGTCGCCGCCGCCTTTGCCGTTCCAGTCCTCGCCCAGGTGGCCATTGGGCCAGTAGCCGCGGGATTTGTAGTAGTTGTCGCCGTTGGGCTTGCCCACGGGGAAGTCAAAGCCGTCGGCGAGCTGGCAGCGCACCACGGCATCGGCCTGGAGCAGGCCGGAAAACAGGAGCAAGCCCAGGAAAACAAACAGCCCAGCACACCATGAGACACGGCGTGATGGGCTGGAGTTAAATGCTGAGCCGCCGTTTTTCATGGGGCGGTCAAAGACCAGATTGTGCTCGGGAATGACGAGCTGGGATTAAGGGTTGGGGGCCGCCGGAACGGCAGGCGCTGGAGCAGCCGGGGCTGCTGGAACGGGAGCAGCGGGGGCCGGGGCGGCAGGCTTGGGGGCCTCCACCGCCGGGGTGGTGGCAGCAGCTGGTGCGGGGGCAGCCGGGGCCGCGGCTTCACCAGGCTCTTTCATGATCGGTTTGGCAGGCTCTGCGGCAGGCTTGGCAGGTTCAGGGGCCTTGGGGGCTTCCGTGGCTGGTTTTGGCGCTGCGGCTGGGGTGGTGGCAGGTGCGGGAGTCGTTGCAGCGGCCGGGGCGGCTGGGGTCACTTCCACTTTCGGAGCTTCAGCGGGGGTCACGACAGCTGGGGCGGCGGCGGGTGGCGGGGCATCAAAGATGCGGGCATTGGCCTTCAGGGACTGCTTGCGGGTGACCAGCAGGGCCAGGCTCAGCGTCAGGACAAAGAGGGCCACGGCGAGGTACACCGTGAACTTTTGCAGGACGTTGGTCGTCTGTGCGCCAGCGATTTGGGACATCATGCCGTCACCGAAGGAAGCGCCCAGGCCTTCCTGTTTCGGACGCTGCATGAGGACGATGAGAATGAGGAGGAGGCAAACGAGTACCTCCACCACGGTAAGGGTGCCAATCAAAATGTCGACCATAAGGGGGCGCGAATATGAGGGATGTGCGCCTTTTGGCAAGCGCGTTCTGGCGGGGAGCTTTTTAAGGTGCTCTCAGAGTCTTGCCGGGAGGGGTCGAAAACGTTTCAAAAAGACCTTGGGTGACGATCTTGAAAGCGAGTTATTCACAATGCGTTGGCTTTGAAGGGGTTCTCTACTTTTTGCGAAGATTCTCATAAATGGGCATCTCATTCACGATTTTAACGCCCAAAAAATTTAATGGATGTGGAACGCTTGGCGCTGCGCTGTGAAACATTATCCAACCCATTGGATGGCAAAATTTTCTGGCTGGCCACAAGATGTAGTGCATAATCACCCCCGGCCCGCGCAACATCTGGTAGTTAGTTCGTTAGCCGATTAATCTCTGGATCCCTCTAAATTCAACCGTTCCGCTCATTTCAACCCGATTCTGACACCTCATGGATAAAATCTACAAAATTGGCAATCGTGAGTTTCACCTGGACCAGGACAAGGCTGAAGAGGCCTTCGCCGCCAAGAAAGTGATCAATGGACGGCAGACGATGACCTTCAATCTTCTGCCCCTGAAATATCAGTGGGCCTATGATCTTTATCGCATCATGAAGGCCAACCACTGGGAGCCGGAAGACATCCAGATGCAGAAAGATGTGGAGCAGTGGCGCTCCCACGACGTCTCGGAAAACGAGCGCTGGATCATCATGATGGGCATCGGCTATTTCAGCGCCGCTGAGGGCATCGTCGGGGACAATGTGCAGCACGTCGTGCGCGAACTCGTCACCGCCCCGGAGCTGAAGCTCGTCCTCGGTCGCCACGCGCATGAGGAAAACATCCACGCGGATTCCCTCCTGTACATGATTTCCAGCCTGGGCATCAACCCGCATGAGTGCGAGGCCATGTTCGAGCAGATCCCCACGATCGTGAAGAAAAACGAGTTCGTGACGAAGCATTCCAACAACCTGCGCCGCGACCTGGACCTCACCAAGCTGGAGAACAAGCAGCTCCTGGCGAAAAACATCTTCGTCTTCGGCCAGTGCATGGAAGGCACCCAGTTCTACGGCCTCTTCGGCATGATCCTCAGCCTCTACCGCCAGAACAAGTTCCCCGGCATCGGCCAGATGTTCCGCTACACGCTGCGCGATGAGTCCAACCACATCGAAGTCTTCCGCAACCTGTTCATGGACCTCATCGAGGAAAACCCGGACATCTGGACCGCCGAGTTCCGCCAGGACCTGGTGGAGACCATGCGCGAGGCCGTGGCCCTGGAAAAGGAATTCATCCGCGACTGCCTGCCTGTGAATGCCGTCGGCCTCAGCGCCACCGAGTTCGAGCTTTACACCGACTTCATCGCCGACCGCCGCCTGGCTGGCTGCGGCCTGCCTGCCCTGAACCCGGGCGTCACCAATCCGCTGCCCTGGCTGGCGGAAATGATGGACGTGCGCAAGGAGCAGAACTTCTTCGAAGGCAAAGTCACGGACTACCAGAAGTCCTCCGCCCTCGCCGTCTGCGACGACGACGACCTGTAATCTTTTCATCCTCTCCCGAAGGAACAGACGTTTTCGCTGGAGCCCTCCGGCGCGGATTTCTTATCCTCCAAAACGTCTCGCTGCTCCTAGTCAACCTCATCTCCCGCTCCTGCCATGATCAAGAACCTGCTCCACGAAGACAAGGAACTCAAAAGGGTCGCCCACACCCCCAAAGACCAAAAGCCGCGCTTCGAATGGAGCGCGTGGACCGCCGGTATCGCCGATTCCACCGCAGCCTCCGCCATCAAGGTGCAGGTCGGCGGAAACGAGCGTGACTTCGACATGGGCGAGATCGCCGACACCGTGGGCAGCGCCCTGGCGGACCTTTTCATGGCCCGCCAGAAGGAGAGCGACATCTACAATGAGAAGAACCAGCTCCTCGTGCAGACCATCTCCCGCGCCGTCGCCGATGAACTGCAGCAGCGCACCGCCCAGCTCGTCGAAGGCGCCGACAGCCTCGCCACCCTGAGCGGCCGGGACATTTACCATTGCATCGAGCGCGCCCTCGTCCGGCACAATGCCCATGACGTGGCCCGCAGTCTGGCAGAGCGCCGCAAACGTACGGAGTACGACAGCCTTGCCGACAACACCCTGCCCCAGCCGCTGATCGTGAGCACCAAAGTCATCCGCCGCAGCGGCCAGCTCGTCCCTTGGAACCATAACAAGATCGAGATCGCCGTGCGCAAAGCCTTCCTCTCCATGGAGATGGATTCCTCCCCCGCCGTCCAGGTGGCCGAGGCCGCCAGCCGTTTCGTCGCGGAAGAGGGCAAGCAGTTCATGCATATCGAAGACGTGCAGAACATCGTCGAGGAAGAGCTGATGAAGCAGGGCTTCTTCAAGGTGGCCCGCGCCTACATCCAGTATCGCGCCCTGCGCTCCAAGATGCGCGAGACGGACGAAGAGATCGCCGAAAGCCTCAGCCAGGCCGACCACGACCAGCAGGCCCTCATCGTCGTTCGCACCAGCCCCACGGAGACGTTTTTCTGGGACGGCCAGGACCTCAAGAAGCGCATTGATTTTGCCATGCTCGGCCTGGATCTCTGCCTCACCCGCAATGAGATCGAAATGGAGCTCCGCCGCTCCCTGAATTCCGACATCACCATCGAGCACCTTCAGCAGACCATCATCCTCAATGCCCGGACATTGATGCAAAAGGATGCCGATTTTGCCCGCTTCGCCGCCCGCATCCGCCTCAGCTACATCTATGAAGAAGTGCTCGGCTGGGACATCGTCAAAGACGGCATCGAGGCCCTCCGCGACTTCCATCGCCGCGCCTTCCGCCGCAATCTGGCCCGTGGCGTGGAGATCGACCGCATCAGCCCACGCCTGCTGGAGTTCGACCTCGACAAACTGGCCGAAGCCCTCGAGCCGACGGCCGACATGGACTTCGACTTCCTCGGCATCCAGACCCTCTATGACCGCTACCTGATCATTGATAAGAAGATCAAGCCGAGCAAGCGCCTGGAGGCTCCCCAGCTCTTCTGGATGCGCGTGGCCATGGGCCTCTGCATTCAGGAAAAGGAGAACCCCGAGGACAAGATCATCGCCCTCTACAAGCTGTACAAAGGCCGCCGCTTCTGCTCCAGCACGCCCACCCTTTTCAACAGCGGCACCCTGCACAGCCAGCTCAGCTCCTGCTACCTCTACAAGGTGGACGACAGCATCGAGTCCATCATGATCCGTGGCATCGCGGAGAATGCCTTCCTTTCCAAATGGGCGGGCGGTCTCGGCGGCTCCTGGACGAGCGTGCGCGGCACCGGCGGCTACATCAAGGGCACCAATGGCGAAAGCCAGGGCGTCATCCCCTTCCTGAAGCTGCACAATGACCAGCTCATCGCCGTGAACCAGGGCGGCAAGCGCCGTGGCTCCGGCTGCGCCTACCTGGAAGTGTGGCATAACGACATCGAGGACTTCCTCCAGCTCCGCGTGAACACCGGCGACGAACGCCGCCGCACGCATGACCTGAACACCGCCAACTGGATCCCCGACCTCTTCATGAAACGCATGGAGACCCGTGGCACCTGGACGCTCTTCCGCGCCAATGAAGTCTCGGACCTGCATGAGCTCTACGGCAGCGCCTTTGAAAAACGCTACGCCGAGTACGAGGTCATGGCCAAGGCTGGTAAGATCTTCGGCCGCGAGGTCGAGGCCCTGGACCTGTGGAAGAAGATGCTCAAGTCCATCTTCGAAACCGGCCACCCCTGGATCACCTTCAAGGACCCCTGCAACGTCCGCAGCCCGCAGGACCACGTCGGCGTCATCCACAGCAGCAACCTCTGCACCGAGATCACCCTGAATACCAGCGCGGATGAAACCGCCGTGTGCAACCTCGGCTCCGTCCTCATCGACAACCATCTCGACGACGCCGGCAACATCGACCACACCAAGCTGCGCGAAACCATCCGCACCGCGGTGCGCATGCTGGACAACGTCATCGACATCAACTTCTACCCCACCGTCGCCGCCAAGACCTCCAATGAGCGTCACCGCCCCATCGGGCTCGGCGTCATGGGCCTGCAGTACGCCCTCTACCGCAAAGGCATCCCCTTTGCGTCCAAGGAAGCCGTCGAGTTCAACGACGAATTCATGGAGGCCGTCGCCTACTACGCCTATGAGGCCAGCAGCGACGTGGCCGCCGAAAAAGGCACCTACTCCAGCTACAAAGGCAGCAAGTGGGATCGCGGCCTCCTCCCGCAGGATACCGTGGACCTCCTCGCCCAGGAGCGCGGCATGGAGATCGACGTCCCCCGTGGCGGCAAGATGGACTGGAGCGCCCTGCGCGCCAAGATCGCCAAGCACGGCATGCGCAACAGCAACGTCCTCGCCATCGCCCCGACTGCGACGATTTCCAACATCATGGGCTCCAGCCCGTGCATCGAGCCCCTCATGAGCAACATGCTCGTGAAGTCCAACCTCTCCGGCGACTTCATGCTGCTGAACCCCTACCTCATCCGCGACCTCAAAAAGCGCGGCCTGTGGACCCCCGAGGTGCAGAACAAGCTCAAGTACATGGACGGCGAAATCGAAGGCATCGAGGAAATCCCCGTGGACCTCAAGCGCCGCTACGCCACCGCCTTCAGCATTGACTGGAGCTGGCTCATCGATGCCGCCGCCCGCCGTCAGAAGTGGATTGATCAGTCCCAGTCCGTGAACCTCTTCTGCGGAGAGAGCGACATGCGCACCCTCTCCCACATGTATCGCGGAGCCTGGAAAAAAGGCCTCAAGACCACCTACTACCTCCGCACCCGCTCCGCCTCCAACATCGAAAAAGCCGATGTCGAAGTGAAGAAGGAAATGCGCGGCATCGTCGGCCAAGACCCCACCAAAGCCGCCGCTTATACGGAAGAGCAGATCCAGGCCTGCTCCATCGAAGCCATGCGGAACGGCGGGACTTGCGAGGCTTGTCAGTGATGGTTGGATAAATATTTGGCTAATACCCAGTAATCAATCTTATGCCGCCGCTAGAAATGATTACTGGGTATTTAGAGAAGGCCCTGAAAAGCAAACAGACTGGCAGTGCATTATCTCCGTTGTTATGGATCAATGCTTTAGTTACAGTCCCCTGTTTGCTGGTGAGTGCGTTTCTTGCTGCCCCAATGAACTTTGTTTTTTTTGGGCTAGGGGCATTTATCGTCTTATTTTCTCTTTGGGAATATCGAACTCTGGTAAGAATAGATCCGCGATTAGTACAATCTGAAAAACTTCAGTTTGAGCTAGCAAAGTTAGATATTGTCGCATCTAAGGGGGGGAAAAGTAATTATTGACCCAATTAATTTAGAATTCAGTAATGAACCGCTTTATCTCAGTTCGTCGAATGCACCGGAGGGTGGGGAGCAATGAAAAACGCTTACCTTTACATATTCAACTCCAGTGAATTCAACCAGCAAGAGGTTGTCGATTATCTAGATGGCGTTGATGGCATAGACAGTTGGTTTTATTCTATCCCGAGTAGTATTTTTATTATTGGTTCTGTCTCGGCTAAGAATCTATCAAGACTATTAAGTGAGCGATTTGGGCAACATCGTCACTTTATTACAATAATTCCAAGAAAAAGTCGTGCTGGCTGGCTGCCAAAAGATCATTGGGCCCTATTTCCGAAAGAAGAATAAGTATAATATTTGCGATGATGAGAATGTGTAGGTGTAATATGATTAATTTACCAATTTAGTCTTATGCAGATTTTGTTCTATGGAGAAAAATTCTATTGCCCAATTTAAGGTTGTTCGTGAGGCGAGTTTGGAAACATGGACTCGAAGGACTGGACGTAACGCACGAAAGCCCAGTGATATTGAAGGTTCATGGGAATGCAAATGGCAGAACCGCGCTATTGATGATTGCGGTTTTAATCACGTTAGTTTCTTTTGTAGTTCGGCGGCTTGGGCCTGTAGTATCACGGATATACTTGTTCTCAAAAATTACGACAAAATCCAATTCAAAAATGAGAAGAAAATCAAAGTTCTTTTTCGTCATTACGTCCGCCTGCTGTTAGTGGTCAGTGAAGTCCTAGATGATTTGGTTGCTGTAAGGATGATTGAGCCCAACATACCGAAGCAACTAGCGCGCGAAAAACTTTCAAAAGTTGGCGGGATTTCGATTCATCAGCTATCTCATTTTATTAATAGCTGCTGCAAGCACAAATTTAATGGTTATCATGCATGTAACTTTGATCTGCCGATAGCCTTTGAAGATGATCTTGCTTGCAGTCCTCAAAATGGAGATCTTTGTGTTACCTCTATTGACTTCAAATCCGCTTCAAGAATTGTAATGCCGAAATTAATCGAGGTTATTTCCGTAGTTACTCACGCCTATGATGCGCTTGATATTCATTGCCAAGATGAAAGCTTTTTTAGAGATATCTGCGGAAAGTTTGATTTTAAAGGATAAGGTACATTCACGTGACCGTATGGAAAATGAGGTCCTAAAACATAAGACGCTAGGCTAATTGTAGAAGTCAAATGGGTGAATGTTGATCTTCAATGTCTTCCGAAGGATTTATCCCAGGAGCCAGAGCGCGGTCTCTGATTTCTTTCGGGGTTCCCAACATTTTGACCGATGATCGCCTTGCAAACAAGTCGTTGCAAAATCAGCCTCCCGGGGCATCTTGTAGAGAAGAGTCAGGCCACTCAAACTGTTGCTACTTTCATGCCCTCCACACTCAACATGGATTCTTTGCTGACCGAGGCCATGACGTGGCCTCTGGAAGACCGCTTGGAAGCGGCAGAGCGTCTTGTGGCCAGTGTGCCCAGCGATGCCGCGGTGGAAAAAGCCCAGCTTGAGGAAGTTCGGCGGCGGATTGCTGAGGATCGTGCGGGTCGAACGGCTTGCGTGTCTGGCCCGGAAGCCCTGAAGCAAGTACGTAGGGTCGTTCTCGGCGACTCATGAGCTGGGGTTTCAATGAGGCCGCGCTGCTGGAGTATCAGGAAGCGGCGGAATGGTATCGAGACCGCAGCCTGCAGGTCGCCGAACGCTTCATTACCGAAGTGGAGGACTCCATCCAAAAGATTTGCGCCGACCCTGAACGCTATCAGCCGGTCGGAGACGGTGTCCGGGTTTATCGGCTGAAACGGTTTCCGTTTCGCATCTACTATTTGCCTGGGTCGGATAGCCTCATTATCTACGCGGTCATGCACGAGCGCCGCAGGCCGGATTACTGGCTCGGTAGGCTATAATGGCTAATTAATGCCAGAGGTGGCGGCCTTGGCTTTGAGGCCGAGGTAAGTCAGTGTTTCCGCAAGATCGACGAGCCCTTCGGCCTCGCGCCTCTCAGGTTCGGTGAGTCCTGTGGTGGTGTCCTGCTTGTCCAAAAGCTCCGACAGACGTTCATTGACCCCCACAGGCAGCTTGAACCGCGCGAGATCCTCAGGCAGTTCGAGATCAAGGTGAATCAACTGGGACATGGGTGGATGTTCCTCGTTTGTTACGCCTGATGCAAGTTCCTGAATGCCTGGGGCCGACCGTGTCTTTCAATATAAGTGGAAAGACTCGCTTGGGTGAAAAGGGGTTGGGTGATCATGGCGGCGATATCCGGTCTTTTGACGGGTCGAAGAATTCCTGCATTTATTCCGAAACAGGACTAACAGAAAGCAGTATTGCCCTGTGAAACATGGCAACCATACCCAAAAAAGCAGCGGAGCGCATTGTCGCTGGATTGAAGCGGTTCCAACCCATTCTGGCCTCGGCGAAGGCAAGGGATGTGGGGGAATCGGATACCGTCACGATCATCACGGACATGCTGGCGGATATTTTCGGCTACGAGAAGTATTCGGAAATCACTTCCGAGTATGCCATCCGGGGTACCTACTGCGATCTCGCCATCAAGCTGGATGGTGCGCTGCAGACCTTGATTGAGGTCAAAGCCATTGGCATTGATCTCAAGGATGCCCATGTGAAGCAGGCGGTGGACTATGCCGCGAATCAAGGCGTGGACTGGGTCTTGCTCACCAATGGAATCACCTGGCGGGTGTACCACATCGTCTTTGCCAAGCCGATTGCGCATGAGCTGGTCATTGACATTGATTTCTGCGCTCTGAGCGCACGATCAACCTCCGACATGGAGTTGCTCTATCTCTGGTGCAAAGAAGGCTGGCAGAGGTCCGTCCTCGGTGAGTTTCACACGCAGAAACAGGCACTCAGCCGCTTCTTTTTGGGAGCCATGATTTTGACCCCTGCTGTGCTTGATGTGATTCGGCGTGAGCTGCGCCGGGTGTCTCCAGACGTGAAGATCGAGACGGAACAAATCCGCAACGTGCTCGCCACGGAGGTCATCAAGCGCGAGGTGATGGAGGGAGAGAAAGCGGATGAGGCCCGCAAGAAAATCGCCAAGGCAGCCAGCAAGGCTCTGCGGGCGGTCGCCAAGAAATCGGCAAGCGGTCCTGACATTATTGCGCCTCCTGGCAGCCATGAAAGTCCGCTTCCAGAACCTAACTCAGAAGAAGAGGCCGCTTAACGTATGGCCCCTCGGCTGGTGCCTCGTTTCCATTCCGCCGCCTCTACCCGCGCGGAATGGAAACGGGAATCGCTGGCAACGAAGATGCCGGCCAGTCGTAGGGCGGGTGTGTCCGGCGGAAGGCGAGTACGAATGCTCATGAAGGTGATTGCCGGATTACCCGCCTTTCGGTGGAGCTGAAGAGTCCAAGGTGGTGTCGAAGGGCTGACTTGGGACTCCAGGATGGGGCGTTGAAGTTTGCGGAGTTCGAGGAGGTGGCCGAGTATTGGAGATGTGCGGGGGCTCCAAAACCAGGCGGGTAATTCTGCGGTTGGGCCGGGGGTGGATTCGATGTCGTTTGCGCAGAACACACCCGCCCTACGGGCCTGAGGTCTAACCTTTGGACCCAAGATTCGAGGTAAATTAAACGAGATGGAAACTCAGCTTCATGCAGCCTCGCGCCTCTCAGGTTCGGTGAGTCCTGTGGCGGTGTCCTGCTTGTCCAAAAGCTCCGACAGACGTTCATTGACCCCCGCAGGCAGCTTGAACCGCGCGAGATCGTCAGGCTTGTCCTCGCCTGCCTGGATCACTACCCTGTGAGCAAGAATAACCCGAAGATATGCCCGCCCAACTGTACCTCCTTGCATGGCTGCTTGTTACCGCGCCTCATCTTGGGCTTGCGGCGGACGTCAACGTGACACCGCGCCTCGCCCATGTCATTTGCCACAATGGCAAGCCTGGTTCCAGCGGTCACTGCCGAATGGGTTTGGGAACGAGCGGTAAGTTGACCTGCGGAATCGTGGGCAAGGTCTCTGAGATCACCTGGAAATTCGTGGGGCAGCGCGAGGGCAAGGACGTCTATAATTTTACTCGGCGTTTTCCGATTGAGTCAGAGAGCGTGGCCACACAAACCAAGCAGGTGGAGTTTGCAGGCGTACGCGTGATCCTCTTTGAAGACAATGATCAAGTCATTGCGGTGCAAAGTCCGAAACCCTGAATGAGACCATCCCATGAAAACCCTCGGATACATCATCGTCGTTCTCGCTTTCGTGTATCTCCTTTTGATGTTTTTCACACCTTTGGGATTCAAGATCTGAGTTCAGCCTCAGGGAAAGGGCAGCCGCCTAGGCTCGTTGTTGCTTGCGTTTCCATAGGGGGAGCAAGCAACAACGAGCACGGGAGGGCTTCTTTCGCGGATGTGACCGGGCCGCATTCCCGCCCGTTCGTTTCGCGTTTCCATTTCGTTTTCCTGACCCGTGAAAAATGGAAACGAGAAACGACAGGGGCGATCGGACTTCCGTGGTCAGGATTCAGCCCCAGGGGAAAGGAGTCATCTCGTTGTTGCTTGCGTTTCCATGGGGGGTGCAAGCAACAACGAGATGAGGAAAGCCCTCGAAAGGTAGCCCGCTCAGTCCCTTGAGCAGTGGGCAGCCTCGAAGCCCCTTGGTATTCACCTTTTCCTGGCTCACTGTGCCGATGGCACCCGGTGCGTGCTCTTCACCCAGGCGCAGGTCTGCCACCTTTCGGCACGGCCATCCGCTCAAGGGACTGAGCGGGCTACCTTCTTGCGCGGGCGACCTCAATTCCCCGATTCCATTTTGTTTTCCTAGACCCATGCAAAATGGAATCGAGAAAATGAGGGGGTGGGTGGAGCATTTCGCTGGCATCTCATGGGCGATGGTTTATGATGATAAATATCCATAAGCACTGATGGTGCTGTGCACCTGCCGCGAGGTGTCGTCAGGCGGGGAGAGGTGACAGGTGGGCCGGAAGGGGCATGAGGGGCTGGCTTTTGAAGACTGGGTGGAAGACCTGGAGGGGAGGGGCATTGTCCGCCCCTGGATCGCAGGGGGTGAACCTGAAGCTGCCTGGGCGAGTGCCCAAGCAAATCCGCCTGCGCCCCGCCCCTCCAGGGCAAGGCTTGAAGAATGATGAGCCTCAGCTTCCTGGCCTGGATGCGGGCAGGAGTGGCCACACGCCCTTTTTGGGGCCACGCTGGCTCCAGCACGGGCGTGGTCCCAGGGGGCGACGACTTGTAAGGGGGGCGGCTGCTGCCGATGACGTAGCCACTCAGGCAGGTGATGGCCTCGGCGTGATCGAGGCCGCCTTTGAGGAGGCGCTTTTTGATGGGCGGGACCGAGGGAGCGTGGATGCTGCCGCTGACGGCTCCGGTGGCGACATGGAGTGCCAGCACGGGTTTGCGGGCGGTGGAACGGAAAATGAATGGGTGAGCCGTGGTGAAGTTCAGGGCCTCCATGAAACTGCCGCCCAGCTCGCCTCCGGCCCTGGTGGAGACCCTCTGGCTTTCTCGATTCCATTTTGCATGGGTCTAGGAAAACGAAATGGAATCGGGGAATTGGGGCAGCTCCGTGCCTGAACGAAGGGTGCATGGATGGGCACAGACCTGCGCGTGAGGAGGAGGGGCCTGGGCGGGACCTGTCGGCGTGGGCGGGCCTGGAAGCGGAAGTGAGGGAGGTAGAGGCACCTCGTTTTCTCGATTCCATTTTTCACGGGTCAGGAAAACGAAATGGAATCGGGGAATTGAGGCAGCTCGCGCAGTCCCTGAAGGGATGGTGCATGGATGGGTCACAGACCTGCGTGGGAGTGAGGATGGTCCCTTTGGCTTTCCTCGTCTCGTTGTTGCTTGCACCCCCCGTGGAAACGCAAGCAACAACGAGAGGCGGCGGCTGCCCTTTCACCGAGGCGTTCAGGCCCTCATTTCCTTCTCGTTTCCATTCCGCGCGGGTAGGGGTGGCGGAATGGAAACGAGAAGGGCGGGCAACGAAGATGCTGGCCAGTCGTAGGGCGGGTGTGTCCGGCGGAGAGACGGCACGAGGGCTTGTAAAAGTGGCCGCCGGATTACCCGCCTTTCGATGGAGGTGGAGGAGTCCAAGGCGGTGTCGAAGGGCTGACGGCGGTTCTAGGAGGGCGCTCGGATTTGGGGAGTCTAGGGAGGTGGTCGGGCATTGGAGATGGGCGAGGCGTCCCAAACCAGGCGGGTAATTCTGCGGTTAGGTCGGAGGTGTATTCGGTCTCGTTTGCGCAGAACACACCCGCCCTACAATCCCTCTCATGCCTTCAATCGTAGGGCGGGTGTGTCCGGCGGAGAGACGGCACGAGGGCTTGTAAAAGTGGCCGCCGGATTACCCGCCTTTCGGTGGAGGTGGAGGAGTCCAGCTCGGCACGAAGGATTGACTGGGTTCCAGGATGGGTCGCTAATGTTTTCAGAGTCAAAGAAGATGGACGGGCCTGGAGATGGGCGAGGCGTCCCAAACCAGGCGGGTAATTCTGCGGTTGGTTCGGGGGTAGATTCGGTCTCGTTTGCGCAGAACACACCCGCCCTACGGGCCTGAGGTCCAGCCATTGGCCTTCAGGATGGCCTCGTTGAACCACACGGTGGCGTCTTCAGGTTGGAGCTTGGCTTGGACTGGGTTCTTGGCGATGTAACGTATCGCCTGGCGGAAGTGGTCGGCGTCCCGGATGATCCGATCAAAGGTTTCCTGCTGCCAGACCCGGCCACGCCGTCGGGTCATGCGATTGAGCGACTCACTCGAATGACGTTTCCAGGAGCCCGTGAGTTTTTCCACATCCTGTCCCGCCAATGGTCGGCACAGGGCATGCACATGATTGGGCATGATGACGAAGGCCAGCATCTCACAACGCCGACCTTCGAAGTGATGCAAAGTGTCCTCGACAAGTTGGCGATGACCTTCATTCCGAAGCAGGCATTCGCCGTGACCTTCATCGAGCAGTGATTCGAGCTTGAGCAGGTGCCCTCGTTGAAACTCGATCCAGGCCGAGTGCTCCTCGGCGGGTAATCGGCCTTCATGCTTTGCGGCTGCCTCCAGCAGTCTTTGTTTCCACATCTTCAGTTGGTCTTGCATTTCCTGAAGGGTGTCCGCAGGAAGGGAGTCATTGAGACGGAAGGTGGTGAGGTAGCAAGCCCCCGGCAGTCGCCAGTGAGGCAAATGGCGCTCATAGTTGTGGAATTCAACTTGAGGCGTGTGGCTGCGCGGGTCAAAGCCCTGGAAGTCCTCCGGCAAGGGGATGTGCGCGGGGATTCGCCAAGTCATGCGCGGATATTTGGATCAAGTCCTGCCTGCGGCAAGCCGAACGTGATTTGAACAGGACAATCGTAGGGCGGGTGTGTCCGGCGAAAAGAAGGCGCGAGTGGTCATGAAGGTAACCGCCGGATTACCCGCCTTTCGGTGGAGGTGGAGGAATCCAAGGCGGTGTCGAAAGGTTGTCTGGGACTCTATGATGGGGCGCTAATGTTTTCAGAGTCAAAGAAGATGGACGGGCCTGGAGATAGGCGAGGCTCCCAAACCAGGCGGGTAATTCTGCGGTTGGGTCGGAGGTGGATTCGGTCTCGTTTGCGCAGAACACACCCGCCCTACGGTTGAAGGTGTGAGCGGGATTGTTAGGTGCGTAGGCGACTGACTTCCCGCAAGTCCCACGCTTCGGTCTTGCCAAAAGCTTTCCTTCCATGGCATATGGGGTGCTGTCTCTGCACGGGTGTGCGGAATCATGAATAACCAACGATGATGCAACGGAGGCCCGGTTTCCGGGAGATCGTGATGGCAGACAATCCCCCTACTCCCGCCCCAGACCTGAGCCACCTGACCTGGAAGTCCGAGTGGGAATTTCAGGTGGCCACGGACAGCCGCTGCCTGTACATCCGGGAGAGCAGCGGATCCATCCTCGCCGCCTCGCTTTTCACGGCTGGGATCGTGGGGACGGCGGGTTACCTGAGCTGGTCAATCTTCTTTCCCGAGACACCCAACACGCTGGGGGAAAAGGCCTTCGGGGGGCTGATGCTGTTCGTGGCGGGCTTCTTTGCCTGGATCCCCTGGCTGACGCTGCGGCGTGGACGCTGGATGGTGGTTTTTGACCGTGGCGATCCCGCCAACGGCATCCAGGGTGAGATCCGCTATCAAGGGAAAAGCCTGCCTGCGGAGCGGGTGCGCGGTTTCTCCACCCGGAGCTGTGGCGGGTCACCGCCCCGGAGCACGGTGGTGGCGGAGCTGCACGATAACACGCATGTGTCACTGGGCCCGGTGGGCATCTCCACCTGGCCCGCCCACTACGCCCAGCAGGCGGCCACCTGGATGGGCCTGCCCTTCCGCTACTCTTCAAACTGATGCGGGATAAGAGGCCAAACGAAAGGGGGTTCTTCCAAAGGGTGCTCGTCTGCCTGGGGCTACCTTTCTTTCCGGGCTACCTTTCTTTCCGGGCTACCTTGATGAAATCTCTTTTGGAAAACGCTGCTGCTTGGCAAAGGTCAGTGTCTGGGCAAGGTCCGGGCATGAATCTCCAAGGACAGATTTGCGTCATCACCGGAGCCGCGCGCGGCATCGGCCTCGCCACCGCCCAGGCCCTCATCGCCCGTGGGGCCAGGGTGGCGCTGGTGGACCTGGACTTTGCGGCGCTGACCCAGGCGCTGAACAGCCTGCCTGAAAGCCAGGCGCTGGCCATCACGGCAGACATCAGCCGGGGGGATGACGTGGCCCGCATCGTGACGGAAACGGTGGCCCGCTGGGGCAGCCCCACGGTGTGGATCAACAACGCCGGCCTGGCCCGCCACCGCTGGATCCCCGACTACACGGAAGGCGAGATCGACGTGATGCTGGACGTGAACCTGAAGGGCACCATCCTCGGCTCCCAGGCCGCCCTACGTGCCATGATTCCGGGGCGCAGCGGCCACATCGTCAACGTCATTTCCACCGCCAGCCTGCGCGGCATCCCCAGCGAGACGGTCTATTGCGCGGCCAAGTGGGGCGTGCGCGGTTTCACCCAGGGCCTGGCCGAAGAAGCCGCCGCCCATCGCATCCGCGTCACCGCCGTCCTCCCCGGCGGGGTGGACACGGCCTTTTGGGACGATGCCTCCCAGCGCGAAGCCCCCAAGCAGCTTTTCCTGAAGCCCGAACACATCGCCGACGGCATCCTGCGCTGCCTGGAGATGGATGACTTCTGCGTGCCTCGCGAGCTGGTGCTGCGCTCCCTGGACGACAGCGACTTTTCCGTGAAGCCGGAGTGAAGGGTCCAACAGTGGGCCAAACGTGGCCGCACCCTGAGGGCCTAACCAAAAGGGCCGGAAGCGATGTGCTTCCGGCCCCACAGGGTCAGGCTTTGCGTTCCCCCGATTGGAGGGACGTGCCAGGATCAGGCATCGACATCGACGTAGCCTTTGGCCAGCAGGGTGGCCTTCAGGCGGTCCACCGCAGCGGCCAGGGTGTCGTTGGCGTCATTGCTGAGGCGGCTCGGCACTTCCTGAAGCACCAGCACGGATTTCACGTCCACGTGCTCAGGGGCCACAGGCGCACCGCCATCGGTGTTGGTAGTGCTGACCACGGTGGAAGAGCCGTGCATGTTGCGGGGCAGGCCCACCTTGACGCCGGTGCGGATGCTGACCTGCAGCTGGCCACCGGTCTGCAAGAAGGAGGAGACGGTGGTGATGCCGGTCACGACATCGGTGGTGGTGCCAGCCTGGGCCAGCACGAGGGACTTGCGTTTGGCACCGCGTGAGTCCTGGACCTCGGTCTGGACCACCGTGGCGGGCAGGCCCACGGAGAAGTTCTTTTTGCCTTTGTTAACCCCCAGGGTGATGACCACGACCTGAGAGCCGGTGAGATCGACGACCTCGACGAATTTTTCGACGACGGTCGTGGTGCCGGCCAGGGACGTGGTCTTGACGACCTGGGAGCCGTTGTAAACCGCCACATCAGCCATGGAGAGGCTGGTGGTGAGCAGAAGCAGGGAGCTGATGAGAATTTTCATGGGGTGGGGAGTTCGGGTTAAAGGGAGATAAACTGGCTTCGTGAGGTAGGACGACATTGGATGTTTTTTGTTCACCGATTCGTCAATTTGCACGATTTAATAAATTGGCGCTCAACGGCTTATGCTGACACGGCTGCCTTTTTTCACATAAGAAAAAAGCCGGAGGCCATAGGCCGTTTGGACAGGTCTTCGGAGGGCTTTTCCTGCCCGCTCATCTGGCCAGCAGGCGATGGCCCCATGGATGATCCGGCCTCATTTCATGTCCTGGACATCAGGCTGCTAGCCGGAGGGCGTGGCGGACGTTACTCTGGGTGACATGAATTTGGAACGTGAGCTACACGCGGAATACGCCCGCTACTGCACCCGCCGCTGGTTCTTCAAAGAATGCGGTGTGGGGATGGCGGGCCTGGCGGCGGCGGACCTGCTGGCCCCGAAGGCCGGGGCGGCCCCGACGGCGGTGAACCCGCTGCTGCCGAAGCGTTCGCACTATCCTGCCAAGGCCAAGCGGGTGATCTACCTCTTCATGGGTGGCGCACCGAGCCATCTGGAGCTCTTCGACAATAAGCCGGAGCTGGCCAAGTGGGATGGCAAGCTGCCCCCGGCAGATCTTTTGAAGGGCTACCGCGCGGCCTTCATCAATCCCAACAGCAAGCTGATGGGGTCGAAGTACCAATTCGCCAAGCATGGGCAGAGCGGGGCGGAGATCGGCGAGCTGCTGCCGCACACAGCCAAGCTGGCGGATGACCTCACCATCGTGAAGTCCATGAAGACGGATGCCTTCAACCACGCTCCGGCGCAGATCCTGATGAGCACGGGTGCGCAGATCTTTGGGCGGCCCAGCTTTGGCGCGTGGACGCTGTACGGCCTGGGCACGGACAACCAGGACCTGCCAGGCTATGTGGTGCTGCAAAGCGGCCAGAAGGGGCCCAGCGGCGGCATGTCAAACTTCGGTTGCGGCTTCCTGCCCACGGTCTATCAGGGCGTGCCCTTCCGCAGCAGTGGCGAGCCGGTGCTGTACCTGAGCAACCCGAAGGGCGTCACCGACACCACGCAGCGCAACACGCTGGATGTGCTGAAACAGCTCAATGAGGAGCGCCTGGGCGTGATGGGCGACCCGGAGATCGCCTCCCGCATCAACAACTTTGAGCTGGCCTACCGCATGCAGCGGACGGCCCCCGAGGTGATGGACATCTCCCAGGAGCCGCAGCACATCCTGGACATGTATGGGGCCAAGCCGGGCGAGGCCTCCTTTGCCAACAACTGTTTGCTGGCCCGCCGCATGATCGAGAGCGGCGTGCGCTTTGTGCAGCTCTTCCATGAGGCCTGGGACCACCATGGCGGCCTAACCAAAGGCTTGAAAGAACAGTGCGGCCTGACGGACCAGCCTGCGGCGGCCCTGGTGCGGGATTTGAAACAGCGCGGCCTGCTGGAGGACACGATCGTGATCTGGGGCGGCGAGTTCGGCCGCACGCCGATGGTGCAGGGCGGCAGCGACGGGCGCGACCACCACCCGAACGCCTTCACCATGTGGTTCGCCGGGGGCGGGCTGAAGCCGGGCCTCACACTCGGGGCCACGGATGAGTTCGGCTTTAACGTGACGGAGGATCCCGTGCATGTGCATGATCTCCACGCCACGCTGCTGCACCTGCTGGGCTTTGAGCACACGAAGCTGGCGGTGAAATTTCAGGGCCTGGACATGCGGCTGACGAATGTGCATGGCGAATTGGTGCCGAAGTTGCTGGCGTGAGCACGCGCAGCAGCTTCATTGGCCCCATGATCACCCTCCTCAGCGCGACGAACCGCCCCGGCAGCAACACCCGCCTCATCACCACGCTGATCGAGCGCCTGTACACCGAGGCAGGCGTGACCTGCCAGGTGCTGGACCTCGCGGACCTGCCGCCGGAGATCTTCAACCCCACGTCCTATGCGGAGAAACCGGCCGCCTTTGCCCCCTTTGCCGAGGCCATCCTGGCCAGCGACGGCGTGGTGATCGTGACGCCCGAGTACAATGGCAGCTTCCCCGGCGTGCTGAAGTACTTCATCGACATGCTGCCCTTCCCCGCCAGCTTTGAAAACCGGCCCGTCTGCTTCGTCGGCCTCGCCGCCGGCATGTGGGGCGCCCTGCGGTCGGTGGAGCAGCTCCAGCACATCCTCGGCTATCGCAACGCCCACCTGTACCCAAACCGCGTCTTCATCCCTGGTGTCGGCCAGGTGCTGAAAGACGGCGAGATCCAGGATGCCGACCTCCTCGCCCGCCTGCAAAAACAGGCCACCGGCTTTGCCGCGTTCGTCGAGCGGCTGAAGGCGTGAAAGGGGGCGCTCACAGCCTCCGCAGATGGGCTTCTGTGCCGTAGGGCGGGGTTGTTCTGCGCCCCAAGGCCAGATCCTCACCCCCGACCTCCTCGCAGAATTCCCCGCCTCTCTTTGACGCCGCCCTTTTTCTGCCGCGCTCCTTTTGCCCCTGCCGCACCCGCCAGGGCCAAGTCGAGACGCACTCCCCGCCCCACCTTCAAAGAAAGGCGGGCAATCCGGCGGCGGCGTCCAAAGCCAAACAGCCGCACTCCGCCGGACAAGCCCGCCCTACGGATGACTGCGCCTGCAAAGGTAGCCCGCTCAGTCCCTGAGCGGTCAGCAGTCACGAAGCCCCCCTAGCAGCCACCCTTTTCCAGGACTGCCCACGTCGCGGGCTGCGGCGGCGTCTTGCGCAGGTGCCGAGACTCGTTCGCCTGTCTGTGACCGTTCGACCTTGCTATCCGCTCAGGGGACTGAGCGGACTACCTTCCCGCGCGCCAAGTCTGAGCACTGAAAACTGAGCACTGAGCACTAGCTACTGCCCCACACCCCGGCGACGGCGCAGCAGCAGCCCGGCGAGGCCCAGGCCCAGCAGCAGGGCGCGGCCCGGCTCCGGCGCGGCAAAGATGGCCTGCACCTCCGCCTGCGTCAGGCTTTCATCGAACATCGCCAGGTAGTCCAGGCTGCCATCGAAGGACTTGCGCTGGTTGCTCGCCCCCAGGCCGCTGGATTCAGAGCCCACCGTCAGCGTCGTGTTCGGCGCGGTCGTCGTCGCATCGCTGATGTACATGCCCGTCACTGTCTGCATCTGCAGGCCGCCGGGGCCATGGAGGTAAAAGGTCACCGAATTGTCCGCCGGCGTGGCCGCATTGCCATCCCCCATGTCCACCACCATGCCGATGTCATACCACACGCCCTTGGTGATCGCCAGGGTGGAGGTGGAGGTGCGAGTGCCCGTGAAGCTGCCGCCGGAGCTGGTGTAGTACGCCAGCCGTGCCGTCTGCCCATCCGCATTGCCCAGGATGCCAAAGAGGAAGCCGATGCCATTGCCGCCCAGCCCGTTGTTCATCAGCCAGTGGTTGCCCGGCACATCGTTCGGCGTCACGCCATCCGCGCCCAGCACCGGCCCATCCCACATCGCCCGGGTCAGCACGGAAAAGTTCCCGGAGACCGTCCCGTTCGCCACCTGAAAGGTCGCCGCCGCCGTCGTATCATCCCCCGTCCCCGCCCCGGCCACCGTCACGTAGGGGTCAAAGCTCAGCGCCCTCCCCAGCGTATCCTGCGGCGCACCGCCCGCCGGGCTGGTGGCTGGCACCGAAGTGTTCCAGGACAGCCGCGTCGCATTGGTGGCCGTGTGATTGCCCGTAAAGTCCACGATCTGCGCATTGCTGGCCGCACCGCTCGCCGCGCCGTCAAATTTCCAAAACGAATCCGCCTGCTGCAGCGTCACCGAGCCAAAGCCAGTGGTGCATGAAGCACCCAAGAGAATGAGAAAACGCGCAAACATGGAAGGGGGGAAATCCAAAGGGGGGCAGTAAGCATGGCCAAAACATAGGTCATGTCCATAGCTATGTCGGTCGAAAGCCGATGTAAGCCCTACCTTTAGGCTTTGCTAAAAGCCCCCTTACCCCACGGGCCGCTGGGTTCTTTTGTAATCCCGCCTCCCCAAAGGGGTGTACCCAAAGAGTGGCACCTTACCCACCGGGCAGCCCCCGCTTCCCCAACTCCACCCCCGTCTCTCCCCCCAGGGGCACCTGCGCCACCCGCCCCCATTCCCCCCATCCTTATGAAATCCCCCTTCTTGGCACGCACCGCGGCCCTCCTGACGTTCGCGCTCATGGTCCCCACCTCCTCTCAGGCTTTCAGCTTTGGATCAGGCAGTGACCACTTTGCCTCCGCCACCCCCATCGTCCTCAGTCCGGGGGAAGACCCCACTTCCTTCCCGACCGACCTCACCAATTTCACCCAGGATCTCTGGGAAAATATGTGGGGCAGTGGCAAGACCGCCTGGTGGAAATGGCAGGCCACGGAAAACGGCTATTGCACGGTGGATACCCTGCCCACCCTTGACCTGTTTTTTCCCATCAAGGACACCTATGTGGCCGTTTACACCGCACCCGCACCGGAGGCGCGCGTCGCCCGCAATGATGATTATTTAAACGCGACCTTCACCAGCGCGCCAGCTCTTTCCAGCGCCACCTTTTACGCGGTCAAAAACACCACCTACTACTTCATGGCCACCTCCATGCCCGCCGTCACGGCCAGTTCCTACCGGCTATCCCTGCGGGTGCGTCTGCTGCCCCTGAGAAAAGTCATCCGGACAACGGCCTGGAATGCAGCCCCCAATACCCCCGACGACATGGGCCAACTGACCGCCACCACCACCGCCACCGGCGCCCTCAGTGGCAAGCTCACCATCGGTCCCAAGACCTATCCTTTCGCGGGCGTCTTTGGCCTGGATGGCACCTTTGTCACCTCCTTCACCCGCAAGGCCCCTGCGGGCAGCCAGCCCCTGCCCCCCATCGCCCTGTGGATCGATGGCACCGGCAATGGCGCTTATCAGGTCAGGGCCAACGCCTTCTACACAGCTTACGGGGCCTTCCCGGAGCGTCTGGTGTTCAACGCGCAAAATATCCACGCCGTGCCCGGCTACTACACCGGGTTTCTCGACGGCAATAGCCTGGAGGGCTTCACCACTCTCACCGTGAAGCCCACCGGCGTGGTCACAGGCAGTGTGACCACTGATGATGGCCACTCCTTCACCTTCAGCAGTGCCCTGCATCAGTCCACCGGGGCCAATGCTTACTTCGTGCCATTTTACAAATCCCTCCATGCGGGCAAAGGCGGCTTCAGAGGATCCTTCACCGTCAACAATCTCGGCGGCATGGATTTCCTCAGTGGCTCAGGCCGCTACATCCGCCCCGCCGGTGCTGTCTTCTACCCCAATAACATCGATGCCACCTTCTCCCTCACCGGTGGCCTTTACCCCAAGCCCACACCTCAGCAGCGCGTGTTAAGTTTTCTCAACGGCACCAGCGGCAACGGCCAGATGATCTTCACCGATGTCGGGGGCGAGCTGGGCGGCGGTTTCATGGAGGCCCTGAACTTCACCACGGCCAACAAATTCATCTTCAGCTCCACCGCCCGCAAACCCGTGCTGACCCTGAACATCGCCACCGGAGTCGTCAGCGGCAGCATCAACGCCCCCTCCGCCCCGCCCATCAAAAAGCGCCTCCTCAAAGGCATCCTCTATCGCTCCAATGCCTTCACCTACCTGAACGGCTACGTCACCGGCACCACCCGAAACACCCCCTTCCAGATCGTGGCCCCCTGAGGCCAGGCCCGTGCTGCCGCGAGCCTAGGTACCCCTTGGCCCCACCTTTCCAAGAAAGGTGGCCATCCGGCGTCGTCCACCCAGGGTCCAACAGCCGCACTCGGACAAGCCTATCCTACGGATGACCTCGCCCACCGCCCCCTCCCCGGCAGCCTCTACGTTGCGTAGGGGAGCCGTGGTCGAGGTGGAGTGATTGAGGTGCCCTTGCGCCTTCGCCGCGGACCTCTGGGCCGTAGGGCGGGGTTGTTCTGCGCCCCAAAGCCAGATACTCACCCCCGACCCCCTCGCAGAATTCCCCGCCTCTCTTTGACGCCGCCCTTTTTCTGCCGTGCTCCTTTGACCCCACTCACCAGGGGTCAAGCGCCATCCGCACAGTCCCCTGAGCTGGCTACCTCGTTTTCTGTTTCTCGTTGCGTTTCCTAGACCTGTGAAAAATGGAAACGGGATGGGTTGGAGTGCTCGCGTGATCCTCTACAGCAGCGTTTCCGGCAAAAAGTCGCCTTGATTCACCCTGCCCAGATTCGTCACGGTCACACGGGCGATCTCGCCCAGCGCCTCGCGTGTGAGAAAGGCTTGGTGCGAGGTGACGAGCACATTGGGCAGCGAGAGCAGCAGGGCCAGGGTGTCGTCCTGCAACACCGCGCCGGAGTGGTCTTCAAAGAAGATGCCTTCCTCCTCCTCATACACATCCAGCGCCACGCCGCCGAGGTGGCCCGATTTCAGCGCTTCGATCAGCGCCGCACTGTCCACCAGCTTGCCCCGGCTGGTGTTGATCAGGCAGGCCCCCGGTTTCATTTGCGCCAGCGTTTCCCGGTTCAGCAAATGGTGCGTGCCCGCCGCCAGCGGCAGGTGCAGGGACAGCACATCGCTCTCCCGCAGCACTTCCTCCAGCGGGGCATAGCGGATCTTGTTTTGTGCGGCCCAGTCCTCCTGGGGAAAGGGATCATGCGCCAGCACCTGCATGCCAAACCCCCGGAAGATCTCCGCCGTGCAGCGGCCGATCTTGCCCGTGCCCACGATGCCCGCCGTCTTGCCATGCAGGTCAAAACCCACCAGCCCCGCGAGGGAGAAATTATGCTCCCGCACGCGGTTGTAGGCGCGGTGGATCTTGCGGTTCAGCGTCATCAAAAGCGCCACCGCATGCTCCGCCACGGCATGGGGGGAGTAGGCGGGCACGCGGGTGACGGCGATGCCCAGCTCCCGCGCCGCCGGGAGATCCACCTGGTTGAATCCAGCACACCGCAGCGCCACCAGCTTCACCCCCAGGGCCGCCAGTTTTTCCAGGCAGGCACGGTCCAGCTTGTCATTCACAAACACGCACACCGCCTCCGCCTCGGCTGCGGTGGAGGCCGTCTCCGCCGTCAGGCGAAAGTCATGAAACGTCCACTGCAGGGCAGCGGCCCCTTCAGCCGCCAGCACGGCCTCATGGTCATAGGGTTTGGTATCGTAAAAGGCGACTTGGATCATGATGCCGACAGTCTCGCCGAGGGAAGGGGAGATCACCACGCCGAATGCGGCAAAAGATGCCCGTCTCTTGCTCCTGGCCGCTTTTTTTGGAAGCCGGTCTAACGGCCCGGCAGTGCGGTGGGCGGGTGGCCGCTCCAGGCCTTGAAGGCGCGGGAAAAATGCGCCGCACTTTTGTAGCCCAGCTCACTGGCCACCGCCTTCACCTGCGCATCCGGCTGGCGCAGCTTGATGGCCGCCTGGGACAGCTTCAGCCGGGTCAGGCAGGCCAGCGGCGTCTCTTTATCGTAGCGTTTGAAAAGGCGGGTCAGATACGCGGCGGAGACATGGCAGTGGCGGGCCGCTTCCTCGATGTTTGCCAGCACCGGGTAGTTCCTCAAAAGGTGGCCGCGGCAGCGCAGGTACGTGGCATAGGCCGGGTCCAGCTTCGTCGCCGCAGGCTGGCGGCTGTCCGCACACAGCACCAGCGCGTGCTCCAGCGCGGCACTGGCCGCCCGCAGGCCCAGGCGGCCTCCGCGCAGCGCGTGGTCGATCACCTCTTCCAGCAGGCCGATGACCCGGCTGGCATCCAGCACGCGGATCAGCGCCCCCGCATTCAGCCCCAGCTCCTCCAGCAGCACGGTGGCACGCGGGCCCGTGAAGTTGAAGAAGTACTTCACCATCGGATCCTCCGCATCCGACCGGATGACATGCGGCGTGTGGGGATCAAAAAAGTACGCATGGCCGGTGCCCAGCTCCTGCATCCGGTTCGCCAGCGTCACGTGGCCCTTGCCGCGCGAGACGAACTCGAAAGCAAGAAATGGAAAGCTCTGGCGGTCCACCACAAAGTCCGGTGCACACCATTCGCAGCCTCCGCCCACCAGGCACAGGCCGCCGCGTTCCCGCTGCCTTTCCTTCCAGTCCGGCAGGTAAAAGCGCCGGGTGCGCATCACCTGGGTGGAAAAGTAGTCGGCTTGTTCAGTGGCAGGCATGAGGGTGGTGGAGACCAAAGCCCGAAGTTCACGACTTCTTGCGGCCAGAGTCAAGAATCGTCATTCGCCTGCCAAAGATGGGCACACGCAAAATCTTGCCTCTTTGCCCGCCTCTGCGCCAAGCTGCGAGACAACCCCATGTCCTTGCCCCAACCTCTTCGCGGCATCATCCCGCCCCTGGTCACCCCTTTGTCCGGTCGCGACACTCTCGATGTCGCCGGTCTCGAACGTTTGGTCGAGCACCTCATCACCGGGGGCGTGCATGGCCTCTTCATCCTGGGCACCACCGGGGAGGCCCCCAGCCTGAGCTACCGCCTGCGCCGCGAGCTCATCGAGCGCACCTGCCAGCTCGTCAAAGGCCGCATCCCCGTGCTCGTCGGCATCACCGACACCGCCTTTGTCGAAAGCGTGAACCTCGCCCGCTACTCCGCCGATCAAGGCGTCAGCGCCGTGGTCACCGCCCCGCCTTATTACTTCCCCGCCGCCCCGCCGGAACTCCAGCAGTACATCGAGGACCTCGTGGCCGAAATGCCGCTGCCCATGTTCCTCTACAACATGCCCGGCCTGACCAAGGTGAGCTTTGACATTGATCTCGTCCGTCGTGCCTTGGACATGCCCGGCATCTGCGGCGTGAAGGACAGCTCCTGCGACATGATCTACTTCCACCGCCTCATTGAGGTGGCCCGTCAGCGGCCCGAGTGGAGCATCCTCGTCGGACCCGAAGAGCTCACCGCCGAGGCCGTGCTTCTGGGCGGGCATGGCGGCATCAATGGCGGGGCCAATTTGCACCCCAGCCTCTACGTCAAAATGTACGAAGCCGCCGCTGCGCAGGATCTGCCGCTCACCCGTCAGCTCCATGCTGAGGTCATGCGCCTCGCTGGCAGCATCTACACCGTGGGCCGCCACAAGAGCGCCATCATCAAGGGCATCAAATGCGGCCTGTCCCTCCTGGGCATCTGCGACGACCAGATGGCCGAGCCCTTCCAGCGCTTCCGCGAACCCGAACGCGAGATGATCCGTGAAAGACTCAGCGCCCTCGGACTGATTCATTGACCGGCATGAACAACGACGGAACCCACCGAAGGTCTGTTCCCGAGCCCAGTCTTCTCCAATCGAACTGAAACGAACCGTTCACCGAAATCCTCTGACCTATCATGCTTCGCAAATCCTTCTTCCTCCTTCCGTGTGTTCTGTGTCTTCCGTGGTTGTCCCTCTCCGCCGCCGACCAGCCCGCCCTGCTGAAGTCCGAGTTCATCTACGACACCGGACCGTATCCGCAGATCCACGCCACCACGATTGTGGAAACCCCCACGGGCTTGGTTTCGGCCTGGTTTGGCGGCACGCATGAGCGCAATCCGGATGTGGGCATCTGGGTGTCCCGTCTGGTGGATGGCAAGTGGACGACGAGCGTGGAGGTGGCCAATGGCGTGCAGTACACGAAGGCCGATGGCACCGTGGTGCGGCACCCCACCTGGAACCCCGTTTTGTTTCAGCCCAAGGAAGGGCCGCTGCTGCTCTTTTACAAGGCCGGGCCCACGCCTGAAAACTGGTGGGGCATGCTCACCACCTCCGCCGATGGCGGCCAGACCTGGGACCAGCCGCACCGCCTGCCCGAAGGCATCCTGGGCCCCATCAAGAACAAGCCCGTGCAGCTTCCTGATGGCAGCATCCTCTGCCCCACCAGCAATGAAACCAAGGAGAAGATGAGCAAGTGGACCGTCCACTTTGAACGCACCCGCGACCTGGGCAAAACCTGGGAACTCATCGGCCCGGTGAATGATGGCGTGGCCATCCAGGCCATCCAGCCGAGCATCCTTTTTCTGGGAGGCGACAAGCTCATGGCCCTGGGCCGTTCCCGGCAGGACAAGGTCTTTGAGGTCACCTCCGAAGACAATGGCAAAACCTGGGGCGAGATGCGGCTGGGCACCCTGCCTAACAACAACTCTGGCACCGATGCCGTGACCCTGAAGGACGGCACCCACCTCATCATCTACAACCACATCGGCGGCACCCCCGGCAAATGGGGCGGCAAGCGCACCCCGCTGAACATTTCCGGCTCCAAGGACGGCCGCACCTGGCAGGCAGGCCTGGTGCTGGAAAGCGAGCCCGGCGAATACAGCTACCCTTCCATCATCCAGGCCAAGGACGGCCTGGTGCACGTCACCTACACCTGGAAACGCCAGAAGGTGAAGCACGCCGTCATTGATCCTTCGAAGCTGGTCCTCCGCGATTTCGTGGACGGCCAGTGGCCGCAGTAAAAGAACGCGCTTCTTGTTAGGCGCTTCGGGCAGCCGCCGCACACGCCATGAAAACCATCGTCCTCCTGGCCCTCGTCCTGGCGATGGCGGCCCTCCCCCGCACCCAGGCCGCCGTGCTGCTGGCCTGGGATCCCCAGGGACTCGCGGGCACCTGGCCGGAGAACTGGTCCAGCACGGCCCAGGGCGGCGTGGTCACGGTGGACAGCGGCGTGGCGGTGGTCTCCGGCCTGGGCCGTGGTGCGGGCACCAGCCTCGCAGGCCTGAACAACGGCTGGGGTGTCGGGGCCATGAACCAGGCCACCCGCACCGCTGCCGAGACGGATGGGGACTACCTGTTCTTTGCCCTGGCCCCGCTGGCCGGGAACAGCCTGTCCCTCACCAGCCTGGACTCCAACGTGCGGCTGCCCCAGACCCCGTGGGATGCAGGCAGCACCCGCTACATCTGGCAGTACAAAATCGGCGACGGTGCCTACACGGACATCGGCTCTCCTCTGGCCCTCAGCGGAGCCTACAACACCAATGGTGCCGCCCAGCCCAGCCTGGTCCTCAGCGGCATCACCGCCCTGCAAAACATCACCGATACCGTCGAGTTCCGCATGTATGCCTGGGGCACCGGCGGGCAGTTCGTCTTTGGTCGCCTCACCGGCAATGACCTCGCGCTCAGCGGCTCTGTCGCTGCCGTTCCGGAGCCTTCACGATTGCTCCTGCTTCCGCTCGGCGGCCTGTTGCTGCTGTCACGCCGGGTCCGGCATCCTGTCTAAATTGCCGACCTTTCCCCCCTGTCACATGCCTTCATTTTCTCTGCCCATCTCCGCCGCCTCACGGCCCTGGCTGGCCCTGGCCTCGCTGCTGCTCCTGCCCTCTCTGCCTGCCACAGAGCCACCCTTGGTCAACTCGCTCGGCATGCGGCTGGTCAGCATCCCTTCCGGTCCCTTCGTCATGGGCCAGGACGGGCCTGCGACCGATCACCAGTTGATGAAGCACCCGGAGAAATTCGACGATGCGGATGCCGATGAAAATCCCGCCCACACCGTCACCCTCAGCCAGGGTTTCCTCATGGGGGAAACGGAGGTCACCCTCGGCCAGTATCGCCAGTTCAAGCCCGACCACCTGAAAGGGAAGGGGACTGCGGAAGATGCCGCCACCCAGGTGAGCTGGGAAGAGGCGGCGGCCTTTTGCGAATGGCTGTCCGCCAAGGAAAAACGGCCCTATCGCCTGCCCACGGAGGCGGAGTGGGAACATGCCTGCCGGGCGGGCACGACCACCCTTTTCCACACGGGAGATTCCCTGCCGGCGGGCTTTCAAAAATGGGGCTCCGATGTCGGCTTCCGCGACCGCTATTTCGCCGCGAAACCGCTGCCTGCCGAATACCGCGCCCAGGTCTCCCGGGACGAGATGCTGCGCGTGGGCCTCACCCCGGCGAATGCCTGGGGCCTGCGTGACATGCACGGCAATGTGGCCGAGTGGTGTGCCGACTGGCATGCCCCCTACACCGCCGCCGCGCAGACGGATGCACGCGGTCCGGCAGCGGGTGACTTCCGCGTCTTTCGTGGCGGCCATCATTCCATCTTCAGTCGCGTGCTGCGCTCCGCCAACCGCGGGGCCTGGCTGCCGGAGGCCCGCAGTGACCGCATCGGCTTCCGCATCGTCCAGGCCGGTCCATCAGCGGGTGATTTCAGCCCGGCCCCTGCGCCACCTTTGAATGCCCAGGATGTCTCGCAGAGCCTCGCCAAGATCCAGGCGACGCCCGAAGACCGGCCCGTTTTCATCGGCCCCAAACCCTATGTGAAAATCCAGCCAGGCGAGGTCGGGCCGCTGTTCTTCCGCCACAATCACAGCGCCTCCATCACGGAGTGCCCGAATGGCGATCTCCTGGCCGTCTGGTACTCCTGTGCCAATGAAGACGGGGCCGAACTTAGCAACGTGGCCAGCCGCCTGCGCCGGGGCGCCCAGGAGTGGGAGCCCGCCTCCGTCTTTTGGGATGGCCAGGATGTGAACGACCACGCGCCCAAGGTGTGGTGGGATGGCGACAAGACGATCTACAACTTCGTTCGCGGCCTGCGCGAAAACCTCATGCGCACCTCCACGGATAACGGGGCCACCTGGTCCAAGGCGCAGATCATTTCGCTTCCTGGCGAATTTGGCAATCAGGTCATCCGTCTGGCCGATGGCACCCTGGTGTTGGGGCATGATTCACGCCAGATCAGCCTCGTCTTCAGTCGTGATGCTGGCAAGACCTGGACCTTCAACAATGTGAACAAGCAGGCCAGCGACTTCCGTCCCGGCGGCCAGGGTTTCCGTTACCCCGGCATCCATGCGCCCATGGTGCAGCTCAAGGACGGTCGCATCATGGCCATCAGCCGCAATGACTTGCCGGAAGATCAGGCCAAGTTCCAGTTCAAAACCCCCGTGAGTTACACCGCTGATCTGGGTAAAACCTGGACCTACGCCGCCTCTGAATTTCCCGCCATCAGCACCGTGCAGCGCGCCGCCATGATGCGTCTGGCCGATGGGGCCATCCTCATCTGCAGTTTTACCGATCAATGGAGCGACTGGAAGAACCGCAAAGGCATGACCTTCAAAAGCACTGAGGGAGAGTTCACCGGCTACGGCCTGTTCGCCGCCCTGTCGTATGATGAAGGCCAGACCTGGCCCGTGCGGCGGCTGGTGACCGCTGGCGGCAAGAAACAAAGCGTCAATACCATTGACCGCGTGGAATTCACCCAGAGCGACACCCTGGCGGAGCCCTGCGGTTACCTGGCCGTCACGCAGAGCCGGGATGGCAACATCCAGCTTGTGAGCAGCAAGAATCACTACGTCTTTAACACCGCCTGGCTCAAAGCCCTGCCGTCTGTCCCACAATAAGCCGCCATCTCCATGAAATCCTTTGGGTTAGTCCTCCTGTCCTGCCTCGTTGTCTCCCTCTGCCCGGCGGATGAGGCCACCCTCGCCGCAGTCACCGCTGCCGATGACGCCCGCGTGGCCGCCATGAAATCACCAGATCGTGACAAGCTGGTCGCCGTCTTTTCCGATGACCTGCACTATGCGCATTCCAATGGCGTGGTGGATACCAAGGCGGGCTTCATGGACATCCTCACCGAAGGTCGCACGAAGTACGCCGGTTATGACTATGAAGAGCGGAAGTTCACTTTTCCTGCTCCAGGCATCGCCCTCATGACGGGCCGTGCCCGCATCCAGGCCATCACTGACAAAGGCAAAATGGACAGCGTGCTCAGCTTTCTGGGCGTGTGGCAGCTGGAGAAAGGCCAATGGCGTTTCCTTGCCTGGCAGTCCTGCAAGCTGCCGCCCGCGACCCCTGCCAAATAGCTGCGACCTGTCCTCATGCGCCCTCTGGTCACTCCCGTTTCACCGCCCGGACCGCAAGATGAAAAGGCCACGGGGAGCCCCATCGGCGTCGTTCACGTCACCGTCGCAGGCCGGAGTTCAGGGGCGTTTCGGCTGCGCCTTCAGGTAGTCATGCAGCGTTTTTCCCAGGGCCGCTCCCACCGCCTTGTAGCCATCCACATGGCTTCGCCCGGTGTTCCAAGGCGTCTCCAGGCAGAGGGCGGCGGTGTGCGCATTGCCATTCAGCTGCACCCAGTTCCGGCTGATCTGCCGCCACAGCGGGTGATAGTTCGCCCCCGTCACCTTGGGCCCGGGCAGCATGGGCATCACCGGCGAGATCTTTTCCGTGGCCAGCTTCATGAAGAGGTCCGAGTTTTCCCTGGCGCGGTCTGTGAGCAGGTCATCCGGCCCGGCATAAAAGAAGGCCTTGAGGTCGCCGGCCGCCGGATTGTGGAGGTCCATGAAAACGTCCATCCGCTCTTCCGAAACCAGGCGTTTGATGTGACGTTGGGCGGCTGCCACCTCGTTCCAGTTCGGCTTCTCCGTCCAGTCCCGGTTGTGGTCCTGGGGCAGCGCCTCCTTGCCGCCATTGCCGGTGGCCGTGTTGTCCACATCCATGATGGGCACGATGAAGAACTCGCCGTGCTGCCGCAGCCAGGCGGCCTCCGGGACATCGCTGAGCAGCCACTCGGTGAAACCTTCGCACACCCAGCTGGCACCGGATTCCCAGGCATGCTGGCGCGCCTGCACCCAGATGCCAAAGCGGTGGCTTTCGGCGAGGTCGCCCTCCTTCAAATGCAGCATGGGCACTGCACGGCCTTCCCGGGATTTGCACAGCTCGCCAGCTACGGCACCGGCGTGCCCTTGGCTGAGGCGCGACACCATGGCTGCGGCGTGACCGGGCGTGTAGGGAGGTCCCCAGGCCACGAGCACCGACGTCGCCTCCGTTTCGAGGGTGTAGATCATCCGCCCGTCCTGCCGGATCCCCGGCCGGGTTTGCTGCCACGTCTTTCCATCCACGGAATAGGCGGCCCGCTCCGGCATCGCCCAGCTGGCGGCCAGCGGTTTGCCAGAAGGCAGCCCGTTGGCCTGCGGCATCGGCAGGTCGGAAGCCTGCAGTTCCAGGGTCAGTTTCTTTCCGGCCTCCACCCCGTTCACACGAAACTGCCACCAGCAGGGCCAGCCGCGTGCGGGATCACCGCCGGGCATGAAGCGGATGGTGTGGCCGGGAGTGTCGATTTCCACCTGGCGGACGGAGGCTCCCTCAAAGTCAGCCTCCACCGTCAGCGCCATCGCGTTGCCAGCCAGAAGGAGCGCCAGCAGCCCCGCGAGACCCTGCCTGGCATTACCGGTCCATTGTTTCATCCAGCTTTCAACTGCACTCACCGGCCCTTCCTTTCATCCGCTTCCCCGGGCTGGCCTCGTGCTGGGCGGCTGCCTGCCCGCTCCGCCCACAATGGCAACCTCATCACCTTCCACCGGGTGAGGAAGTTTCGCGATCTCGTGTACTGATTTTTCCTCTTATGTACCGCTGCCTGCTGCCACTCATCGCCTTCACCGCTGCCTGTGGGGCAGACCCGCATCTGCCACCGGGCACTCAGCCCTTGCCCTCTGCTGCGGAAGGCGGGCGCGGACCCCTGGCCCTGGTGAATTTGAACCATCATGTGTTAGGCGCAGCCACGGTGCATGGCGGGCAGTTTCCAGATCTGTTTCTGGCCGGATTTGGAGGTCCGCAAAAGGTCCATCTCTTTCGCTGGGTGGACACAGCAAAATCCGGTGCGCCCGTCTTTGCGCAGCCCGTGGAGGTGAAGTGCGGTTTCAAGGACAAAGGCACCGTTTTCCAGGCCACCGATGGCGGCATTCACGGCCTGTGGATTTCCAAGGCGGAACTCGTTCACACGGTCTTTGATCGTGAGGCCTTGGAGTTCCGCGAGACCGCCCGGCTGCCCTTGCCTAAAGAGGTCGGCAGCCCCTCCAGCCTCACCGCCCTGGCCAATGCCGATGGCAGTTACGACTTGGCTTTTGAAGTCACCAACGGGGCCAAGGGCCTGGAGGGCAAAAACTCGACGGAGGAATGGCGGCCCTTCAACTCCTCCGGCATCGCTCGAGGTGACTTGCGTTACAAGTACCTAAAGGGCGTGCGCCTGCCGTCCCTGTTCAAGGGACCGATGGGGCCGGGCACACAGATCACGCGCAAGAAAGAGGAGGTCTACTTTTCCATGCACCAGATCACGGGGGTGAATCTGGGGAAAGGCCATGGGCGGGATCTCATCACCGGTTCGCGTCAGGGAAACCTCGTGTTTTATGCCAACCTCGCCGCCACGGGTTTCAAGCTAGAGCCACGCCGCCTCGTCGCCGGCCCCGATGGCAATGCCCTGCGTCACCCGAGCATCAATCCCAGCGTGTGCGCCTACCCGAATGCCGAGGGGCTTTCAGACATCATCGCCTGCGGCGAAGGTTCGCTGTATTTTTACCGCTTCACCGGGAAGTTCACGGCGGCGGGCGCACCCATGTACGTCGAGCCCGTTTCCGTGCTCCAGGAAAAGGCGGATCTCTATGCAGGCACCCTGCCCACACCCACCACGGCCGACTGGAATGGCGATGGTGCCCTGGACATCCTGGTGGGCAACTCGGAAGGTTTTGTACTCTTCTTTGAAAACATCGGCAGTAGCGAGGAACCCCGGTTTCTGCCTGCGACCCGAGTGCAGGCCGGCGGGCGCGAGATCCAGGTGCAGGCCGGTTACTCCGGCAGCCTGCAGGGCCTCCAGGAAGCGCGCTGGGGTTACCTCTCGCCCAATGTCGTGGACTGGAATGAAGACGGCCTGCTGGATATCGTCACAGGCGACATCACCGGGAACTACCTCGTTTACCTGAACCGGGGCAGCCAGACCGAACCCCGGCTGGACCCTGCGCATCCGCTCTATTGCGATGGCCTGGACCTGCGCGGCATGTGGCGTGTCCGCCCTGCCGTGGGCCGGATCGCGGGTCGCATGGCGCTGGCCCTGGTGGATGGGGAAGACCACTTCCACCTCTACTGGCGCGTGGATGACTACAATGTCGAGGACGGTGGCAAGCTGGGACTCAGCGATGGCCAGCCCATCGGGGCCAGCGGCGGTGTCGGCGGCATGAGCGGCCGCTGCAAGCTGGACCTCTTTGACTGGAACCAGGACGGCCTGCCGGACCTGATCATCGGCACCGCCCGGGTGAATTCCATCCCGGACCGTGAAACCGGCCTGCCCATGCCCGGCATCGCGCCCAAGACCCTCGGCACCCCGCTGCTGATGCTGAACACCGGCACGGCGGAGAAACCCCGCTTTGCCCGCCCCGCGCCCTTTCGGGATGAAAGCGGCACCCTCATCCAGCCCGGCGGTGCCCATGAAACCGGGGCCGTGGGAACTTGGCTGGGTGGTGCGGGGCCTAACCTGCTCATCTGCAACGAGGCCGGCCGCCTGTTCCTGCTGCCCGGGAAGAAACTCCTCGTGAAGTGACGGAAGCGGCAGAGACACGCCCACGGCTTCACGCCGTCTGCATTTGCAAAAAGCGCAGTTTCCCCCATCTTGGCAGCCCTTTTATGCCTGAACTGCCCAAGACCTACACGCCGAGCGAAGCCGAAGAACGCTGGTACCAGCGCTGGCTGGACGACAAGTGCTTTGAAGCCGACCCGGCCCGCGTCAGCGAAAAACGTCCGGCTTACTCCATCGTCATTCCGCCGCCGAACGTCACGGGCATCCTCACCCTGGGCCACGTGCTGAATAACACCATTCAGGACATCCTCTGCCGCCGCGCCCGCATGCTGGGCAAGGAAGTGCTGTGGCTGCCCGGCACGGACCACGCCGGCATCGCCACCCAGAACGTGGTGGAAAAGACCCTCAAGAAGCAGGGCGTGATCAAGCATCGCGACGACCTGGGCCGCGAGAAGCTGGTGGAGAAAATCTGGGAGTGGAAGGAAAAGCACGGCGGCATCATCATCCAGCAGCTCAAAAAACTGGGCGCGTCCTGCGACTGGAGCCGCGAGCGTTTTACCTTTGATGAAGACTACAATCGCTGCGTGATGCAGGTGTTTGTGGACCTCTACAAAAAAGGCCACATCTACCGGGGCAAGCGCATGGTGAACTGGTGCCCCTCCTCCCTCACCGCCCTGAGCGATGAGGAAGTGGAGATGAAGCAGCAGAACGGCTTCATGTACCATTTCAAGGTACAGGTGGTGGAGGAGCCAGACACCTGGCTGACCATCGCCACCACTCGCCCCGAGACCATCCCGGGCGACACCGCCGTGGCCGTGAACCCGAACGATGAGCGCTACAAGCACCTCATCGGCAAACACATCCGCCGCCCGCTGCCGCTGGAAAACCAGGCCGCCATCCCGATCGTGGGCGATGAGCACGTGGATTTCGAATTCGGTACCGGCGTGCTGAAGGTGACCCCGGCGCATGACAAGGCCGACTTTGAGATCGGCCAGCGTCACAATCTCGAGATCATCGACGTGCTGCATCCGAATGCCGTGCTCAACGATCTCGCAGGCGTGGACCTTGCCGGTCTTGACCGCTTCGAAGGCCGCAAGAAAGCCGTCGAGCTGCTGAAGGAAATGGAGGCCCTCATCAAGGAGGAGCCGCATCAGAACAACGTCGGTTATTCCGAACGTGCCGGCGTGCCGATCGAGCCTCGCCTCAGCGAGCAGTGGTTCCTCAAATACCCAAGCGTGCAGGCCTCCCAGGACGTGGTGGCCAAGGGCGAAATGAAGTTTTACCCCGACCGCTGGGCCAAGGTGTACGACCATTGGATGGGCGGCCTCCAGGACTGGTGCATCAGCCGTCAGGTGTGGTGGGGCCACCGCGTGCCGGTGTGGAAAAGTCGTCTGAGTGTTCCAAACCAAGCTGGCTATCATGGCAAGGGCCATTGGTTTAGCGAACTAGACAGCGTTCTCGACCAGGAATGGTCTGATACTGTTGTTCGGGTTGTCCACGTCAGCAGCGGGAGGGAAATTGATCCTCGCAACCTAGTGCTTTCTGAAGACATGGATTCAGGCAAACCGGAGCATGAATTTGATGTCTTTGTTTGCACCACGAATGAGGATGCAGTGAAGCAACTCGTAGCTGACGAAGGCTTCACCCAAGACCCCGACGTGCTCGACACTTGGTTCAGTTCCTGGCTGTGGCCGTTTGCCACCATGGGCTGGCCTAACCAGACGGATGACCTGAAAGCCTTCTACCCGACCACCGATCTGGTGACCGGGCCGGACATCATCTTCTTCTGGGTGGCCCGCATGATCATGGCGGGTTACGAGTACATGGGCGAGATGCCGTTCAAGAACGTGTACTTCACCGGCATCATCCGCGACAAGCAGGGTCGCAAGATGTCGAAGTCCCTCGGCAACTCACCGGACCCGCTGGAACTCATTGCCACCTACAGCGCCGATGCCCTGCGCTTCGGCATCATGCGCAGCGCCCCGCTGGGCCAGGACATCGCCTTCGACGAGAAGAACGTGGAGCTGGGCCGCAACTTCTGCACCAAGCTGTGGAACGCCTCGCGCTTCCGCCAGATGCAGGGCGGCAGCACGGAGACGGAGATCAGTCCGGAGCTGCTCAGCAGCGATGACAAGTGGATCCTCCTGCGTCTGAACACGGCCATTGCCGAAGTCACCACCGCCCTGGAAGAGTACCGTTTCAGCGATGCCACCGCCACGCTCTACCGCTTCTTCTGGAGCGAGTACTGCGACTGGTATGTGGAGGCTTCCAAAGCCGTGCTGCAAGGCGCCGATGAGAAGCGCAAGGCCAACACCCTGGCCGTGATTGACTTCGTGCTGGGCAACACCCTGCGCCTGTTCCATCCCTTCCTGCCCTTCATCACCGAAGAACTCTGGCACGGTATGGGCTTCAATGAAGACCTGCCCGAAAACCAGGGCGGCAAGAGCATCATGTTCGCCCCCTGGCCGAAGCCTCTGGACGCCGATGAACTCGCCTACTTCGGCATCCTGCCGGAAGACGAAAAAGCGGCCAACGAAAAGTATGAAGCCGTCAACCTGGGCCGTGGCCTGAAGAGCAGCTTCAACATCACCAAGAAGGTGCGCTTCGTCCTCAAGCCGAGCAGCGAGCTGCCCGCGCATGAGATTGAAGTCCTGCGCATCCTGCTCAATGCCGAGCCTCTGGATGTGGATGCCGCCTACGCCGCGCCGAAAGGCACGCCGAGCGCGCTCACCCCGCTGGGCACCATCTACCTGCCGCTCGACGGCCTCATTGATGTGGACGCCGAACGCGCCCGCATCACCAAGGAACTCGACAAGGCCAACTCCGAACTTCAGAAAGTCTGCGCCAAGCTCGCGGATGAAAACTTCACCGCCAAAGTCCCGCAGAAAGTGCTGGATGAGCACCAGCAGCGGAAAGCCGACTGGAAAGAGAAGAAGGCGAAGCTTGAGGAGATGATGAGTGCGCTCGGCTGACGAGGTCAGCGTCAAGGAGTCAACGGTCAAGAGGTCAAGGTGGCACCCATTGGTGCCGCCAAGTCTTCTTGACCTCTTGGGTCTTCCCTTGACCAGCATAGCCTTGACTCCTTGACCTCCGTCTCCATACCCAAGTAACCTCTCCTGACCCTTTCTTGACAGCCGTGCCTTGACCTCTTGACCTCCCCCCAAGCCTGCCTCATTTCGCACCCTCACCCATCCCACCATGTCCTACCAAAAAAACGCCGAAGCCCAGGGAATCGTCTTTGAAAAGCAGACTCCCGGTTACCTCAATCTCTGCATCAAGTCTGGCAACCAGCTCATCACCTCCGGCCACGTCAGCGACCTCAAGGGCAAGCTGGGCGATGGCACCACGGTGGACGCAGGTTACCAGGCCGCCCGCAACTGCGTGGAGAAGATCCTGAAATCTGTCTGGAACACCCACGGCACGCTGGACGGCCTGCGCGTGATCAAGGTGCTCGGCTGCGTGAACTCCACTCAGGACTTCACGGATCAGCACCTCGTCATCAATGGCGCCTCCGACCTGCTGCACGTGATCTTTGGCAAGGATGGCGACGGCTACCATGCCCGCAGCGCCCTTGGCTTCGCCCAGCTTCCCACCGGTGCCGCCGTGGAAGTCGAGGCCATCTTTGAGATCGTCGGCTGAGTTTAAAAGCCCTCCTTTTCACCCGCGTTCCTTCTCTGGGACGCGGGTTTTTTGTGAGCGAGAATCGTTCTGGCGAATGTGAACCCCTGCGTTTCGTCAAAGATGGTTAGGCGGAGCTACGCCTTAGCCTCGTCCTGAGTCTCTTCTTCCGTTTCCACAGATCCGGCATCGGGTGCCGCGTCGGTTTCTTCAGGAGCGGAGTTTTCGTCTTCGGCTTCGGCTTCCTGTACAGCGTCTTCTGCCGGAGTATCGGAGGGTGAGGTGGCTTCCATCTTGGCCTCGGGAGCGTCGGCTTTTTCCAGTTTGCCTTCGGCCGTGAATTTCATGCCGGCGACTTTGGCCGCCTCGGCCGCAGGGCCGCCGAAACCGAGGAGCATGGCCACTTCGTCCTGCATCTGGGCCAGTTCGTCCAGCCGCAGTTCGGGGTCACGGATCATGAAGACTTCGCTGGTCTTCTTGTTCTCGTAAAAGAGCATCTTGCCCTGCTCCGTCTCCTTGGAGGCCGTGGGGCTGAGGATGCGTTTGCGCTCCAGCATCAGGGCCAGGATGTAGCGGGCATCTTCGGTCTGCGGCTCGTCTTCTTCGACAAAACGCTGCAGCAGGGCCATGGCGCTTTCCTTGCTGGTGACTTCGGGCCGCTGCTCGGTGACGTGAGGCGTGTAGGTGGTGCGCCAGTAGGCGATGGGGGTGCGTTCGGCCAGCTCCGCCTTCCAGGCATCCAGGCCCACATCGCGGCGCAGGTAGCCGCCGGTTTCAGGATCGAAGTAGATGGCGGTGTGGAACACCTCGCCTTCCACGAAAGGGCGCCCGGAGAGGGAGCATTGGTGGGAGCGTGAGCGGATGGACCAGTTCTGGATCATCGGGAAGCGGAAGTCGGAGTTAGGCAGCAGACCTGTTGCGAGGCCGGGCGAGCTGCACCTTGCGCTTGATGAGGAAGCCCAGGGAAAGCTTGGGCAGGTCCTTGTTCTGGGAGCGGTAGTGCAGCAGCAGCACGCCGAGGACGCCGAACAAAAGATGCGGAATCCAGGGGCTGAACCACGGAGGCAGGTGCCCGCCTTTGCCCAGGTTCAGGCAGAGGTTGTTCAGGAACAGAATGCCGAAGAAAATGAAGATGGAGCCTGCGATGCCGCCCACCGCGCCACGGCGGGAGTAGGCGATGCCCAGGGGGGCTGCCACCAGGGCCAGGGCAAAGCTCTGCCAGGGCAGGGCAAAGCGGTGGTAGTAATGCGCCTGGAAGGGGGCCAGTCGCTCGGGGCTGTCCTTCGGATGGGCCTTCAGGTAGGAGACGATTTCCGGCACCCCCATGTAATCAGGCTTGAGGGCATAGCTGACCATGCCCCAGGGCGTCTCTTCAAAGTTCTTCACGTCCAGTGAATGGCGGCCTTCGGCATCGAGGGGGAAAGGCTTGATCTCGGTCGGCTTGTCATTGGCATAGAAGACTTCCTGGCCATCGTAAAAGCGCCACAGGCCGCCGGGCCACCACATGGCGGAGTCGGCATGGATGACATGCGCCACTTTGCCATCTTTGCCCACTTCCCGCACCTGCACGCCGCGCAGGCGCTCGCCCCGGAGGGAGAAGGGCAGGGAGGCGACATACCACACGCGGTCCGTCACGGGATCCCGGTGCAGGACGGAGGAGGCCATGATGGAATCCTTCTGTTTCGCCCCCAGGGCGCGCATCACGGCTTCGCGGTTGCCTTCGGCACGCGGGGCCCAGTGGTAATTGGCGGCCAGACTCATCGTAGCCACGGTGATCACCACCACAAAGATGGGCTGCAAGATCTGCCCCACACTGCGCCCGGCACTGAGCATGGCCACGATCTCATTGGCGCGGGACATTTTTGTCAGCGTGTAAAGCACCGCCAGCAGGAGGGAGGCGGGCATCACCGAGACAAAGATGAAGGGCACGATGCTGAAGTAAAACTTCACCACGCGGCCCAGGCCCGACTTCGCATCCTGGAATTCCTTCAGGTTGTCCAGCAGGTCCATGATGATCCACAGGGAGCAGAAGGCGACAAAGCAGAAAACCAGGGGAGCCAGGAAGGTGCGCAGGGTGTAGCGCTCCAGCGAGCCGCTGCGCACGTAGTAGTGGATCAGCAGCGGCACACAGATGCAGGCGACGTAAACCATCACCATCTTAATCCAGTAGGCCGTCATGGCCAGGGGCTCGCCCATTTCCGTCATCTGCATGGCCCCGAGCTGGTGGGCAATGTCGGAAGCGATGGCCCATGCGGCCACTGAAATGGAGGCCACCCACGAGGGAAAGACCAGCTTGGGCGGATTTCCCCACTGGCGCAAAAGGATGAAAAGATACACTGCACCGCCCACCAGCATCCAGCTATCCAGGTAGGGCAGCAGCAGGCTCACCGTTTTCAGCACTGGTCCGGCGGGGCCCACGCCCTGCTGGGCGACGAGCTTGCCCGCCTGAATGTCGTACCCTGCCACCTCCGGGGGATGATCCAGGTGATGTCCCTGGGTGGCCAGGAGGATCATGACCAGCAGTGCCAGGGAAAAGGCCGACCGCCCCAGAAATGGCCACGTGCGTACCCGATGGGCGACTGCGCGGAGCTTTTTGAGAAATGGGTAGAGCCAGGTCATGCGTGCGGACCCTCAGAGATGGCGAGGATAAGCCCGGAGGCAAGGGCAGAGGCACACACCCGGACGCATCTGAAGGGGCCTAGGAAAAAAGGAAGGTCGGCATCCTGCTCTCAGGCCGTTTGGGCCAGCCTCTCTTCCACCGCCGCAGCGACCTGCTCCGGCGTAACGAGGGTCATGCAGTCATAATGGCCAAAGGGGCACTCGCGTTTGAAGCAGGGGCTGCACGGCACGTGGTGGCGGATGACGCTGTGCTGTGGCCCCAGGGGACCCGTAAGCACGGGCTCCGTGGAGCCGAAGATGCTCACCGTGGGCACGCCCAGGGCAGCGGCCAGGTGCATGGTGCCGGTGTCGTTGGTGACCAGGAGCGTGCAGGTGCGCAGTTGCTCGATGAGGCCAGACAGCTTGGTTTTCCCCACCAGATTCACATGCGGGACCTGTGGGCCGACCATGGTGGAAAGCTGCTCTCCCATTGCCGCTTCGCCAGGAGCGCCAAAGAAGGCCCACTCGATCTGCGGATGGCCCGCAGACACCTGTTTCATCACGGCGGCAAAGCGGTCCATGGGCCAGCGTTTGGCCTGGCCGTACTCCGCCCCGGCACAGATGCCGATGCGCAGGGGGCTGCCTGCGGGCAGGGTGTTCACAGGCAGGACGGCATCCCACCCCTCCGTCTGGGCACCGCAACTGCGCGCCACATGCAAGTATCGCAGCGTGTGATGCATGGGCGGGCCCAGGACTTTTTTTGGCTCCTTGATGATCTGGGTCAGCAGGCGGGAGCGCAGGGAACCTTTGTAACCGACGAGGCGCGGGATGCCCGCGAGCCAAAACTCCAGGGTGCTGCGGGTGGAATTGGTGAGCAGGATGGCGGCATCAAAACGGACCCCGCTTTGTTTGATGCGGCGGGCCACACTGAAGAGGCCCTCCTTGTTGTCTTTGCCGATGTAGCGGTCCACCTCGGGCTGGGATTCCCACAGCTCGCGCAGTTTTTCCGGGCCAAAGACGGTCAGCTTCAGGTCCGGGCGGCCCGCCTTCATGGCTCGCACGGCCGGGAAGGCCATGCAGGCATCGCCCAGCCAGTTCGGGGAGCGCACCAGGAGTTCAAAGGGCTGCAAACGGGCGGGATCGTACCCGGCGGGGAAGGCGATGCCGCGTTTGTAGTCGTGCAGGAGAAAGCGGGGTTTCGGCAGCTTCCAGCGATTGTGCACCCAGAACCAGTTTTCCGGCTGGCGGCGCACCATCTCCTCCACCCGGCGATTCATCTCCGTGGTCAGGCCTTCCACAGTTTGTTTAGTCTCAGGGGAGACCACGGGGGCACTGCACACCATGCGCCAGCGGCCAGGGCCGTCATCGTAGATGGCCAGGGGCATCAGCACCCCGCGGGCGCGATGGGCCATCATGGCTGCGATAGGCGTGGTGGAGGCGAGGCGATCAAAAAACGGTGCCCACAGGCCGTGGTCGCCTGCGTGCTGATCCACCAGCACCCCCAGGCAACCGCCTTCCTTCATGTGTTTCATGGGGCCGGTGAAACCATCCTGGCGGTCAAAAAGCGTGTAGCCCAGCTTGCGTCGGCGGCGGATGAGCAAGGCATTCAAAAACGGGTTCCGCAGCGGCTGGTAAACCGTGGCAGGCTGGCGACCAAAGACAAAGAGGGAGGGCACCTGGGTGAGGATCTCCCAGCAGCTCAGGTGGCAGACGAGGTAGAGGATAGGCTTGCCCGCCGCCATGGCCTCATGTGTGTGGTGGATGCCCTCCACCGTGACGCGTTTTTCCACCTCGGCCTGGCCCATCATCGGCAGCTTGAAGCCGCAGAGCATGTTGGAAATCAGGGACTGGAAATGGGCCTTGGCTGTGTGGTGGATCCAGTGCTCCTTTTTCTCCCGACCAAAGGCGATGCGCAGGTTGTGCTTGGCCAGATGGCGATACTTCGGCCAGATGTAAAAGCCGATGGTGCCCAGGATGCGCCCCAGATACCACACCATCTCCACCGGCAGCAGCCACAGCAGGCCTTCGATGCACCGAAACAGCGCATACACCAGCCAGTGACTGATCAGTTGGAGAGTTTGGTTCTTCGGTTTCCTGGATTTGCCCATGCGTCGAGCCTCCTATGGCTCAACGCATTCCGTTGCGCAACCTCCGCGCGTTTTTCATCAGTTTGCACAAAGAGACTTCTATTTTTACCTTTTGAAGATCAAGTGGTCTCCTTCTTGAGCAAAAGGTTTTTCAAAGAGCAGCGTGCCATTGATAATTGTATATGGGAAAAATACACGGACCGAATAGCCATCCAGATGATCCAGGTTAGCTTGGACTGCATCCACCTTTTTTGAAGCTCCAGGAGGTTGTATTAAAACGTCACAAATAATAGCTGAGGCGCGGATTCTCCCACAGAGAGCAGATTCTTGGAAATTTTGAGTCAATATCTCAATCAGGATTTTAGATCCAGGTCGATCAGTTCCTTCTTCCTTTGCTCCCACATGGGTAAGGCTGCCGTCTGTATTAATCACCCCACCGTAAGGGAAGAATTCTGCACATTCGCTGAGCATTCTTTTTGCGAGAGGTAACACTTCCCGCATCAAGTATTCACACTGTTCTTTGGGGGTCTGTTCGGTCATAGGTTACCACCCCATCCACTCTTTCAGCACCTTCAGGTCGCGCAGGTGGGCCTCGCGGAATTCCTTGAGCACGGCGGGGCTCTTGGCATCGCCTTTCAGGTATTCCACATGCAGGGAGATGGGGCCGGAGTAGCCGTTTTTGACGACCATTTTGGCAAAGTCCGGGCTCACCTGTCCCTGGCCCAGCGGGCAGCCTTCGGCCTTGCGGCCTTTCCATTGGAAGTCCTTGAAATAAACACCACCCCAGTGGCCTTCGGTGAGCTTGGCATTCATCGGCCAGGAGTAACCGCCTTCGAGAGTGGCGTGGAAAATATCAAACACGAAGGCGAACTGCGCTGGCGTGTACTCCCGCATGATGGAGTACATGTCCCAGATGGGCGCGGCCACGTAGTCCTTGCCGGAGTGGTTTTGAAACAGCGGCTGGATGCCCAGTTCGGAGCTGAGCTGGACGAGGTCCTTGATCTTCGGTTTGATCTCCTGGAGCTGCGGCCAGATGGGCTGGGTGAGATCGTATTTGAAGTAGTTCATGCGGTAGCGCTTCACGCCCAGGGCGGCGGCGGTGCGCAGGACTTTTTCCGTATGCTGCTCGGCACTCACCTCATTGATCCCGGAGGTCATGATGGTGAGTTCCAGTCCCTGCTTTTTCAGGGCCTCGACAAACTTCGGCAGCTCCGTCTCGATGGCCTCAGGCTCCACGTGGCCTTTCGGGCGGATGGGGGCCTCGACGCCGTCCATGCCCATTTCCACAGCCAGGCTGGCGATGTCGTCATAGGACAGGCCCTGGAGGTGCTTGGTAAAAAAGCACAGCTTGTTGGGGCGGGCTTTGGCGGCCAGGGCCGGGGTGCTGCTGAGGGCGAGGGAACCGCCGATGAGGGCGGCATTTTTCAGGAAGGAGCGGCGGTCTGGCATGGTGGTAGAGGAAACCCGTGTGGAGGACGAATCTTGCAACCGATCATTCAGGAAACCCGGGCGGGAGACGCCAGGGCTCTCGAAACCAGGGGAAACAGGCCGGGCTTAGGACAGCACCGGATTGCTTTCCACCAGGGCGTACACTTCCACGGGCTCGGGCTGGCCTTTGACGGCGTGGATGCCCACGTTTTTGTACTCCTTGGTTCCTTCGGACCAGCCTTCCACAAAGGAGGAACCGGCCAGGACCGGAACCTGGAGCTTGCGGGTGAGGCTCTCGATGCGGAAGGTCACGTTCACGGCTTCACCCACGGCGGTATTCACCCCACGGCCCATGGCGCCGAGGGCCACATCGCCGATGTTCAGGCCGACGTGGCAATAGACCTCCATGTTCATCTCATCGCGCATCATTTTGCGTACAGGAGATTCGCTGGCTTCCGGACTGCTCAGCAGGCGGGCGGCCTCGGTGGCTTGGCTGCGCATTTCTTCGCTGTCTCCCACCCAGTAGGCGAAGACGCCATCGCCGATGAACTTGTCAATGATCGCCCCACGGGGTTTCAGGATGCGTTCGCAGTCCGCATACCATTCCCGCAGCATCGTGGCCACCTGCTCCGCACTGAGCTGGGCGGAGATGCTGGTGAAGTTGCGCAGGTCTCCCACCAGCAGGGTCGCCTTCACCGTGCGCATGGGCAGGGCGATGGTGTGCAGCATCTGGGTGCCGCTGCCGGTGTTTTGAACGTGGTCGCCCTCGTCCGTTTCGAAAATGAAGATGCAGGTGCCGAGCTGGATGCGGTCCCCATGGCGGAGGGCGCGCGCTGTGGTCACCGCCACGTCATTGACGAAGCTGCCATTGGCGCTGCCGAGGTCCGAAACCCAGTAAAGATTGCCATCCCGGCGGATGGTGGCGTGCTGCCTGGAAACGCCTGCATCCGTGAGCCGAATCGTCGCATCAGGGCTGCGGCCCAGGAGAGTGAAGTCCTCGAGTGAGTACTCCACTCCTTTGTCGTGAGCTCGGAGAAAGGCAGGCATGATGATTTAGTCGGACAACTGTTGAAGCAACTGGCAGGCGGGAAGTCAAGCCCGCAGGCGGAAGTTTTCCGAAATACGTCCATTCCCCAGCACTTGAGCCGTCAATGGACGCGTTTCAGGTCAAAGTTGTTCGAAAAATCAGTCTCCAATCTTTATTTCGTGCCAGTAGGCGAACTCAAAGTGCCAGTCGGTGGCCTGGGCCTCCAGCTTCACCGTGATTTTTTGTCCCGTGAAGGCGCTGAGATCCACCTCCACCTCCTTCCAGCGCGGTTTGTCATGGTCCACGGTCATGTCTTTGACCACCTGGCCGTTCACCCGGGCGATGAGTTTCCAGTCCCCCCGGTCATCCGCCGCCACGGCAAAACGCAGGCGGGTTTTCCCCGGTGTGACGGTGAGCGTGCGCTCAAAACTGGCAGGTTTCTTCCTGTCCTCAAAGGGGTGAAACATCAGGACATTGCTGCGGCCGTAGTAGTCCGCCAGTTTCACCGGCGTGCGCTCAAAGTCGGGAGCGTCCACCTTCCAGTCGGGGTTCCACAAACTCACGCTTTCCCAGTCAATGGCCCGCCAGTTGGTCTGGGGCTTGCTTGGGGTGGCCGGGGCGGCTTCGACCCCGCGAGTGAGCAGATCCTTTTTCTCTTTCGTCAGCGGACCTTCTTCCGGCGGCGCCAGGATGTACCAGATCATGTCGCGGAACATTTCATCGGGCAGTGCCCCAAAACCCATCGGCATGAGGCTCTGCTTGGTATTGGTGAGGCTGGCCACCTGATCACGCGACACCGTCTGTGCGGCCCCACCTGCGCCCAGCAGTTTCACATGGCTGGGCGTATCCTCCACCAAACGGCCCGCCAGGGTGCGGCCATCTTTCGTGGCGACGATGATGTTCTCATAGCCGTTGCCGATGATCTGGTTGGGATCAATGACATTGGCCAAAAGCGCGTCCAGGTTGCTGCGCCCGCTGCCGATGAGGTCTGGCCCCACCTTTTGGCCGCCGCCGTGGAACTCATGGCAGACCATGCAGGTGGCCTGGAACATCAGCTTGCCATTGGCCAGGTTCGGCTCGCCCGTCAGAGCGGCTTTTTTCTTGGCGGCGATGAGGGCCTTCACATCCTCCGAAGAGTCTTTCCACACGCCGATGACTTCTCCAGCCCGGGCCTTGATCTTCGGGTCCGAATGGTTCGTCAAAGACCGCGCCACCGTCATGGGCAGATCCCCGCGCGCCACGGTGCCCGCGGCCATGGCCTCCAGCAAGGCTCGTGACCACGAAGTGCGCGAGGCCAAGGACTCCGCCGTGGCGATGCGCTCCTGCGGATTCAGCGCCTTCCACAAACCGAGGGCATCCTGGGCAAACGAATCCTCGCCCAGATCCACTGCCGCGCGCATGGCCTCGATCATGAGGGCAGGCGCAGGTTTGTTTTTCATCAGCGTCGCATAGCCCGCTTTGGCCGCCTCCGTTTTGACCTGGCGCAGGGACTGCAACGCGGCCCGGCGGGTGCTCACAGGCTTTGCTGCATCCAACAAAGTCTGCACCACTTGACCAATCGCCTCCGGATCACCCCAAAGCACAGAAAGCTGCTGGGCCTGGGCCTTCACCTTGTCATCCTTATGGTTACGCCATTCAGAGAGACTGGCGGAGGCATCCAACGTCGGTTTGATGATGCCACCTTCCTGGCCCTTCACGAGACCTTCCAACGCCTGTGCCAGCAGCAGGTCATGCCCGGCGATCTTTTGACAGAAGCCGAGGGCGAGATCGAGGTTCTCCGCCTTCCGGGTGTCACACAGGCGGCGCATGGCCTTTTGATAAAGGATGGTCAGCTTCACAGGTTCCTTCGCCAGCCAGTCGAGCCAGGGACCTGCCATGCCATCAAAGTCCCGTTCCATGGCCATCCAAACGGCAAAAGCCACCAGGGGATCTTTCTCCGCAGCCTCTGATTTGACGATCACGGACAAGGCTGGCTCAAGAACCCCATAAGGCATGGTCCAGCCGCGTCGCATTCGGTTGGCGGTGGATTGACTGAACATGTAGCGGGCGGCGTAGGCGACATTGTGCAATGAAGCCGCATCGCCCTGCCGGGCTATCTCAGCCAAGTTGTTGCTTTCCCAAGGGCGATAGGCGTCCGCCAGCCAGCGAGCTACCCAATGACGAATGACGGGATCCGGGTGCCTGACAAACGAAGCGGGAGTGCTGGCATCCGGAACCGTTCGCTTGGCCCATGAAAAATCTTGGCGAATCATCAGGGTCCAGAAGGCTTCGCGAGTAAAAGAATCGCTACCACCCTGGGCAATGCGATCTTCCAGGAGTTTCCTTTGATCACCCAAGAAATCAGCTTCCACCAGCATCCTCCTCGCCGTCCGCCGCATCCAGTTGTTCGGATGTTCCAGGGTCTTCACCAGATCTGCGGTGGAGAGTTTTTTCAGGTCGAGATCCGTCTGAGGCCGGGAAGGGTGATTGGAGCCGCGAACTTTACGAACTTTAAAAACGGGTTGGTCAATCCGGCTCGGAAGCAAGGCCATCGGAGCTGCCTTAGAGCCCGGAGTTTTTGGTTTAACGGTCTCTTCAGCATCTGCCGGATCAGCTCCCTCAGGCAGCTTGAGGGTGCTGGCCTCTTGGGCACCGCCCACGTATTCCACCCGCCAGATCCTGCCCCGGTCCCGGTCCACACCTTCAGGATTGGCCTTGGCATTTTGATAGCAGGGATACTTGTCACACCAGTCCATGACCCAGAGATTTCCATCGGGGCCGGTCTGCGTGGAAACCGGGCGGAACCAGCCGTCATTGGCGCGCAGGAAGTCACGGCGGGGTTCGCACTTGAAGGTGGCTCCCACAGGCGCCAGCACCTCCTCATGGATGGCGTTGTCGTGGATGTTGCCAATGAAGGCATGGCCATGCGTGTCAGCAGGATAGACACCTCCCTGATAAATCTGCACGCCGGCATAAGCCGCGCGGAAGTGTTTGTGCTTCACGATGCTGGGGATCAGCTCATAGGAATAAGGGTTTTCCGGCGCTCCGCCCTGGCGCACATAGATACCGCCCGGGGCCATGTGGAAGAAGTGGTCAATGACACAGGCGCTGATGAAAAAATTCCCCGCCGCATCGTAGTCGCAGCCCCAGGGATTGCTGGTGCCATCGGCAAACACCTCGAACTCCCACGGCACGCCTTTCTCACGTGTCGTGGGCCGTGCCCTGCCGATGCCCGCATCAAATTTAAAACCCTCTTTTTCAGGCTGGCCTGGGCGGCGCACCTTGCTGTTGGTGAAGACCCCGTGGGTCATGTAAAGCCAGCCGTCCGGGCCCCACGTAAAGCTGTTCACCAGCTCATGCGTGTCTTCGCGGCCAAAGCCGGTGAGGCAGACCCGCCAGGCCTCCGGTTTGTCATCGCCATCCGCATCGCGAAAGTGAATGAGGTGCGGCTGCTGGCCCACGTAGATGCCATCGTCTCCGCACAGGATGGCGCTGGCCAGGTTTAAACCTTCGACAAAAACCGTGCGCTTGTCCGCCACACCATCGTTGTCCGCGTCTTCCAAAATGATGACACGATCTCTCGGGACCGGCCCCGTGGTCTGGGGCAGGGGATGATACTGATCATCCTTCACCTCGCCGCCAAAGGGCGCGGGATGTTCAGACCCATTCGGGTACTCGTAGGCTTCCACCACCCACAGGCGGCCCCGGTGGTCCCAGGTCATGGCCACGGGATTTTGCACCATCGGCTCATGGGCAAAGCAGCGCACGGCATAGCCATCGGGCACGGTCATCTTCGCACGCGCCTCTTCCGGCGTGGGGCAGATCTCGGAGGCCGGGGTGTAGGCCCCCACCAATTCCTTGGCGTGGGCGCTGCTCAGGGTCAACCCGGAGGTCAGCAGCAGTAAAAGGGGCGTCTTCATAGTTGGATGAAAGAGTACCGACTTTGGCCTGGGAGCTAACAGACAAATTTTGGGACAAATCGGCCATGAGCCGCTTCCGTTGCAAGCTTTGTGCTGGCGCGATGGACACGCGGCGTATGGTGTCACATGCGGTTTGTTTTTCTACTCCTTCCACTGGGTGGTCTCGGCCTGTCGTCTTTGTGGGCGGCCGATTGGCCTCAGTTTCTCGGTCCTCAGCGCAATGGCATTGCTGCGGCGGAAGAACCTGCTTTGAAAGGCCCCTTCAAGAGTGAGCCGGATCAGCTTTGGGAAAAATCGGTCGGATCGGGATTTGCCGGACCCGTGGTCAGCAGTGGCAAAGTGATCCTCTTTCATCGCGAAGGCAGTGACATGACCACGGAAGCCCTGGACGCGAAGACAGGCAAACCTCTGTGGCGTACGACCTATGTCACGGATTACGTTGATAGCTTCGGTTTTGACAACGGCCCGCGCGCCGTGCCTGCGGTGGCGGAAGGGAAGGTCTTCACCCATGGTCCTGAGGGGCGCGTCACAGCGCTAGATCTGGAGACGGGCAAGGAGCTCTGGGCCTATGACACCGCCTCTGCTGTGAACTCGCAGCCGGGTTTCTTTGGCCGTGCGCCCTCTCCTCTGGTAGTGGCGGGAAAGGTCATCATCGCCGCCGGTGGCAGCCTCGGCGACAAACCTGCGGGCCTCATCGCGCTCGATACAAAAACAGGCAAGCTGGTCTGGAACAGCACGGATGATGAAGCCGGTTATGCCTCGCCGGTGCTGCTGGGCGAAACCGTGCTGGCCTGGATGCGTAACAAACTTTGGTTGGTCAATCCGGAGACCGGTTTTGTCCTCGATTCGCTTCCCCTGCGCGCCAGCATGGAGGCTTCCGTGAATGCAGCGACTCCGGTGCCCTGCGGGGAGGGGCAGTGGTTTGTCTCCGCCGGGTATGGTGTGGGGGCGAATTTGTTCAAGATCACGCCGTTTCAACAGCCTGCCTTTGAGGCGGTGTGGCAAAAGCAAAAGACGCTGGACTGCCACTACAGCACGCCCGTTTTTAAAGACGGGCATCTTTACGGCTTCGACGGCCGTCAGGAAACGGGCCAGACGCTGCGCTGCATCGAGGTGGCCTCGGGCAAGGTCTGCTGGGACTCTCCCGGCATCCCCGGAGGAACGCTGCTGCGGGTGGGGGATCAGCTCCTCGTCGTCACGGAGCAGGGCGAGCTGTGGATCGTCAAAGCCTCCCCAGACAAGTTTGACCAAGTCGCCACTGTGCAGATCCTGCGCTCCAGCCACCGCAGCCATGCGGCCTTTGCCAATGGCATCCTGTATGCGCGGGATACGGAAAAGGTGGTGGCCATCCGGCTGGGTGGGGAGTGACATCATTTGCCCTGCCGCCATCTCCGGCCAAAGTGCGCCCATGTCTCTCAGCCGCTTTTATCTTCCCGCCTCCGAATGGCAGCCTGATGCCCTCAGCCTGACTGGGGACGAGGCCGCACACTGCGCCCGGGTGCTGCGCAGGCAGGTGGGAGATGCGGTGGAAGTCTTCGATGGCGAAGGCCGTGTGGCCCAGGTCGTGATCACGGCGGTGAGCAAGAGCAGCGTCCAGTTGCGCGCCACCTCCGAGACCCGGCATGAGGCGCTGCCGTATCGCATCCATCTGCTGCCGGCGATGATCAAGGCGGAGCCCTTCGAGTGGCTGCTGGAGAAAGCCGTAGAGCTGGGCGCAGCCAGCATCCAGCCCGTCGTCACGGAGCGCACGGTGGTGCATCTGGCGGGCGAGCATCTGGACAAAAAGATGGCCAAATGGCGCCGCCACATGATCGAGTCTGCCAAGCAATGCCACACACCCTTTGTCACCCGGTTGGAAAAGCCGCGCCCGTTTGCCCAGGTGATCGCCGGTCTGCCCGCAGGCAGCCTCAAGGTTCTGCCCGCACTCAGCGAGCACAGCCGCACGCTGCATGGCATCGCCATCGGTCATCGCGAGGCCTTCATCGCCATCGGTCCCGAGGGAGACTTCACCCCGGCGGAGGAGGCCCTGGCCCAGCAGCAAGGTTTCATCCCCGTGACGCTCGGCCCCCTGATTTTGCGAGCCGAAACCGCTGTGGTATCCGCCCTGGCGGTGCTGGGGCATGAGTTTGGGAAATCTTAAAAACCTAGCTGCCAAAGGCCAAAAGCAGGCTTTGTTGAGGCACTCACCTCATTCATGTCCACACCTGCACTCGATTGGCTCTACAGCACGCAACTTTACGGCATCAAACTCGGCCTCGAGAATGTCCATAAGCTGCTGGAAGCCATGGCTTTGCCACAGGCGGGCATGAAGTTCATCCACGTGGCGGGCACCAATGGCAAGGGCAGCACCTGTGCCTTCATGCACGCCATTTTGAAAGAGTCCGACATCAATGCGGGGCTCTTTACTTCACCTCATCTGATCCGCTTCAACGAACGCATCCGCGATGCCGAGCGCGAGATCTCCGATGAGGAGCTGGAAGCGGGCCTGACCAAGATCCGCACCCTGGTGGCCGATTGGAATCCGCACCCGACGTTCTTTGAAATCGCCCTGGCCCTGGCGCTGGATTGGTTCCGCCTGCGCGGGAACGAATGGGTGGTGCTGGAGACGGGCCTGGGGGGCCGCTTGGATGCCACGAACGCCATCACGCCGGAAGTCAGCGTGCTGACACGTATCGGCCTGGATCATCGCGAACAACTGGGCGATACGCTGGCCAAGATCGCCGGGGAAAAGGCGGGCATCATCAAACGCGGCGTGCCCGTGGTTTCGGCCCCGCAGGAGGAGTCGGCGCTGAAGGTAATCGAGCGCACAGCCAAGTCCCTGAAGGCTCCTTTCACCCTGGTGGACGGTCCTTTGTCGAACGTGAAGTTAGGCCTCATGGGGCCGCACCAGGCCTGGAATGCCGCGCTGGCACTCGAGGGACTGCGCGAGGCAGGCATCCGGGTGCCGGCGGTGGTGCTGGAGTCGGCGCTGATGAAGGTCCACTGGGCCGGGCGTTTCCATCAGCTGGAAGAAGGCCGTGTCATCGTGGACGGGGCGCACAATGGCGATGCGGCCCTGGCCTTGGCCTGGACCTGGAAGACGGAGTTTCCGGGCAAAAAGGCCACCATCATTTTTGGCGGCTCCACCGGCAAGGATCTGGTGGACGTGATGTGGCCCCTGGCGGAGATCGCGGAACGCTGGGTGCTCACACCATTTCAATCCCCGCGCTCCGTGCCGGTGGAGACACTTTCCGAGGCCCTGGCCGAAGCGATGGCGGATGCCGAGGGCGACATCGAATCCATGGAGGCCCGAAATCTGGATGACGCCTACGAGGTGGCACGCCAGTTTCCGGAGCGGGTGCTGGTCACCGGTTCCCTGTTCCTGGTGGGCGAGTTTCTCAGCAAGGTCACGGCCTCCGGCGCTTATCAGCCCAGCGGCCAGTAGTCACAGCAGCTCCTTCAGGCCGGTCCAGCGCTTCCGGCTTTCCTGCCTGCCCACGGCCATGCCGAGGGCGCGGGAATCCCCCACCAGCACCACCAGCTTTTTCGCCCGCGTGACGGCGGTATAGATGAGGCTGCGTTCCAGCAGCACGTAGTGCTGGGTGCTCACGGGAATGATGACGCAGGGAAACTCGCTGCCCTGGCTTTTGTGGATGGTGAGGGCGTAGGCCAGTTGCAGCTCATCCAGCTCCCCGGGTTCATAATCCACCAGGCGATCTCCCTCAAAGCGCACGCTGAGTTTCAGCGGATCGGTCTCGATGGTGACGATGTGGCCGATGTCGCCATTGAAGACTTCCTTGTCATAGTTGTTGTGCGTCTGGATCACCTTATCCCCCACCCGGTAGGTGGTCTGAAAACGTTCCAGTTCATACTTCATCTCATGCGCCGGATTGAGGGCGGATTGCAGAGCCTCATTGAGGCTGCGTGTGCCTAACAAATGACGGTTCATCGGCGTCAGCACCTGGATGTCCTGGATGGGGTCAAACTTGTACTTCGCGGGCAGGCGCTGGTGCGCCAGTTGCACGATGAGGTCGCGGGTTTCTTCGGGGGACTGAGTCTCCAGGAAAAAGAAGTCGCTCTCCCGCTGCGGTTTCAGGTCGGGCACCCGGCCACGATTGATCTCATGCGCACTGGTGATGATGCGGCTGGTGGCGGCTTGCCGGAAGATTTCGGTAAGCTGCACGCAGGGCACATTGCCACTGCCAATGAGGTCATTCAGCACCATGCCGGGGCCCACGGAGGGCAGTTGGTCTGCATCTCCCACCAGCAGCAGGTGCGCACCCGCTGGCAGGGCAGTGAGGAACTGAGCCATCAGCGGCGCATCCAGCATGGAGCACTCATCCACCACAAAAAGGTCGCCCGTCAGCGGATGGCCATTGTGCCGCCCCCAGTTGCCCATGCCCTGGTATTCTAACAAACGATGCAATGTCTTCGCCTCCAGGCCTGTGCTCTCGTTGAGCCGTTTCGCTGCGCGGCCCGTGGGCGCGGCGAGCACCATCCTGACCTTTTGATCCCGCAGCAGCGTGAGGATGGTTCGCAGGATGGTCGTCTTGCCCACGCCAGGGCCGCCGGTGATGATGAGGCAGCGGTTTTTCAGCGCTTCTTTGACGGCGCGCTGTTGGCTTTCGGCCAGCACCTTGCCGGTATCCTGGGCTGCCTTGGTCATTGCTGCATCCACATCCATCCGGGGGTAAGCGGGCGGGAAAGAAACCAGCGTGGCGATGGACCGGGCGATGCTTTGCTCCGCCGCACGCAGGTAGGGCAGATAAAGAAAGCTCTGCCCATTCAGCACATGGCGCTCCAGTTGAGAGGCGGTGATCAGCGTTTCCACCTCAGGCTGCAGCAATGAATCGGCAGCCCCGAGAAGCTGCGCGGTCTGCTCCATGACGCGCCCTTCCGGAAGGCAGCAGTGGCCGCTGCCGGCCGCCGTCTCCAGCACATGCAGCAGACCTGCGCGCAGGCGCTCGGGAGCTTCTTTGGCCACCCCCATCTGATGCGCGATGCTGTCCGCCGTTTTAAAACCGATGCCGTGGATGTCCTGCGCGAGCCGGTAGGGGTTCGTCGTCAGCATGGACAGCGCCTCTTCCCCATACGTCTTGTGGATGCGCAGCGCACGCGAGGAGCTGATGCCGTTCTGATGCAGAAAGAGCATGATGTTATGCACCGACTTCTGCTTCATCCAGGATTCGCGGATCTCCTGCCGGCGCTTTTTGCCGATGCCCTCCACGCCTTCCAACTTCGAGGATTCGTTCTCGATGATCTCGAAGATGCCTTTGCCAAATTTCTTCACCAGCCGCTTCGCATAAGCCGGGCCGATGCCTTCGATCAAACCGCTGCCCAGGTACTTCTCGATGCCCTCGCTGGAGTCCGGCCTCGTCAGCTTCAGCGTGTCCGCCTTAAACTGCTGCCCATAGTCCCGCGTGGCCTCCCAGCGGCCCTCGGCCTCAAACTGCTCACCCGCGACCACCCGCGGGGATTTGCCGATGAGGCTCACCGGCTCGCGCCGCCCCTGGGGGATCACCTTCAGGATGCAGTAACCCGTGTCTTCCGTGTGATACACCACCCGCTCCACCAGCCCATGCAGGGTCTCAGTGGGGGCAGGGTTGGCATCGCGGTTCATGCCCTCAGACTAACGTGAACAGCTGCGGAATCGCAAATCTTCAAATGCGGATTAGCGCCTGCTCAGCCACATCCAGATCCCGGCGATGATGAGCCCACCAAGCGCGAGAAGAAACAGGCGGACTTTCAACTTCAGTCGCTGGAGGCGCTGCTTTTCACGGGGATCGTTTTCAATTTGTTCCAACTGCTCCATCACCGCCCGCACTTGCTCCGCCACAAACTGCGGCTTTTGCCCCGCCTGAATCTCGCGTGAAATCGCCTCCAGCTTGTCCGGCTTCAAGTAATGATCCGTCGTGATGAGATGCCGCGCTCGATCCTCCAGGCTTTCGGGCACGTGACGACACCCCGGGCAGGCTTTCCAGGCACCTGTTTTCATGCGTCCACATTCCAGGCAAACAGCAGCGGTCATAAGTCTTTAAATTCATCAGGCCAGATCGTTTCCGTAAATCCAAAAAACATTCCTGCCACGAACTCGCTGGTCATTACACATTCGGCCTTTGTCTGGAATCTGTGTGTCCCGCGTTGCCGTTGGCACAAGATGGGCTAGCATCGGCCCTCCTCTCACTACCTATGGATCTCATCCCTCTCCTCGCCGCCAATGCCTTTGACATGTCTTGGGTCTCCAGCCCGGAGGCATGGATCGCTCTCGCCACCCTCACCGTGATGGAGATCGTCCTGGGGATTGATAACATCGTCTTCATTTCCATCCTGGTGGACAAGCTGCCGATGGCCGAGCGCGCACGCGCACGCTTTCTGGGCCTCGCCTTTGCGATGATCACCCGCATTTTACTGCTGCTCTCCATCACCTGGGTCATGCAGCTCAAAAACCCGCTCTTTGCCGTTTTCAGCCATCAGATTTCAGGCAAGGACCTCATCCTCATTTTAGGCGGTCTTTTCCTCCTGTGGAAAAGCACCAAGGAGATTCACCACAAAATCGAAGGGGCGCATGAAGAGGCTCACACGGCTGGAAAAGGCCGCGCTGCCCTGAGTTCCATCCTCATCCAGATCGCCATTCTGGACATCGTCTTCTCGCTGGATTCCGTCATTACGGCCGTTGGCATGGTGGATGACATCATGGTCATGATCATCGCCGTGATGATCGCCGTCGGTTTCATGATGGTCTTTGCCGGCACGGTGAGTGACTTCATCAGCAGGCACCCGACCGTGAAGGTGCTGGCCCTTTCCTTCCTCCTGCTTATCGGCACCACGCTGATCGCCGAAGGCTTCCACGTCCACTTCCAGAAGGGCTACGTCTATTTTGCCATGGCCTTCTCCATCATGGTGGAGTTCCTGAACATCCGCATGAAGGGCAAAGCCGAGAAAAAAGCTGCTGCCGCGCTGGCTGGAGGGAAGTAACCTGCACCCACTAACGCGTTTTTTCGAGAGACCCCGGGCCGATCTGGCCTGGGGTTTTTTGTCGTCATGTCATTTGTGCCAACTTGGCAATCCAGAGGGACAAGATGCTGCTCTTAAAGTGACATGATGACTTTATTTCGTGGGTTTTAAGGGATTTTTGATTATGTAAAATGTTCATAATCAATGACTTATGACTCATTTGATAAGTTTGGCACGGTCAATGCACTCTCTTGGAGGCGTCTTAACCAGACGCAATCAACAAACCCAGACTCATCCAAAACTATGAAGCTCGCACGTTACACTCCCTCCTTTGACCTCGGTCGAGTCGCTGACTTTGACCAATGGCTGCGCCATCCGTTTGCCGGTTTCCCCGCCGTGGGCCAGCTCCTCGGTGAATTTCTCCCTGGCGCTGCCGGTCGCCTCGCTGCCGATGTCTATGAGGACCAGGACAACTACTACGCCCGTTTTGAACTTCCTGGCGTGAAGAAGGAAGACGTGAAGGTGGAGGTGAACGACCGCCTCCTCACCGTCTCCACCCAGCGCCAGACGAAGGCCGAAGGGCAGGAGGAATCTTACAGCCTCAGCCGCTCCATCTCCGTCCCGGAAAGCGTCCGTGCCGATGCCATCGCCGCGAAAATGGAAGACGGCATCCTCACCGTGACCCTGCCGAAGCAGGAAGAGCGGAAGCCTAAGCTGATCCAAGTCAACTAACCCCAACCCTCAGGGAGCGCGGGCACACAGCCCGTCTCCCTTTCTACCCTCACCCAATTCTTTTTCGAACGACCTAATTCCTATGAATGCCACCTGCTGCAATCCTGCCTCCTCTTCAGCCAAAACCGCTCCCAGCGTGGGCGTGACGGAAAGCCTCCAAAAACCTCTCTACAATGTCACCGGCAACGCCGAGGCCTACGAAGTCCGCGTCGAACTGCCCGGTGTCGCCAAAGGCGGCGTCAAAATTGACCTGGAGGACAATGTGCTCTCCATCCGTGGCGAGCGCCAATCGGCCACCCCTGAAGGCTGGAAAACGCTCCATCGCGAGCTCTCCGCCCTCGGCTACCAGTTGCGCTTGCGTCTGAACACGCCGGTGGATGAGGACAAGCTGACCGCCAATCTCGAAAACGGTGTGCTGACGCTGAAACTTCCTCTCAAGGAAGCCGCTAAGCCCCGCCGGATCGAAGTCCAATAAACTCCGCCTTTAAACCCCCAATCCCTCAGCGCAGCATCGGTCCCGGTGCTGCGCTTTTTTGTTGAACGATGTTGCCGTGCTTTCGGTTAGGCGTTGAGGGCTTCGTCGAAGCGGGTGATGAGATCGGCGATGTCTTCCAGCCCGGCGGAGACGCGGATGAGGTGGCGAGGCACGCCGCAGCTTTCCGCCCACTCCAGCTCTTCATAGTGAGCTAGCAGGGTGTAGGGGCAGACGAGGGTGAAATCCGTGCCCAGGCTGGGGCCTTTGCAGACGCGCAGGGCATCGTAAAACGGCGCGCTCGTGTTCGCAGCATCTTTCAGCAAGAGCGAGAACAGGCAGCCGTAGCCGCCGCCTTCGCGGCGCACGAATTCATAACCGGGGCCGCCTTGCTGCTTCGCATGCCACACGCGCTCCACCTTCGGGTGCTGGGCCAGGTATTCCGCCAGGGCCAGGGCATTGCGGCTCATGGTTTCGGCACGCTGGACAAAGTCGCGCGAGTTCTGCTCCAGCGCCACGGCGTCTTCGAACCACAGTTCATGGTCCGCATGTTCCTTCAGGAAAGCGGAAAAGGCCGCATGGTGCGGGGAGGCGCGGTTGAGGATAACGCTGCCAGCCAGGACATCGCCCGCGCCGGAAAAGCTTTTGGTCAGGCTGCTGGTCACCGCATCCGCCACGCGGCAGGCATCGGCATGGACGACGGTGGAGATGGTGTCATCCACAATGATGGGCACATCCGGCTGGCTTTCAGCCCGGATGGCCAGCAGGCGCGGCAGGTCCACGCAACGCAGCAGGGGATTGCTCGGCGCTTCGCAGAACAGCCCGGCCAATGATTCACCTGCCAGCAGGATGCGCAGTTGCTCATACTCACCCTCGTCAATCAGCGGCATGAAATGGGCGCCGCTGCCAAAGGTCTGCTGCAGCTTCAGCACATCCACATAGGGAAAGTCCAGCTGCACCGTGCGGCAGCCTGGGCGCAGCGTGGTGAGCATGCGATGCACGGCGTAGTTCGCCGCCATGCCCGAGGGGAAAAGGAATACATCTTCCGGCTGCTGCCCGGCCAGGCCGGCCAGCCGCTGGCGGATCGCCGCGCTGGCGGCGGCCCCGGCCTGGGCGGAGGTGCTGCTCGTCGTCTGGCCCAGCACATGCGCGGCCTGGCGGGTGCTCACCACTTCGCCGCAAAAGCGCCAGAACTTGCGCGCTTTCACATAAGCCTCGGCAGGAAACAGGGCCACGCCCAGCTTCTGCTCGCGCCACTCCACCGCCTGCCCGGCAAAACCCTCACGGGCGATATACTCCAGGCAGCGCTGGGCATGAACCAGACGCGGGAATACGATGGCACGTTCCCCCTCCTGGCCGATCTCCTTTTCCGCCTGCACAAACAGTGTGCCAATGGCTGGCGGGCAGCAAAAGCGCGGGTAACCCGAGCGGAATTTCGACACAATGTCCGGGTCGCCCTCTTCATAACCCACCACATGCTTCCACAGCGGCAGCGAGACGCTGACACCGAAGTCGTTGTCGGGCAGAGGAGATCCCAGGGAATCAGCTTCCCAGAGAGGATGGCGCAAAAGATCAGACATGGCGGGAGGGCAAGCATTACGCGGCCCAGGCTGGGGCTCAACTGCAATCCTGGGAGAGGTTATCTTCGAGGGGGGAGGTAAACCTCACGCAAATTGACAAAGCAGCCGCCCGGATGGATAATCGCCATATGGCAGCAGTCATTTCGGCACCAAAATCCTGGGTCGCATCCGTGGGGCGTCTTTCGCTTCCCAAGAAGACGGAAAAGCGGCTTCAGGACTTGATGGATCGTCACAATGACGGCCAACTTTCAGTTACCGAGCGGCGCGAACTCTCCTCCTTGGTCGAGTGGAGCGAAAATGTGGCCCTCATCCGCGCCCAGGCCCTGCAATTGCTTGGCAGACAGCCTGCATGAAAGTACCCGCTTCAGTGGCGGCCAAGGTGCGACAACGGGCAGGAAATCGTTGTGAATTTTGCTGCATGAGTCAGTCCCTCCAAGGGGCATCGTTTCACATCGAGCATATTTTACCCCGTGTTCACGGTGGCGAGACGACCTTGAAGAACTTGGCATTGGCCTGTCCTGGATGTAACCTTCACAAGTCTGACCGCACCCATGCGAAAGACCCCGTCATCGGGCAGATGGTTTTACTCTTCCATCCACGAAAGCATTTCTGGGATGAACATTTTGGGTGGTCGGGTTTTCGGCTGGAAGGCAAGACTTCGGAGGGCCGCGCAACGGTGGCCCTACTGAAGCTTAATCATCCCCGCCGCCTTCTCATTCGGAAAGCGGAACGTGGCTTTGGACTCTTTCCTCCGGATTGATCCAAATGGCCTCAGCACCAGTCCCGCATGGCCACCATCTTGGCGTGGGCGGCGCCGCGGTCGAGGAGGGATTCGGCGAGGGTTTTGCCTTCGGCGAGGTCGGGGGCTTTGCCGGTGATGACAAATCCGGCGGCGGCGTTCAGCACGGCGATGTCGCGTTTCGGACCTTTGAGGGAGAGATCCAGCAGGCCTTCGATGGTGGCGGCGTTTTCGCGGGCGTCACCGCCGACGAGGTCCTGCAGGCTGGCTTTGCCAAAACCGAGGCTGGCGGGATCCAGCACAGTCTCGCTGAGGCTGCCGTTGTGGATCTGGCAGACGTGGTTTTTCCCCAGGGTGGACAGTTCGTCCATGCCGCTGCCGTCTTTGCCCGTGCCGTGGACGACCCAGGCGGATTTGCGGCCCAGGGTCTGCAGGATCTCGCCAAAGGAGCGGGTGAGGCTGCGGTCAAACACGCCCAGGAGCTGGTAGTCGGGCCGGGCAGGATTCAGCAGGGGCCCCAGGAGATTGAAGATGGAGCGCTGGCCTTCAACGGCCAGGATCTTGCGGGCCTCGCCCACGGCCTTGAAGGCGGGGTGATAAAGCGGGGCGAAGAAAAAACCGAGGCCATTGGTCTCCATGCCCCGCGCCACGCGATCCACGGGCAGGTCAATGCGGATGCCCAGGGCCTCCAGCACATCGGCCCCGCCGGCCTTGCTGGTGATGCCCCGGTTGCCATGCTTGGTGACGCACACACCGCCGGCGGCCAGGATGAACATGGCGGTGGTGGAAATGTTGAAGAGGTGCAGCTTGTCCCCGCCGGTGCCCACCACGTCCAGCATGGGGCCGGGCAGTTTGGCCCGGTCCAGGCCCGGGTCCACGGCCAGGAGGAGAAATTCCTGGACGAAGGCGGCGATTTCGGCCGGGGTTTCACCCTTTTTGGCCAGGGCACGCAGGAGGTTGGCCTTCGTTTCCGCAGACTCTTCCGCATCCACCAAAAAAGCGGTGGCATCGCGCACTTGGGCTTCGGTCAGGCTTTTGCCTTCGGCGAGGGGAGTGAGTAAGGACTGCATGGGACGCGGATGCTGGCAGAGATGATCCCCTTTGGCAATCACCAGCGCGCAACGATTCCTTGTCTTTCCGCTAAAGGCATGGCTATGAGGGGGAAAGACATGCCTGACCTCTCTCCCATCCTCGGCATTGACCTCGGCACCACGAATTCCCTCGTCGGTGTGGTGGACAGCGGTTTCCCCATCCTCCTCGCGGATGAGGAAGGCCAGCGGCTGACCCCATCCGCCGTGCATTTCAGCAACGAAGGCACGCGCCTCGTCGGTGCCCCGGCCCTGCGCCAGCGTGCCCTGGATCCCCAGCGCACCGTCACCAGCGTGAAGCGCCTCATCGGCCGCCGTGCAGGGGAAGGGGGCTGGCAGCCTCCTTACGACCTCCGTCAATTGGGAGTGACCCCGGTGGAAGTCTCCGCCGAGATCCTGCGGCGGCTGAAGGCCATCGCCGAACGGGCGCTGGAGCAGCCGGTGTCACGCGCCGTGATCACCGTGCCCGCCTATTTTAACGATGCCCAGCGCAATGCCACCAAGCAGGCCGGGGAACTGGCCGGACTGACGGTGGAGCGCATCGTCAGCGAGCCCACCGCTGCGGCCCTGGCCTATGGCCTGGACAAACTGGAGGAGCGAAAAAAGATCGCTGTGTATGACCTGGGTGGCGGCACCTTTGACATCAGCGTTTTGGAAATGCGCGAGGGTGTGTTCCAGGTGCTCAGCACCGCCGGGGACACCCAGCTCGGCGGGGATGACATTGACCGCCTGCTGGTGGAGCATGTGCTGCAAGGTGCCAAGCTTTCCAGCAAGCCTGATGGAGCCCGGCTGTCATCCCTTTTGGTCGCGGCGGAAGTGGCCAAAAAACGACTGTCTGCAGATGACAGCACCCTCATTGAACTGCCTTTCTTCGATGGAGCGAACAGCCTCAGCCTGGAGCTGACTCGCGCGGAGTTTGAAAAGCTCATTCGTCCCTTGATCGAGCGCACCCGTGCCCACTGCCTGCGGGCCTTGAGCGATGCGGGGGTGAAACCGGAAGAGCTGGATGAAGTCATCCTGGTGGGCGGTAGCACGCGCATCCCGCTGGTGCATCGCTACGTGGAAGAGATCTTTGGCCGCGCGCCGAACACTTCGCAAAATCCCGATGAAGCCGTGGCTCTGGGCGCGGTCATTCAGGCGGGGATTTTGAGCGGTTCGCTCAAGAATGTGCTGCTGCTGGACGTGACACCCTTGTCGTTAGGCATCGAGACCTTTGGCGGCCTGATGAACATCATCATCCCGCGCAACAGCACCATTCCCTGCAAGGCCGGGGAAATGTTTACCAATGCCGTGGCGAATCAGGCGGACATGCTCATCCGCGTGCTCCAGGGCGAGCGTGAACTGGCCAAGGACAACTGGGAACTGGGCCGCGTGGAGGTGCCCTTTCCTCCAGGGCCGAAAGGCAGCGCGCGTGTGGGCGTGCAGTTCGCCATTGATGCCAACGGCATCCTGCAAGTGCTGGCCCGAGACACCTCCACGAATACGGACACCGTCCTGGAGATCCAAAACACCGCCGTCAATGTGGACGATGAGCGCGTCGAGCAGATGATCGCCGAAAGCGTGGAGTATGCCTTTGAGGACATGAACGAGCGTGTGTGGACGGAAGCCCGGTTGAAGGCGGAGGAACTCCTCCCCGCCGTGGCCGCCGCGCTGGAACAGTTCGGCGATGCCGTCACGGCTGAGGAACGCGCCGTCATCGAAACCGCCGCTGCCAAAGTCCGTACTGCTCTGGAGGCTCCCGGGCACGATGCCAAAGCCCTCAAGGCCGCGAACCAAGCCCTCGATGATGCCACCCAGGAACTCGCCGTGCGCCTGGTTGAACAGGCGATGGAAGAGTCGCTGGTGCGACGCGGTTTGATTTAAAGGTGGGATCGAAGACAGCTTCGCGACTTCCACGGCGGCGAACCGCATGACCTTCAAAGAAAGAACCCTGCGGCCTGCGATCAAAGTTCGCGGGTCGCAGGGTTCAGGAAGACCTTAGGTTCTCGGAGGTTGAGGCTTATCCCACCAGCTTGCGGGCTTCGGCGAGGGCGGCGTCCACTTTCGAGACGTCCTTGCCGCCGCCGCGGGCGAAGTCAGGTTTACCACCGCCTTTGCCACCGACGATGGGGGCGATGGTCTGGATGATCTTGCCTGCCTGCACCTTGGCCTGATGCTCTTTGGAAACAGTGGCCATGAGGGTCACGTTGCCACCGCCGACGGAGGCCAGGACGATGACGCCGTTGAACACGCCTTTGAGGGCATCGTTCACGGCCATGGCATAGTCGCCATCCACGTCGCCGAGGTTGGCGATGAGGACATTGTTTTCAGCGGTGGCGAGGAGTTCCTTGGCCTTGCCGGAGGCTTCGCGCTGCTGGGCGGCCTTGAGGGCTTTTTCCAGCTCTTTTTGTTGGGCCAGAAGGTTGTCGATCTTCTTCTCCAGATCGCTCACGCCCTGGGCGCTGACTTTGCCGGCCAGCAGCTTCAGCAGGTCGGCATCGGCACGGGCGGCGTTGTAGGCTTCGAGTCCGGCGATGGCTTCGATGCGGCGCACGCCAGCAGCCACGGCACCTTCGCCGATGAGGCGGAAGAGGCCGATCTCGCCCGTGTAACGGGTGTGGGTGCCGCCGCAGAGTTCCATGCTGTAACCGTCCAGGGCCAGTGGCTTGCCGCCGATCTGCACCACGCGGACATTCTCCGGATACTTCTCACCAAAGAGCTGCATGATGCCTGTGTTGTTCTTGGCTTCCGCATAGGGAATCTCGCTCCAGGAAACGGTGTCATTGGCCACGATGCGCTCATTCACCAGCTTCTCGATATCGGCGAGCTGGCCGGCGGTGAGGGCGGCGTTGTTAAAGTCAAAGGTCAGCTTCTCCGCCGTGACGTTGGAACCCTTCTGGGTAGCCTCCTGGTTCACGACTTCATGCAGTGCCCAGTGAAGAAGATGCGTCGCTGTGTGATGACGCTCGATGGCGTGGCGGCGCGGACCATCCACGGCCAAACGGACGATAGTACCTTCGGCAGGGGCCTCTTCGCCTTCGATGAAATGCAGCCAAGTGTTGCCCACCTTCGTGGTGCTGCTGATCGGGTAAGTGTTCGCGCCCAGGATGATCTGGCCGCTGTCACCGATCTGGCCCCCCATCTCGGCATAACAAACACTGCTATCAAGAATGATGGCCGTCTTGTCCTTCATTGCCACGACTTCGAGGACTTTGGCTTCGGTTTCGAGAGCGTCGTAACCGATGAACGTCGTCGGCTCTTTGGTCTCGATCTCGCTGACGGAAACGATCTGTTTGTTCTTCTGGCCAGCTTCACGCGCGCGCTTCTTCTGCTCGTCCATGAGCACTTCAAAACCTGCCGTATCAACGGTTAGGCCACGTTCACGAGCGAGGAGCTCGGTGAGGTCGAGGGGGAAGCCAAAGGTATCGTAAAGTTGGAAGGCAAAATCTCCACTGATGATGCTTCTTGGTTCAATCATCTGCGCAGGTCGGTTTGACTGCATAAGAATGGTCGCCGACATCTCCAAAACCTCGTTTTCGAAAAGAGCCATCCCACGATCCAGCGTCCTATTAAACGCCTCTTCCTCCATCTTTAGCACGGCCTTGATCTGATCTTTGCGGGCGCGCAATTCCGGGAACACATCGCCCATGTGCAGGGCCAGTACGTCCACCAGCTTGTAGAAGAAAGGCTCTTTGAACTCCAGCGTGCGGCCATATTTCACGGCGCGGCGCAGGATGCGGCGGAGGGTGTAGTTGCGGTCGCTGTTGCCGGGCTGGATGCCATCGGCAATGGAGAAGCTCAGCGTGCGCAGATGGTCGGCGATGACACGGAAAGCGACATCGATTTTTTCCTGCTCCGTGATCGGGATGACATGGCCTTGCTCATTCGGCAGGGGCAGCGTGCTCTGGTAATGCTTGCCGCTCAGGCGAGTTAGCTCATCAAAGATCGGCTTGAAGACATCCGTGTCATAGTTGCTGATCTTTGCCGTCTCAAAATCGGTGAAGTTCTTCGTGCCCTGGATGATGGAGGTCAGGCGCTCAAAGCCCATGCCGGTATCCACATGCTGCGCAGGCAGGGGCGTGAAAGTGCCGTCAGGATTGGCGTTGTACTGGATGAAGACGTTGTTCCAGATTTCGATGCAGCTCGCGTCGCTGCCGTTGACCAGCTTGGCCCCTTCGCGCTGGCGTTCTTCGCTGAGCGCGATCGGGCCGGGGGTGAGGTCAATGTGGATCTCGGTACAAGGGCCGCAGGGGCCGGTATCGGCCATCATCCAGAAGTTGTCCTTCTTGTTGCCGTTGACGATGTGGATGTCGGGGTCGAGTCCCACCGCACGGAATTTTTCGGCCCACAGGTCCCAGCTTTCCTGGTCGCGATCTGCCGGGTCACCCTTCTCTTTGTTAGGCTGATAGATGGTAGCGAAGACACGGCTCGGCGGGAATTTGAAACGCTCGACGATGAGCTCCCAGCTCCAGGAGATGGCCTCCTTTTTGAAGTAGTCGCCAAAGGACCAGTTCCCCAGCATCTCAAAGAAGGTGTGGTGGTAGGTGTCCAGGCCCACGTCCTCGAGGTCGTTGTGCTTGCCGCCGGCACGGATGCATTTCTGGGTGTCAGCGGCACGGGTGGGCAGGCCTTTGCTCAGCACGCCGGGCCAGGTGTCCACATCGGCACTGCGCTCGCCGAGGAAGATGGGGACGAACTGGTTCATGCCCGCATTGGTGAAGATGCGGGCGCCGTCGCGGCTGGTGTAGCCCACGTTGTCACTGGGGACGATGGTGTGGTCCTTGGACTTGAAGAAATCCAGGAAGGTCTGGCGAATCTGGGCGGCGGTAGGGACGGCGGACATGGCAGAAAGGGCGCGCACTATGGCGGAGGATTGCCCGTTGACCACGGAAAAGAACTCGGGGCCGCCGGGAGGGGGCAGGGGAGGCGGCTTTTTCCTGCTGCAACTTGCAGAGTCCGTCATCTGGCGGCATCAGCACAGCCATGCTCCGTGGCGCTGAACAATGGCTCTGGTCCTATCTCACCCGTGAACGGCACTCTGGCCGCATTTCACCCGGGCAGCCTGTGCATGCCTGCATCGCCGTGTGCGACCACTTTGAACCCCTGCACCACACGGACAAGGCCGGGGCTCTGCGGGCCATCGCCGACTGGCAGGCGGCCTGGCCCAGCCTGGTGAGGTCCCACCCGGACAGCGGTGGGCGCGGCCCCCGGCACAGTTTTTTTTACCCGGTGGAGCAGTATCAGTCGGACCTCATCGCCCCGGTGGCCGAGCTGTGTGGGGAAACCGGCAGCGAGGTGGAGATCCACCTGCACCATGACAACGACACGGAAGAAAGTGTGACGAAGCTGCTGCTGGATGGCGTGCGCGACCTCGCCAGCCATGGCCTGCTCACTCGTGGGGCTGATGGGCGACCCGGCTACGCCTTCATTCATGGCAACTGGGCCCTGGACAATTCGCGCCCGGATGGCCGCTGGTGCGGCGTTTCCAATGAACTGGCCGTGCTGAAGCGCACCGGCTGCTATGCGGACCTGACGATGCCCAGCGCGCCGGACCCCTGCCAGACGCGGGTGATCAATTCCGTCTATTACGCCCGTGAAGACGGCTGCGCGAAATCCCACGACACCGGTGTGGCGGTGGAGGCCGGGAAAACGGCGGCCCTGAGGGAGAAAGACGACCATTTGCTGCTGATCCAGGGTCCCCTAGGATTGAACTGGGGCCGGAGAAAATGGGGCCTGCTGCCACGCCTGGAAAATGGCGACCTCACCGGGGCTAATCCGCCCACCGCCACCCGTGCCCGCCTGTGGCTGGAGCTTTGCCCCCGGGTGAAAAACGGGGCCCCTTGGGTCTTCATCAAGTTGCACACCCACGCTGGCATCCCGAAAAACTACCGTGCCCTCCTCGGGCAGGCGGCCCAGCAATTTTATCGGGGACTGGCGGAGCTGGCGCGGGCGATGCCCGGCTTTCACTACCATTTTGTCACCGCCCGGGAACTGGTGAATCTGGTCCATGCGGCGGAGGACGGCCACACGGGCTCCCCGGCGGAGTGGCTGGACTATCGTTATGCCAGGCCGCCCGTGCTGGGGTAGGCATCCTCATCCGACCAGGCGCAGCAGGTAACGCACCTCCTCCTGCCAGTCATCGCCTGCCACCATCTGCTGGACGAGGCGCTGGAACTCATGGGCCGCCTCCTTGCGCAGCCGGTGCAGGCTGACCTTGAAGTCCGCGATGCTGGGCAGGCCCGCCTTGTCGGCGAGTTCGGCCGAGGTGAGCGGCTGGTTTTTCATCTCGCAGAGGATCAGCGGCTGCAGCGTCTCATACACGGGCAGGCGCTGGCGGTAGGTGTAGGCGCAGCGCAGGCTGTCCAGGACCTGCTGCCAGAGCTGGCGGGCAAAGGCACGGTCAAAGGCGCGTTCGGGGTCGTTCTGATCCAGCTCGGCGTGCTCCCGGTAGCTGGATTCGGCGAGGACAAAGTCCAGCGACACATGCTCCACACCGCCCCCGCGGATTTGGGTCTGCTGGCGGGCGATGCTGCTGGAGAGGCGGCGGCGGAAGATGGTGATGATCCAGGTGCGCAGGCGGCCTTGCTGGCCGTCGTAGTTGGCAAAGCCTTCGACATTGGAGACGATGTGCTGGAAAAAGTCCTGCACGGCGTCGGCCGCCGCAGGTTCGCCCATGCCCGTGCGGCGGGAAAAGTCGTAGAGGGGCAGCCAGTAGCGCCGGGCGACCAGACCGATGGCCTCTGCACGCAGGGAGTCATCCGTGCTGTGCAGTCTTCTCACGAGAGTGAGGCTGGTTTCAGGGAAACCGTCGTTGGCCGAAAGGAGGGACATTAAATGATCTTAATCATGAGGGAATACCCATTTGGCACAAGATAGGTACAGTTTTTCTGCTAGAGGTGGGTGATACTTGCGTCCTGATAAGCCAATGAACCCGGAATCGTCTCCTCCCAACGAAGATGAGATCCCCTCATTTCAGTCCATTGTGGAGAATGATCTGGGGCTGACCACGGCCCCTCAGGTCAAATGGCAGGGGCCGAACATCATTTCGGATGAGGTGCTGGTGCATCTGCTGCCGCATTATGAGCGCTGGGTGTTTCTGGGTGCCGGTGGCATGGGGGTGGTGTACAAGGCCTGGCACCGCGAACTGCAACGCTGGGCTGCGATCAAGTTCCTCACACCCAGACAATGCTGCGACCCACGGGCCGTGGCGCGTTTTCAAAACGAGGCCAAGGTCCTGGCCCAACTGCGCCACCCGAACATTGTTCCCGTGCATGATTTCGGCTGCCAGGGGGACCTGGCCTGGCTGGTGATGGATTTCCTGGACGGCGTGCCCCTGCAGGTCTGGGCGCGGGAAAAAAACCGCAAGCCTACCGAAATCGCCCGCATGATGGCCAAGGTGGCCCGCTCCGTGGGGGTGGCTCACGCCTCGGGCATCGTCCATCGCGATCTGAAGCCGGGCAACATCATGGTGCTGGGGGAGGAGCCTGTACTGCTGGACTTTGGGCTCGCCCAGAAGCACACCTGGCAGGAGGACATCCGCCTGACCCAGGAGGGGGAGCTGGCGGGGACCGTCGCGTATCTCGCGCCCGAGCAGGTGGCCCCTGAACTGGGGGAGCCGGCCCCGGCGACGGACGTGCATGCCTGTGGGGTGATGCTGTATGAGATGCTGGCGGGCCGGCTGCCGCGCGAGGGTCTGGCCTCCCAGATCATCACCCGTCTGCACGAGGACGACCAGCCGCCCCGGCTGCGTGCCGCGATGAAGCCTGTGTGCAAGGAGCTGGACGCCATCTGCTGGCACGCCATGCAAAAGAAGCCTGAGGCCCGATATGCCAATGGCATCTCGCTGGCGGAGGATCTGGAACGCTTTTTAGATGGCCGCCCCATCCGTGCCAAGAACCCGGACCTGCTGGACATGGCCTATCTTTACGTCCGCCGTTATCCCTGGGCGGTGGCGGCGGGTGCCGTGGCCCTGGCGGCCCTGGCCCTTTCGGCCTGGTCCACCCAGCGCATGCAATGGAGCCAGAACAAGGCCCGGCTGCTCTCCCAGATCAACCGCCAGCTCACCGAGGCGGAATGGACGCCGGATCGGCTGGCCCTCACCGACGGGCTGCTGGATGAGATGCACCGGGTGGACACCGTGTTGGAACGGTACCTGAAGGAGAATGTCCTCAAACGCACCCATCGGAGGGTGGTGGATTTGCTGGAAGCCCCACGCCTGACGGAGGACGAGACGGCGCAGGTCCCTGTGCTGCTGCGTGATCTCATTGCCCGGGGCCATCCAGAAAGCACCGCCTTGCTGAAGCGCTGGCGTGCCCGAGAATCCGCCTGGCAACCGCTGGCCAGCCTGCGCCCGCCCATCACGCAATTGGCAGGCGAGGTGATTTTCCAGGAAGGGGCCTGGGACTCCCGGCTGGGGGAACTCCGTGCCCAGCCTAAGGTGCCCGGGCAGACATGGAGCACCCTGATGGGCAAGTTCGATATCGAAGGCTCGGTGGAACTCGAGGCGGAGTTTCATGAAACCTGGCAGGAGGCCAAAACCTGCGGGGTGAACCTGATCCTCCCTGTGCTGGGAGACATCCGTTTCCAGGTCTTCCACCCGGCCCGCTTTGCCACCCACCTGCCGAAATTTGAGAACCCGGGGAATGCTCCCGTGATGGCCATTTTGTCGGGAAAAACGCCCTTGGCCTATGCCCTTTTGCCCCAGGAGGCTCGCAGCAGCCCGCATCTCATCCTGCGCTGCCGATATGAGAACGGCGATCTGTCTTTCTCGGTCAACGGAGGCGAAACATTGCGCCACACGCGCATTTTCGAACTCATGCGCCCTTTGTCCAAAGCGCAGTTCAGCGTGCTGCTGCCGGTGGAATCCAGCCTGGCCCGCTTTGAACTGCGGGGCCGGGACGTCAAAGCCGCCGCCTCACCCCTGGCCAAGGCGGATGACCTCTTCAGCATCGGCAAACCTCAGGAGGCCCTGGCCATTTATGAAAAGTACCTGAACCGCGCCGACGTCAAAGCCGAGTGCCTTTACAAATATGCCACCTGCCTGGAGGCTCTTCAAAAAAAAGCGGACGCCATCGTCACCTGGGCGCAGGTGGCCCAGAGCCAGGCAGAACCCTGGAAAAGCCTGGCCATGTTTCAGATCTGGCGCAGCCATCTCATCCAGGGGGACATGGACAGTGCCAATGCGTGGTTTGACCTGCTGATGGGCAGTCGCCCGCCTGAAATCGTCCGCACGGGCATCCCCGCCAGTGATTTGCAGCTTCTCAATGAGCATTACCAGCCCATCACCCGCAGTCTCAACTGTCTCAAGGTGGGGCCTGCAGACATGGCTGCGCTGGACCGCGCCGTGCAGGTGCAGCACTTCCTCGGCGCTGACGAGCGGTTGACGGCCGTGCGCACCGCCATGGCGTTTCATTTTGCCGGTCGCGATCAGCAGGCGCGCAAGCTGCTGACCCAGGCCGTCACCCAGGTGCGCCCTTCCGCCGCGCTGCCCGAGGTGGAAATGCAACGCACCCTCGCCTGCCTGGACCAGTGGGCTGCCCTGGGTGAGGCCGAGGCGGACCCGGTGCTGCGGGCCACCGTTTCCTCCTGGTTGCATGCCCTGGAGGGCAGTCAGAGCTCCTGCCGTGCGATCCCCTGCCTGGAAGATCTGCGGCATGAGATGCGCACCCGCCCACCCCTGAAAGCACCGCACCTGGACACACTGCACCAGCTCACCGCCACCCCGTCCCTGCACGCCCGCCATCGCATTGAGGCCTGGCTGCTCACCGGCCTGGTGGAAACGGACCCTGCCCTGCGCCAGCAAGCCTGGCTGGCGGCGGCGCAGGTGGAGGATGCGGAATCGGCCACTGCCGACAACACCCAGCAAAGGCTGCACTCGGAATTCGTTGCCCGCAGTCTGGCCCAAAATTGGACGGCGGCCGAGGCCACCGAGTGGATGTCCACTTTGCTGGGCAAGTCCCGCCCTTTGGTCACGCGAGGCCGCTGGATCGGCCCCATCGTCCAGGCCCTGGCCGGAGATGCGCTGGCGCAGGCCTTGAACCAGGTTTTGCAAAACGGGCGCGGGCAGCAGCTGGCGACGGACTACATCCTGCGCCGCCGGGCAGCACGGGAACTCGCCCATGAAACCATGGAGCTGTTCCTCAGCGCCTTGTTTGCCCAGGGCAGCCAATGGCCCGCAGAGAATCCGCACGTGCAGAAATGTGCGCAGGAGATCGTCTCCGCCTTTTGCCGCCGGGAATTTTCAGAGGTGGCGCTCATGCAGCTTTTCAGCCTCTGGAGCGGGGTGAAAAACCAGGCCACCTGGGACCTTCTGGCCGGGGAGCTGAAACCGGCCCTGCGCGATCCTCTGGCCACGCTGCTGGCCCGACGCTATGAGGTGCTGGGCCAGCCTCAGGCCGCTGCCGAATTTCGGGCTGCACTTGGTGAAAAAGAAAAACCCGCGCCGAAAACGACGCGGGTCACACCGGAACAGGTGCCGGACTGAGGGCTTACTGGATCTCCAGGCACACGCCTTCCTGCGTGCTGCGGGCAAACAGGCGGTTATAGGCCAGCACCGGGTAGCTCCACACCTTGCCTTCCAGCACGTCATCGCGCTTCAGCTCCACGTATTTTTCGGGATTGGCCTCGACGACCACGATCTCGCCCTTGTCGCTGAGGGCGATCACCTTGTCACCTGAGAGGATCACCTGGCCAGGGCCGAATCCGGCTTCCTTCCACACATCCTTGCCCGTCTTGATGTCCACACAGGCCAGCGGGCCCGCACCGTATTCCTTGAAGCTGAACATGCCATAGAGGTAGCCGTCCTTCACCACCGGAGTGCTCCAGTGGTTGAAGCACTCGTTCTCACGGCGCCAGATCTGCTCGGCGCTCAGGCCGCTGCCGCTTTTGCTGATCTTGAAGGCACCTGCACCCACACCATAACCGGCGGAGCAATAAACGATGTCTTCATACACCACCGGACTGGCGGCCGTGGAGATCTTGAAGGGGAAGTCCCCGCGCCACAGCACCTTGCCATCGGCAGGGTTCACGCCCACGAGACCCACCTGGGTAAAGAAGATGGCCTGATGCACGCCATGGATGTCGGCGATCACCGGGGTGGCGTGGGTCATCTTGTCGTTCTCGCCTTTCCACACGATTTTGCCCGTGTCCTTGTTCAGACCCAGCATCGCCTGGCCTTCGCCACCGCCGCACATCATGAGGATGTCGCCATCAATGACGGGAGAGGCTGCATTCTGCCACTTGATCTGCACACCAGCGTTCTTTTTCATCACGTCGTGGCTCCACACAGGTTTGCCGGTCGCCGCTTCGAAGCAGAACACGCCCAGGTTAGCATCGATGGCATACACCTTGCCCCCATCCACCACCGGGGTGGAGCGCGGGCCGTCGCCGCCTTTGTTGTCTTGAGTGCCGGCATCACCGCCGCCATCGTATTTGCCGATGACAGTCAGGGGTTTTCTCCAGACTTCTTTGCCGGAGAGCACATCCAGGGCCACCAGCACCTCGCCCGTGTTGCCGTCCGTTTCGCCGGTGACGATGGTGAAGGCCTTGGCCCCTGCCACGGCAAAGGAGCTGAAGCCCGTCGGGGTTTCCGTCTTCCAGACCGTCTTGATGGTGGAGTCTTTCCAGTTGGCGACCTTGGCGGCCGGCGCGGTGCCGTCATTGTTCGGGCCGCGGAATTTGCCCCACTCTGCAGGGGTCTGGGCGGAAAGGCTGGCCGCCGCGAGGAGCGAACCACTGACGAAGGTGAGGGTGGGGCGATTCATAAGATGAAGTTGCAGGGCCGTGTGTAACGGGCACGCACGCATGAGTCTTGCGAAACCCCGCCCTCACGGCAAGCAAAGACCTGTGGAAATCACAGTCCGTCCAACTGGCGCAGCACTCCGCCATAGTAGCCCTGAACCATCGAAATAATGCGGTAAACCACAAACATCACCACCACGCCATAGCCGATCTTGGGCAGCCATTGAGAGGCGCGCTCCATCGCCTGGGCGGCCTCCACCGTTTCCGCCGCCGCCCAGCGGGTCATTTCCTCATCCAGCTTGCCCACCTCCTCCGCCGTGGCGAGGGCATTGACAAATTGTGGATCGAAGGTGCCTGACTCCGCCAGGGACAGGGCCAGCCGTTCGCCTTCGGCCTCGATCCTGGTCGCAGCACTGAAGGCCCCCTGTCTGAGCTGGCCAGACTGCGAGGCCTCACCTGCCAGACGGCAGATGGCGGACATGCGCAACGCCGCCAGCAGTCCGGCATGAAAGACTTGGCAAAACCGCGCCAGTGCCCAGTGTTTACGTGCCCGGCCAATCCAGGGCACGCGGCCCAGCCACCGATCCACCGTGGCGGAGTCCACCGCCTTTTTTTCCAACCACCGCCACAGCAGCCAGATGCCTGCCAGTCCCGCCCACAGCACCACAAACCACACCAGCACCCGTGACAGAAAGCCCGGACCTTCGGTGGCGACAAAGGCTGTGGGGATCTCCGGCAGCACGATGGCCATGTGCAGGAGCACCATGGGGTAAATCATGGCGCTGCGCATCTGCCTTGCTGCGGCTTCGGCGGCTGCATAATAACGGGCCAGATGGGTAAAGGCGGAACTCAGCCTGCCGCTGCTTTCGCCTGCCTCAATCAGGCCCAGCTCAAGTCCGCTGACGAGCTTTTGGTTATGCTGGCGGATGGCTTCGGCGAGGCTCAGGCCCTCTGCCAGGCCTCGCTGCATGCCTTCCAGATAGTTGCGCCGCTCCGGGCTGCACTTCTGGGACAGCAGCAGCGCCAGCGAGCGGTCGAGGTGAAAGTCCGCCTGCGTCAGCTTGGCCAGCTCGCGATACAGCACGGTCTTTTCCGCAGATTTCATCGCTGCATCATCGTTGGAGGCGGGGAAGAAGCGAGCTTAAACCGGGCCGCTGCGCCCCATGGCGTGCTCATAGGTGCGGAGAAGTTGTACCACGCTGCGTTCCCAGCTCAGTTCATGGGCCAGCCGGTTTTGGCCGATCTGGCCCATCTCGGCGCGCCGTGGCGCATGATCCAGCAGCTCCAGAATGGCGTCTCCCAGCCTGGCGGCTGAGTTTTCCATGACATACAGCGCCGCCTTGCCTGCGGAGTAGCGGCCCTCCCGGGTGCCGAACATGACCTGGGCTTTGCCAAAGGCCATGTACTCCAGCGTCTTGTTCATCGTGCAGTGGTCGTTGTAGTTGTTGATCGGGTCGCAGGCCACTCCCAGGTCCATCGTTTTCAGCGCGGTAAAAAGGTATTCATTGGAGACCCGGCCCGGCATGGCCACGCAGTCTTGCAGCTCCAGGTCATCGCGCAGTTTCACCAGTTCCGCATGCTCGGGACCGCTGCCCATGAGCACGAACTGAACCTCCTGGCGGCCGCGCAAATTCACAATGTGACGGGCGGCCTCGATGAGGTAATGCACACCGTCCGCATTGCCCATGACACCGATGTAGCCCACGAGAAAACGCCGTCCGTTCTTCATCTTTGGGTCGGCCGGTACATCGGTGGGCAGCTTGTTCGGGGCCGTGCGTACGATGAAGACCTCCTCATCTTTTTTGCGCCCGCGTTTTTTCACGGTGGAGAGCACGCTCTCGTTCGTCGCCATCACCGCATCGGCCAGGGCCAGGGTGCAGCGCTCCGCCAGGCGGACGGCACGATACAGAAGGCCGCGCCGGCCAAACTTGGCTTCAAACATTTCCGGCCACAGGTCGTGGACATCGTAGATCACTTTGACCCCGGCCAGCAGCTTGAAAGGCAGCGCCACCAGGAACAACAAGTCCGGTGGGTTGCAGAGGTGGATCACATCGAACCCGCCACGCCGCCAGGCTTTCAGCGCGCAACCAAACTCACCCCACAGGGCCGTGGCGTATTCGAAAATGAAGCCCCGGATGCCGCGCGCCTCGTCGCTGATCCAGTGCCGGTAAATCCGGATGCCATCCAGCACCTCTTCGGGTTCCGTGTAGCCGCGCATCTGCGGGCAGATGACGGTCACTTCATGGCCAGCATCTCTCAGGGCGCAGGCTTCTTGCCAGACGCGTCGGTCCAGCGGCACGGGCAGATTTTCGACGACGATGAGGATGCGCAGTCTGGACATCGCGGGCAAGCCTTGCCGTGTCTGGCCGTTTCGCAAGCGTTTGTCCCGGTCAGCCCTCCAGGATGGAGGCGGAAACGCGGGCGATGATGTGGCCCTGCGGGTCCCGGACGATGACCTTGCCATGTTCGACCACGGGAGAATCGCCCATCGCTTCCACGTAGTCGGTCGCCAAATCCTTGCCACAGCCCAGCAGCTGACACAGACGGGTGACGCGGGCTTTGAATTCGGATTCTGTCATAGAGACCCCACCTGTAACCCTGTTCCCGCACACGCGCCAGACAAAAGCAGCGTGACCTTTGGCATCCTTGCCACCTCCAGGCCACGGCGTTTCATCGCCCACCACCGGAGATGGGCAGCAGGCATTCAGCGTCAGGCGATGCTTTCATGAAGCCCGCATTGGAGCGTGAATGAAGCTTTGATCGGGCCATTTCGCCGCAGGATGGGCACTGCTGCCCTCGTTCTGGAGGCATGCTTTTGCGCTTTCTTCTCGTGCTGGCCATCTCTCTGCCTTGTCTCGTGGTGGCAGCCCCGCCTAACGTCATTTTTATCATCAGCGATGACCAGGGGTATCCGGATCTGGGCTGCATCGGCACGAAGCCTGTGCTGACGCCAAACCTGGACAAGCTGGCAGCCGAAGGCGTGCGCGGCAGCAGCTTTTACGTCACCTGGCCTGCCTGCACCCCCTCACGCGGCAGTATGCTGACGGGGCGTTACCCGCAGCGCAACGGCCTCTATGACATGGTGCGCAATGACTTGGTGAATTACGGCCATGCCTTCGGCGCTGAGGAATACGCCGTGTCTCCCGAAATGACGCTGGGCCTGGATCCAAAGGAGGTCACGATCGGCGACATGCTGAAGAAAGCAGGTTATGCCACGGGCTGTGTGGGCAAGTGGGACATGGGCCAAGCCAGGCGCTATCTGCCGCTTCAGCGCGGCTTTGATTTCTTCTACGGCCATGGCAACAACGGCGTGGACTATTACACTCACGAAAGATACGGCGTGCCTTCGCTCTTTCGCGGCAATGAACGGACGGAGGAGGACAAAGGCACCTACATCACGGATGTCTTTCGGCGGGAGTCGCTGCACTTTGTGAATCAGCACCTGGGCCAGAAGCCCTTCTTTCTTTATCTGGCCTTCAATGCGCCTCACAGCGCCTCCTCTTTCCCCGAAGACGTGGAAGCCGGGAAAAAGAAAAGCGGCGTGGGCGTGCAGGCACCGGAGAAATACGTGGCCCTCTACCGTGATAAGGTAAAGGATGACAAACTGGCCCGCTACTATGCTGCCGTTACCTGCATGGATGAGGCCATCGGTGCACTGATGGAGGCGGTGGACAAAGCCGGGCAGAAGGACAATACGATCTTCCTTTTCATGTCCGACAATGGCGGCAGCGGCAATGGCGGCAATGCCCCGCTGACAGGCAGCAAAAGCACGATGTGGGAGGGCGGGCTGCGCGTGCCCTTCATCGCCCGCTGGCCTGGGAAACTGCCCGCAGGCAAAGTCACCGGCGAATTTCTGACGGCGCTGGAACTGGTGCCCACATTGCTTGCAGCCTCTGGCGCCAAAGCTCCGCCAGGAATCACGATGGATGGCTTTGACATGCTGCCCGTGCTACGTGGTGAGGTGTCCTCCCCCCGCCAGGACATGTTCTGGCAGCGTCGTGGTGACAAGGCCGCCCGTGTGGGTCACTGGAAGTGGATGGAGTCCGCCAAAGGCAGAGGCCTCTACGATCTGAGCAGCGACATCGGAGAGAAGAAAGACCTCTCCAAAGACAGGCCGGAGGTGCTGAAAATGATGCAGGATAAATTTGCCGCCTGGAGAAAGACCATGGATGAAACGGAGCCCCGTGGCCCCTTCCGTGACTACTGATGATGAGATGGAATGTGCTTTTGGTTAGGCTGTGTTCCGCCCTTCATGTTTTTTATCGCACTCTGTTCCCTGGCCATGCCAGACTGAATCATGCCCACCCTTGTCCTGCTTAACGGAACGGCGATCTTGCCTGATGGCCTGATCGAAAATGCCATGGTGGTTTGCCAGGGCGGAGTCATCACCTCCGTGGGCACTGCACGGGGGAAGTTGCCTGCGGGGGCCGAGGTCATTGACGCCAAGGGCGGCTACATTTCACCGGGCTATGTGGACATTCACGTTCACGGCGGGGCCGGGGCGGATTTTATGGATGGCACGGTGGAGGCGGTGCGCACGGCTTGCCAAGCGCATGCTCGCCACGGTACGACCACCCTTTTTCCCACGACCACCACAGGTTCTCCCGCCCAGATTGAGTCCATGCTTTCGGCCTGTGCGGTCTTTCGAAAGAACCGTTCTGTGAATGATGGGGCGGTCATCGCCGGGGTGCATCTTTACGGCCCATTTTTCGCCGAGGACAAGGTGGGCTGCCACTCTGCCGAAGGGCGGCGGTCTCCCACGGAGGCGGAGTATCGCCGTTACTTTGAGACGGGTCTGATCCGTGTGGCCACCTGTGCAGCGGAACTCCCAGGAGCGGAGGCTTTTTATCGCGCTGCGCGGAGACGGCGCTGCCTGATCACCTGCGGCCACTCCAATGCGAGCTGGTCGGAAATGGCACGGGCCTTTCGCGCTGGGATGCGGCACGTGGACCACTTCTGGTGCGCCATGAGTTCCGTCTCCTCCGTGCGGGCCCGGCTGGGCGTGCCCATGCAGGGCAGCATGCTGGAGTATGTGCTGGCGGAGCCAGAGATGAGTACGGAGGTCATCGCCGATGGTTGTCATCTCTCGCCCGAGCTGTTGGAGTTCGCGTGGCGGATGAAGTCGGCCAAACGTCTCTGCCTTGTCACCGACGCCAATCGCGCCCTGGATCTGCCACCTGGCCAATATCGCTTCGGGGCTGAGTCGGATGGCTCCTGGTTCGAAAGCGATGGCCAAGTGGGCTGGGCACCCAATGGCAGTCTGGCCAGTTCCATCATGGGCATGGACCACATGGTGAGGCACATGAAAAAGGTGACGAAGGTGCCGCTGGCCGACATCATCCGCATGGCCAGCCTCACCCCCGCTGAGCGCACCGGCATCGCCCATCAGACGGGCAGTCTGGAGAAAGGCAAACGCGCCGATGTTTTGATGCTGAACCGCAAGTTGGAAGTGAAACAGGTGTGGATCGGCGGGGAATGTCAGGCGGGCAGCAGGTAGCCTTTTGCCAGCGTCTCATAGCTGCTCACCTGGGCCTGTTCCCAGCTTGCATCGCGGCCCAGTTCCTTGGCCATCAGGCTGGCGACGATGGGGGCCGCCTCCAGGCTGGACCGGGCATCCAGCAGCAGGGCGCGGGTGCGGCGTGACAGCACATCTTCCACCGTGCGCGCCATCTCATGCCGCACATGCCAGATGACCTCGGCTTTGAGGAACTCCAGCTTCGGATGGATGACTTCCCCCAGGGTGGGATCATTCAGAATCAAGGCTCGGATGCCGGGTGCATCGCTGCCGTAGTAGTGCAGGTGACTGGCTTCGGCCTCGGTGACGTCGGCTCCATGGATTTTCAATTCATGCGTGGCGCAGTAGCGATGGTCCAGCGCACCGATCATCTCGGCGTGATCAATCACATCCTCGGCCATCTTGCGATACGTGGTCCACTTGCCCCCGGCGAGGGTGATGAGCCCGGAATCGGAGATGGAAATGAGGTGATCTCGCGAGATGGCTGCCGTGGAACTGGCGTCCGATTTGATCAGCGGGCGCAGGCCTGCATACACGCTCAGCACGTCCGCACGTGTGGGGTCACGGGTGAGGTAGCGGGTGATCTGGGTAAAGATGAACTCGATCTCCGCTTCCAGCGCGCGCGGTTCCAGGGAAGCATTCTCCACGGGCGTATCGGTGGTGCCCACCACCACACGACCATGCCATGGCACGGCGAAGAGCACACGCCCGTCATCGGTCTTTGGGATCATGATGGCGGTATCGCCCGGCAGAAACTCGCGTGGCAGTACGAAGTGGATGCCCTGGCTGGGGCTCAGCATCGTCTTCGCCTGCGGGTCATCCATGCGGCGCACTTCATCGGCAAAGACCCCGGTGGCATTGATCACCACCTTGGCTCTCACCTCGACTTCCTCACCCGTCTCCGCATCTTGCAGTTTCACACCTGCCACATGAGGGCCTTCTTTGATCAGGCCTGCACAGCGCACGTAGTTCAGTACCACGGCACCATTTTCAGCCGCCGTCTGCGCCAGATTGACCGCCAGCCGGGAGTCATCGAACTGGCCGTCATGATAAATAATGCCGCCCGTGAGGTCCTGCTGCTCGATGTTAGGCAGCAGCGCGATGACATCCTCACGGTTCAGGTAGCGCGAAGGTTCCAGCCCCAGCCTGCCGGCCAGTCCGTCATAGACTTTCATGCCGATGCCGTAAAAGGGTCCTTCCCACCAGTGGTAGTTGGGGATCACAAAGGGCAGGCTGTGCACCAGGTGTGGCGCATTCCGGCACATCAGGCCGCGCTCACGCAGGGCCTCCAGCACCAGGGAGACATTGCCCTGTTTCAGATAGCGCACCCCGCCATGCACCAGCTTGGTGCTGCGGCTTGAGGTGCCTTTGGCAAAGTCGGATTGTTCCACCAACAACACGGAATGGCCACGCACTGCGGCATCCACGGCCGCTCCGAGGCCCGAGGCACCTCCGCCCACGATGACGACATCAAAAGGTTCCGACCGGGAAGAAAGCTCAGTGAGTGAGGCTAGGCGCTTCATGATATTTTCAGGTTAACGAATGACGGCAGTTCTGCCGAGCACAATTCCTCGCCGCATCCATTCCTTTCACCCTGAGCTCTTCTTCAGGCCTCAGGCAGTTCTTTGAGACCTGCTTGCTCAGCTGCCTGCAAGACGAGTTTTTTACACCGCGCTTTGAAGTAATAAATGAGCCATAGGGTGTAAAGGCAGGCCATCATCAGGCCATTCCGTGCCAAGGCATGCCATGGCCATGCTGCCCAGTGGCCCACGATCAATAATAAAATGATGCCTCCATAGCTGGCCAGGGCCGAATAACGAATACGAATCAGCGAACGCACCTTCAGCAGTTCCCGCTGTCTGGTGTGATACTCCACCACCGACACTACGGCGCAGGACACGTACCTTTGCGGATCCAGTTCGATATCAAAAAGCCGCCAGCCATCATCGGTGCGCTGGCTGTATTTTTGCTCGGTCAAAAGAGCCTGTAGTTTCTCCAGAAAGGCCGTGCGTGCCTGGCCTGTTTCACTCCAGAAACTCCATTCTCCGGCGCGAAACCCTGTTTTTCGCGGCCTTGCTGGTGCAGGGCGCTGGTGCGCCGTCTTCCGTCCTGCAGGCCATGCTTTCAGGCGTGCCATGCCCCGCAGGCGTTCCCATTCCCGCAGCACCGGTTGCAGCCAGCACAGGGCTAACAAAAGGCATGACTCACCCAGATTTAGGGAAAACGGTGCGCGCGTTTGGTTCCTCAGCCGGCAGGCTGCCAGTACCAGGGAAAGGCTGAAAATGATGGCTGCGGGTAGAGGGGCGTGCAGTAAAAGGGCGAGCAGGACCAGGGCCACCCACAGCACCCCGCCCATCCAGTCCAGCCAGCAACGGGGACCCTGCCGGTAGATGCCCTGGAAGAGTCCTTCCCCCAGGGGGCCATGAAAGATACTGCCTTCCTCCAGATGCAGTGCGGCGGCGCGGTCCCCGTAAATGCCGCCAAACCAGCGGGCTCCGCCCAGCGGCCCGAACCGCTCAGGGTGGTCCTTCATCAGCAGGGCTTCCGCCCGCCCATAACCGCGCTGCTGGCGGAGATAGGCGCTCACGGTGTAGCGGCGATGATGCCACACCATCGCTCCCGGGACAAAGTGCAGCCTGCCCCCGGCTTCGCGCAGCCGCCAGCAAACATCCACATCATCCCCCGCCACGCGGTACTGTGGCCGAAACCCGCCGATGGCTTCCAGGGCGCTTTTACGGATGGCGAGATTGCAGCCAGGGAGGTGCTCCGCCTCAATGTCGGTCAGCAGCACATGGGCTGGAGCCCCAGGGGCGGCCGCGACAACGGCTTCGGTACGGTTTCGCGGTGGGGGAGGGATGTTTGGTCCCCCCGCAGCCGTCCATTGCGGATCTTCGAAGCCTAACGAAAGGTGTGACAGCCAGTCTTCATCCACAAGGCAGTCATCATCCGTGTAGGCCAAAATATCTCCCGTGGCCAAAGAGGCCCCCAGATTGCGAGCCACGCTGAGGCCTGCATGCTCCTGCCGCACATAACGGATGTGAGGGAAATCTTGGGCAATGCCGACGATGTCCTTCGTGGAACCGTCATCAATCACCAGCACTTCAAAATCTGGGTATCGCAGCCGGGCCAGGGACTCCAGGCAGCCTCTCAGCGTGGCGATGCCATTGTAAGTGCAGACGATCACCGAAATGCGTGGCTGGGGATGCGGACGGTGTGCTGGAGCCTCCATCTTGATGCTGCCGCAGACGGGTCTTTCTTGCCTAACAGAATCCACCAAACCAAAGCGCCACTGCGTGATGGCTTCCCCTCCGCGGAACCATTCGTCGGTGTAGCTGAACCAGACCGTGCCTGCCACTGCTGCGTCATGACAGGATGACTGAAACCAGGCCCAAGTCTGCGCCTGTGCCTCTTCGCCATGGGCCGCCACATCCAGGCCGAATTCGGTGATGACCAGAGGTTTGTCCCCCGCCAGGTTTTGCAGGCGTTGCAGATAAGCGGCCAGGGCCTCGGGCTGCTCCAGGTAAAGATTCACCGCCAAGAAATCAGCCTGGGCAGGGATGAGGTATTCCGTGCTGGGATAGTTGGCATAGCTGAAGAGCTGATGCGGTGCCACCGCACGCGCCGTTTCAATCAAGCCATCCAGAAAATGGCGAACCCGGCTCGGCCCCATCCAGCGCACCAGCGTTTTCTCGATCTCGTTGCCGATCACGAAGCCTGCCACGCAAGGTTCGTCCTTCAGGCGTGAGACCGTCCCGACCACAGTCTGCCGGATCTCATCTTGCTGCGCCTTGCTGCTGAGGAAATCCACATGGTCTGTCCAGGGGATGCCAACCAACAACCGCAGGCCCAAGCTTGTGGCGGCCTGGATCACCGCTGGGGACGGCAGTTCATACAGCCGCACGGTATTGAATCCCAGTTGCCCGATGTGCGTCAGATCCGCTCTCAATGGCGCGTCTTCAGGAAAGGGTTCTCCGCGTGAGTTGGGCCGGAAGGGGCCATAACTCACGCCACGCATCAGCCATTTTTCTGCACCTGCGCGCAGCCATTTCCCTCCCACCGTGAGGCGGGGGAAGGAGAATGAATCTGGCGGGATATCAGGCATCGGATGGGAATCAAGCATGGACGCATGGCCGGGGAAAGCCATTCGCCTGATTTGGGCACGAGTATTTTCTGCCGGACCTGCCTGAAAGCCGAAGCCTGGGAACCTTACAAGTTCTTCATGGTGCTGCCGATCTCCTTGGACAGCCCCTGGAGGATCTCGTTGTGATCCCAGCCTTCCTTTTCGTGCAGGGTGACTTTGCCGGGATGGGCTCCTGCGAGTTCACGGCTCATCTCGACAGGAATCACGTTGTCCGCTGTGCCATGGAAGATGACGACTTTGGCCCCTCGGTTCACCACAAGGGCGAGGTGCTTCCGATTGTCAAAGCGATGAAGATTCACGTAGCACAGAGGCCAGCCCAGGACTCGTTTGCCCATGTCGGTCATCGTGGTGAAGGGGGAGATAAGGAGCAATTTTTGGATGTGAAGGTCGTCTGCCGCCATCAGGCCTGCCGCGCAGCCGATGGAATGGGCCAGGACGTGCAAGCGGGGCTGCATTTGTTCAGGGGTCAGCCGGAGATGTGAGGTGAGGGCCTGAACAGCGGCCTTGGAGCTGTCGCGGATGCGTTGGGGGCTGGGCGTGCCTTTGCAGTCACCGTAGCCGGGGTAGTCCACCAGCAGGTAGGCAAACCCCGGATCCCAGGCATCGAGGTAGTAGAGCCAATCAAAGGCGACCGTGCCATTGCCGCCAAAGCAAACCCAGATTTTTTTGGGAGATGGATCCCCGTTGCGAGCAGGGATGTAATTCGCCACTTGGCGGCCCTGGCCCGTTTCATACGGCAAAGCGACTCCGCGATGGCTGGTCAGCATTTGCCGATACCCTTCATCGTAACCCCGGGGGTAGTAGATCAGCTTGGACTGGCAGCCGAGCAGCAACAAAACTGGCGTCAGTAAAAGCAGGAAGATCAAACGAAGAAGTCGGGTAACAAGTCTCACAGGCGTATGATAGGCAGGTGCCGGGTAAGATAAACAAATCAAAAAAGCAGCCAACGCTGACAGAGACCGTCTCCGTCCTCTCCGCGTTGCATCCTCGTCTGCAAAAGTGGGTGGCGGGCTCCTTTGGCCAGCTCACCCAGGCTCAGGAATTGACGTTGCCCCACATCCTGGAGGGCCACTCCGTCCTGCTTTCTTCCCCCACGGGCAGCGGCAAGACCCTGGCGGGTTTCCTGGGCATTCTGGATCATCTGGTCCGTGCTCATGAGGCGGGAACCTTGGGCAGCGGCATTCATGCCATCTATGTGTCCCCTTTGCGGGCGCTGACCTATGACATTCAAAAGAATCTCATGGCCCCGCTGGAGGGGATGGGGATGGTGGAGGACATCCGCATCGGCCAGCGCACGGGTGATACTTCCGCCACAGACCGTGCGAAGCTGAAGCGCAAGCCGCCGCACATTCTGCTGACCACCCCGGAAAGCCTCGCCATTCTTTTGCCTCAGGCAGGCTGGGCAGAGGCCCTGCAGACGGTGCGCTTTGTCATCGTGGACGAGCTGCATTCACTGGCAGAAAACAAACGCGGCGCCCATCTCATGCTCAGTCTGGAGCGTCTCCAGCACCGTCTTTCGTGCCCGCTCATTCGCATCGGTCTTTCAGCCACGGCAGCGCCTTTGCCCCTGCTGGCGGAGTTGCTCGTCGGCACGGGGCGTGAATGTCAGGTCATCGAGGCTCGCATGGAGCGTCGCCGTCGTGTGGAGGTGCTGTCACCCGTGCGGCGGAATCCCTATCCGCCTGCGGGCTACACTGCCCAGAGGGTCCTGCAGGACATCGCGCAGATCGTGGAAAGAAACCGCAGCGTCATCGTTTTCTGCAACGCCCGCAGCATCACGGAAAGCGTCGCCATCCGCCTGAAAAATGCCTTGCCGGAGCTGGCTCCCAAGATTGAGGCCCACCATGCCTCGCTGGACCGGGATGTACGCCTGGAGGTGGAAGACCGATTGAAAAACGGCGATCTGCGGGCCGTCGTTTGCAGCACCAGTCTGGAGATGGGAATTGATATCGGCAGTGTGGACTGCGTCATCATGATCTCCACACCCAAGGGCATCAGCCGTGCCCTCCAGCGCATTGGCCGCAGCGGACATAACATCCACATGGCCAGCCACGGCATCCTTGTGGCCACGAATGTGAACGATCTCATGGAGTGCATCGTCTGTGCGGAAATGACACGCGCCGTGCAACTGGATGCCGTGCGCGTGCTGGAAAAGCCGCTGGATGTCCTGGCCCAGCACCTGGTGGGCATGGCCATGGAGGGCGGCTACACCCGCGGGGCGGCCCTCGCCACTTTGCGCGCGGCCTTTCCTTACCGTGACCTCACCGAGGAAGAGCTGGACAGCGTCTTGAACTACCTGGAAGGCGGGGGCCGTTCCTTGGAAAAACAGTATCGCGAAAACTTTGGCAAAATCATCTGGCTGGATGACTGCCTGGCGGTGCCTAACAAAAAGGTGGAGCGTGAATATCTGGCCAACATCGGCGTCATTCACACGGAGGGCATGGTCACCGTGTATCTGGGCAAAAGGCGGCTGGGCCAGATCGAGGAAGGCTTTCTCAAGCGGCTCAAAAATGGCGACATCTTTGTCCTCGCGGGTCGCATGGTGCGTCTGCTGGAGAGCGGTGTGGGCGAAGCCAAGGTGGAAGATGCCATGGGCCGCCTGCCCACCGTCCCTTCCTGGAATGCAAACAAGATGCCGCTGACCTCAGGCCTTGCCCATGAAGTGGCGCGGTTAAGAACTGAGCTGGCTGCACGGGTGGGAACGGACAGCAACGAAGATGTTTGCGAATGGTTGGTCGAGCGGTTTGAAATCTCGAACAGCAATGCCCTGGCCATCGTGCGTCATTGCCAGAACCAGCTCCGCGTTTCCCGCATCCCCACGGAGCACACGCTTCTCATCGAGCGTTTTGTGGATGACCGGGAAGGCAGCGGGGCCGACCTCGTGCAGTTCTTTTTTCACACCCTCATCGGCCGCAGCGCCAATGATGCCCTCAGCCGCATCATCGCCTATCGCGTCAAAGAGGCCGTGGGTGGCAATGCCATGGTGACCATTGATGATTACGGCTTTTTGCTCACCCTGCGTTCCTTTCAAAGTCTGGGACTGGAAGAGTGGAAAGTCATTTTTCAAACAGGGGATGCGGAGGCAGATATGAAAGCCTCGCTGCAACACAGCGAGCTGGTGAAATGGAACTTCCGGGGTGTTGCTCAGACGGGCCTCATGGTGCCACGCAATCGCCCTGGCCAGGACCGCAAGATTAAGCAGCTGCGCTGGAGTTCGGAGATCCTCTTTCGGGTGCTGTCTGAGCATGAGCCAGACCACCCCTTGCTCGTCCAGTCCTACCGCGAGGCCACGCATACTTTCCTGGACCTGCCACGGGCCATGGACTTCCTCCAGCTTGCTCCTGCCCTGGAATGGCAGCTCGTGGAGGTGCCGGTGGTCAGCCCTTTTTCCTTCGGTATTTTCGCCAGCAAGATCAAGGAGGGCCTCATGCTCGAAAACCCTGAGGAAGCCATCGAGCGTCTGTGGCGGGAGTATGAAAAGAAGGTCGGCGGGGCTGGCGATGCCCACTTGCCATAAGCCCCGGCTCCGGCACATTGCTCATCATGTCCGATTCCCTCACTGCCGATATCACCCTGCTGGGCCGCTCCGAGCACCGCCTGCCCGCCTCACCGGATGAGGCGTCGCTGGAGACTTTCCCCAATCGCACCCCGGGCCGCAATTACACCATCCATCTTAGCGCTCCAGACTTCGGCTCGCTGTGCCCCGTCACTGGCCAGCCCGATGCCGCCCATGTGGAGATCCTCTACATCCCGGATGAGCGTTGTGTGGAGACCAAGTCGCTGAAATTCTACCTGGCCAGCTATCGCAATCACGCCTCGTTCAACGAAGCCATTGTCAATCGTATCCTGGATGATCTTGTCGCCGCCTGTGCGCCGAAGCAGGCGATCGTCCGTGGCCGATTCGTCCCCCGTGGCGGCATCCAGCTCACCTGCGAGGCCCGGCACCCCACCCGTGAAGTGCCGCTGGAGTGGCCTGCCGCTTCTCTGAGCACGGCTCATTGATCTTATCCCCGTATGTCCAAAGCCATCATTCTTCTCAGCGGCGGTCTTGATTCCACCGTCGCCCTTTACTGGGCGCGCCAGCATCACGAAGTGGTGGGGGCGGTGAGCTTTAACTACGGGTCCAAGCATAACGACAAGGAGATCACCCTCGCCATCTGGCATTGCGGCCAGATGGGCATCCCGCATGACACGGTCTCCCTGCCGTTTGTGAATGATCTTTTTGAATCCGACCTGCTGAAAAGCGGGGGTGAGATTCCTGAAGGCCACTATGCGGATGAAAACATGAAGCGCACCGTGGTGCCCTTTCGCAACGGCATCATGCTGGCCATCGCCTGTGGCATTGCGGAATCCCGCAAAGTGGATGCTCTCGTCATCGCCGCCCATTCGGGCGACCACGCCATCTACCCGGACTGCCGTGAGCCCTTCATGAAGGCCATCGGCGATGCCATGCGGGAAGGCACCTACGCTCGTACGGAGCTGCTGCGTCCCTTCATCAGCATGGACAAAACGTCCATCACCCAGCTGGGACATGAGCTCGGCGTGGACCTCGGCAAAACCTGGAGCTGCTACAAAGGTGAGGACCTGCAATGCGGCGTCTGCGGCACCTGTGTGGAGCGCCGGGAAGCCTTCATCCTGGCGGGGATCGAAGACCCCACGGTTTATTCGCACGACCAGCCTTTGCCCAAGGCTCCGGGGGCGTGATGGCCTAGTGACTCACGGTGGAGGGAAAAGGTTTCTTTAAATGACCTCATGATCACCGCCTCCATCCAGCCCACCTTCACCGCTTGGCGGAGCAAGGCACGTGAACTGCTGAAGCAGGGCGTAAGGCCAGAGAAGGTGACCTGGGGCGATGTGAACGAGGGGGCAGGTTTGCTGCTGGAAGAAGCCCCTGTTACGTATGCCTCCACGGTGCCGACGGAGATCAAGGTGCCGCCAGATTTTTTATCCCTGGCGGCCAGTGTCTGCGCCCACACCGATGAGCGGCGCTGGGCCATTTTGTATCGTTTGTTATACCGGCTGACGTTGGGAGGCGAACGGCATCTGTTGCACCTGCCCAGTGATCCAGACACCCGTCTGTGCCAGGTGTGGGCGAAGGCCATCGGGCGGGACATTCACAAGATGCATGCCTTTGTCCGCTTTCGCCTCATCGGCCAGGATGAACAGACCGGGCGGGAACAGTTCGTGGCTTGGTTTGAGCCCACGTATCGCATCGTTCGTCTGGCCACGCCCTTCTTCGAAAAACGATTCGCAGGCATGGACTGGTCCATTCTCACGCCGGATGAGTGTGCGCATTGGAATGGTGAAACGCTGTTTTTCTCCCCAGGGATGGACCGCAGCCAGGCCCCGGCGGCAGATGCGCATGATGATCTGTGGCGCACCTATTACCGCAGCATCTTCAATCCAGCGCGTCTGAAAGTGCAGGCCATGCAGTCGGAGATGCCGCAGAAATACTGGAAGAATCTGCCCGAAGCACAAATCATCCGCGAACTCATCGCTGGCAGCCAGGGCCGGGTGCAGGAAATGCTGGATACGCCAGAGCGGCCTGCGAAGCCCATCCCAGACAATGAGTACATCCGTTCTTTGCATGAGCGGCGGGAAGGTTCATAATCCCGGTCCTACCATGAAAAGACGTTTTCTCCTCCTCGCTGCCCTTCTGGGTTCCTTCACCTTCTCCGTCGCCGCTGAAGACGGTTTCGTGCCGCTGTTCGATGGCAAGACCATGACGGGCTGGCGCAATGCCTATGAATGGGGAAACATCGAAGTCGTCAATGGCGAGATCCACCTCACGGGCGAGAAGAAATTCTTCGTCGTCACCGAGAAGACTTACAGCGACTTCATCTTTGAAGGCGACATCCTGCTGCCCGAAGGCCAGGCAAACAGCGGTTTCATGTTCCGCGCCCATGTGCAGCCGAACAAGGTGTTTGGTTACCAGGCGGAAGTGGATGGCGATGCCAAGCGCAAGTGGTCCGGTGGCCTGTATGACGAAGGCCGCCGTATGTGGTTCATCAGCCCGATCAAGGGGAATAAGGAAAGTGAAGAGGCCTTCCGCGCCCGTGCCGGCGATGCCTTCAAACGCAACGACTGGAACACCTACCGCATCACCTGCAAAGGTAACAAGCTGAAGATCGAGGTCAACGGCGTGGTCACCACGGATGTCGAAGATGCCACGGACGCCAGCGGTGTCATCGCCATTCAGCACCACGGCGAAAAGGGCGCGACCTACAAGTTCCGCAACCTGCGCATCAAGGAGCTGAAGTAATCTTTGTCGGAGTCGCGGCGGTGGGGATTCAGCCTGCCGTCGCGATGTCTTCCTCTTTCTGCACTTCGGGGAAATGTCCCGTTTTGGCAAAGCGCTGCGTGCAGCTGCCATTGCCCCCGTTGAGACGCATTTCGATGCCAGCGGCCTCTCCCATCGCACTGCTGACGTGGTAACAGTGCTGGCAAAAGCAGGGCACGATTTCACGCCCATGCTCCCGCAGGAAACGGATGGCCGGACAGGTCCGGACCTCGACCACCACTTCCTGATCCGTTTCGTGGACCTCCACTTCGGCCCCAGGCTCGGCGGCAAAAAAAGCGCGCCAATGCGCGGCCACGGCAGCAAGGCCTCCGGCTAACCAACGTTGCGTCACAGGCGCGTAGTAGCCTCGCCCCAGCTCGGCCCAATAGCGTCGCAGGCCTTCCTGCCCGAGCTTTCGCTCAATGAAACGAAAGGTGGCATTCACCGCCGTGTAAAAATCCGCCGCACCGACGGGTTTCACGTCGGTATAGGGCAGCACAGAGTTGGCTGGCTCAGCCGAGGAGGTTTCGGAGCTGTTCTCCATGGGTTTTAAGGTAATCGTGAACGGCCTAGAATGGCTGCTTGCGTCGCGCCATCATTCGGTAGCCTCCAAATACGGTCTCACGGACGGAAATCTCCCAGGTAGAATCCAGACCCAGAGAATGGGGCAGTTCCTGGCCCCGGAATCCTGCGCGGATGCTCACCTGCATGTCGTACCGGGTCACCCAGTTGAGCTGGGCGAGGCTGCAAAAAAGACGGCCCATGTAGGTGTGGATGCGGTGGCGGGCAGGCTCGGCGGCGAGAATGAGCCGGGTCTCCGGGGCGATGCGGCCACCTAACAGTCGAAGTTGATCTGGCTGAAAGTGGTGCAAAAAAAGATTGGCGATGAGCACCTCTGAAGCTGGAAGGTTTTGGGCAAACAGGTCGCCTTGCGTCCAGGCGGCATCCACCGGCCAGGAAGTGGGGCTTGGGGCCAGGTCAAAAGCATGGAGGTCCTGCGTCTTGCACAGCCTTTGCTGGGCCAGCTTCAGGGACAGGGCTCCGTCCCCTGCGCCCAGTTCGGTGATGCGCCAGCCGGGCTGGCAATGCTGCCGCATCATGCGTGCGATCCAGCGGTGGTTGCCCATGATGCCATTGACCAGCAGCAGGTCGTGGCGGCTGCGCAGGGCGGCGGGGTCATCATGTGCCAGTGTTTCGAGGACCTCCGGCTGGACGCTGCGTGTTTGCATGCCCCTGTCTGCCACAGGCAGCTTCAGCGCACAAGGCGCACCCGGGCAAAGCGGCGGCTTTTGGCCGGATCAAACGGGACATCTTCCACAGCCACGGCCTGGTAGCTGCCATCCGTGGCCAGCACGGTCGCCGCTTGGGTGGCATTGGTCCAGTTGATGAGGTCACTGCTGAACTGCACGGTATAGGAAAGGGTGGTGTCGCCTGTGCGCCGCGTGTGCTCCACTCTCAGCTTGCGCTGGTTGCCGCTACCCACCACACGGACCTGCGGCAGTCCATACTGGGTGATGCTGCCGCCCTGGACCCTCAGGTGGGCCTGGGAGGGCTGGCGGGGGTCCATTCCCAGGGCGAATTCGGTGAGGTTGGTGAGGCCGTCATGGTCGAAGTCTGCCTCCGGTGTAGCTTCCGGGCCCGTGAGCGAGTTTTCCGTCACCCAGAGGGCATAAGTATTCACCGGGGTGGTGTTTTGGACATTGAGAGTCTTCACCGCCGCTCCCGGCAGGGGCGTCAGCGCCTCCCACCCATAGGTGCTGTATCCGGGGAAGCTGCCGCTGCCGTTCATCTGCAAATTCCAGCGATACACCCCGGGCGGGCTGCCTTCTGGGAGAGTCACACCCACCTGGTACGTGCCGCTGGCGATGTTGCCGCTCACACGGTGGGTTTCCCCACGGAATGGTACGCTGACGACGGGGACGCCTGTGGGATTGTACAGGACAAACTGCCCCGAGCTGATCTCCTGGTTTGCCTCAATCTCCATCGTGGTTGTGAACACGGCATCGTCGTTGCTCACGTCCACGGTGGCTGGGCTGAAGGAGGCACTCTGGACCTGGGCAAAGGGGGTGATGGCCACCGCGGCCCGTACGGCCACCGATCCCTGCTGCGCGGCTCCTCGGCCAGCCACAGCCACTTTGTAAACCGTGAATGGATTGGCGAGAAACCGGATGCGGCTGCTGCCCCCTTCGGCGGCCTCGTCATTCACATGGACGAGCGTGAGCGGACTGAGGTAGTCGTCACCTGCCCACACGGAAAGCACCGTGTCGAACGAACTGCCTACCGTTTCGATTTCGTACCAAGTCTGGTCAGCCGTTGCGAGTTCCAGGCCCCACCAGGCGGTGGCCGTGTAGCTTTGGGCGGTGAACCCTGGCGGGAGGGGCTCGCCCGCCTCCAGCATGGCGCCGATATTGCTGCCCAAGGTGGCCGGGCCGCTGGGCGGCAGTTCCACCCAGGCGGTCAGATCATCATTGGGAGGGGCCGCCTGGACTGCCTGAGCCAGAGACCAGACAGCCAGGGCCAGCAGTCTCATCGCGCACGGCTTCAGCATCATCCGGCAGCTTTAAGGGCATTTCGGGTATTGCGCCAGTTTTTCGGAAGGGGGCTTTACTTATTTGCGCCGCGGAACATTTCCATGCCGTTTTTGGTGATGGCCTTCATCTGGTCCAGATAGGTTTTCAGGGTCTGCCGCTGGGTCTCGGTCATGAAGCTTCCTGCCCGCTCGGTGATGATCCGGTGGTTCGTATCCAGCTGCTCCAGTTGCCGCTGGATGACTTGGTCGTTCACCTTCGAGGGGTCACCCCCTGTCTGGTCGTTCAGGCCGCCGATGGAGTCGGGGCTGCGGCGGACTTCGGCCATGAGGCTCAGCAACTGCTGCTCCTGGGAGCCAGAGAGTGGCTCGGCCGAGGCGGCAAAAAGGTTGCGGCCCATGGTATCGAAGGCGGTGCGCTCAGGCTGCGTGTTGTCCCATTCCTGGAAGGTCTGGTAATCCTGCGGTTCATTGAGAAAATCCTTGATGGACGCTTCATAGACGGAGGCCTGCTGTTTGGCCTCCTCCGTGATTTGCTGCCGCCTTTCAGGGGTCAGGTTTGGATCCATCATCTGCAGGCTGAGATCCGTCTGCATCTTCTGGCGGGCGATCAGCAGCTTTTTGAAGTTTTCCTTGTCCTCGGGGCTCAGTCGCAGGATTTCAAACAGCTTGCCGTACCCCAGCTCTACCTGGGCTGCCTGCTGACTGTCAATCATCTGGCGCATGGCCGGGCTGGACAGCATCTCCTTCATGTTGCGGGTGTTGGGCATCACGGGGGCCGTTGGCGCAGCCGGATCGCTGGCAGTGGGCGCGGATGGGGAGGCCGCCACAGTTTCGGTCGCCGGTTTGCGGGCCAGTTCCGCCTTCAGTTTGGCGATGGTCTGGCGGGCCTCCTGAAGTTCAGACTCCAGTTTGCCTGCCCGTGGGTCCACCGATGGCGGCGTGGCCAGGAGCCAGGCCACCGCACCGGTGGAGATGATGCTGATGGCACCGAGAATGGGGACGACGATGGTTTTCATGGGAAAAGGGGGGCTGCTAGCCATGACAGTCCCTTTTCTAGGCAGGAGCGTTCATTTTGACCAGCCGAAAAAATGAACGCCCTCCCGCCAAACCTCACTTGGCCGCAGGGGCATTCAGCCTGGCGATGAGGTATTCATGGGGCTGCAGATGCTTCACCTCGGTTGCGCCTGGGTAAACGAGTTCGCAGGGCACCCCTACGCTCTTCAGCTTTTCCTCCAGTTTCACGCCGAAGTTCGCGGAGTGGGTCGGGTCCTTCTGCTCCTGGCCCAGCGCGGGCGGGGTGCTGTAGTAAAGGTAAATCGGGCAGTCATCCGCCGTGACGTTGGCATAGGGCGAATACTCCTGGATCCAGGGTAAGATACCTTCCCGCCCGGCCAGGAACTCGGCAAACTGGGTGTCGCGCTTTTTGGGATCGGTGGTGATGAAGCCAAAGGCATGGCCGCCGTAGCGGCTGTTGGGCGTCCACTCCTTCATCTGCTGCGGGTCCAGTGTGGTCTGGGCTCCCATGACGGCGGCACACCACAGGCGGGTGGATTCGCGCGCAATGGGGTCGCTGCTTCGGGGATCTGCCAGGTCGTTGTGAAAGGCCAGCCACAGGCTGGAGCAGGCCCCGGCAGAGCCGCCGGAGGCGCCGATGCGGGCCTTGTCAATGTTCCACTCGCCAGCTTTGCTTCGGACAAACTGCAGCGCTCGGGCGGCATCTTCCAGCGGAGCTTTCACTGGGGGCTTGATGCCTGCGGCGTGTGCCTGGGAGACGTAGCGGTAGTTGATGGAGACAACGGAGATGCCGGCTGAGAGATACTTCTCGATGTTCGCCACGCGGCCCTTGTCCCCGGCCATCCAGCCCCCACCATGGATGAAGAAAAGCAGCGGGGTGGGCTGGGCGGATTCGGCTTTCCAAAAGTCCATCACCTGCCGCTCATGCGTCCCATAGGCCACATTCGCCAAGGTCGGCTTCGGCATCGGCGGGGTCTTGGGTTTGGCAGGCTGGGTAGCTTTTGGCTTCGCTGGGGCCTTGGCTGGAGTTTCAGCGGCGAAAAGCACTCCGCCGAGCAGGCCGAGAGCACAGAAGGTGAGGATGGTGAGGCGCATGATCAGGTGGGATTGGCGGCTCAGGTAACGGCAAGGAGGCACCGTTTCTTCTGCGCAAACACCACCGTGCGGGGAGCCGGGTCAGTTCGCCGGTGACTTCCAGTTGCCATCCAGTACGCCTAGATCGGTAATGACATTTTTACCATCCACCTGTTTCACCATCCACTTTTTGCGCTGGAAATCCTTCTTATAGGACCAGCCTGCCTCATACTCCCAGGTATCGGCAGCCAGGGCTTTCATCAGCCGAACCTGGATAACATAGACAGCGATGCGCTGATCCGGGTCCACAATCATGTTGTCCGGCTGGGCCGTCGTCAGCACACTGGCGCTGATGAGGCGAAGCTTGAGGTCATCAAAGCGCTTGAGGAAGGGAACGCTGGCTGGAGTGTAGTCGCGGTTCGGCACGATCTCACCCAGGGCGATGGAGTAGCTCTTCGGCACGCCGGGGTTCGGATCGGGCAGGGTCCGGATGATTTCGCGCACCAGGGCCTCCGTAGATTCCGTTTCGTAGTGGTCCAGCCGCACGCCCTCGCGGTCCACCGGCCCGCAGGCGGCGAGGGTGAAAAAGCAAAGGCAGGCGAAAAGACGGCGGATCATGATGCGGGTCTTTGCCACGGAATACGCACCGGAGCAACTGGCGGTGCTTGGCAAGAGGCCCTGCCTCGCTATAAGTGACCGATGTTTGATATTCGTGAAAAGCCACAGAACGTGGACCGTGCGTTTCTGGTGGGTGCATATTTTGACCGTCGGAAGGCCCAGGAATCTGCGGACCTGCTGGAAGAACTGAATGAACTGGTGGGAACACTGGGGATTGAAGTGGTGGGGAGTGAACTGGTTTTTGCCCGTGAAATAACGGCCCGCCACCTCATCGGCAAAGGCAAGGCGCAGGAGCTGATGGAAGCCGCCCGCAATGCCGGGGCGGAGTGCATTGTCTTCGACAATGAATTTTCTCCCGGCCAGCAGCGTGCCTGGGAAAGTGAGTCCAAGCTCTGCGTCATTGACCGTCACGAAGTCATTCTGGACATCTTCAACATGCGCGCGAAGACCCGCGAGGCCCGCCTCCAGGTGGAGCTGGCCCGCATGGAATACTCCATTCCGCGCCTCACCCGCATGTGGGCTCACCTTGACCGTCAGGGCGGTGGGGCAGGCGGCGGTGTGGGCGGTGCCGGGGCGGCCCGTGGTGAGGGTGAAACCCAGCTGGAGGTGGACCGCCGCATGGCCTACAAAAAGCTCGACCGCGTGAAGGCCGAGCTGGAGGAAGTGAAGAAGCAACGTGACACCATGCGCAAGGAGCGCAGCCGCGTGCCCCTGCCTCATGCCGCCATCGTTGGTTATACCAATGCGGGTAAATCCTCTCTGCTCAACAAGCTGACGGATGCCGACGCTTACGTGGAGAACAAGCTTTTCGCCACGCTGGACACCACCACCCGCCGAATGGAGCTGCCAGATGGCCAGGCCATGCTGGTCACCGATACGGTGGGTTTTGTCCGCAATCTCCCCCACGATCTCGTGCAGAGCTTCCGGGCCACCTTGGAAGAGGCCGTGCTGGCAGATTTCCTCATTCATGTGGTGGATGCCAGTTCCCCCCATGCTTACAGCTTTTATCAAACCACCACCGAGGTGCTGGCAGAGCTGGGAGCGGGAGACAAACGCGTGGTCCTGGCGCTGAACAAGGTGGACCTCGCCGATGACAGCCGCCAGATGGAGCTGCGCCGCCAGTTCCCGGAAGGGATCTTCATCTCTGTGAAGACAGGCCAGGGGCTGGAAGACCTCTTCCACCGCATCCATGACATGCTCATTGATCGCGTGGTGCGGCTGGATCTCAGCATTCCGTTGGACCGCATGGACCTCGTGGCCCTGGCTCATCAGGAGGGCAAAGTCCTCGCAGAATCCTATGATCGTGGGGTGGCAGACATCCAATGTGTGGTTCCCAAACGCTTCGAATCTCGCTTCACCGAGTTTGTGGCGAAGAAAAAGAAGAGCGCCAAAAAATGAGACGAAGGGTGATGGTCACCCTTCGGGTGAGCGGCTTGCCGTCGGTTTCGGAGCTTCAGAAGGTGCCGCCATGGGCATGGCATCCGTGGAGGCCAGGATGGTTTGCATCAGGTCCTCCGGTTTGATCATTTCAAAACGGCCTTGGACCCGCAGGTGATCGGTGATGCGGAAGGCGGTGGATTCGGAACTGGACTTGGCCACCCGGCTGCTTTGCATCATGATGGGACCTCCGTAGAGCATGGCTTCATCCACGCTGATCGTCGCCTCATCGCACAGAGCCGTGGCACGGTCCGGCAGGTTGATCTCGATAAAGACATGCCCTTTGGCCTTCACCTTCAGGGCCTTGCCTTCGTCGTCCTTTTTCAGCACCTCCACGCTGTCTCCCGCCACCCGGTATTGGCCCACTTCTGCATGCTGGGTGCTCAGGGCTTTGGCTTCATCGAAAGACATCTCCAGCAGGGACCACTCGGCCATGCTCACTTTGGGGGCAGGCTCAGCGGCGACTGCGGGTTCCTCGGGTGGAACGGTTTCCTCCTTGGGGCTTCCACAGCTGGTCAGCAGCCCGGTGACTCCCAGGACTGCCCAAGCACGCATCGTGACCGCTGATTTCAGGAAGGAGGGGAGAAAGCGCATCATGGTGTTATCTATACACGGAAGAAACGCCACTTCAGGCTCAAAGTGTCTCAGTCTCCTCTTCTTCTCGTCCTACTTCAGCGGCAGACCGTGGCGCTGCCAGAAGCTTTGTAGCGCGGCAGGGGAGCCATTGAAGACGTTGCGCTCCACCGGGCGGTCCAGGTTGCCAAAGTAAGGGCTGAAGCGCCATGGGCCGTGGTTGTAAACCTTGGGGCGGGAGCGGCCACCTTCCCAGTCCACCCCGCCGTATTGCCACAGCGTCCAGTCAGACCACACGCGGTATTGGTTCACGAGACCCTTGGGATTGCCAGGGGCAGGGAACTGCGGGCCAGCGCCGCTTTCATGGGAGTAAAGCGCCAGCCAGTAGGGCATGCGGCGCAGCTTGGCCTTGGTGGCCGCATCGGCATTGCCGAGGAGGATTTTCAGATGGGCGCTGTTTTCCAGGTAGGCCACCGGTACCACTCCGGTGCGAGCTTCCACCCGGTCCATAAACCTCAGGATGTCGGAAAGGCGGGAGTTCGCATCAAAGTCACCGCACAGGAGCAGGGATGAAGCATTCCAGGAACGGCTGCGGGCCAGGGACTGGGCACGAGCCACGAACTGGTCCGCCTGGGCTACGGCATCCACATGGGTTTGCAACCGGTAGTAAACACCTACCAGCATGCCCTGGCGGTCGGCGGAAGCCAGGAAGTTGGCACACTTGGTGTCCAGATTTCCGCCTTTGCCTGCCCGGGCGATGAGGCCGCTGGCTCCATTGGCCCGCAGGGCAGAAACGTCGTTCTCCGAGTAGCTGCGCCCCTCGCGCTGGCGCTCCTTTGGGTCGTAGGCGGAGACATTGACGATCTGCGGCAGGCCCCGCGTAGTGGGCGGCAGGCTGGTGGCGGTGCTTCCCGGCTGCGGCGAGGTGCAGTGGGCCAGCATCAAAATCAAAGGCAGCAGGAAAAGACGTTTCATCGGGAAAAGATATCGAAGAAAAGGCTGGGAATGGGTCAAAAAGGAGCCTGAGCGCCAGCCTCAGTGGACCATCGGTTTACAGGAAACCGACAGGATTAACGAGAGAAATTGTGCTTTGAACCAAGCCTCAGGCATTTCGCCCGGCCATGAAGGCAGATTGGTAGGCGTATCCAGCCAGTTGCACTCGTTTCTATGGAGTTATGTCCACGGTCTCAGTTCCATTGCTCGCTCGCAGGCTGCGCGTGCCCCTCATCGCTCTCGCGGTGGTGGCGGCCCTGCTGTGGTTCGGCTGTGAGTGGTTGGTCAGCCGCGCACAGGCGGAGGTGAAAGACAGTCTGGCCGCCCGTGGCCTCTCATTAACCTCGAAGAGTGAGTCCTGGTCCCTCTGGGGTGGCATCACCTTGCAAGACGCCGTTCTGAGCGAAGCCTCTGGGAACAGCCCGCCGCTGATGCAAATCAGCGCCCTGCATGTGGAGGTGGAATGGGGCCAGTCCTGGGAGGCTGGCAGTGCCATCACCCGCTGGCTGGCGGAAGACGCGGTGCTCACTCTCAATGACGAGCAAGGATCCATCACCCTGGAGCCTTTCAGCCTTGATTCGGTGGTTCGTGAGGGGCAGGTGGATGTGGCCCGCCTGCAACTGGGCCAGGGAGCCTTGAGGCTGGAGCTGAAAGGGGAAATTCTCACTTCGACCTCCCAGTCTGAAAGCAGCGACAAGACTCCTTTCCAGCCGGACTGGCAGCCGTTGCGCTCCACACTCGGGACGCTCAGTTTCAACCCCGGTGCAGGGCCATTTCAGATCACGGGTGCGTTTGCCGTGGACCTGAGAAACCGCCCTGTCATCTGGAGCGCCGATCTACGGGGCGCGGGCCAGCAGGTGGAGTGGCGCGGTTTGCCATTGAAGGATGCCGTTGTGGAAGGACAGGTGTCCCAAGGTGGGCTGCGGCTGACCGGTGACTTCAAGCTCACTCAAGGCACTGCTTTGATCGAAATGAGTCGGGAAGGCTGGTCGCAAACACCCCTGAGCCTGAGCGGCACCCTCACGGACAGTGCCAATCGCAGCGATGAATTTGATGCTGCTTACCTGGGAAGCGCACGCACTCTCACCATTTCCCGTCTCAGCGGTCCTGCGGATCTCCTGGAACTGGCCCGTAATTACCCGCTTCTTGCGGGGCAGATTCCTGCTGCGCTGATGGTCAAAACGTTTCCGGACATTCTGGCCAAAGACTTTGTTTTGGATCTCAGCCAAGAGCCGCCGGTTTGGACCCTCGCCAGTGCGCAGTTGCGCACTCCCGCCTCCATCATCGTGACGGTGCGCGATCAACCCTTGGCGATTGAGGACATCACCGGCCAGGTATCTCGCCAGGGCGGCCCATGGCACTTCCATGATTTGAAGGGGCAACTCTTGGATGGCCATTTCAAACTGGATGCCCACTATGATGGGCGCATTCTCACGGATTCACAGGTTTCCCTGCAATCCCTGCGGCTGGCACGCCTGAATCCGTGGCTGGGTAAAATCAGCGCCAGCCTGGAAGACTCGGACCTGTCCCTGAACTATCGAGGAGACATCTGCAACAATCCTGTCCGCTCTACCGGCAGCGGTAGTCTCATCCTCACCAAGGCCCCTGTGGTTCATATTCCCTTGCTGGAGCAGACCTACGCCCTGTTTCCCAAACTGCTGCCAGACCGTGGTCGCGCTGGAGCCGGCGAGTTTCAGGTGACCTTTTCCATGACCAAGGGCGTGGCTACCATTGACCCCTTCAAAGGCCGCAGCGAAGCCGTCACCGTCACTGCCACCGGCACGGTGGATTTGGTCAAGCGCCGTGTGGAAGGTCGTGCTCGGGCGAATCTGCGTGGCGTCGTTGGCCGCATCACCCTGCCGCTCAGCCACGTCCTGACCGACATGGAAATCAGCGGCCCGCTGGATGACATTCGCGTCTCTCCCGAAGGCCCGATCGGCGGTGCCAAAGGCCTTTTTCAAGGCACGGCAAAGGCGGCCAAAGGCAGCGTGAAACTCAGCGGCAATGTCCTCAAAGAAGGACTCACCCTTCCCTTCGAAGCTCTGGGCATGTTCGGAGAACAGAAGGCCGGACAGTGAGGGGGAATGTTGCTATTTTGCTTGTGGGTAAACGGTCAAGAATGATTCAGGCGTCATCACTGGAATCAGGCAGTCTGAAAAGTCTTCAATATTTCGAGTGACGATGATGTCTGCCATTCCCGAAATGGCAGCAGCCACTTGCAAGGCATCTTCAAAATCAGACAATCCATGTCCTCTCCATCTTGTCGCTTCGGTATGGCCGACAGTGGGTACTTCTAGAAAGCCTAACAACATGTCAATCATGTCCGCCGTCTCTTCCTTTGAGTGCTGCCTGCCATGATAGTAGGCGATGATGGGCAAGGTGTGCCAAGCAACCAACCCTTCGTGTATCCCTGTGTCACATAGTCCTAAAACCATGTTGCTCGCCTGTTGTCCGGTTCTTGGAAGCCCAGAGGCTTCCAGAATTAGGCAATCCAGCAGCACATTGGCATCTATAAGCAGCCGCATGTTCAGCGAAGGTGCTTCTCGTTGATGTGGGAAAGCCAAAGGTCACTGGAGTCCTCAAGCTTTTGCACGGAACCGCTCCATTTCTGAACAAAACCCGTTGGTTTCCGCGCCGTTGCGGGTGACTGTGTCGGGGGAACGGAAGCTTCGACGTTGAAGGAAATCAAACCGTCCTCGACATGGAAACGCACCCAATGGTCACCACTCGGCAATCCAAGCCTTTCAAGGGGGGCAGAAGCTTCCAGTGTCTTCATAGTGGTGTGTAGTTTACGTGAGGAAGACCACAAATACAAGCCCTCGCTGGGTATAGGTTCTTCCGCCTACTTTCCCTGCTGGGCCCAAAACGCTTCTGGCGGGAGGAGATCGTTAGTTTCGTCAAAGCGGGTGCCGATTTCTTTGAGGGGGAGGGCCTTGGCGGTATCCAGACCATGGGTGATGGTGGCGGGGGTGAAGACCAGGCGGGTGAGGCTCATGCCTGCGAGTGGGGTAAGGTCGGTGATGGGAGTTTCACCGATGTGCAGCCGCTGAAGAGCGCTGCCGCTGAGCGGTGACAGGTCCTTCACTTTGCTGCGATGCAGGGTGAGGGAGACCAGGGGCATGCCCTTCAGTCCGGCGATGCTTTCGACAGGTGTGCCGCTGAGCCAGAGCATTTGGATGGGGCTCTTGGCGAGAGGCGTTACATCGGCGACCTTGGTGTCCACAATGTTCACTTCCGTGAGCGGTGCGCCTTCCAAGGCGCTGAGGTCTGCCACGGGAGTGCGGCTGAGGTAGATCTTTTGCAGCGGCATGCCTCGCAGCGGGGAGAGATCGGTGATGGGGCTGTCTTCCAGGTAAAGCTCAATCAGCTTCATGCCCTGGAGCGGACGGATGTCCTTGATGGGCGTGCCGCTGAGGTCGAGCGCGAGAGGTTTGAACTTTTCCAGAAAAACTAGGTTGGTCACCTTGGCCTGGCGGAGACTGAAAGCGACAGGCTGGCCGTCCTCAATGCTGAACTCGCCATTGCCGACGTATTCGTGGTTGTGGTACTTGATCTCGGTGTGGAGCTTTTCGGCGGTCCAATAAACGGCCTTGGCTGCTTCGGCGGCGGGTGCCGCCGGAGTCGGGACAGGAGATGCCGGAACGGCAGGCGCGGGTGTTACAGGGGCACTGGTGATTTTCTTTTCTTCACCGCAGGCAGTGAGCAGAAGGGCAATGGCGCAGGCGGAAAGAGAAAGGCGGATCATGAGCACAGGGGAACGCAGACAGCAGGACAGGATTTCAGCGGGACAGAAGAAAGCTGCTTTAATCCCGAAGAGCCACCGCAGGGTCCACCCGCGCGGCAAACCAGGCGGGGATGAGAGCGGCCAGCAGGCAGAGCACGATGGCCAGACCGCAGATAAAGGAGAGGTCCACCATCTGGATGTGGGCGGGGATTTCGCTGAGGAAATAGATGTCCTTCGAAAAGAAATCACGGCCGGTTTTTTCAGCGATCAGGTCGCGCAGATCGTTGCGGAAGTGTAGGACGGTCATGCCGCCGATGATGCCAAGAATGATGCCAAAGACGGCCACAATCCCCGCCTGTACCAAGAAGATACCGATGATCTGCCGCGCCCGGCTGCCCAGCGCGGTGAGGATGCCGATCTCACGCCGCTTTTGCACGGTGACGGTGATGGTCGTGTTCATCACGCAGATGGCGGCCACGAGCATGATGAAGAAGAGCAGGAAGTACATCAGCGACTGCTGGTTTTCCACATCCCGCAGTTTGGAGCCGAGGGTGTTGATCCAGGTGCGCGCATTCCAGTCCACCGGCAGCGCGTTGGCCTCAAAGAGCTGCTGAACGAAGTCCTCGGCCTGGTCCGGATTGGCGAGCTCTATCTCAAGGCCGCTAACATCGCCTTCAAGGTTGAAGAGCTCCTGGCCGACATTGAGCGGTGTGTAGCAGCGATCCCCTGCCGTGTCCGCCCGGACGATGGCGACGACCGTGAGGTCTCGCGGCAAGACGACGATTTCTTCGCGGGCAGCGCTGGCCTGGGCGGGGTCGGCCGTTTCTTCCGCCTCGCGGAGGTTGCGGATCATCTGGCGGATCGTGTCGGAAGCGAGAATGGAGAGCACATCCCCCACTTTGACCTTCAGCTTTTTCGCCAGCTTGTCGGTGATGATGATGTTGTCCTCTTTGAGGTTAAACTCGCCCTCAAGGAGATGCTTGGAGAGCTTTTTCAGCAGGTCGTTGTCCGCCTCATCCCGCAGTCCCAAGAGCTCGGCTGCCTCAGGGTCGGAATCGCCATTGCGGGCAGCGATCATCCCTTCAGCGATGGGGGTGGCGGAAAGGACGCCCGGGCGCTGTTTCATGTCCTTCAGCACCTCACGCCAGTTGGAGCGGAAGGGTTTCGGGGCGCCTTCAGAGAGTTCTCCCACGAAAGGGCTGTCCTGCACCAAAACCACATGCGGTTCAAAGCCGAGCAGCAGCTGCTTGAACTCGACCTGCCAGCCTTTGAAGACGGACATCACCACCACCAGCACGCCTACGCCGAGCATGACACCGAGGACCGAGATGAGCGAGATGATGGAGACCAGCGACCGCTTGGGCCGGAGGTAACGCAGAGCCAGAAAGAGAGGGGCGTTGGAAAACATGGGGAAGGTCAGTCTCGCAGGGCCACGGCAGGTTCCACCCGGGAGGCAAACCAGGCGGGGATCAACCCGGCGACGATGCACAGGGCCACGGAAATGAGGCAGGTGAGGGTGACATCCCAGGGCTGGATGTGGGCTGGGATGGTGGAAAGGAACACCCCTTCCACCGCATGCACCTGCCCACCGGTGGCCAATGTCAGAAGGGAACGGATGTCATTGCGCAGCCAGAGCACCAGCATGCTGCCCGCGAGACCGACAAGGGTGCCGATGACCCCTACCACGATGGCCTGGAGGAGGAACACATTCACGATCTGCCACGGGCGGCTGCCCAGGGCGGCCAGCACGCCGATCTCGCGCCTTTTTTGGGTGGTGACGGTGATGGTGGTGTTCATCACGGAAAAGGCGGCGACCACAGCGATGATGAGCAGGACAAACTTCATCATCGTCTGCTCATTCTGCATGGCGGCCAGGCGGGACTCGCCAGCATCCGTCCACAGCGTGAAGGTCCAGCCCGGCAGTCCGGGCTTCAGTCCGGCAGCGAATTCCTTGGCCTGCTGAGGGTCCTTGATTTCCATGGCGATTCCAGAGACCTCCTGGCCTAACTGGAAGAGTTTCTGCCCGGTTTTCAGCGAGACGTAGCCGTTGTAGCCGCCGGTCTCGGACCGTAGCACGCCGGAGACACGCAGGGTTTGCGGGTTCAGCTTGATGGCATCCAGGATCGCCTTTTTTTTCTCTTCGGATTCCTGGTCTTCGGCCAGGCCGTATTGGCGCACGGCCTGGTTTACATTTTGAGAGGCATAGACGCTGATCTCCTCACCCACCCGCACACCGAGCTGCTGGGCGTGGTAATCGCTGATGACGATGCTGTCCTCAGGAAGGTCCAGGCTGCCATCCAGAAGGTGACGGGTCAGCTTATTCAGGTTGGCGGCCCCTTCCTCGCGGGACAGGCCAAAGACCTGGGTGCCCGTCTGGTAGTCATCCCGCGCCATGTACAGGATGCCCCCCGCGTAGGGCGCGGCGGAAACGGTGCCCGTCTGCTCGCGGGCCGCTTTCAGCGCTTCCTGCCAGGGAGGGGCGTTTTGGGCGCTGCTGTCCTTGGCCACCAGCACGTGAGGTTCCGCCCCCACAAGGGTGTCCCGGAAGTCCACTTCAAAACCGAGCATGACTGCGCGCACCACGACCATCATCAGCACGCCCACAGCGACTCCGAGGATGGAGATCGCCGTGATCACCGAGACAAAGGAGCGTTTGGGGCGCAGGTAGCGCAGGGCTAGGAAAAGGGAGGCGCGGTTCACCATGGGCAATGGTCCACTTTGGAGTCCCCGGCGCAAAGGTCAAAGGGTCTCCTGGGGCGCCTTAGCTCTGTTCGCCCGATGGGGTCTCCCCCGGCGTTGCTTTGCCTGTGGCATCGTAGCGCACCTGGCCGTTCTGAATGGTGAGGTAGCGGGAGGCTGCTTCAAGTTCCTCTTTCCCCAGGCCAGGAAGCTGGAAGGTACGACCCTTCAGCGCACCTTTTTGAATGGTGACGCCTTCAACCAGTCGGCGCAGAACATCTAGCGGAGTAGATTCTTCCGCCGTGAGGTTGATCCCCGCAGCCTCCACGGATTGGCATAGGGTGCAAAGGGTCTGGGCATTGCGCTGGTCGCGGGCCTGTTTTACCGTGCTGATGTCGCCGCCGAACCAAGCCAGTGCCAGGCTGGTCATGATCCCCAGAATCGTCAGGGTCATCAGCATTTCAACAAGGCTGAAACCGGAATGGATGTTCTGGGAATGGATCGCGGCTTTCATGCGCAATTGAATGACACGATGAATTTATGGAATTTCTAGTCGCATGGCAATCTGCAATTTCATAAAAATGAGACGCTATAAGAAATTTATTCTCATTATTGATAATATGGAAAGTGGAGTTATTGGGAATATCGCCTCCCCCGGCACCTGGGGTCGTGATGCCGTTTTGGTCGCCTTTTACCTTCTGGAAGAACATGGAGCGTGGTATGCTCGTATTCCTCACGGCACATGCAGGTTGTCCTCCGCAAAAAAGGTCTGAAACACCGCCTTCCTCTGGCGGTGATGTGGGCGGCGTGCCTGATGGCACCGCTGACGGCCCAGGAGCCGCCAAAATCGTGGACGGCCAGGGAAACGCGTCTGGCCAATGAATATCTCTCCCTGCTGGTCAGCCAGCCGGAGTATGGCCGCGTGGTGGAACTGCTGTGGGCACTGTATGAAAAGCACGGGGCCACGCCCCTGCTGCTGGAGAACATCTCTGCCCAGGCGGCAAAGACGCGCCACCCCACTGTCCTGCTGGTGCAGGGGCATCTTTTTCGCCGGGCGGGGGACCTTAAAAAAGCCGCGCAGCTTTATGACGAGGTGCTGAAGGCCACCCCGAAAAATGCCGTCGCCCTCCGTTCCCGTGCGGATCTGGCCCGGGAAATGGCAGACCCTGCCCTCGCCTACAGCCTCATCCAGCGATGGGTGGAAGGGCTGGCGGACAATGATCCCACGCGCCCGCAGGCCTGGATCGAATTGGGCACGCTGGGCCTGGCCGCCGGACGCCCCGAAGAAGCGGCCCAGGCCTGGGAGAAAGCCGCCCGGCTGCGGCCTGGGGATGCAGATCTGGCCCGGCAGGTGGCCGAGCTGCTGCTGCGCGCAGGCTTTCCAGACCGTGCCGCTACTTTTTACAGCACGCTGGCTGAACAGGGGGATCCGCAAAAGCGCCTCGGTGCCCTCTACGACCTCGCCAGGATTCTGGAGCAGGCCGACCAGTTTGCCAAGGCAGATGCGGCCTTGCTCAAAGGGCTGGCGCTGCTGGACTTCCGCGATGGGCGCTATGCGGAGTTCTTTCGCCGCCGGGTACGGCTGCATGAACGTTTCGGCAATCTGGAGGACCTGCGCCAGCAGTTGCAGGCGTCGGCCAACCAAAAGCCCGTCAGTGAAGCCGCCTTGCGGGACCTCGTCAGGTTCTTTGAGATCACGGTGGATCTGGATGAGCAGCTTTCCGCCCTGCGCACCCTGGTCAAGGAAGTGCCGCAGGTGGATGATTATCGTTGGGAACTGGTGCGCGCCCTTCTGGACCACGACGGTGCGGCGGAGGCCGCCACGCTGCTGGATGAGCGGATGAAAGGCGATGGCAGCGACCTGCCCGCTATCGTCTTCCTGCGTTGCGAGGCCGATCTGCGCCAGGGGAAGCCTGCCGAGGCGACACTGCGTCTGCAGCAGCTGTTAGGTTCCCAGGGCCAGACGCAGGAAGTGGAAAAGCAGGCCCTTCATTTTGCCCAGACGCGGGCGCTGGATGTGGTCATCGAGCTGATCCTCAAATCCAGGGTGGAGCGGGACCCGGGCAAGGCCGAGGGAGTGTTTGAGCTGGCGGGTTTTTACCGGGCGCGAAAAGAACTGGCCAAGTCCGAGACCCTGCTGCGGCAGTTCACCGCGCAGGCCCCGACAGAGGTGGAAAAACAGCGCCGCCTCAATGATGCGGCGGCATTTCTCGCTTCGGGCAGTGATCTGGACAGCGCCATCATTCTTGCACGTGAGGCGGCAGGGAAACCCAGAGCGGGCCGTGAAGAGTGGCTGCGCTTGGCGGACCTTTTGGCCGAGCATGGGGACACCGATGAAGCTGCGACCCTGCTCGAAAAAGCCTGGCAGGCCAGCACTACGGACGAAGATCGCCTGGATGTGGATGAGCGGCTCTTCTCGGTGCTGATGGGGGAGCAGAAGACGGAGGCGCGGCAAGTGCAGGGAACGGCAGGCGACTTCAGGCTGCCCGATGCCTTCACAGGCAAGGGCTTTGCCAGCAGTGGAACCGAGGAGAAAATGGAGACGCCCCTGCCGGCGGCGGTCATCGGGCAGGCCAAGCGTTTTTTCGCCCCCTTTGTTCAAGAGGGAGATTCGCCCGAGGTGAAGGTGCCCGCCCGGGACGAGGAGGTCTTTCGTGCCGCCTGGTGGGCCATCCGCACAGAGAATGTGCCGATGGCGTACGTCCTGTTCAGCCGACTGCAGACGGACCCTGTGACAGGTCACGTGCGCGAGCTTTCGCTGGAGGCGGAAAAGCTGCTGCTGGACCTCGCTATCACGGACAAAAACAATGCCCTGGCCATGCGGTTGCTGCGGCACCTGCTGCAGCGGGATGATCCCGGCAAAGTTCGTTATACTCTGCGCCTGGGCGAACTGTTGATGGAGGCGGAGCAGTCAGCCGTGGCCGTGACACAAAACAGCCGCTGGCTTTACGGGGGGGCGTCCATCCCGCCCGCCACGCAGGCGGCGAAGCTGCTGGAAGAAGCCTACCGGGAGATGCCCGAGTCGGATCAGCTTCTCTCGGCCCTCACCCAGACCTACATCCTTCAGCGGCGGATGGACGATGCGCTCAAACTCTGGCGGGAGGCCGTGAAGAAGGCCAGCGGTACGGCGGCGATTCCGCTTCTGGAACGGTATGGGGACCTTTTGCTGCGGCAAAACAGGCTGGAGGAGTATGTCCAAGTGCAGATCGAGATTGTCGAACGTGAGACGGATGTGAAGCGCCGCCGCGAAGCCTTTCGTCGGTTTGCTGACCGTCTGCTGTGGTCGGCCGAAGGGGGGGAGCTCGCGCCGGAAGTCACCAAGGCCCGGCTGCAGCTCCTTCAAAAGTCCCTCGCGGAGCAGACGAAAAAGCACCCTTTTGATGGCTTTTACCATGAGGCCCTGGCCCTGGTGTATGAACGGGATGGCGATGATGCCCGCGCTTTCCAGGCCATGAAGCAGGCCTACTACACCTCGCCCGAGACGCCCTTTTCGTTAGGCCAGCTGCGGGAGGCCGCCTTGCGGGTGTCGGATCTGAAGGCTGCCATTTATTTCCAAAAACAAATCGCCGCCACCGCCTCGGCTGCGGAGCTGGCCGCAGAGTCGCGCCGCCTGGTGGAACTGCTGGAGCAGACTTTCCAAATCGCCGAGGCGGATCGCGTGCGCCGCCGTCTGGAAAGCCGCTTCTCCCAAGATGCCGCCGCTTTGGAAAACCTGGCGGAACACTACAAATCCACCGGGCAGGATGAGGCGGAGCGGCGGGTGTATGAGCAGGTGGCCCGGGTTCGCCCCTGGGATGCACGGTCACGGCTGCGCATCGCTCTGAAAAGCCTCCGCCTCGCCGATGATGAGGCAGCCGCGAGAGATCTGCGGGAGATTTTGGAGCGCACCCAGGCCCTCGCTCCTCCGCTGCAGGCCAGCAGCCCAGAGCGGCTGCCCTGGCCGCTTTCAGACCTGCGTAAATCGGGCACACCCGGTCCCATCTCGGAAATCACGGGCCTGTTGGACACGGTGCCAGGCCTGGACACCCCGGAAGTCAGCCGGCTGCGCGCCTTTTTGAACCTGCCGCGGCCTGAGTTTATGGAACTGCCGGAACCCGTCGAACTGGTGCGGTTGCGGGCGATCGAGGAAATGGGGCGGTTGCTGGTCCGGCAGAAGGATGAGGCAGCCCTGCAAGCCTGGGCGAAGGAATGGAGCCAGACGGGGAAGCTGCCGATGGAGCGTCTGTGGGCCCTTTATTATGCAGAGGTGGGACCCGACTTCCGCAGCCTTTTGCGCCAGACCTTCAAGGACACGCCTACGCTGGAGTCGCGCTTTTGCCTGCTCTGGCTCACCCTTCGCTCCCATGGGATGGAAGATGCCATCGCCTGGACCCGGCAGGGCGGGCTGGCGGCAGGCATGATGGATGAGCGCAGGCGGCTGCTGCTGGCCGTGGTCGCGATGCTGGGGGATCTGGACACGTTCCGTTTTAACAAAGGTGAACTGGCCGGACTGGGCGCGGCACGGCTGCTGATGAATGCTTCCATTCTCGAAATCACAAGGGATCTGCAGGACCAGCAACGCTACACGGAGGCGCTGGAGCTGGGCGAAAGCCTGCGGCGCAACTCCACGGCCCTGGCCGATGACTATGCCTTCTTCCTTTCACGCATCGCGGAATCGGCGGAACGCTGGGATCTGGCCCGCCAATATCTCGGCATGGTGGTGCGCGGGCCTGTGTTGCCCGGAAACTATCGTGGCACCTACGATCCCTACCTTTACAGCCTGAGCACGGCAAACCGTCTCGCCAGTTCTGGCCAGGAGCGGGAAGAAACGCTGCGAGCAGCGTGGAAGCGGCTGCAGAGCATCCCGGATTCGGCCCTCACAAGGTTGCGGAAATCGGCCGTGGCGGGGCTGGCCGGTGCCCAAGATACGGCGGCCAGTGAGTTGCAGGATTTCATCGCCGGAGACTTCCTGGGCGCACGGCGCATGGGGGAGACGCAGGGCCTGCTGATGCCGCAGGGATCCACCCGCAACGAAGAGCCGATGCACCTACGGGCGCTGTGGGAGGAGACACGGGAGATCCAGGCCAGCTTTGTCCAGCAGGGACTGGCAGGCGTGGTGCAGCAGGCCAATGAGGGGCTGGCAGCCACCTGGGGGGCGGTCGGGCTCAGCTCCCGGAGTGGCATGGAGTTTGGCGAGTGGCGGCTGGGGCATCTGATGCGTCAGCTCCGCGAGGTGGACTATCCCACACGGCTGCGCATGATCCGCGAATCCCTGGCCAGCGTGGACATGCGGCTGGAGGTCTCGGTGGATACGCTGAGCGAGCTGGGTGGTCGTCTTGAGTCCCAGGGCATGGCGCGTGAGGCGATTGATGTGTATCGCCTGCTGCCGGACCGTGCGCCGGCCAATCCAGAGTATGCCCAGTGGCTCATCCGTGCCAGCGAGTCGGCCCGGGAAACCCAGATGGGGCTGAAATTTACCCTTCAGCTTCTCCTGGCCGAGCCGCCCATGAAGCCGCCGCAGCCGGGCAATGAAGTGCTGAGGGAAAAACATGCGTACTTTTTGGCGCAGGACTTTGACGTGCCGGAGTTGCACCGCCGCGGCTTTTTGCCGGAGGTGACGCGTGTCTTGCAGGGGCGTATCCCGCATGAGGTGCCCTACCTGCGGGAACTGGCCTTGTTGCACGAGCGGTTAGGTCAGGACAAGGAGGCTCTGGCCGCCTGGGACCGGCTGCATCTGGCCTTTTCAACGAATGTGGAAAGCGGCATTTTGGCCGATGCCGAAAGCTGCCTGCATCGGGCGCGTCTGCAGCAGAAGATGGGGCGTGCGGCCGCCGCCTTGGAATCCCTGCGCATCGTGCCGCTGACGGAGTCTTCAGGTGCGCTGGGGCGGGAGGTGCTGAAGCTGCGCGGCACGCTGCTGGCGGAGCAGGGAGCGTGGGAGGAGTTCAACGGACTCATGGCGGTGGCCGTGGAGCGAAAGTCCCTGGATGCCATGGCGCATCTGGCGGAGCTCCTGCGAGCCCATGGCCGTGCGACCGAGGCCCTGAACCTGCTGACCCAAGGAGAGCGCCGAGTGCAGGAAAACGGCGACCGTTTTTACCTGCGGCTGGAGATTCTGAAACTCCTGGCCCACGAGTCCACCTGGACTCCGGAACGGGGGAGGGCGCAAGTGGCCTCCCTGTTTCGTGTGCGCAGCCGGGACCGCGAAACCCTGAAGCAGTTCACCGCCTGGATGGAAGCCCAGGCCAAAGGAGCGAACCAGAAGAACTGGGTGGCCTTGCTGCGTGCTGAAGCACGGGCCGGGCTGGACCGCCCTTTGGCGGCCCTGGCGCTCTGTGCGCTGGCATCTGCCCTGCCAGAGACAGCAGGTGATGACATCGCCTATGGCTGGGCAGCGGCTGCGGAGGGCGACCGCATCTGCCTGGAACTGGGTGCGGAAGCTCTGCTGAAGGGGGGGCGCGCCCGCTGGGCCTGGGATGCCTGCCTGGCCTTGCAGGAACTTCCCACGCTGCGGCTGGACGGTCGCAAACTGCCCCTGATGGTGCGCGTGGCGCATGCCATGGGGGAGAGGGTGATTGTGCAGGAATTCTTTGCAGAGGTCATTCGCAGGAGTGTTCCTGGGGGCGTGCAGCCGGTGGAGTGGGCGCAGGCGTTTGAGGATGCCGACGAGCCTGGGCTGGCCCGGGAGCTTTACGAGGAGGCTCTGCAAAAACTGGAGAGCACACAGAGCATGCAGCCCGATCTCAGTGTGGCCTGGGTGCGTTTCCTTATCCGTCATCAGGAACCTGAGATGGCGGAGATTTACCTGATGAAGCATCACTGGGCGCTGGTGAATGATTCGGCCAGCCTCATTTTTGAGCTTTACCAAGCCTGGGGCAAGCTGGCATCAATAGAGACGGAACTGCCAAAGTTCCACCTGCCGGTGGGTGTGGAGAAGGAAGTGTTCTTTCTCAGCCGCCGTGCGCAGGGTCTGCCTCCCCCCACCCCCCTGCCATGAAGTCACGTCTCTGCCTCCTTTTCATCACTGCCCTGATGGCCGCCTGCTCCACTGCCGAGGAGAAACAGACGCCGCCTGTCATGTCCCAGCGCATGTCCGATCGCATCGCCTCATCGCGGCGGCGGATGCAGGACCAGAATGACCGCAGCATCTATGACAAGGCCATGCAGTCCAGCATCACCAACGGCAAGGACACCGGTGGCTGGCTGGGGCGCAAGAACTACAAGTCGAACCAGTTTTCTGGCAGCAAGGCCTACACCAACACCAAGGACTTCAAAACGGGCTCCTTTGCCGGATCCTCCAGCCAGAGCAGCATGGGCAGGCAATCGTTTGCCCAGGCGGGCAAAAAATCCTCGGTGGCAGACACCACCTTTAAGACGGACTCGAGCCGTTTTGCCGGGCAGAAGGCCCGCGAGGACAGCCAGATGTTTTCAGGGTCGGACGATGTGTTTAAGACAGGCTCCGTCCGGGATGCCCTGCGCAGCCAGCAAAAAAACGAAACGCCTAAATTCATCGAGCTGGAGGAGCAAAAACGGGACCCAGCCTACTCTGAGGCCCAGGTGCGCCGTTTGTTAGGCCGCGAATAGCGGTTCCTGGGAAGTCCTGGCCAGCCTGGAACCGTCATCTGCATGCGCCGTCGTCGTCGTTCATTGCCGCTTTCGTGGCTGGGCCTGCTCCTGCTGGTGGCCTTGGGAACCCAGGCCTGGAAAGAAGTGCAGAAGCAGCAGCGGGTGCCGGAGGTGCGGACCGGCAAGGCAGCTAAGGTCTTTGAAGTCATGCTTGAGGCCCGGCTTCTGGACGATAAGAACAACGATGGCGACAGCTTCAAGATCAGCTACCGAGGCAAGGTGCATGAGCTGCGGCTATATTTTGCAGATTGTCCCGAAAAGCGACGGCATGCCTACAATGGAGAACGGCTGCAGGAACAGGGGCGGTACTTCGGCGGTCTGGACGAGGCCCGCACCGTGGCCCTAGGGCAGCAGGCCCAGGCCTTCACCCGCCAGTGGCTGCAGGGGCGTCCCTTCACGGTGTATACCAAATGGCAGGGCGTCTTCGACAGCGGCCGCCATTATGCCTTTGTGGTTTTCCCTGATGGGGAGGATCTGTCGGCCAAGCTGGTGCGCGAAGGACTGGCGCGCATTCACACCACAGGCACCACACTGCCCGATGGCCGCAACGCCACGCAGTATGTCCAGCACCTGCGGGCGCTGGAGTCGGGCGCCCGGGCCGCTGGGCATGGAGGCTGGGCCCGATAGGCGGGCTTCAATCCCGGCCCACCTGGCGGATCAGCGCCTGCATCACGCCCTGAATCAGGAGTTCGTTGGCAGGGATCAGATCCGGGAAATCAGGATTTTCGGCCTGGAGGTAGGGCTGTCCATCTTTGACCAAAAAGCGCTTCAGAGTGGTTTCACCATCAATGAGGGCGGCCACGATGTCGCGCGGACGCGGTTCTTTGGCTTCCAGAATGACCATGTCCCCGTCGCAGATGTTTGCACCGATCATGGACTCACCACGGACTTTGAGGGCGAATGCCTTGGCATTGCGGCCGAGTCCCACCGTGTTCACATCCACGGCAATGGAGCCATCGGCCTGCTGCTCTTGCGGGCTGGCATAGCCGGCGGGGATCATCCCATAAAGGGGGATGTCCATGATCTCGGCCCGTTCCAGGTCTTCTGGAAAGACCACGGCCCGGGCCTTGTGGGAATGGCGCTGGATGACCCCTTTTTTCTCAAGAGCCCGGAGGTGACTCATCGCCGCCGTCTGGCTGGAAAAGCCAAAATGCCGCTGAATGTCACGCGTGCTGGGCATGACACCGTTTTCGCGCTGGTACTGGCGCAGGTATTCCAGCAGTTCGCGCTGGCGGTCGGTGAGTTTGGTGCTGAGGTCGAACATAAAAGTGTTTGTTCGCCTGAACACTTAATCCTAACCGCAGAGGACGCAAGAAGATTTGCTGGTCCTTCTTTTTGTCAGGAATCTTCCACATCTGGCACATCCGGTGCATCGAATCTTTGCACCCGTGACGTTTTGCATGAATCTTTCGCCTGTGCCCGCCCTTCACTCCATCCTTTTTCTTCTTTTGCTTTCGAGTGCTGCGTTTGGCCTGATTGCCCAGGAACCTGCGGCTCCTCCCGCTCCGGCAACACCTGCAGCTTCTGCACCCCTGCCACCAGCTGCGGTACCTGAAGCATCCGCCCCCGCTGCCAAGCCGCCAGTCCCTGCAGCCGTGCCCAGCATGACCCTGGTGCCCCCTGGGAAAACCGTCGGGCTACCAGATAACACCACCGTTTTGGCGCAAAAGGCCGCCACGGCTTTTGGCGAACAGAAATGGGAGGAAGCCCGTGCAGCCTATGAGGAGATGCTGAAGCTGGACGAGCGCAATGCGCTGGCCTGGGCCAATCTCGGAGCGGTAGAACAACAGGCGGGCAAAACGAAGGAAGCCGTGGAATGCTTTGAGAAGTCCATACTCATCAACCCCAACCTCGCCCAATCTTGGAGTGCCCTGGGGCTGATCTATTCATCCAACGGCGATACTTATCGGGCCATCTCCTGCTTCACCCGTGCCATTCATGAAGAACCGGCTGATGCGCGTGCGCACAACTACCTGGCCATCGCCTCGAAAAATCTCGGCTGGATTGATGCCGCGCAAAATGAACTGCAACGCGCCATCGAACTGAACCCTCAGTATGGCATTGCCCATTTCAATCTGGCCCTGCTTTATCTGGACCAGAAACCCCCTGCGCTGGAGCTGGCGAAGCGGCACTATGAGAAAGCAGTCTCCCTGGGGGTGGAAAAGGATGAGATCGTGGAGCGGAGGCTGAAGGAGTGAGCTGGGAGATCCAGCCGCAACTGGATCAGCTCCGCGTGGAAGGGCTGTGGCGGGAACTGCGGACGATGGATTCGCCCCAGGGACCCCTGCTGGAGCATGAAGGCCGGGAGTTCCTCAATTTCTCGTCCAATGACTACCTCGGGCTCGCGGCCTCGGCGGAGTTAAAAGCCGCGCTGCAGGAAGGAGTGGCGCGTTATGGCGCAGGCTCGGGCGCCTCGCGTCTCGTCTGTGGCAGCCTGCGTCCCCATGCAGATCTGGAGGCGGCACTGGCGGATTTTAAGGGGGCTGAGGCCGCGCTGACTTTTTCCAGCGGCTTTGCTGTCCCGGTCGGCACTTTGCCTGCCTTGCTAGGTCCAGGTGATACGATCCTGATGGATAAGCTGAGCCATGCCTGCCTGGTGGATGCGGCGCGCCTCAGCGGGGCCATCTTGCGCATCTTTCCGCACAATCATCTGGGCAAGCTGGAGCGCCTTCTGCAAACGGCCCAGGGCCGGGTGCTCATCATCACGGAATCCATCTTCAGCATGGATGGAGATGCCGCGCCTCTGCGTGAAATCGTGGAGCTGAAGGATCGCTACGGCGCCTGGCTGCTGGTGGATGAAGCGCACGCGGTGGGAGTACTCGGGCCACAGGGACGGGGGCTCGCCGCCGCCCTTGGGCTGGAAGGACGCATTGAGCTGCAGATGGGCACGCTGAGCAAGGCCTTGGGTCTCAGCGGGGGTTATCTGGCCGCTTCCCGGCAGGTGATTGACCTGCTGATCAACCGCGCCCGCAGTTTTATCTACACCACGGCCCCGCTGCCAGCGGTGGCCCATGCGGCACTCCGGGCCCTGGAATTAATTCGCGGTGCCGAGGGGGATCGCCGACGCAGCCTGCTTCATGCGCATGTGGAGAAAGTACGCTCGTCTCTGGGACTGGAGCATACCTCCTCCAGCGCCATTCTTCCTCTGATCCTGGGCGATGAAGCCACGGCCATGGCGGCGAGTGCGACCCTGCGTGACGCAGGGCTGATGGTGCCGGCGATCCGTTACCCGACGGTGGCCAGGGGCAGTGCCAGGTTGCGCATCACGCTTTCCGCAGGCCACCAGCCGGAGCAGGTGGCCAGATTGATCCAGCAGCTTAAGCTGTTAGGGCGTTGAGCCCGGCTCGCCCCGCAGGAGCTGCTTGCCATTGAAGCGTTCGCCGGGGTGGAAGAGCCAGCCTGGGGAGGTGTTTTTCACCTCGTAACGCTGGAGCACAAATTCAGGCAGGGACAGGTTGCTGTTGGGATCATACACTTCTCGGTTCGAGAAGTAGCCCCACATGCGATATTCGCGGTTGTGGTCACTGCCAAAGGCCGGGCCATCGCCCTGAGGGAGCTCAGGATAGCGGTCTGGCTGGCGCATGAGCTTCTCGCTCATCATGATCAGCTTGGCCTCATGCCAGGGCTGCCCCGGCTTGCGCAGGTATCCCCAGATGTGGGTGCGCTCAATGTGGAACCGGCGGGCGATGTAATAATCCCCTGGAGTCTCGGCTGCGATCTCCATGCGCCGGTAGTCAATGAGCTGCTGTTGACGCGGGCTGGTGGAAGAACTGCAGGCCGTAAGGACGACAGCCAGACCAAACAGAAGGAGGTGGGCGAAGCGGGACATATGACTGCGAGAGTGAAACACGAATGCCTGCACGCAAATGAAACCCTCTCAGAGAGTCTTTTTCTTGAAGGCCTCGACCTTCTTTTTAGCAGCTTCTAGCTGCTTTTTCATGGCTTCCGAGCGGAGACGTGCTTCTTCCAGACGTTTTGCGGTACTGTTGGGGTTCGCCGGATCGGTGATCATGGGGAAGTCATCGGTGCGGAAGGGATTCACGGGCAGGCCCTCGGCGGAATAGACATTGGCCACCGGATTGTCCGCCCAGGCAAAGCGCACGGCCACAGGTTTGGCCACCTGCTTGCTGCTCACGGCGATCTGGTTGCCTCGGGGGGTGCGAGAGCTTTGTTTGTTGTCTGGCAGGATCACCGCCTCGGCCGCCACCCACTGGTGGTCTTCACCGCAAATGGCAAAACCACGCACTTCATCCACATCCACCACACGCAGACCAGACTCGGCATGGTCAAAGGTGAGGACGGCTTTGCTGTCTTCAAACTTTACGCTTTTGTAGGTCGGGCTGCGGTAGGGGAGCTTGAATCCATAGTCCTTCACCAGGGCCCAGCGGGCGAGCCGCTCGGCCACGTCGCGCTTGTTTTTGGGGTGGATGTCATTGGCCTCACCCAGGTCCGTGATCACGCATTCGCCGGTGTTCGGCAGCTTGCTCATAGTCAGTGTCTGCGCTTCCCGCAGCTCGGCCCATTCGCTGTCGCCAGGGGCGGTCACATAGGCTTTGAAATCGGCCAGCTGCACCCAGTAGAAAGGGAAGTCGCCTTGCTTCCACTCGCTGCGCCAATGCTGGATCATGAAAGGGAAAAGCTCGCGGTATTCTTTGGCGCGGCTCGCATTGCTTTCACCCTGGTACCAAATGACGCCTTTGATGCCATAGCCGATGGTCGGGTGCAGAACACCCGCATACAGGTTGCCTGGGCGATGCTGGCCCTTCATCGGGTTCTGCGGGGGACGGGAAAGCGGTGGCGGCAGCGGTTTGCCAGCCTTGAGGGCTTCCTTACGAGCTGCAGCCCAGGCCTCGGCTTTGGCCTGATGGGCGGCGACTTGTTTGTCGAAGCCTTCCTGGGTGAAGGTGGACTCGGTCTTTTGCCAGCGTTCGATGATGTCTTTGAACCGAGCGTCTTTTTCCAGCAGGTCACGCTTCACCCAGGCCTCGGCGGCACTGCCACCCCAGGCATTGTCAATCAGGCCCACTGGTACGCCCAGCATCTCATGCAGCACGCGGCCATAGTGGTAACCGACGGCGGTGAAACTGCCGACCGTGGCGGGGGAACACTCTGCCCACTGGCCCTTGAAGTCGTCCTGAATCTCCTGGGTGCCTACCTGGGGCACGGAGATGAGGCGGATGAGGGGATACTTGGCCTGGGCCGCATCCAGGTCTGCCGTCCAGGTACGATCCACGGTGAAGCCCATGTTGGACTGGCCGGAGCAGATCCACACCTCCCCCACCAGGACGTTCTTCAGTTCCTTGGCCGTCGTGCCTTGGATGGAGATCGTGGCGGGTTTGGCATTGGCGGGCACGGCATCCAGCTTCACGGTCCACTTGCCCTTGTCATCCGCCTTGGCGGTCTTCGTCTGGCCGGCGAATTTGACGGTCACTTTGGTTCCCGGCGTGTCCCAGCCCCAGATCGGATTGACCTGCTTTTGCTGCAGCACCATGTTGTCGCCAACGATGGCGGGCAGGCGCAGTTCAGCATGCAGGGACAGTGCGGATAAGAAGAGAGAAAGACTCAGGGCAAACTTCATGGCAGAGCATGAACGTGGGCATGTGGGCCTTCATTGCGAGGAAAACCTTTAGCGCGTGGCCACACCCGCAGGTTTGCGGATTTTTAACAGGATGGGAAAACTGGTGACCACTCCTGCACTGTCCTGTTCGGCACGGGCAGAAGCCATGGCCACATGGCAGAGACGATCCTGATCCGCCACCCAGTTGGAACACCGAAAGTAGATGGGCCGCTCGCTTTCCTTCGCCCGCACCTGCACGCCGTTGAGGCCGATGTCGTCAATGATAACCCCATGCGGCAGGTTGTGGACATCGAAGTTGATGAGATCGTCAAAGCTGTTTCGCTCCACCCGGATCCAGGCCTTCACTGTCTGGCCGGGGACGAGGGTAAGTTCCAGGGGTTGGGCTGCCTGCGTATCTTCCCGCTTCACGGGTTTGCCATCCACTTCAGGTTCCAGGTAAACGATGAACTTCGGCGCAGGCCCCAGCGTGAGTTTGCCAAAGTTGGTGATGCTGTGAGACACGGCTTTGCCTGCGATGTCTGCCGTGGCGGTCACGGTGACCTTGCTCCAGTCTGCATCGGCCTTGGCTGTGGGCAGGGCATGCAGGCTGCCCGTGGCCAGGGTGTGACCTTCCTCAATGAGAACGGGTGACGAGGCATAATAACCCTCGGGTACATTCGCAATGTCCACGCGGATGGGGCCTTCGAAGCCATCCTGGTGCTCCGCTTTCACGGCAAAGCCGATGGAAGAACGGGCGGGGATCGCCGTGACCTTGTTTGTATCCACCGTAAGGGCGAAATCAGGTGCGGGCTGGCGGATGATGAGCGAATACACAAAACGTTCGCCTAACAAACTGCGTGTATCGGTGACGCGGACAATGTAACGGCCATCGGCTGGTGCGGTGAAGGTGAGGCGGGAATCACGGCCCAGCTTGCGGGTGCCTTCATCATCATTGCTGTAGTTCAGGGTAAAGACGGGCAGGCCATTCGGCACCAAGGCCGTGCCCAGTGGGTGGGGGATGACGGTGTAACAAGCCTCATCCAGCGCATGGCTGGTGGTGCTGGTATCAAAGTAGGAGCGGCGTTTGCCGTCGGTCGAGTAAAACAGGAAGCCGCTGTCCGGGCCGCGAGGCATGCGGAAGGTCTTCATGATGTCTCCATTGAAATAGACGTATTCATTGAGCTCCATCTCCTCCCAGTTTTGCAGGCGGATGTCCGGGTTGTTGGCATCCACGCTGCGGAAGTTGTTGTAGCTGTCACGCACGGCCTGCATCAGCACGCGTGGCACGGGCTGGCCCTGGGCATCCAGTACTTCGATCTTCGTATCGGCGGGTGAGCCCGCCATGGCAGCGAGGGTTTCAATGATCCAGGACTCCCCCTTTTTTGCCTCGAAGACAAAGTGATCCGTATCGCCAAGAGGGTTCTTGGAAAGAAGCCGCGCGTTCAAGATGCCGGGAGTGCTTAAAGCTTGTGCCTTGGCGATTTCGTCATTCGGTTCCGTCTCTTCAGCCTGCGGCAGCGCCTTTACCTGCACGACGGGCATGACGCGCAAACGCACGCCTTGAGAAGGCATGGGCACGGTGAGTGATCCTAAGGATTCACCTTTTACCTTGATCTCGGGCACTTGGTCCAGGTGGTGTCCTGTCAGTCGCACGGCGGTCTCTTGATGGAGCGCCACAGATAGAGGCTGCCAGCCTGTCACATAGGGCAGGGCACCCATGGTGAGGCGATACAGGTGACCCGTGCTGCCATCCAAAGTCGTGTTACTGACGCGCACAAGATAAGTGCCATCCTTCGGCGCTTTCCAGGCGATGAAAGGATCGCTGCCGGGATCCAATCCGCGATTGAGTACGAGCACGTTGAGGGCTGTATCCAGAATCTCCAATCGCGGCGATTTGGCCGTACTGCCGATCTGCTGAACGGCGAGGTCAAAGACGAGTTCTTCCTCCGCTTTGACATGGATCTGATAGACATCCTGTTGGCCCGTTTCAGCGAGTGTTCCCCACAGGCTGGCGGGAAGTTGACTTACGGCCATCGGTCCGTTTTGAAACGTCGTGGCGTTGGTCGCAACAGGAGAAAGATCGTCTGCATAAACCTTCATCCTGGCGGTCTCACCCTGCGTCGTCTTCAGCCACATTTCATAAGCTCCGCGTGGAAGCGTGGCAGGCGCTGTGGCGCGGATTCGTAGCTGTGTGGGCTTGATGGAATCAGCCACGATGACTCCCTTGATCTCGGGATGATTAAATAGAACCTGCGGATTCGCGTCGAGGTTCTTGCCCTGCACATTCAGGGTCACCGTGCCGCCACTCTGCAAAGCTGGCATCAGGATACGGGTCAGCTCGGACTTGACGGCCATCTTGGGTTTGGCCGGGGGCTTTGCCATCACGACGGGTTGACCTGTGACGGTGTCATACACTCCGAGGCTGCCATCGGCGCGACCACTGAAGAGTTGCCCATTATCTGCAAAGGCGAGTGCGGGAGTCCAGTCGGACTGCTTTTCCAGCACCCTCTTTTCAGTTAGGCTGGCAGCATCCCAGACTTTCATGGAGCGATCTGTGGCGCTGGTGGCCAGGGTCTTGCCATCGCGGGACAGGGTGAGTCCAAGGATGCCCCCCTCATGGGCAAAACGGGAGGTGGTGATGCTGTTGCTGCCTTCCTTGGCTGTGGCGCTGATCTGCCAGACACGAATGCGGCTGTCCATACCCACTCCAAGAAGCTGCTTGCCATCCACACTGAAAAGGATGGCGGTCTGTTCCTTCAAGGGCTGAGAAAAGGTGTCCAGTCGAGCTCCCTCTGGCATGCTCCAGAGCTTTACGGTTCGGTCCGCACTGGCACTGGCCAGCACCTTGCCGTCTGGCCGGAAGGCCAGGCCATTGACACTGCCATTGTGACCCTTGAGGAGCCTGAGTTCAGATCCATTGGCAACATCCCAAAGGCGGATCTTTTGATCATAGCCCCCTGTCACCAATACTTTGCCGTCAGGAGACAGGGCGACTGAATAGCAGGCATCGGTGTGGCCAACGAAGGTCTTTAATGCGGTGCCATCCGCCGTTTTCCAAGCGCGCACATCTCCTGCAATCCCCGCTTCACCACCGGCGGCATAAAGGGTGGCGCCATCGGCTGAAAAGGCGAGGGCATTTACCCGGCCTTTGAAGCCTGCCAATTTCCGGATCACGGCCCGTGTGACTGGATTCACCAGTTCCACCTCCCCATATCGGCCCACGGCGATGAGCTTCATAGCATCTGAAAAAGCCACCGCTTGGATGGATCGCTTGGGAGCCACCTGGGGAGCAATCTTGGGTGTGATGACTTCACGGGGTGCCGCTGGTTTATCCGCTAAGATCGGTCCTTTGGCTCCTCCATTGATCCAGGCTTTGATGAGGGCAATTTCTTCTGCCTTCAGCTTGTCACGCTTGCCCGGTGGCATGAATTCATTCTTGCCACCTCGGCCGGAGCGGCCTTCCAGAAACTTCACCAGCAGGCTCTCTTCTGCTTTCCCAACCACCACCGAGACTCCTTCCTCGCCGCCGTTCATCAGGGCCGCAAAGGTGTCCAAGGCAAATCCGCCATCCGGATCATCCGCGCCATGGCAGTCCATGCAGTAAGCATCCCAGATCGGCAGGATTTGCTTTTCATAGGAGATGGGTTCCTGGGACAGCACAGGGACAGTCAGTGCCATCAGGCAAGGGATGGAGAAAGATAATCTCATTAAAGCGGCAGTGATGCGGATGTGAGCATCCTTGTGAATCAGTGATTGAACAAAAACTCCTTCGAGCTCATGAGACTCCAGAAGAGGTCTTCGAGAGTGGTCCGACGATCGGCGGGAATGGCTGAGGCCAGGAGTTCCGTGGCTTTGGTTTTCTCGGCGGCCGTGGGCTGGCGTGCCAGGGCAATGAGGTAGGCATCTTGGACCAGCTTCTCGTTAGGCTGCCGGGAGTTGAGCAGCTGGTCCACACGGTTGTCCTTGGCGGCGAGTTTGTCGTTCAGCGTGTCCCCATTGGAGATGTGCAGGGCCTGGGCCATGCTGGGCTCATTGGTGCGTTCGCATTCGCATGTGGCGATGCGGTCGGCACGGCCAAAGCTTTTCAGGAAGTAGCTGGCGATGTTGGAATCGGGAAGCTGCAAGGCGCGGAAGCCCATGGGGTAAGTGTCCTTGGTGCCCTTGTTGGCATTGCGGCGGTCAATGTTGAAGGTCGTGGGCACAGCAGTCACCTGGGCCACCGAATCCAGCAGGATTTCAGCTTTCAAACGACGCGGGTAGAAGTGGCTGTAGTAGCGGGTGTCCTTCTCGTTTTGATAGATCGTCTCGCTGCTGCGCTGATACGTCTCGCTTTGCAGGATGACACGCATCAGTGACTTAAGATCAAACTTGTGGTTAACCAGGTGAACGCAGGCGGCATCCAGGAGCTTTTCGTTGCTGGCAGGATTGGTGATGCGGATGTCGTCCACCGCTTCCACCAAACCGACCCCAAAGAAATTCGCCCACACGCGGTTCGTGATGGTCCGTTTGAAGAGCCGGTTGTCGGGAGATGTCAGCCAGGCTGCCATGGGGACACGACGGTCCTCAGGGGCGGTCATGGAGACCGGCTGCGTGACTTCGAGGGCCCGAGGTGGCTGCGGTTTGCCCGTGAGAGGCTGTACCAGATCGCCCTCCGTGGCACTGAAGACGACGCGTTCATCGGCGGTGGCCCCATTCTTGGTGCGGACCCGTGAGAAGAGATTGGCGAAGGCGAAGTACTCGTCATTGGTCCACTTTTCCAACGGGTGGTTGTGGCATTTGGCGCAATTCATCGCGGTGCCGAGAAAGGCGACGGAAACGGTTTCAGAAAGACGGGTCGGCTCATCGTGCAGCAGGAAGAAATTGCCCGCGCCATTTTCCAGCGTGCTGCCCGTGGCGGTGAGGAGGCCTTTTACCATCACATCCCAAGGCGTGTTCGCGGCCACACGGCTGCGGATCCAGTGGTAGTAGGCCCACATGCCTTCGGGTGTGAGCTTATCGCTGTTCACCAGGAGCAGATCACTCCAGCGATGCGACCAGTAATCCACGAACTCAGGGCGTTTGAGCAAGGATTCGATCAGGCGATCTCTTTTGTCAGGCTGGGTATCCGCCAGAAAAGCGCGGGTCTCTTCGGCTGTGGGCAAAACCCCGATGGTGTCCAGATGGGCGCGGCGGATGAATTCGCCATCCGTGCAGCGTTGAGATGGCGGGATGTTTAAAGCACGCAGTTTCTCCAGCACCAACTCATCCACAAAATTCCGGGGCTTGAGTTGGGCAAACAGCGTTTCATCAGCGGCACCTTCCTGCGGCACGCTGACGATGGCGATGTCCAGCCGGCTGAGATACCATGCACTGACGGTGCCCTCACCGGAGCCCGTGACTTTCACCAGCCCCTGATCATCCACGGTGGCCACGCTGGCGTTCACCGCATTGAACTTGGCCCAGCGGGTCACGTCTTCGCTGCGACCATCGCTGAATTTGGCCAGCACCTTGAGCTGCTGCTGGCTGCCCGGTTTGCTGAGAACCTGTTTGGGTGAAACCTCAAGAGAGACCAAACGTGCGTCTTCTTTCTTCGGGCCGGGTGCCCCGTGGGCAATCCAATTCACCAAAGTTTGGTAGGCCTCGGAGTCCATCTCAAAGCGCTTGTCACCCTTGTGAGGCACGGTTTTGATGGCCTTCAAAAGCAGCAGGCTGCGGGCGGGATCATCCCCATTGATCCGTCGGCCCATGGCCGAGCGTGTGACGGACAGGTAATCGCCTTCATCATCAAAACCACGCAGGGAAAGCCGGAAACCGCCCTGGCCTGCTGCTGCACCGTGACAAGCCCCCATGTTGCAGCCAAAACGGGTCAAAATGGGCTGCACCTCATTGCGAAAGCTGGGCGCTTCGGCATGGCAGATCATCTGCCCGGCGGGGGCGATCAGTGACAAGAATAATAGACGCTTCAAAAGCATAACGGAACAGTCGGAGACGGGAATGAATGAGGGCGTTCCTTGGGTCAGGCGAACAACTCCTTGATGCTCTGCTTGCCGAAGTCCACGACGGGGTAGGGGCGGCCCTGGGGGCCGGGAAGTTCTGTGTGGAGGTCAATGCCGAGGCTCTCGTAGATCGTGGCGACGATCTCACCGGGGTCCACCGGACGCTCGGCAGGATAAGCGCCGATCTCGTCGCTTTTGCCGATGACCTGACCGCCTTTGACACCGCCGCCGGCGAAGTTGACGGTCCAGCAGTTTGGCCAATGGTCGCGGCCACCCGCAGGATTCACTTTCGGCGTGCGGCCAAATTCAGCCAAGCAGGTCACCATCGTATCATCCAGCATGCCGCGTTGGAAAAGGTCCTCAATCAGCGCGGTGTAGCCCTGGTCATACATGGGGGCCACGATGTCGCGCATGCCTTCGATGCTGGTGAAGGGCTTGCTGCCATGGATGTCCCAGGTGATCTCGCCAAAGACCGTGATGAAGGTATTCACCGTCACCATGCGCACACCGCGTTCGACGAGGCGCCGGGCGAGCAGGCAGCTCTGGCCAAAGCGGTTGAGGCCGTAGCGTTCGCGCACCTTCATCGGCTCTTTGGTCAGGTCAAAGGCCTCACGTGCCTGTGAACTGGTCATGATGCGATAGGCCGACTCAAAGTTCGAATCCATCAGCTTGGCCTGTTCGCTGGATTCAAAGTTTTTCACAGAACTGTCCACCAGTTCTCGCATCTGGCGCCGACGCTCCAGGCGCACCTCGCCGATCTCTTTCGGCGGCAGCAAGTCGGGGACTTTGAAATCAGCGGTGGAGGGGTCGGAGTTCAGGACAAAGGGGTCGTAGGCCTTGCCCAAAAAGCCGGCATCCTGACCATGCGGCATGTTGCCTCCTGTGGGGCCCATGGTTTCTGGCAGAATGACGTGTGCGGGCAGGTCGGAACGGCGGCCTAACAAAAACTCGGCAGCGCAGCCCACATGCGGGGTGTTGACCCCACCGGTAAAAAGGCGGCCGGTCTGCATCATCTGATGGCCTGTGTCATGCACCGCTGCAGCATTGTGATAGCAGGAACGCACGAGGCTGAATTTGTCGGCGATTTTCGCATGCATCGGCAGGATCTCAGAGACCTGAAAGGCATCGTTGTTCGTGCGGATGGGCTTGAAGGGGCCACGGATTTCGCTCGGTGCATCCGGCTTCATGTCCCAGAGGTCCAGTTGGCTGGGGGCCCCCAGGTTAAAGATCATGATGCAGGCGCGTTGGGTCTTTTTCGAGTCCACCTTGCCCGCAGCCTTCAGGGCCTGGAAACTGGGCAGCGTCAGCCCCAGGGCACCGAGCATACCGACTTGGAGAAAGTCGCGCCTTGTCACACCATCGCAGGTGGTGATGGAGCCATCGCCGGAAAATTTAAACATAAGGTTAGGTGGAGTGTTGTAGAGTTATACGCCGCCTGGTTGAAAATCTAAATGGACAATCCTGCTATGACTTTGGGATGTTCTGATTCCCTAGATAAATGGATTTCGGGAATGCAGATGGACTAATGAATCATCGTTCTTCGGGCGTCGCAAGGATCTGTCAGAGGCGGGTTTACATTTGAACCGATTGCCTTCAGACTTTCCATGCTCATGAAAATCCTCCTTTTTGCTCTCCTGTCCCTGTTAGGCAGCGCCAGCGTCATCGCTCAAAACAGCGCCCCGGCCACGCCTGCCAGCCCTAACCAAGAGGAAGTCACGCGCGATGGGCTGTGGGATGGCAAGCTGGCGGGCGGCAGTTACCTTGTGCGCTGCACGCAGATCCTGGCGCTGTCCAAACACGAGTACGTGGCCGATGGCACCGCCCGTGTGGTGGAGGTGAATCTGACGATGAACTCCAACATGACCGTGCGCTTTTACTATCTGGAGCCCGTGCGCCTGGAGGGCGGCGGTGTCGTCGGGGCCGGGCAGCAGGCCATTGATAAAGCGCGCGAGCTGATGAAGGACGCGGCTTCACGCGTATCCCCCTCACTGACGACACCGAAGGTGGTGAAAAGCTATCCTGCTTCCACCCACGCGCATACGGTGGAGTTTGTCCTGCCGAGCGAGGAAAGGCTGAACTCTCTGCACGCCAGTCTCGAGCGTTCCTTCCGCAGCGGCCAGGGCCGGGTGTGGCGTGAGTAGGGGACTCACTCCTTGCTACGCAGATCCTGGATCAGCACAAAGCGGAACTTCGCATCGTAGAGACCGCCATTGTACTTGCCGCAACACTCACGGCAGGCCGTGTAACGGCTGAATTTGCGCACCCGCTGGACGGTGAGGCCACAGTGGGCACAGGCATAGGCGTAGTTCCGTTTCACCTCGCGGCGGGGCAGGGGCAGACGATGGCGGGCGCTTTCACCGGGGATGCCCAGGTCCGCACAGGCCTGCTGCCACTCTGGGCCATGCGGCTCGATGCGGCGACGTCCTGCCCGGTGATAGGCCACCAGATGGGCCAGCTCATGCCGCATCGTGCGGTCCACCTGGCCTTCGAATTCCTGCAACTTCGGGTTCAGCTCGATCTTCCAGGAGGGAAAGCTGGCGTAACCGGCGGTGCTGCGCAGGCGGGAGTTCCACTGCACGGAGACGAGCTTGGCGGCACCAGCCAGGTCAATGCCATGCAGGAGTTGCTGGCAAAGTTCCGTCAGGGCGCTGTCCTTCACGTTGCCGTTTTCTTCTTTCACGGGTGCAGCCGAGGTTTCCGGTTCGGGCTCGGCATACAGCGGGCGGGCCAGGGCGCGCTCCTCTAGGCTGCCGCGGATGCCGGCTTGAAAGTCGAGAACGAGCTGGGAAAGGTTCAGCATGGACGGGGGCATCAGGCCTTGTCAGAATCGGCCGTTTTGGGCACTTTGGTCAGAGGGGTGTTTTTGCGGTCGCGGATGCGGTGCTCCTGGTCACCCAGGGCGTAGATCATGTCCTCGGCCACGCTTTCCATCAGGAAAACGTTCGCGCCGATGGTGCTACGGGCACCCACCACCGTATCGCCGCCCACAATCGTGGCCCCGGCGTAAATGGTGACGTTGTCCTCAATGGTGGGGTGCCGTTTTTTCCCGGCCAGCGCCTGCCCTTGGGCCAGGGATCGAGCTACAAGGCCCACACCCTGGTAGAGCTTCACCCGGGTGCCGATGCTGCAAGTCTCCCCGATCACCACCCCCGTGCCGTGATCAATGAAAAAGTGGCTGCCAATCTGGGCCCCGGGGTGGATGTCGATCCCCGTGCGGCCGTGGGCCCACTCCGTCATCATGCGCGGGATCAGCGGCACGCCCATGCTGTAAAGCTGGTGCGCTGTGCGCTGGATGGCGATGGCCTCCAGGCCCGGGTAGGCGAGGATGATCTCCTCATAGCTCCGGGCGGCAGGGTCGCCCTCATAGGCAGCCTGCACATCCGTTTGCAAAAGCCGCCGCACCTCCGGCAGGCGCACCATGAAGTCGCAGACGAGTTTCATCGCCTCCTCGTGGTGATTGCCCGTCTGGTCGCGCAGGCGCAGGCTGCGACGGATCTCCGTGCGCAGTCGCTCCCGCGTACTGGCCACCAGTTCATGCGTCATCAGCTCCAGGTCATGGGAAGAGACCGCATCTTCAGAGTAAAAACCGGGGAAAAGCACCTGGAGCAGATCTTCACAGAGCGTGGCGATCGCCTGCTTGGACGGCAATGCCCCGCAATCCACGTGGTTGATCCCGCCGACCTCCTGGTATGAGGTCATGAGGCTCTGAACGATCTCTTCCTGTCGGCAATCCATGTCTTGTTCCCGAGATTAGAGGCGAAAGGCCTCTCTGGCAAATGGCGGGGTGGGGGAAAAAGGCCACGGCTATCCCGGTGAATATCAGCGGCTGACGCTGAGACGGAGGAACCGATGCGGGCCATCGGGGGCGACGGAGGCGGTGGTAGTGCCGTCCGGGGCCGAGGTGCCCTGGTTCACCCCGGTGGTGGTCCAGGCGCTGTCGCTGTCCAGATCCGGGGAGGTCTCGACGGTGTAGGTGACGTCTTCGTGGGCGTGCCGGTAGGTCAGCGTCAGCAGCGTGCCCTTGTCCACTTTGGGCAGTCCGGCGGCGTCCGGGGTCATTGGCTGGAGGTCGAGCGCATACTCCATGAGGTTGGAGATGCCATCGTTGTCCGCATCGTCAGAGGCGCCACGCCTGTCCGCAGGAACGCCCGCCGCGATGAGGTATGCGGCAAAGGGATCGGTCACCACGCCGTCGTTTCGGGCCAGGTAGGCCGCCCGGTAACAAGGCTGGGAATTGAAGGTGGTAAAGGTGCCTGCCACCAGCAGGTCGCCATTGGCGGCGAGCATCAGCGAATACACCTTGGCATCGGTCCCTGTGCCGATGGCAAAGGTGGAGTCAGTGGAACCATCCAGGTTCAGTCGCGCGAGACCCTTCAGCGCGGCGCCGTTCACCGTGGTGATGTCGCCATGAACATATAACCGGTTGTCCAGGAACTTCACCCCGAAGTGTGGGCTTCCCCCGAAGAACGTCATCCCTGAGCTGGGTGCAAAGGACGTATCTAGAGAGCCGCCAGCTTGCAGCAAAGCTACGCGGACCCGGGACACCGCGTCCAGGGTGGTGAATTCGCCGATGATGGCCACACGGCCATCTGGCAGGATGTCGAACCCATGCACCGGGGCATTGGGCACAGGCGCGGTGAAGGTGGGATCAATGGCACCTGTGGAGGTCAGCCGATCCAGCTTCTGACTGACCGTCGCAAAATTCCCGGTCACAATCTGGTGGGCGACCATGACCTTGCCATCCGCCAATTCCCTGACGGCGAGGACCTTGCCATTGATTTCGCCGGAACCAATGGTGGTGGAGAGGAAGGTGGAATCAATGACCCCGTTGGCATCGTAACGTTGCAGTCCGTATCCATTGACCTTGCCCGCGTAGAATTTGCCGCCGCTGCCTGGTGCCAGGACCTCCACCCCGGTGCCTCCGATGTCGGTTGGGAAGGTGGTGTCCACCGTGCCGTCCGTGTTCAGCCGCGTGATGTAAGGTCGGAAAACACTGTTGGTCAGGGTAAACATCCCGCCCACCAGGATGCGGCCGTCCGACTGAATGAGGACCGAGTTCAGCGTGTTGTTGTAGCCAACCGTGGCAAAGCCCGTATCCCGTGTGCCGTCCAGGTTCAGGCGGAAGGCGCCTGTGGCCGCGGACGTGCTGATCGCCACCACTTTGCCCGAGGCATCCATGACGGCCGAGCGGATGGAAGGCGTCGTATTCGGCGGCGTAAAATAGCTGCGCACCGTCCCATCGGCTACCTGGGCAAAACTGGCGGCAGGAACCACAAGCACCAAAGAACAAAGAGCGAACAACCGGCGGAACTCACGAGGGGAAGAGAGGGGCATGGAGGCGGTGAAATGGGCAAAATGACGCAGTCTCAGCAGTCATGTTAGGATAAGATAACGCTATATTTCATCAAGGGTTACATGCGATCCCCGCTGTCTAAAACCACGAAGACATGACGTGCTCTGCATTCAACAATTGACTGGATAAAACGAAGTGCGCTTATCCTTGCGCATGCGTTGCGCCGAGGCATCCACGGATTGATAAGATGGCTCTCACCATCCCCCACCCAGCGCCTTGATAAGCCGGACGGTGGAGATGTGGCGTTGGGCGGAGATTTGGGCGGTCTGGCGTTCGGTCTGGAGGCGGGTGCGTTCGGCGTCGAGGTACTCGAAGTAGCTGAGGGTGCCGCGCTCATAGGATTCCTGGACGAGGCCGGTGGCCTTGGTGGAGGCGGCGAGGGCTTCGCTGACGGCGCCAGCCTGCTCCCGCAGATAACGGGTCTGGGCGAGGCTGGTTTCCACATCGCGGATGGCGCTGAGCACGGCCTGGCGGTAGTTGGCGATGGCTTCCTCCCTCGCGGCCTTCTGGCGGCGGACGTTGAACTTGATGACGGTGAGGCCGCTGATGGGCAGGCTGACGCTGGGGCCGATGCTCCAGACGCGGCTGTCGGCACCGAGGAGGGTGTCCACCTCGTTGCTGAGGTATCCGGCGGTGCCGGTGAGCTTCACGGCGGGGTAGTAGGCGGAGATGGCCACGCCGACATCGGCGTTGCGGGCGGCGACGGTGCGCTCCGCCGCGGCGATGTCCGGGCGGCGTTCCAGCACGGAGGCGGGCAGGCCGGCGGGGACCACGGGCGGGGCCTTGGCCCCGATGGGGTTTTCCTGCACGGTGAAGCTGCTGGCGGGCTGGCCGCAGAGCAGGGCGAGGGTGTCGCTGGCCTCCTGGCGCTGGCGTTTCACATCGGCCAGTTCGGCCTTGGCGGTGGCCACCTCGGTGACGGCGCGGGCGTAGTCGGTCTCGGGGATGGCCCCGGCCTTGAACTTGTCATTCAGCAGGTTCTTGAACTTGTCGCGCAGGGCGATGGTGCGGCGCAGGGCGCTCAGTTCGGCGTCGGCAGCGCGTAACAAAAAGTATTGCGCGGCGACATCGCCGGTGAGGGTGAGCAGGGCATTGTGGTAGCTGGCGGAGGTGGAGTCCGCCGTGGCGCGGGCGCTTTCCACCTCGCGGCGGATCTTGCCCCAGAAGTCGATCTCATAACTCAGGTCCAGGATGGTGCTGAAGCTGTTCACGCGGCCACGGGGGATGGAGACGGGGATGGGCGTGGGCAGGTTGCCGGAGGTCTGCTCGCGCTTGCCGTCGCCATTGAGGCGCACATCCGGCAGCCAGGAGGAGGTGCTGATGCGGGCGGCGGCGCGGGCCTGGTCCACCCGGGCGGCGGCGGCCTGCAGGGAGGGGCTGCTCTGCAGGGCCAGGGTCTCCAGCCGGTCCAGTTCGGGCTCGCGAAAGATCTTCCACCACTCACCACGCGGGGCGTCATCGCGCGGCACGGCAGTCTGCCAGCGCCACTTGGCGGGGGTGATGTCCGTGAGGTCCGGCGGGGTGTGGTCGGGCCCGACGGTGCAGGCGCTGAGGGCCAGGGCGGTGAGGAAAAGCGTGGAGCGTGGGAACATGGCTCGAAAAAAGGATCAGTGGGAGGCAGAGGGGGCAGGGGAAGCGGCGATGCTGGCGGCGGCCTTGGCCTCGCGCTTTTTCCGGCGGTTTTCGCGGAAGTGGATCATGTCATCGAAGAGCGAATAGATGACAGGCGTGGCCAGCAGGGTGAGCAGCAGGGAGAGGCTCTGGCCTCCGAGGATGACCCCGGCGGTGGCGTTGTTATACGCAGCACCCACGCCGGTGGCGGTCATCATCGGCACCATGCCCGCGACGAAGGCGAGGGTGGTCATGAGGATGGGGCGGAGACGTTCCTTGTTGGCGAGGAGGATGGCGTCCAAGCGGTCCATCCCCTTTTCACGCAATTGGTTAGTATGATCAATTTGGAGAATGCCGTTTTTCTTCACCATGCCGAAGAGCACGAGGATGCCGAGCATGGAGAAGATGTTGATCGACTGGCCGAACAAAATGAGTGACAGGATGGCGAAGGGCAGCGTCAGCGGCAGCGCCAGCAGGATGGTGAAAGGGTGGATCCAGCTCTCGAACTGCGCAGCGAGAATGAGATACATGAAGACGAAAGCCATGAGGAAGGCGACGCCGAAGGCCTTGCCTGCTTTGGCGATTTCCTTCGACCGGCCGGCGCTGCCACTGGCGTAGTCGGCGGGCAGCTTCAGGCGGTTCACCGCAGCAGAGATGCCGTCCATGATCTGCGTTTCACCCACGCCGGGGGCATTGTTGGCGGTGATGGTGACCTGGCGGCGGCGGTTCAGGCGGTTGATCTGCGAAGGGCTGTCGGTATCGTCCAGCGTGAGCAGGTTGGAGATCGCCACCGGGCCCGCCTTGAGCGAGGGCACGGTGAGCAGATTGAGGATCTCGCTGGTGTTGCGGTAGCTTTCCTCGGCCTGCAAATGGATGTCGTATTGCTCACCACCGTCATCATAAGTGGAGACATCCACACCGCCGACGAGCAGGCGTAGGGTGTTGGAAATGTCGGCGACGCTGGCGCCCATTTCACCGGCCTTGTTGCGGTTCACCGTGCCGGAGATTTCCGGTTTGCCCGCGATGAGGGAACTGTCCAAATCTCGCAGACCGGGAAGGTCCTTCACTTCCTCCATCACCTGCTGGGTGGCGCGGGTGAGCACGTCCAGATCCGGCCCGGCGATGAAATACTGGACGTTGGCGCTCGAAGCACCCGTGTTGAAAGGCGGCACGGCCAGCACCGCGATGCGCCATTCTTTGGGGAAGTTTGGCACGATCTCCTGACGCACACGGTCCATCAAGGTCTGCTGGTCCTGGCGCAGGGCGGGATCATTCAGGCGGACAAAGATGCCGGCCAGGTTCGGCGTGCGCTGGTCGTTGTCGCCGATGGTGAGCAGGGTGCCGTCCACACCCGGCAGCTTGCGCACCTCACGGGCAAAGCGCTCCACCATGAGGTCCGTCGCGGCGAGGCTGGTGCCTTCGGGCGTGCGGATGTTCACCACGAACTCGGCCTCCTCCACGGGGGGAAGGAAGCTCTTCTGCACGGTCTTCATCAGAATGGGCATGCAGGCCAGGATGCCGATGCAGGCCAGCACGATGACCCAGCGATGGCGCATGGAAAAACGCAGCAGCACCATGTACACGGCCTCCACGGGTTTGTAGAAGATGTTCACCAGATGCTCCAGCCAGCGGTCAAAGCGGGTGCCGTGACCGTTCTTGAACATGCGGGCGGAAAGCGAAGGCGTGAGGGTGAAGCTAACCAAAAGTGAGACGGCGATGGCAAAGGCCATGGTGAGGCCGAAGCTTTTCAGGAACATGCCGACGATGCCGCTGAGAAAGGCCACGGGGACAAACACGGCCAGCAAGGACAGCGTGGTGGCCATGACGGCGAGGCCGATCTCCTTTGGCCCCTCAATGGAGGCGGTGTAGGAGTCCTCCTTTTTGTCCTCCATGTGACGGAAGATGTTTTCCACCACGATGATGGCGTCATCAATCACGATGCCCACCGCCAGGGCCAGGGCGACAAGGCTGATGACGTTTAGCGTCACCCCCTGGGCCCACATGATGCCGAAGGCGGCAATGATGGATGTGGGAATGGCGAGCGCGGAGATGAGGGTGGCGCGGGAGTTGCCCAGGAAGACAAGCACCACGATGGCGGCAAAAAGGGCCCCGAGAACCAAGTGCTCCTTCACGGCATGGACGCTGGTGCGGATGACGGTGGAGGTGTCGCGGACGACCTCCACGTTGTAACCCTCCGGCAGCAGCTTTTTCACATCCGTGAGTTTTTCATTCACCGCATCCACCACGGCCACGGTGTTGGTGCCGCTCTGCTTGCGGATGGAGAGAACCACGGAGGGAACGCCGTTGTTGCGGGCGACGGTGAGCTGCTCCTCGGCCCCGTCTTCCACGCGGGCGACATCGCGCATGCGCACCAGGCCGCCGCTGTTTTCCGTGACCACCAGCATGTTGATTTCATCCATGCTGCGAGCCTTGCCCAACACGCGGAAACCGGCCTCACTGGCAGCGTTTTTCACCGTGCCTGCAGGGATCTGCACGTTCTGCGCACGCAGGGCCCGTTGCACATCCGTGGCCGTGAGGTTGTAGGAACGCAGCCGCATGGGGTCCAGCCAGACGTTGATCTGTCGCAGACGTCCGCCCAACAGGGTGATCTGGCCCACGCCCGGTACGCTCTCAAGCTGGCGGCGCAGGATCTTGTCGGCGTACTCCGTGATCTCACGCACGGGTTTGTTGGCCACCAGGGCGATGTTCAAGATGGGCGCAGCATCGGGGTCCAGCTTCTCGATGATGGGGGCGTCCACATCCTCCGGCAATTCGGGAATGACACGGGCGATGCGGTCGCGCACTTCCTGGGCGGCCACGTCAATGTTCTTTTCGAGAACGAAGGTGACGAGCACCTGAGAGATGCCTTCGCTGGAGATGGAACGCAGTTCGTCAATGCCGGCGACGGTGTTGACGGCCTCTTCGATCTTGTCGGTGATTTCGGTTTCGATTTCCTTCGGCGTTGCGCCGTCCTGGCGCGTGACGACGCTGACCGTGGGGAAGTCAATTTTAGGAAACCGGTCCACCGGCAGTTTCGTGTAACCCAGCACACCCACGACCACGAAGACGAGGATGAGAACGCTGGCGAAGACCGGGCGTTTAACAGAGATTGCGGCGAGCCATTGCATGGGGAGAGGGGGCGTGGAAGGGGCGAAAGCCGGGGGGAATCAGGCCGCTACGGACTGTAGGGAGACCGCTCGAGGGCCGAGCTCGTGCTCATCCTCTGCCTCCTGCCACAGCTCATCGGACGGGTCGGGTGGCAACAGGCTGCCGCCCAGGAGGAAGTGGAGGAGCGTGTGGTGGGAGGAGTCCTGTGCATTGCGACTAACAAACAATGCCGAATCCAAAGCTGCGGGCAGTTCCTGAGTCATGGGGGGAGGTGAGTTCAGGGACAGTTCTCAGGCGGCAGGCTGGAAGGGTAGGCCGTCGGTGGCTTCTGCGGGCGGCTTCACCAGCACGTTTTCGTCCTTGGCCACGCCACGGCGGATTTCGGTGAAACCTTCGCGGGTGTCGCCCACTTCCACCAGGCGTTCGGACAGGGTGTTGGCATCCGGGGTGACGACAAAAACCTTGCGACGGGAGCCCTCGATGCGCAGCGCGTTTTCCGGTACGGCCACGGCTTTCTCTTCGCGCATCTGGATGCGGGCATCACAAAAGAAACCGGCGCGCAGTTTGCCATCGGCATTGTCCACAGCCGCCTCGATGACGAGGTCGCGCGAGGCCTCGCGCATGGCAGCGCCGAGGAACTTTAATTTGCCCTTGAAAGTCTGTCCGGCAAAAGCGGCGGTGGTGAACTCCACCGTCTGGCCGATCTCCAGTCCGCCTACCTCCGTCTCCGGCACGTTCAGCACCAGCCGCATTGTGGACTGGTCCACCACGCGGGCCACGGCAGAGTCCACGCGGACGTATTCGCCCGGGTCCACCATGCGCTCCGCCACCACGCCGCCGGCCACCGCGCGGATGGTGCAGTCGTCCAGGGTCTTTTGTGCCTGCTCCTGGCGGGAGACGGCACCGGCCAGTTCGGCCTCGCGGGCGGACACCTCGGTCAGCAGCTTTTGATAGTCGGCATCCGCCACGGCCTTTTTCTCGGCCAGGGGTTTGTTGCGCTCCTGCTCGTTTTTGGCCAGGGCCAGGCGGGACTTGGCCAGCTCGGCGGAGGCATTGGATTCGGCCAGGGCCAGCTTGGCCTGACGGTCATCCAGCGTGGCCAGTACATCCCCGGCTTTGACGACGGAACCGCGCTCCACGGGAGCCGTCATCACCCGCCCGGTGGAGTCTGCCGCGACCACGGCATCATGCTGCCCGGTGAGCTGGCCGGTCACGCGCAGATAGCGGGGGAAGCTGCGTTCCACCGCCTTGGTGGTGCTGCCTTTGACGGCGGGGGGCGCGGCTTTGGGGGCAGGGGCGGCCGCAGCGGGATCCGGGGCGGCCTTTTGGCAGGCCACCACGCAGTACGCGGCGGTCATGAGGGTGATGAGGGTGAGCCTTTTCATGCAGTGGGGGGAGTCTTTTTGGAAAGGGCGGTGCGTGCCTTGAGTGAGGACGTTTTGCCGGAGGCGGATTGGGCTTGAGGGCGCGTTTTGTACTTGCTTCCCGTTAGGCCGTAGAGGGCCATGTCGGCGATGCTGTCGGCCAGGCGGGCGAAGTCGGCCTCGGTCTCGGGTGCTGGGAAGCCCAGCAGACCCACCACTTCACGGCTGTGGTCAAAGTGGACGCACATGGCGATGATTTGATGTGCCGCCATTTCGCACTCGCCTTGGGTGCGCGCGGAATCGGCGACGGCGCAGACGAGGCCGATAAGATCAGCGAATCGGGGCTTGATGACCAGCCGTACCAGCTCGCCCAGGGCGGCCGTGGGCTGGTGCATCTCATGGGCCATCAGACGGCCCAGCACGGGGTGGGCCTTGCGTTTCATCAGGACAAAGCGCAGGCAAAAGTGAATCCACTCGCGCAGCGCCACTTCAGGATCTTTAGAAAGTTCAGGCAGGACCTGTTGCTCCAATGCGTGCGCATGAGCGGCCAGCAGTACTTCCCGATACAGGCCTTCTTTGCTGCCGAAGTAGTAGTTGATGGAGGCCACGTTCACCTGCGCCTTCTGGCTGATCTCGCGCACGCTGCCGTCGGCAAAACCTGTGCGGGCAAAGACTTCTCCTGCCGCAGCCATGATCCGTTCTTTTCGAGCATCAGGATCACGTTCACGGGCAGCAGCAGGGGGTAGGGACTGGAGAGACTTTGGCATCGGATGTTAAACGTCTGTTTAAAACAGGTGTTTAATAAGAGCCTAAAGCTGGGGCGTCAATCACCATCTTGATGGATTTTGCTCGGTGGGCAAAGTTTGGCCGTATCCGGTGGAGCGTGATGATGAAGCCCGAAGATGGTTGCGAAAACAGGACCACCGCCACCTGCGCAGGGCAGATGGCGGCGGTGTGGATCAGGTGGGACGGGGCTTAGTCGTCGCTGTTGCAGCAGTCTTTGCAGCCGTCATCGCAGCAGCAGCCCGCGCAGAGTCCTGTGCCGCAGTCATCGCAGCATTGGGCGCAGCAGGGACTGGCAGGTTGGCAGCAGGTGCCGCGGGCTTCACCTGCGAAAGCGGAGGTGGAGAGGGCGGCCAGGGTGAGGAGGGACAGAATGGTTTTCATGATTTGAAGAATTTGGTTTTTGAACACTTGGAATTGCACGGCATCCGGAGGCTTGGCTCCGGCCATCAGCCGCAGGGGCCTGACGTTGGTCGATCCCTGTTTGGGACCTCGCGTGGATGCCCTTTCGCATCCCGCCTTGCCAAGCCAGCCATCCAGGAGGCTGGGGGCGAGCCTTCTTCAAATCAACAGCGCACAATGCTGGTGGTACAAGGGCGGATGCCTTTGCCCGGGCTTCTCTTCGAGGAGAGTCGCAGGCAGGTCATCGAGCTCCCGCCCCTGAGGCGGAAGCACATTCTCCGTGAGCTGCCACAGGGCCACCGGCAGATTCATCAAGACCAGGCGGGGGGCAGCGGCGGTATCAGGGGAAACAGTGCGCTCATGCGAATCATAGCAGCAGGCGCTTGCAGGGCAGGACCCCGCAGGAGGAGCCTCCTGGCTGGCTTCCAGGTGGCAGCGTGGACATGCCGACTCCTCCGCCGCTTCCGGCATGGCCTGCACCATGCAGCACCAGCACATCGGCAAGGCCATGAGCAGGGCACTCAGGTAGCTGGAGAGGTGGGTGAACATGGTATTCGTAGAACAAGTGCGGACTCAGATTCGATGCGGCTTTGGGCAGCGGCGTTCAATGAGAACGTCCTGTTTGTGAGAGGGGAACGATGCGCGACTATTCCCCAAATGGATGGCGAAGGCGAAAAGACAGCTTTCCAAGCCTGGAAGGTTTCCTGTTCTGCTTCTGCACCTCCGCTTGTAAAATCGACCAAGACCAAGCGGGGGTGCAGTGCAGTAACTAGGAAAGTTGGCCTTCAATCAGATCACACACGTGAAGAGCTGAGAGTCAGCAGACCGTATGTGTGATTTGATTCCAGCACCTTGAAGGACGTTCAAAAGATTTTCTGAAAATTTGAATATTTTTTCAGGCTCTCGGATGAAACTGCCGGTGGACCTGCTTGAGCCGCTTCTGATCCACGTGGGTGTAGATCTGGGTGGTGGCGATGTCCGCATGGCCCAGCATCTCCTGGATCACCCGCAGATCCGCCCCATTGTTCAGGAGATGGGTGGCGAAGGAGTGGCGCAGCAGGTGCGGATGAATGTGGGTGCCTAGGCCGGCGAGTTCGGCCCGTTTTTTGACAATCTGCCATACCCGCTCCCGGGTCAGAGGGCCGCCCAGTTGAGAGAGGAAAATGTGGCTCTGGGTCTTTTTGGTCTTTACCAGAGTGGGCCGTGAATGGGTGAGGTAGGCTTCCAGGGCTTCCCGCGCGGCCCCGCCCACCGGGGAGAGGCGGGTTTTGGCCCCTTTGCCCGTCACGCGGATCCAGCCCTCCTCCAGGCTCAGGTTTTCTAGCCGCGCATCAATGAGCTCTGAAAGCCGCAGACCGCTGGCATAAAAAAGCTCCAGAATGGCGCGGTCCCGGCGGTCCAGGGGGTCGTTGCCGGTGATGGATTCCACGAGTTTGCGGGCATCCTGCTCATTCATCGTGCCCGGCAGGTGCTTTTCCATGCGCGGTGGCAGGATGGGTTCCGCAGGGTCTCCCACCCGTTTGCCCCGGGCCGCCAGCCAGCGAAAGAAAATCTTCACCGCCACCAGTTCCACCCGCGCACTTGAGGCCGCCAGCCCATCCTTTTTTCGCCGGGCCAGGTAGTCCGTCAGGTGCTGCGTCGTCACGGAGGCCGGGACTTCTACCTGACAGTCCTGCTTCAGCCAGGAAGCCAGCGCCTCCAGCACCCGCCGCACCAGCAGTTGGTAGTTCGTGGACAGGCCGCGCTCCGTGGCCAAATAAAGAATAAAACTGTCTATGGCATCGAGCATCGGTGGGCTGACTCTCATGCAAAGCTAAGGACCTGTCATCTCCTGCGTTTGATTGCATGACCCCCTGCATGAAATTTCTGCCCGCCCTCCTTCTCACCGCCTCTGCTGCGGCCGCTGCCGACTTCAAAAAAGACATTGCCCCCATTTTTGAAAAGCACTGCTACGAGTGCCACAGCGACAAGACCGGGAAGAAAAAGGCCGGCTACGTCTTCGATGACCTCGCCACCCTGAAGCTCGATATCAATCCCAAAGGCGGCATTGTCCCCGGCAACCCGGGTGAGAGCCACATCTTCAAAGTGGTGGCCGATCCCGAGCACGAGGCCCACATGCCGCCGAAGGACAACCTCTCCAGCAAAGAGATCGAGACCCTGCGCGAGTGGATCACCGAAGGAGCCCTGCTGGACAAAGATGCGCCAAAACCGACGATGGCCCCCGTGCAGAAAAAGCTGCCGCCCATCATGACCTGGACGAATTTCGAAGGCAAAAAGATCAAGGCTGGCTTCGTGAAACTGGAAGGCGACACCGTCTATCTGCGCATGCCCATCAACTCCCAGGAAGTGCCCTACCCGATGAGCAAGCTTGATGCCGCCAGTCAGCAACTGGCGAAAGAATGCGCGGCTCCGTGATGGGTTCGCGACCTTTGGTCGGGGACAAAACGCAGAAAGGGAAAACCCCCGATGGGTTCTCCCTTTCTTGGACTCTTTAAAACACTCCGGCTCACTCCACCGTGATCGTATGCGTCACGGCTTTCAGGCGCTTGCGGACGCTGGCATCGTACTGCTGCTGTTTGGCCAGGCTTTTCTTTTTCAGCACGTCGAGGGCGGCGGTGAATTCGGGGTCGCCTTCGGCTTCTTTGCCCAGGCTGCGGAAGTGGGTGATGAGGTTTTTGATCATCGTGGTTTCGAATGCCTGCTTGCTGCCGATGGCTCCCAGAAGATCGGCAAAGGCGGCGTCGAAGGGGGTGGTGGGGAATTCGGCGGCGAGGTTGATGCCGGCTTCGAGTTGGGCTTTGGTGAACTCTTGGCTTGCCGTGCCCCAGGTGACTTTGGCCTTGTCTTTGGTTAGGCCCTTGACCACCAGGGTGTAGCGGTTGAGGTCTTGGTTGAAAGCGGTGAAGGGGAGGATGCTGCGAGTGCTCCAGGAGGCCTTGGGATCGGCGTCAAAGCAGAAGGGCCAGGTGGTGCTTTCCAGCGTCACGCTGCCTGCCTTGCTGGCCGTGATCTTGTGGCCCGTGCTGGCCGTGGATTCGCCGCCGACGTTGATCGTGATGGTGCCGATATTGCCATCCAGCTTCAGGCCTTTGAGGAAGGCTTCGGCCATCAGCAGGTGGCCGTTGGGGCCAGGGTGAAAGCCATCCGCACCGCAGACATCGTAGTTTTCGCCCAGCACCGGTTTGGCCTTGGCCATGGCGGCGGTCATGGTGTCGTGGACGTTGGCAAAGCTCTGGCCGTATTCCCCGGCGAGCTTCTTGGCGATGTCACGGAGGTGGGCGAGGTTGTCGTTGTAGATGGCAGGCTCAAAGCGAGTGAAAAACTGGGTATCCACCGCGCCCGGGGAACCGACGGCGATGTTCTTCACACCGATCTCCTTGAGGCCGTCCAGCACGAGGCGCATGTTCTTCTCATACTCAGCGCCGATGGCCTCGGTGTAGGCGGTGTAGCTGCCATCGTTCATGCCGTAGCAGGTGGTGGCCACGGTGGGATTGAAGACGCTGAGATCGTTCTTCAAACGGGCGGCGAAACCGCCAGCACGTTCACCGCTCCAGCCAAACTGAAACACGGTGATGTCCTGACGGCCCGTGCAGGCGAGGAGGTAGGCCTCGATGTATTTGGAGTACAGTTTCTGCTCCGTGATGCTGTCGCCAATGACGGCGACGCGGGCATTGGCAGGAAGAAGGTTTTCGGCACGGACCAGGGAGGCGGCGAGGGCGAGGGAAACAAAGAGGCTGCGAAGGATCATGAGGGTGGGAAAAGCGGATAGCATCACAAACGCGCGGATGGGTCAACTTCCCTCAGGTCTCCGACGATTTTAGTGCGCTGATGGTGCCCTGAGAAGGCCGAGCGCGCGCTTTCCAATCACCCTCTGATCAGCCACACCGCGGCGACGAGCGTGAGGACAAAGAGGGTCCACTCGAAGGGCTTTTGCGGGATGCGTTTGAGGATCTGCCAGCCGAGCACGATGCCCAGGACCACCCCAGGCAGCAGCACGAGGTTGGTCATGAGGGAGCGCGGATTGATGATGCCCAGATCGGCGGAGAAGGGGACTTTGAAGAGATTGATGAACAGGAAAAAGCGGCTGAAGACTCCCAAATGCTCCTTTTTCTCCAGCTTTTGGGAGAGGAGGTAAACGGTCATCACAGGACCGGCGGCATTCGCCAACATGGTGGTGATGCCTGCGCAGAGGCCCATGGCCCAGGAGAAAATGGGGTGGCCCGTGAGGATCTCCAAAGCGCCTTTGCTGGCATCCAGCAGCAGCTTGAACCCGAGCAGGCCGATGATGAGCCAGCCGATGACGGTTCGGGCGGAGGCGTTGTCAATTTCTCCGAGGAGGAAGTACCCGGCGATGACGCCCGCAATCGCCGGCGGGGCCATGGGCAAAACGCGCCGCCAGCTGCCGCCGTGGCGGTTCAGGTAAAAGCCCATGAAATCGGCTACGATGAGCAGGGGCAGCACCAGCCCGACGGAGGCCTTGGCCCCGAAGGCCTGGGCCATCAGCACCACATTCAAGGTGGCTGTGCCGGAGAGACCGCTTTTTGACAAGCCGATGCACAGGGCCGCCACGGCAGCCATGAGGAAGATCTGCGGATCTGCCGTGAATAGCGTGGTCTGCTGCAGCCAGTCGGGAATGCTCAAGCAGGAAGCAGACTAAGGGACGATGGTCACCCGGGTGCCGGAAGGGGCGACGGAGTAAAGCTGCTGCGCCAGGGTATAAGGCAGGCGGATGCAGCCGTGAGAGGCCGGTGAGCCAGGATTCGGGATCGGCCCCGCGTGCATTCCCACTCCATTGCCAGTCAGGCGCATCCAGTAGGGCATTTTGGCCCCTTGGAATCGCCCGCCTGGGGCACTGTGAACCCCGGCGGTGGCATTGCGGCGCAGCACCCGGCCATTGGCATCCACGATGCTGCCATACTTGTTGGAGCGCTTGTTGATCACCTTCTCGGAGATGACAAAGGTGCCTGTGGGGGTGCGATAACCACTGCGCCCCGTTGCCACATAGCTCCAGCCCACGTTTTCGAGGTTGCGGAAGATGTAGGCCTTTTGCTCGCTGAGGTCGATGGTGACCCGCACAGGGCCCGGCTGGCCGCTGCCATGCCAGACGTAGAGGGGGCTGTTGGAGGAATTGACCGGCTGAACCAGGATGGGTTTGCGGATGACTTCCTGCCGGACAAAGGAAACGGGCATCTGGCAGGCACTGAGAACACAGCCCGCGAGCAGGGCAAAGGTGAGTCGTGCAGTATTCATGGCAGCTTCCATCTTAGCGAAAATGACCGTTTTGCAATGCGGGTTCGCGAAAAGACGAGACCGCTCGGTTGCTGATTATTGTCGCAAATTCCAGTAAATCTTGAGATTCTTGGTTCCTCGGCCTGCTGCGATAAGGTCTGTATCCCGGTCGCCGTCCAGATCGGCCCCCATGAGATCTTCGCAGGCCATGGTGTTGTCGTCCAGTAGCTGCTGCTGCCAGCCATGGCCATCCTCCTTGGTGGTGTAAAAAAGTTTCACCCCCACCCGGGTCCCAATTTTGTGATGCGCCCGCCAGCCGACGGCGATCTGGCGGTTGTTGAGGCCGAGGTAATCGTAACAGGCGAGGGCATGGCCATCCACGAGGGATTCATCCAGCACTTTGCGCTGCCAGAGACCGTCTTTCGGGCCGTCTGGCGGGGGCGTGTAGATCACGACCTGGTTGCCGTGCATGGGCTCGATGGTGGCAACGTAAGGCTGGCCGCCGGCAAAGGCACCCCAGCGCAGTTCGCCCACGCCTTTGAGTTCCGGGGTGTCATGACGGGCCACCCATTGGGCCTTCCAGCCTGCGTCGCCGGGTGTCAGGCGCACGATGCCTTCGCGGCCGCCCAGCAGCAGGGGCTCTGCTTCATTGGCAGGGCTTGGCACGACTTCGAAGTTATGGGTCATGTGCATGCCGTCGTAAACCAGGGTCGTATTCCAGGGCTGGGTCACATCATCAGGCTTGTGGTAAGCCAGGATGTGAACGCCGGCGCCTTCCCCATTCTTGTTTCCCCGTCCATGGAGGGGCGCGACGATGAGGTCATAGCGGCCTGCACGGTTGCGCACCCAGCGCATGCGGTGGGTGGTTGGCTCGTGGGTGAGCTGCACAGGTTTCCACCGTTGGGTGCGGTCCGCCGGGGGCTGGAGGTAAAAAACGGCCCCGCTGGTCTCAGTATCCCCGGGGTTCCATTGGGCGCCCACGGCGATTTCGGCTTTGCCGTCGCCATCGATGTCCCGGGCCGCGATGCAAACATGGTCCTTTTCAGTCAGTTTTTCGGCGATCACGTGCTTGGTCCAGGAGGGGTTCTGATACCAGACGATGGTGTCCTTGTCCGCCAGCAGGATGTCCGTTTTGCCATCGCCATCCACATCCGCCGTGGCCAGGCCGTAGCCGATGCCGACCTGGGTGTCGATTTCCTGCTCCCGGAACTGTGGGGTGACCTGGGCCGTGAGAGGGAGGGTGGCGAGGAAGAGCGGGAGAAGAACCTGAAGTCGCGACATAAAGCCGGATTTTGCGACCTGACGGCGAAATGGGCGAGCAAAAGCTGACAACGGATCGCAAATAGATTGACGATGTAATGACAAAAAGGCTATTTTTGTCGAACAAACTTCGCCTTTTGGGACTCTGTACTACAGAGCCATTCCTGGGTCCCTCATCTTCGCCTTCACCTCTATGCTGTTTTCCCCCACTTCTCTTGTCTCCAAGGCCCGCGGCTGGGGACTGCCGCTGATTGCATTGGCGGCCAGCATGGCGGTGCCAGCATTTGCCACCCCCCCGAAGGCCCCCACGAACCTGAAGCTGAGGACGACGCTTTTTGCGCAACCTGGGCTGCCTCCCCCGGCTCCTGCCACCACGACTGCGCGTTATTACCAAGTGACTTGGGATGACAACTCTTTGGACGAGTCTGGCTTTCGTATTGAGGTGCGTTTTGGCAACGTCGGGGCTTTCAGCTATTTGGACGCGGTGGCGGCTGATATCGAGGAATACGTCATTCCTTATGATTTTGGTGACAATGTGCTGGTGCAGTTCCGAGTGGTTGCATACAAGCACAATGGCAGCGCCATTGAATCAACTGCCAGCACCAGTCTTGGCGAGTTTGTGAGTACTTTGAAGGCCTCCACCCTCAATGCTCCTTCAAATTTTCGGGTCGCAGAAGCGAACGACGGCAATTTGAGATTCACGTGGAAGGACAACAGCACGGCAGAGTGGTATTACCAGCTTTTCTACAAAAAAAGCGGGGATGCAGACTCCACCTATGCGACACTGGGCAGCCTGCACCTGTTTGATAACAAGGAAGGCACCGCCGCGACGGATCTGACCTCGGTGACGGTGAAGCACAACCTCCAGCCTGGGCAGTCGTATCACTTCCGTCTCCGGGCCACGCGCAAGACAGACGGCACCTTTGCCACAGCGGTTTCCGCCAACCACAGTGCGATTGTAGCCCCTGTTTCCTACCCGGTGGCGGCGGCGACCTCCTACATCGTGCCGCGCTTGAACGCCCCAACGGAACTTTCTGGAGAGGCCGTGGATACCGAGCGCATCGTTCTGCGCTGGAAGGACAATTCCTTCAATGAAACGGGCTACGAGGTGGAATACCGTGCGGCAGGCAGCACAGGAACTTGGCAGAAGCTGACCCTGGGGGCCAACAGCAACAGTTTCACCATCAGTGTGGGCCCTGGCGGAACCTATGAGTGGCGAGTGCGGGCCGTGGTGACAGGTGTCAGCGATCCAGGTGATTACTCAAACGTCCACACGATCGTGATGAACTTCGTCAAGCCTCAGGGGCTGGTGGCGACCACGTCGGGAATCTCGCGAGCCGTTGAATTGACTTGGCAGGACACTTCCCTTTCGGAAACCCATTATGACATTTACACCCGGCTGGCCGATGAAGAGACCACGGATGACCAATGGTTCTTTGCGCAGTCCATGCTGGCTGATACCACACGGGCGACCGTCAAGACCCGGGTGGAAAACAGCGTTGATGTTCCCCTGGCATTGAACCTTGAGCATGAGTTTGTGGTCGTGGCCCGTTACGCGGGCACGGGGGCAGAGTCTGAGGAGAGCAACATCGCCAAGGCCTTTGTCCGCCATGGATTTACCAGCCGCACTTACCAGCCTGCCAAGAAGGGACAGCCTTTCACTTACACCATGGCCGTCTCCAATGCGGTCGAACGAGTCACCTGGGGGGTCACGAATCTCCCCGCAGGTCTGACCTTCGATGCCGACACAGGGATCATCAGCGGCACGCCTGAAGTGGATGGTGTGGTGACTTGCCCCATGACGGTGACCTACCAGACGACTTCTGCCACGGTGCCCTTGACCCTGCGCATACTCAAAGAGGCAGCATTGCCTACCATCATCAAAGACATCCCCGATATTACCATCGGCACGGGGGCGCAGTTCCCGGTCATTTTGAATGACAAGTTTGCCGATGCAGATTCTGAAATGGCGGTGCGCCTGCGGACGAACCGGGGAGACATTGACCTGCTGCTGTATCCGAGCCTGACTCCGGAAGCCGTGGAAAACTTCATGGGTTATGTGGAAAGCGGTGCCTACAACGGTGTCATCTTCCATCGCTCGGTTCCAACCTTCATTGTTCAAGGCGGGGCCTATGTGCCTGTGGGCGCACCGAACGTCTTTTCCTCCTTGCTGAAGCGGCCCGCCTCCATCAATGAACCGGGCATTTCCAACATTCGTGGCACCGTTGCCCATGCCAAAGTGGGTGGCAACCCGGACAGCGCCACGCATGATTTCTTCTTCAATCTTGAGGACAACAGCCTCAAGACAAACATCGAGCTGGATAATCAGAACGCAGGTTTCACGGTTTTTGCCCGCGTGGCTGGCAGCGGCATGAGTGTGGTGGATGGCATCGCCACCCTGCCCATCGGCGTTTACAAGGACTACAACACCTCAGGCGGGACGACGGCAAGCCTGGACCGCCGGGTGATTCTGGACGGCAGCAAGGTCGCCTTTGAAGAGGTGCCCATGAATGTCACGGATGCGACCGCCCCTACCAACATGGATGTGAGCCGTACCGTGCAGATCCTGGATGCACGCCAAGTGAGCCCATTCAAATACGAAGTGGTGGATACCCCGGAGAGCAATGAGAGCGTGGCACGGGCCACCATCATGAACGATGGCTCCCTGCGCCTGGAAGGTCTGATAGCCGGGACCAGCACGATCACCTTGCGTGCCAGGGATCTGGACAACAACCCGGTTGAGCAGTCCTTCAATGTCACGGTGGTCAAAGGTCATGCCGCACCTGTGATCACCCGCCAGCCGGTCTCTGTGGCCGTGCTGCCCGGCGGCAAGGCCACGCTGACGGTGACGGCCACCGGCACCAATCTGGAATACCAGTGGCGAAAGAAAGTGAACGACGCCTGGGTGCCGGTTGCTGGTGCCAATCTCAAGACCTACAGCCTCACCAATATCCAGGCTGCGGACACAGGAGCCTTCAGTGTGCTGGTAGGCAACAGCACCACCACCCTCACCAGCGCCGAGGCTCGGGTGGATCTGCGCACAGCTCCCGAAGTCACCGTCCATCCGGTGGCCAAAGTGGTGGAGGTCGGTCAGCCGCTCGTGCTCGAGACGACCGTCACCGGAGCTCCAGCCCCTGTGATTTCCTGGCTGCGCTCTGGCAAGGCAGTGGCAGGTCAGAAGCTGGCAAAGCTGGACATTCCCGCCGCCAAGGTGACCGATGGTGGCACCTACGTGATGCGTGCCACCAACGTGGCTGGCAAGGATGACAGTGATGCGGCCAATGTCATCGTGGTGGACAAAGCGTCCCACCTCATGATTGCGTTGCCGACGAAGACGGTGGTGCTCAAGGCCCAGGCATCCGGCCCCGCCATGAACTACCGGTGGCTGCGCAAAAGACTCACGGATCCCCAGCCTGTTGATGTGACGGATGAACTCGGTCGCATCACCGGGGCCACTACCGCCACCCTGACCATCAAGCTCATCACTCCCAATGATGCGGGGGACTACACCTGCTATGTGGAAGACCAAGCTGATTCCGCGCTGAATGGGACCACCGGCGCCTGGAAGGTTGGCATTGCCGGGGGCGTTCCTTCATTGACTGCCTTTACTCCAGACTCCGCGTATGTCGGCATTGAGTATGGCTATACCATCCCTGGGGGGGGCAGCACCAATTCGACGATTTCGTCCTTTGCCATCTCCGGCTTGCCCGCAGGGCTGAAGCTGGATGTGACTACCGGGCGCATCAGCGGTTTTGCCACCAAGCCGGGTGAGTACAAACTGAAGGTGACTGTCAAAAATCCGAAAGGCAGCTCGACCTTGAGCAATGTACCTTTCACCGTGTTGCCTTTGCCCGAAGCAGTGGTGGGAGCCTTCATCGGCCAGATCGGAAATTCCGCAGCACTTAATGGCAACAAAGGCGGTCGCATTGACATGACCGTGACCGAAGGCGGGCTCATCAGCGGCAAGCTGACTCAGGGCAAAGACATCTTCAGTTTCACGGGCAAGATGGATCAGAACCCAGGCAGCCTTCGTACCTCGGGCCAGGCCACCGTTATTCGCAAAGGCAATACCCCTCTCCAAATGAGCCTCACGGCCTTGGCTCCCTCTGGCTACAGTGACAGCGGAAATGTCACTGGCTCTCTTTCAGATGGCTACGATGCCGTGGGCTTCACGGCTTACCGGAATGTTTACAGCCTCTCCAAAAGTCGTCCTTCACCCTACATCGGCCGCTTTCACATGGCCTTCCATCTGACCGATGACGACGAAGGGGATGATGAAACGCCCCAAGGTACAGGTTATGCGATTGCCTTGTTGGATAACAATGGCGTCGCCAAAATCTCTGGGCGTTTGGCCGATGGCACCACGCTGACCGCCAGCTCCTTTCTGGGGGGGCAGCAGCAGTTCCTGGTTTACCAGTCCCTTTACAAAAACACGGGCTCCATTGTGGGTCTGGCTTATCTGCAGTTTATCCAGGCTATCACCGATGCGGAAAAGCAGTTGCCGAACCGCTTTCGCGTCGAAGGCCAAATGAACTGGACCCGGGATGCCCAGGCCCTGGCTACGGAGCGAAGCTACAAGGCGGGCTTTGGCCCGGTGGCCCTTTATGCGCTTGGCCGCAACTACTTGCCGCAGGATGCCATTCCGCTGATCATGGGGCTGCCACGCATCCCTCGCAATGCCAGCCTGATTTTTGCAGAAGGCGGTGTGGAGGAATCTGATACCAACCCAAGCGTGGCTGCACTCTCCATCGGCAGCGTGCCAGTGATCCCTTCTGGAGTGGCCAACGAAGGCGGCATCAGCCTCATCACCAATGCGGCGACGGGGCTTTTCAGCGGCAGCTTCAAGCTGACAGATCCTGAACTGCCGACACCGCGGTCGGCCAGCTACTTCGGCATCATCATTCCGCAAATTCCTGCCCGCACCTACTCAGATGGCAGCGGGTTCGCTCAATCGGATGCCGGCGGCTTTGGCTTCTTCACTGTCGCGCAGCTGCCTTCGGACGGCCCTCCACCGACGACGGTGAAAACTTCTCCCATCCTGTCAGGCAGGGTGAACTTCAATCCGGTGCCGATCAACATTACCCAGCACCCACTTTCCCAGACGGTGAATCCGGGGGTGAGCGTCACCTTGACCGTAGCAGCCTCGACGTCCGCCAGCACACCGATCACTTATCAGTGGCGTAAAAATGGCACGAACATCAATGGAGCCACGACCACCAGCTACGTCATCAACCCGGTGACCGAAGGTGCCCAGGGCAATTATGATGTGGTGGTCCGGACCACTTACTCGACCGTGATCAGCAACAAGGCCGTCCTGGATGTGAATGATCCGGTGAGCGGTGTGACGGTGACGCGCACCCCCTCCGCAAACCCAGTGGGGGTCGGAAACAATGTGACGTTCACGGCCACCTCCCAGGGGGTGGGACCGTTTACCTATCAATGGCGGAAGAGTGACTCGGACATTCTGGATGCCTCTGCCACGGGTGCTTCCTACACCCTTAATTCGGTGGGGACGGAAGCTGCAGGAACCTACAGCGTGCGCGTCAGCAGCGCGATCACGCCTGCGGGTGTGACAAGTGCTGGCAATGTGCTGACAGTGGCCAATCCGATCAGCGCCGTGGTCGCACAGCGCACGCCGACGACTGAGTCCGTCAACATCGGTGGCAATGTCACCTTCAGCGTCCCCACGATCTCCGGCAGCGTCGGCCCCTACACCTATCAGTGGTTGAAGAATGACCAAAACATCGAAGGTGCCACCGCCTCCACCTACGTCATTGACTTTGTGAATGCGGTGGACATCGGCGTTTACACCGTGCGCGTGAAAAATGCCATCACTCCTGAAGGGGTGTTGAGCAATGCGGTGCCTCTGGATGTGAGCACGGCCGTGGCGAATGTGAATGCTTCCCGCAATCCATCCGCTGAGGGCGTGGCGCTGGGCACGCCGGTGACATTCCTTGTCAGTACCCAGGGGGCAGGACCGTTTTCCTTCCAGTGGAAGAAGGGCGGGGTCAATATTCCTGGGGCCACCCTGGCCAGCTACTCGATCAGCGCTGTCACAGCGGAAGATACCGGCAGCTACACGGTGCTCGTTTCGAATGCGACTACGCCTGCAGGCGTGCTGAGCAACATCGTGCTGCTGTCCGTGCAGTCCCCAGTCACCGCCGTCGGCATCAGCATCAATCCGAACACGTCTGTCCTGGAGGCGGGGCAGTCCATCGAGTTCACCGCCACGCCAAATGCACCGGGTCCTTACACCTACCAGTGGTACAAGAACAATGAGCCTATCTCGAATGCAGTGGATGGAACCTATCTCATCAACGGGCTTCAGGAGTCCGACAGCGGCAGCTATCGGGTGGAGGTAGGCAACGCCGTGACTGCATCCCCGGTGGCCAGCCAATCGATTACCATCTCCGTGGTGACTCCTTGAGGCCCTGAGTTTGAAGCCGTCCGCTGATCTTTGAGATCACGGGCGGCTTTTTGCTGGCGACGGGGCTCGGCATCACAGGATCCATGCTGCCCCATTGCAACGTGGTCGAAATTGCCACATGCAACTCAAGGGGCCAGCTTCGCCTTGGCGAGGGGAGGGGAGGGGCCGGATTTAGGCCCGGCTCATCATGGTCACCACGCGATGCACGATCTGGGTCAGTTCACCGGCCTCGTAAGGCTTGGGAAGAACCCCGACGAAACCTTTTTCCAAATAAGTGAGCTGCACGTCTTCATTGACGCTGCCACTGGTCACTACCAGACGGGCCTCGGGATCAAAGCGCAGGATTTCTTCGGCTGTTTCACCGCCGTTCATGCCGCCGCGCAGGGTGAGGTCCATGAGCACGACATCAGGAGGGGTGCCGGTGCGGGCGAGGCTGTGGTAGATCTTCACCGCGTCCTGGCCGTTGTCGCACTCGACAACGTCGTAACCGCAGCGTTTCAGAATGAGGTTGGCCACTTTGCGAAGGTCATCTTCGTCATCCACGATGAGCACACGGCCCCGGCCTTTTTTCAGGGGCACAGGCGCATGGTCTTTTTCGCTGCTTCCGGCATGGGCCGCCATGGCAGGCACGGCCGGGAGATAGACGGAGAATTCGGTGCCTACATTGAGCCTCGAAGATACGCGGATATCACCTTCGTGTGCCTTGATGAAAAGCTTGCAGGTGGTGAGGCCAATGCCGTTGCCATCCGGTTTGGTGGTGAAGGTCTCTTTAAAAAGGCGCTCCATGTTTTCCGGTGCGATTCCGCAGCCACGGTCACGCACGGTTACACGGACGTAAGGGCCGGGTTTCAGCACCTCATCCTGGCCGATGCCGATGTCCGTATTCTCCGCATCCACATCCATGTAGCCGCCCTGGGGCATGGCCTGGATGCCATTGAGGATGAGGTTTTGCAGGACTTGACTGATCTTGACACCGTCTGCCACCGGCCAGCGGAGGGCGCTGCCCAGCCGCACCCGCAGCTGTGCATTGGATCCCGCGCCGGCAAACTTGACGGTGTCATGAATGATGGCGGCCAGGTCAATCGGCTGCTTTTGGTTAGGCTTGGCCTTGCAGGCGGTGACGACCTGGGAGGTGAACTGGCGGGCTCGCTTAAGTCCGCTGAAAATGAGCTGAAGCTCTTCCTGAAGGGCAGGCTGTCCCTGCACCTGTTGAAGCAGGTCGGACAGGCGCATGGTCACGGGACCTAACAAATTATTCACATCGTGGGCGATGCCCTGGGCCAGGGCCGCCAGGTTGTCCTGTTTGAGCTGGTCGGACTGGGTGTCCAAATCTTCGCCGCGCAGGGGTGCGGTTTTTTTCGTGGCCGCAGCAGTAACCGTCGTCAGGGGGGTGATGACCAGGGTAAAGTTGAGCAGCTTGCGCAGGCTGTTGAAAACCGCCCGGACACGCCAGTTGCATCGCTGGGGAGGATGGCCGTAAAAATTCTGCACGAGGGCCTCGCACTCATGGGCACCGCCGTTTTCCACGGCCCGGTTCAGGCTGTCCAAAAGGGTGGCGGCATCCAGATCACCGGCTGCCAGATCTCCAATGCCCATGCCACGCAGGCCTTTTTCAGGCTCCACGCCCACCAGCACGGCAGCGGCAGCGTTGCTGAAAAGCACTTTGGGACCTGAGTTTTCCGTCTTTTCAGCCTCAAGGATCAGCACCGCCTCCGGCACTTGATCCACCGCGACCCGGAGGAAATAGTTGGCCGTTTTCATCTGGTGCAGGCTTGCTTCCAGTTCGGCCAGTGTGTCAGGACGCAGTGTATCAGGAGAAAGAGTCATGGCAGCCACAGATAATTATGGCCCCATTTAGCTATCTTAAATTATTAAGTAAACTTTAATTTTCGGGAAACCGATCTTTTGTGCATCTCATTTTTGAAACTCTCAAAAATTCAGAACATCACCTCCCTGGGGATTTGAGCTAGGGCGGCTTCGGGAGTAGTTGGCTCACAGATTAGCCTGCAGCCAAGCTGTGCTGCGCTGGAGCTCACCTTTTTGGTAAGCGATCTCGGCGTCTTTTTTACCGGGGCCATCAGGGGCTTTGAAGCTAGGGATGGCCTTGCCCTTTTTCGACATTTCCACCCAAGCTTTGAAGGCGGCGGTATCGCGGTAGCCTGGGTAAGGTTTCCAAAACTCCTCATTCTTGTAGTTCATCGGGCGAGCAAAGCCTGAGATGGTCTCCACTTGCAGAGGGATCCCAGGGGCCAGTTCGGCAAAGCGTTTGGCATAGGCTTTGAAATCCACCAGGCCCTCACCCACGGCAGTCCACTGCACCACGGCCCCTTCTTCGGTGTCCCACACCATGCTGTCGCGCACGCTGGAACAGACGGTGAGGGCACCGAGTGCCTCCAGATGCGCCATGGGCTCTTCCATGGCCCAGACGGCATTGCCGGGGTCAATGTTTGCCCCGACGTAGCCCTTGCCTGCTGCCTCAATGAGGGCCTTTAGCTCGTGGGATTGCATGTCGCCCGCGTGGTTCTCGATGGCGATTTTGATGCCCTCGGCTTCCGCGCGGGACTTGTTGGCCTGGATGACCTTGAGCGTTGCTTCGATGTGTTTCTGGATGCCACCATCCGTCGAGCGGTCTTTGTTATTGCCCAGGTAACAGCGGGCCACGGGTGAGCCCAGGGCCTTGGCCACGCGGATGGTCAGCGCCAAATGTTCCTCCGGTGTGCCATAGGTGTCCTTCCAGGTATTCGAGGTGGGGCAGACGGAACCCGTGCCCACATACAGCTTCAGCCCGGCTTTGTCGGCCTGCTCTTTCAGACCCTTGAGGTAGGCCTCTTCGAAGTTTTCAAAGATGTGAAGTTCGGAAATGAAGCAGGTGTCCAGCTTCAGGCTGGCCGCGTGGTCAATGTACTGGCCCGCCTTCCAGCCCGTGGCGCGCACGGAAAAGTGATCCATCCCGATCAAAGGGCGCGAGTCCGAAGCCTTCAGCTTGGAGGCGGTCAGGGCGGCGGTGACAAAGGCGGACTGCTGGAGAAAGGCGCGGCGGTTCATGCAAACGGAAGTGAAGAGAGTCTGACATCAACGGTCAAGCCCACACTTCCCTGTCAGACATCCTGAATGAAAGCCGCCTTGTCTGCCGGGACAGGGCGCGTTATGAAACAGGCCACGCATGTCTGCCTTTAACCCCGAATCCGACCTCCACTGGATGAGCCTTGCCCTGGAGCAGGCGCGCCAGGGCATCGGCTTCACCAGTCCGAATCCGGCGGTGGGCGCGGTGATCGTGGCGGATGGCCAGCTCATTGGCCAAGGTTTCCATCGTCAAGCCGGCCAGCCTCATGCCGAGATCGAGGCGCTGAAGGATGCCCAGGATCGAGCTCCCGGGCGCATCGCGGGCTCGACGATCTATGTCACGTTGGAGCCCTGCAGCACCCAGGGCCGCACGGGTCCCTGCACCTCAGCGATTCAGGCCGCAGGCATCACCCGCGTGGTGTGGGGTGCCCAGGACCCCAATCCCAGCCACGTCGGCCGCGCGCAGCAGCTTTTAGAAAGCGCAGGCATCGTCGTGACCACTGGCATTCTGGAAAACGAGTGCCGGGAAATCCTGCGCCCCTTTGCCAAATGGATCACCACCGGTCTTCCTTACGTCATCGCCAAAGCCGGGCAGAGCCTGGACGGCCGCATCACCCGTCCTCTCGGTGAAGGCCCCTGGATCACCAGTGAGGCTGCCCGTGCTCATAGTCAGGGCCTGCGCGCCCGGGTGGATGCCATCTTGGTTGGAGCGGAAACGGTGCGGCAGGACAATCCCCGCCTCACCCTCAGAAACGGCAGCCTCAAGCAGCAGCCCTGGCGCATCATTCTCACCCGTAGTGGGCACCTGCCATCTGAGGCGAACGTCTTTACTGATGCCTATCAAGACCGCACCCTCGTGTTGCGTGATCTGGCCTTTCCTGAAGTCTTACGTGATCTTGCCACCCGCGGCATCACCAGTGTGCTCATTGAGGGCGGCAGCAACGTGCTCGGCCAGGCCTTTGCCGCACGCTGTGTGGATGAGGTGTGCTGGTACATTGCCCCGCGTCTCTGTGGCGGCGGGCTGCCCGTCATCGGCGGCCCGGCCTGGAAAAGCTCCGTGGCGTTGGAGGACGTCACCCTCTTGCCCATTGGTGATAACCTCTGCCTCACGGGCCGTCCCGTCTGGCCTAACATAAAATCTGATCACGCATGAGCCGACCGGCTGTTTTTTTTGACCGCGATGGAGTCGTCAATCTTTCCCCAGGCGCCGGATACGTCCTCCGCTGGGAAGATTTTCAGTTCAGCCCGGGTATCGTGGAGGCATTGGCCTTTTGCAGAACTCGTGGTTGCGCCATCGTTTTGGCGACCAGCCAGCAGGGCGTGGGCAAGGGGCTCATGGGCCAGGCCACGCTGGATGACATCCATACCCGCATGCAGGCGGAGCTGGCCCAGCATGGGGCCGCCTTCGATGGCATCTACGCCTGCACCTGCCTTTCCAAAGACCCTAACTGCACCTGCCGGAAACCGAGCGCTGAAATGCTGCTGCGTGCCGCCCAGGAGCACGATCTCGACCTCAGCCGCAGCTTCATGATCGGCGATGCAGATCGCGACATCGAAATGGGCATGAACGCGGGTGTCCCCGTTACCATCCGTATCGAAAGCGAAAACCCCCACCTCGTTTCCGCCACGCATACTCTGCCCGATACTCGCGGGCTGAAGGCGCTGCTGGAAACCCTCCTTTGAACGAATGACTTCTGTTACCATTTATACCGACGGTGCCTGCAGTGGCAATCCCGGCCCTGGCGGCTATGGGGTGTTGTTGCAGGCTGGCCAGCACACCAAGGAACTTTCTGAAGGCTACCGTCGCACGACGAACAATCGCATGGAGCTCATGGCTCTGATTAAAGGGCTGGAACTGCTGAATCGCCCCTGCACCGTCACGCTTTTTTCCGATTCCAAATACGTCGTGGATACTGTGCAAAAGGGCTGGGCAAAAAGCTGGAAATCGCGTGGCTGGATAAAGGCGGACAAGCAGCCTGCCGTGAATTCCGACCTCTGGGACCGCGCCCTGAAGGTGCTGGAAAAGCACAAAGTGACCCTGCGCTGGGTCAAAGGCCATGCTTCCAATGTCGGCAACAACCGATGCGATGAACTCGCCGTGGCAGCCTCCAAGTCCGGAGGACTGCTGGTGGATGAAGGTTACGAACTGGCCAAGGCGAAACCTGCGTCTTTGTTGTAAATCACAAAGAGAGGGTTTCATGCCCTCCCCATCTGCCATTACGGGCGATATGGGTGTCACTGCACATCCATCGGGATGTGATCTCCCCGAGCCCGCAGGGCTCTCCATGAATAGCCGGAGGTGAAGCGAGCTTTGGCGAGCTAACCTCTGGACTAGAACTACCTTGGGTCGGAAAGATGAAATGGATTGCGCCACTGGAACTCGCCCATTTAAGCTTCTCAAAATGGACTCGTCTGCCTTGCCTAACTCAAAGTTTCCCTGGAGCAGAGTCGTACTTGCCATGACATGGTTGGCAGTAGGGTTATGGATAATGCTGAAACTGACGGCCCAAGCCAATGAATTGAGAAGCTGGGATCTAAGGCCTGCAGCGATCATTTTACAAATCCTGCCCGGGCTAATTTTGCTCTTCGGTGTCGTTTGTCTGTTTGTCGTGAAGCGTTGGCGGCTTGCGATCCTGCTAGGGACAATGCTCTTGGCACTTGGGCTGGGTTTTATGGTTTTGTTTGGCCAGGGAATGGCTGAAGTTGCGCAGGTGCAGACGAGCCCCAAACAGTATCATCGCACGCGGATAAAATATTATTCGGAGTCGGAGCTGGACGATCACTTTCCAGATCAGATTCCGACGGAGGCGAAGAATGTGCGCTTTTCGTTTCTCCCGGGCTTTTTGATGGGAGGCTCCCACCTCTATCTTCAGTATGAGACCAACCCTGAAGCATTGGCCAAAATGAGGGCTTTGGCTGAAAAGCACCGTAATCCAGTCTGCAATCTAGCGGGTTTCATTGCTGACGTGCCTGAGATCAATCAGTTCCACCGACCTTTTGATCTTGCCTCAAAACCTTTTGTTGATCGGTTGGGCAAAGATTTTGACGTCTATTTTTTTGATAAAGACTTTCCTGAAATGAAGCAGGACGAATGGGTTTGGAACCATGGCCAAAGTCATGGAATCGCTATCAGTGTGCAACGCAACGAAGTGCTGTTCTGGGCAGAAGACTGGTGACCGTTGGGTATAACAAGGAGTGAGGTATTCCAGTAGCCCAAGCAGTGAGACCAGGATGGCCTCATTGCTTGGGCTGAGGCTCTTTGTGCGAAAGTCTTCCCAAGTTCCAGCCCACTTCACTTCTTCCACAAGATCCGTGCGGCATACACGCTGTTATCCGCACCGAAAGCATTGTCCGGTGGGACGATGATGTTCGGGGGGGTGTTCTGCATCCACTCGGCCACGGTGACCCAGGTCTCGTTTTCGCTGACTTCGGTGATGGCGAAGTTGCCCAGGCGCACGCCGCGCTCGGGCACCAGGATGCGTTCGGTGGCCCGGATCACTTTCAGGGTTTCCGGATTGACCTGGGCCATCACTAGCGGAGCGCGATGGCGGACAATGTGGTCGTTGTTCAGCCCCTTGCGGTTGTAAACGAGGTACAATCCCTTGTTATGCGATACCCAGTGCTGCTGGGTGTTGTAGTTGCCCAGGTCGCTGCCGTCATCAAACTGCCAGGGCTGGATGGGGCCGAAGTTCAGGCCGTCTTCGCTGGTGGTGACGTAAGCGGCAGTGTCGTTGCGGAGGGTCAGGTAAAATTTGCCCTGGTAGCGGGTGAGCGAGGGCTCATACACACCGCGGCCTGACTCCAGCTTCACATCATTTCCCTGGCCCAGACACTTCAGCACCTGGCCATCAAAGCTGCACCGCAGGACAGTCACGCTGTAATACTTGTCACTCTCGCCTTTAAAATAAACCGGCAGAAGGATGTCGCCATTTTCCAGATCGTAGCGCTGCACACAGCCGGCGCCGGAGTTGAAAAACTTCGCGTCCTTGGGCATTTCAAGCGTGGCCCAGGAGGACCAAGTGCGGGACTTCTCATCATAGACGGCATAGGTGGTGCCGCGCTTTTGGTCATGCATCAGCTTGTCATTCTGATAGTGGACGGTGTGGCCGGTGCCCAGCAGCTTGCCCGACTTGGCATGCCACTTGGGGGTGAAGTCACAGGCGGCGACGATGATGTCTCCTGGCAGGTTTCGGCGGCCTAATGTTTCATCATGTTGTTTGATCTGGCTCCAGTTTTTTCCCAGGTCGTTCGTGCTTACATCATTGAGGGCAAAGAAGACGTCACTGCCCGTGAGCAGCAGCTTTTGCATCGTCATCACCACGGTGGGGGTGGGGCCGGGGATGGCCCCGGCGCGCGGGTGAACCCAGCAGGTTTTGCCATCGTAGCCACTGGTCACCGTTTCCAGTTTCACGTCATAGGGAAGTCCTTTCGGGGGTGGTGGCAAGAGTTGAACATGCTCGCGCAGTTCGGGCACCTCGCGCACCAGCCCCTCGGCGACGAGGCGTGCGATCATGCGTGCGCCTTCCTTGTTAAAATGGGTGCGGTCAGTGTCGGACGGGGCATAACGAAGGCAAAACTTTTCGCCCATCTGATTGCCGAACCACAGGCTGCGCTGATGCAGATCAATGACCGGTACGTTCATCTCTGCGCCCACTTCCTTCACGGCCTCCACATACGGCCAGAGGGTGGAGACCAATTTGCCGTTTTCGTAGACACGCCGCACGACTGAGGTGATGAGCACGGGCTTGCCTCCGGCAGCACGGACTTCTTCGATGAAGCGGCGCAGGTTGTCCCTGTAGTCCCCCTTGGGATCCGTGGTCCGGTCGCCTTTGCCCGGCTGGTCGTTGTGGCCGAACTGGATCAAAACGTAGTCAGGCTTTTCCGCAATGACCTTGTCCCACAGGCCCAGGCTACGAAAGCTTTTGGAACTCGCTCCACCACGCGCATGATTGATCACCGTGGCCTGCGGCAGGAACTCCGGCAGCATCTGCCCCCAACCCGCGAGGTCGGGCCGGTCTTTCTTGGTCTGGGTCACCGTGGCGACGGTGGAATCTCCCGCCAGGACAATGCGGGGGCCGCTTTGGGCGAAGGCCAAAACGCTGGTGGCGAACGTGAGGGCTAGAATCAGGAAACGCATGAGCATACCAACGTTCACCAAAGGATGTTGCTCTCAGTAACGTAGGTTACGTCTCCGTGCTTTGGTGGCCAGACTTGATAATTTTCTCCTGATGAATGTCTTCTCCCGCTCCGTCTTTAGTTTTTTCATGATCGTTTGCGGGGCTATTTCAGCCTTTGCTGCCGACACGCGTCTCGTGCGTGAAACGGAGGCGCTGACGCCTGAGCAGGAGCGTGCTGCGCTGCATGTGCCGGAAGGTTTTGATATCCAGCTCTTTGCCAGTGAGCCGATGATCAACAAGCCCATCAACATGGCCTTTGACTCGCGCGGGCGACTGTGGGTGAGCTCGACGGTGGAGTATCCTTACTGCGCGGATAAAAGCCGCTGGTCCGATGCCTACGGCACCCGGGTGAAGGACAGCCGGGATGCCATCAAGATCCTGGAAGACACCGACGGCGATGGGAAGGCCGACAAGGTCACCGACTTTGCTGACGGCCTCAACATCCCCACGGGCGTGGTGCCCTGGCACAAGCCGGAGCACAAGGCCGGCTGCATCGCCTGGAGCATCCCGAACATCTGGTACTTCGCGGACACGGATGGCGATGGGAAGGCGGACTTGCGGGAGGTGGTGTTCGGTCCTCTGGGATATGAAAAGGACACGCATGGCATGTGCAGCAGCTTTCGGTTAGGCCTGGACGGCTGGATCTATGCGACCCATGGCTTTAACAACACCAGTCATTTCAAGGCGAAGGATGGCAGTACGCTGGACCTGCACAGTGGCAATGTCTTTCGCTTTCGGCCGGATGGCTCACGGGTCGAGCCCTGGACGCATGGCCAGGTGAATCCTTTTGGTCTGTGCTGGGATCGTTACGGCAATCTCTACAGTGCCGACTGCCACAGCGCTCCGATTTATCAGCTCATTCGTGGAGCGCACTACCCCAGCTTTGGCAAACCTCACGACGGTCTGGGCCATGCCCCCGTGATGTGCGAGCACACCCATGGTTCCACCGGAATCTGCGGCATCGCTTACATCGACGGGGGTGTTTGGGGCCCTGGGTGGGATGACCACATGTTTGTTGGCAACGTGGTGACTTCGAAGGTGAATCACGACCACGTCACCTTCACAGGCAGCACGCCGAAGGCGAATGAGAAGCCCGACTTCATCACGAGTGACGATCCCTGGTTCCGCCCAGTGGACATTCAGCTCGGTCCCGACAATGCTCTCTACATCGCCGACTTTTACAACCGCATCATCGGCCACTATGAGGTGCCGTTGGAACATCCTGGACGCGACAAAGAGCGCGGCAGAATCTGGCGGGTGGTGAAGAAGAATGTCCAAAGTCCTCCCATCAATCTCACTGCCATGGGTGCCGAGCAGATAGCAGAAACCCTTGGCCATGCCAATCTCACCCGTCGCCATTTGGCTCTTCAAGAGGTTCAACGCCGGGGCACGAAGGATTGGTTGAAATTCCTTTTGCCCTGTATCGACCCGTTGGGATCCATGCACCCCGCAGGGGACATAGTGGCGACTAAATACATAGGCGAAAATGCACCCAAATTTCCTGATGATGCAGGTGATGGTGCCCGCTACAAAGCTTCCATGCAGGCTGCTTATGCTATCTGGGCCTGCTCTTACTTGGGAGAACGATACAACATTTATCGCGTTCACCGTGGTCTTCTAAACGGTTCAGAGTGGTTGAATGACCCTAATGCGGATGGGCGCGATTATGCTGGGATAGATTCTCGAATCGAGCAGCGAGGCTTGATTCAGTTTAATAAGCGAGATGGAACCGATTATTCTTCGAATCAGCAAGGTCTTTTGATTGCGCAGACGACGCAGATCCTAGGTAGTTACGATCGATTACACCCCTGGGAAAAATGGAGCATGGGTCTAGCTTTTGAGAGGCGGACCAGTTTGGGGGGGAGATCAGTCTGTCAGGCTTTATTGAACCGTGCAGATTTTCTTCAAGAAGAACCCCGCTGGCAGGCTTGGCAGATTGAAATGCTGATGAAATTGACTGACCGTGTCATGGCAGATCCCAACGAGGCCAAACCAAAAGCGACCCATGTTGGTGATACCCACTTTGCACATGCTGTACGGGTCCTTTTGCGCGATTTTCTGTCTCAGCCAGGGGTCTTTAAAAATCAACTTTGGCAAGAGAGAACTGGTATTGAACGACATGCTCCTTGGTTTCTGGAATTAGTTAGAACAGTGCCTACAGCAGAAGCGGCTTCTTTTCTTTTGGCAGAACCACACGTCCGATTCGATCCGGCTAATTGGAAGCACATGGCTCGTTACGCAGAAGCGGAAAAGCTCCCTGCTGTCGTCCAGATAGCTCATGAGCATGCAACTTTTTCCACAGGACGATCAAGTGTCTTCCTTCAAGCTATCTCTGACGGTCTCAGCGAGCGCGGTTCTCCGGCCAATCCTGCTCTGCTGGCCTGGGCTCAGGAGCTCGCGATGAAGCTGCTCGAAGAGGTGAGCCAGCAGCCTGTGGCAAGTTGGGAATCCATTGCGCAGACAGGGGCGGTGCTTGCCTGGTCGCTCGTGACGCGCAAGTGTGCGGATGGCACTGAGGCGCAGGTGTTGCAGAGCATGATGAAGGGGGGCGATGAAGAATCCCGCACAGGCATCCTCACCTCCAAATCATTTCGCGTGCCGACAAAGCTGACGTTTTGGATCAATGGTCATCGCGGGTTTGCCAACGCGCCTGCAAATAACAAAAATCTGGTTAGGCTGGTGGAGACGAAATCTGGTGCCGTCCTCGCCAGTGCCTTCCCTCCGCGCAAGGACAGCTGTGAGCTCGTGGAGTGGGACCTGTCCGAACACGTGGGCAAGCAGGCCCGGCTGGAGATCGTGGATGGCGATGATGGCAAGGCTTATGCCTGGTTGGGCATTGCACGCGTTACTCCGGCAGTGGTGAATGTGGAGGACTTTGAGAGGGAGAACCAGGCTCGCACAGCATTGCGTAACTTGGCAGGGATGCTGCAACACACCGCACCTGCAGCCTTGCGCGAAAAACTGGCAGCCTATCTGCCCGCGCGGCCTGCCCCGCCGCCGCTTCCGGTTTCACCCGAACAGCGTGAGCAACTGAATGCGTTGATCGCGGCCCGTACGGTGGCCTTTGCCAAAACCAAACCGGATCTGGCAACCGGTGAGAAAATCTTCGCGGCCAACTGTGCGGCCTGCCATCAGATTGGTGGCAAGGGAGGCCTCATCGGCCCCCAACTGGACGGCATCGGTACCCGGGGCGTGGAGCGTCTTTGCGAAGACATCCTCGATCCCAACCGCAATGTGGATGCCCATTTCCATCTGCACACGCTCACGATGAAGGATGGCAGCGTGATGAGCGGTTTCCTGAAGGGTGAAGCCGGGCAGGTGCTCATTCTGGCGGATGCCGCAGGCCAGGAGCACCGTGTTTCCAAAACCGACCTAACCAAGGATGATGTCATGCCTATGTCCCTGATGCCGCCCGCGTTTGGCCAGATGATTCCGGAAGCGGACTTCGTAAGCTTGCTCGGTTGGCTGCTGGGCAAGTAGTGGCCGGGCCGTCACTGCCTGGCTTATTCCTTCAAATCGGAGGAGGCGTTCTTCACGATCTCCTGCTGCTGAGCTGGAGTGAGGGCGGAAACTTTGACGTAGATCCCGTCGAAGTAAGCACGGGCACCATGGTATTTTAAGGTGTTGGCCCCGATGATTTCGAGTCGGCTACCACGGAGGATGAACGCCAGGTTGGCCTCCGCCTCTGGGCCTTTGGCGGCAAGGACATCACTGTACCACCCGATCCGCTGGTTCCACTTGGCGATGCCCTCCATGTCTCCGGTGTGCGAAGTGGGGCCGCGAACGCAAGAAATGGAAAAAGACAAGCTGTCGGATCCCTCCACGATCTCGATCCGACCACCCCTGCTGTCAGTCCAAACCCCTGTTAGGTTTTCGATATCCTTGTTGCGGGCAACGGCCTCCAGCCACTCGCTGCGTTCCTGCGTCAGCGCAGCCGCAGCTTCTAGGTAGTCAGGACTGTCCAAAGAGAGCTCTTTCTGAGTCGCTGCCCCCGTGTATATTGGAGATTGCGCAAGGTAGTCGCGGTATTGAAGCCAGGAACGTTGATCTTCTCGGAGCTCATTGAATTCGGATTCGGAGAGTGAGGCTTTAGCTGCAGTCCAGGCCGCGTTCAGGGCCGCATCGGCTTTGGCAAAGGCAGCTTTGGGAACCAGCTTTTTGGCATCGTCAGCATGGCTGGCCGGAATCAACAAAAGGCCTCCGAGGAAAAGAAACAGCAGTGTCGTAGCGTTCATGAGGCAAAAGAGAGCAAGTATTATAAACGGGGGACAGAAAAATCACGCTTTCTCCTCCTGCAGATAGGTCCGTCCTTGATAAAATCTGGCCACAAAAACAAACAGCACGGCGGTGACAGCCATGCACTGGACAAAGAACCAGTAGTAGGCCGCTCCGTTGAGGCTGCTGGCGAGGCCGGCTTTTTCGATGGAGGCATTGACCAGGGCGGTGAAAACATTGCCGAGGAAGACGCTGGAGTAATAGACCGCCATGATGATGGACTTCAGCCGTGCGGGGGCCTGGCTGTAGCTGAACTCCAGGGAGGTGATGGACACCATGATCTCTGCCCCGGTGATGAGGACGTAGGCCAGCATCTGCCACCAGATGCTGGGACGTTCACCCGCGGCGATCCAGGTCTCCACCAGGGCAGGGATGACAAAGGAAATGGCGGCGAGGACAAAGCCGGCGCAGATTTTTCGCAGCGGGGTGAGGGTGAAAATCCGACCTAACAAAGGATAGATCACCATTGAAAAGAAGGGGATCATCAGCATCACCAGGATGGGATTGGCGCTCTGGATCTGATCTGGCAGCACGGGGTGGCCAAACAGATGCAGGTCCATTCTCGTGGCCTGGGCCACCCACCGGGAGGCAGTCTGGTCAAAGAGCGACCAGAACATGGCGATGAACAGATAGATCATCACCAGCCCAGCGAGTGAGCGCAGCACCTCTGGGCGCGCCAGCTCCTGAATGAACTCGCGTGGCTTTGGCGGAACGTGGGCAAAACGATGTCGGCCTAACCAAAAGAGGATCGTGGCGAGAAGCATCAGGATTCCCGGCACACCAAAGGCCACATGCGGGCCGTAGTGCTTCATCAACCAGGGGGTGAGCAGGCTGGCAAAAAAGGAGCCGAAGTTGATGGAAAAGTAGAACCAGTTGTAGATCCGCGGCAGCAGATGGGCGTTGGTTTGGCCAAACTGGTCCCCAACATGCGAGGCCACACAGGGCTTGATGCCGCCAGCGCCGAGGGCCACGAGCGTGAGACCCCAGAAGAGGCCGTCGCGGGTGCTGTCCAGGGCCAGCACGAGGTGCCCGAGGCAATAGAGCAAGGAGAGGGAGATGATGGTCTTGTATTTGCCCAGCCAGAGATCGGCGATGAGGCCACCGGCCAGCGGGGTGAGGTAAACGGCGGCCATGTAGGCATGGATCCATTTGGAGGCCTCGGCCTCACTCATGAGATCCTTGGCACCTTCATGCGTCACCAGCGCGGTGGTCATGAAGATCATGAGGATCGTCCGCATGCCATAGAAGCTGAAGCGTTCTGCCAGTTCGTTGCCAATGATGAAGGGGATGCCGGGAGGCATCGTGGGTGTGGCGACGGGGGCGGTGCGGTAGGCCATGAGAGTTGATTCCGTGTTAGCAGGCTTCTTTCCTTTGTGCCCACTTCTTTCCGGCGGCGAGCGCACGCAAGGTTTCATCCAGCCGTTTGGCGATGGTGTCCGGCTGTTTGGCAATGCTGACCCACACCTTGTACTCGCGCTGGTAGGTGGGTTTCAATTGGTCATAGAACGCAGCGGCGGCCTTGTCCTTTTTCAGCCCGGCTGCCAGCACTTCTGGCATCGGCCACTCTTCGCGAGGGGGCGCTGGTGGTTTGGGCTGTGACGGCTCGGCATCCAGGCGCACGGCGGCATGGAGCAGCGCGCGAAGGGCCCGCTGGTTCAGGCCCTCCAATCCTCGAGGTAGGTCAATGCTGTGGATGGAGGCATTCTCAAGGCCATGGTTAAAAAGGCGCGTGGGGTCGGGCAAATCGCTGCCCCGATAAAAGGTGAGCTGGGCGTGATCCTTAAACCCACTGATGCCGCAGACCCGTTTTTTCAGGCTGAAGCAAAGCATGTTCGAATTGATGGACTCCTTGAGGTCCGGCTCCCAGCGAAAGATCAGGTCGCGCAATTCTTCGCATACGGCTTTGGACCCCTCCGGGCAAGTGGCGATCCATTTTTCAGGGTTTGTGGTGCGGGAGCGGCGGCAGTCCATGCGGGTGCTAAGTAGGATTACAGGTCAAGCTTGGTTGTGTGACAAGACTTTCGTCAAGGCCGCGTCATTTAGACTGGGCGAAGGGAGGGTTTTTGGAAAAGGCTGGGGCTTGCCTCACGTAGCAAAGAGGCCGCTGCTTGCTCACCACCATGAAAAAACTCGCTTTGCTCCTGCTCGCCACCACACCCACCCTCTGGGGTGCGGAGGTTTTTGAAGCCAATCTCGGGCGTGAAAAGGAGCTGCCCGGAGGCAAGGAGGCGGACGGGATTCGCGGGGACTTTGTGCTGCGCAATGATCTGGTAGAGGCCGTGATTTCCCACAACGCGCCGAATCGCCGGGCGAACATGAGCACCTTTTACGGAGCTGAGGGCATGTCTCCAGGCTGTCTTTATGACCTGACCCTGCGTGGCGCTGCGAATGATCAGCTCACCGCCTATTGCCCCGCGGGTTATGGCCCTGTGTCCTATGTGCGCATCGTCGAAGGTACGCCGAAAGGTGAATCCGCCGTGGAGGCCGTGACCACCGCTGCCAGCCACGGAGGCATCTACAAACGGAACGAGTATCGCGTGAAGGATGGCCAGCAAGGCGTCTTCATCACCACCACATTGCGCAATGAGACGGACAAGCCGCAGAAGGTGGGAACCAAGTCTGAGATGACCCGTTTTAATAACAAGGGAGATACGGTGGATGGCATCTTCTGGGTAGATGCCGTGAACCCGGCACACCGGTGCGGGTATGCCATCGCCAGCCTGAAGACCGAGGGCACGAACACTTGGGGTGGGGATATCGAAATTGCCCCAGGTCAGGAAGTGGTCGCCACGCGTTTCTTTGCCGTGGGAAACTCCCCGGCGCAGGCCGTGGGCGAGGCCCTGGCGGCCAAAGGCAAAAAGGTGGGCTGGGTCAAAGGCACGCTGAAATCTGAAGAGGGACCCGTCACCACGGCCACGGTGGAGGTGCCTTTTTCCAAACTGCCCGTGCCTGCGTATCCGAATGACAAAGGTGAGTATGCCTTCCGCGCTCTGCCAGGGAATCTGGAATTGACCGTGGCAGATCTGGGCCGAGCCGCCGTGAAAGTGCCTGTGAAGGTCAAGGCTGGCGAGGATAACCAGACAGAGACGACCCTCTCTGCCGCTGCACGCATCCGTTTTGAGATCGCGGATGAAGCCGGAGTCTCCATCCCCTGCAAAGCCCACTTTGAACCCTTGGACAAGGATGCACCGAAGCTGGATCTAGGGCCGAAGGAACGCGCTCATGGCTGTGTGGACCAGTATCACAGTGAGAAAGGGCAGTTCACTGTGCAGCTGCCACCGGGCAAGTATCGTGTGGTGGTGGTGCGTGGGCCGGAGTACGGTCACCTGGCCCAGGAGGTCACCGTTGAGCCTAACAAAGAATTTGTTTTTAAAGGCACGCTGAAGCGTCTGGTGGATACCACAGGCTGGATCAGTGCGGACTTCCACAACCACAGTACCCCGAGTGGGGACAATGTGTGCGACACCGATGGCCGCCTCATCAATATTGCGGTGGAGCACCTGGAGTTTACGCCCACGACGGAACATAACCGCTTCTTTGATTGGGAGCCGACCATCCAGGCATTGGGTCTGAGTCCATTCATCAAGACCGTCAAGGGCGTGGAGATGACGGGTTCCGGACAACACATCAATGCATTCCCCTTTGAGCCGGAGGACTTCGTTCAAGATGGCGGGGCCCCCGTGTGGAATAAAGACCCGCGGGTGACCGCCTTGACCCTACGACGCTGGCAGGGGGAGCGGGCCGACCGCTGGATTCAGTTCAATCACCCCAATCTTACCGACATGTTTGTGGACCGGGATGAGGACGATGTGGTGGACGGTGGTTTTGTCGGCGTCGGCTCCATGATTGACGGGATGGAATCCCAGAATGGCGGCAGCACGGACATTCTCCATGATGCGCCCTTCAAGTTTGCGCGTACCGCCAAGTCGCTGGCCACAAAGGTGTACCTGTCGCGTGAGTTCATGTGGCGTCAGCTATTGAACCAAGGCCATCGTCTGGTGGCGGTGGGCGTGGCGGATGCCCATGCTGTGTATGGGAATGGTGTGGGCTGCTGGCGTGTCTATCTGCCTAGCAGCACGGATGATCCTGCCAAAATTGACTGGGCGGAACTGTCCCCGAAGGCCAAGGGGGGTAACATGGTGCTGACCACAGGGCCTTTCCTGCAAGTGAGCACGGCAGATGGTAAGATCGCTGGCAGTGATGTGACTGCCGCAGGTGGCGTGGAACTCAGCGTGAAGGTGCAATGTACAGACTGGCAGGACATCAACCGTGTGCAGGTGCTGGTGAACAGTCGCCCAGACCCAAAGCTGAATTTCACCCGCGAAACTCATCCCGAAATGTTCAAGGATGGCGTGGTCAAGTTTGAGCAGACCTTGCAAGTGCCGCTGAAGGAAGATGCCCACCTCATCGTCGTGGCCATGCATGAGACCATGGATCTGAAGACCGGCTACGGCACCAGCAGCTATGCCAGCATGCGGCCCTGTGCCTATAACAACCCCATCTATGTGGATGTGGACGGCGGCGGTTTTAAAGCCAATGGCGACAAGCTCGGCTTTGACCTGCCGACCATGGGCCTGACGGTGGACCAGGCCAAGGCTCTGCTGGAGAAGAAGCGGTGAAAAGCTTCGAGGAAATGGCCTCGGAGGACGACCTTACTCCGGTCGCTCGGAGACAGCAGGCAAGAGCAATCGGCCAAGTGCGAGTCCGCTTTGCCCTTGCAGGCTGGAAGAGAGAGCCGAAGCGCTGACCAGCTTGTTTGACCCTGGCCGCCTATTCCTGCGGCCAATCAGGCCGCTCTGCTCTCAACGGTTTCCAGCATGATTGGGCAGGCCGTTGTTTTCCCTAGACGCGAGCGACGGAGGTTGGAGCCACCGTCGCTTCTTTCTCTACCAGCCGCTTACCAGCCGTTCTTCTTGATGACGGCTTTCTTGCGAAGACCTTCCATCCACTTATCAATGACCGCTTTGGATTTTTCGTTGGAGATGGCGCGTTCGATCTCCTGGCGCACTTCATTCATGGGCTTGGAATTACCGTACTTGATGGCATCACAGGCGATGATGATGTAGGCGGCTTCGTCATCGATGACTCCGCTGAGGCCACCGGTCTTCAGGTTGAAGGCGACGCCGGCGATGGAGGGCTTCATCTGCTCGCGAGGCATCCAGTCCCAGGCGCCTCCGTCTTCCGCATGGCTGTCCTGAGAATAGGTCTTGGCGGTGGTGGCAAAATCAGCACCCTTCACCAGTTTGGAATGGATCTCCTCGGCCATCTTCCTCTGGCCGGCCGGGGTGGCGCTGGCCTCACCGCTGAACTTGGCGATCGTGATCGTGCTGATCTTGATCATGTCCCCACTGCGCCATTTGGCGACGTTCTTCTTGTAGTAAGCTTCCACTTCTGCAGGGGTTGCAGGGGGCTGTTCGGCGGCCTGTTTGCCACGCATGGCCTGGACGATCATCATCTTCTCGCGCATGTCGCGGAACTTTTTAAGAGTCATGCCAGACTCAGCCAGTTCTTTGACGAAGGCTTCGCGGTTGCCCTTGAAGCTCTCACGAATGATGCCGTTCACATCATCATCCACCCACTGGCTTTTGATGGCGGCCCCCATGCGTTTGAATTCGGCGAGGACCAGTTCCCGGTCAATCAGACCGTCGAGGGCGGTCGCCCGCATGCTGGAAAGCTCACGCTGCAGCGCTCCCGGGTCGTTTTGGTACTGCATTCGCAGCATTTGCTCCTGCGCATTCACAGCATCCCGCACTTCGGATTTGGTGATGACATTTCCGTTCACAACGGCTGCGATGCCATTGCTGGAGGACTGGGAATAAGCGGGCACTGCCGAGAAAAGCAGCGCCGCGAGGCAGGTAAGATGGCGCAGGGAAACAGACATGTACTTGGAATTCAGCGCACGCTTAACCGCTCGTGCCCCGGTGGCAAGGGCAAAACCAGCGGGTTCAGGGGAGGTTTAATTGAGCCAGCATGGGCTGGATGAGGGGCAAAACGTGCGAATAGTGGGTGCTTCCGCCTGCCCGGCTAAGCTGGGAGGCGATGAGATCCGCATCACTGACGACATCCGCTGGCAGGATCTCCTCGTGGCTGTGGCCTTCGCAGGAGGCGTGGGTGTGGACAAAGGCCGAGGCCCCATCCCGGGTGATAGACACCTCCAGGCAGGGGGCGATGAGGCGCAGTGACTGGAGGGCGCAGCCCTCGGCCGTGTCGAGGAGCTTCACGTTGATCGTTTTGCCATCCGCCTTGGTAAAGGCGAGGCCTGGTGCGGACTCATCCAGGGTGGCACCCAGGCGCTGGGCGATCCAGCCGCCGAGCAGGAGGGCTGCGCAGGTCTGGCTTTTGGAATGGGTGATTTCGATGGTTTCCACCATCGGCAGGTGCTCTCGGGCCTTCGCATCTTGAAAGCTGTTGGCCAGGGCGGTGCGCAGGAAGTGGCTGCGGGTCCAGCTCAGGTCGCGCACATCAAAGGAGGCCGTCGCACGGGCCTCCCGCAACATGGCAAACTCTGAAAGCGGGGCGGACCAGCGGCTGCTGTCAATGATGAGGGTGCCGATGCGGCTGTAAAAACGCTCCTCGAAGTTTTTGGTGAGGTCACCCTGCCACCAGATGATCAGCGGGAGATCGGAATCCAGGTGCGCGAAGACAATGTTTTGCACCTGGGCTGCGTCGCCCCCTTCGAGAACAAAGGAAATCTGCTCGCTGCAGACGATCTGCTTGCCCTGGTAAGGGCGGCACAGCGCATTGATCCAGGCGCGGGCACGTGGGGGTTTGGCCTCAGGCAGGCAGGTGATGAGCAGGGCGCGGCAGGCATTGTCCGCCGTGATGCGGGCCATTTGCTCATTGTTTTTCGCCACGCTGTCCGGGTCTTCGCTGTAAATGGCGAAATTGATCAGCGAGGCCCGGGTCTTGGCCTCATCGCTGGACCACAGGTCCTTGAGTGCACGGTCAATCTTCGGCAGCGGAACTTCGGTGCCGAGGCAGGAAAGGGTGTCTTCAGTGAGAGGCATGAGAGTTAAAGGGAGCGTTTTTTGACTGCTTGGCTGATCCATTGGGGCGAGCGGCGGCAATCAATGATCCGCCACACAAAAACCGATCCTGATTCCAAGCTGTAAAACAACTGATAGGGGTGTTTACTGGCAAGCGCACAATAGAGTCCATAACGTTGGCGATGAAGGCCAGCCGTAGAGGAGAGTTCAGCAATATCTGGGATAATGCAGTCAAGAAAGTAATGTCCTTGGCCTTCACTTTGACGTTCGTAAAAGCCGAATCTGGATTTTAGATCTGCCTTGGCTGAACGAGTGATTATGACTTCCATCCTAGTTCAGCACGAAGTTCTTCCTTGAGCTGCGCTAGGGTCAGTGTTTCTTCCTCACCCTTGAGCCACCTTTCCCGCGTCTCCAAGGCGAGCTGCCAGTCTTCTTCAGCGATCTCGTATGGCTTGGAGTCCGTGGAGGCATTTTCTAAACCCACGGCCACTTCACGAAGAACGAATTCGGATGCAGCACTCATGGGAATAGTATGGTTTAAGGTGGAAGAAAAACAACTCTGAGTTCCTACAGCGTTCGCCACTCGCGGCCATCCTGGCGCAGGAGGTCGTCGGCTTCTTTCGGGCCCCAGGATCCGGCGGGGTATTCGCACATGGTCGGTGGGTTTTCCGTCTTGTGCCAGGCGTGCTCGAGTTCATCAATGAACTTCCATGCACTTTCCACCTCATCTCGGCGTGCAAAAAGGGTGGCATCACCGGCCATGGCATCCAGAAGGAGGCGCTCGTAGGCCTCCGGGCTGGCTTTGCCAAAGCTGCTGCTGTAGCGGAAATCCATCTTCACCTGCTGCATGGACAGGGCCTGGCCTGGCTGCTTGGCCAGAATGCGAAGAGCGATGCCCTCATCCGGCTGGATGCGAATGACCAGGGTGTTTTCGCTGCTGCCGGGGAGACGCGCGGTGGCGAAGGGGACCTGAGGTGGCTTTTTGAAATGCACGCTGATCTCCGTGGCCTTTTTGGGCAGTTGCTTGCCCACACGGATGTAAAAGGGCACTCCCTGCCAGCGCCAGGTATCAATGTAGAGCCTCAGGGCCACATAGGCCTCCGTTTTGGATTCCGGATTCACCCGGTCCTCCTGGCGGTAACCCACACGGGCCGCACCATCCACACTGCCGGCGGTGTATTGGGCGCGGATGACATTGGCCCCCACGGCTTCCGGACCCACGAGAGGGCGCAGGGCGCGGATGACCTTCACCTTCTCATCGCGCACACTGTCCGCGCTGAGATCCGTTGGGGGCTCCATAGCCACCAGGGAGAGGAGCTGGAAAAGGTGGTTTTGCACCATGTCACGCAGGGCACCTGCCGTGTCATAGTAGCCGCCGCGGCCGCCTTCCATACCCAGGTTTTCAGCGCAGGTGATCTGCACATGGTCAATGTAGCGGCTGTTCCAGTTCGGCTCAAACAGGGCATTGGCAAAGCGCAGCACCATGATGTTCTGGGCGGTTTCCTTGCCCAGGTAATGGTCAATGCGGTAGGTGTCCTTTTCAGCAAAGGTACCTGCCACGGTTTCATTCAGTGCCCGGGCGGTGGCCAGGTCTTTGCCGAAAGGTTTTTCACAAACCACACGCGCCCACTTGCCATTCACACCTTCGTGCAGCCCAGCAGCGCGCAGCATTTCCAGGATGGGTTTGAAAGCTTCCGGGGCTGAGGCGAGGTAAAACAGACGGTTGGCCGGGGCGCCCCTCTCTTCGTCGAATTGGTTCAGCAGCTCGGCCAGGGCCTTGTAGCCTTCCAGGTCCTCGAACTCGCTGCGGTGGTAGTGGATGCTTTGGGCAAAGCTGGCCCACAATTCGTCATTGTGGCCTTGGCGGCTGTTCTTGCGATTGCCTTCTTCCAGCTCCTTGCGGAAGACCTCGTCCGATTTGTCCCGGCGGGCAAAGCCTACTACCTTAAACTGGGGAGGCAGATCACCCTCCACCGCCACATTGTAGAGAGCAGGGATGAGTTTGCGGTTCGTCAGATCGCCCGTGGCGCCAAAGATGACCACAGTGCAGGGCTCCGCGCGGTGGCGTTGGAGCAGCGTTTCTTGAAAGGGATTTTCCAGTTCAGGCATGATGGGAAAGGGTGTAGAGAGTAGCGCACCCCCCACGGCTGGCAACTGGCGATGCAGTCTCTGGGCCAGGACATGGATGAAAAGCGTTCATGGATGGGATGAAACGAGTGACCGGGGAGGTGGGACTTTTTGCCCCGGATGGTTGCATATCCGGCCAGATGATGAGAAAAGTTCTCATCCTTACTTATGGCGACACCTCAATCCAACGGCAATGAAACGGACGGTGCCGCCGTTCGTAAATACGCATTCATCCTGGTCGCCGTGGTTCTGGCAACGGGAGGTTACGCTTTCTGGAAAAACCAGAAAAAGTCTTCGTCTGCCGAGAAGGTGGCCACCGCGTCTGTAGATAAGGGCGCTCAACGGCCCGCTGCCAGCAAGCGCCCCTCGGTGAAGGCCACCTTCAAACTGGACGTCCCGGAGAGTGCGGTCACGACCGATTCCGTGCGTCAGGAAGTCAAAGACTGGCTGGACAGGACCTTCCAGTCGGAAGGGTTGACGCCCGAACCCGCGCACCTGCCCAAGGATCGCTGGGTACCTTTTGTCAAAGGTGCGATTGCGCTGGAATGCGGTCTGCCACAGGTGCTTTCTCGCCAGCAGGTGGCGGACATGGCGCGGGATCTCGTGCCCGTGGCACATGAGCATCCTGTCAGCGCGTTTCTGGTGGGGATGATCACCCTCCGGCAGGAAGGCAGCGAAGCTCTGCTGGAAAAGGCGTTTCAAGAACTGGGGGCGCAGGTGGGCATGGAAACGCTGGCCTTTCATGCGGCGGCGGGCCTGGCCCTGGCCACCGGAGAAGCGGCCGGGGAGGAGGCTGTGAAGAAACGGGTGGACCAGACTCTGAAAGCCCTGCGCAAAGCCCTGGATGCGGAGGCAGGGTATTCCAAGTACCCGGACCGCCTCTGTGCCTACCTGCTCATGAGCGGGCACATCAAGACCTTTTTCGAGGCCATGCATGAACCCTTTTGGGACGAGGTGTCCAAGACGGAGCCCGCCAAACCCTGGGTCAAGAAATGGATTGAGGGCCTGCACTGCCTGCAAAAGGGCTGGGATGCACGGGGCGGCGGTTACTCAAACACGGTCTCCGATGACGGCATGGCGGTCTTCAAGCACGAGTCCGAAAAAGCGCGCCGTCTGCTGGCGCAGGCCTGGGAGCTGAAACCGCAGGATCCCAGCCCGGCCGTCACCCTCATCTACAGCTCCCTTTCGATGGGGCGCAGCGTCGCGCCCATAGAAATGCGCCGTTGGTTTGACGAATCACTGAAGCTCCAGGTGGATGTGGCGGAAGCCTCCCAGCACATGCTTTGGGGCCTGCGCCCGCGTTGGTTTGGCAGCCACAAAAAGATGGAGGACTTCGGCCTCGCCTGTCTGGAGACGGGGCGTTTTGATTCCAACCTGCCCTGGGTGCTCCTGCAGGCTCATCGCGATGCCGCCTCCGAGTGGGATGTGCCGGACGAATACTTTCAGGAAATGCATTGTTATGACCGCCTTCAAGCCCTGTTTGAAGGGGCGGAAAATGAACCTAAACGCGAGGCTTGGCGCAGCGTGGACCGTACGCATGCGGCCATTGCCAGCTTCAAATGCGGTGAGTATGCGGAGGCCCAGCGGTGGCTGCAAAAATTGGATTTCAAGCCTCATGCAGATGTGCTGGCCTCCTGGGGAGTGGAGGCGGAGTTCCTCCTGGGCAAGACCGCTGCTTATGCGGGGGAATCTGGGGCCCGGCTGCGGCAGGCTGAATCCGCCGCCAAGCGCTTCGACTCAGCCAAAGCCCTCGACCTCTATCAGCAGGCTTTGAAACCGGGCACTACGGAGCTCTCCACAGCCGGTCATGACTATCTGGAAAAGCAGATCGCGGTCATGAAGATCGAAAAAGCCCTTCAGGCGGGTGAACCCGTTTCACTCATGCAGGAGGGGAACTTCCGTGCGTGGACCCATGAGGGCAGCGGTTGGAAGCTCGACAAAGGAGTTCTGGAACATTTGGGCCGTGAAGTCATCCGCACCACGACCTGTCTGGCACGCGTGGGGCCATCTTTCACGCTGGAAGGAGAAATGGAGATCACCGATCCTGGAGAAGCCACCCAGGTCTGGCTTTCCTATGGTTATCCTGAACGCACCGACAAGGACCGCTGGATCGCCCTGCGTTTCGCCTATGACGGGAAGCAGACTCTGGCCCTGCTGTCCAATGGCATGGGCCGTCCGCTGGAGCATCCCGCCATTACGGTGGAGTCCCGGTTCAAATTCAAGTTCAGCGGCAGCACTTCCGGAATCAGCCTGTTCATTAATGACAAGCCCGTCTTTGAAAACGCCCCTGTTCCCGAGGACTTTGTGGAAGAGCGCTACAGCCAGATCGGAATCGGTGCCGCGACAAAAAGTGAGAAGACCCGCGTGAAGATCCATGCTCTCAGTGTGAAACGCTGAGTTCTGTCATCCACGCCATGATTCTCGAAACAATGCTTCAGAGGCTGTTCGCCAGCCTTGTCCACGGTCCGTCCATGAATGCTCGGCCGCATCGTTCCCGGCAGCGTTGTGATTGGATGGATCTGGCCTCGCTGCAGGGGCTGGAGCCTGCCACGGCCCTGAAGTCGCTGCTGGAAAAGCGAAAAATCGAGTTCCCGGCCAAGGTGCCAACGTTTAGCCCGCCGTCTTTTCCAGAGGCGGAGTGGTCCGATGAGCAGAAGCAGGCCCGCGATGCGTTTCAAAAGCAGACCCGCCTGCTAAAAAAACTGCGCGACATGGCTGATGATGCCCTGGAGTACATGAATGATCACGGGGAGTCCTGTCTGGCCCTGGGTTTCCCACTCATTTCCATGCCCCCGGCGGCAGATGAGAAATCCGTGCGTGGTTCCAGCCGGGTGCTGGCACCGCTGCTGCTCATGCCGGTGAACATCCAAGTGCGCACGGCCTCGCGCGCTGGTGTGACCGTGGAATGTGTGGGGGAAGGTGCGGACCTGCTGGTGGCCAATCCGGCGCTCGTTGCCTGGCTGGAGCGGCAAACGGGCAAGACCCTGGGGGATATCTATCTGGACGATGAAGCCGCCGATCCCTGGCGTGAGGTGGATGAACTGCTGAAGCAAATTCAAACCCTGCTGGATCTGCCTGAGGCCCCGGCTTTCCATGGCGAGGCCATCCTGGAGCCTGTGCCGCTGCTGGAAAAACTGCCGAAGGCGGTGACTGTTCTGCCCGCTGCCGTGCTGGGGCTGTTTCCATTGTCGAATCAGTCCCTGCTGCGGGACACGCGCTGGATGCTGGAGAACCAGACCACCTTGCAGGAACCGGTGTCCGCCTTCCTGAATCCGCAGGCATTGCATGAGGTGCCGGCGGAATTGGCGGCTGAAGAAACTGTCGTCGTGAAGGGCCGTCACTTTGCCCAGGAATGGCTGGTTTCTGCAGCGGATCCTTGTCAAGCCAATGCCGTCTTGGCGTCCCGGGAGGCCAAGGCGCTGGTCGTTCATGGGCCGCCGGGAACGGGGAAGAGTCAGACGATCACCAACATGATCGCGGACCACCTCGCCCGTGGAGAGCGGGTGCTGTTTGTCTGCGACAAACGCACGGCTTTGGACGTGGTGAAGTATCGTCTGGATGCCGTCGGCCTCGGCGATCTCTGCGGCGTGGTGCATGATCCCAGCGGGGACCGCAAGGACTTCTACATGGGCCTGCGTGGCAAGCTGGAAAACCTGGCCGACATGCCCGCACCCAAGGACCCCCACAGCCAGCTTGATTCCGTCAACAAACAGCTCACCGCGCTGCATGCGGAGCTGGAAGGCTGCCGGAAGAAGCTACACCTCAGTCCCGATGCGGCAGCGCAGAGTTTTCATGATTTGTTAGGTGCCTGGCTGGAGTTTGCGGCGAAGGATCATCTGCCTGTGGTGGAACCCATTCCTTCACTGCTGCCTGCGATGGTCGAAGAGGCATCGACGTCGCTGGATGAAATTTGCCGCCGGGCGGAGAAGGCAGGTTACCCCGCCAATCCGTTTCGCGATCTTCTGGGCATCGGTTTGGCGGATTTTCTAGGGCGCTCAGCCACCGACGTTCGGGCCACGATGGATGCCCTTCATACAACCGCCGAAAAGGCCGATGAGCTGAAGCCGGCCCAATTTATCACCAGCCTGGATGCAGCCAAACCGCTCTCGGGCCAGGCTGCAATGCGGGAGTCGGTGGTGAAGTTGCTGCGTGAGCTGGCGGCTGAGGATCTCGCGTTCGCTCATACTTGTGCAGTCTTGCCAGAAGCGCGTCGTCAGGATCTGCGCAAGGAACTGCCGGATGTCACCGCCTGGCTGGAGCAGGCGGGACCTGCTCTGGATCGCAGTCTGGTCAGCAGCGCCCGCAGTGCGGGATTGTTCACCCTGGCGGTGGTGAATCAGCATCTGGCAGCCCTTCAGGCCTGGGAAGCCGTGGTCGGGAGTTTCTTCAAGCGACTGTTTGCCGGGGCCGCGAAGACGGCGGCGAATGGTGCCTTGATGCCCCTCGGATTAACCGCGGCCACTGGCTGGCAGCAGGGGCTGGCTTTTTACCGGGGCGTGAAAAATCGCCTGCTGGTAGTGGACTGGCTGGCCCGTTCCACGGGAGCTTCCACCGCAACCCTGCTGGAGGATGCAGAAATGCACACTCAGGTGAAGGCAACACAGATCGTCTGGGAAACCCACGCCCTCCTGCTGAACTTGGGTTGTGCGGATCTGCTGGCTCCCAGCTTGCAGGATCAAGCACGGGTGGAATCGCTCGCTGCCGGGCTGGAGCATGAGGCCCGCTGGGCTCACGCGTTGAATCATGTCATGACCCTGGTTGCGCAGAGTGGGCTCTTCACGGAAGCTGCTCCTAGGGAGTTGCTGGCTCGTTGGCTCAGTGCAGGCAGCGTGCAGGAGACCACCCGCGCCTGGCAGGTCCACGTGACTTCGTTGGAGGACATGGTGCGCCTGCAGCATGCGCTGGGGCAGTTGCCTCCTTCCTTACAAGACCCGACACGGAAGCTTCTCGTCCAGGGCACCGCTTTTGAAGATCTACGTGCCACCTTCACGCATCAGGCCGTGGAAAACGGGCTGCGCGAGCGCTTGCGCAATGATCCGGAACTCGCCGCCATGGATGGCGAGCGTATCGAGGCCGCTTTTGACGCCTTTCTAAAACTGTCCCAGGAAAAGCCTCAGCATGTGGGGGATTACATTCGGTTCTTGTGGGTGAATCATCAGCGTGAGCGCCTGCTGGCCAGCACGGGATCTCAGCTCAACAAGCAGGGAGCAGGGTTGCGCCAGCGACTGTATGTGAAAGGCAAAAAAGCGCTGAAACTGCGCCAAATGCTGGCCACAGGGGCCGATGTGGAAGGTGGAGACCCGATCTATGATCTCTGCCCCGTCTGGATGGCCAGTCCCTCCACGGTGGCGCAGATCTTTCCCCGCCAGCCTATCTTTGATGTCGTCATCTTTGACGAGGCCTCGCAGTGCCGTCTTGAGGAAGCCCTGCCCGTGCTGCTGCGCGGTCACCGCGTGGTCATCGCGGGCGATCAAAAGCAGCTACCGCCCACGCGCTTCTTTGAGTCCGCCCTGGCTGACTCTGGCGATAGTGATGCCGAGACGGCAGAAGAGCTCTTTTATCAACAGCAGCAGGAGGCGGAGGACTTGCTCACTGCCGCGCTGAATCTGGATGTGAAGGAGGCCTACCTGGACGTGCATTATCGCAGCCGCAATGAGGCGCTCATTGGCTTCTCAAACGAGCATTACTACGGCTCCCGCCTTCAGCCCATTCCCGGGCATCCGCGCAACAAAGCTCTCAACACCCCCATCCGTCTGCATCGGGTGAATGGGGTGTATCAGGAGCGCACGAACGTCCAGGAGGCTGAGGCTGCCGTGAATCTCATCGCGGAACTGCTCGCCAACCCGGAGCCCCCCTCCATCGGCGTGGCCTGCTTTAATCTCACTCAAAAGGAGGCCATTCACGAAGCTCTGGCCAACCGTGTCACGCAGGACCCGGAATTCGCCCGGCTTTATGAAGTGGCCAAGGTCCGCAAGGGACGCGACTCCTTTGAAGGACTGTTTGTTAAGAACCTCGAAAACGTGCAGGGAGATGAGCGGGATGTGATGATCATCAGCACCACGTTTGGTCCCGATCCCCAGGGCAAATTCCGCCGCAACTTCGGCGCTCTGTCCCAGCGGGAAGGTGGGCGACGGCTCAACGTGCTGGTCACCCGCGCCCGCGATGCCGTGCATGTGCTGACCTCCATCCCCGCCGCTGAATACAGCGTGGCGGAGGCAACTCCTCCGGGCCAGATTCCCAATGGCCGCCTCCAGCTTTATGCCTACCTGCGTTATGTCGAGAAGCTGGCAGCCGTCTTCACCCATTATCAGGAAGAGCTGGAAAAAATGCGCCGTGACACGCAGCCCGAATTGAAAAAATGGGACAGCGCCACGCCTTCTCCTCTCGCGCAAGCCTTTGGCCAGGCGCTGCTGGATCGTCACCAGACAGGTTCACAGATTCACTGGGGCAATGAAGGTTTCTGTGTGGATGTGGCCTGTGTTCACCCTCTGATGCCGGCGGATGTGACGGTGGGCGTGCTGACCGATTTCAGCAGGTTCCATAAGACGCCCGACCCCATCGAGTGGGACATTTTTCGCACCCGTGTTTTGCGCAGTCAGGGCTGGGAACTGCAACGGCTCTGGTCCCCCGTGCTGTTTCGCCGGGCTGAGGAATTGCTGCAGCACGTCAAGGACGAGCACGACAGGCTCTCCCTGCCGCCCACGGACAAACAGGTGGCCGCGATGGTGGACTAGGCTCACCCACCTGGGGCCGTGAGCGGCCTGCCATTGTCCTTGGACCCTAACTTGATCAGGAAGGGCACCGCCGTGCGGGCCCACTCTTCAGGGCCTGGGTAGCCACCCGCAGACTCACCAAAGCAACTGCGCAGCATGCGGGTGTCAATGACGCCTGGGTTCAGGGGAATCACAGCCACCTTTCCGCCCGTCTCCTGGGCCACCGCTTGCGATAGGCCTTCGATGGCGTACTTCGTCGCGCAGTAGGGGGCGACTTCGGGGGAGGTGCTGCGGCCCCAACCCGAAGAAAAATTGACCATCACCCCGCTGCCTCGTTTCAGCATGGCAGGCAAAAGATGGCGCATAACGCTGGCGGTGCCTTTGACATTGATGTCCACCACGCGGCTGAATTCGTCTGCCGAAATCTCCCACAGCGGCGCGCTGGCATTCACGATGGCGGCATTGTTCAGCACCAGATCCGGCACCCCCTGTTCCTTCAGCACGCCTTGGCAGAAAGATTGTACCTGGGCGTCATCGGCCACATCACAGACCGTGAAATGATGTGGGGCAGGGAACTGCTGTTGCAGTTGCGCGACCCTTTCGGCATCGCGGGCACAGCCCGCCACCGTCCAGCCACGCTCGGTGAATTCCGGGATCATGGCCTGGCCGAGGCCTCGGCTGCAACCGGTGATGAGGACGAGTTTTTTGGAAGTCATGGCTATTCCTGGGGTATTCTTTCAATGGATGCCTTAAAGTTTGGAAAAGAAAAGCGCGCCCAGGCATTCGCAAAAAGCCGTATTCGCCTTTACCCAAACACCACATCCTCTCTATGATGAACGCTCCCATGCCCACCGTTCAAACGACGGCCAACGGCCGCAAATTCCCGAAGTTCGATCTCTATCGGCTTCTCCATACCGTTTTTCAGCCCACTTTTGGCTGTAGAATTTGTATTCTCATTGATCTCCCTGACCTGGCTGAGGCCAAGGACATGGCCTTTTTGAACAACCCGGCCCGCGCCGTCCAGCGCAATGCTCATAAGCACTTCTACCTGGGGCTGCAAAATGGCGTCATGGAAGAACTGGCCATGAAAGGCGGCGAAATCTACGCCTACACCCAGACCACCGGCAGCAATCTGGACCTGCCTGATGAATGCGTGGACATGGCGGGCAACCCGCTGAGCCTGGAGAAGGACATCTACACGAACTACGACATCATCCTCTGCATCTCCACCTTCTCCGCCACGGCGCCTTTGACCGCCTTTGCGAAGCAGTACGGCTTCCGCGGGGCCACCCTGCACGGTCTCAATGACATCATTCTGAATACCGGCCTGGCTGTGGATTACGATGAAGTCAGCCGCGATGCGGAAAAACTGCGTCTCGCCATGACCAAGGCCGACTCTGTGGAAATCGACTTTGCCCTGGAAACAGGTGAGGTGCTGACCGCCAAGCTGGAACTTAGCGGCCAGGAAGCGCAGAAGAGTCACGGTCTCTGCCGTGGCACGGCGCCTGATGTGGCCAACCTGCCTGCCGGCGAGGTTTATTTCGTGCCGACCGGCGCTGAAGGATTCTTCCCCATGAAATATGAGGACGGCACCTTGGGCAAGCTCACCGTCACCGGCGGCTGCATCATCAAGAGCGAGCTCATCGCCGGAGACCAGGCCACCATTGACGCCCACAATGCCAAGCTGCTGGACGATCCGATGACGGGGGTTCTCGGTGAACTCGGCTTTGGCACCCAGGTGCTGCCCGTTTCCGGGGCCGACATCCAGGATGAAAAAGTCCTCGGCACCTGCCATCTGGCCACAGGTCGCGACGACCATCTCGGCGGTCACATCACTCCCGCCCAGTTCAAGCGCCATCAGAACGCCACGCATGATGACATCCTGTTTGCACCGCACAAGACGCCCAACTTCGACATCAAGCAGGTGCGCATGAATCGGGGAGATCAGCAGGAAATCCTCATCGAACACTTCCAGCCGGCCAAGTATCTGCTGGATGCGCTCGCTGCTGAGTAATCGAGTCTAACCAATTTTAAAGCCCTGTATCCGATTTGGAGGTAGGGCTTTTTTGTGTGGAGAACATTTTGTTATGGAGCGGTTTTAAAAAGTGATGTGGGCACGTCTGTGCGGCGTGAACTTTTGGGCGGTTCACACCTCGTTCGATCTCTCATACAGAGCTTCCAAAAGCGCATTCCCTCTCCCCCAAGAATTGGGGGAGAGGCCAAGGTGAGGGGTGGTCGCAGTACGCAGAAAGTCCGTCCGCAAAGGCTGCCCTTTTTCGCAGAACGACGCTTTCAGTCTTCGATCCCCGAGAGCACTCGACCGCCCCTCATCCCGGGCCCTCTCCCCAGTTCCTGGGGCGAGGGGGGATGTCTTTTCGCTCTCGTTTGCTGGAGACTTCGAAAGAGTTGAAAATGAATGGGTCTAGCGAATCCTTCGCCATTCGGGGATTCAATCTTCAGGTGGGTTACACAATGATTTACAATGTTCTAGTTCCCGGCGAACTCACATCCCTGGAAACGAGACTTTCAGATCCAGGGGGTCATCCATCTTTTGCTGGAGGTTGAGCAGCTGCTTGAACAGATCGTTGAGACGGGTCTGCTGGTCGGGTTGGGCGGCGAGGTCGCGGAGTTCTTCGGGGTCTTCGGCCACGTCGTAGAGGCGGAGTTTTTTGGCTTCAGGATAGGCGATGAGTTTCCAGCCATCGGCCAGGATGGCGCGCTGGAGTTCCAGGTAGGCACCATACACTGGGCTGGCCGTGGGCTGGGTGGACTGGCCACGGATCAGCGGCAGCAGGCTTTGGAACTCGGCCTCGTCAGGCTTGCCGCCGGCGAGGTCCAGGCTGGTCGCCATGACGTCCTGAAGATAGATGGGTGCCTCGATCTTGCCAGGCTTCACGCCGGGCCCCTTCACCAGAAAGGGCACTCGCAGGCTGTGCTCATACATGTTTTGTTTGCCTAACAAACCATGTTTGCCAACGGCGAGGCCGTGGTCCGCCGTGAAGAAGATCCAGGTGTTGTCGCCCTGGCCGCTGGCCTCCAGGGCGGCGAGCACGCGGCCGATCTGGGCATCAAGGTGGGTGATGAGCGCGTAGTATTCGGCGCGATGGGTCTTGATGGCGAACTCGGTGCGGGGGAAGGGGGCCAGTTTTTCATCCCGAAGGCTCGGGCCGCAGCCCATCTGCTTTTGATAAGGGTACTCCGGCTGGTAGCTGACAGGAATCTGGATGCGGTCCAGCGGGTACTTGGCCACATACTCGGCGGGGGACTGGCGGGGATCATGCGGGGCATTGAAGGCCACGTACATGAAGAAGGGCCGGGTCTTGCCGACGCCACTTTGGAAAAAACCGATGGCGTCATCCGCAGTGACCTCGCTCCAGTGTTTGCCGCCTTGCCAGTAACCGCCAAGGTCCGTGTCGGATGGGCTCCATGTGGAGGGCTGGCCCGCGACGGGGCGATTGTAGCTGGCAGGCGTATCTTTGGGCATGCCGGAGCGGACCGTGCCCGTGCGGGTGAAGCATTTTTCTGCTGGCACAGCGACGTGCCATTTGCCGGTCATGAGAGTCTCATAACCCCGTGCCGCCATGAGTTGTGGCCACAGTTTTTCCTCGGCCTGCGCCTGGGGCAGGGCCACCTTTTGCGCACGCCACACGTGCTTGCCCGTATTCAGCATGGTGCGGCTGGCCACGCAGACGGCACCGCTCCAGGAGCCCATGTTGTAGGCGTGGGTGAAGACCTTGCCGCTTTGGGCCAGACGATCCAGGTTCGGCGTCTCGATATCCGTTTTTTCAAAGGCGCGAATGGCATCGTAAGTGAAGTCGTCAGCAAAGAGGAAAAGGATGTTCGGTTTCTCCGCCGCGCTGAGGCAGGTGTGCAGGAGGCAGGCGCAAAAAAGCAGGAGCTTCGATTTCATGTGAAGAGAGCAAACGAACGAGAATCCTGGTCATTTCAGCGCATCGGTCTGGCGTGCTGTGTGCTTGTGAGAACGTTGAACTTCATCTATTGGAATAGCATGACTCCCCCGCCCACGACTGATACGAAGCGTCCCGAAGAGGTGGTGATCCTCGGCGGTGGTTTTGCCGGACTGACCTGTGCCAAGGAATTGAATGATCCGCGCTACCACGTCACCCTGGTGGACCGCTGGAATCATCACCTTTTCCAGCCCCTCCTCTATCAGGTGGCCACAGCGGGGCTCTCCACCACGGAGATCGCCCAACCTCTGCGCTCCATTTTGGCCGAGCACAAAAATGTGACGACGCTCATGGATGAGGTCACGGAGATTGATCTGCCGAATAAAAAGGTGGTCATGAAAGGCCACACGTTAGCCTACGATCATCTCGTGATCGCTCTGGGGGCAAAGACGGGGTTCTTTGGCCGCAATGAGTGGGAGCCCTTCACCTTTGGCCTGAAGAGCCTGGAAGATGCGATGAACATCCGCCGTGAGGTGTTGCTGGCCTTTGAAAAAGCCGAGGCCACCAATGACCCTGCGGAAACCGCCCGCCTGCTGACCATGATCGTCGTGGGTGGTGGTCCCACAGGCGTGGAGATGTCGGGTTCGTTGGCAGAGCTGGCCAAGGTGGTGCTGCGGGAGGACTTTCGCCGCATTGACCCGACCCAGGCGCACATCCACCTCATTGAGGCAGGGCCCAAGCTGCTGCCGATGTTTTCCGAAAGTCTGATCACCTACACCCGCGAGCACCTGGAGGAGATTGGCGTCACGGTGCACCTGAATTGCCCGGTCAAGGAAGTGGGCAAAGGCTACGTCATCGCAGGTGAGCAGCGCATCGAGGCCGATATCATTATCTGGGCCGCAGGGGTGGAGGCCAGCCCGGTCACCAAAACTCTCGCAGGCGTGCCGCTGGATCGCGGCGGGCGCATCCAGGTGCAGCCAGATCTCAGCCTGCCGGGCTACCCGCAGGTCTATGCAGCGGGGGATCTGGTGGCCCTGACCGATGTCAAAGGCGTGCGTGTTCCCGGGGTCTGCCCGGCCGCCATCCAGATGGGGCAGCACATCGCCAAGGTCATCAAAGAAGGTGACCGCATCCCTTACGCGTATTGGGACAAAGGCAGCATGGCCACCATTGGGCGCAAGGCAGCCGTGGCGATGTTCAAAGGCATGAACTTCCGCGGCTTCTTCGCCTGGCTCATGTGGCTCTTTGTCCACCTGCTGTTCCTGGTGGGCATGCGCAATCGCGCCGCTGTTTTCCTGCACTGGGTGTGGAGCTACTTCACCTGGCAGCGCGGCGCGCGCATCATCCTCAGCCGGGACGAATAAGCTTACTTTTGCCGCATGGCCCGCACATGGGCCAGGGCGGCTTCGGTCATGAAGTCGCTGGCGTCAGGGCTGCTCTTGTGGCCCGTCAGCGGCATGGGGTGCATGGTTTTGGGCATCGTCAGCACATTGTAGGCCGCATAGACGCTGCTCGGTGGGCACACGGTGTCGATGAAGCCCACGGTGACAGCGGCTCCTTGGCACTTCGCTCGTATGGCAAAGTTGACGTTGTCAAAGTAACGCGCCGTTTGCAGCTCGGCCTCCACGGCCTTGCCATCGGTGATCGTCACCAGCTTCGGCCAGCCATTGATGCGGCCTGCGGCGATGCCGGTGTGATCACACCCAGCGGGCACGCCTGCACAAAAGAACGTGACCCGTGAGTCCAGCCCAGCCGCCGCAAAGGCCTGGAAACCACCCTGGCTGCTGCCATAGACGATGAGCGTCTTGCCATCCCACTCCGGCTGCGCGGTGAGGAAATCCAGCGCGCGGATGACACGCAGGAACATGCCTTTGAAGTAGCATTTTTCGCGATCATCACGGCCCTGAAAGCGGTAGTCCTTCAGAGCCCCAGCAGCCTGCTCATCGTAGAAGGCCTTCGGTTTGCCATTGGGCAGGCCGTGGGCATTGATGTCCATGGACAGCATGCCGCCTTCCCGTTCAGACCACGCCACCGCGCCCAGGCTGGAGCCACCGACGCCTGCGCCATGGACAAAGAGAATGGCAGGACAGCTCTTGGCCTTCGCATCCTTCGGTTTGGCATAGTAGCCGGAGACAGGCGCGCCCAGGCAGGTGATTTGCGCATCATATACGTCTACCTTCGGCAGGGTGCTGGTCACCGGGGTGAGGGTGGACTTCATTTCCACCTGGGCCAGGGCAGCTTTTTGCGCTGCCCAAAAGGCATCAAAGTCATCCGGCACAGGCAGGCTCGGCTTGATCTCTTGAGGGCTGAATCCGGCGCTGGCCTGGGCAAAATCATTTTGGCCAGTGATGCTCGCACGCAGCAGCAGGAAGCCCGGCTCGCTCAGCGTCCCCGTCAGCGTGGCCTTGCCATCTTTGATCGGTACGGTCTCTTCACGCTTCGGCTCCACGCCATCTTTGGAGAGTGAGCACTGGATCTGCCCCTGGGCCAGCGGCTTGCCATCTTGGGTCACGGTGAGGTCAAACCGGGCGGTCTCTCCCGTCTGGTAGAGGGCTTGGGGCCGGTCCGTGACGGCTTTGATCACCAAGGCGGGAGTCTGGGCAGCGGCCGCGCTGGCAAGAGCAAGGAAAATAAAGGAGCGAAACATGGGAGAAAAACAACGGGGCAGGAGGGCAAATTCTGTCGCGCTGAAACTGCCCCCGCAGGATCCCATGCCATTCTCGCTGAACATTTAACAAAGTTTTACAGTCAAAGCCCTGGCTTGACCCTGTCTCCCGCGCGTTGCAGGATTTGGGTTAAGCGCGGAATCCTGCGTTCTCCTTTATGATCATCATGACAACCCCTGCCGCACGCCTTGCATGAGTTTGCCGGATATCGCTGGACATGAATTGCAGGATCTGATCGGCAGCGGGCGCTGCGGAGCCGTCTACCGGGCCAGCTCTGGCGGCAAAGCCTGTGCGGTGAAGGTCTTCTCCTCGATGGCCATCAATCGCAAGGCCCTGGCCACAGCGCTGAGTGCGCTGCAGCAGATGCCGCATCATCGCGGGGTGCTGCCGGTGGAGAATTTTAATTTCGATCGCAGCCCCTACTACGCCGCCATGCCGCTGGTGGGCGTGATGATGAAGGATGCCCAGGGCCGCCGCCTGTGGCAGACACCCACGTTGGAGTCCCTTTGCAGCCAGCCAAACCCGGACCTTGCGTGGAACTGCATCTACCAGCTTTCGGATGCCCTCGCCTGGCTGCACAAGCACGGCATCCCCCATGGCAATCTCCGCCCCTGCAACGTACTGCTGGAGGACGATGCCGAAGCCAGCATCCGCCTCACCGACATGGCCCAGGGCTGGGTGGGCGGCATCCATCATCTGGAGCTCACGGACCATTTTGTACATCTCTGCCCGGAGCAGGCTGAAAATCCCGAAGGTGTCTTCAATGGCTATGGGGCCAGCTGGGATGTGTACAGCTTTGGCGTCCTCGCTTTTCGTCTCCTCACCGGACAGCTCCCGCGTGGGGCCCGGGCCTGGGCCGAGCAGGTGGCCTTTGTGCAAAAGAAGGTCGCTTCCGGTCTCGCCTATGGGATCGACAGTGCGGCCCTGATCACCGCTGTGCGCTCACAGCCGAAAATCGTCTGGCCGGATGCCCCCCAGTCCAAATGGGATGAACGCCGTCGCAACATCATCGAGCGGGCGCTGGACCTGAACCCCGCCGCGCGCTGGACCGACATGCGCGAAGTGGTGCGCGAATTTGAGATCCTCGAATCCGACTACCTGCTGGAGGAATCGCGCGAGCAGACCACCCTGGAGCGCAAGCGTCAGGCGCTCAAGGTAAGCATGCTGCAAGTCACCGCGCTCAGCCTGCTCGCCACCTTGGTGATGTGCGGCATCTATGCCTTCACCACGCTGCGTCGGGCGCAGAAGGCAGAGGTCGTCATCGGTGAAAATGAGGCCGTCTTGCAGCGTGAGATCCAGGTCCGTGAAGAAAAGATCGCCACCCTCACGGGTCAGCGGGACAAATCCATTGACCAAAAGAAAACGGCGGATTCCAATCTCCAGCACTCGCAGACAGCGGTGGACCAGTTTCTCACCCAGCTGCTTCAGTCCCCCACCAGCAACGAACTGGACACCGAATTTTCCAAAAGCCAGCTGCGCGATGCCCTGGCCTTCTGCATGGCGGGTTTGCCCCTGCTGGAAAAAGATCCTGCCCTCGGGGTGGAGCGTCTGCGGGCCTATGGCAACATTGGCCAGATCCACCTCCGCATGCGCGACCATGAGCAGGCCCGCGTGTATCTGGAAAAAGCCCGCGACCAGGCCGCCCTCCTGCTGAAGGAAGGCAAGTCCGACCCCAAGCTCCCATTGTTTCATCAATGGTTCGGCAAATACAGCCTGCTGCTTTCTGACCTCTCCAACCGCAAGGGAGACCGCGCCACCTCCCTGGCCTTTCTGCGGGATGCCACCACCAGCCTCACGGAAGGGTTGGCCGCAGATCCAAAAAATCGCCTCGCCCGCAATGAATGTGCCCGGGCCTGGATGGAGTATGGCCTGCGCATGCAGGAAAATGGCGACCTCACCGAAGCCGAAAAAGCCCTGGCCCACGTGCCGGAAGTGCTCGACCCCAAGCTGCTCGGTGCCGAGCCTATCCCCGACGAACGCTTCCTCCTCGCCCGTTCCAAGTTTGCCAAGGGCCTCGCCCAGCGGGATGCAGGCCGCGCGCAAGATGCCCTGACCACCCTCATCGATGCCGTCACCGAAATGGGGGAACTCGTCATGGGTTCCTCGCCGCGCAATCAGGAGCAGGCCCTGCTGCTGGCCGATGCTTACACCGAGCTGGCCGAATTGATTGGCAAAAGCATCGGCGCCAAGGAGGCCCGCGAGGCCCATCAGCAGGCCATCCCCATCCTGCTGGAGCTGAACCGTCTCCTCCCCGAGTGGGCGGAGGTGAAATACCTGCTGGCCAAAAACTATGGAGGTCTTTCTCTTCTTGAGCGCGACGATGGCAACAACAACGACGCCATCAAAAAGAAGCAGGACGCCATGGAGCTGCTGAATGAGATCCTGGCGGATGAGCCGGATAACCTGAACTTCGGTTTCCTCCAGGCCAAGCTGCGCGGCGAGTATGCCGAGCTGATGTCCGACCTCGGAAAGCCTGCCGCCGCCCTCCCCATCGTCCAGCAGGCCGTCACCTCCCTGGAGGCCATTCTTTCCAAGGAGCCTGATGCACGCCTCTCCCCGCAGCGCAAGGCCCAGGAGGTACAGCTCGCCCAGCTCTATGGCGTGCTCGGCCACACCAGCCAGTCTCTCAGCAAAAAGGAGGAGGCCAAAAACGCCTTCGGTTTTGCCGTGAAACGCTGGGAAAAACTCGCCGCCCTCATCCCCGGGGATGACACCATCCAGCAAGGGCTCACCTGGGCCAAGGACCGTCTCGCCAAGCTGAAATAACTCTCATGCCTTTCACCGCCTACGACCAGCTCCAATCCCTCGTCCAAGAGGTCAGCCTTCTCACTTCCACGGAGGCCACCCTTTCCTGGGATCAGGAAACCTACATGCCCGCCAAGGCCCTGGGGCACCGCGCCCGGCAGATGGCCTACCTCAATGGCAAGGCCCACGCCCTGGCCACGGGCACCGTTTTCCGCAAGCTGCTGGAAAAGGCCGAGTCCGAAAAACGTCGCCAGCCGAAGGCCCTCGCGAACTTGCGCGAACTGCGCCGCGACTATGACCGCGCCGTGAAGCTGCCGCAAAAGCTCGTCATCGAAGAAAGTGAAATCTGCGCCCATGGCAAAGCCGCCTGGGCCGAGGCGCGCAAGAAATCCGATTTCAAGCTTTTCGCTCCCCACCTTCAAAAGCTCGTCACCCTGGCCCGCAAAAAAGCTGACCTCTGGGGTTATGCGGATGAACCCTACGATGCTCTGCTGGAAACCTACGAGCGCGGGGCCCGCACCGCCGAGGTGGCCGCCCTTTTCGCCAAGCTGAAGCCCGAGCTCACCCAGATCGCCCGTCAGGCCGTGGAGAAGAGCGCTTCTGTGAAGCCTAACCTCTTGCGTGGTCATTACCCGATTGAGAAACAACAGATACTCAATGCCGAAGTGGCCGCCAGCCTGGGCTTTGATTTTGAGGCGGGCCGCATTGACACCACCGCGCATCCCTTCTGCACCACTCTGGGGCCTGCGGACATCCGCCTGACCACACGTTATGATGAGGCGGACTTCACCTCCTCCCTCTTCGGTGTCATGCATGAGGCCGGTCATGGCCTGTATGAGCAGGGGCTTCCCCAGGATGACTTTGGCCTGCCTTCCGGTCGTGCCTGTTCTCTGGGCATTCACGAATCCCAGAGCCGCCTGTGGGAAAACCACGTCGGCCGCTCCCGCAGCTTCTGGGAAAAGTGGTTGCCCCGCACCCAGGAGATCTTCCCACACCTGAAAAGGATCAAGCTGGAGGCCTTCCTCCGCGCCATCAACCGCGCCCAATACTCCTTCATCCGCGTCGAGGCGGATCAGGCCACCTACGACCTCCACATCCTTCTGCGCTTCAGCATTGAGCGCCGCATCATCAGTGGTGAACTCGCCGTGAAGGACGTTCCTGCCGCCTGGAACGCCGAGTTTGAAAGTTTGTTCGGCATGGTCCCGCCCGATGATGCCCACGGCTGCCTCCAGGACATCCATTGGAGCATGGGCGGCCTGGGTTACTTTGCGACTTACACCCTGGGAAATCTGAATGCGGCCCAGCTCTTTGGCACCGCCCGCAAGCAGAAGAAAATCGCCACTGCTCTCGACAAGGCCGACTACGCTCCCCTCCTGGCGTGGCTCCGCGAAAAAGTCCACTCTCAGGGCGGCACCCCGCTCCCCGGCGAGATCATGCTCCACGCCACCGGCAAGCCCACCGATGCCAAATGGCATCTCAAGCACCTGCGCGACCGTTTTGCGGAGTAACGGGTACCGTCAAAGACTTCTTGGGTCTCCCTACACACGATCAAGAGAAGGCTCCCCGCACTCCAGCCTTGCCAGTGATCTGCATCTGGTGGCATGGGTAGTGTATCCATGCCTCCAGACCTCACCGCCACCCTTCGCCAGCACTTCGGCCATGCGGCTTTCCGCCCAGGGCAGGAGGCGGTGATGCAGGCGCTGCTGGCGGGGCGGAGTGCGCTGGCCCTGTTTCCTACCAGTGCCGGAAAGTCCCTCTGCTATCAGCTTCCGGCGCTGCTGATGGACGGCGTCACATTGGTCATCTCCCCTCTCATTGCGCTGATGAAGGATCAGGTGGAGGCACTGCAGGCGCGTGGCATTGGTGCGGCACGGCTGGATTCATCGTTGAAGCTCGAAGAAGCTCAGCAAGTATTTGACGACCTCCGTTCGGGCAAGACCCGGCTGCTCTACATCGCGCCAGAACGGCTGATGAATGAGAACTTCATTGAGCGGCTGAAACGGATGAAGATCGCCATGATGGCCGTGGATGAGGCGCACTGCATCTCGGAATGGGGGCATAATTTCCGTCCCGAGTATCTGCGCCTCGCCCTGGTGGCCAAGGAGCTGGGCATCGCCCCCGTGCTGGCCCTCACGGCCACTGCCACGCCAGGGGTCGCGGCGGACATCCGCCGGGCGTTTGACATTGCCCAGGAGGATCACATCCAGACCTCCTTCCATCGGCCAAACCTGCACTACCGCATCACTCCCTGCGCCGCCGTGAAGCGCAAGGAGCTGCTCACCAAGCTGCTGCTGAAACGCCAGGTGCCATCGATTGTTTATGTGACCTTGCAACAGACGGCCGAAGAGGTGGCCACGCACTTGCAAAAGGCCGGGGTCAATGCGCTGGCCTATCACGCCGGCCTGCCGGATGAGTATCGCCATGCCGCGCAGGATGGATTCATGACCGGGCAGACGCAGGTCATCGTGGCCACCATCGCCTTTGGCATGGGCATTGATAAGGCGGACATCCGCGCCGTGTATCATTACAACCTGCCCAAGACCCTGGAAAACTACATGCAGGAAACCGGACGGGCCGGGCGGGATGGCAAGGTCTCCGTCTGTGAAATGCTCGCCTGCCAGGATGACTGCACCGTGCTGGCCAATTTCACCTTTGGCGATACCCCCACCCCGCAGGCCCTGCGCCAGCTGGTGGATCATTTGCTGCGCCAAGGAGAGGAATTCGACATCTCCATTTACGACCTTTCCGGCAGCACCGACATCCGCCCTCTGGTGATTGAGACCGTATTGACGAACTTGGAGTTAGGTGGGCTGGTGCGTCCTCTGGGCATGTTCTATTCCAGCTACCAGTACAGCTTTCTCCAGCCGGAGGCGCGCATCCTGGCCGGGCACAAGCCAGACCGGCAGGCCTTTTTGCGCAGCCTCTTCGCCTGCGGCAAACGCGGTCACAAATGGACCACGTTGGTCCTGGATGAAGCGGCGGCGGAGCTGGGCGAACCTCGGGAGCGTATCCTCAAGGCCCTCACCTGGCTGGAGGAGGCTGGCGAAATCCAGATGAAGCCCAGCGGCTCCCGTCAGCGCTACCGCCTCTGTGGGGACCCGGAGGCCCGCGATCCGGAGCTGGTCAGCCAGAAGATGCAGCAGCTCTTCGCCGGGCGTGAGGCGCGCGACGTTCAGCGGCTGGATCAGATCCTGGAACTGGCCAGCCAGCGCGAATGTATCGCCCGCTGGCTGCTGCGTTATTTTGGGGAAGAACTCGGGGCCGATTGCGGCACCTGCACCAGTTGCCTGGAGCGCGCCAAAGGGGCCGACATGGGCGCTCCCCGCCTCATCCCCCAGGCCGTACGCCCTGGCATCACCACGGAGGATGTGGCCGCCATCCGCCCTCTGCTGGATGCACGTCATGCCGCCCTGCGCACTCCTCGTCAGCTGGCCCGCTTCCTCTGCGGCATCACCAGCCCCGCCACCACTCGTGCCCGTCTCACCCGGCTGGATACCTTTGGCATGCTCGACCAGGTTCCCTTTGCCGATGTCCTCGCCCAGGCCGAGACCATGCGCTGAGCCCCCCTGCGCAGTTCCGGAGGACAGGTGCGCCTAACCAAAGACGGCCTCTTCGATCTTGCCCTGAAGGGTATCCAGGACAAGACGGGTGGAGAGCTTGCGGCCGTTTTCGTCCTGTACATAAATGGAGTCAATGGCCACGCCTTTTTCCGTGCCGATACGGGCATGGGTGATGTTCAGTCCCAGTTTACCGATGGCCATGAACACGTCGTACAGCAGGCCCAGCCTGTCCACCACCTGGAGCTCCACGATGGTTTGGTCATACGACAGCTCGTTGTTGAGGTAAACGCGCTGAGGGATTTCCGACATCACCTCGTCATAGCCCGGGATGGCCTTGCGGCTCTTGGCGATGGCGGGGCCAAAGTCGAACTTCTGGGCGAGGAAGGCCTGTCGCACGGAGGCCTCCACCCGTTGCCGCGCCGTCTTGCTGGTCACTGCGGCAAAGTTGGTGTTGCAGACGCGGAACATGTCCAGCACCAGGTTGTCGCCACGCTGGTAGAGGTCGGCGCTGAGAATGTTGATGCTTTCGGCCGAGAGCGCGCCGGAGATGCGCGCCAGCAGCAGGTGGCGGTCCCAGCAGGTCACCGTCAGTTCGCTGTAGCCCTGCTCCACGTGGTCGGTCCATTCCATCACCGGCAGCAGGCCAGCCTCGGCCTCCTCCACCATCAGCTGGGTGAAAAACTGGCGGAACTGGCGGATGTGGCCGGCGATCTGGGCAGGGTCGCGGAAGTTGAAGTAACTGCGCGGCATGTGCTGGAAGTGCGCGCTGATTTCCAGGTCAAACTCGGCACCCAGCGCCTTGGTCACATCGGCCCGCACCTCATCCAGCGGCACGGCGGCGCGGCGCATGAAGTCCGCAGGCGCATCCATGTATTGCAGCGTGTTATGATAAAGCTGGCGGATGGAGGCTTCCTTGTAGCCGGACCAGCTGGCCTCGCTTGTTCCCTTGGAGTCCGCGTAGGTCATCACCAGCAGCGTATCCAGATACTCCTTCGTGCGCACAATGCCCGCGAACTCACCGATGACCTTCGTGTCATCCAGGTTCATCGTCGTTGCAGTGCGGTACATCAGCAGGTGGTTGTCCACCAGGAAGAGCAGCAGCTTGCGCCGCTCACCCTTGATTTGCAGGCGTCGGCACACGGCATCGGCCATCAGGGTGCTTTCGGCATCATGGGCCTTGGCATTGGCGGCGCGGCCGGCATCGTGCAGCAGCAGGGCCAGATACAGGATGACGGGCTGGGCCAGTTCGTGAAAGAGCGTTTGGTAAAGGCTGAGCCCCGGCTTTGGCGGGCCGCTCAGTTCGTCCAGCTTGTCCAGCGTTCTCAGGGTGTGCTCATCGGCCGTGTAGCGGTGGAAAAACTCGTGCTGCACCAAGCAGGTCAGAGCGCCGAATTCCGGCATGTAACGCCCCAGGAAGCCCACGCGGTGCATCTGCCGCATCACACGCGCCACATCGCCCTTGCGGGAAAGGATGGCTTCAAAGGTCTCGCGCACCCCTTTGTTATACCGGTAGCTCACATTGACCAGGCGGAAGTTTTCCTGCATGACCTGGAAGAGCTCCGGACTCAGCCGCAGATGCCGCTGCTGCGTGTGCAGGAAGACCTGCATGAGCTGGCTGGGATCCTCCTTGAAAAGGCCCTTGTCCTCCACAAACAGGCGCTCGTTTTTGGCGATGAATCCGTCGAACTTTTCCGTCCGCTTCAGCGCCGTCTTGCGCCGCACCATGAAGTTCAGCAGCCCCTTGCGCGTGCTTTCATCGTCCAGCGACTGCAGGTGAAAGCGGTCCATCACCTCGCTGCTGCGCTGCAGGATGTCGCGCGTGGCCATGTAGTACTCGCGCATGAAGGCCTCGATGCGGCGCAGGATGCGCTTGTGTCGGTAGCCCAGGTTGGTCGCCACAAAGCCTTGGAGCCTCAGCGTCAGGATGTCACTGGCGCGCTTCTCCGTGTAGTGCATCTCATTGCGGGTGCGCAGGATGAAGTCATAGGCCTGCTGGATCTCCTTCCACCCGGCCGGTGTCATCAGTCCTTTGGTCACCAGGTCATGCGGGTTCAGCGTGCCCAGTTTCGCATAGGTCATCCAGATCAGGTTCTGGTAGTCGCGCAGGCCGCCGCAGCCATTCTTTACGTTAGGCTCCTGCACGCAGTGCGTGCCACCGTATTTGGCATGGCGGTTGGTCAGGTCCTGCTGCCGCAGTTTCAGGAACTCCGCCTCGCGGCCCGCCATGCATTCTTTGTCAAACCGGCCCCGGAATTCCTGGATGGCTTCTTCGCTGCCGCAGAGAAACCGCGCCTCCATCAGCGCCGTCTTCGTCTCCATGCTCTCATTCGCCAGCTTCAGGCAGTCGCCCACGCTGCGGGTGCCGTGGCCCACCTTCAGCTTCATGTCATAAAAGTACAGCAGGTAATCGCCGATCAGCTTTGCCAGATCCGGGGACACGTTGGAGCTGTTGCCCGGTAGCATGAAGGTCAGGTCCACGTCGCTGCCGGGGCTCATCACCTGCCGCCCATAGCCCCCGTGGGCCACCACGCTGAGATTCAGCTTTTTCTTTACCGCAGGGGCCAGCGCCGCCAGGCACTCCTCCCACAGCAGGCGCACGATGTAGTCCATCACATCCGAGCGCATGCGGCAGATCTCGATCCCGCTGCCACCCGCCCGGTGCCGTTGCTTGATGCGCTGCTCCTTCAGGCGCAGGAAGCGCTTGCAGAGCTTCAGTGTCTCGGTGCGTCCGCGCGGCAGGGCCACGTCCTTGCCAAAGACCTTCTGGGCGGCCGCCTCCAGGCGGTGCTGATACTCTTGCTCAGTCATGCGGTCAGGGGGTCAGAGTCAGAACGTCAGCAGTGAATGGATCGGGCCCATGCCGTCCAGCTTTTCCCGGCCACACAGAAAGGCCAGTTCAATGAAAAAGACCGAGCCCAGCAGTTCCGCTCCCGATTCCCGGATGAGCTGCAGCGCCGCACCCGCCGTGCCGCCCGTGGCCAGCAGATCATCCGCCAGCACCACGCGCTCCCCTGGGGCCAGGGCATCCAGGTGCATCTCCACGCTGTTCGTGCCGTACTCCAGGCTGTAGTCCACGCCGCGTGTCTTCCACGGCAGCTTGCCCTTTTTGCGCACCGGCACAAAGCCCGCGCCCAGCCGCTGGGCGATCATCGCCCCAAAGATGAACCCACGCGCATCAATGCCCACCACCTTGTCCACCTTCTGGTCGGCAAAGATCTCCGCCATGCCTTCGATCGCCTCTTTCAAAAGCTGCGCATCCGCCAGCACCGGCGTGATGTCTTTGAAAAGGATGCCCGGTTGGGGGAAATCCGGCACATCGCGGATCGTGGAGCGGAGGCGTTCGAGGGAGTCGGGAGACATGGCGCGCCAGTGTGCGGGGCCGCCACGCAGATGCAAGGGCGAAGGCGGCTGCGGGCGAAAGTGCACATTCTCTACTCCAGCGCCCACACCTTCACATGGTCCAGTGCCACCTTCTGGCCATCCTTGCCGCCCATGCGGAAGATCAGACCGGAATTTCGTTCAGGGATCGAATGTCACCTGAGGCCCCTCCCTCCCGCATCTCCCAGGAATCGTCCTTGAGAAAAGCTGCGGAGGAGGCGATGAAAGCCGCCCCCGTTTTCCACCGCCATGTCCGAAGTCGCCGCCAAAGCCCCCCACGAAGTCAGCCGCCGCCGCACCTTCGCCATCATCTCCCACCCGGATGCCGGGAAGACCACCCTCACGGAAAAGCTCCTCCTCTACGGAGGGGCCGTGCAGCTCGCCGGCAGCGTCACCGCCCGCAAAAACCAGCGCGCCACCACCTCCGACTGGATGGAGTTGGAAAAGCAGCGCGGCATTTCCGTCTCCTCCACCGTGCTCCAGTTTGAGTACAAGGACTGCGTGGTGAACCTCCTCGACACCCCCGGCCACAAAGACTTCTCCGAAGACACCTACCGCGTGCTCACCGCCGTGGATGCCGCCGTCATGGTCATTGATGCGGGGAAGGGGATCGAAAGCCAGACCCTGAAGCTCTTTGAAGTCTGCCGCCGCCGTGGCGTGCCCATTTTCACCTTCATGAACAAGCTGGACCGCCCCGCGCGCCCGCCGTTGGAGCTGCTGGATGAGCTGGAGCGCGTGCTCGGCATCGCCGCCTGCCCCATGAACTGGCCCCTGGGCGATGGCGTGGACTTCAAAGGCGTCTTCGACCGCGAGTCCAACCAGGTGCACCTCTTCGAGCGCACCGTCGGCGGCAAGTTCCGCGCCCCTGTGAATGTGAAAGGCATCGAGGATGAAAGCGTCCGCAATGCCCTGCCACCCTTGGTTTACCAGCGTGTGGTGGATGAGCTGGATCTCCTGGAAGGCGGCGGTTCCCCTTTCGACTTTGAGCAGGTGCGCAAAGGCCAGCTCTCCCCCGTTTTCTACGGCAGCGCCATGAACAACTTCGGCGTGCAGATGATGCTGGACCGCTTCCTGGAAATCGCCCCGCCCCCGGCCCCGCGCATGTCCGGTGAGGATTTCATCGAGCCGACCAACCCCGCCTTCAGCGGCTTCGTCTTTAAAATCCAGGCGAACATGAACCCGAAGCACCGCGACCGCGTGGCCTTCATCCGCATCGTCTCCGGCTGTTTCCAGCGGGACATGAGCGCGGTGAACACCCGCACCGGAACACGCATGCGGTTAGGCAACTCCCAGCGCCTTTTCGCCCAGGAGCGCGAGACCGTCAACGAGGCCTGGGCGGGCGACGTGGTGGGCCTCGTGGGCAACTACGACCTGCAGATCGGCGATACCTTGGCGGAGGAAAACGGCATCAAGTTCGACGAGATGCCCACCTTCCCGCCGGAGTGTTTTGCCTACCTGCACAACGAAAACACCTCCAAGTTCAAACGCTTCCGCGACGGCCTGGACCAACTTCTCAAAGAAGGCGTGGCCCAGCCCTTCGAACTTCCCGATGCCGCCGTCCGCATACCGCTCCTCGGTGCCGTCGGTCCCCTCCAGTTCGATGTGTTGAAATACCGCCTGGAAAGCGAGTACAATGCCGAGGTGCGCCTGGAATTCGCCCCTTGGACCCTCGTCCGCTGGCTGAAGGACAAGAACGCCGCCGAGGCCCCGAAACCCGTGCGCGGGCAGGTCGGCCCGCCTCGGCCCGCTCTCGTCGCCTCCTATGACACCACTCTGGCCCAGGATGCCTTTGGCAACTGGGTGGCCCTGTTTGGCGACAAGATCAGCCTCGGTTACTTCGAGTCCAAGAACAGCGAGAAATTCCACATCAGCCCGTTCCCCATCCAGTAACGCTGGCAGAGTTCAGCGTTTGAACCGGTCCAGGCTTCCCAATCGGGCGGCCATCGGCCATGCTCGCGGCCCTTATGCGTCCGTTCCTGCTCCTCGTCACGTCTCTTCTGGTTTTCACCCTCCCATCATTGGCGGAATCGGTGGATCTGGGCCTTCACGGCCAGCTCAAACTGGAGGTTCCCGAAGGCTGGGACATGCAGACTCAGAGGGTCGGGGATATCTGCGTAAACCTGACGGTCCGTCCCAAAGCGGATGCCAATGCGGCCTGCAAAGTGACCATCGCTTTCATCGAGCAGCAAGAGGAGGTCAGTGCCGAGGAGCAGCAAAAGCGGTTTGAAAAGGTGGCTGCCGTTTTTGCCCAGGGTTCTGTCGAACAGAAAACCGAAGTGCAGAAGCTCCGGCTCAAGTCGGGCGTCGGATTCTACGCCTGTTTCACCGATCCCAACCTCGTCGGCAAACCTCCCGAGCCGCGCAACTACAAGGTCCTGGCCCCAGCCACAATCGTCCTTTCCAAGCACGTCCTGCTCTCCGTCACCCTTTTTACGGACGACAAAACCAGCCGGGAATTTACAGACCTGGTCAAAATGCTCGAGTCGGTGGTCCTGGTGAACACTCTGTGAGGTCCTCGCCAGCCTCATTCAACACATCCATGATGTCCTTCTTGACGCATCCCTTTGACTCCCGTCGTTATAAAGACGAGGATTCTTTTGAATAAGGCGTTTCCTGCGCCCGTCATAGCCTCTGCCACTCCTAAAACATGCCCGCCTCCACTGCGCCTGATCCTGGCGAAGTCCCGGACTCCGACCTGGTCAAGCGCTGCCAGGCGGGCGACACACGTGCATTTGACGTGCTCGTGAACCGTTATCGAGGAAGGGTTTACGCCATGACTTATCACATGATCCAGAACGAAACCGAGGCCTGGGACCTCGCGCAGGAGGCCTTCATCAAGGCTTGGCGCGCCCTGCCGCGGTTCAAGCTGGACTCCAGTTTCTACACTTGGCTCTACCGCATCGCCCACAACGTCACCTACGACTACCTGCGCAAGAAGCGCATCCAGGGCGATGGCGAGTTTGACGATTCCCGTACGGAGCACAAGATCGCCGCCGGGGCCGAAACCGTGCCCCATGCCGATGCCGCCCCGGACACCATTTTGAAGAATGCGGAACTCGGGGACCGCATTCGTGCCGCCATCGCCCAGCTCAGCCCGGATCATCGGCAGGTGATCGTGCTGCGCGAGGTGGAAGGCCTGCAATATGAGGAAATCGCCGCCACCATCCCCTGCTCCCTGGGCACCGTGATGAGCCGCCTTTTCTACGCCCGAAAGAAACTCCAGGAACTGCTGAAGGACACTTATGAAAACGCCAACTGAAGACCACGATCTGATCCGCTGGCTGGATGGGGAAATGGACGCTGCCGAAAGCGCGCGCTTCACTCTCCGGCTGGAGTCTGACCCGGACCTGAAAGCCGAGGCCGACATGATGCAGCGCATGTGTGCGGACGTGCGCACCGCCCTCCCGGCCGAGATGCCCGTCCCGTTCGGCGACTTCTTCAATTCCCAGATTCAGATGCGCATCGCGCAGGAAGATTCCCAAAGTCCCGACATCGCCCCCGTCCGCTCCTCATGGCTGGACTGGTTCCGCCTGCCGGGCTTTGCCACCCTCGCCGCCGTCACCGCTGCCGTGGTGATCGCCGGTGTCATGATCGTCCGGCAGGACTCTGCCGATGGCAGTCTGGTGCTCAGCACCTACGCGCCCAACCAGAGCGTGCAGGTCAGTTCCTTCCATTCCGAGGATGCCCGCGCTACCGTGCTCATGCTCAATGGCCTGGAAGACGTGCCCGCAGACCGCCAGATCGTGGGTTACCACATCGAGCGCAGTGAGACGGAGCAGGCACTCGCCACCACCACCCTTTACGGGGAACGCGGCGAGGTCGTCCTCGTCGTCGCCAAAGACGCGCGCAACCAGCCCCGCCTTCTGGCGGCCGCCAATCCACGCGGATGAGATTCCTCCTTTCCATCTTCGCCCTGTCCCTGGCCTCCCTCACTGGAGCCCTGGCCCAGAGTGCCGCGCCGCCAGCCACTCAGCAGCTGCCAGCGGTTAAACCGGCGACGGATGGAAAGGTGTGGGGCGCTCTCATTTTCGCTTCCAACGAAGTGCCCAAAGGCGGCTCCAACGAGCAACCACCCGCCAATTTGGCCGATCTCCCCCAGCGTCTGGGCAAAGTCTTTCCTTACAAGCACTACGAGATCCTGGGACAGCATCTCCAGGACGTGTTTCGGGAGTATGAATCCTGGGTCGTCCCTTCCAAGGACCTGTTTCTCAAAGTAGATTCCAAGGGACCCGCTGCCGGTGGCGGGGTAAACCTCCACCTCCAGTTCTGGCGGGACCAGCAGGTTCTGGTGAAAACCGACGCCGTCCTGCGTTCGGACAGCCCCCTGTTCATTGGTGGCCCCAAGTGGCGCGAAGGCCAGCTCATCTTTGTACTGGTGCTCCAATAAAGCCTGAGCTCGAAGGAGAGGGGTGTGGCCTGTATCAGTGCTTTTTACCCTGCACTGGGAAAATTTAGGGTGTCTCAAAAGTCACAATAAATGAGATTGCATCCCATCAAACAGCCGAAAATGGCGGTTTTTGACTGTTTATAAAGGTTTCCTTTATGTGTCGATAAGTGCTAACCGGGTAACTTTTTAGCGGATAAAGGTTGAACGCTGTGCGTATTTTGGCGTCCTACTTGGACCTTTTTATGGTTCAAAGAGCCCTCCCCCATTCAGCCAACAATGACTAGCATCAATCCCCTCTCACCAAAAACGATCCCTCGCGACCTCACGGCCGGTCTCGTTGTCTTCCTCGTCGCCCTGCCTCTTTGCCTTGGGGTCGCCCTCGCCTCGAATGCCCCTCTTTTCTCAGGCATCCTGGCAGGCATTGTAGGCGGCCTTCTGGTCGGCATGCTCAGCGGTTCCCACACGAGCGTCAGCGGCCCTGCGGCGGGTCTGACCGCCGTCGTCGCCGCCCAAATCGCCACCCTCGGCAGTTTTGAGGCCTTTTTGGTCGCCGTGGTCATGGCAGGGGTCATTCAGATCATCCTGGGCATCTGCCGCGCGGGTTTCATCGCCGCGTTTTTCCCCTCCAGCGTCATTAAAGGCCTGCTCGCCGCCATCGGCGTGATCCTCATCCTGAAGCAGATCCCCCACGTCCTCGGTCACGATGCCGACCCGATGGGCGACAAGTCCTTTCTCCAGCCTGACAATGAGAACACCTTTTCCGAGTTGGCAGAGGCCTGGTTCGACATCCAGCCCGGTGCGGCCCTTGTGGGGGTTCTTTCCATTCTCCTGCTGCTGGTCTGGGATAAGGTCAAGGTGCTGAAAAAATCCCCCGTCCCGGCGCCGCTGGTGGTCGTCATCTTCGGCGTGGTGATGAGCCTCATCCTTCGCAAGATGGGTGGCGAATGGGTCATTGAGACCAGCCACCTCGTGCAGGTTCCCGTGTCTGAATCTCCCAAGGAGTTCCTCGGTTTCCTGATTTTCCCGGACTTCAGCGTGCTGGGAAATCCCGCTGTCTATATCGCTGCGGTGACGATCGCCATCGTCGCCTCCCTGGAGACTTTGCTGAATTTGGAAGCCGTGGACAAGCTGGACCCTGAACAGCGCAGCAGCCCGCCTAACCGCGAGCTTCTGGCCCAGGGCATCGGCAACGTGGCCGTCGGCCTCATCGGCGGCCTGCCCATGACCAGCGTCATCGTCCGCAGTTCCGTGAACATCAATGCCGGCGTGAAGACCAAGCTCAGCGCCATCTTCCACGGGGCCCTCATCCTGGGCTGTGTGATGCTCGTGCCCACCTTGCTCAATGAGATTCCCCTCTCTGCCCTGGCCGCCATCCTTTTGATGACCGGCCTGAAGCTCGCCAGCCCGAAACTCCTCAAGCAGATGTGGGGAGAAGGCCGCAGCCAGTTCTTGCCTTTCATCATCACTGTGGTCGCCATCGTCCTCACAGACCTCCTTGTCGGCATCCTCATCGGTCTTGGCATCGCCATCGGCTTCATCCTCCACAGCAACGTCCGCCGCCCCATCCGCAAGGTCATGGAAAAGCACGCCACCGGCGACGAAGTCCTGCGCATCGAGCTGGCCAACCAGGTCAGCTTCTTCAACCGCGCCACGCTGGATGAAACCCTGCGCAGCGTTCCACGCGGCGGCCATGTCCTTCTGGATGCCCGCCATACCGACTACATCGACCCGGACATCCTGGACCTCATCACCGACTTCAAGGACACCACCGCCGAAGCCCACGGTGTGCAGCTCAGCCTCACGGGTTTCAAGGAACGCTACCCCCAGCTTGAAGACCGCATCCAGTTCGTGGATTTCAGCAGCCGCGAAGTGCAAGATGCGCTGACCCCTCAGCGCGTTCTGGAAATCTTCCAGGAAGGCAACGAGCGGTTCCTCAATGGCACCCGCCTCAGCCGCGATCTCGGCCGTCAGGTCGATGCCACCTCCCTCGGTCAGTTCCCCATGGCCGTTGTCCTTGGCTGCATTGACTCACGTGCTCCGGTCGAGCTGATCTTTGACTTGGGCCTGGGAGACGTTTTCAGCATCCGCATCGCCGGTAACATCGCCCGCGACAAGGTGCTGGGCAGCATGGAATACAGCTGTGCCGTCGCCGGGGCCAAGATCATCCTCGTCATGGGCCACACCTCCTGCGGTGCGGTGAATGCCGCCGTGGACCTCATCTGCAGCCACAAGACGGCGGCCGAGGCCACTGGCTGTGTGAACCTGGATTCCCTGATCACCGAGATTCAGAAATCCGTGGACCTCAGCACCTGCAAAACCCCGGATCAATGGCTGGCCGGTGAAAAGGCCGCTTATGCCAACGAAGTCTCCCGCCGCAATGTCCTGCGCACCATGCGCAAGATCCGCGAGCGCAGTTCCACGATCGACAGCCTCGTGCGCGATGGCAAGGTCGCCATCGTTGGCGGCATGTATGACATCTCTACAGGCCGCGTCTCCTTCTTCCAGACTTCGGAGTCCAGCACCAATCCGCTGCCCATCGCCATGGCGACCATGGTCTGATCAGATTCCAGCAGCTTGACCGTCCAGGTGCTCTTCGGGGCACCTGGACTTTTTTGTTTAGCGGGCCGGGCCTCGCTCCCCGTGCAGGCCCACCATCTGGCGCAGCGCAGACAGCATGTCGCCCATCTTTCCCCAGTAGGGGCGTCGCGGTGTGATCACCGTGACGTCATGCTGGGGAAAATGCTTTTTCAGGCCCCCGCTCGGATGCACAAGGATGCGGTTGCCGCAGAATTCCAGCAGGGGAATGTCCGCCGCGCTGTCGCTGTAGGCCCAGCAATGGAAGCGCTGCTCATCCGTCAGGGCGGCGACTCCCGGGAGCGAGGCTTTCATCGCCTCAATCTTGGCCTCACGCTTGTTGTTAGACCCGATCAGGGCCGGCCGCAGCGGCACAATGGTGCCAATGTGAAAGCGGGTGGCCACACAGTGGTCAAAGTCCAGCACGGCGGCGATCTCCTCCGCATAAAAATCCGGGCTCGCGGTGTTGAGCACCAGCTTCCGTCCCTGATGCTTGTGCCGCAGGATCTCGGCGCGCAGCTCCGGGTAGATCCATGTGTCCACACAGTCATGGGCAAAGTCACGCGCCAGCCTGCGCAGGTGCGCTCGCTTCATCCCCCACAGGTAGGAAAGGAAGGCCCGCTTCGCCGTGGCCGTGCTCACCACCCCCACTGCCCGTCCCAGGGCAAAGGGGACAAACCACGCATGCAGGACAAGCCGCCACGGATGCCGGTGCAGCACGTAGTTGCAAAACAGCGTCTGCGTATCAAACGGCAGCAGTGTGTGGTCGAGGTCGAAAAAGGCGTAACGCATCGGGAGAAAGGCTCAACGGAGCCCGGCCATGAAATTCATCTTCAGCCTGCGCTTTAACGTAATTCTTTGGGCAGCAGGTCCGCCATTTTTTTGATGCTTTCCGCCTGGGCACGGCTGGTGATCAGAATCGCATCCTTGGAGGCCACGACGATCAAATCCTGCACGCCCAGCAAGGCGATGTGCTGCCCGGTCTGGGAAAAGACCAAGTTGTCCGAGGCATTCATCTGGGTCATCGCACAGTTGTGCTGGTTGCCCTCAGTGTCGCATTTCAGATAACGGCCCACGGAGGTCCAGTTGCCCACGTCATCCCAGTCAAAGGTCGCCTCGATGTTCAGCACCCGGGACGCCCGCTCCATGAGGGCGTAATCAATGGAAAGCTTCGGCAGCTTGCCAAACTGGCGCGCCACAGTGGCATGGAAATCCTTGGAACCGCGCAGCTCGGAAACAAAGTCCGCCAGGGCAGGGCAGTGGCGGGACAGCTCGCTGAAGATGGCCGGGATCGTCCAGATGAACATGCCCGCATTCCAGGTGAAATTGCCCTGCGCGATGAAGTGTTCCGCCAGATCCGGATTCGGCTTTTCACGGAATCGCGCCACCTCATAGACAGCCACATCGCTCACTCCGAGCACGGAGGCCCGCTTGCCCCGTTCCACATAGCCATAACTCGGGCAGGCCCAGGTCGGTTTGATGCCCACGGTAACCAGACTGCTCGCCGCCTCAGCACACATGGCGGCATTGATCAGCACCTTCTGAAATTCCGCCACGTTTTGGATCAGATGATCCGCAGGCAGCACCATCATTGTGGCCGAGGGATCCCGCGCCACCACCCAGCCGACACCCAAGGCAATCGCCGGGGCGGTATCCCGTTTTTCAGGCTCGGCCAGGATGTTTTCAGGCGGCAAAAAGGGCAGCAGGGCACGCACCGTGGCTTCCTGCTGTTTGTTGGTCAGAATGACGATGTTTTCCTTCGGCACCACGCCTTCCAGACGGTCCACCGTCATTTCAAGCAGGGTTTTGTCGCCAAACAGCTTCAAAAGCTGCTTCGGCAGGGCATCCCGACTGACTGGCCAGAAGCGTTGGCCACTACCTCCGGCTAAAATGAGGGCGTATCGTGAGGGGGATGCAGGCTGACTCATGTGCATGGACGATGGCCCAATCGTGACCGGGAGCAAATTCCACTTTGGAGAATCTGCGGCGATGCTATCTTGTCCGCGTTATGCCACCTGAATCCACCGTCGAAAGCCGCTACGAAACCTACGCCAGCATGATCGCTCCTGCCGCTGCAGGTTGCGCTCTCGGCATCCTCTTTGGCCGTGGCATGGGTCGCAGTACCTCGAACATCGTTTCCCTCACCCTCCTCGCCGCCAGCGCCGTGGTCGCCGCTCCGCTCATCGGTGACATCGTCTCCCGCGCCGCCAATCGCCCGACTTCGGAGCGCGGCAGCCGCCGTCGCCTGGAAGGCATTCGCAACGGCGCCCTGCCTGATGAAGACCTCAAGGAATTCTTTGTGGATTCCCCAAACGCCCTCCTTCCTTGATCCGCGTTCAGTTCTGGTCGGCTTTGCCTCACGGCATCATTTCATAGTCGAAGGCTCCCAGCAGGGTGCCTTGTTTGACCTTGTGGCATTCGAGGCAGCTTGTGTCCGCTGTGATCGGCGCGATGATATGGACTGTATCATAACTGTATTTGCGAGGCGGTCCCACGAATGTTTCCCAGGCTGCGGGCAATCGCACCCAGGGAGCGGTTCCTGCCCGAATCTGGGCCACCGCAGCCGCCTCGTCCTTTGAGAGCTCCCTGGTTTTCGCCGTGGTCAATTCCGCCTTTTTGGGCATGCGACCTTCAAAATAACGGTCGCCTTCTTCGGGGGTCAACCCAATGAGATTGACGTTCATGGGCCGAAAAAGATTCTCTTCTAGACGGACGGTATGCTCAATCCAATAGCCCGATCGCCTAAATCGTCCATAGCCAAATCCCTGGCTCTCAACGAATGTTTTGACCGCCCGTGCGTGAGCTTCAGGAAAAGGGCTGTTGAAATTCGGACCTTCCAGATAACCCACCATCAATAACGGGATCAACAGCCACTCTGGAAAGATAAACGTCAATAGCCCGAGCAGAAGAGTGGGGATGGACAGGCGTTTGAAAAACTTCTTCATGGAAAAAGGAGTTCTGGGTGGGACCGAAATCAATCCCACCCCTGCGTTCACCATCTCAGACAGACATCACTGCTCAGACTCAGCCACCGTCACGCTGATGACTTCTTCGATCGTGGTGTTGCCATCCAGGACCTTGCGCACACCGTATTCACGCATCGGGCGGTAGCCGTCCTTGTAGGCCTGCACCATGAGCTGGGCGCTGCTGGCCTTGTGGGTGATCAGCTCGCCCATGGCGGGGGTCAGGCGCACGAGTTCGTAGATGGACATTCGGCCTTTGTACCCGGTGTGGCGACAGGCTTCGCAGCCGCCTTCTTTGGCCCGGTAAACCTGGGTTCGGATGGGGCCGGTGTACTTCAGCTCGCGGATTTTCATTTCCGCATCCGGCTCTGGCTCGCGGCAGACGTTGCACAGCAAACGCACGAGACGCTGGGCGATGAAGGCACGCACGGAGGTGGCGACCAGGAAGGGCTCCACCCCCATGTCCACCAGACGCATGATGCCGCCGATGGCGTTGTTTGTGTGCAGGGTGCTGAACACCAAGTGACCCGTCAAGGCGGCACGGATGGCGATCTCAGCCGTCTCCAGGTCTCGCATTTCCCCCACCATGACCACGTTGGGGTCACCACGCAGGATGCTGCGCAGGCCGGTGGCAAAGGTGAGCTCAATCTCGGGTCGTACGGCGATCTGCACCACGCCTGGCAGTTTGTTTTCCACCGGGTCCTCAATGGTCACGATGCGGCGATGCTCGGTGTTGAGCTGGCTGAGAAAGGTGTACAGCGTGGTGGATTTCCCGGAACCCGTCGGCCCCGTCACCAGGATGATGCCGTTGGGCTTTTTGAGCAGCACTTCAATCTCACCCCGCAAGTCCGTTTCGATGCGCAATTTGTCCAGATTGAACTTCTCCTGACCTAACAAACGAAGCGAAATGCTCTCCCCTTCCACGCTCGGGATCGTCGCCACACGCACGTCAATGAGCTGACCGGCGATCTGCAAGCTGATACGTCCGTCCTGTGGCAAGCGGCGCTCGGCGATGTCCAGCTTGGCCATCACCTTCAGACGTGCGATCACGGACTGCTGCAGCTGCTTGATGTTCTCCGGCACGGGCACCTCACGCAGGCGGCCGTCAATGCGGTAGCGCATACGCAGCTTTTCTTCCATTGGCTCCACGTGAATGTCCGTCGCCTGCTGTTCCAGGGCTTCACGGATGACCGTGTTCACAAACTTCACCACCGAGGCCTCTTCGTCATCGGCATCAATGATGTTGGCCTCGTCACGCTGCTCCAGGTCGGAGCCGTCTATGTCGCGGCCTTTGAGGATCTCTTCAAAGGTGTCCGCACCCACGCCGTAGAAGTCGCGCATGGCATTGAGCAAACGCTTGCGTGGGGCGATCTGCCAGCGCACCGGCGCATCTACTTCACGCGACACGGCTTGGCGGCCGATGAGGTCAAAGGGATCGTAAGCCGCCACGATGAGCTTCCGGGCCCCGCCTTCTTCTTCCTCGATCTTCAACGGCAGCAGACGATGTTTCAGGGCGACGCGCGGCGGCAGCAGCCGCTTCATTTCCGGTGCATCTGCACTGTCCGGCAGAGGCATGGAGACGTAACCCAGTCCCAGGCGCACGGCGAGCTGGGACAGAAAGGATTCTTCATCCAGCGCCCCTGTGTCGAGGAGTTGATTCACCACCGAGGAACTCGGCGTGGCGGTAGGCAGGGGAATGCCGGAGCCGCCTGAGGCCTCCAGACATTGGACCAAGGCTTGGCGGATATTTTTCATCAGTCGTTGGCGGGGGCCTGGCCGTGGGTTTCGACAGGGAAGAGGCTGGCATCAATCACTGCCGCCTCAGAGGAGGAAATGGTGGGCGCTGGCAGGCTGCCGTCATCGGGCGTGTAGCCGTACTTTTCCAGCAGCTCGATGATGTAAGCCGTGGCCACATTCTGAGAACCAAAGGTACTGCTCACATTCGCGGTCAGGTCTTCCCGCAAGGTCCCGGTGATCAGCGCACTGCCCACCACGCCAAAGGAGCCGTCGGCTGCGGGCCCGGTCACAGATTCATCATCGGCGGCCATGAGACGGCCTGTGAGACTTTCCGCCACCCGCCAGGACTGCGAGCCCGTGCTGCCATTCAGCAGCAGGGAGCGGTTCATCGGCCCGGAGGCGGTGTAAAAGGCCTGGGAGGTCCCCGTGAAAGCCGCCGCAGCAAAGACGGCCTTCCGTACGCTGGCATTGGCCGCCACAAAATACTTGCCGCTGCTTTCCGCCACGGCGTAAAAACGGCCGCCTTCTTCCGTGGTAAGCACGATGGTGGCCTCGCCACCGCCAGCCGGGACCACCACATAACCGCCCGTGTAAAAGCTAAAGTTCACGGATTCCTCCTCAGGCGTGAAGCGCAGCTCATACACCAGCCACTGGGCCGGGGCCGCAGCCGCGCCTGCCAGCCACAGCAAAGCGGCGCAAAAGAAGGGAATAAAACGGGTGGTGGACGACATGCGGGCGGTTTTCTAGCCGAGATGGACAGCGTTGTCGAGACGGGCGTTGAATCACGCGGGTTACCTTTGTGCAACAATCAGATGATTGTTGAACGGGGTCCCCCCCCACAGAGGGCATATTTGCACCTGCAGGCCCGCTTCGGTCAGCACTTTTCTGAACTGCTCCGCATCCGGGTAGCAGGTCGGCGCGGCCTTCATCCAGAAGGTTACCTTCGCCAGGTAATCCCCCAGCACCGTCACGCGAAACCTCCAGGAATCATCTCGCAGACCGGTACGGATCACCAGCTTTCCACCTGGGGCCACACGGGCAGCCGCCGCTGTGATCAGCGCATTTTGCTCCTCAGGGGTGAAAAATTGCAGGATGTCCAGGATCACCACATGCCCGCTGAATTCGGGCAGCCCCGTACGCGCATCGCCGGCGGAAAAAGTGAGTCCCTGCTGGCCAGACTTGCGCACCATCGCCCTGGCGCTGTCTATTTTGCGCTGATCATAGTCAAACCCGGTCACCTGCGCCGTATGGCCGCAGGCGCGGAGGTAGTGGGCCAGCAGCCCGATGCCACAACCGATGTCCAGCACTGGCAGCGCGCTCTCCCCGATCTCCCGCACCACCGCCTGGTAAACGGGATCGCTGGCGAGCTTGGAACGCGTGTAAAAGAAATCCCACCGCCGGTCACAAAGGGCGGCGATGTTTTCGAGTTGGGCCGGGGTGGGCGTCATGCCGTGACTTTACGCAGGGGATTGCCACCTCGTCCAATGCGTAAGAGCAACAATGGCAGCCTCCAGGCAAAGCCAAACAGCAGGCGCGCGTGCATCCACGTCAGCACGCTGTTGTCCCGGAAATAGCGGAACTGCGAAACGCCCCCCTCCTCCTGGGTGAGATAGCGCACCGTCGTTGGCACCGCCAGCATTGGAGCCCCCTGCCAGGCCAGGCGCACGGCGATCTCCGTGTCATAGTCAAAGCGCCGGGCCCAGATGGTGCCGCGAAAGGCACGCAGCAGCAGCGGCACAGGGTAGAGGCGCATGCCGAAAAGCGTGTCCGGGATGCCCCAGTTCAGGGTCTCCAGGTTGGCCCACATGTTGGAAATTTTGCGTCCCTGCACCCGCAGTTGCGGGGCCTCCGGGCCGAAAACGGGCGTGCCCATCATCACGGCATCCGGGTACTTTTGGGCCAGCGTCACAAAGCGGGGAATGTCATCCGTGGGGTGCTGGCCATCCGCATCCATCGTCAGCACATGGGTGTATCCCGCCTCCTGGGCCAGGCGCGTGCCATGCAGCACGGCCGCCCCCTTGCCGCCGTTTTTGGCGATGGAGATCACCTTCAGCCCGGGTGCCGTCGCCTTCAGCGGCTCCAGCAGTGCGGCACTGCCATCTGTGCTGCCATCCATCACCACCCACACCTCTGGCCAGTGTTTCAGTACGTCGGCCACCGTCTGGGGCAGGATGCGCCCGGTATTGTAGCTGGGGATCAGGACCAGGATCTTCATGCAGGGTGGGATTCCAGCGCCAGCAGGTAGCGCTGGCGCAGTTCGTCAATGAATGGTTGGGCTTCGCCTTGTTCAGGAAACCGCAGCGGCTCTCCCACCGTCATTCGCAGGCGCACTTTTTCCGTCGGCAGGTGCCACAGCGGCCAGCCTTTGTTCAGGTAGCGGCTGTTGGTTTCCACAAATACGGGCCAGATCGGCACCCCCGCATTCTTCGCCACCACGGCCAGCCCGCCTTGGAAAGGGTTCAGCCGCCCATGCTCCGGGCGCGTGCGTGTGCCTTCCGGAAAGAACAGCAGACGTCCCCCTTCCTTTAAAGTCTCGATGCACTGGCGCAGCATTTTGTGAGTAGGTTCGTTCGGGATGAAGCCGGCGGCTGTCGCCCCCCCAAACAAAATCGGATTGCACATCAGGGATGCTTTCAGCACGCAGGCCATGTGGTCAACCTCCGCCAGTACAAACACCGCATCCCACAGCGCCGGATGATTGGGGGCCACGATCATCCCCCCCTTCTGCGCACGCAGCCGGTCAAATCCTACATACTCACACTCCACGATGTCGAACCACCTCAGCACCCGAAGGAATCCCTGAAAGGCCAGCCGCAGCGTCCCCTGGCCGATCGCGCGCGCCTTCTCCCCGCGAAAGAACAGCGGCAGCAGCAGGCACAGCAGAAAAAACCCCGTGCCCCCGATCACCCAGTACAGCAGGCTGGCAGTCCAGGCGGTGATCAGGCGAAAGCGGTCCAGCATGCAAATGGGGTAAATCCGGATACGCTCTTTTGAAGTCAGCGTGTCAGGGATGTTGAGCATTCAGAATTGGCACAATCCGTAGGCATGGGGTATTGAGGGCGCCGATTATGTTGCAGCCAGCCCCGCTTGTCCAAGCCCTTTCCGCGCTTCCCCACGGTCCCGCCTTTCGCTTTGTTGATGAACTGGTTTCCATGGAGGCGGGAGTCACCGCCACGGCCCGCTGGACCCTCAAGGGCGATGAAGCCTTTCTCGAAGGGCATTTTCCGGGCCAACCTTTGCTCCCAGGTGTCATCATGATCGAATCCCTCGCCCAGCTCGGCGGCATCCTCGCCCAGAGCGACCGGGGGGACCAGCCTCTGAAAAATGTCCGTCTCACGGCCGTCCGCCAGTTCAAGATCCTCGGCAGCATTCCCCCAGGGGAGACCCTCACCATCGTCGCCCGGCGGGATGCGGTGATGCCCGGCCTTGTCCAGATCAGTGGGGAGATCACCACCGCCGACGGCACCCGTCTGGCCACAGGCAGCGTCATCCTCAGCGGCGAGGAATAGCCGCACCAACGACCTCGGCCATCCGTTGCCTCAAAAGTAAGTGACACCCGGCAGAATTCTACAGCACCTCAGCACGAGTGCCGAATCTTCGTTGAACGCAAAAACAGGCTGGCTCCTCGTGGAAACCAGCCTGTCTTAAATCGTCGGAATTAGCGGGAGCTAAACCCCAATCCCCAGCGCCACCACGGTCCCTTGCAGTACCGCCGCGATGCGGACGGAGTCATGGACGGCGGCTTCGGAGACCTGATGCTGCACCAGCGTGGCCTCATGGGCCTGGATGCACATGCCGCAGCCGGCGAGGGCGGCGCAGGCCATGGACATGAGCTCGAAGGTGGCTTTGTCCGTTTTGGGCTGGCCCATGCGGAGCATGCGCAGGCGGGCGGGCATCGTGGCGTAGCTTTCTTTTTCCACCAGGTGGCGAAAGCGATAGTACACCGTGTTCATGCCCATGATGGAGGCGGAGGCCTTGGCGTCATCCACGACATCTTCGCTGATGCCAGCGGCGAGGGCATCGGCCAGTACGGCCTCGCGCAATTCGGCGTTGTTGATGAAGTAGGCGGAGGCCAGGGCAATGCCCCAGACCTGGTCGGAGGTGAGGTTTTCAGGCCGGAGGACCGCCTGAAGGTTCAGCCGCAGATCCTTGGCGGCTTCCGGCAATTTGTCGCGAAGGGCGTCAATTTGGGACATGAAAAGGGGGGGAGGGTGCGGGGCCGGATGCTCCAGCCCCGCGATGAGGTTTTCTAACAAACGGGAGGCGTGAAATTAGACCTTGAGGGTCTTTTCACCCTTCTTCCAGTTGCAGGGGCAGAGCTCGTCGGACTGCACGGCATCCAGCACGCGCAGGGCTTCTTCCACGCTGCGGCCAACGGAGAGATTGTTCACATTCACCCACTGGATGATGCCGTTCGGGTCCACCAGGAAGCTGGCGCGCAGGCACACGTGCTCCACGGGATCCAGGATGCCCAGGTCACCGGCCAGCTTCTGCGCAGCGATGAGGGGATACTTCAGGGCGGTCAGGTCCTCACGGGACTGCTTCCAGGCCAGGTGGGAAAATTCATTGTCGGTGGAGCCACCGATGAGCTGGGTGTCGCGATCGGCGAAATCCCGGACGCGCTTGCCAAATTCGACCAGCTCCGTGGGGCACACAAAGGTGAAATCCTTCGGATAGAAGAGGAAGAACTTCCACTTGCCAGCATAGGACTGGTTGGTGATTTCGATGATGTCGTCGTTGGTGACGCCATTGCAGGCTTTGGAGCGGAACTCTGGGAACGGATGACCGATGGTAAGCATGGGGAGGTTTGGTATCTGAATGGGGGGTGGTGGGGATGACGGATCCCAGGGCAGATTTCCGCGTCGCGGGAGGGCTTTGCGATCTGTGACCTGGGGCCAGCCAAGCTTTTCCCTAGCTGCTTTCCAGCCAACTTCAAATTCTTTGCCTCAAGGCTGAGCTGGGTGAAAAAAGTGAGTGACCAAGGGGGAGCGATGCTTCACTTCCCCAGACTTTTTTGCCAGGAGCGTGGGTCGTGTGGATGTACCTCCGCCATTGACCCGCCCGGTTTCCTCGCCAAACCAAGGGGTAACCAAACCTGCACCAGACCTTGCAAGCCAACTCCTCCTCCGCGCCGCGCACTGAACGCGCAGTCTTCCGCACGATCTCTGTTCGTGACCTTTCTGCTGACCAGCTTCTCGACCTGTCGAAGAAGATGAAGCTGTCCCTTTCCAAGGTGGACATGCAGGCCGTGCAGCAGATCTTCAACGACGAAGGCCGCGACCCCACCGACGTGGAGCTGGAAGTCATCGCCCAGACCTGGTCGGAGCACTGCAAGCACCGCATTTTCAACGCAAAAATCGCCCACACCCTGAACGGTCAGGACGAAGTGGTGGACAGCCTTTTCAAGACCTACATCCGCAACGTCACGGAAAAGATCATGGAGGATAAGCCTGACTTCGTGCTCAGCGCCTTCGTGGACAACGCGGGCTTTGTGAAGCTGGACGACAACCAGGCCGTGTGCCTGAAGGTGGAAACACACAATCACCCGAGCGCCATCGAACCCTACGCCGGTGCCAATACGGGCCTGGGCGGGGTGATCCGCGACATCTTGGGTGCCGGTAAGGGGGCCAAGCCCGTGGCCTCCATTGACGTGTTCTGCTTTGGCCCGCCAGACACCAAGCAGGAAGACCTGAAGGCCAAAGACGTCATCCACCCCCTGGGCGTGATGCGTGGCGTGGTGCGCGGGGTGCGTGATTACGGCAACCGCATGGGCATCCCGACCGTCAATGGCGCGATCCAGTTTGACGACACCTTCATTTACAACCCTCTCGTGTTCTGCGGCACCGCAGGCGTGATCCCGATCAAGGACATCGCGAAGGAAGTGAAGCCTGGGCACCTGCTCATCGCAGCCGGTGGTCGCACGGGCAAGGACGGCCTCAAGGGCGCGACCTTCTCCTCCGCTGAGCTGACCACGGACTCCCATGAGGAAGACCAGACGGCGGTGCAGATCGGCAACCCCATCGAAGAGAAAAAGGTGGCGGACTTTGTCCTCGCCGCCCGTGAGGCGGGCCTCATCGAGTTCGTGACTGACTGTGGTGCGGGCGGTTTCTCCAGCGCGGCTGGCGAGATGCTCAGCGAAGTGGGTGGTGAAGTGTGGCTGGAAAATTGTCCGCTGAAGGAGCCCGGCCTGGATAGCTGGCAGGTCTTCATTTCAGAGTCTCAGGAGCGCATGGTGCTGGCTGTCGAAGAGCACAACCTGCCCGCCCTCCAGAAGATCGCCGATACCTGGCAGACCGAGATTTTTGTCCTCGCCAAGGCCGATGGCCTGAAGCGTCTGAAGGTGTGGCACCATGGCCAGTCCGTCTGTGACCTGCCGGTGGACAAGCTGCACGGAGCCCCTCGCCGCGAGATGAAGGCTCAGTGGCGCCAGCCTGCCTCCCTGCCGCCGAAGGTGGCCGTGCGTCCGGAGTCCTGGACCCAGGTGCTGAAGACCGTGCTGGGGGATTTCTCCATCGTCTCCCGCGAGCCGATCATCCGTGAGTATGACCACGAAGTGCAGGGCAACACCGTCCTCAAACCGCTGGCCGGTGCCAGTGGCGATGCCCCTCAGGATGGTTCCGTCATCAAGGTGGATGGCAGCAACCAGCTCGTCGCCCTTTCCTGCGCCCTGCTCCCCGAATGGGGCAAGACCGACCCTCATGCCATGGGCCGCGCCTGTGTGGACGAGTGCGTCCGCCAGCTCGTCGCCATGGGGGCCAATCCGGAACGCATCGCCATTCTGGACAACTTCTGCATGGGCAATCCGGACAACGAAAAAGAGCTGGGTGCCCTCATCGAGTGTACCAAGGGCATGGCGGAATCCGCCCTGGCCTACGGCGCGCCGTTCGTCTCCGGCAAGGACAGCTTCTACAACTACTTCATCACTGATGAAGGCCCGGTCTCCATCCCCGTCACCCTGCTGGTAAGCGGCTTCGGCGTCGTGGAAGATGCCTCCCACGTCATTGGTTCCTCCCTTCGGCGTCAGGGCAGCAAGCTGGCCATTCTGGGCAAAACCACCCCCGGTCTGCGTGGCAGCGTCTTCGCCAAATACACCCAGGGTGCCGGCCTCAACGGAGCCCCGACCTGGAACGAAACCGACACCTGGGCCAACTACGGCAAGTATCACGAACTGGTGAAAAAAGGTGCCATCCTGGCCACGCACGACCTCTCCGAAGGCGGTCTCGCCGTCGCCCTGGCTGAGTTCGCGTTCAGCGGCAAAGCCGGTGTGAAGATCGAGCTGGAAAACTTCCCGGCCGCCAAGGACTGCACCACCGCCGAGATCCTCTTTGGCGAGACCCCCGGCCGCTTCCTCATCGAAGTCGCCCCGGAGCATGTCGCTGAAGTCCGCGCTGCCGGTGCCGTCTTCATCGGTGAAAGCACCGGCGAACGCTGGCTGCACGTCACCAACCGCGGCACCACCCTCATTGATGCCGCCATCGCCGACCTCAAGCCCATCTGGCAGAACGGTCTCGTGCAGTATTATTGATCCTTGTTTCTGGGTTTCCAGCTTGATCGCAGCGCTTGAATTTCACCTTTTGGGAGTTATTCTGCGTCGCAGATCGAATTCGGGTACCCCTCATTCATGACCGTCCAAATTCCAGACGACATCGCTTCCGCCCTGCGCCTCCCCGAGGCAGAGCAGCAGGAGCGTGTGCTTCTGGAGTTGGCTTGCAGCCTTTATGCGGCGGGTTTGCTGGCTGCCGGAAAGGCGGCCCAGCTTGCGGGCAAGCCTCGTTTGGCCTTTGGTGCGGAGTTGACTCGACGCAGCATCCCTCGGCACTACACGGGAAAGGACCTCGCCGCAGATTTGGCCTATGCAGGTATTTAGCAATACCTCGCCCCTCTGCAATCTGGCCATGATCGGCCAGCTGTCTTTGCTCTGGCGTTTTTATGCCCAGGTCACCATCCCGCAGGCTGTGTGGGCGGAACTGGAAGAACTGGACCACGAAAAGGCCCGTGAAAGCCTGGAAGATGCCCGGGCTGCCGGATATCTTCAGATCGTTCCGGTGGTGAACCAAGCCCTGGTCCGGCTGCTGAGCGAAGACCTGCACCTGGGCGAATCGGAAGCCATTGCCCTGGCCTACGAACAGAAGGCTGATCTCCTGCTGATGGATGAGCACGATGGACGCGCGGCAGCCCAAAGGATGGGTCTCGCTCTCACAGGCGTCCTCGGCATCCTCCGCCGCGCCAAGCAGGAGGGGCTGATCCCCTCCCTGAAATTTGAAATCACCCGCCTTCGTCACGAGGCCCATTTTTTCATTGCCCCTAAACTGGAGGAAGCCTTGTTGCACTCCGTCGGCGAGATGCCATAAAGTAACCCGTACCGTTCATGCCCCACGCCCTTCTCATCAAATTCCCCGGCACCAACTGCGACCTGGAAACTTCCCGTGCGCTGGAAGCCGCAGGTTTCACCGCTGAAGTCCTGCCCATCGCCCATCTGGAGCCCACCTCCCTGGACCGGGCCAAGCTGATCGTGTTCTCCGGTGGCTTCAGCTATGGCGACTACGTCATGAGCGGCCGCATCGCCCAGCTCATCACCAAGCACAAGCTGGGCGAGCGCCTGAAGCAGTTCGTGGCCGATGGCGGTTACGTGCTCGGCATCTGCAACGGTTTCCAGATCCTCACACAGCTCGATCTCCTGCCGCGCGGCAGCCTCATTCATAACAACACCGGCCGTTTCATCTGCCGCTGGACCCCGCTGAAGAAGAACGGCAACACCAGCCCCTTCCTCAAGGCCCTGCCGGACAATTTTGAACTGCCTGTGGCCCACGCCGAAGGGCGTTTCGTCGGCGAGTCCGGCGATGCCGAAAAATACGTCAAGGACGGCCACGCCGCCCTGCTCTACGGCAAGGACATCAACGGCTCCAGCGCCCAGATCGCCGGTCTGCAGGACGATACCGGCCGCGTCTTCGGCCTCATGCCCCACCCCGAGCGCTTCATCGCCAAAAACACCCACTACGATCCCGATTGGAACGGGGCCGAGCAAGGCTGGGGCTACTACCTCTTCAAAGGCGTCGCTGAAGCCATTGCAGCGTAGCAGACATTGATTTCCAACTGCCCCATAGCCCTGCAATTGAGCGATTGGGAGTTTGGATGCATTGGCCTTCGTCCTGGCGCATGGGTGGCCAGGATCGGTGTATGAATTTCACCCAATCATCAGCGTGCAGATGGCTTGAGAGATCAGCGCGTGGCCAACCAACGATAGAGGAGGGTGATCACGGTGAGTGGTAGCAGCATGCCGCAGATCCCGGCGAAAAGTGCGACGGCAGGGCTGACCGAGAACACTTGTCTGAGCCGCATGGCGTTTCTCCAGACGTGGTAAGGGCCGGTGAAGATGGCAGGAATGCCGAAATAACCGGTGAGGGAAGTGATGAGGTTGTTCCGGCAGGTGGCTGCAATGGCGTGACGTGTGCAAACATACGGGCGGACTGGGACCCACTTGGCCACATCAATGGGAGAAAAAAGGATGCCAAAGGAAATGTGGTAACCGGACTCCAGCAAGGCTGCGTTGGGGTTTCCGCAGACCTCACAAGAGGCCTGGCTGAGGAGGGATTTCAGACCCTGGGGCATCGAGTTCTCCGGGGCTGGGGCAAGCGTAGCCGACCAAACTTTGTGGATGACAGCCCATGCCTCTGCCAGCCTGCGCTGATCGCGTCGGGAAAAGAAATCGACCATGAACAGTTCAATGGCCACATCCTGGTGGATAAGCCCCTGATGAAAGATGATTCTCATCGTGCGCCCGTGCTCAGTCAGGATGACTTTTTTGATGGAAACCAGCGGGATGGCAAGCTCCTTCCAGAGCCATAGATATTGACTGGTAAGGACGGCCCGATAGGTGTCATTGCTTCCCCCAAAGGTGCCACTCCAAAGGATGCCGTCCGTGGGCTTGGCGATTCGATAAGGATTACCCTGGGGTTCCATGTGAGAGGACACAACCCCGCATCAAGGGGGTGTCAATGCTGGAGGCTAGCGGGAGAGGTGGGCCCGCCCCGGAAGCTTCTGAATACGCTGAAGAGGCTGTTTTGAGGGGTGGTGAGAAGGAAATTGAGGTAAATATTGAATAGGTGGGCAGTCTGGTGCGTCGTATAGGATGATGAAACTGAAACTTTTTTCTCTGAATTTGGGCTCAGGTATCGCTGTCCTGCTGGCCGCGTTGGTCGTGGGTCAGCCGATGGCTTCGATGGCCGCCCGTGAGGATTCACGTCGCGACCGGGCCCCGAGCCAGGCACGTCCTTCCTCTCCCAGCCGCCCTGCGCCTTCCCGTGCGGCCCCTCCTGCCAGCCGGCCTCCGGCAGCACGTCCTGCGGCCCCCCGTCCGTCCGTTTCACGCCCTAGCACGCCGCAGCGGCCTCCGACAGTGACTCGCCCGAGTGTGCAGCGTCCGCCTTCAGTCACTCGGCCCAGCGCTCCGCAGCGCCCTGCTACGGTGACGCGCCCCAAGACCCCTTATGAAAAGGCCTATCCAGGGCGCAGCCCACAGCGGCCCTCCGTCACCACTCGCCCAAGTCCTGAGCGGCCTTCGGTGACCCGTCCTACCACCCCTAGCCGTCCGTCCGTGGTCACACGACCCACCCCCAGCCGTCCTTCGGTCATTTCACGGCCAGATTCGCAACGGCCTCCTACCTCGGTGACCCGCCCTTCGGTGCGGCCCAGCACCCGCCCGCTGACACCTTATGAAAAGGCCTATCCAGGGCGTCGCCCAGGTGTGGTGGCAGCCGCTCATCACAGGCATTTCACAGACTCGTCCCGCTTCGCGAAGATTGACCGTCATGTGGCCTACCGTTCCTATCCCCGCAGTCACTATCGTCTGTGCCACGGGCACGGCTACCGCGGCCTGGGCTGGTACTTCGGCCCGCCGAACATGTCCTACTACTATGAGACACCCGGTGTGTACTATTACAGCTCCCGCGACTATGCCCCTTCTAGCTACGTGAGCCTGACGTATTCGCCCACCAGCTCCCTGGACTACTCCGTGCAGGAAGCCTTGGCCAACCTGGGCTACTACGACGGCCCCCTGGACGGCGACATCGGCCCGATGTCCCGCTTGGCAATCGCGAACTTCCAGGCAGACAACGGCCTGGAACCCAACGGGATCATTGACGAAGTCCTGCTGGACTACCTGCAAATTCAGTAAGGTGCTTTGGCAATAGCCTGAGCTGACCTTTTAAAGCACCCAGTCATCTCCGGATGGCTGGGTGTTTTTGTTTGGCCAACTGCCTTTCTGTGAGTGTGCGGCGAAAGCTCTCACCTCACCAGGTCAAAGCCGCTTTGGGCCAAGGTTTCGCCGTTGATCTGGAGATCCACGGCGTGGTGGCCGGGATGGTGGAGGCGGGTGGTGAAGTCCTGGATGGTCTGCTGTCGGCTGAGGGTGAGGGATTCACCGGGGGCGAGGGAGATCTCCTTCCATTTGAAGACTTTGGCGGAGGTGCTGCCGTTCTTTTTCACGTAGTGCAGGGCATAGTCCACAACGAGGCGCTGCGGGGTGGTGGCTTGGGATTCGATGCGGAGGTCCAGGCTGAGCTTTTGGCCTAACCGGATGTTCGCAGGGCTGGCGGCGAAGTGGTGAATTTTGACCTCGGGCCTGCCGCTGGCACCGATGAGGGCGAGGGCACGGGGATCTCCCTTTTTGATGAGGGTGCGCAGGGCGTGGCGGGCGATCCAGGCGGTATGCGGGTTTTCCTGGAGAGGCCAGGTGTGGAGCAGATCCAGCACGAGGTCCGGATGGTCTTTGGTGATGTCGTTGAGGTGGTTGGCAACGGATTTGCGGACGTAGAGGCTGGGATCGGTGCGGAGGTTTTCCAGGATGGGGAGGACGGGCGTAGGATCGGCGATGAGGGGCTCCAGCCGGAAGGACCAGGGAAGGCGGGGGCGGCAGCCTTCGCTGGCCAGGCGGCGGACGTGGTCGTTTTCATCCCGGGACCACGTTTCCATGACGGCGAGTGTGCGCGAGAGATCACTCTTCAGGAAGTGACGGATGGCGAACTCCGAAGAGCCAAAGGGAGTGAAAAACTTGAGGGCTTCCAGCGAGAGATCGAAATGACGCTGGCCGTAGAGGGCGATGTAGTCAGGCAAAACGAGGCTCACGAAGCTGTGCCCTAGTCGGGGAGCGAGTTGGCGGAGGATTTCCAGGGTGCGGGGGTAGTCAGCCGGGAGGGTGGCGTGAAGGCTTTCCGTGGTGCGCCGCAGTCGCTGCATGAGGGAGAGGGAGTCGAGATCAACGAGGGCCTGCTTGAGAAATTTCTTGGAATCAAAGCCAGGGTGAATGGCGGCGACCTCCTGGGCGATGTGGCGGTAGCGGGCGGGATCGAACCAATCTTTGAGGGCAGGGGCGGGATCTGGCATGGCGCTGGGGGCGGGAGGAAGAATGGGGGCGGCGACAGGCACAGGAAGCTGGTGACTGCGAGGGCCGAAGATGACGAAGGATAACATGTCTGCCCCAGACATTGTCGAGGGCACTGACAACGGTATGTCAGGAGGGTTTCCAGAGATGGAAGATTTTTCGTGGGCATGCTTTCATGCGCCGCACCCCCCCTTTTTTTCCAACATAACTCACAGGTCAGTCCTTGCGCACCTTTTCGGCGATCTGGAAGATGGCCAGAATGACCTCCATGATGACGCGGGCGGTGAGGACGTAGATCACGAAGGCGACAGGGCCGGTGACGAGGGTGAAGAGGCCGTAAAAGAGCCCCACACGGAAGCCGCTGAACATCCATCCGAGGGCGGCGAAAACGGCGGCGATGAGGCTGAGGGCGTAGAGAACGCGGATGAGGTGAGGCGTGACGAACTTCTGAAAGGAGAAGTCGAGGACGAGATCCATGACCGTGCGGACCTCGGACCACAGGGAGGTGGCGCCAGCAGCAGGTTTTTCCAGGGTGGGATTGCTCATCAGGAGAGGTAACGTGTCCCACAGACCTGTTTGCGCAAGAGAGTCTGTGAGGGGCTGGGGTGCAGCTACGGGTTGCCAGTTTCCAGATTCTGCGCCTTCCTTGGGCCGGGGGACGTTTACTCCCCACTGCTTCGTGTCAGACTCTGTCCCGGCCAAAAAGGCGGCCCGCAAATCCGCCCCTACAAAACGAAAACCTATCCCCCGTGCTGAACGGCCGGAGAGGAAGGATGTGCATGCCCTGGTAGCAGCCGTTCTAGACACAGGTGAGTTTGCCAAAAAGCTGAAAGGACTCGGTGGGGAAAAAGAAGTGGTGCTGGATCATGTCACGCCGGAAGCCCGGGCCTTTGCCGTAGCGCTGGTGATGGGATATATGGCCGAGGCTGCGCCAGGACGGAAACTGTGGGTGCTGTGCCCGGATGTGCGTACGCAGGACCAGGTGCATGCGGAGCTGATGGTGTGGCAGTGTGCGGCCCTGTATTTTCCCCGGCACAGCACGTCGGACTTGGAGGTGTTGCCCGACCCGGAAAGCCTGGCTGAGCGAGTCTCGGTGCTGAGCCGCTGGCGCGAACTGGGGCCCGACTGTCCACGCGCGCTGGTGATCTGCGCGGACAGCCTGGAGGAAACGGTGCCTGCCGCTCAGGAGATCGAAAACCAGCGCCGCACCCTGGAAGTGGGGGCAAAGCTGGACGTGGAGAAGTTCCTCGAGGATCTGGATGGCGCAGGGTATGAGCGCGTGCCCGTGGTGATGGAGCGCGGTCAGTTTGCCCGCCGGGGCGGCATCGTGGATTTCTTTTCCTGGCAGGCGGAGGAGCCGCTGAGGCTGGAGTTTTTCGATGACGAGATCGAATCCATCCGCGCTTTTGACATTCATCACCAGGCCTCCATCCGGCGGATGGAGCGCGCGGGCATCATCCTGCAGATCAGCGATGAGGAAGCCGATGAAGGCAAAGTGGCGGACTATTTTCAGCCGCAGGATTGGGTGCTCGTCATCGGTCAGGATGAATCGCGGCCCTGCCAGGTGCGAATCGTGGAAGATGCCGCGCCGGGGGAGATGGTGGAGGACTATGCCACGGCCATTCATGAAAATCCGCTGGGCATCTTTGATGCCTCCGATTTTGTGCTGCATGAGGCGCGGCGAAAGCAGTTCCAAATGCAGGTGAAGGAGTGGCAGGGAATGGGGTGGCGCACCGTCATCTTTTTCCACAATGAGGCGGAGCGTGAACGCTTTGCGGAACTGGCCAGCACGCTGACGGTGGCTCCTCCAGAAAGCTTGTTAGGCCTGCTGTATCGCGGTTTTACCATTCCATCTGCCAAACTGGCGGTGCTGACGGGGGCGGAGATCTTTGGCCGCCACCAGCACACGCGACGGGTGCGGGGATCGAAGCTGGATGATCCTGAAACGCTGCGGAAGGCGCGCGATGTGCTGCGAGAGCTGAAGGATGGGGATCTGGTGGTACATGCGGACCACGGCATCGCCCGTTATGCCGGGGTCTCCACCCGCATCAGCCCAGGCGGCAGGCGGGAGGAGGTGCTGGTGCTGCACTACGCAGATGAGGCGAAGTTTTTCGTGCCCGTGGCGCAGGCGCACATGGTGACACGCTATGTGGGCGTGGGCGGCAAGGCCCCGGCCCTGAGCAAGCTGGGCGGTGCCTCTTGGCAAAAGACCCGCAAGAGCGCGGAGAAGAGCGTGGAAGAATTCGCCGCGAAGATGCTGACCATCAGCGCGGAGCGGCAGTCCGTGACGGGTTTTGCTTACCCCCATGATACAAAGTGGCAGGTGGAGTTTGAAAACTCCTTCCTCTACCGCGAAACGCCGGACCAGCTGCGCTGCGTGGAGGACATCAAGCAGGACATGGAATCGCCCAAAGCGATGGACCGGTTGCTGTGCGCGGATGTGGGATTTGGCAAAACGGAGGTGGCCATCCGCGCGGCTTTTAAGGCGGTGATGAGTGGCAAACAAGTGGCCATCCTGGTGCCCACCACGGTCCTCGCCCGGCAGCACTGGGTGAACATCCGCGAGCGCATGAGCGAGTTTCCCGTCACGGTGGAGATGCTCTGCCGACTGACGCCGAAGAAGAATGAAAAGAAGATCATCCAAGGCGTGCGCGAGGGCAATGTGGACATCGTGGTGGGAACGCACCGGGTGATCTCCAAGGATGTGAAGTTCAAGGACCTGGGCCTCGTGGTGATTGATGAAGAGCAGCGTTTCGGGGTGAAGCACAAGGAACGCTTCAAGGAGATGTTCCGCTTTGTGGATGTGCTGACGCTCAGCGCCACGCCCATCCCGCGCACGCTCTACCTCGCCCTCATGGGCATGCGGGACATGAGCACCATCGAGACGCCGCCGCCTAACAAACAGGCTGTCCAGACGATGATCTGCCCGTATGACGAACGGGTGATCAAGCAGGCGGTGGACATGGAGCTGGACCGGGGCGGTCAGATCTTCTTTCTGCACAACCGGGTGATGACCATCGAGAAAGTGGCGCAGCGCATCCGCGAGCTATGCCCTCGCGCGAAGGTGATCATCGGCCACGGGCAGATGGATGAGGAACTGCTGGAGGATGTGATGCACACTTTTGTGGACGGTCGCGCGGATGTGCTGGTGTGTACCACCATCATCGAGAGCGGTGTGGACATCCCGAATGCGAACACCATCATCATTGACCGCGCGGACCGCTTTGGGCTGGCGGATCTGTATCAGCTCCGTGGCCGTGTGGGCCGTGGCGGCCAGCAGGCCCACGCTTACCTGCTGCTGCCTCGCGATGCCGTGACGGCAGGCGATGCCCGCAAGCGTGTGAATGCCATCAAGCAGTATGCCGGACTCGGCAGCGGTTTTAAAATCGCGCTACGTGATCTGGAGATTCGCGGGGCTGGGAATTTGCTGGGCACGGAGCAGAGCGGCCACATCGCCGCTGTGGGTTTTGACATGTACTGCCAGATGCTGAAGCAGGCTGTGAACAAGATGCAGGGGCGACGCGTGGCGCGCCCGATCGAGGTGGCGCTGCGGGCCGATTTCCTGGTGCAGACGGAGGCCCTCATGGTGCAGGCCGCGCCAGGGGCTACGCCGGCGTTTTTACCCAGCACTTTCATGGAAGACACGCGGCTGCGCATCACCGCCTACCGCCAGCTGGGCGAGGTGATGACGCGCAAGGAACTGGACGAGCTGGAAAGCCAGTGGCGAGATCAGTTTGGCGACAAGCTGCCCCACGCTGTGCAGAACCTTACCACCTGTGCCTCCATCCGCCTCGCCGCCGCCCATGCGGGCATCACGGATGTGGAGATCAAAGACCGCAAGCTGATGCTGACGCGGAACGGCCAGATGGTGATGATCCACGGCAAATTCCCCCGCCTGAATGAACGCCCAGGCCACAAGCAACTGGCCGAGGCGCTGACGATGCTGCGGAGTTTGTGAGGGGCTTGGCCGATGGATTTAAGGTGACCCCTGACAGGTGGGCGATAAACCGGGCTGTTGGGGACGTTATGCTCGTTCACCATGAACCGTCGCCGCTTTCTCCAGACCACCGCCGCTTCCACCCTCGGTTTTCCTGCCATCCTGCGCAGCGCCTCGCCGAATTCCATGCTCCAGGTCGCCAGCATTGGCGTGGCCCGCATGGGCGGCAGGACCATGCAGAGCGTGGCCACGCATGAAAAAGTGAAAATCGTCAGCATCTGCGATGTGGACGCGACCCATCTGGCGCAGGCAGCAAAACTTTTCCCCGATGCTAGCCAGCATAAAGACTGGCGCGAAATGCTGGCCAAGCTGGGGGATAAATATGATGCGGTGACCGTCGGCACGCCGGACCACAGCCACGCAGGCCCCTGCGTGACCGCACTACGGGCCAAAAAGCACGTCTATCTGCAAAAGCCCATGGCCCCCACACTGCACGAGTGCCGGGTCATCACGGAAGAGGCAAAAAAGGCAGGTGTGGTCACCCAGCTCGGCAACCAGGGGCGTTCCAGCATCGAGGCCCGCATGACCGTGCAGATCATCCAGAGCGGGGCCATCGGCAAAGTGAAGGAGGTCATCATGTGGGAAAACAAGCCGCTGAGCTGGTGGCCCAAAAACACGGAGTTGCGCCCGCAGGCCGATGCCCTGCCGGAAGGGCTGGACTGGGATCTCTGGTGCGGGGTGCGCAACCCGGTGCCTTACCTGAAAGACACCTACCACCCGCAGAACTGGCGGGCCTGGTTCGACTTTGGCTGCGGTGAGATGGGAGACATGGGCTGCCATCACTTTGATGCCACCTTTGATGCACTGAAACTCACCACGCCCACTCGCGCACGGCTGACACATGGCGGTAGCAGCGGTGCCCTGTGGGGTGAGAAGCGCATCGTGGAACTGGACTTCCCCGGGAGTGAATACACGGCGGAAAACACCCTGCGCATCACCTGGAATGATGGCGGCATGGAGCCGGACATGACCAAAGTGAAGATGCCAAAGGTACTGACGAAGTTCCCCCAGTCCGGCACCTTCTGGGTAGGCACAGAGGGCAGCGTTTTCAAACCCTATGGTCAGCGCCCCTTCGTGCTGCCAGAGGAAAGTTTCCCTGCGGAAAAATACCCGAAAGGGCTGAAAGGTCAGGACCACTACCACGACTGGGTGGACGCCATCCTCACGGGCAAAAAGAGCTGCGCGGATTTTAGCCACGGCGGTCCGCTAACCGAAAGCGTTCTCGTCGGCACCATCACCGATCGCTTCCCCGGCCAGTGGCTGGAGTTTGACCGTGAGACCTGCCAGATCAGCAATCACGAAGGAGCCAACAAGCTGGTGAAACGTGCCTACCGCGATGGCTGGAAAGTCGAGGGACTGGGCTGAGAGTGGCGGCGGTTTCAGGCACGACGGAGTTGCCGATCTCGCGGCGGAAAAGATCGGCTGAGGTGGTCTTGCCGCCACCTGGCCCACCGGAACGTGCGATGCGAAAGGGTTTGGAACCCATTTTGAAAGATGCGGTCACGAGTAAGGGGTTATCTTCCAGATAAATGCAACATCGGTGAAGAATGCGCCGCCGCTTCGGCGTTCAGGCTCCATCACCCGACCTTTATGAAATCCCTTCTTTGTCTCCTTCTGCCACTTTCTGCCTTGGCGGCAAATTCACTCCCGGATCCTGCGGAGGTGACCACGGCGATGAAAAAAGCGGCGGCGTTTTACACGGAGAAGCTCGCGGTGCATGGCGGCTACGCTTCGGCCTGGAGCAAGGATCTCAGCATGGCCTTTGTGGAAGGGAAGAAAGGCCGCGAGTACATTTCCATGCAGCCGCCTGGGACCACGACGGTGGGCTTCTCGCTGTTGAAAGCCTATCAGGCGACGGGGGATGTGCAGTTCCTCGAGGCGACCAGGGGTGCGGCGAAGGCCCTGATCGAATGCCAGCTCGCCAGTGGTGGCTGGCTTTCGGAGTATGATTTCTCCGGCGCTTATGAGAAGAAATACCATCTGCGTCAGCAGGTACTGGCGGGGGATGTGGAACCGGGGAAGCGCAACTTCCATAGCACGCTGGATGACAACAAGACGCAGTCCGCTCTCCTCTTTCTGCTGGAACTGGCGAGCCTGCCGGAGAGCAAGGACGACAAGGCGCTGCACGATTGCCTGAAATTCGGAATGGACAGTTTGTTAGGCGCTCAATACCCCAACGGGGCCTGGCCGCAGCAGTTTGGAAAACCCGCAGATCCCGCCACGCCCGTGCTGAAGGCCGCCTATCCAAAAACCTGGCCGCGCACCTTTCCCAAAGAAAACTACGTCAGCTTTTACACGCTCAATGACGGCAACATGCAAAAGATCGTCCAGCTGCTGCTGCGCGCGCATGATCTGACCCAGGATGAGCGCTATTTGAACTCCGCCAAAAAGGCCGGGGATTTTTTCATCCTGGCGCAGATGCCCGAACCGCAGACCGTCTGGGCACAGCAGTACAATCACCAGATGGAGCCCGTGTGGGCGCGCAAGTTCGAGCCGCCGTGTGTGACCGGCGGGGAAAGCCTGAGCACCATGGAGACACTGCATGAGCTCTATGTGGTGACGGGCGAGGAGAAGTTCCTGAAACCCATGGCGGCCGCCTTTGCCTGGTATGAAAAATCCGCGCTGCCTGATGGCAAGTATGCACGGTTCTATGAATTGCAGACCAACAAGCCGCTCTACTTTGTGAAAGACACTTACGAGCTGGTGTATGATGACGGCAACCTGCCGACTCACTACGGATTCAAGCTGGACTATGTGCAGCGTGACTTGGAACGGCTGAAGGAGGCGCTGAAAAAATCGCGTGAGGAGCTGCTGGCAAAACGTGCCGCTCCCACGACTGAGAAAAGCTGGGCCAGCCGCGCGAAGGGTGCGGCAGACAAAACGCTGCAGGCGCTGAAGACCCAGGAGACAGAGGGCTTCTGGTTAAAAGGGGATGAGATTGATGCCGGGGAGTTTGTCCGTCACTTCAATGCCATGAGCCTGTATGTGGAAGGGGCCAAAAAGGGCGGCGAAGCCTTTGCGAAACTGCAGGGCCGCTAAGGCTGGGTGACTCCCTGGCCCTGCGGGCGCAGGTTCAGGGAGCGGCCATTTTTGAAGGCTTTCAGCGTGGCCTCGGACTCACGGAAAGCGATGCCGATGCTGCCATCGGCTTCGAGGTCAAAAAGAGGCAGCCGCTGTTCGAGGCAGAAGTCTCGCAGGCGCTGCGGCAGGGCCTCTTCAGGGCGATAGGAATCGTTGGAACTGATGATGGCCTGGGGACGGGCGGCCAGCAGGAGCTCCGTGAGACCGGAGACATCCGCGCTGTGCTGGTGGCGCACCAGGAGGTCGCACTTCAGGTCGGCGTGCCGTTCCAGCAGCCGCTTTTCAGTGATGAAGCCAGCATCATTCAGGCAGAGGATGCGAAAGCCTCCCACCTGCAGCAGCAGCACAAGACCACGGTCATCGGCCTTTTCATGAAGGTCGTCGGTGCCGGGATGCAGAACCCTCGCTGTCACGGGCATGCCTTCGCCTGAAGTCAGAGGAATGGTTTCCTGGAGGCCGTGACGCCGCCAAACCGGACCGTCTGGGGCCACCTGGAGGCTCAGCTTTTTCAGGCTGGCAAAAGGGGGATCGGGTTTCCAGGGTTCGAGCACGCTGGTGTGGATCTGGTGGACCTTTTGGGCAGACATGACCCAGGGCACCGCCCCGACGTGGGAAATGTCAGCATGGCTCAGCACCAGGCCGTCCAGGCGGTCCACTCCCTGGTGACGGAGAAAGGGGCGCAGGACATAGCGCCAATTGTTTTCATTGCCGGTATCCAGCAGCCAGTGGTGGCCGCCGCTGCGCAGATAGCTGGCACCTCCGCCGTAGGGGAGTTGCAAGACATGGAGCTCGGCGGCAGGCGGGTTTTTATCGAAGCGCAGATCCAGCGTCTGATTGGCCGCAGGCAGACTGGCAAACCAACTGGCCAGAGTGACCATGACGCTGGCCAGGGCGGCATTCAGATGATTCATCGCGACCACGGCCCAGCTCCAGGGGGTCGCGGCGAGGAGCAGGCTCAGGCAGGACAGCAGGAGGCAGATCTCCGAGGCGGGAACCAGCACCAGATTCGAAATGAGCGCCACGGGGGTGACGGTCTGGAAATGGCCGATCATGAACGGCAGGCTCCCGGCCCAGGCGGCCAGGGAGGTGCAGACCAGGGCCGCAGCAAAGGTGCGTCCACGGACACCGTAGCGCTGCATCCGGGTGGCCAGGACAGGCGGCAGGAAAGGGTCCAGATCACACCAGGGTTTGATCAGCTCCATCAGCCCGGCAGCCACCAGGACGATGGACAGCAGGACCACGAAGGAGAGCTGAAAGCCCGGCAGGAAAAGCTGGTGAGTATCAAGCACGAGCAACAGTAGGGCAGCAGCACCCAACGTATTGGCGATCTGGGATTTCCGGTTCAGCAATGGGGCCGCGAGGACAAAGGCCGTCATGAAGGCGGCGCGTGCGGCGGAGGGCCGCCAGCCGGTGATGAAGGCATAGGCAAACACCAGCACGATGAGAAAGATGCTCATGCGCTGTTTGCCCAGCCACCGCAGGCCAAAGGAGGCGATGTGCGCCAGCATGGCGACATGCAGTCCGCTAACGGCAAAGACATGCAGCGTGCCGCTGTCACGAAAGGCATCCTCGATGTCTTCCCCGGCGGCATCGGAGGCACCCAGGGCCATCGCCAGGATCACTCCCGCATGGGGCTGCGCATTTTCCAGGCCCTGGGTGAGCTGCCGCGTGATCCATTGACGGGAAGCCTCCGCCGCATCCTGAAGACGATAGCGGAGGTCCAGTGGATCCTCCTTCACCAAGGTGACTTTCCGCGCCTGGCTCACCGCGATGCAGCCCATGCGGAGCGAGTAAGTGACGCCATCAAACTGGCCGGGGTTGGAAGGTGTGCCCGGCAGCGTGAGAGGCCCTTCAATCTCATAGAGGCCAGGGGCGGTCAGGCGTACGCCTTCAGGCAGGCGCACCTTGATTCTAGCTTTCAGGGGCGTCCAATCGCCCACTTGGCCCCAGCGTAGCTGGCTGACTTCGCAGAGTGCGGCGGCGGGATCCATCTCCGCACCATCCACCCAGGGATAGAGGAGGCCTCTCACCGTTGCTGTCTTCTTTTGTTCCGGCTGCGTCAGCAGGTGCTCCCGCACCGGATGGGCAAAGGTGTCCTGCAGCCTGAGAGCATGCAAAAAGACAAAGCTGAACAGCACCCCGGGAAGCGCCATCCAGAGTGTCGGCCTGCGCCAAAAAAGGAGCCAAACCAAAAGTGTGGCAACGGCCAGGCCCACCCCGGGACGGCAGGCCAGCCATTCTGAAAGCAGGATGCCCGCGACTGCGGCCACAGTCAGCACCAGCATCGGATGCAGATGCAGCCAGGAAAGAAAACGGGAGCGTGAAAACATCGTCTGGCGGCGCGAGGCTCAGTGTTGGCTCCGGCTAGGACGGATGTCCAGCGCCACCTTTTTTTGCGATGGTCCGGTGATACTCCGCCTGTTCCAATTCATGGATTTTGTGGTGGGCGTTGCCGCTGTGACGGGTGTTGGGGAAGTCCGTGATGATTTGCTCCAGCAATGTACGGGCGGCTGCCAGGTCCTTGAAGTGATGGATCTCCATGTCCACCAGTCGGAATCGCAGAAAGGCGGCGTCATCTTCCGGCCAGGCCGGGTTCTGCAGGCGGGTCTTCAGCACCTGCCGCGCGCGTTGGGGATCGCCCAGTTTTTCAGCGCAGATTTTAGCGATCTCGGCAATGCGGTGAGTTTGCAGAGGTTGGGCCGCCAGCTCCTTCTCATGTTCAGCGATGGCGCCTTCATAGTCACCTTGGGCGAGTTTGGCGGCCGCCTTCAGGCCACCGCCATCGGTGATTTTCTCGCCAGAAGAATACACCAAGGTGCCCACCGCATCGCCAAACCGGGGCAGGACATAAAGCACGATCAGGACGCCGCCAATGACCCCCAGCGCCACGAAGTAGATCAGCATCATGCCGATGTCATCCTCCACCCGGTCCCAGCCGGCTTTGGCCAGCAGGAGGGCAGCGGCGATGAGGCACAGACGGAGGATCAATGTGCGGTTCATGGCCGCATTTTAGCGGAAAAACTCCGGTGCTGGCAAGCCTGAGGTCAGGGCTTCTTGACCTCGACGCCGGCTTCCTTGGCCACCTCTTCCTTTTTCTTGTCCACGGCAGCGTCGGTCAGTTCCAACAGCTTCGGGGCTGCACCGCCCTTGGGCACATAGTTCAGGGCCACGCCGTTGATGCAAAAGCGGCGCTTGGTGGGAGTGTTGGCGGAAAGTTTTTCGCCCTCAAACACATGTCCCAGGTGGGCACCGCAGCGTTTGCACAGCGTCTCTATTCGGGCCATGCCATGGGAGTTGTCGGTGCGCTCCAGCACGTTTTTTGCAGTGGAGGCATCGTAGAAGGAAGGCCAGCCGCAGCCGGAATGGAATTTTTCCTTGGAGGTGAACAGCTCCACCCCGCAGCAAATGCAGTAGTAGGTGCCTTCGCCCTGTTTTTCGAATTCCTCATAAATGGCACCAAAGGGGCGCTCAGTGCCAGCTTGGCGGGTGACTGCATACTGCTCTTCGGTGAGGCGTTTTTTCCAGTCGGCTTCGGTGAGGGAGACTTCAGGTTTTGGCATAGGATCAGGGGATTTGGGTTTCTCATCTGCACAGGCGGCAAGAGTGAGGCTGGACAGGGCGATGAAAAGTAACGCTTTTTTGTTCATGGTGATGTATTCATCAAACGTGCGAGAAAGCGTCTTGATTGCTTATTCCCGCAAACTTTGAGATTACGAGACGCTCTGGCGGAGCTGGGCGAATTCTTCCTTGGCGGCAGCGGGGTCTTCGACGGTCTGCAGGATTTCCTGGTGCAGGGCTTCCTGGTAGTCCGCCATCATGCGCATCAGGGCGGTGCGCAAGGCCCCGTAATTCATGCCAGCGGCTTCCGCCAGCAGGGGGCCCTGTTCACCGCGCAGGCTGCCGCCGTCCATGATCACGGGCCGCAGTACCTTGAAGAGCTGTTCCCGGCCTCTGGCCTTGTACATTTCTCCCACGCGGCCCAGGGCGGCACCCAGCAGGGTGAGCGTCCATTTCCGGCCAAAAATCTGGTCGGGCGTTTCATGGTCCTGAAAGTTTTCGTGCTGGTAGCGCCGCTCAATGTCAGAATCCCCAGGAACAACTTCTTCCTCGATGCTGAACTCGGTGCGGCGGTGCTTGTTGGCACGCTCCCAACTGATCACAAAACGTTCCAGGCTGACATGCAGCATGCAGCGCAGGCGGCCTTTGGAGGCATCGGCCGAGGCAAAACTCTCGTTGCGCAGCAGCTTCATCAGGAAATCCTGAAGGATGTCGTCGGCATCCGAGTGCTGGTAACCCCGCCGCCTCAGGTAGCAATACAGGGGGTAGCGGTATTGGGAGATGAGCTCGTCAAGCGCCCGCTTGGCGTCCTGGGGATCGCCATGCCGCAGTCGGGCAATCAGCGTCCACTGGGTCGCAGGCAGGTGACTTTCAGCGTGGGGGGACGACATGAAGGCCATTCATAGCGAAGTTTTGGCGAATGCTCAAGCAAGTGCTCTTTTGAACAATCTGGCAGATCTTAAATATTGATCTAAAATGTTGATTTCCAGGGGGCTGTGGCGTGTCGCATGGCTGAACAATTATTGGGCCGGGCAGCAAAGATGCCTCCCTATTCCCCTCGCAGATCATAACAAACGATGCGGGTGCCGTTTTTTCGGTCCAGAGATTCCGCCTGCTGATGGACATAAAGCAGGCCGTGGCTCAGGGACGGCAGGCTCCAGGTATTCAGCGCGTAAAAGAGCTGTGTGCGGGAGACTTCCTCACACCCCTGAGGGGAAAGTTTTAGCGTGTGCAGGCTGCCGGTTTCACCCAGGCAGAGAAAGCTGCCATCCACACGCAGGAGGCTGGCGCGCATGATGCTGAGGCGCACCGGTTTGCTGCGGCCCTGGGCAGCGGCAAAGGCGGCATCTTCCCACTCAATGTTCTTTTCCCACACCTCGGCCCCAGTATCGGCATTCACGCAGACGAGGCGGGAGTTGTTTTCGCGCTCGCCATCGATCGCGTAGAGATGACCTTCGTGATAAACGGGTGTCATCCAGTGCACGCCGATCTTCTTGGACTGCCAGACTTCCTTGGCCTGAAACTGCGCATCATATTCCACCATCACGCCGCCTAACGGTTGATTCTTCGGATAGCAGGTGGTGATGAAGGCGCGGTTTTTTTCAGGCACAGCCACGGGGCTGCTGCCGGTGGCCTGGATGTACTCCTCATCCCGCCAGGGGAAGCGGCTATGGACGGTGCCGGTGGCAGGATCAATGCACAGCAGACCGCCGATGGCGGGATCACTTTCCCCGCCGGCATAAATGAGCACCTTCGTCTGGCCGTGCAGCTTCGCCGGGATGGGGGAGGCATAGCTGGCCCCCCATTCATCCTCCACCTTCCATTTGACCAGACCTGTGGTTAGGTCAAAAGCGGCCACGCTGACGCCTTTCGTGGCCAGTTTGGCCGCACGATCCCGGCGGTCTTCGAAGCCATCAAACGCCTCCGCTTTGCCCCCCACATTGACGATGACGAGGCCGTCCAAAATGAGGGGAGAGGAGCCCGCGCCGAAGAAATCCTGCGGCACGTGGTACTCCTTCCGCAGGTCGTGAGTCCATAGCACCTTGCCGGTCTTTAAATCATAGGCGTGCAGCTGGGACGTCACGCCCATCGTCACCACCACGCCATCGGCGATGACGGGGCTGCCGCGCGGGCCATTGCCGAAGCCGTAGCGGTCCTGATACTCGATGGGGTAGGCCTGGCTCCAGAATCGCTGGCCGGTTTCCCGGTGCAGGCACTCCACGGTTTCCTGCTTTTCCAGCGCGTGGAAAATCACGCAGTAGTCGCCACTGAGGATGGGGGAGGTGTAGGCCTCGCCGGTGGTCACTTCCCACACGGGCTGTAAGCTGGTCGCAGGCCAGGTTTTTAAAAGATGGGTTTCGGGGGAGCTTGCATCATCGCTGGGACCCAGCACGCGTGGCCAGTCACTGGTTTTCGCCCCGGCGGCCAGGGGTTTGGGCGCGTGGTGAAAAGTGAGCCGGTCAAAGGGCTGCGCCTCCTGGGCGGTGAGGGCTCCAGAAAACAGGCACAGGCAGAAAAACAGTCTCGACGCTTCCTTCATGGTCACTCAGACTAAAGACCGCTATGCAAAAAGCCATCGCCATCTTTTCCTTTGCCGCCCTCAGCCTGCTCGCCTCCTGCACCAGTTGCCCCGTGGGGCACAAGACCACCGCCAAAGGCAAGGTGGAGCACGTCGTCCTCCTCTGGCTGAAAAAGCCGGGCGATGCCGCAGATCGTGCCGCCATCATCGCTGCGGCCAAAGGTTTCCAAAAGGACATCCCCGGCATCCAGCACCTCAGCGTAGGCACCCCGTTGGCCAGTGAGCGCCCGGTGGTGGATGACAGCTTCGACGTAGGTCTGGTGATGCGCTTTGCCACCCCGGCGGATCTGGCCGTGTATGAAAAACACCCCGCGCACGTGAAGGCGGTGAATGAGATCCTGAAGCCCAAGGCCAAAAAACTGCTGGTTTACGACGTCGTGGCCCAGTAGGCCGCGAATTGTCCGTCAAAACCCTTGCAGCCGGGGCCAGCGCATTTCATCACTGCGGGATGCCCAAGCCCGCACCCGTCGCCCGTCAGAACCGCCACTCGTCTCCCACCACGGGGCACGTGCCTGTGTATGATGAAGATGACCTGTCTCTGCTGCTGGAGGGGAAAGAAAACCCGCTCGTGCTCATCCTGGACTGCATTCAGGATCCGCACAATCTGGGTGCATGCCTGCGCACCGCCGATGCGGCGGGCTGTGACTGCGTGGTGATGCCCAAGGACAAGTCGGCCCCCATCTCCGATACCGTCATCCGCGTCTCCTGCGGCGGTGCCGAAAACATCCCCCTCGTGCGTGTGACCAATCTGGCCCGTGCCATGGATAAGCTGAAGAAACTCGGCATCTGGATCGTCGGCACGGCGGATGAAACCACGAAGTCCATCTACGATCTGGATCTCAAAGGCCCCACCGCCATCGTCATGGGCGCTGAAGGCGACGGCATGCGCCGCCTGACTGGGGAACATTGCGATTTCCTCGTCCGCATCCCCATGGTCGGTCGGGTGCCCTGCCTGAATGTCTCCGTGGCCACGGGTGTGTCTCTGTTTGAAGTGGTGCGCCAGCGGCAGGGGAAGAAGTAGGGGGCGGGCTGCGTGTAGATGTCGTTTGGTCTCGGTTCGCTGAAGACCTCCACCCTCGTTCGCTCTTCCATCCCGAGCTTCCAAAACACGTTCCCTCTCCCTCGGGAGAGGCCCAGGTGAGGGGGTGGTCGCAGCACGCAAAACTCCGTCCGCAAAGGGTGCCCTTTGGCCAAAATACGCCACCTCTGCACGACCACCACCTTCTGCGGACTATCTCCCACTTGCCGATGAGTGGCATTTGTGGAACAATGACCAACCTCCTTCGGTGGAGATCGCGAATTCGCTTCAAGACACCCCGGAGACAGCCCGTCAGTGGTTCAACGAGATGCATCTCATGGAAACTCCCCCACGCACCATCCTGGAGCAGACCCGCATCGGTCTGGAAGCGCATCAGCGTGCCACGGCCAAGATGCGGGATCTCTACCAGCGCATGGGCATCCCGGTGACCCCCGAGATGACACGCGCCCCGGCCCCCGAACCTAAGGCACGCAAGGCCGCCGCCGTGAGAAAATAACCGCAGATTTCCGCTCGACGTCGCGGCCCTCTCCCTGCTTTACTCCGGGCGATGTCTGACCCCTACGCGATTGATGCCGAACTACAGTCTGCGACGAAACCCATCGCGGCTCTGCGCCAGGCGCTGAATGAGGTTTTGTTTGGTCAGAGTGAGTTGATTGATCTGGTGCTCTGCGGTGTCATCGCCCGCGGTCACGTGCTCTTGGAAGGTCTGCCGGGCCTGGGCAAAACGGAACTGGTGAAGGGCCTTTCCAAAGCGTTGAATCTCACCACCCGGCGCGTGCAGTTCACGCCGGATCTGCTGCCCGGAGACATCACGGGAAATCCGGTGCTACAGGAGGTGGATGGGCGGCGCGAATTCGTCTTCCAGCCTGGGCCTATTTTTACCAACCTGCTGCTGGCGGATGAGATCAACCGCGCCTCACCGAAAACGCAGTCCGCCCTGCTGGAGGCCATGCAGGAGCGGCGCGTGACGGTGCTGGGCCACACCCACACCCTGCCAGATCCTTTCTTCGTGCTGGCCACGCAGAACCCCATCGAACTCGAGGGCACCTACCCGCTGCCGGAGGCGCAGGTGGACCGCTTTCTCTTCAAGCTGGAGGTGCTGCGCAACAGTGCGGAGACCCTGGCCAAAATCGTGTTGCATCGTGAGTTAGGCGTGGAGCCCACCGTGCCCACGGTCACCACTCGGGAAGAGTTCGCGCACATCCAGCAGACCGCCCGGCGCATTTACCTGCCGGAGGTCGTGGCAGACTACATCGCCCGTCTCGTGGATGCCACGCATCCGGGGCAGTCCAAAGCGGCCGAAGGCGTGCGTTATGGCGCCAGCCCGCGTGCTGCGCTGAGTTTGGCCTCAGCGGCCAAAGCCCGTGCGCTCATGCATGGACGGCCGAATGCCAGCTTTGAAGACGTGCAGGCCCTGGCCCCAGCGGTCCTGAATCATCGTGTCCTGCTGGATTACACCGCCCGCATGGATGGCCGCAGCAGCGCCAGCGTGGTGCGGGCCATCCTGGCCGAGGTGCCTGTGCAGAATGTCGCCACCCCTCGCACCCTGAAGGAGGCCGCATGAAACGCTGCCTTCCCCAATGGGCAACCGCCCCTTTCTCCTGCGGTCAGGCCGCGCTGCTTCTCTCAGCCATGCTCATGGGGGCACCAGCGCAGGGGCAGCAGAGAATTGTGGATGAATCGCTAGACGAGCGCGATGGGAGTCGCATCGAAATCCGGAGCGTGTTTGACCCCTTGCCATCCAGCGGTTACGCCCCCCTGCGCACCGTCGCGACCAATGGCAGCGGCCGTGATGCCGTCTGGCATGTGGAGTTCAATTCCCAGACTCAGGACTACCGGAATAACAATGTGCATCGCAGCGAGGTGAATCTGTCCGTGCCGGCACGTTCCACCCAGACCGCCCTTTTCCTGGCCCCTCTGGCGGTGGATTACGGGGACAGCTCCGGCTATGGCCAGTCCGGTCATGTCTTCTCAGGTTCCGTCACCGGGCCTGTGGTCCGCAGTTTTTCCAGCTACAGCAACCGCAATGCCGGCTTCCCCGCCATCGCCATCAGCAAGACCCTCGCCGATGGCAGCCTGGACCGGCTGAACGATGAATTGGAAAGAAAGCAAACGGCGGTCAGTAGCCCCTCGAGGGGAGATCAGGTTTTTGGCAGCCGTTTCATCCCGGCAGATCTGCCAGAGGATTGGCTGGCCTTCAGTGGCTTTGATTACGTCATGCTCACGGATACCGACTGGCAGAGCCTGAGGCCCGGCAGCCGGAATGCCTTTTTGCAATGGGTCCGGTTAGGCGGAAGGCTGCATTTTTATGTCACGAAGCTCCCCGCCAATGGACTGCCTGCGGATGACAAAGCCTTTTCGCTGGGGCAGATCGAAACCCTCACCTGGAACGGCCGCAGCATCCCTGCCGATGAGACGGTGGCCCGTTATTGGCAAGGTGTGGAACGCCTGGAACAGCTGCGCCTTGAGCACACGCGGGATTCCGATTGGGGACCGCTCGCAGCTTTGGGCAAACGTAGTTTTAATTCGTGGCAGGTCATCGTTTTCCTCGTTTTGTTCGGTGTGCTGGTCGGCCCGGTGAATCTTTACATCCTGGCTCCTTCAGGCCGCAGACACCGCCTTTTCCTCACCACCCCCCTCCTCTCGCTGGGGGCCAGTCTGGCGATGGTGGGCATCATCCTTTTGCAGGATGGCATCGGCGGCATCGGCGCTCGCATCGTGTTCATCAACGTGGAGCCCGCCGAGACCACCGCCTATGTCACTCAAAAGCAGGCCAGCCGCACCGGCGTGCTGCTAGGGGCGGGGTTTGAGCTCAAGCAACCTGCTTTGGTCGAGCCCTTGGCGCTACCCGCCTCAGACTGGGTGAAGCTGAAAACCACCCATGATTCCCAGCCGGTCAATCTCACCCTGCAGGCAGCCAACCGTGGAGGAAACTTTTTCCAGAGCCGCACAGAGCAGGCGCAGATGATCCGTGCGGCCGTCTCCACCCGTGCCCGTCTGGAGGTTCAGCCGGGGGCCACTCCGGATGCCCCGCCCACCCTGGTCTCTGCCCTGGGATTCACCCTGGAGGAAATGTTTTACGCAGGTCCAGACGGCACCGTCTGGTCGCTGAAATCCCCTCTCTCCACCGGACAAAAGGCGGAGCTGGCGAAGGTGCAGCCCGGCCAACTCGGGGAATGGTGGCGGCGGCACGCGGAGATCATCAAAATCCCTGCAATGAAGGAGCTGACCTCCGTGCTGCCTAACCACTTCTTTGCCACGACCAAATCGGCCCCCGGCTTCACCCAGGAAACCCTCTCCGCCATCCGGTGGCAAGAGGACAAAATCCTCGTCTATGGCAGCGTCCCTCCCCCCTGATCATGCACCAGCCAGCCTCCCATGTTCCTGAAATGGACCTGAGCCAGCCCGCCATTGTGGTGGACAATCTGCAGCGTTCCTTTGGCAAGCTGCAGGCCGTGCAGGGCGTCTCCTTCAGCATCGGTCACGGCAAGGTGGTCGGCTTTGTCGGGGCCAATGGTGCGGGCAAGACCACCACCATGCGCATCCTGGCCACCCTGGACTACCCGAATGAGGGCACGGTGAAAATCGGCGGGCACAATGTCGTCCATTACCCGGCCAAAGTGCGTCGTTTGTTAGGTTGGATGCCGGACAGTTTTGGCACCTATGAGCACATGACCGTGCTGGAATACCTGGACTTCTACGCCCGCGCTCTCGGTTACAAGGGACAGGAGCGGCTGAAGCGCATCCAGGAGGTGATGGACTTCACCGACCTCACGCCCCTGGCTGATCGCATGAGCAACAAAATGTCCAAGGGCCAGACCCAGCGTCTGTGCCTGGGACGTGCTCTTTTGCACGATCCCCAGATCCTCATCATGGACGAGCCCGCCGCCGGGCTGGACCCCAAGGCGCGGGTGGAGCTGAAGCAGCTCATCCGCATCCTGGCGGAGGAGGGCAAGACCATCCTCATCAGCTCCCACATCCTCAGCGAGCTGGGGGAAATGTGCGACAGCCTCCTGTTTATTGACAAGGGACGCATCGTTCACCATGGCGATGCCGAGTCCATGACCCGTGGCACCGCCGCTGTGGCGGAGACCTTGGTCAATGTGCAGGTGGCCGGAGATCCCGCCAAACTCGTCCAATGGGCCCTGACTGCGCCCATGATCGAGGTGGTGGAGGAAACCAAACGTGGCGCGCGGTTGCGCGTGCAATCAGCAGAAGAAGGCACGCTGGCAGGCGTCCTGCGCCGAATGATAACTGATGGCCTCCAGGTTACCGACTTCCACCGCGAAGAGCGCAAGCTCGAAGATGCCTTCATTGACATGCTGGGGCAGATTGACAAAGGCACGTTCAAGGGCGACACGCCACAGCATGTGCAGTGAGGATGCAGCAAAGCGGGCCCGGCGCCCATCTTCCCTCAGAGACAGGCTCCGCTGCCTCTCTGTGTCCCTGCTTTGCTGCGTGGCTGTCTCGGTGGCGGCGCAGGACTCTGCTTCCATGTTCAGCCTTCGCGAGGGCGGCGTCACCGTCACCGTTTCCGGCACTGATGCCGCGACTTGGGACAGCCTGGACACGATGCTGAAGGATCAGCTCACCCTGTCCGGCAGCAGCAGCCCCAGCGAGCCCCTGGCAGATGACCTGGCCTTTTTCACCCGTCAGCATTTCATCCGCGAAGGCTGGCCGCAGGCAGAGGTGCGCTGGGATCTCAAGGGCGATACCATCACCCTCACCATCCTGTCTGGTCAGCAGGCACGCGTGGGGGAGATCACCTGGCGTGGCGACCTCATCGTGCCTGAGGAAGAACTGCGTAAATTCTTGCTGCGCCCCAGCATTGAAAAGGAGGGCGCCGATAAAACCCACCCCGTCTGGGTGGAGAGCGAACTGCAGAGCGGCACCGGACTGGTACAGCGCCGTCTCCGTGCGGAAGGTTATCTCCAGGCCGAAGTTGTTTTGACACCTGAGGCCGCCATCGGAAGCGACGGCCTGCGCGACATCACCATGGAGGTGAAACCTGGCCCGCGCTTCACCTTCGGCAGCGTGGACTTTGCCGGCGGCCCTGTGGAGCTGGAAAAGCAGATGCGTGGCCTCATTGCCCAGACCCCTGGGGAGCCCTTCAATGAAGCACGCGTGCAGCAGATCGAAGGCCAGCTCAACAGCATCGCCAAAGAATCCGGCTGGTTGAATTCGGCCACCGTTTCCGATTACAAGCTGGGCCAGCAAGGCGGCACCGTCGATGTCGTCATCCGCATGACTCCCGGGGAGCGCGTGCGTGTGGCGCAGATCGTCCCGCACCCAGACTTCAGCCGGGGCTCCAAGCGCGTGCTGACCGCTGGCTTCCGCGAGGCTGAGGGCAAGTACTACATCGCCGAGGACCTGGACGTCATGTTCAAGCGCGCGCTGGATACAGGCATGTTTGCCCGGCTCGATGTGGAGCCCCAGTTGCAGCCCGGCGTCAGCCCCGCCCAGGCAGATCTGCGCATCACCGGGGAGGAGACCAAACCCAAAACCCTGGGCTTTGAACTCGGCTTTGATACCTTCCTCGGCCCCCAGGCCGGCGTGAACTACCGCAACACGAATTTCCGTGATCAGGGCAATACCCTGGCTGCAGAACTGAACTGGAGCACCGCAGGTCCGCTCGGCTCTCTCAAGCTTACCAACCCCGCCATTTTTAACTCGGGTTATGCCAGCTCCATTCAGCTCGCGGTGGAAAACTTCAATCTCTTCGAATACTCCCGCTACGGCACCAGCCTGAACCTGGAGCTCTCTCGTCGGGCCAGCAAGCACTTCACTTATTCCGTCTTTGCCGGCGTCTCCGCCAACACCGTCTCGACCGATGTCCTCACCGATGCCGAAATCGGCCCGGACACCTACACCCTCGGCAGCCTGGGCGGCAGCATGATGCTGGACTATCGCGACAGCCCCGTCCTGCCGCGCAAAGGCTGGTTTGTCAGCGCCCGCCTGGAGTCCACCATGGATGTCATGGGCTCCAATGTCAGCTACATGCGCACCGACCTTCGTGGTGCCTGGTACCGGCCCATCACCAAGAAGTTCCGCTTCGCCGCCGGGGCTGCCTTGCTCAGCATCCAGGGTGCCGCTGCCGAGGAACTGCCCATCGATTCCCGCGTCTTCAATGGCGGGCCTAACAGCGTGCGTGCCTTTGCCGAACGTGAACTCGGTCCTGTGACCAACGGCGGCACCCCCCTCGGCGGCACCTCGGCCCTCTTTGCCAGTGCCGAGTTCAGTTACGAAATCTATCCCAACCTCGAACTCGCCTTCTTTGGCGACATCGGCAGCCTCGGTCGCGGCAGCAACAGCAGCGCCTTCGACTACTCCTCAGATTTCCGCCCCGCCATCGGTGCCGGGTTACGCTACAAGCTCCCCTTCGGTCCCATCCGCATTGACTACGGCCACAACGTCGGCAAACGGGAAGGAGAAAGCGGTGGCATGCTCCACGTCACCGTCGGCTTTGCGTTTTAAGCGTAGCTGCCTGCGCCAGCAGGTGGGGATTGGAGAAGCTGCTTCGGCCTTGGGTGAACAGAAGTGCGGTTATAGCCCGTCTTCAGCCGGTCTGAGGATCAGCTAACGAGTGGGTCTTTCAGTAGCTGCCTGCGCCAGCAGGTGGCCGGGGGTGTACTTTGGGCGCGCCACAAAAAAGAATGGCGCAACCTTTTCACAAGTCTCCATTCATCCTTCGATTTGTGCGCTCGTTCAGGCCCCTCATTTCGCGATTTTCTCATCGCCATGGCTCGCGTCATCCTTGCCGCCCTTTTTGTTAGCCGAGGTGCGGCTGGCAAGGTAGGCCACGAGGTCGCGCAGATCGCGCGGTGGCAGTGCAGTGCCGAGAGGTGGCATGGCCGAAACGGGCGGCGCGATGCTGGCGATGGCGGATCGTGAAAGCGTGGAGCTTTTGCCATCCATGCCCACGATTTCCACCTCGTCCTTTTTCTCTTTGGCCAGCCGGCCCATGAGGAGCGTGCCATCTTTCATCGTGATGGCGGCCAGCCCATAGCCAGGGGCGATGACAGCATTTGGATTGACGAGGGATTCCACCAGCTTGTCGGATTTCAGCCGTTCGCCAATTTGGGTGAGGTCAGGGCCCTGGATACCGCCATCGCTGCCCACCTTGTGGCATTGCAGGCAGCCGCCTTGATTGCGGAACACGGCCTCGCCTCGCAGGGCCTCGCCGCCGGTTTCACTGAGGCGGTACACAGCATCGGGGGCACTGGCCACATGGGCGCTCACCAGGGCCTGCGTGGCCGGGGTGGTCAGCGTTTGAAGTGCCAGAAAGGCATCCAGCCACAGGCCACGGCGCAGGCCATTGCTCTCGCGGTTTTGCCAAAGGCCCGTCACCTCCTCGGGGTGGGTGGCGGTGAGTCCGGCGATGCCAGCGCGGGCTTTGACCAGCGGCGCCGAAGTGATGGCCTGACGGGCGATTTCGGTGAGGCCATCCAGCTTCAAGGTGTAACCGTGCGCCAGGGCGGCGGCGGAAACAGCGGGGCTGGCATCCGCGATCAGTCGGCGCACCAAGTCGCCAGCTTCAGTGGGCGCGGAATTGACAAGGCTGTCCAGGGCGGCGGTCCGGACCTCGGCGGCGAGGGCCGGGTTGGCTGCAAAGCTCTGGAGCGTTTTAGGCTCCAGGCGCACACCCGTTTCAGCAGCCAGCTTCAGGGCCAGCGAGGCGAGTTGAGGCGGCAGTTCCCCCGCCAGCACTTCGCGCAGATCTGCATCTATCGCCTGACCCAAGCTGGCCAGTGTGCGCTCAACTTTCGGCAACGGACGGTAGAGGCCCAGCACGGGATCGGTGACGATCTGTTTTTCCCACAGGCGCAGGGCATGCAGGGCAGCGCTGCGGGTGGTGGCATCCAGTTTCGCATCTTTCACCATGAGCAGCAGGAGGCGTGCATTCTCAGCCGTTCCTCGGCGATAATTCGCCGCCACGATGCGCTGCTGGAGCGTGGAGGAAAAGGCAGCGGCCTCAGGGGCCAGGGCCGCTACGGCATCTCCTGCTGGGCCATCCACGGCGGCGGTGTCATAGATGGCGCGTACGGCTTCCCGACGGATCTGTGGGTCGCTGTCTGTCAGGAAGGTGGCGCATTCCGGGCTCTGATGGCGGCGCAGGAAAAGCAAGGCCATGAGGCGCACCTCACGCTCGCTGGCCTTCGCGCGTGCAGTCGCTGCGGGTACGCTGCCGATGACGTCCAGCGCGGACAGCACCGAGTGACGCAGCACGGGGTCCACCGGGCCTGCACCTTGACGGGCAGCCAGTTCATAAAGGGCATCTGTCACCTTCGCATCCCCCGGTGCGGTCACGCGCTGCAGGGCGATGGCGGCGAGGGAACGCACACGCGCAGACTCATCCTCCAGCAGTGCCAGCAGGGCCTCCTGGCTTTCCACCACCCGCACACTGCCCAATGTCCGGGCAGCCTGGGCGCGAATTTCGGATTCCTTATCTTTGGTTAGGCTGAGCAGGGTGCTGCTCACTGCCACGCCTTGGCGGCCCAGTTGATCCAGCGCCCAGATGCCATGCAGGCGCGTCTTGATCGGCTTCGCCGCATTCGCTGTTAGGGCGGTCAGCGTGGCAGTTTCCTTCCGGTTCACCAGTTCAAACTGGGCGGCTTGGCGCAGCCTTTTGTCAGGAGAGTCCAGATAGGCGGTCAGCTTGGCCACGGGCTCGTCTTTGAGACCCTTGGCAAAGATGACCTGGGTCTCAGCCCCTGCTTTTCTGAGGGCTGCATCCTTCGGGGTCAGCTTCTCGATGGCCCCATTGGTATTGATGCTCCAGCCACCGCCAAAGTCGCACAGATAAATGCTGCCGTCATAACCCAGCTCCACATCAGTGACGCCTACGCCTTCTACGAACACATCTTCCGAGTTGGCCACATATCCGGCTCCTTTCGGCTCTATGCCGACGGTCAGCACCGTGCAGCCCTGCGAGGCCCCTCGATAGTTCGCCAGCAGGAATTTGCCGCGCAGATCTTCCGGCAAAGAAGCCCCTGTCAGGAAGGTCACCCCCGAGGGGCCACGTGCCACGTGCGAGGCCGGTGGATACACCCACTGCGGCTGCTCTTCATTGAAGGTCTCAAACATCTTTTCCGCCACCCACATGGATGCCTTCGGGTGAAAGTCCTCCCAGTCCAGCATGGTCACATACTGGTGTGCAGACTGGTGGCTCATGTCCCAGCCGGAATCGCTGCCCTCCAGGGCATAGACCATGCGCGCCAGATCGCCAATGTCGCCCGTATTGTCGAAGGTGAAAAGATTGCCCGCCTCATCGAAGGCCAGCTCCTGCGGATTGCGCAGGCCTTTGCAAAAGACCTCAAAACCGCTCCCGTCCGATTCACAACGAAAGATGGCCCCGCGCCCTGCGCCCGACAGCACCCGGCCATCCTGCGTGGTGACGTGGTAACCGCGATCCCCCACGGAAAAGTACAGCCGCCCATCGGGGCCGCGGGTGATGCCATGGAGATCATGCCCGATGAAGGAGACCCGCACGCCAAAGCCACCCACCAGCGCCTTCTCCGCATCCGCCACGCCGTCATCATTCTCATCTGTCAGCTTCCAGAGATTCGGGATGCAGGTGAAGTAAACCGCATCGTCCTCCGCCAGCACGGAAAAGCCGATGCCATCCAGGGGCTCATGAAAACGATCTGAAAACAGCGTGCGATGATCCGCCGCGCCATTGCCATCGCGGTCTTCCAGCCGGATCAGGCGATCCGCCGTATTGGTGAAAAAGGTGGTGGGAAAGCGCGCTGCCCAGGTCTTGTAGAGGTTTGTCCGGTCCTCCAGCGTGGTCGCCAGGAAATCCCCTCGAATCATTTCATTGGCCCCACGCAGGTCCGGCACTCCGCGCCAAAAGCGGTTGGCCTCGGCCACAAACAAACGGCCTTTTGGGTCGAAACCAAAGCTGCCGGGATTTTCGACAAACGGAAACCGCACCCAGGTGTGGGCCTCGTAGCCCGCATGTTTCACCAGGCCAGGAAACGGCTCCGGCTTGTTTTTCAGAGGCGGCAAATCCTTCTCCGGCACGGTCGGCATCGGCTGCTGCCGCTGATTCATCTCCTCCAGCGTGAGGGCGGAAGCGGAGGACATAAAGAGGCCAAAGGCCGAAAGGAGGAGAAACGAGCGCTGCATGAGGGGATGGGCGAGCCGCTTTATGCGACATCTTTGGGATACGTCAAATGCTGGCTCACCTGACTGACAAAAGGTGGGTGGGCTTTGCGGGAATGCGCCGAAGCGCCGAGGAATGGAAGACGGCACCGGCAAACTCCGTTGGACCGTGGATTTGACGCCTATTGAGATCGAGTGAATCTGCCTGGCTCAAAGGGGCTTCTGAGGATTCTTCTTGTGGATAAACTTGGATCGAACGACGGACGGTAAAATTAAATCGGTCTCCGACATGCATCATTCCATAAGGTTGCTCCTCGCCGCACTTCCTCTCGTCCTTCCGGCATGGGGCGAAGCAGCGACCCCAGGGCCCCCGTTGGTGTGGGTTCAGCCGCCTTCGTTTGATGCCGACAAACCTCATTTGGGCCTGCCGGAGTTGCCAGGGGTGAAGCACTCGGTTCTTTATGCGCCCAAGCCCTCTCAGGCGGATCAGGGAAACTATGAAAGCCTGCGCCACGGCCTCTACAATCATCACCAGCAGTTTCTGGTGAATGGCAACCGGGTGATCGTGTATTGGACCAACCATCTGCAGGATGAAAACGGACCGGGACAGAGGCTCCTCGCGAAGGTGGGCACCCTCGCTGCCGACGGCGGCGGCATCTCCTGGGGTGGGGATGAAACATTGTTTGAACTGGCGGGCCCCGCCATGATGCCGAGACGTCGCCTAACCAATAATGACGGGGAAACGATCGACAGCGCTTTCCTGGATGGTGAGCTGACGCTGGTGAATGGGAAGATGTACCTGCGGGGCCGCCTGCAGGCCTGCGATGGCTGGACGGACGACATGCGTTATCACAACAGCCCCCTGCGCCAGCCGGTGCCTGAGGCGCATTATCGCAGCGGTTTGGACAAAAAGGGTGGCTTTCGCTGGGACTTATACTGGTTCTTGGGCAGCTTCGTGCAGCAGTTCGATTTTGTGGAGGGAAAACTCACCGCGACCTCGCCCGTTTATCTTCTCGGCACGCCCATTCCCGAGTCTTTGAAAGTCACGGAGACTCATTCCAAAAAGCTGGCTCCGCTCAGGGCTCCTTATCAGGATGCGAAGCTGCTGAAAGAGGCTCCCGCCGAGATCCAAGATGTGGTGGCTGAAGCCAATCGCGGGCGCGCTCCCTGGCAGGGACATCCGAAGTACGCGGAAGGCATGTTCAAACGGGCTGCCAATGGCAAGGATGGGCTGGCGCACCTCACCGAGTTTCAGCGGCCCGACGGACAGTGGGTCGTGCTGCGGGACAACCTTCTGGATTCTGAAGTCTATTACGCAGCTGTCCGAAAGACTCAAGCCGACACCTATCCGCCGGGCATCCGCACGAACCTGTTTGGCACCGCCATGCCGGTCGCGGGCACCTTGCCGGATGGCTCGGTCTGGATCGTGGGCAGCAACCGGGACCGCACCGACATGTTTCTGACATTGTCGCGGGACGGCGTCACCTTTGACCGTACCTGGTCCCTGCTGCACCAGCGTGCCCAAGTGACCGAAGGCGTGAGCAAATCCGCCTCGGGTGGCCCCCAGTACTTCAAGAGCCTCACTCTGGGTCACAGCATCCAGATCGTTTACAGCATTGGCAAGGAAAGCCTCGGAATCACCGAGATCCCGTTTTCAGCGCTGCAGCAGCCATGACGGCGGGACCTGCGCGGGGAATCCAACCAATACCGCAAAGATGCCTTCAGCAAACGGCCCACGAGGGGGTGTGATGGAAACCGGTATGGGTGTCATTTTGCGGCATTGGCAAGCGCCTCCAGGAATGCTGCGCGGGTGGCTGCCTGTTGCGCTTCACGGCTGATGGTTGCGTGGCCGTCCAAAAGCTGGTGCCCATAGTGGCCAAACTGAGAATGGTTGCCGCCCTTGATCTCCACCCATTGAGTCCCTCCCGGAAGAAATCCTTTGTTGGCGAGCGTCCGATCCGGCGGCGCAACGCCGTCGTTCGATGCGTAAACTTTCGTTACGGCCATTGGAAGAGATGACAAATCCTCCTGCTTCGGATGGGTGGTGCCAACCAGCACCATCGCGGAGAAAGCCTGGGGGGCAGACTGCGCCGCGCGACATGCCAGCGCGCCGCCCAGCGAATGTCCCGACACGACCCAGTGCAAGATCTCCGGATGAGACGCAATCACGCTGCGCGCGCGTTCGAGGGCCGCTTGTTTGTGCGATTCAAGCGGGGCAAACCGATACGGCAGCCTGATGACAAAGACAGGGTATCCAGCTTCGGCGATCGGACGAAGCAGCGGCGCATAAGCGCGTGCGGACACACCTGAGCCACAAATGAAGATGAGAGCTGGCTTGCCGCCGGGCCTCGTTGGCATGAACTCCAGCATGGCCGCCCCATCAACCACGGAAATCGCCGGACTGCTTTGCAGCGTGGCATCAGGAACGCCACGAGTTCGGTAGGAGTTGGCGAGCCACCCCATGGCGATGGCCGCCCAAAGCAGGAAGCCACGCCTAATCCAGCGGTGGAACGCAGGCTTGCATCCTTTCTTCGCAGTTGCCGCATGGGTCATGGTGTGAGGATGGGCCTGTCCCTCGGGATTAAAACGGTGATTGTGAGAGAGCTGTTCAGGACAGGGCAGACTCCTATTTCTGGGGAAAACCGTCCTTTAGCAACGTGGCTATTGGTGGGGCCTTGGTTTCGGCGGTGTCTTCAAAATGGGGGAGGTCTTTGCCGTTGTGGCGTTCCAGGCGGGTGATGACGCCGGGGCCATAGGCGAGACCTTGGAGCTTCAGGTAGGAGATCTGATCTTCGGCCCGAATGCCCACCTGAGTACGGTAAATGGCGCAGTCCTTGACGGTGACCCGGGCATCGCCGCGTCCACCGGGACCGCGGACGCGGAGGGCGATTTCGTTGTCATCGAAGACGCAGTTGGTGATCTCGGCCTCGATGTGTTCCTTGAGATTGAGCGCGGCGCGGTTCTGGATCTGGGAGGGCTGGTTCCAGCCATGCAGGTAGCAGTGACGGATGGTCAGGCGGCAGCGTTCACCTTCCGGTGGGGTCTTGGTGTCGAGGGCGTTTTCGCCTGGGCTTTCACCGGCTTTAAAACCGCCGGCGTCTTCGGCCAGCGGGCCGGACCAGAGGTGGCAGTGTTCCACCGTGACCCGGCCGCGCGAGGCGCGGTCGGGGTCAAACTGGATGCAGTCGCCCGAGGTGTGGGAGATTTCACAATGACGGATGGTCACCTCTCCCCAGCGGCCCGTGATGCCATGGGCATCGTCCTGATTCTGAAAGGTGCCTTTCAGCAGGTGGTGAATGTGGCAGTTTTCGATGATGACCCGGTTCCCAAAGACGCCGATGCCATTGCCGCTGCTGTTGAAGATCTCGCAGTTGCGCAGGACTACGTCATCGGCGGTGATTTTGACAATGTTGCCACCTTTGCCTTGTGCATCCACGCGGTAGTTTTCATAGACCCCGGGCTGGGTGATCTCCAGACGATGCACCAACTTTGGCTGGTCCAGACAGCCGACGTTTCCCTGCGGGCCGATGGTTTCTGCGGCGTGGAGCTGGGCGAGCAGTCCGCCGAAGAGGGCGATGACAAGAAAGGTTTTCATGTGCTGCCTATAACGTCCTTACTTGGAGAGCATTGCGGACAAAGTGTCCACGCTCCTTGCGAGGAAGTATTCTTGGTTAGGCCGAGGGGCATTGATCAAAATTCCGGGGGTCCGTTCAGGTGCTCGCACTTTTCGGGGAGGCCGGGGATGAAATCGACGACCTGCTTTTGGGTGCGGAGCTTTTCCTGAAGGGCTGTGACATTGACGCCTTGGACATCGCTGTCCTCTTTCGCGGCCATGGCTGAGGCGATGCCTGCGGCATGGCCGGTGATCATCCACACGCTTTCCAGGCGCAGGGTGCAGAAGGCGACGTGCGTGTAGCTGGCGGCTCCGGGCACCAGGAGGTTGGTGCATTCGGCGGGCTGAGGTGTGAGGGCGCGATAGGGGATCTGGTTTGCATAACCCATGCGCCAGATGCGGCCTTCATTCACGAACTCGTCCTCGTTCAAGGCCACACGCTGCACGTGATGGCAGTCGATGAAGTGGCTGCTCATGCCGATGCTGTCTGGTTTTCTGAGGTCGGTCTGCACGTCCTGCTGCTTCATCACGTACACGCCGCGCATGCGCCGGGCCTCGCGCACGTAGAGCTGGTAAGGCAGGTGGCCGTTGTCGGCGAACTCGTCCTTGTGCAGCCCCAGTGCCTTCATTTCGGCCTGCACATTGGCGGGCACGGCCTCGTCATGCGCCAGATAATGCAGCAGGCCGAGGGTGTAATCCATGTGGTCTTCGTAGATGCGGGTGCGCTGTGCATGGCTGGCATCGGGCCAGTCAAACTGACCACCGAAGTGCCCCAGGGAAAAGATGGCCGACTGCTTGTTGTTCAGCTCAAACTTACCGTTGCGCCGACCGTAGAGATCCAGGATGTCGGCCAGCTTCACCGGCTTCTTCTGCGCCGTCTGGTTGCGCAGCCAGCCGCCTAACAAAGAGTAGCGGGAGGCGTCATAATGCTGCGGGGCCGGGATGGGCACTTGCAGCTTGGGGTCCTTCGCCACGGTGAGGCGGAAGTTGTAGTTCATCGGCGCACGATGCGCGTCGTCTTCCTTGAGGTCTTTGGCCCAGGCGCTGATGCCGGGCAGCAGCTTGCCCTCGGCATCCACCGTGCGGGCCTGGCGCGGCTGTTTGTCAAAACGGATGCCTGCTGCTTCCTCGCCAAACTCCTCCTTGGACTCGCGCCCCACGGCATACTTCACGCCTGCGCGGGCCATGAGGTCGCCCTCATAACTGGAGTCCACAAACACCTTGGCGGTGATCTTGGTGCCGTTGGTCAATGTGAGGCCGGTGATCTTGGTTCCGTTCTTGGCCACCGTTTCCACGGGTGCGCCGTATCGCACGTCCACCTTTGCCTCTTTCAGCATCTCGAGGTACACTTTCTCTGCGACCGATGACTCAAAGAAATACTCGGGCTTGTCGGTGCCGTAATGCTTTCCCAGCCGCCGATAAAACTCATCGGCAAACCCGCCGATGGTCCACTTCAGCATGTGCTCGCTCTCCGCCGTGTTGATGCCGCTGGTGCTCAGTCCCCCGACATGCTGGGTCGGCTCGATGAGCACGACCTTCACTCCCTCTCGTGCTGCGGTAATGGCCGCCGCGATGCCGCAGGGCACACCGCCATAGACCAGCACATCGGCATTCAGATCCTGTGCCTCAGCCGCCAGTGTGGTGGAAGTGGTCGTGAATGACAGGGATGCTGCTGCGGTGATTGCATACGAGGCAAAGGTTCTTCGATTCATTGGGGTCAGTGAAGCAAGGAATTTCGTGAGCAGCAAGATCAACTGTCGTGGACACGTCCCGGTGGGTAGGTCCGCTTACTGAGCAATGCGAAGGAAAGGTTGATTGATGAAGTCCTATTCGGTTTTTGGAGGAGATTTCAAATCGCAGGTGATTTTGAATCTCTCGGATGATGGACTTGTTCCATGAGTTTCTGAAGTGATGGACACAGAGAAATTCTGATGAGTCGCCGCAAATTGCGGTTGTCCGTGCCCATGGGCTCCCCTCGCAAACTGGTGAACATAAATGGGCATGTATTTAGAAGGCTCCACTTCAGCCAAGATCAAAAAATAACGATTGTAGTAGCCCCCGTCGACATGCAACTCCAGCGACAGCACTTTGCGTCCATTGAACTTTCCAAGGAGGATGGTTGTAGCGGAAGCGGGGACAAGGCCTCCCTTGCGGTCGTCATTTGCTTCGGCATGCCCCTCTGGAATTTCATGGGTAAACTGATCCAGAGGTCGCGGATTGTAGGGAAGGATGCATTCGACATCTCCCTTGGCTGCTTCCCAGTGAATCTTCCAGTCTTCAGCCGCAGTGCTGAAGCTGGCCATTAACAAGAATGCAAGACCGGTGAGTTTCATAGTATTGGAAATATTGGCCAGTCTCAATGGGAAGTGGGGATTCTTTTGAATTTTTCCCCATTTGGGGATTTAGGTGGTTAATGAGTTGGTTATCAGAGGTTTAGGATGGGGATTTGTTGGGGATGGGTTTCCCCATCGGGGGATTTTTGTGGATGATGGGGAGGGAGGAATGGGTGAAATGTCGGGGAAGAGAAGCGGTCATCGGCCATTTATGAATGATAGTAAATATCGGTTACGGATGCCTGGTTGGCAAGGGATGGTTGGCCGTCGAAAGAATCTGAGCGGGGGCGGGGAATTTGGACAGGATTGCAGGATTGCAGGATTGCAGGATT
>JAZKER010000002.1:344051-696698 GCA_040386955.1 Verrucomicrobiota bacterium
GGCATGATTGGCATGATTGGCATGATTGGCATGATTGGCATGATTGGCATGATTGGCATGATTGACAGGAGGGGGCGGTGGGAGAATTGCATCGCAGAGATTGGAAGGCCGCAGAGAAAGAGGGGGCGGGCAGTGAGAAAGTCCCCTGAACCTGCCGAAACAAGCGTCGAATCCGAAGTGGGATCTTGGCGAGCTAAAGCTCCGGAGTACTTTGGCTGTGCCTCTTCGCCAGATTTGTCGTCTTGACCGGCCCCAGCCCTTCTTCAACCTATGACTCTCACTCAACCGGCTGGGCGAGCTCCAGCGACGCTGGCGTATGGAACAGGCAGGCTCCCTCAGTCAAAGCCGGACCCATAAACCCTCTGTCTTGAATCTGACGAAGCATGGGTGAAATGAGGGTGGCCACAACGACGTCTCATTCCGAGAGGGGAAAATCCTCTGGATAACCGAGAACCTGCACCTCCTGATCCGCTTTGAAGATCGCCTTCAGATCGCTGAAAAGCTTCTCCACGCGTGCGCTGGTGTCGATCATCTTAAACCTGAAAAAGTTCCACTTCCGCTCGGGGTCGCGGCTTACCTTCACACAAAGGTCAGGACTGTCTGGCGAGTCAGAGGCTCCATAAACGCAGCATCCGAGTGAGAAGGGCTGGCCGACGATCTCGACCCACCATCCCCAATCCTCACAGCATGTGAATGGAACCTCGTATCCTTGGTCCCTCAAGTGCACGGCCAGGTATTCTGCGAGCGCCTTCCCATACGTTCCTTCATTCACCAGTTTCTCAGTTTCCCCAGGAAGAATCGGGAACTTGGAGGATCGAATGTGGATAAAGGGAAGCGCCGCCATGATTCATTTTTTCCGGATGAATGTCTAAGTTGTAACGACCCTTGGAGGGTCAAGCTCTCAAAATCTTGTCCATGACTTTTCCTTTGGCCAGTTCATCGACGAGTTTGTCCAGGTAGCGGATTTCCCGCATGGTGGGCTCCTGGATGTCTTCGACGCGGACGCCGCAGACGGTGCCTTTGATCAGGGTTCGGGAAGGGTTCATTTTGGGAGCTTGCTGGAAGAAGGTTTCAAAGTCGGTCTGCTTTTCCAAATGGGCTTCCAGCTCCGGCTGGGTGTAGCCAGTCAGCCAGCCGATGATGGCATCCACCTCGGCTTGGGTCCGCCCCTTCTTCTCGGCCTTGGCGACGTAGTGGGGATAGACGTCCGCGAAGGGGGTGGTGAAAATGCGGTGTTTGGGGCTCATGTGAAGAGAATCAGGATGGGTGGCGAGCCGTGCAGGGCTTACACGTCATTAGCCGCCTTCTCGATCTTGGCGATGTCGATCTTGATCATCTTGACCATGGCTTCCATCGCGCGGCGGGCGCGGTCAGGGTCGGGATCGCTCACTAGTTCCAACAGGCGGGTCGGCGTCACCTGCCAGAAGACGCCCCAGCGGTCCTTCAGCCAGCCGCAGGCGACTTCTGAGCCGCCATTGGCGGTCAGTGCTTCCCAGAGCCGGTCTGTTTCGGCCTGGTCGTCTGTGGCAATCATGAACGAGACGGCCTCGGTGAAGGAAAAGCCGGGCGTGTTGAGCGCCATGTACTGGGTCCCCGCCAGGGTAAACTCCACCATGAGAACCGTGCCCACGGCTCCGCCCGGCGTCTCCATGGGCGACCGGATCACGCGGTCAATCTGCGAGTCTGGCATCAATGAGACATAGAACTGGGCTGCCTGCTCGGCCTGCCCGTCGAAGGAGAGGAAGGGGGTGACTTTTTGGGTGATTTTCATATCGGTTCCATGAAGTACGTTTGTTTGTGAACGGCCTGTTCAAGTTTTGCTATGGCCGCCACTGCATCTGCCCGGCAGGCATAATCACCCACCGTGAATCTGCTGCCATTATCATCTTGGCGGATCACCCGCATGGGCGGCAGGATGGCTCCATCTGCCAGCCACCCCAGGTTCAGGCTGGTGAGCTGCAGTTCGGTCAATACAGCATCCACATGAAGCCCAGTGTCTCCCGGCCGCACGCAAACTGTCATCAGATCATTTCGTGGAGACAGTTCAAGGTACTGGAGCGCAAAAAGCTGTGCGTCTGACATTTGAAACAAAGCGTGTTTAACGGGTCCAAGCCCTTCCTCAATGTATGACTCCCATGCAATGGGCGGGTCCGTTATCAACGTGGCAGGAGTGAAGAACAGACATGCGCCTTCAATGAGCCCTGGTCCTGAGAACTCGTGCTCTGTGATTTGGCGAACCATGTTCTCACATTCGTTCCCTTGTCAGGGACCGCAAGTGCCCAACTTTCATCAAACAATATCTGTTCCACAGTCCAGCCAGCGGAGGATGCCATTCACCGCGGCCTTGGTCCTCCCCTTCTTTTCTGCCATGGCGACGTAGTGGGCATAGACGCTCGCGAAGGGGTGGAAGAATTGACGCTGGGAGCATTGCGCTGCCCACATGGGTAGGTCTAAGAGGACTCGCAAAGGGAGTAAGCTTGTTCGATGACCAAGCGTCCGGCCTGATAGAAGGCCCGCTCACTGGAATCGGCTTCGTGTGCGATGACTTCAGTGATCCAAACGCTGCCAGTGGCAGGGAAATTTGGAAAGCGTGCAGCCATGCCTTCTTCAATACCCTTGAGAATTGCGGCCCGATACTCTTCAGGCGGCTCGACCTTGAAATGAATGCCAGGAGTCTGGTTGTAGTGGAACTGAATGCGGAGCCCGGCGGCTTGGTATCTCGGTCCGAGATGAAGGCTGAAAGAGATGTGGACTTCGAGTTCTCCGGGGGCGGTGGATGTCATGGGTCTTTTTGCAAAGTTAGTGGCTGAGTCAGACTGACAGCACCAGGGAGCCGAGAAAGAAGAGGATGCGGTTCATGTGCGGTTGAGTGAAGCGTCCAGCAAAGGTTTCGTCCGCCGCCCTTGTGCAGCGGCTCTGTCAGGGCAGAGAAGACATGCAGCGGATCCTGATGCCGCCGTCAACAATCTCAATGGTGATGATGTGATCCCCGCCTTCCTGACTCACGGTGATTTCGACCGACTCCAACACATCGATTTTGAAGTATTTGGCCTTCACGGTGATGGAGGTAAACGGATCCTGTTCGGCGAACTTGGTGAATGTCAGTTCTCCGTCTTTCTTGGGCAGTTGCAGGGCGTGTTGAAACTTCTTGGGGATGAAGGCCGCGCAGGCGGTTTTATAACCGGTCAGGACATCCAATCCCTTCACCGTCAACTCGTCGCCAAAGCTGGCGTCCTCCTCCTTGAGAGGGATGTTCTTATAAACTCCGTGCCCTTTGAGGTGCTTTTGATTGTAAGACTCCAAGGTCGATCGTTTCTTGTCATCGAAGTTGAAAATGGCAGAGCTTGGGAGGGGTGGCTCAAAGGCTCCTGCCATTTGAAGCAGGCTCAGGCCAAACGTCACGGCTGCGACCAGGTGTAATTTCATGGGGATGGGTTTGTATCTTTGGGAGGAGTTTTGGGACCAGGGAAAGAGGCCGGTGAAGACTCGATCCTGGGGGGAGGGGGCCTTAGTCTTGCTGGCAACCGGTCAGGTTTCTTCGTGGTGAATATGCAATGACTCAATGATAGGCTGGAAGAACCGCTTCGATTCTTCATAGTCGGTGCAATCATAATGGTGAAACGCCGAGCGTACAACCCAGGGCATCCTGGCGATGATATGGCACGCGATGCGATAGTGATTCTGGCGGTCAAGAAAGTCAGTTCCGAGCACACCCAAACCTGCAGTATCGGAGCTCCAAGCATCGATTGACTGCCACGCCCGGTCTTTCATCGCGTGAAGGGCCTCCGCCTCCACGCGATGGAACGACCTTAAAATCTCGCCCATTGAACGTGGGTCGTCATTAAAGCACCAAGTCGAAAAATACGCGCCCATGGCGCCGTCCGTGGACTCGAAATAAACAGTGTGTTTTGTGGCACTGCCACGCTCTGACCAATCGGTCGGAAGGCGAGCCTTCCAAGTCTCTGTGCTGATGGTGGCGTAGTCTGTCATGACAGATTAGAATGGACGCGCAGATTGCGCTGCGAGCAAGCTGGAGATGACGCCGCTGGCATCCCTCCAGAAGGCACCTCTGCATTTAGGCGGGAAAGTTGTGTGCAACTTCCTTCCACACAGAAGTATAGCGGTGCCGAGAAAGCCCAAGGTGATCAAACTCATCTACCCCCGAGGCTGCAATTACCCCGATAGCCTTCAATGCCCTGTTGATAGCATCGTCCCCTGTAAGCAATGTTGAATCCATGGGCGACCCATCGATAAAGGCCACTGCGGCCTGAGTGCCCATGCCGCCGAAATACTCCGTCTCCAGATAAACCAGCGGGCCATGCGAAGACTGTTCGCAAAGGAAACGGCTCAAATTGGGACTGAAGTGAGTGAACCCATCAGCTGCCTCAGTGAATGGAAAACCAATCGCGTCCAAATCATCATCGTCCAACGGAACCAGCTGAAAACCGTCCGTTAAATCCGCCGCTGCAAAGCTTCTGCCTTCGATCATGTGCCTGGCTACCTCGGTTCCTGCAATAATGCCTGTAACGATATGACCCATAGTGTAAATGGTTGGGATGAGTGTCTAAAACAAGGATTAGTGAGCGGCAATATTTCATGACTGCCGGGCTTGGACTGGACGCTGATTGACTCTTCATCCTACCTCTGCTTTGAGCCTGGCGCTTATGTCGGACATTACTTCCTCAATCCAAGCACGTTTCTCTGCATCACAGTCGGAGGCCAGCACATGATCCAGAGCTTCGATGACTTGTATGGATCCGACCATGGCGAGACCGTTCAGCGCACGCTTCCAAATTTTTGGGTTTTCCTGACGAAGGGCGTGCTTCAGAAAATTCAATGAAGTGGACAGGCGAAACTCTGAAGTCACCTCGATTGTGAGAACCTGGATGTCTATGTCAGTGGTTTTCTCGTAAAGATTGATGAGTTCAGGAATGATGTTAGGTCCTGCCTCAATCAGGCTGTGAAAGGCGTTATCACGCTGACCACTTTGAAAGTTGGAGAGAGCATATTCAACAATAGCCTTTGTTGTTAGTAGCTCATTCTTGGGCCTTGCATCAGTGGTTAGGTGGCCACTGGACTGGGGTTTGCTGATATCCGCAGGCATGGCATCTTTTTTATGATGGTCAGATAAATTAACGCTGCTAATGCAAGTCCAACGTGGACCCAGAACCAAACGATGAATTCTAGCAGGCCAGTGAAATCAGACGCAAGGATGGGGTGCATGGCGAGGTTTGGCTATGGTTCAGAGGATCCGAAATGGATAGGGCTCAGTGAGTGGACGGAACCCTTTCAGGGTTCCACGGCCTCTCGGATATGCGACCGTTAATCCAGGGTTCTGCGAACCCTTTGCTGTGGTGCGGAAGCCCGTTGGGCTTCGGGTGAGGGCTTAAAACAGTTAACCCAGGATTCTGTGAATCCTGGGTTAACTTCCGAGCGCGATGGGCTCACAAGGAATTGATGATCGAATGGATTAACCTCCAATATTTTTCGCGCCGTTGACCTGCGAATTGACGCGAAGACGCAGCCCGTTAAGCCGGATGAAGCCGGTGGCGTCGTCTTGGTTGTAGGCCTTCGTCGGGTCGGCTTCCATGGTGGCGATGTGGGGGTTGTACATGCTGAACTGGCTCTGGCGGCCGGCGGCGTGGATGCCACCTTTATACAGCTTCACACGGACGGTGCCGGAGACGTTCTTTTGGCTCTCGGTGACGAGGGCCTGGAGGGCGAGGCGCTCGGGCGCGTACCAGAAGCCGTTGTAGACGAGCTTGGCGTACTCAGGGATGAGGCTGTCGCGCAGGTGCATGACTTCGCGGTCCATGGTGAGGGACTCGATCTGGCGATGGGCGAAGTGGAGGATGGCGCCGCCGGGGGTTTCATAGACACCGCGGCTTTTCATGCCGACGAAGCGGTTTTCCACCATGTCCACGCGGCCCACGCCGTGTTTGCCGCCGAGCTTGTTGAGGGCCTTCATGACCTGGAGGGGGTTCATGGGCTTGCTGTTGACGGCGACGCAGTTGCCTTTGTCGAAGTCGAGCACGACGTACTCGGACTTGTCGGGGGCGTCTTCAGGGAAGACGGAGAGGGTGGTGAAGTAGTCGCGATACTTCACGTCGCCGGCGTTGAACCAGGGATCCTCAAGGATGCCGGCCTCGTAGCTGATGTGCAGGAGGTTGCGGTCCATGGAGAAGGGCTTTTTGGCGCTGGCTTGGATGGGGATCTTTTTCTCTTCGCAGTAGGCGATCATTTCGGCACGGCCAGGGAACTGGGTGCGGAAACGCTCGTCACGCCAGGGGGCGATGATTTCGAGGTCGGGGGCGAGGGCGGCGGTGGTGAGCTCGAAGCGGACCTGGTCGTTGCCTTTGCCGGTGGCGCCGTGGCCGATGGCGGTGGCGCCCTCGAGCTTGGCGATTTCGACCATGCGCTTGGCGATGAGGGGGCGGGCGATGGAGGTGCCGAGGAAGTACTGGCCTTCATAGATGGCCCCGGCCTGCATCATGGGGAAGATGAAGTCCTTGGCGAACTCTTCCTGGAGGTCGTCCACATAGATTTTCAGAGCGCCGGTCTTTTTGGCTTTGGCGTTCAGGCCTTTCAGTTCGTCGTCCTGACCGATGTTGGCGCAGAAGGCGATGACTTCGGCATCATAGGTTTCTTTGATCCAGGAGAGCAGGACGGAGGTGTCGAGGCCGCCGGAATAAGCGAGGACGATTTTCTTTTTCATGTTAGGGGAAAGGGGAGCGCGGAGAATAATCGGTTCGGCGGGATTGTCGAATGGAGAGGTGGGGGGATGGATGGGCGGAATTTGCGGGAAAACCGGGCGCGGGATCTGAGATGTGCGCCCCTGTCGTCTGCAGCTTGAACCTTGTCCCATGCTCGGGATGATTAGAATTATGAGAAAAGGTCTCCTCTTCCTGCTGCCGGTCTGCCTGTTAGGCCTGGCTTTCGTGCTCTACCAGGGGTTCCCGCAGGATACCTATGAGGTGCTGGATGGGCTGGAAGGGCCCGCCGAGATCAGCAAGGTGTCTGAAGAGGCCCCCACCGCTGCCAAAGAGGCCTGGAAAAATGCAGAGGCAGGCAGGGAAAGCCGGCTGGCAGTGCTGCTGACCGATCCTGAATCTGCCTGGGTGGGCATTCAGCAGGCGTTGGAGACGATGGGCATTCCGTACATCTTCACCACCAATGCTGCCCGCGCCGCCCGGCATCAGGTGGTGCTGGTGTATCCAATGATCTCCGGCAAATACCTGAATCATGAACAGCAGGAAATCCTGCGCCGTCATGTGGCGGAGGGAGGCTGCCTCCTGGCCACCCAGGTGCTGAATGAAGACCTCAAAGATCTGTTCGGCTTTGCCGGTATACAGGAGACCCGGCAGCACTACGAGGTGAACTTTACGCCCGGCCAGGCCCTCACCGGGGAACTGGATCACGAACGCGAACGCACGGTGCGCCTGGGCAATCCCGAACGGCCCGACAGCTGGATCGGTACCCAGCACTACCTGGAGCCCCAGCAGGTCATCGCCACCTACCAGGATGGTACAGCCGCCTGGATCGCCAAACAGCACCCTGGCGGAGGGCTGGCCATGGCGCTGGGTTTTGATCTCGGCTTCTACATCCTGAAATGTCAGAATGACCGCGATGATGAAGCCTCACGCAGTTATGTGAATGACTATGAACCCTCCGTGGATGTATGGTTGCGGCTCTTGCGGAGCCTTTACCGGAAGTACGAGCCGCTGGCTGTGACGGTGGATACAGTGCCTGAGGATAAGCGTGTCGCCGCCATCCTCTCCTTTGACATTGATTATGCAAAGTCGGTGGGCCACCTGAAAGCCTACCAGGATCTGCTGGTGAAGAACGGAGTGCCTGCGACTTTTTTTGTGCAGGCCAAGTACTACCGCGACTACTTCGACAGCGGTTTTTTCAATGATGAATCGGTGGGGCTGCTCCGCATGCTGCAGCAGACCGGGATGGAGATAGCCAGTCATTCGGTTTCCCATACGGATGTCTTTGCGACTCTGCCGCTGGGCGACGGTACGGAGCGTTATCCCGGTTATCAACCACGGGTACACAACCTGCGTGACACCCGCAAAGCCACCATTTTGGGCGAGCTTCAGGTCAGCAAGTTCCTGCTGGAAAAGGTGGTGGGTGGTGAGGTGTGCTCATTCCGGCCGGGTTACCTCGCCTGCCCTGAAAGCCTGCCCCAGGCTTTGGAGGCCACTGGCTACGCCTATTCTTCGTCGGTGACTGGTGCCAATGTGATGACCTACCTGCCCTACCGCAAGACTTTTGACCGTCAATACGCTGCCGCCACGTCCGTCTATGAGTTTCCCGTGGCGGTGGAGGATGAACACGAGCCCAAGATGGATCAGCGGGTCAATGAAGCGATGGTGCTGGCCGAAAGGCTGGCGCGATATGGTGGCAGCTTCACCGTGCTGAGCCACCCGAACGTGCTGGATCACAAATTCCGTTTCTTTGAGCAGATCATTCCCCGTTTGAAGTCCCTGGCCTGGATCGGCACCCTCCAGCAGTATGGCGATTGGTGGAGTGCCCGTGAAAAGCTGGAGTTGGACATCATTGAGAGCGGAGGACGGATCACCCTGGACGTGACGGCTCCACACCCGGTCAAAGGTGTCACTCTGCTGCTGCCCCCAGACTGGCTGGCCCAATCCACACTGCCTGAAAACAGCCGTCTTGAGGACGGGCGTCTCTTCCTGTCAAGCGTGGCGGGAAAGCTGTCCCTGACGTTTCAGAAAAAGTAGCTCCAGTGAGGCGAAAGCTGCCGCTGTCAGGCTTCGTTTCCGCGTGGCTATGAAGCTACCCCCCTGCCTGTCCGCCCTGCTGCTCCTGTTCACCGCTTTGCCCGCCGAAGCAGCTGAGTCCTCAAAACCAAACATTATCTTCCTCCTGGCCGATGACCTGGGGCGGGCGGATTGCGGGTTCATGGGCGGGAAGGAGATCGCGACGCCGCATCTGGACAAGCTGGCAAAGGCGGGCGCGGTTTTGGACCAGTTTTATGTGCAGCCGGTGTGCAGCCCGACGCGGGCGGCGCTGATGACGGGGCGCTACCCGATGCGGCACGGTCTGCAGGTGGGCGTGGTGCGGCCGTGGGCGGACTATGGGCTGCCGCTGACGGAGCGTGTTTTGCCGCAGGCGCTGAAGGAGGCGGGCTACCAGACGGCGATCGTGGGCAAGTGGCACCTGGGTTTTGTGACGAGGGATTACCTGCCGACCCGGCGCGGGTTTGACCAGCAGTATGGCCACTACAATGGGGCGATTGATTACTTTAAGCTGGAGCGGGATGGCGGGCATGACTGGCATCGCAATGACCGGCGCAGCGATGACGAGGGGTACTCCACGCACCTGCTGGGCGATGAGGCGGCGCGGGTGATCCGCGAGCGGGACAAGTCGAAGCCGCTCTTTCTCTACGTGCCTTTCAATGCGGTGCACAGCCCCTGGCAGGTGCCGGACGAGTATGTGAAACCGTATGCGCACCTGAAGGGGAACCGGGCGATCTATGCAGGGATGCTGGCGTGCATGGATGAGGCCGTGGGCAAGATCACTGCGGCGGTGGATGAGGCGGGCATCCGCGACAAGACGCTGTTCGTTTTTTCCAGCGACAATGGCGGCCCCAGCCCGGGCACCATCACGGACAACGGGCCGCTGCGTGCGGGCAAGGCCACGCTCTATGAAGGCGGCACGCGGGTGGTGGCGTTTGCCACGTGGCAGGGGAAGATCCAGGAAGGCAGTGTGGTGAAGGCCCCGCTGCACATGGTGGACTGGTACCCGACTTTGCTGAAGCTGGCCGGGGCTTCCCTGGAGCAGAAAGACCCGCTGGATGGTCGCGATGCCTGGCCTGCCATCACGGAAGGGGCGGCCTCTCCGCATGAGGCCATTTTGTACAACACCGCGCCTAACAATGGGGCTGTTCGTATGGGCGACTGGAAGCTGGTGCTGAATGGCGGGGCAGGTGACTCGGATGAAGGGCCGAAAGCGAAGAAGAAAAAGAAAGCCTCCGCCTCGACCGCTGTGGAGCTGTTTAACCTGGCCGAGGATCCGAATGAAAAGACGAATCTGGCCGCGAGCCAGGCTGAGAAGGTGGCCGAGCTGAAAGCGAAGCTGGCGGAGTTCGCCGCCCAGGCCCTGCCGCCGAAGGGTGGCCCGCAGCCGAAGAACTATGTGGTGCCGAAAGTGTGGGGCGAGTGAGGGATGGCAAGGCGGGTGAGCTCCAGGGTTGCCCATCGGTCTTTTCTCGGGCACTAGGCAGCCATGCTGCAACCGGTGCTCACGCCTGACGGACTTCTCCTCACGGAGGGGGAGCGTGGGACTGCGGAGGCGCGGCGGTTGGGCGAGCTCGTCCGCGAGGGGCCAGGGGCACTTTTCATCGGCCTCGGCACGGAGCTGCTGCTGGCAGATCTGGATGCGCCCTGGCGGTGGCTGCGGGGGTGGGCGCGACCGTTTTTAACACGCCTGTGCCAGACCCGCGATCTGGGCCTGGTGGCGCTGCCCACGGAGGCGGAGGGGCAGAGCTGGCTGGCCACTGCGCCGCCTTTTCCGGGGGCGGAGCATCTCTCGCCGGCGGTCCTGGAGCGCTGGTGGCAGGCCATGGCAGGGCAGGTGGCACAAAAGATCGCTGGGCATCCGGGCGGTCTGGAAGGGTGGCTGCAGGCGGCCAATGCGGCCTGGCATCTGGTGGGGCGCGTGACCTTTCACCTGGCGGAAAACAAGACGGATCCCCAGCGCCCCTTTGCCTTTCTGGCCACCTTTACGGAAAAGCTGAGCGCCAGCGGCCAGGTGCAGCATCTGCCGCTGGCGCGGGCGCTGCAGATGTATGCGGGGCAGAAGGATCAGGCTGCGATGCAGGCCCTGCTGGAGCCGGTTCGGCTGGCTGCGGCCCAGAGTGCGCTGCTGCGCGAGTGGCTGGAGACGCGGCGGCTGTTCCAACCCCTGGCGCTGGACCCTGCGGAGGCCTACCGCTGGCTGCGCGACAGTCACCTTTTTCAGGAGAGCGGCATCGTCGTCAAACTGCCGAACTGGTGGCGTGAGGGGAAGGGGACGCGGCCCACGGTGCAGGTCACCATCGATGCTCCGCAGGAGGGCAAGCTCCATGCCGGGGCCATGCTGTCCTTCAGGGCCGAAGCCACGCTGGAAGGCAGCCCGCTCACCGAAGCCGAGTGGGAAAAGCTGCTGAGCGCAGAGACGGGCCTCGTCTCCCTGCGCGGGCAATGGGTGGAGGTGCATGGGGCCAAGCTGCAGCAGGTGCTGGATCACTGGAGCCGGGTGCAGAATGCGGTGGGGGAGGGGCTCATCGGCTTCCTGGACGGCATGCGTCTGCTGGCCAGGTATGTGCCGAAAACGGCGGCGGAGGAAGGGGCGGCAGCGGAAACGCTGCATGACTGGTCGGACATCGTGGCGGGCAAGGGCCTAGCGGAGGTGCTGGAAAAGATGATGGACCCGGCCCAGGTAGAGCCGCCAGAGAATCTGCGCGCCACCTTGCGGCCCTATCAGCAAAAGGGGCTGGCGTGGCTGCATTTCATGACACGCTTGGGGTTAGGGGCGTGTCTGGCCGATGACATGGGCCTGGGGAAAACCGTGCAGGTCATCGCCCTCCTGCTGCTGCGTCAGGGGCAGGCGAAAGAGCCGACTTTGCTGGTGGTGCCCGCCTCGTTGATTGGCAACTGGAAGGCGGAAATCGCCAAGTTTGCGCCGGATCTGAAGCTGCTCATTGCGCATCCTTCGGCCCTGGAGCGGACGGATCTGCAACGCCTGGCCAGCCAGCCCGCGGCGATGCTGAGCGGCTGCGATGTCATGCTTACGACCTACACCTTTTTGCAAAGGACGGAGAGCTGGCAGGCGAATCCCTGGAGCCTCGTCATCCTGGATGAGGCGCAGGCCATCAAGAACCCGGCCAGCGGCAGCACCCAGGCGGTGAAACGGCTGCAGGCCACGGCACGGATCGCGCTCACGGGCACGCCGGTGGAAAACCGCCCGGGGGATCTGTGGAGCCTGTTTGATTTCCTCAATCCCGGTCTGCTGGGGCCTGCCTCGGTCTTTGCCGAAGTGGTGAAACAGTGCGCCACGGGGCGCGAAGGCTACGCCCCGCTGCGGCGTGTGGTGCAGCCTTACATCCTGCGCCGCATGAAGACGGACAGGAGCATCATCAGCGACCTCCCGGAAAAGATCGAGGTAAAGGCGTGGTGCGGCCTAACCAAAAGGCAGACAACGATCTATGCCAAGCTGGTGGACCAGATGGCCAAGCTGATGAGGGATACCACGATGGACCCGATCAAGCGCCAGGGGCTGGTGCTGAGTTTCCTCATTCAGTTCAAGCAGGTGTGCAACCATCCCAGCCACTGGAACGGCGATGGTGCGTGGGGCACTGAGGACAGCGGAAAGTTTGCGAGGCTCGGAGAGATCTGCAGCCAGATCGCCGAGCGCCGGGAGCGTGCCCTCATCTTCACCCAGTTTCAGGAAACCTGCGATCCCCTCGCGCGCTTTCTGGCCAAGGTGTTCGGCCGCGAAGGCCTCGTGTTGCATGGTGGCACGCCGGTGAAAAAACGGCCGCAGCTGGTGGAGTCCTTTCAGCAGCCGGACGGGCCGCCCTTCATGGTTATCAGTGTCAAGGCGGGCGGTACGGGCCTCACGCTCACGGCAGCCAGCCACGTCATTCATTTTGACCGCTGGTGGAATCCGGCCATCGAAAATCAGGCCACGGATCGCGCCTTCCGCATCGGCCAGAAAAAGAATGTGCTCGTCCACAAGTTCATCTGCCAGGGCACCATTGAGCAGCGGATTGACGCCCTGTTAGAAAAGAAGATGGCGCTGTCGGAGGCCCTGCTGTCTCAGGATGGGAGTGCGGAGTCCGCGCTCATGGACATGAGCACGGACGAGCTGCTGCACTTTGTCTCGCTGGACGTGAATGCGGCGCTGGTCTGAGCGCCTAGCTTTTGCGCATGAACATCATCACCAGGAGAGTGATGAGGCCTGCGGCAAAGGCACCGATGCCCACCATGAGGTTGACCGTCGTGTCTTTGGAGCCGCCGACAATGATGGCGCTGTTTTCGACATCGGCGGTCAGGTAGCGAACTTTCACGGCAGGGTCCGTGATGGTGCTTTCATGGGTGCGTGAGGAAAAGAAGCTGGAGGTCACCGGGAAGCTCTTGGTGATGGCGGGACCGCCCTGAGGTGTGAAGGAGACATCAAAATTGTAGCTGCGGGAGCGCTTGCCGCTGGGTTCGGAGGCTCCGCCTTCGATGGTCCCGTCCACCGTGACGCCTTCCTTTTCGATTTTGGCCAGGCGTTCTTTTTCCTGGTAACCATTGTAGGCAAAGAAGGGGCCTGCGAGGAGGGCAATGACGGCGACAATCTTGATTTGAGTGGATTTTTCCATTTTATGCGCGGGAATTAAGCGGTGCTTTTAATGAATGCCAATAAGTGGGGCAAGGTAAATCCGCGCTTTCGCTTCCCGGAGCCTTACTTTTTAGGCTCCATGTCACTGAGTTGCATGTCCAGGGCACGGCCTGAAATCACCACTTCGTTCAGGGTCAGGCTGAGGGACAGGATCATGAACACCAGGCTGATGGCAAAGAAGAACTGGCCCCCAGGCTGGTGGCTGATGAAAAGAAAGGCGGTGCTGACGGTGCAGGCGATTAGGCTGATGACGCCAGCGGCCTGCATGTTCCGGATCAGGACAAGGCGGCGGCGCAGATTGGTGATCTGAGCCTCCAGCAGCGGATCGTGAGTTTGGCGCCAGGAGGCATGCAGGTTTCGCACGATGGTGGCCAGGGCCAGAAAGCGGTTGGTGTAGGCCAGCATGAGCAGGGAGATGGCCGGAAACAGCAGGGAGGGCGTGGCAATGGGCAGGTCCGGAAGCGACATGGGGAAACCTAGAGCAAATCTCTCGCCGATGAAACGGCGTGTTTTCATTCGCGTCCCTTGAATGCGGCGTGCCTGACCCTATGATGCGGCATGGCAGACGAGTTTCCCCCAGCAATCGGCATCATCGGCGGTTCCGGTTTGTATGACATCGAAGGCTTCGATGGCCGTGAAGAGATCGAGGTCTCCACCCCCTATGGCGCGCCTTCGGACAAGATCGTGAGTGGGACGTATGCAGGGCGGCGCATGTTTTTCCTGCCGCGCCATGCGAAGGGCCACCGCATCCTGCCCACGGAACTGAATCACCGGGCCAATATTTGGGCGATGCGTTCCCTGAACGTCCGCTGGATCATCGCCGTTACCGCCGTGGGCAGCCTGAAGGAAGAATACCGCCCACGCGATGTGGTGCTGCCGGATCAGTTCTATGACCGAACGAGCCGTCGCGAGCACCACACCTTTTTTGGCAACGGGCTGGTGGCGCATGTGGCGTTTGCGGATCCCATCAGCACCGGGCTGCGCAACCTGCTGGCGGAGGAGGCTGCGGCCGCAGGGGCCTGCGTACACAATGGCGGCACCTACGTGAACATGGACGGGCCGGCCTTTTCGACACGGGCGGAGTCCAATGCCAATCGTCAGCTCGGCTTCGATGTCATCGGCATGACGAATTTACCTGAGGCCAAACTGGCCCGCGAAGCCGAAATCTCTCTGGCCACGCTCGCCATGATCACGGACTACGACTGCTGGAAGACAGACGAAGCCCACGTCACGGCGGAGGCGGTGATGGCCCATGTCTCCGCCAATGCGGCGATGGCCAAGGCGGTGATCGCCACGGTCATCCCCCGCATTCCTCTGGAGGCCTCCTGGCCTGAGCACCATGCCCTGGACGGTGCCATCATGACCGACCGCAAACTGTGGCCGGAAGCGGTGACCGCCAATCTGAAGCCGATCCTCGAACGTTACCTCTAAGCCCCGCCTGCCATGTCCCTGCCTGCCTCCATCACGCTCAGCGAAGCCATCCCCGGCTATCCCACCTTCACGGTCAATCATGCCACCTGCACCGCCCGCGTGGCGCTCAATGGGGCCCATGTCATGGAGTGGACGCCGACGGGCCACTCCCCCGTGCTGTATCTCAGCCCCGAGGCCGTTCTGGAGCCGGGCAAACCCATCCGCGGGGGCATCCCGGTATGCTGGCCGTGGTTCAATGCGCATCCTTCCGATGCCAGCAAACCCATGCACGGTTTTGCGCGCAACCGGCCCTGGACGCTGATGGAGGCCAGTGAATCTGAGGAAGGTGTGAAGATGTCCTTTGTGCTGTGCAGCGATGCCGCGACCCATGAACTCTGGCCCTTTGAGTTTGAAGCCCATCTCACCGTGATCCTTGGGGCGAAGCTGGATGTCTCCCTGCAGACCATCAACAAGAGCGGTTCCGAGTTTGCCGTGGCCGAGGCCTTGCACACTTACCTGACGGTGGGCGATATCGCCCAAGTCACGGTCAAAGGGCTGGCCGAGACCACCTACCTGGACACCGTGGGTGAACGCACGCTGCGGCATCAGACGGGTGACATCACCTTTGATCAGGAAGTGGACCGCCAGTACTTCAGTGGCGGAACCGTGGTGGTGGAGGATCCGGCTTTGGGCCGGAAGTTGACCGTGGAAAAAAACGGCAGTGGCACCACCGTGGTGTGGAATCCCTGGATCGAGAAATCCAAACGTCTCGGGGATCTGCCGGATGAAGCCTACCACCAGTTTTTGTGTGTGGAGGCGGCCAATGCAGGGGAAGCGGCGGTGACGGTGCCCCCAGGCGGTGCCCATGTCATCCAGACCATCATCAGCCTCTGATCATCCCTGTCTCGTCTTTGCGTAAGGGTGGTGGTGCTGTGCGGATCGCAGTGGCATTCTTTCTGCATCGTGCCATCCTCCGCGCTCCCTTATGACCCCTGACTGGACCCATTGGCAACCCGGCATCCGTGCCACCCTCATGTTCATCGTGGACGAAGCTGGGGACCAGGTGCTGCTGATCCGAAAAAAGCGCGGCCTGGGGGCAGGCAAGATCAATGGCCCAGGGGGCAAGATGGACCCCGGTGAAACCTCCGCCGAGTGTGCAATCCGGGAGACCCAGGAAGAACTGGGAGTCACAGCCTTGAGCCCCGTGAAGCATGGGGAGCTGTGGTTCCAGTTTGTGGATGGTCTGGCTCTCCACGTGGATGTCTTCCGCGCCACGGAGTGGGAAGGGGAAGCCTATGAAACACCTGAGGCGGTGCCGCTGTGGACTTCGCTCAAGGAGCTGCCTTTTGATGAAATGTGGGCCGATGACCGCTTTTGGCTGGCGGAATTGCTCATTGAAAAGAAGCACTTTCTCGGGCGCTTCCTTTTTGATGATGACCGGATGCTGACGAATGAGATCCAGTGGCGCTAACGGCGGCTAAGATTTCGCCGGCGTGCTGGGGGGAGGAGGGGATGATCCTGCCGAGTCTTTCTTGGCCGCGGCCTTGTAGGAATCGCTGCGGTAATCCGTGATGTAGAAACCGCTGCCTTTGAAGATGAGTCCGGAGCCCAGACCGATCTTGCGCTTCACCGGGCCGGCACATGCCTCCACCGGGCAGTCGGTGAGGTGCGGGTCTTTCATGGACTGGCGTGCCTCGAACTGGTGTCCGCAGGTCTGGCATTCGTAGTCGTAGGTGGGCATGGCGTGAACAGGTGGGTTTTAAAAGAAACGGGGAACCGGATGTATGCGGGATACGCCGCTGAGGTGCAAAGGGAAATTCTTCGGATGCGCCCCGCAGCCTTGCAGCTTGGCAGATTGCCATCCACCTTTGCCTCCGCATGGAAGACACCGCCCCAGCCTCCGCAATCCAACTTTCGGCCCTTGAGGCCCGCATCATCGGCTGCCTGATCGAAAAAGAGATCACCCTGCCAGACTACTATCCGCTGACGCTGAATGCCCTGGTTTCCGCCTGCAACCAGTCCACCAACCGGGATCCCGTGATGAGCCTGGACGAGGGCACGGTACAGCGTGCGCTGGAAGGCCTGAAAACACGCGGCTGGGTCTTCCAGGTGACGGTGGCGGGGGCGCGGGTGCAGAAATTCCGCCACAATGTGAAGGGCAAGCTGCCCCGGTTGGAAAAGCCTGGCATCTCCCTGCTGACCGTGCTGCTCCTGCGGGGAGCGCAGACGGTGGGGGAACTGCGTCAGCGCACGGAACGTTTGCAGACCTTCCCGGATTTGGAGAGCGTGGAGGCAGAACTGACGGGGCTGATCAGCTATCCGGAAGGGCCGGTGGTGGCCTGCCTGCCCGCTGGCCCAGGGCGGCGCGTGGCCCTTTATGCCCAGCTTTTGACGGGTGAGCCAAGTGGCATCGCACCCCAGGAGGAGATCATTGTTCCGGCCTCCGCATCGCAGCTGAGTGCGGAAGACCAGGAATGGAAACAGCGCATGGAGATCGAGATCCAACTGCTGAAGACCCAGCTCGAAAGGCTGAAAGCCAGCCTCGGTGTCGAAGATTGAGAAGTTGCATCCCCTGTTGACTGCCAGAAGCCAGAGCGCATTCTAGCAGCGCTTCCGTGCACCCTTCTATGATTGCCTCTCGTATCTCAGGATCTTTAGTCCTGTCTCTCTGCACTGCCGTCTGTCTTACCACTCACGCGGCGGACCTGACCCTGACAGACGTGACTGATTTTGAGTCGCTGCAAAAGCTGGCGGCGCAGGTCGCCCAGAAGCCGTACCAGGCGCCCTCCCAGCAGTTGGATCCGTTTTTCGAGGGACTCAAATACGACGGGCACCGGCAGATCCGCTTCCTGGAGGACAAGTCCCTCTACGGCGAGAATCAGGAAGCCTACCGCGTGCAGTTTTTCCACCCGGGCTGGATGTTCAAGAAGCCCGTGGGTTTCTTCAATGTGAACGGCGTCACCACGACTCCGGTGCCTTTTGACCCGGGCCTCTTTGACTACGGCAACCTGAAGCTGCCTGAAGGTTTCAAAAAACCCGAAGGCTACTCGGGCTTCCGGGTTCTGGCTCCACACTCACTGCTCAACAAGCGGTTCGAGTTCATGGTCTTCATGGGCGCCAGCTACTTCCGGGCGGTGACGACGGAACTGGGGTACGGCATCAGTGCCCGCGCCGTGGCTGTCAACACCATCGGCGGCAAGCCGGAGGAATTTCCTGACTTCACGCATTTCTGGTTTGAGCAGCCCAAGGCCGGGCAGAAGTATTTTCGTGTGCTCGCCTTGCTGAACGGACCCAGCATCAGCGGGGCCTATCAGTTCGATGTTTCCCCCGGCAAGACCACGGACATGCTGGTGAAGGCCACGCTGTTTCTGCGCCAGCCTGTGGAGATGCTGGGCATCGCCCCTTTTTCCAGCATGTTCTGGTTTGGCGAAAACAGCCACCCGAAGCCCTATGACTTCCGCCCTGAGGTGCATGACAGCGATGGCCTGCAGATCGAGGTCGAAGGCGGTCCTTCCATTTGGCGGCCGCTGGATGTGAGCCGGGACCTGCGCCTGAGCGTCTTTGAAATGGACAAGCTGAAAGGCTTTGGCCTGGGCGAACGTGACCGCGACTTTAACAACTTTCAGGATCTGGAAGCCATGTATCACCGCCGTCCGGCTGTGTGGGTGGAGCCGATCAAGGGCTTTTCCAAAGGCTCCGTCGTCCTGGTGGAGCTGTCCACGGGTGAGGAAACCTGGGACAACATCGTGGCCATGTGGCGGCCGACAGAACTGCCGAAGACCCCGGCGGAACCGCTCAATTTCGAATACCGCCTTGCCTGGCTGGAGGAGCAACTCCCCGGACTGCTCTGCAAAGTCACCGATACCCGCCGTGGTTTCGTGATGAAAAAAGACGACCACGAGTACGTCGTGGATTTTACCAAAGGTGGCATGAAGCTGGAAAAAGCTGCCGACTGGGTGCCTGAGCTGGATGTGGTCGTCAGCAACGGCATCGCGAAGGTTTTGGACAAGCGCGTGATGTTCAACCGCGAAACCGGCGGCTGGCGGGCCTTTTTTAAACTCGATGTGCCTGATACGACCAACCTCCTGGAGATGATGTGCGAGATGAAAGACGGAGAAAAAGTCATTTCCGAGCGCTGGATGTACCAGTGGCGTCGTTAACCGCATTGGTTCACCCGTTGTTTTATCTTGCAGATGGCAGGTAAATTTGATTTTTGTGCGGAAATTGCTTAACCCTCAGGCAGATGCGCTCTTTCTTTTACTGGCTTTTCTCGATCGCTTTGGCCACTTTGGCTACAGCCGCATCGGACCATGCTGACAGGAATGGGGACTTTTTGTGGAGCCCCGACCTTGCTGCGGATGTGCTGCCCGTGCCGGAGCCTTCCCGTGCCATCTTGCTGGGAGTGGGGATTTTGGCCATCGCCTTCACCTATCGCCAAGCCTGGCTTAACTTGAAGCGCAGGAACTGATCACCACAGAAGCAGGGTGAAGGGGGAGCTGTCCTTGACGCGCCCGCCTGCTGGTGTGCGGGTGATCTGCTCGAACTGGGCGGCCCACTCGCGGACGATCTTGCGGGCGGCACTGTAGGGATTGTAATCGTGGACAGAGAGGATGAGGGCGGAGCGGTTGTGTTCCGCATCGGCAAACTCGTAGAGGCTTTGTTTTTGTTCGGGATCCCAGACCCGGCCTTCGATGGCGATGTTGCCTTTCAGGGGCCTGCCGACCAGGGATTCCGCGCCGGGAACGGCCAGGATGTTGATGGCACGGCGGGTGACTCCGGCGGCGATGGAATTGGGATTGAACTCCACCACGGCGATCTCAAGCGTCACGCTGTCTTTCTGCGGAGCCTCGACAATCTGGTAACGTGGGTTGGCGGAGGAGCGAAAGGCCTGGGAAAATTGGTCGTGGATGTAGGTGGCGAGTTTCTTCGCTTCTTTTTGGCGGGATTTTTCACGCACTTCCACTCGTGAGAGCGGCTTGGTCATGGGCCGCAGGTGCTCCAGGCTGACGGGGGCGATGAAGAGAGTTTTTTTGGTCTCGGCTTTGGCCCAGACTTCCTTGGACGGGTTCCGCCACACGCGCAGGAAGGGATCGTGTTCCGCCTTGGTCTTCTTCATTTCCGCGCCGTGGGGGAGAAAGGCGGAGGGCTGGGCGGCTCCCGCTTTGGCGAGACGCTCCAGCGAACTGCAGGCTGAGAAGCTGAACAAGAGGAGACAAAAACAGAGGCGGACTGCAATCATTTCATGAGGGAGGATGGACGTGTGCGGATAGAATCGCTAGGTTTAGTGTCATGAAACTGCTGTTTTGTTCCTTTTTTGTCGGACTTCTGGTGTTTTCCGCTGCAGGTCAGGAGCCAGGTTTTGCACGATTTGCAGCAGCCACCGTCCATCCTTTGGCCACCGATGCCGCCACGGCCGCCTACGCACGTGGGGGCAATGCGGTGGATGCGGCCATCGCCGCAGCCCTGACCCTGGGCGTGGTGGACGGTCATAATTCCGGCATTGGTGGCGGTTGTTTCATCGTCATCCGGGCGGCGGACGGGAGCCAGACAGCAATTGATGGCCGTGAAATGGCCCCTGCTGCGGCTCACCGGGACATGTATGTCATCGGCGGAAAGGTGGATGATGAGGCCAGCAAGACGGGCGCGCTGGCCCCGGGCATCCCGGGAGCCCTGCGGGCCTATGAGCTGGCCCTGAAGAAGCATGGAAGGCTGGCTCTGGCGGATCTGCTGCGTCCGGCTGCGGACCTGGCCGAAAAGGGATTTCCTGTGGATGAGGTCTATGCCCGGAAATTGTCTGCCACGGCTGAAAAGCTGCGCCGATTTCCTGCGGCTGCGGCCATCTTCCTGCATGCAGACGGCACGCCTCTGAAAAAAGGGGAGTTGCTGGTGCAGAAAGACCTCGCCGCGACTTATCGCGCCGTGGCGGATCAGGGGCTGGCGTGGTTCTATGGAGGCGAGTTTGCCCAAAAGACGGCGGCCTGGATGAAGGAAAATGGGGGCATCGCCACCGTGGCCGATTTTGAGAATTACCGGGCTCTGGAGCGTGAGCCGGTGCGCACTTCCTATCGCGGTTATGAGCTGGTCTGCATGCCCCCGCCCAGCAGCGGCGGCGTTCATGTGGCACAGATCCTGAACATTCTGGAGAACTTTCCCCTCCGGCATTTTCGCGAAAGCAGCCGCATCCACGTGGTGACGGAGGCCATGAAACTGGCCTTTGCAGACCGGGCGCACTGGCTGGGCGATCCTGACTTTGCACCGGTGCCCAAGGGCCTGGTGGACAAGGCCTATGCGGCTGAACTGGCCCGTAAAATAGATCTGGATCATGTCACGCCGGTGCCCGCCCACCACACGCCGCCGCGCTGGGAAGGGGATGTTTTTGGCAAGCACACGACCCACCTTTCCACGGCCGATGCGGAGGGGAACTGGGTGGCTCTGAACCAGACCATCAACACCGCCTTTGGCAGCAAGGTGGTGGTTCCTGGGACGGGCGTGCTGCTGAACAACGAAATGGATGACTTCTCCGTGCAGCCGGGAGTGCCGAATGCCTTCAAGCTCATCGGAGCGGAGGCCAATGCCATTGCTCCTGGGAAGCGGCCTCTTTCCAGCATGAGCCCCACGCTGGTCTTCAAGGACGGCGTGCCGCTGCTAAGTGTGGGGGCGGCAGGCGGGCCGACGATCATTACGCAGACGTTGCTGCTGATCAGCCGGGTGATCGATGATGGCCTGGGGCCAAATGCGGCCCTGGCCCAGCCGCGTTTTCATCATCAGTGGAACCCGGATGAACTGAAGATCGAGACCAAGTTCGATGCGGAGACTCTTCAGAAGGTGGAGGGCCTGGGGCACAGGCTGGATCGGACATCCGCCTTTGGTGCCTGTCAGGCGGTGATGTGGGACGGCCCGCAGAAGAAGCTGGTGCCAGCCCATGATCCGCGCGTGCCGGGCAAGGCCGACGGCCTTTGATCCCGTGGATCAGGCAGCAGCGACGGCGTCTGGCCGGGCGGCGGCGGACATCACCGGGACGGAAGTGGTCTTCGACGTCGGTGTGGCCAGGTAGCGCGGTTTTTGCGCCTCCTTTTTCATGCCGCCGATGAGGACGACGCGGATGGTGTCCAGCAGGATGAGGAGATCAAAGACGATACCAGCGTGCTTCAGGTAGTAGAGATCGTACTCGAGCTTGCAGCGGGCATCGTCGGTGGTGGAGCCGTAGGGATAACTCACTTGGGCCCAGCCGGTGAGCCCGGGGTGGATCATGTGGCGCTCCTGATAAAAGGCGAGGTCCTCGGCCAGCTGGGTGACAAAGGCAGGCTGCTCCGGGCGAGGCCCGACGAAGGACATGTCACCACGCAGGATGTTGAAGAGCTGGGGGATTTCATCGATGCGGTACTGGCGCAGCAGTTTTCCGCCTGGGAACACGCGAGGATCTTTGGTGCCGCTGGACCATTGTGGGCCGTTGACCTCGGCATCCGTGCGCATGGAACGCAGCTTGAGAATCTTGAACTTTTTGCCAAAACGACCGATCCGTTCCTGGGTGAAAAACAGCGGGCCGTCCGGGGAGAAGATCTTCACGATGGCCATCCCGACCAGCAGCGGCCCTGAAAGGAGGAAGAGCAGCATCAGGGAGGTGAGGACGTCAAAGGTGCGCTTCAGTTTACGAAAGTAAAAGTCCCTGGGGGCGCTTTCGGAGTGCATCAGCCACTCATTGGTCACCAGATGCAGAGGCACATACTGGAGGTATTCTTCACAGAGGCCGATCAGCGGACTGCAGGTCATGCCGGAGTAGCGCAACTGCCGGAGCAAAGGGCGGGAGTAAGGATCGCCCAGCCGCCAGTCGGCAAAAACGATGCGGTCAATCTTGTGACGAGTGATCAGCGGCCCGACATGCTTCAGGCGGCCAAGAACATCCGAACCCCGATCCGATTCCCGAACGGAGAGGCGACCGACGATTTCAATGCCGCGAGGCTTCAACTCTCTCAGTGACTGGTATTCTTCGAGCTCGCTGGGAGTTTCGGCCACGAAGGCAACGCGCTCCGGGGCAAAGCGATGTTTGTTAAACATCACCCAATGATGGAGCATGAGGGAGGGATAGGCCGTGCTAAGCCCCAGCAGCATGAAGCCGCGCCCCACCCGGGTGCCGAAATCCACATAACCGACCACGATCACAGCCATGAAAGCTGCCAGGAAGGCGAGGCTGAAAAAGAGTCCGTGGACAAAAAAGCGTGAGCGACCGCGGGACTCCACCGAATACAGGCCGAGGATGTAGGAGGCCGTGACGAGGATGAGCGCCCCCACGCCAATCGGCAGCAGGTAGTGGTCGAGTTTCCAAAAGGTCTGAAACCTCACGTAGTTCGCTGCGAGAAAGCTGAACACGAAAAGCAGGCCGTCGCGACTGCCGCGACGAGCGATGGACATCCAGTGACTTGTGCCGGGAAGAAGCATGGAACGGGAGAACTGTGTTGCCACAGAGGTCTTTCGAAGGACTTTCAATAAGTACTACTTCAAATATAACCTTACGTTACGGAGTTTTTTTCTCAGATCAAACAACTGCTGCCAATAAGTTTGTGCGCATTTTGTCCAAGAATGACTTTGTGCATACGTGCTTAGGGCGACTTCATCCGGAGGCTGGGACAGTGCTCGATGGAGTGCCTCGGCATAGTCGGCGGGTTGGCGTCCCTGGACGAGAAATCCTCCGGATGGCGAGAGGGAGGTGATTTCTGAGATGCCGCCAACGGCGGTGGAGACAAAGGCACGGCCGCTGGAAAAGGCTTCGAGGAGGACGTTGGGCACTCCTTCATTGAGGCTGGAAAGACACACGGCATCGGCGGCGCGCATGTAGTGTGCCACTTCGGCGGGGCCTTTGCGTCCGGCAAAGGTGACCTGTTCCGGCCCCAGCCCACGCGTTTGGCAAAGGCTGCGCAGTTCCGGTTCCAAGGGACCGCTGCCGATGAGGACGAGATGCACGGGAGTCTTCTGACTGAGCAGGGCGGTGGCCTCGATGAGCAGATCCAGTCCTTTGACGGGGAGAAAATTGCCGACAAACAGTAGGATACGGGGAGTGGCAGGCAGTCCCAGCCGCTGTCTGGCCTCTTGCGTGTCGCCGGGACGGAAGGTGTGGATGTCCACGCCATTGTAAACGGTGCTTACATTTTCTGCCGGGGCCTGGGATCGCAGCAGCCGCTGCCGCAGGTCCTCACTGCGGGTGATGATGTGGGCGCGCTGGCTGAGGGCCAGGATGGCTTTCCGCCGCCGGGGCATGTCCAGGTATTGATGAACGTCTGAGCCCTGGGCGACGGACAGGAGGGGCAGCCCTTCCAATTCGGAGACACGGCTGACGCCGCAGGCATCGGGAAACAGCCAGGGCACCAGCAGGGCCTCCGGTTTCCAGCCCTGCGGGAGTGATTTCAGGGCGCGGCGCACGGCCAGCGAGTAGAGGCGGTCATTCAGCCCGCCAAATTTGGGCACGTAGGGGGTCCAGTGATAGCTGGGGTGCAGGGATTCATCGCCGGCGCGGCATTGAAGCGGGCATGTTTTTCCCGCCCAGAAACCATGGCCGGGACGCATGCAGAGCACGCGGATGTCGGCCTCGGGCATCTCTGCCTTCATGGCGTGCAGCAGCGTCACATTGTCCAGTCCCCGCCAGGGCTGGTGGGTATCGGGGAAAAGGTTCGTCAGGCAGAGCAGGCGCATGCGGGCATGCCAATGTCAGCAGCGGGAGGCAAAGTCCACCGCCATTTTCCCGGCTGCCTCGCCGGTGGCCATGCAGGTGCCCATGACTCGCAGGGAGGCGAGGGCTTCATGATCGGCCGAAAGGCAGCGGCCCGCAAAAAAGAGACCGGGGGCATCCTGGCGCTGCAGGCAACGGGCGGGGATGCCGGGTGGCGTGGGCTGATCGAAGTAACGGAACTTGGGGCCGCGGGCATTTTCGCGCTTTTCCATGGGCCAACCTGCGAGGGCAACTTCGTCTTCAAAACGACGGCTGGAGGCGAGGTCCTCCCCGGTGATCACGTAGTCGCCGATGTAACGCGCCGTTTCGCGGATGCCTGCCTTCACCGGCAGCATGGGGGGCGGACAGGCCAGGAAGTCGGGGTGCGTCTGGCGCAGATGGCTCCACAGCGCCATCACCACTTCGCGGCCTTCCTGCTCCACCCGGGCACGCTTCACGGGATCGAAGGGGTCCCAGTCACCCTGACCAGCTTCCAAATCCACGGTGACAAAAGTTTCGCCAGGGAAGGGGGAGTCCCGAAAGGCGGCACCGATGGCGGGCCCAGGCAGCAGGCCATCGCGGATGGCGCGCACGATCATCGCCCCGGTTTGCAGACGCCAGCTGTCATCATGTATTCCCTGCACGCCGTGAAAGCTGGCGATGTAGGCGGGGCGGTACAGGCGGGCAGGCTCGGCCTGCTGGCACCAGGCTGGCTGCAGGAGGCGCGCACCCGTGGCATCGCCCGAGGTGTCCACGAGGGATTTGGCCCGCAAAGATCTCCGGGCACCCCGGGTGATGACCCCGAGATGCCAACCTTGTTTGTCCCTGTCCAGGGCGGTCCACTCGGTGCCGGTCAGGATGGTGAGATTCGGCTCTGCTCGGCAGAGTTCATCGGCGATGATCGCATAGAGGGAGGGGTGCTGGCGCAGTACGTAAACCTTGCCCATCAGGTCCGGTGCTGTCTGCCCAGTGCGCTCCATCATGGTCTGACCGATTTCGATGGAGATGCCAGGATTCAGCCAGGCCCAGGGCTGGGAGACATCCGGATGAAAGAGGCCGCAGAAGGTATGGACGAGGGCATTGGTGCCCATGCCCCCCAGCTTGGTCTGGCGCTCCAGCAGCAGGGTGCGTGCTCCAGCGCGGGCGGCGGCCAGCCCGGCGGCGAGGCCTGCACTGCCGCCGCCAGCCACGATGACATCGGCCTCCAGGGTCATGCGGCGCTGCGGTTGGGGTGGGAAAGCCAGCCGGCGAGCACCCGGGCGGTGGCGAAGTGATTGCGCGTCATGTCGGCAGGCGAGATGCGCACGCCGAATTCCCGCTCCAGATGGAGCATGAGCTGCATCATGGCCATGGAGTCGAGCCCTTTGGAGAACAGGTCGGCATCGGCCGTCAGGGGCGTGTCTGTTTCCACGATCTGGTGCTGAAGGATGAGAGTGATGACGGCTTCAGGTGAGATGTCAGGCATGACTTCACTGTGAAAAGGCCCGCCCTCAGGGCAAGGACGGGAAAAACATGATTGCCGGGAAAGCTATCGGCGTTTGCGGCGCAGGATGGAGGGAATCACGCCGAGACCGAGAAGCAGCATTCGGGAAGGCTCCGGCACGGTGGAAAACTGAATGGACTCGTAATAGACCGTGCGGGGCGGGATGACGGTGGACTGGCCATTGTTATCCCCCCAGTAAACCTGCTGTGAGCCATTGCCCGCGAGGCTCGACCCGGCATAAGTTTTCCACACCTCACCATCAATGCTGATGGTGGACAGTGCGGTGACGGGATCATACAGCAGACTGTAATCATGATAACCCGGGGCGAGTGTGCGTGTTCCAGACGCACCGTAGGCGGCTACGAGGGTATCGCCATTGGCCGCACGACCGAACATGAGCGCCCAGATGCGGCGGTTCGAGGGAGTCTCATTCACGATAAGGCCTACCCACGCATTGCTATCCGTGCCGATGGCGCTGCCGATGCTGGGATCATCCGTGGGCACGCTGAGGGTGGCGGAAAGATCCCAGCCGGAGGCCATGGTGGCACTCGCCAAGGTGGCATTCATGACGGCGGCGTAAGTCAGGTTGGTGCCGCCACTGCTGAGGCCCGGATCATAGACCCGCCAGACGTCGCGGCCATCGTCATCGAAGGCTTCCGCCACGACCGTGGTGGTGGATGTGCGTATCCAACCCTCGGTCGTAGGATTGGCCGAGCCGGTATGGGAGTAAAGGAGCGTCGAAGCCCAAGCCCCTGCTGGGAGGGCCAGGACGGCGATCAAGAACAGACATTTCATCGCAAGCCTACTGAGCAGGCCGCTAGCCACCTTTGCTTGCGGCTCCTGAACAAAGCTGACCTGAACCTATACTTTGTTGCCGCGTGCGTGGATTTCCTGGAGGGCCCATAGGGCGTGCTCGGCGATCAGCGGGTGCTCATCCTGCGCGGCCATTTCCAGGGCTGGCACATCCTCCTGCGTGCCCACATTGCCCAGGGCCACGCAGACATTGCGCAGAAAGGCGGGGCGCTTGATGCGCTTGATGGGAGACTTGGCAAACAGGGCGCGGAAGGATTCATCCGTGAGGGTGAGAAAGTCGCGTAACTTTTGGTTAAACACCGGTTCCCTGGCCTGAAACGTCGCCTCATGGGAAAGCTGGGCGAACTTGTTCCAGGGGCAGGCGCTGAGGCAGTCGTCACAGCCATAGATGCGGTCTCCCATGGCGCGGCGAAATTCCAGGGGGATGGGGCCCTTGCTCTCGATGGTGAGGTAGCTCACGCAGCGGCGTGCATCCATGCGGCGCGGGGCGGTGATGGCCTGGGTGGGGCAGGCCACCATGCAGCGGGTGCATTTGCCGCAGAGGTCGCGGGCGGGGGTGTCCACGGCCAGATCCAGGGTGCTGATGAGCTCCGCCAGGAAGAACCAGGTGCCGAGCTGGCGGTGGATCTGCATGGTGCTTTTGCCGCCCCAGCCCAGGCCGGCCTCGCTGGCAAAGTCCCGCTCCAGCACCGGGCCGGTATCCACATAGTATCTCTGCGTGCCGCCATGCTGGATGAGGAAGGCATCCAGCGCCTTCAGCTTGGCCCCGATGAGGTCGTGGTAGTCCTCATTCCAGGCATAACGGGCGATGCGGTAGCCGCCTGCGGCGGTGACTGGCGCAGGCCCCTGATAATAGTTCATCGCCAGCACGATCACGGTCTTGGCCCCCGGCTGCACCACGCAGGGGTCGGTGCGGCGGTCCATGTTGCGTGCCATCCAGGCCATGTCGCCGTACTTGCCCTCGGCCACCCACTGCTCATAGATCTCCCGGTGCGCCGCCGGTCTGGCTGGCGCAATGCGGCAGTCCGCGAAGCCCAGTTCGTGAGCTTTGGCGATGAGCTGGGTTTTGAGGTTCGTCATGCTCAGATTTGGGGGACCAAGGCCAGCGCCCGGGCCTGCGTTTCCATCTCGATGCGCAGTCGGCGGCACATCATTTCACAAAGTTCATTCACCATGGGATCTGCGATGTAACACCAGGTGGAAAGCCCTTCCTTGCGCATGCCGATCATTCCCGCGTCCCTCAGCAGGCCGAGGTGTTTGGACACATTCGCCTGGCCCAGGCCTGCGGCCTCCACCAGCTGGCCCACGGTGTGCTCACCCAGCATCAGCAGGTTCAGCAGCTTCAGCCGTGTGGGTTCCGACAGCGCCCGAAAGCGCATCGCCACCAGTTCCAGGGCTTTGTCAGACATGGGAAGCTTGGCTGGTTCAGGGTCTTTTTTCTTGGGCATGAAACAATCGCGTGTTATATCACTATATAGTAATACAGTGAGTTAACGGCAAGACTAACTTTAACCTCTATCCCCTCCCTCGCAATGCCAACCACCATCACCGCTGCCCAGCTGAACCCCCTGCTGTCTCCCGGCCGCTGCCAGCTCGTGGATGTCAGGGAGCCTGTGGAGTACGCGGAAGAGCACATTTCCGAGGCACGTCTGATCCCGCTTGGGGAGCTGGAAAAGCGGGCCTCCGAGCTGACTCGGAACCTCCCTGTGGTCGTCCACTGCCGCAGCGGCAAACGTGGGGAGCAGGCCCTGGCAAAGCTGCAAGCCCTCGGCTTTGCCCAGGTGCAAAATCTGGAGGGCGGCATTCTGGCCTGGAAAGAGGCCGGGCTGCCTGTGGCCACGGCCCCGAAGAAAGTGTTTCCCCTCATGCAGCAGGTGCAGCTCACCATCGGTCTGGGCGTGCTCACCGGGGTGGCGCTTTCACTCACGGTGCATCCTTACTGGGTGTTTCTCAGCGCTTTCTTCGGCGCGGGGCTCGTCTTTGCAGGCAGCACCGGCTGGTGCGGGCTGGCCATCCTGCTGTCCAGGATGCCGTGGAACCGCGTCGCTGGTTGCACGCCTAAACGCTAGTGTGAGCCCATTGGATGCCCCTCGTGAAGCTCATGGCCCTGGCAGAAGTCTGATTTTGTGGCTTGATGCGGACCATGGAAGACGAGGAACCTGTCCGCATCCCCATCACTGACGAGCTGGATCTGCACACCTTCCGGCCCAATGAGGTGGGGGATCTGCTGGTGGATTACCTGGGCGAATGCCAGAAGCTGGGCATCCGGAATGTGCGTGTCATTCACGGCAAAGGCACCGGCACGCTGCGAATCGGTGTGCATGCGGCGCTGGATAAAATGGAGATCGTGGAAGGCTGGACCTGGCCTGCCGGGGAGAAATCTGGCGGCTGGGGGGCGACCTGGGTGCAAGTGAGACCGCTTTGACGCAAAAATCGGCCCGAGGGACGATGCGGGGCGCCTGTCCATTTGCCCCCTGGGAAAGCCGCGCTAGATATGGCCCTCCTTCCCATGTCCCACGCCGTCCTCAGCCTCCTCAAAGAAAGCCGTCACCCCATGCGCATTGACCTCATCGGCGTGGCCGGGTCGGGCATGAGCGGGCTGGCCTCCCTGCTGCTGGCCCTGGGGCACAAGGTGAACGGGTCTGACAAAGTCACCACGCTCGAGACGGATCGGCTGGTGAAGCTGGGGCTGACTTTCTTTTCCCCTCACTCCGAAAAGGAAGTGGAGGAGTGCGACATGGTCATCTATTCCAGCGCCATCAAGCCGGGGAATGTGGCCTATGAGGCGGCCTACAAGCAGGGCATCCCCCTGGTGCGCCGGGCGGAGGCCCTGGCCGCGGTGATGGCGAACAAAAAGGGCGTGGTCGTGGGCGGCACCCATGGCAAGACCACCACTTCGGCCCTCACGGCCCACGTTTTGCGCCAGGGCGGCCTGAAACCCAGCCACTACGTGGGGGCGGAAATCCCTATCCTGGGGGCCAACGCGCACTGGGATGCGGAAGGCGAACTCTTCGTGGCCGAAGGTGATGAAAGCGACGGCACGCTGGTGAACTTTTACCCCGAGCATTCCATCATCCTCAACATCGAGGCCGAGCACCTGGACTTTTACGATGGCATTGAGGCGATCAAGGATGTGTTCCGCCGCCTGCTTTCGCAGACCCCGGGTCACTGGGTGCATTGCGCCGAGGATCCCGTGGCGCGGGAAGTGTGTGCGGGTCCCCAGGGGGTGAGCTACGGTTGGTCCCGGGACTTTGATTTCTCCGCGAACATCCTGGCCATGAAGCCGGACCATTCGGACTTTGAAGTGTATGAAAAGAATACTTTGTTAGGCGTGGCGACCCTGGGCATTCCCGGAAAACACAATGTCTCGAACGCCCTCGCCGCCATCGCTTTGGCCACCCGGCTGGGCGTGCCGTTTGAGAACATCCAGCATGCGCTGAAGAGCTTTCGCGGGGCCAAACGCCGCTTTGAGATCCGCCACAGTGGCGAGCGCTTCACCGTCGTGGATGACTATGGCCACCACCCCAGCGAGATCGCGGCCACGCTGGCCACGGCCAAGGGGCTGCAACCGAAACGCATCGTCTGCCTCTTCCAGCCGCACCGTTACAGCCGCACGCAGCTGCTGAAAAAAGAGTTCGGCGCGAGCTTTGGCGACGTGGACGAACTTTTTGTGACCGACGTTTATGCCGCCAGCGAAAAGCCGCTGCCCGGCGTCAGCGGCGAGACCATCGTGGAAGAGGTGAAAGCACAGTCCGCGACGAAGGCGCAGTCCACGCCGACACTGCTCATGTCCCGTGACAAGGTGGGCAATGCGCTGCGGCCTGGGGATCTGCTCATCACCCTCGGTGCGGGGAACGTGCATGAAGTGGGGCGCTGCATCGCCAGGGACCTGCCGGTTTTGGAACAGCTGTGGACGCTTATGGAAAACCATGGCGGTGGCGCAGCGCGGCTGTATGAGCCGATGAACCGCCACACCACCTTCCTCATCGGCGGCCCGGCCCAGTATTGGGTGGAGCCCCGTACGGTGGAGGGTTTTGCCGAAATCGTCCGTTACCTGCGCGCCCAGTCCGTGCCCATCCGCGTCATCGGGCGTGGATCGAATCTGCTGGTCAAAGATGGCGGCATTCGCGGTGCGGTGATCCACCCGGCGAAGGGGGAGTTTGAAGACGTGCGCGTGGAAGGGGAGACCCTGATTGTGGGAGTCGGCGCACGGTTAAAAAAGATCGCCAGTGCGGCCCGCAATGCCGGACTGGGCGGGTTTGAATGGATGGAAGGCGTGCCCGGAAATCTGGGCGGGGCCATCCGCATGAACGCCGGGGCCATGGGCACGGAAACGTTCGACCAGATCGTCAGCGTGCGCTTTGTGGATACTGATGGCCAGGTCAAGGAGAAGCCCCTGGCCGAGATCGTTCACCACTACCGCAACGTGCCAGAGTTTGAGGAGCGGTATATCGTCTCCGCCGTGCTGAAAGGCAGCCCGGCCCCTCAGGCTGAGATTGATGTGAAGCTGGCCGCCTCCCATCAGAAGCGCCGCACCAGCCAGCCCGTGGGTGCCAGTGCCGGCTGCGCCTTCAAGAACCCGGAAGTCTGCGGTGCTGGCAAGCTCATTGACGAACTGGGACTCAAAGGTCGCAGCGTGGGTGCCGCCATCGTTTCAGACATCCATGGCAACTTCATCGTCAACAGCGGCGGTGCCACCGCCCGGGAAGTCCTCGACCTCGTCGCCGAGATCCAGGAGATCGCCCAGCGCGAGCGCGGTGTGCAGCTGGAGATGGAGGTCAAGGTGATCGGGGAAGACCAGCCCATGGGGGTGTAATCGCGCGGTCTGGCCAAGCAGGGGGAGTGGATGCGTTACGGAGGAGCCAACCCCGCTAGCATCCCTGCCGGGATGCGACGGTGAGTGGTGTGTATGTTTTGGCCTAACCAGGGGTGCGTTCGCTAAGGCTCACTTACCCCTGGCTACCGGCTGCGATGCCTCCGGCATCGGGGATGCTGAGCGCGGTGTGCAGCTGGAGATGGAAGTCAAGGTGATCGGGGAAGACCAGCCCATGGGGATGTGAGAAGAGGATCTCGATTGTCGGCAAAAGTCCAATCCGAATCCCAAGCCTAACTTGTAGTGCATTTAAAAAGATCAATCGAGATTATCTTCTGGTCGTCGGTCGTAAAACGGTGATAAATGACCATGGGCATTCTCTCATTCATCAAGGCAACTTAGAGACACCATGAAAAAACCCCTTTTCTCCGCCTTGGTGGCTTTGGCTATCTTTGCCGCGGTCATACTTCTGACGGGCAAACATGTACCAACGAATCCTCTTGATACTGGGTCGGCAAGCCAGGTGACCCATGGACATCGGAACATGGAAGAGGTTACCTTACCAAAAACAGACCCTGGAGAAAATAGGCGCATCGCTAATGAGAAGTATGATGAACTTTATTCCAAAATCGCCGCTGGGATGACCCCGGAAACCAGGGATCTCATCTGGCGTGCCGGTCAGAGAAGAACGGTTTCTTTATACAAGGACGTTTTTGACTCTTTGAATTTGGACCTAGAGACTGCGAATCAGGCCATGGAGATTATCCTCGAGAGGGAGAAAAAGAAACTTGAGGCGGCGTTCCAGGGATATGAGGATGGCTATACCAAAGGATCGAAAAAGCATGCGGAAACCAGCCAGATGGAAAGCTACCTTGCTGAAGCTCAGCTCAGAAAACTTTTGGGCGACCGCCGATATGAAGACCTAGCAAAAGCCGAAGTAGGGCATAAGGCTCGTGTTGCCACAGAGGCCCAAAAAATCGTTCGGAAACTGAATAATGACTGAACCGCGGCTGAGCAGGCGCTCTTCATAGCGCTCGACCTCGTCGCAGAGATCCAGGAGATCGCCCAACGCGAGCGCGGCGTGCAGTTGGAGATGGAGGTCAAGGTGATCGGAGAAGACCAGCCGATGGGGATGTGACCACGCGGAGGGCTTGTTGTGGGAACCTCCCCGCTGGCATCCCTGCCGGGATGCGGCGGTGAGTGGTGTGTATTTTGGCCTAACCAGGGGTGCGTTCGCTAAGGCTCACTTACCCCTGGCTACAGGCTGCGATGCCTCCGGCATCGGGATCCTGAGCACGGCATGCAGTTAGAGATGGAGGGCGCTCGTTCGCCTACTCCACATCCGCCACTTCGCCGTCCACGGAGTCCCGATGGGCGCGGCCTTCGAGGGTGTAAACGAGATGCGGGGTGTAGAGCTCGGGCTCCAGGAGGAAGGAGTCGTGACCTTTGGCCGAGTGCACGGTGATGTGCATGGAGGAGGTCTTGGCCTTTTCCAGGGCGCTGACCATTTCGGCCTGTTCTTCAGGGTAGAAACAGAAGTCTGAATCAATGCTGAAGACGAGGTAATGATGGCCTGCGGCCGTGCTGCGGGCAAAAAGCTGCTCGTAGTTGTCCACCCCGGCATCACGCAGCGGATCAAAGCGCAGCCACATGTTGATGATGCGTAGGTAGCTGTTGGCATCGAAGCGGCTGACAAATTTTTTGCCCTGGTGGAGCATGTAGCTTTCGACGTTGTGCCCCACCTTGTACCAGGAAAGCTGGCCATCGGGCTGGCTGACGTTGTCCCGGGCGCGTTTTTCGATGGCATCCAGGTGCACGAAGGTCTTGTGCGAGATCATGCGAGCCAGCGCGAGGCCGTAGGCAGGAGCGGGTCCGTCGTAATAGTCCCCGCCATGGAAGTGGGGATCGTTTTCGATGGCCATGACTTGTTCAAACAAAGTCAGCCGGGTGAGGACGGTGGTCTTCAGCCCGGTGGCCACGGGCATGACGATGCGCACGCGCTCGGGATAAAGGGTGGCCAGGTTCAGGGCCAGAAGGCCGCCAATGCTGGTGCCGATGACGGCGTGAAGCTGCTCGATGCCGAGATGATCCAGCAGGGCGATCTGACTGCGCACGACATCGGTGGTGAGCACCGGGGGGAAGGCGCTGCCGTAAGGTTTGCCCGTGGCGGGATTGATGGAGGCCGGGCCGCTGCTGCCGTAGCAGCCGCCGAGGTAGTTGGCGCAGATGACGCAGTAGCGTTTCGTATCCAGCGCCTTGCCAGGACCGATGAAAAGGTCCCACCAGCCAGCTTTGATATCGTTTGTCCAGCGCTCGTCGGTACCCTCTACCTCCTCCGTACGGCCGGCGGCGTGCTGGCTGCCGGAGAGGGCGTGGAAGAGCAGGATGGCATTGGACTTTTTGGCGTTCAGCTTGCCATACATCTCATAGGCCACCGTGATGCCAGGCAGCGTGTCGCCATTGGCAAAGACGAAGGGTTCGGCTTCGGAGCCGAGATGGAAGAATTGCGTGGCAGTTTTGCCCTGACCTTTGGACATAAGAACCGAACTAACAGCAGGACGGCCCCGGCTTCAAGGTTCAACGTGCAGGCAGCAGTCAGGCCTGGAGACGGAAGTCGGCATTTTGAAGCAGTTTGTCGAGGGCGCGCCGATAGGGGCTTGGCATGGCTGTGGCCGCCAGTTCGGAGTGCGGAATCAGCCGATGGGAACCGGGCCAGTCCTGCTTTTGTTTGGCCATGGCCTCATGCACCCAGAGAGTCACCTTGTAGCGGGTGATGCCATAGCGGGTCTTCAGCAAAAGCGGCAGAGGCTGATCGGCCAGGAAGTCCGGCATGGCAGGGAGCTTCCACAGCCCGGTGCGCCGGGCTCCGGTTTCCTGCTCCAGCAGGACGCCCTCCGAGGTCTGGACGAAAACCACATGCTCCGTCACCTCGGTCATCTGTACCTTGTTCGATTTGACAGGAAGGGAGGCGGGGTCAGTCGCCTGGCAGTGTTTTTTCACCGGGCATTGCGGGCACAGTGGCTGCGTCGGTTTGCAGATCGTCTGGCCCAGCTCCATCAGGGCGGAATTCAGGGAACGAGGATCTTCAGTGGCATGGACCAGCTCCGCCGCCCGCTCCCAGAGACGTTTGCTACCAGTGGTGGAGTCAATGGGGGTCGCATCATTGTCGAGCCGTGAAAGGACCCGGGCCACATTGCCATCCACAATCGGTTCGGCGAGGCCAAAGGCAAAGCTGGAAATGGCCCCCGCCGTGTAGGGGCCGATGCCGGGCAATGCCCGGATGGCGGCTGGGTCGGATGGGAAAAGGCCGCCGTGATCACTCAGGATCACTCCCGCCAGTTTCTGCAAATTGCGCGCGCGACGGTAGTAGCCCAGGCCTTCCCAGGCCTTCAGGATTTCACTTTCAGAAGCGGCCGCCAGGGTGGCGAAGTCGGGGAAAAGTGCCAGCCAGCGCGCATAATAACCGCGATCCAGCACCGTGCTGATCTGTGTCTGCTGCAGCATGATCTCCGAGACCAAAATGGCATACGGATCCCGCGTCTGCCGCCACGGATAGTCACGTCCATTCTGGCGAAACCAGGAGACGAAATCTTTGGTCAGGGATGCGGCGGGGAAGGGCATGCAGCGGGTGTCTATGGGACGGGTAAGAAAGCTTTTCGCAAGGACTGAGCTAGGAGCCAATGAGCCCGCGGAAGCCCCGCGGCAAATGGACTCCTGCGACTGCCAGCGCCACCATGGTCAAAGGGGTGCGAGGTCTGTAGGCCAGGTAGCGTCCCTGCCACTCCGGCTGATACTTCTTTTTGAAATTGAAGAGGCTTTTGTAGCCATAAAAACGGTCAAAATTGTCGAACAAAAATTTCACGGCCCGATCCTCCCGGCTCAGCACAGCATTTTCCTCCCCGGCAGCCACATTGGCCAGAGGCGCATTGCCCAGGCTGATCTGCTCCACACCGAGTGTTTTGAAATGGTCAATGGCTTCCACAATCAGAAAGTCCATGACATCCCGCGCGTCGTCACGGCCGCGCATGAGGTCGAGGCAGCGTCCCTTCCCCTGGGCGTAAGGCCACCAGGTGGCGAAGGCCTCAATGCGGCCCTCCGGGTTGCGCACGATGGAGGCTCCTTGCCTGCGTATGGTCTGAAGGTCAAAGCCTCCGAGATCGAAGGTCATTTCTCCTCCATGTTTGTTTTCCAGCCAGTGCTGTGAAAGCAGCTGGAGCTGGGCCTCAAGGCCGTGGTCCGGGGCGGGCGTGGCATCATACCATTGATGGGTGAGGCCGTTCTTGCGTGCTTTGTTGCGCGCCGTGCGGAGGTTTTGAAATTTGCCGCCTTCGAGTTTAAAGTCGGCGGTGTCCAGGCGTGCATCCTCACCCACTTTCACGGTCACAAATCCGGCTTCCTCGTAGAGCTGGCGATTGCCAACATGGGCACAATAAAACACGGGTTCCCAATCCTGGCTGGCACAAAAGTGGGCGAACGCAGAGATCATGGCGGGCCTGGCTTCATCAGGACAAACGGGGTCTGCCAGGGCCACGGCGTACTTGCGCCACAGGGCATAGGCGATGCAGCCGGAAGAGTCCTCATGGAAGAAAAAACGTTTGTCCTCCAGCAGGGCAAAACTGTCCATGGGGTCCCGGCCATGCTGCGTGATGAGACGTCCCACCTGATCTCGCTCCTCCTGGCTGGCTTCAGGCAGCCGCTTTTTGAGCACCGGGCGGAGCATGAGCCCCAGGACCACGAGGGCGCTGAGCAGGCTGCCGCCTCGCAGGTTGGACAGGAACATCCGCACATCCCGGCTGCCATCCATGTCCAGATCGCTCTTTCGCAGAATGATGGCGGAGGCGGCACCGTTCACGCAGTCCGCCCAAGTCAGCGCCTCGCCCAGTTCACCACGCTCACTGAACTGGCGCAGGCCGGAGGTGCCATAGATCAGCAGGCCCAGGGCCAGGACCGGGGCCCCCATGAAGGCAAAGCGCAGTGAGGGGGCATCTGAACGGGCCAGGAAAGCCTGGCGCCAGCGGATCAGCGGGACGAGCAAAACAACCGCCGCCAGGGCATGATGCCAGTCAAAGGCACGTGTCAGGTGAACCACCGAGGAGACGCTGAGCAGGATCAGCGTCAGCAGCCAGGCGATGTGTTTGTGCCTGCCCAGACCCCGCGCCAGGGCCAGGAGACCGATGCCTGAAAACAGCAGCAGCAAGCGGCTGTTGTCCCGGATGCCCAGAGGCAGCCATTGCTCCATCCTGTCCAGCACTTCTGGGGGTTTCAATGTCAGGGCCTCCAGCAAGTTGGCCGCCCCCATGATGGCGATGGCCCACACCAAAATGCGCAGGGAATGCCGGCGGGAAAAAATGAAAATCAGGGCCAGGAGGATCGCCAATGCTGCGGCTGGCCACAGGGGGGAAAGGCCCAGGGGAAGCGGATGACTGAGGGAGGGCGGTGCGGCTGCATCGCTGTCACCCAGCACCCAGTTGATCCCCCGTGACACCCACACCTGGAAGGAATCATCCGGGCCGTCGAATCCATGGTTGGCTCCAGGCACCAGGTAGAGGGCTTTGGCCGATTTGAGGCCCTGGATCCAGGCGGTGGAGGCCATGAAATCAGCACTGCCGTGAAATTGGGCGACCCGGAGGTCTTTCATCGCAGCGCTGAATTCGGAGAGGCTGAAAGTGCCAGGTCCCTCCGGGGTGATGCCCAGTTCATCTTTGTCTCTCAATCCATAGCGTCCGCGGCTGTCGGCGCTGAAGAGGAGCAATCCTGCCAGACCTGGGGCCCTTTGCGGGCTGCCAGCCGCCGCCACGGCCTGTACGGCTCCCATGCTCCAGCCTCCGTAGATGACAGGCACCGGACTGCCTCCACAGCGTGCTGAGGCATCGGCAGCGAGGGCGGCCATGTCCCGGGCCAGGGTTTTTTGGTCATAATCCTGGGCCGCGTAATCACGCAGGTCAAAGCCCACCACGTACACGCCTTCATCACGAAGCCAATGGGCCACGGAGTCCTCCCAGGGAGACCAGCCACCATCGCCAGAACCGAAGATCAGGATGGCCCGGGGCGGGGTCTCATCCGGTTCATACAGCCTCACTTTGGCCACGCCGCGGCTCAGGGAAATCGAGGCCTTCGGGGTGGGGCCTTCACCATCGGCGTCCTGCGCACGGGCCTGCGCGAGCAGGACAAGGACGAAGAGGCACAGGAGACGGGAAACCTGGAGCATGAAGGTGAAATGAAAACGACGTGTCTAGGAAGGCGCGTTCATGAGCCGGTTCTGTGTGAGCTGCCTTTCGCCATCTCGCGGAGAAGTTCGATCTGGATCTGCTGCACCTCCATCAGGCGCGTCGCCTGCTGGTGCAGCATGTAGTCCATTTTGTCATGCAGGTGACGGATCTCGAGCTCGGCCTTGAGATTGATTTTGTAATCGTTTTCGGCGCGCTTCCGGTCGCGGCTTTCCTGGCGGTTCTGGCTCATCATGATCACCGGTGCCTGCAGCGAGGCCAGGCAGGAGAGGATGAGGTTCAGCAGGATGAAGGGGTAAGGATCATATCCCCGGTTGGCCAGAAGGATGACATTCAGCAAAATCCAGATGGCCATAAAACCCCCAAAGGCCAGGATGAATGTCCAGCTGCCGCCAAATTCAGCCAGTTTGTCGGAAAGCTTTTGGCCCAAGGTGAGATTGCCATCCTCATCATCCTCGCTGCCTGGATGTTCACTGAGCAGTTCCTGGCGATGCAGGCTTTGCAGCACTTCTTCATCGAGGTGTGAAAGATCGCCTAACTGATTTTGCAACAATTGCCGGACGTATTCCAGCCGCGCTTCATTGAGCGTGTCCGTGCCGATCAGGGATTCTGGCGGCAGTTCAGGATGGGCTGCGCGGATGATATCCGCAATCTGAGGCGGCAGCGCCGTGAGCGGTCGCAGCTTTCCAGTCGCATAGGGCTTGCCGGTGACCGCACAGGTTTGAGTCATCGGCGACCATGCCGTGGATTTCCTCGTCTGACAAGTGAGCCTGCGCAGGCGCGATCAGCGTGCTGAGACGGATTTGCCGGTGCCTTTCAGCAGCTTTTCCAGCGCTTCGTCGGGAGACACGCCTTTCTTCAGCGCCTCGTCGTATTCGGACTTGGCCTTGTCCCACTGGGGAGGATCCCAAGTGGCGTAGAGGACGGCGAGATTGAAGTGGGCTTCGCCATAGTTCGGGTCAATGGCGAGGGCGGTTTTGAATTCGCGTTCGGCACGGTCCAGGAGGTTCAGCTTGGTGGAAATGATGCCCAGGTAGTGGCGGGCGCGGGCATTTTTGGAGTTCTTGGCCAGGCTCTTTTCGAAGGCGGCCGTGGCATCGTTCCAGCGCTGCTGTTTGAAGTGGGTGACGCCCAGGTGGAAGGCGGCCAGTTCATGGGTGGGGTCAAAGGTCAGGCACTTTTTCAGGGCCGCCTCAGCTTCACTCAGCTTGTTTTCTCGCTGGCGGGAGTAGCCCAGGCCCACAAGGGCGGTGGTGTTTTTGGGGTCCACGCGCAGGGCGTCTTCGTAAAGGGCGGCGGCCTCGGCGAATTTCTGGGCGCTGAAAGCCTCGTTGGCTTTGTCCAGGAGGGTGTCCAGCGGTTTTCCGGCAGGAGTGCTGCCTGCAGGTTTCGGGGCCTGGGCGATGAGGGTGCCCTGGATGCTGTCTCCGCCCAGCATTTCGCGCACGGAAGGGTCGGAGAAGAGTTTTTCTTCATCCGGGGTCAGGGTCATGCGGCTGCCGCGCAGCTCTTCCACCTGTTCCAGCAGCTTGGAGGACACTCCCTGCATCTTTTGCAGCTCGGCCAAAACAAGGTCCTTGGCCTGCTGCTGGCGGTATTGGCTGCGGAGCTGGCGCATGACGATTTCGCGCAGCAGTTCGTTCTCCTGGGCCAGTTCCGGCGTCATGGCGGCGGGCTTGCCGTCCTGCAGGTTTTTGAGCTGCAGGGTGAGATCTGCCACCTGATTTTGATAAGCGGCGCTCTGCTGGCGGAGAGCGGTCATTTCCGTCTGCAGGGTGGTGATCTGGCCACGCAGCTGGGTGATCTCCTGATCCTTGCGGGTGACGTCGCCCTGGAGGGTGGCCACCTGCTTTTGGGCGGTTTCCAGCTCCTTTTTCAGGCGGTCGTTTTCGGCGACGATGAGCTTCACCTCATCCTTGGCCGGAGCGCGCTTTTTGAGAGACTCAATTTCCGTCTGCATGCCCAGGTTCTGGGCGCTCAGCTTGTCGCGTTCCTGCACGGCGGTGTCGCGGGCGGTCACGGCTTCGTTGCGCTGTTTCACGGCAGCGTCGCGTTCCACCAGGAGTTCATTGCGCTCTTTTTCCAGGGTGGAGATGCGCAGGGAGGCATCGGCGAGCTTTTGGGAGGCTTCTTTCGAAGCTTGCTCGGCACCCGTGAGGCGTTGCGAGGCCTTGCGGTATTCGATTTCGAGATTGAGCTTTTCTTTGACCAGGGTATCGAGCTGTCCATTGGCGGCACGCCCTGCTGCGACTTCCTGCTTCATCGTTTCGATGGCCTTTTCCATGGCGGCAGATTTTCCGGCCAGGGCGTCCTTGTCCTCGCGGGCGGTGGTGATCTCACCAGAGGCCCACTGGTACCACTGCTGCCACTTGGTCAGGTCCATCTGCATCTGGTTGTTCTGGGTCTCCAGTTGCAGCATGCGCTGGCGGTAATTTTGTTCCCACTGGGAAAGTACGTCGCTGAGGCTGGGCATGGTGCCAGCGGGGCCGGCGAGCGTGCCTGGGCCGGGGGCCTCGGTGCTGCCAGTGAAAACGGGCATTGTCGGGGCTGCGGCGGGTGCGGGGGCCGCAGTCGGTGCAGGTGCCGGGGCGGCCGCTGGCTGGGAAAGGCGGCCTTGCATCCGGGTGATGGCCTGCTGGGTAAGGCTGCGGCGGTTGGCCAGGAGGTTGGGTTGCCACTCAGGATGGCTCTGGGCCACGGTATCAAAAATCTGCCCCATCTGCTGATAGACCTGGAGGGCACCGGCAAAATTGCCGTCGGTCTCCATCTTTTCAGCGTCCTTTTTCATCACGTAGCCCCTGAAAAATTGCTCGGCAGCATCGTCCACCTGCGCTGATGCGAAGGGGGCGAAAAGGAGTGCGAGACCAAAGGCGGCCAGGGGGGCGAGGCGCATTTTCTTCATGGGGAGGGGGAATTTAGCGGAAATGCAGCCCTTTGTAAATAGCGGTGCGACATTGCCCGCTGGACGGGAAACCCCTTGGTTGCTAGCATTTGGGCGTAATTTCGGGAAAAAACAGCCGTTTATCTCGATTCCCCCAACTCAACCACATAGCATAAAACCCCATGGGTCTTAACATCATCTCACGCCGTCATTTTCTGGGCCGCACGGCAGGCCTCGCCGCTGGTGCCTTCGCAGGTCCAAACCTCCTTCTCCGCGGCCAAAACGCCGCCAGCAAAAAGCTGAACCTCGCCGTCATCGGTGCCAATGGCAAAGGCCAGTCCGACACCCAGGGCGTGACCCTGGACCACAACATCGTGGCCCTGGTGGACGTGGACATGAACCGCCTCAACGAAGCGGCCAAGAAGCGCGAAGACCACCACGTGAAGTCCGGCCAGGCAGCCCCGGCGGCACCGAAGCTCTATCAGGACTTCCGCAAGATGTTCGACGAGATGGCCAACGAGATCGATGGCGTCATCATCTCCACTCCGGACCACACGCATTACGTGGCGGCGATGCATGCCATCAAGCACAACAAGCACGTCTGCGTCCAGAAGCCGCTTTGCAACTACATCGGTGAAGTGCGCGAGCTGCACCAGGCTGCCAAGACCGCGAAGATCACCACCCAGATGGGCAACCAGGGCCGCACCATGGAAGGTCAGCGCCTGGCCAAGGAGTGGATCGAGCAGGGCGCCATCGGCACCCTGAAAGAAATCCGCCTGTGGACCAACCGCCCCATCTGGCCCCAGGGCCCGCTGGTGAAGAAGGCTGCTGAGTGCCCATCCAACCTCGACTGGGACCTCTGGCTCTCCAGCGAAGCCAAGGAGCCTTACTTTGAGTTCGAAATCCCTGAAGGCATGAGCGGCAAGCGCGGCAACAGCATTCACCCCTTCAACTGGCGTGGCTGGTGGCAGTTCGGCTCCGGTGCTCTGGGCGACATGGGCTGCCACATCATGGACGCCACTTTCAGCATCCTCGGCCAGCTCATTCCTGAGCGCATCGACGCCACCAGCAGCCCGATCTCCGATACCTGCGCCCCTGTGTGGTCTGACCTCGTCTATCACATGCCTGCAGGCAAGCACCAGGCCCTCAAGGTTTCCTGGAACGACGGCTCCAAGGACGGCAAGCCGAACAAGCCGGAAATCTCCCCGCACATGACCAGCGAGCTGGCCAAGAAGGCATTCGAAAAAGCCAGCAGCGGCATGATGTTCATCGGCACCGAAGGCACCGTTTTTGAAGGCGAAGCCTATTGCGGCAGCCCCGTCATCTACAGTGAAGAGCGCTACACGCAGGTGCGCCTCGACACGAGGGCAGGCAAGATCAAGAAGACGGAAACCCGCAGCGCAATGCCGAACAATCCGCAGGGCGAGTGGGCTCACCACATCGTCAACGGCGGTCTGCCAAGCTCCAACTTCGACTACAGCTGCCCGCTGACCGAGTTCGTGCTTCTGGGCAACCTGGCCGTGCGCGCTCAGCAGAGCGTGCAGTGGGACAAGCAGGGCATGAAGGTCTCCAACGCCGAAGCGCCGAACAAGTTCGTCTCCCGCCCCGCCTACCGCGACGGCTGGAAGGCCTAATCATCGCGCAAACGCTCGTTTTGAACGGGTGTTGAAACCTTAAAAACCCCGGTATTGCCAAGGCAGTGCCGGGGTTTTTTTGCGGGGTTTGAGTGAGCAACCCAGCGATGAATCACTTGGTCAGGCGGGCGTGCCATTCGTCCAGGTAATGGCCAAAGAATGGGTACAAGTTGCTGGCGTTGAAGAGCCTTCTCTCGAGGCTGGCATCCACGTTGAGAACCCGCATGGATTGCTCGCGCACACTGCCATCGGGCAGGGTGGTGCTGATGCGGCGTGGGAAGCCGATGGTGCGGTCCATCCAAATGAGGCGCGTGTAGCCGGAGCTTCCGGTTTCGCGATAACGTGAGTAGCCGACACCGCCGATGATGTCCACGACCTCGAATTTGGCCTTGGTGCTCAGGGCTGTGTAGATGCTGGTGAGATCTGTGGCAGGGCCCTCCGACGGGGCCGGGGCGGGGGTCTGGGATGAGGCGACCTTGTTCTGGCTGCAAACGGTGATGGCAATCTCAGCCTGCTGGTTGGCGAATTCACAGCGCCAGTTCTCCCCTTCGATGGAGAAGACATTGCAGGTGCGGGTCACTTCTCCTCGGGCATTGCGTGCGGAGGTTTCCTCCATCCAGGTGATTTTCTTCGGCAACTGCATGGGGGCGAGCTGTGCGTTTGCCCATAGGGCAGAAAAAACGAACAGGGCCAGGGTGAGACAAATTTTCATGCAAGAGGGCGGCGAAAGGAGGCAATGGGAGACGGGCTGATACTTATGGCTGGGGCCAAAAGATCAACGCGAATTCACGCCCGGATTCACTTCAGCGCCGCCAGTGCCTTTTGAATGTCGGCGGCCTGCCCGGAGGTGGAGGCGCTGTCATCATGCCAGACAATCTTGCCGTCTTTGATCAGAAAGCATTGCCTCTGGGCCATGGAAAGCATGCCGCCGAAGACTTTGCCGACTTTGAATGCCTCCAGCACCTTGCCATCGGTATCGGCGATCAGGTCGTAAGGCAGCTTCCTCTGAGTCTTGAATTTCTTCTGGGTCTCGACGCTGTCGAGAGAGACCCCCAGCACCTGCACGCCAGCCTGGGTGAGGTCGGCAAAGGCATCCCGCAGTGAGCAGGCCTGGGCGGTGCAGCCGGGAGTGTTGGCTTTGGGGAAAAAGAAAACCACCGTGGGTCCCTTTTGGTACACATCGGCAAAGTTCACCGTCGCCCCGTCCTGGTTGATGCCGGAGATCTGAGGGGCGGGCTGGCTCACCTGAGGGCTTTCGGCGTGGCAGGAACTGCCAAACAGGCCGGTGAAGAGTGCGGTCAAAAAGCGCATGGTGAGTTTCATCTGGTGGAGGTTCGTCTCGGGGCGGTCGCCGGATTCATCGGATCAACCGCGGATGTTCCGGTATCGATACGGAAGATAGTTTTTCTGTTTCAGGTATTCGAGACGCACCTGCCTGCGAAAAACCTTCCAGGTGGGGTGGCAGCCCGCCTCATAGACGGAGACGCGAGTGCGGGCCGGATTGGCCCAGCCGGCGAAGAGCAGCACGTGGGCATTGTGGGTGTTGAGGATGTCCCCAGGGTGCAGATCCTGATAGCCTGCCAGCTTTTCACAGAGGGTAGGAAGTTCCCGGGTGGAGTAGGAGCGGGGCAGCCGCCAGCAGCGCGAAATGAGACCGGAGCAGTCAATGCCGGCCGCCTCATGGCTCACGGCGGCATCCAGGCCGGCGCGTTTGGCCGGGGTATAAATGTCCCCCGCAGCGAAGCCCCGGCGGATCTTGGAATCATATTCTTCCAGAGAATCAAAACCGCCCCACTGATAGGGGATGCCCACATTCCAGGTAGCGGTCATCCACCAGCCGGGACGGGTGCCATCTGCGGGACGATAGTCGGCGTCCGGGGTGTCCACCTGGATGCCTCGCGAGTCTTTGCCATGTTTGATGTTAGGTGTGGCTGCCTTCCATCGGTGCTGGCTGTAGGCCTGGGCGATGGCCAGCACTTCCTGCCGCTGCACGGCCGGGCGGGGGCTGGTGTCTGCTTTTTCAGGCGCGGCAGAACAGGCCGCCAGCAGCAGGGCAAGCCCAGGGAAACAGAGGCGTAGCGCAGCAGGGAGCTGCGTGGGGAAAAGCGAAACGGTCATGCCTTGCGGCAGCTTAAAAGGGTCTGGCTGACGCACAACCTCCCATTGCAAGAGCGGGCAACTGCTGCCGCTTTGCGATTTTCGGCTGCTTACTTGTCCTCGGCCAGAATGTGGGGGCTTTCCCTCCGCTCATGGACGGCATCTGGGGTATCAACAGCATTCAGACGAAGTTCGACGTCTTTCGCCTTTCCTTGGCGGCCAGGGGCCAAGAGCGGACTGGTAAGATCTGTCCCTGGCATTTTGCGGGCATCTGTCGTCGGCGAAATGGGCTCCTCAAAATAGGCAAAGGCCGTGGAGAGTACGAGGAGCAGCGCGACAATGGCCAAAGGCTGCCCGTAATCGAATTTCAGATGTTTCATGACCTTGAATTTGGAGAGTGGCCCTTTCATCCTGCCTCCAGGACAGGAGGCTCACGGTAAGGATGAAAGGGTTTAGGTTCCGGGGGGGAAGTGGCAGTCAGTCGGCTTTGACTCTTCAGGCAATTGGGCTTGATGAAGCTGAATGATTATGAAACAGCCTGGTGATAGATATAATTGTTTAAATGGGTAAAAATGATTGGTTTTAACAATTAATAAGAGGTGACTTAAAAGTGGACAAAAAGGGATCGCAACCCTTGGTATCTCTGGTTTGTTCTTGATCTTGCTTTCTGCATGGAAAAGCCCGTGTATCCGTGGAGCAGACGGACATCGTGAAATTATATGCATCCTGTAAAAGTTTCGGAAAAGACTGGCAGCGAGCCCCTTCGGATTGGGGCCTTGGATGCACTGAGAATGACGGCGGCCGTGATCGTTTTCCGGGAGCACTTTTATGTGGTCTTTGACATGGTGGCTTCTGAATACACCTCCTTTGGCCTCCTGGATGCCAAGGCGGCGGTGACATTGTTTTTCGTCCTCAGCGGTTATGTGCTGGCCATCTCGCTGAGCCGCAGTGAGCCATCGCTGAAGCAGTATGTGAACTTTGGGGTCCGGCGGTTTTTTCGCATCTATCCGCTGTATTGGGTGGCGTTGCTGGTGACCTTTTGCGTGTTGGTCTGGGTTCGGACCAAGCCGGACTTCACCTATGCGGTGGACATGCCGTCCTCCTTCCTGGACGCGCCGGGACTGCAATTGAAGCAGTGGCTTTTGCAGATGACTCTGATGGCGCCGGGCATGGTGTCGTTCTTTGCCATCCCGACGGTGTGGACGCTGATGGTGGAGGCGAAGGTGGCCATCGTCTTTCCCCTGTTGGCCTGGGTGCTGTTGCGGACTCACTGGGCCGTGGCCACCGCCGTGCTGGCGGGGCTGGTCTTGGGGGCGGGATGGCTGATGGAGCATGTCGTGGGCACGGCCCTGTTCCTGGGGCAATTCGGCATGGGGGTGATGTTGCACCGCCTGCCCGCCAAGATATGGGCCAAGATGAACACCTGGGCCTGGTGCCTGTTCCTGCTGGCGAGCATTGCCCTTTACCGGACCATGTCTTTACGCCTGAGCTTTTCGCATGACCACGCCAGCTACTACCACTACGCCTGCGCGCTGGGCAGTGCGGGTTTCATTGTCTGCACCCTTCACTGGCCCAAGGTGAGATCCTTCTTTGAACGTATCCAGAAAGCCCTCCGGTACGACCTTTCTTATGGTCTCTACATCCTGCACTATCCGGTGATGATCGCCCTGCGCGGGGTGTGGCTGGAAGGTGGCAGGACTCTGCCGCTGACTGTCCTGTGCCTCCTGTCGGTGATCCTGACGGTAAGTTTGGCATATGCCCTGCACCGGGTCGTGGAACTCCCGGCGATCCGGCTGGGGCGCAGGCTGACTCTGCGGTGAAAGCCACCGTCCCCGGCTTCCGGTCAGGAGGCGCTTTTGGTCATGAGGTCAGCCCCGAACAGCGCGGGATAGCGGGCATGAAGCTCGTCGTACGCGGGTTTCAGCAACAGGCGTCCGTCTGCATCTGCCAGGATGGGATGAGGGCGCCAGTGCACAGAGGTCAGTCCTTTTGTCCACGGCCTGCCCTGGGCGAGGGCATGCGATTTGAGGCTGCCTTCGATGGCGGCAAGGGTGACATGGCAGGAAATGTTTTCGACGGCCCAGGCGGCAGAATCCAGGGAGGCTCCACGCGAGAGCAGGGCCAGCAGATCTTCCGCAATGTGTGCTGGGCGCAAAAAGGCGCCGGTGCGCGGATTGATATGGGCTGCTGAGCCGATGCTGGCCCCTTCCCGCATGGCGATGGCGGCTCCGGCAAAAAGAGACTCGACCATGGCCACACAACCGCCTTCGCGCCGGCTGATCACCATGGAGATTTTTGCATCGCATTGCAGCCGTGTGACTTCTTCGATTGGCAGGGATTCGCGGATCTCCAGCGACTGGGGCACACCCAGGCGCTGGGCCAGTTGCAGGATGGTTTCCCGGGTGTTGCTGCCTTCGTTCTGGCCGACAAGAACGATGCGCAGATCCGCAGGCATCTTCTTGAGCGCTTCAAAAAACTCCCAGTGCCTTTTGAAATCTCCCCAGTTGGCGACCATGAGGATGTCCACGCTGCGCTCAGCCCAGGGTTTGGGCTGATAGAAGGAGGGTTCCACCCAGTCACAGGCGAGGCCGGGCAGGCAACGCACCTGCGGGTGAAAGTTCATCAGGCGGGCGCGTTCGCCGTGGGTGGCCGGCTGGACCCAGAGGCCGTCAGGCAGTCGGGCGGTGGCCAGACCTAGCAAGGCATAGTCCGTGGGCGTCCAACTGGCCGCCAGGATGATGTCATAGTGGGAAGCCAGCCAGTGCAGATCCTCCTCCGGCAGAGCTAGGAGGACCCGGGCCAGGTTGTATTCAAAGTAATGCAGCAGGACACCCTTTTCCCCCTGTTCCCCCGGGCTTTTGAGGATGACGGTACGGGTGAGTGATGGCTTTTGTTTGACGATGGCGGGCAGCCGCGAGCTGTGGCGGAGCACCGCCTGCCAGAGTGCGGCGTCGGCCCCCTGGGCGGTTTCATGCAGCCGGGCCATGATGGGCCGCCAGGCGGTCTCCCGGTCACACAGGCTGACGGCACGTGCCAGCATGGCCAGACGGGCAGGCTTTTTGGCCAGGGTGGAGGCGAGGGCAATGAACTTCCCGCACGCTTCGCGGATGGATTCCGAATAGCGCAGCTCGTCCTTGAAGCGGGTGCTGATGAGGGAAAGCGGGGTCAGCTTCATGACGGGTTTCCTGGGGGCTGCGGGTGGGTCGGCTGCGGCAGGAATCTGCTGCCCTGCCGGAATGCCGGGTGTCTGATAGCTGGGCCGGTTGCGGTGTCAACCTGCTGACCGAAGTCATGACCATGAGGGGGCGGCGGAGTCATCGGTTGGAGGTTTCGAGGAGATCGGGAGGGAAAACGGAGGGGAAGCGTCGGTGGCATTCCGCGTAGAGCGGCCGGAGGGCGGCGGCATCCTGCGGGTGCGCATGGCGGGGGTAGGGCCGCCAGTGGGGCAGCAGGAGATCCTGGGTCCAGGGGCGGCCATGCTGGGTGGCCTGCGTGCGCAGGGCGTGGTTGACCTTGGCGTGGGTTTGGTGGCAGGAGATGTTTTGTGCGGCCCAGGTGGCTGGCTGGAGAGTGGGGGCTGTCTGGTGCAGGGCCAGGATGTCCGCCGCCAGATGTCCGGGCCGCAGCCGCTTGCCCGTGAGGGGGTGGATGTAATGCAGCGGACCCACGTGGGCATCTGCCCGCAGGCCCAGGGCGCAGCCGGCGAAGAGAGATTCCACCGCCGCCACACAGCAGCCTTCGCGCAGGCTGAAAATCAAGGACACCCGGGCCTGCAGTTGCAGGAGAGAGACCTCCTCCGCTGGCAATGACTGGCAGATTTCCAGCTTCTGGGGCACGCCGATGTCCTGGGCTAGACGGGCGATAAAGGCCTGGTCGCGATTGCCTTCCACCTGGCCGACGAGGACCACCCGCCAGGATGCCGGGAGATGGCGCAGGGCATTGAAGAAATCCCAGTGCCTTTTGAATTCGCCCCAGTTGGCCACCATGAGGATGTCGATGGGGCGCTGCTGTCCTGGCTGCACGGGATAAAATTGCGGGTCCACCCAGTCGCAGGGCAGGCTGTCCAGCACGACGAGGCGGGGATGGAAGGATGCCAGTTTGGCAGCTTCGGCGTAGTTGCAGGGCTGCACAAACACCGGCCCGGTGGTCTGGGCGAGAAAAAGACGGAGGGCGGCGTAGTCGGTGGGTGACCAGCTGGTGGAGAGGATGAAGTCGAAGTGCTCATCCAGCCAGCGAAAGTCCTCTTCAGAAATGCCCAGGGCCAGCCGCACCCAGTTGTATTCGAAATACATCAGCAGCACGCCTTTTTCTCCATTGGGACCAGGGGCCTTGAGAATGATGGAACGAGAAAGCTGGGGCTGCTTCACCACCAGGCTGCGGTAACGCGGCAGCGAAGCGACGATGGGCTGCCAGAATGAGACGGAGTCGGGGAAGCGATCCGCAGCACGCAGTTGCCGGATGAGGTGCTGATCCAGCCGGGGAGATTCGCTGAATTCCAGGGCACGGCAAAGGGTGCGTGCTGCTGCGGCAGGCGTGGCTAGCGTGGCTCGCAGCCGCAGGCGCAGGGCATTGAGCGTACGCAGCCGCCGCGAATGCCGGAGCGAATCCACCGGGCGCAGCCGAGCCAGCCGCCACCAGCGCCGCAAGGGAGATGCCGGGTCTGGTGATGCTGCTTCCATGGAATGGACAGACTCGGCCGTCATGAATCAGGCATCGGATGATGACGGCTTCACGCCGTGAATGCACCAGCCCTGGGTATTGAGAGGTTCTGGGTCCAGCCGATCCAGCCACAGGAGCACCACCTTGGCAAAGAAGCCGAAAAACACCTGGCAGAATAGCATGGAAAGCTTTCTGACCAGTCCCGGCAGGCTTGCCCGGCGGAAGAAATTAACGGTCCAGTGCAGCTGGTAGGCCAGCAGCGCAAAGTGCCCCCCCTGCGGCACTTCACGGAGGATTTTGAGGCCGGCGGCATCAAAGAGCAGCCGGAGGCCGAGATTGGTGAAATTGAAATAATTCCACGGCAGATTGTGCAGCGGGGAAGACTGAGGGGTGGTCAAAAACAGGTGGCCTCCCGGCTTCAATACGCGGGCCATTTCTGAGACGACCTTTTTGGGGTCCTGCACATGCTCCAGCACCTGGGTGGAGAGGACCAGATCATACGTGGCATCGGCGAAGGGAAGGGCGGAAACATCGGCTGCAAAGTCCACCCCTGGGCCGGGGCTGAAGTCGCAGGTGTGGAGGGTGGCCCCGGTGGCGAGCAGCTCCTTGCGGAGATACTGCTCGTGTTCGTGGCCTGAACCGGCGTCCAAAACCAGCATGCCGGGTTTCATCAGGGGCATGGCCTGGGTGCGGATGAACTGGTGCACATACCAGCGTTCTACCTGGAGGCGCTCATGCAGACGTGGACTCAAGAGGTGGGAGCCGAGGGACATCAGTCGTGGTAGAGGTATGGATATTACCGGAATCACTCGGGCAGTTTGCCCGGATGAAAGCTGACGTCACCTAGCCTCTCCTTGTCCACTGTCAAGGTTGCGCCTCATCCGTTTCATGCCGGGAGTCTGGGAGCGCAGCGAATGCCGCTGGCGGCCACCTGCCGTTCTGGCTACGATGATCCCTATCCCCATGAACTTTCGTGACCTCGAATACCTCGTCGCTGTGGCAGAGCATGGGCACTTTGGCCAGGCCGCCAAGGCCTGTCACGTGAGCCAGAGCACGCTGAGCCTGCAACTGCAGAAGCTGGAGGCGGATCTCGGCGTGCAGCTGGTGGAGCGGACCAACCGCCGCGTCGTCGTCACTCACACAGGCTTGGCCTTTGTCAGCCGCGCGCGGGGCATCCTGCGTGCGCGGCAGGAAATGCTGGATGAGGTGGCCATTGAAGCCGGGCAGATGCCCCGCGAAATCACCCTGGGAATGATTCCCACCATCGCCCCTTACCGGCTGGGGGCGGTGCTTTCCGCCATGAAGCAGGCCTGCCCGGAGACGGCAGTACGGGTGGTGGAAGATGTAACCCAGGCTTTGGAAAAAGGCGTGGCCCAGGGAGACCTGGATGCCGCCATCATAGCGACTCCGACCGTGGATTCCCTTCTCGAAGAGGTTGTGCTGATGGATGATGAACTGCTTTTGGCCGTGCCTGCGGGCCACAGCCTGGCGGCCTCCAAACGGCGCGTGGTGCCCGGGCGGATGAGCGGTGACAAGCTGCTCCTGCTCAAGGACGGTCATTGCCTGCGGGATCAGGCCCTGGACTTTTGCACCGCGCATGGAGGCGGCGGTGCGCATGAGTCCATCGCCACCAGCATCGAGACCTTGATCGCCCTCATCCGTCATGGGGCCGGGGTGACCTTGATGCCCAAAATGGCCATTGAAGAACGGCCCCATGTGGAAGGAGTGATGTTTCTGAAACTGGATCCCCGTCCGGTGCGGACGATTCGGCTGATTACCCGGAAAACATCGCGGCTGGGCCGGGTCCTGGCGCAGGTGCTCATGGGTTCGTAAGTTGTTAGGCTTAGGTTCGTGGCGTGAGGTTTGTGACAATTGGTTCATTCAGGCTCAAGTGATTGCGTGAAACCTTTATGCGTGGTAATTTCCATAATCCGCATGAACAAGGCTCCCGCTTCGGTCATTGGCTTTTTGTTGGCCATTGCTTCTTCTCTCAATGCCCAGACGGGCGTGCTGCGGGAGGTGTGGACCCATCTCGACGGGGGAGCGGTGTCGGACCTCACGCTTTCCGCTGATTACCCGGCCAATCCTTTGCTGCGAACGGTGGATGCGTCTTTTGCAGCCCCCACCAATTGGGCCGAACGTTACGGTGTGCGGATGCGCGCCTACCTCACACCGACTGCTGCGGGCAGCTACACCTTTTGGGTCAGTGGCGATGATAACTGCGAACTGTGGCTGAGCACAGATGATGTGCCTAACAAAAAGGTGCGCATTGCCCACGTGCCCGGCTGGACGGAGGTGCTGCGGTGGACCAAGTTTGCCGAGCAGAAATCTGTCCCGATTTCCCTGCAAGCAGGGCAGCGCTATTACATCGAGGCGCTGATGAAGGAAGGCTACGGGGGAGACAGCCTCGCTGTGGCCTGGGCGACATCGCCTTCTGCCACTCCTCAGGTGATTCCCGGTGCCGTGCTCACGCCTTTTGAAGTGCCTGCCACTGTTCCCACCGGGCTGCTGGTGGAAGCTGGCAAGCCCGTCACGCAATATGCGCCCAACTACACGGTGGAGCTCGCTGCGCAGGCCCTGAACGTGGCGGATGCCAATGTCTCCCCGACCATCCAATGGACGCAAGTAAGCGGCCCAGCGGCTACGATCGCGATGGCGGATGCAGCCACCACCTCGGTCACCCTGACACGGGCTGGCGTGTATGTTTTTCGCGCCACAGCCACACATTCGAGCAATGTCGCCTCCGATGATGTGACCGTGACCATTCAACCTCCGCTGGCGGCAGATGCAGGCAAAGCTTTGGCGAGCTATTGGTTCGGCGTGGATGGCAACACGGTGGCCACTCTGTCACGCAGCCTGGATTATCCTAACTTCCCTCACGCCCACAGGCTGGTTGCTTCGCTAACTCAGACCCAAAGCTTGGCGGATCTTTATGGGCAGCGCGTGCGCGGATTCATCCTGGTGCCAGTGACGGGCAGTTATCGGTTCTTCATGGCAGCCAATGAGAAGGCGGAGTTTCATCTCAGCACGGATGCAACAATGGCCAACCTGCAACTGCGTGCCGCAGTGACCACGGCGGTGAATACGACGGATTTCGCCAATCATGCCGCGCAGGCTTCCCCAGCCGTCACGCTGACGGCCGGGCAAAAGTACGCTTTTGAAATTCGCCACAAGGACGACTGGGGGACGGACCATTGCACGGTGATGTGGCAGCAGCCCGGGCAGGACTATCTGAGCGAGATCACGGGGGAGTATCTGGCCCCGCCTAGCGATGCCGCAGCGGTGATTGCAGGCACGCAGGAGTTCGATCTCGGCCATGACTACCTGCTGAATGCAGGGCGGGATGTGGTGCTGCACATGCCTCGGAATTCGGTGTCTCTCAGTGCCTATGAATCCCGCCGCATCGGCGGAGCAGATGCGCCTGTGCGTGTTTGGTCCCAGGTGAGCGGACCTAAAGGGGTGCTCTTTTCCACGCCGGATGCCGCACAAACTCTGACCACTTTCCCGAAAGCTGGCACCTACGTGCTACGCTACAGCGTGACGACGGTGAACAATACCAGCACGGATGAAGTGACCGTGGAGGTGAAGGCACCTATCAATGCGCAGGTGGGTGCCTTGACCCGCCAGGTGTGGTGGGACAAGCAGTATGCGACCCTAGAGGCGCTGCGTGCAGATCCGGCTTTTCCAAATTCCCCGGACATCGTGGATGCGGTTTCGGACCTGAAGCAGCATAACAGCTGGGCAGACCGCTATGCGACGCGTATCACCGGTATTTTAAATGTGCCTGCGGGCGGCACTAGCCCAGTGAACTACGTGTTTTATGTCTCTGGGGATGATGCCGTGGAATTTTCCATCAGCACGGATGCGACGGCGGCCAATCTTCGCAAAGTTTGTTACGCTGCCACGGCCAGTGGCCGTGAGGTGTGGACGAATGAAGCTTCACAGACCTCAGCCCCCATTGCGCTTAAGCCCGGTGGGCGTTACTACGTGGAACTGCTTCATAAGGAGACCTGGAGCAGCGATTACTTTGCCGTGGCCTGGAGTCCAGAGGGAGACCGCCGACCGAAGGTAATCGAAGGCAGCTACTTGGAGCCCAGCCAGAAAGCGCCTGCCTTTGATCCCACGCTGACTTTTTATGCACGAGCTGGCAAGGACCGCTCTTACTGGTGGCCGCATGACCGCACTCGTCTCGCCGGGTCTTGGATCAAGGCCCTCAGCTCGGATAAAACGCCGATTGCTTTGTGGAAGCAGGTGTCAGGACCGAAGAGCGCCATCGCTGAGTCCACCAGCCTAACCAGTGAAGTGGTTTTCAGTATCGCAGGTGTCTACACTTATGAACTGGCCGTCACCGAGGGGGCTTACACGCATCGGGATACGGTGGTGATCACGCTGGCGGCTCCTTTGGCCAAAACAACGGGGGCTTTGACACGTTCCGTGTGGCTGGATGTGGAGGGCATCACTTTGCCCGATCTGTTCACCTATGATCCGGCGCTGGCTTACCCACATTTTGAGGATTTGCTGCCTGGGGTGGAGCCCCCCAGCAATTGGGCAGACTACTATGGCACCCGCTTGAAAGGCAGTCTCATGGTGCCACTGAGCGGGTCTTACACCTTTTGGATTGCCTCGGATGATGCTTCCGAATTGAAGCTGGATCTAAACGACGGGCAGGGCGCTCGCCGGGTCGCTTATCTGGACAGTGCTGTGTACAATTCACGGGATTGGGATCGTCGTGCCTCGCAGAAATCGGTCACGCTGAGCCTGACTGCGGGAGTGTCTTATCCTTTGGAGATTTTGCACAAAGAACGGGACTCTTCGGACTATCTCGCAGTGGCCATGGAAGGTCCTGGCACCAACGGACGCGAGGTCATCTCGCGTGGGTTCTTGATTCCTGAGCGCGTGGTGCCTGCTTTCAATCCTGAGATCACGGTGGCTTTGGGCACGGATCGCACCGTGCTGTGGCCACAAAATGAGCTGGCCTTGGCGGCTCTGGTTTACGATTTGAAGGCAGGCCCCAAACCTCTGAGTTACCTGTGGTCTTCAAAGTCTGCGAAGGTCAGCTTTGACAACAAGGCAAGCCCGGTGGCGAAGGTGAAATTTTCCGGGCCTGGAGTTTATGAAATCAAGATGACGGCCACGGATGGCACGAGCACGGGGAGCGATACCTTGTTGGTAACGGTGCAGAATCCTCTGGCCGCCAAAGCGGGTGGTTTGCTGCGCGAAACATGGACGGGTGTCACGGGGTATCAGTTGGTGAATCTCACCAATTCGGCAGCCTACAAGAGCAAGGCTAACCACAGCGATATTCTGCCAAACCTGGAGACGCCAAGCAACTGGGGAGACAACTATGGGCAACGGCTCACCGGCTTCCTCCAGGTGCCGATCGAGGGAGACTACGTTTTCCTTTTGGCCAGTGATGAGGAAAGTGCCTTTTGGCTGAATCCGCAGGGGGATGCGGCAGCAGGTGCTCAAAAGATCTGTTCCACTCCTTACGCCACGGGGCGGTATAACTGGACAAGGTATGCTTCGCAAAAGTCGGCGGTGCTTCATCTGGTGCCGGGCACTCGTTATTATGTTCAGGCGCTGCATAAGGAAGGTGGCAGCGATGATTATTTTGCCGTGGCTTATCGGTTAGCTTCACAGACGGATGCGGAGGCTCAGGTGATTCCTGGGGCTTTGCTGAGCCCGCCCGATGGCGTCACGGCGAGTGCCTTCGATGGCGAGATGATCGTGAAAGCAGGGGAACCTCAGAGCAGCTATTGGCCGAAGAATCGATTTAGCCTCAAAGGCACAGCGGTGGACTATGTGCCAGGGCCGCAGGCGATGGCGTATCGTTGGTCCGTCCTCAGCGGGCCGAAAGGCACGGTGATTTTTGATCACCCAACGGCTCTAACCACGGATGTGGAATTGCCTTCGGCAGGAGCTTACAAACTGCAACTGACCGCCACGGACGGTGTCAATACGCGCTCGGCGGAGGTCACGCTGACGTTGGCTGCGGCTATCGCTCCCGGCACTGGTTCGATCTTGGCGGAGACCTTCAATGGCATCAATGGCGGCTGGGTCACAGACTTGATGGCCTCGCCAAAATTCCCGAACAACCCCGACTCACGCGTGCAACTGCCACGTGCGGAGATCCCTTCCAACAAAGGGGAGAACTACGGCATGCTGCTGCGCGGATATCTGCATCCGCCCGTGACGGGCATCTATCGTTTTAACTTGGCTTCGGATGATTGGAGCGAGGTCCACCTCAGCACGGATCGCACTTCCGAGAAAAAAGAACTCGCCTGCTTTGTCCCGGCGGGAACGGACTACTATGAGTGGCGCAAGTTTCCCGACTATCAGCTTTCCCGCCCGATCTCCCTGACGAAGGGGAAGAGTTACTACATCGAGATCCGCTTCAAGGAATCCGGCTGGCGAGACCACTTGGCGTTGGCTTGGATGCTGCCAGGAGCGGCTGCCTTTGAGGTGATTGACGGGCCGTTCTTGTCTCCGTTTCAACTCGCGGATAAACAGCCCCCAACCATCACCCTCACGGGCGGCAGCAGTGTGACGATTCCCGTGGGTGGCAGCTATGTGGACCCCGGCTTCAGTGCGCAGGATCTGGAAGATGGGAACATCACCGGATCCGTCACCACTCAAGGCACGGTGGATACCTCCAAGCCTGGCACCTATACTCTTCGTTATGTCGTCACAGATTCTTCAGGCAACCAGTCGGTGATCGCCACGCGGCAGGTCACGGTGGCGGTGACTGAAGGCACGGAACCGACGTATCCCTCAGATGCCAGCGGCAGCCATGTAACGAGCCCGTGGACAGCCCCCGCGACCATCACGGATCTGGAAGCTGCGCGGTTCCTGAAACAGGCGACCTTTGGCCCTTCCGAAGCTGATATTGCGCGTGTGAAGCAGGTCGGTTTCTCCAAGTGGATTGATGAACAACTGGCGCTGCCAGTGACTTCGCATCTGGAGCACCTGGATCGCATGGCTTTGTTTGAAGGAGCCCAGGAGCGGTTGCTGGAGCTTTCGCGCACGGCCAATACCTTGGGCCTTCCAGGATCGGTGATGCCGATGACGAACACACCGCTGGAGACGGAAGATCGGCTTTACAGCTGGTGGACCATCGCGGTGACCGCGCCGGATCAATTGCGGCAACGTGTGGCCCTTGCATTGAGTGAGATTCTGGTCATCTCGGACCGCAACGGGGCCCTGCGCAATTACCCGCGTGGTTGTACCAACTACTATGATCTGCTGGCCCGCAGTGTGGCTCCGGGAGTGCCGTATCGAAAGCTGCTGGAAGACGTGACGTTCAATCCCATGATGGGCGTGTGGCTGACGATGGTGCGCAGTTCTAAAACCCAGCCCGATGAAAACTACCCGCGTGAGATCATGCAGCTCTTCAGCATCGGGCTAGAGCACCTGAACAAGGACGGTACGCTGAAGCGCAATGGTGCGGGCAATGCGATCCCGACGTATTCGCAGAATGAGATCTTGGAACTGTCCCGCGCCTTTACGGGGTGGACGTTTAACAATTCGCGCAGCTTCACCTGGAGTGGCAATGCCACAGATGAAATCAACCCCATGATGTCGTTTGAAGAGGCCCATGACCGGGGGCAGAAAGTCATCGTGGGTGGGGCGACGATACCCGCTGGGCAAACGGCACTTCAGGATGTGCGTCGTTGCCTGGACATCCTCGCTGCGCACCCGAATGTGGGGCCTTTCATCAGCAAACGGTTGATCCAACGTCTGGTCACCAGCAATCCTAGCCCTGCCTATCTCTTCCGTGTCTCCAAGGTCTGGGATGACAATGGCAAAGGCGTGCGTGGAGACATCGGTGCGGTGGTGAAAGCCATTCTGCTGGATTCCGAAGCGCGTACGCTGAATGCCGCGCCGGGCGCTGGCAAGATGAGTGAGCCGATGATTCGCCTCGCCCGTGTGCTGCGTGCTTTGCCCAAACCGCCGAACAGCAACCCACCTGTGCTGGGCCGCTATGTGATGTGGAATGCGAGCGACGACCTGGGCCAGTGGCCCATGCAGGCACCGACGGTATTCAATTTCTTCAATCCGACCTATTCACCGCCAGGGGCTCTTCTGGATGCAGGGCTGGCGGCGCCCGAATATGAGATCACTACGGAGCTGACGGTGACGGATACGGCGAACTACTTCTTTGAAGGAGTGACCAACGGATTCTACACAAACCAAGGCGGACGTGTGGGGCTGGACCTTCTGCCGCTGACAAACGTGTGGAATACCCCCGAAGTGCTGTTTGGCAAGTTGGAGACCCTTTTGTTAGGCCGCGCCATGTCGGCAGACCTGCGGTCTTCCCTCATGAACCTTCACGCGCTGCACATCGCCAATGCCAACAACGGCGTGAAGGTGATGCTGCAACTGATCACAGCCTCGCCTGAGTTTTCCACCGAGCGCTGATTTCTCTCTTTTTGACCTTCTCACCTTTGCGCCCATGACACCGAACGAAATGCCCACGCTTCTGACCCGGCGGAACTTTTTGGGCCGCAGTGCGTGCTCGGCCATGTCCACGACCTGTCTGCTGAATACCATCCTGACGCTGCGTCACATGAATGCGCAGGCGGCGGATGTGCTGGCCCCGGGTACTCCTTACAAGGCCATTGTCTGCGTCTTCCTTTATGGAGGCAACGACTCCAACAATCTGCTGATGCCGCGCGAGTCTTCGGCGCATGCAAAGTATGCCGCCAGCCGCACGGTGCTGACAATCCCGCAGGCGAACATCCTGGCGCTGAACACGCTGAACGACAATGGCCTGAACCTGGGGCTGCATCCCTCCATGACGGGCTGCCGCGATTTGTACAATCAGGGCAAGCTGGCGCTGATGTCCAATGTGGGCACGCTCATTGCTCCGGCGACCTTGCAGGATTATCACAACCGCACGGCAGCGATTCCCGAGAACCTATTTTCCCACAGTGACCAGCAGGTGCAGTGGCAGACCTCCGCCAGCACCATGAATGCGGCCTACAATCAGACAGGCTGGGGCGCACGCATGGCTGAGGCACTGGTGGGCACGCAGGAGCGTACTTCCGTCTCCATGCTGGTATCTTTGAGCGGGACCAATTTCTTCCAGGTTGGCAAAACAATGCTGCCGTTCCGCCCAGGTCCTGGTGGTACGCCCGTGTTTCGTCTGGGGCAGGGGAGCAGCAGTCAGGATGTGTCGCGCTACACAGCCTTTCGTAACATTTTGAATGCGGAGTATGCGAACCTCATGGAGGACGCTTTTGCCGATCTTTCAAACAAGTCCATCATTGAAGCCGACACCATCAATGCGGCGTTGCAAGACACCTCCAATTTCCCCACCATCCCCGCGAACAATGACCTGGGTGAGCAGCTCCGCACGGTGGCGAAGATGATTCAGGCGCAGGGGCCGCTGGGCATCACCCGGGAGATTTTCTTTGTGGCCACGGGCGGTTTTGACACGCATGGGCCGCAGCTCGATGATCATGCAGGATTGTTAGGCCGCGTGAGCGCGGCGATGAAGGGTTTCCAAGATGGCCTGGAAACCATCGGCATGGGAGACTCGGTGACGAGCTTCACCGCATCGGACTTTAACCGTACGTATGACTCGAACGGACGTGGTTCTGACCATGGCTGGGGCGGGCATCACCTGATCATGGGCGGTGGTGTGAACGGCCAAAAAGTCTATGGCAGCTTCCCAGATCCTGACATCACGGTGACAGGCAATCCGCTGGATACAGGCCGCGGCCGTTGGGTGCCGACCACGGCGGTGGATCAATATGCCGCGACGATGGCGAAGTGGTTTGGCCTGTCCGACTCGCAGATCCGGGATGTGTTCCCCAATATCCTTAACTTCGATGCGAATCTGGGATTCATGAAAGCCGCGTGAGGAAGACTGTCTGATTGTTTGTTGTGAAACCTTTCCTTCGTCCGTTCGCCTTCGCTCTGCTGCTGTTGCTGGCGGTGTTGTTTGGGCTCATGCTGGGCAAGGGCGGTGGTGTGGCGGGATTGTGGGTGGATGTAAAAAGCTGGTTTGGCGAAAAGCAGGGGAGTTTGCAGCCGGAAGATCCTGCGCTGAAGGCAGGCCTTCCCGTTCCAGATCCTGCGGCGGGTTTACCCCCGGGGCCGCTCAATGATTTGCTCAAACCCGACCTCACCCCGGAGCAGCAGACGACCATCGTGGGGCAGATGCTGGTGGATTACTGGACCACAGTGCGCTCCCTGCCGAACGGCACCTGGCAGGAGGTGTGTGATCAGCTTGCAGGCGCGAACGGCAAAAAGCTGGCCCTGGTGCCAAAGGAGCATCCGGCGCTGCAAAAGGAGGCGTTTCGCTCCACTCCTGAGGCGCCGGGTATTCGCCTGCATGTGATCTCCAGCAGCGGCTGTGCGTTCCAGCTCGTGTACGATGGGCCTGATGGCCTGCCTTACACGAAGGATGATCTGGTGCGGAATTTCCCTCCCGATCTGGAGTTTAAGTGAAGCGTCGGCTGGTTTTGAGGCACCTCACTTTGCACGCGTTTGGTAGGTGCGGGAATGGAGCTGAGAGGGCACGGCGATGGTGTAGCTTTTGGCGTCGGCACTGACGGTGCAATGGATGGGGTGGGCCGTGCAGGCTTCGCCGAGGTCGCCATGGTTGGCGATCATGGCTTTATCGGCCGTGTTCTCCTGGTCTTCGCGAATGTTTTCGTGCACCTGATACATCGCGATAAGGCTGGGTGCAGACTTCAGGGCCTCGATAGCAGATTTGCTGGTGCCCTTTTTGGGTCCGTTGTTCATGACAGAGACGGTCGGCTGCAGACTGCGGATGAGGACGGGATTGTTGCTGCTGTCGAGGCCGTGATGGTTTACCTGATAGAGATCTACGGTGCCGACAAGATTGACTGGGGTGACGAGTTTTTCCTCCACGTTCCAGGTGAGGTCGCCACCATCAAAGAAGCGGAAGTCGCCGAACTGAAGCAGGAGGACGACGCTGTTGGCGTTGTCGCTAGGGTCCATGGCTTTTGGGGGAACACTGCCCGTTAAAGGATTCTGCGGGGCATTGCTGGGGACGGTGATGAACTTTTGGTTAGCGCCTAGGCAGCGCAGGCGGAGCTCGGGGCTGCCAACGGTCTGTTTTAAAGGCAGTTCGTCACCTGCGGCCAGGGTCACGCGTTTTTCCACCTTCGCGCTCAGGTAGGGGCGTTTCATCAGTGCCCAGCGCATGTCTTGAGGCTTGCCATCGGGGCTGCCTTCCGGCACCCCTTTGTCATAAAGGGTGCCGATGGGCATCATGGCAGCCAGTTCGGCGAGACCACCGAAATGATCGGCATGGAAGTGGGTGATGACGACGTGGTCGATGCGCTTCAGGCCGGCGACCTGGGTGGCCACCTGCTGGATGCGCTGAGGGTCACGCCCTCCGGGATTGCCCGTATCCACCAGGATGGATTCGCCTTCGGGCGTCACAATGAGAGTGGAGCCCCCGCCCTCAGAATCGATCCAGTACAGGTCCAGGGTTTTGTCCCGCGCCGGAGCCAGGGTGACAGAGACCAGCAGAAAGAGGAAAAACAGTTTCATGGGTGATGTTGACGTTGGGGTGATGGCAAATCTCTCAGTCTGCCATGCTGAAGGACCCAAGCCCCTCGGTCAACATCACGTCAGGCCAGCCGTTTAACGGGCAGCATTTCGATTCAGCTCGTCCAACTGAGTGTTCAGCGTGCAGAAGTCATAGACGACACCGATCAGCAGGCCACCACCCGAGATGAGGTAAAGCAGACCAGTAACCCATTTGCCCTGGTAGAAACGGTGAACACCGAAGAAGCCGAGGAAGGTCAGCAGAATCCAGGCGGTGGAGTACTCATACGGACCTGGGGTGAAACGAGCGTCGGCCTTGCGGTCCATGCCGGGGATGAGGAAGAGGTCCACAATCCAGCCGATGAGGAACAGGCCGCCGGTGCAAAACCAGAGGATACCCGTGGCGGGCTTGCCGAAGTAAAAACGATGGGCTCCGGTGAAGCCGAAGATCCAGAGAATATAGCCGAGGGCCTTGTTGTGAGTGGAGATGGGAGCGTTGTTCATGGCGTGAGGACAGTGGGTCCGTAAAGAAGGCGTGCTACTGCAATATCGTGACTGGTTTGGAACGTGGTGGTCTGGTGAAATTCCTGCGAAACATTCGTTGGCTTCTTTCGTCTCTAGGGGATGCGTCTGGTCACTTTTCTCTCCGTCTTTGTTCTCGCCTGCGGTCTGGCTTATGGCCAGGCATCCAAGCCTAACGTATTATTGATTGTGGCCGATGATCTGGGCTGGGCGGATGTGGGCTGGCATGGCGGGTTTGGCAAGACACCGCACATGGACAGGCTGGTGAAGGAGGGGGTGGAGCTTGATCAACATTATGTACAGCCCGTCTGCACTCCCACCCGCACGGCCCTGATGAGCGGGCGTTATCCGGGGCGCTTTGGCCCGCACGCCCTTGCTCCGAGCAATCTACGCGCGATGCCTCTGGGCACAGTGACGATGGCCTCCATGCTGAAGTCTGTGGGCTATGCCACCTACCAGACGGGCAAGTGGCATCTGGGAGCGCGGGTGGAATGGGGTCCGAATGCCTTCGGCTTTGATCACGGCTATGGCACCCTGACCGGGGCTGCGGATCCGTGGACGCACAAGTATCGCGTGGGCCCCTATGAGGACACCTGGCATCGGGATGGCAAGCTCTTCCATGAGGAAGGCAATGCAACCGAACTGGTGGCGGCTGAGGCCGTGCGGCGCATTGAGGAAAAGAAGGGCCCTTGGTTCATCTATGTGCCCTTCCATGCCGTGCACACGCCCGTGGATGCGCCCGAAGAGTTCAAGAAACTCTATGAGGGAGTGAAGTTCCATGATGAGCCGGAAAAGCAGGACAGCCGCTTGCGCATGGCAGCCATGATTTCCCAGCTGGATGCCAAGATCGGCCAGATGGTGGCGGCTTTGGAAAAGACGGGGCAGCGGGAGAATACGCTGATTGTTTTCACCAGTGACAATGGCGGGATCGAGTCTCTCAAGAACGCCTATGTGGGTGAAGTGGGCCATTCCCCGCTGAACAGTGAAAACGACCCGCTGCGTGGGCAGAAGAACACGCTGTATGAGGGGGGCACCCGGGTGTGTGCTTTCGCCAACTGTCCGGGTGTCCTCATGCCGCAGAAGTTTAGGACGGCCATGCACGTGGTGGATTGGATGCCCACCCTCGCGGCCCTTGTCGGGTATGAGCCGAAGGAGGATCTGCAATGGGATGGTGTGAGTCAGTGGCTGCCGCTGCGGGGAGCGCGCATCATGCCTCCGTCGCGTTCCATCTACATCGCGCACCGCTCGGGCGACGCCTCGCTGCGGCTGGGCGAATGGAAGCTGATCTCCCGGGCCAAAGGGAAGGCGGAGCTTTTTAACATCGCGGCAGATGCCTATGAAACCCATAACCTGGCCGCCGAAAATCCGGCCAAGGTGGAGGAACTGGCGGCCCTTTTAGCCGCCGAAAAAGCCAAGGATGACCTGAAACTGCCCGCAGATTTGGAGGGGCTGCCCCACTAGGAGGCACCCTTTCACCATTTCTTAGCCGATGTGGGTTGTGTAAGCCGCTGCATCCATGAGAGGAGCGGCTTCGCTGGCACTGGCCATCTTGATCTTAAAGATCCAGCCTGCGCCGTAGGGATCGGTGTTGATGAGGCCGGGCTCGGCGTTGAGGGCTTCATTGACCTCGACGATTTCGCCTGCCACGGGGGAGTAGATATCGCTGGCAGCTTTGACGGATTCCACCACGCAGACCTGCTGGCCTGCGGTGACGGTGCCCAGCTTGGGCAGATCCACAAAGACCACGTCGGTCAGTTCGGCCTGGGCATGGTCGGTGATGCCGACAGGGGAGACTTCCTGGGTGGGGTCCACCCACTCATGGGAATCACGATAACGAAGCTGGTCGGGAACGGCGCTCATGGTGGGCAGTGTGTTGAGAAGAGGAGATTAGACCCAGCCCATGGCGTTCATGCGGCCATGGATGGCTTCCTTGGATTCGAGAAGCTCGGCGATGGGGTCCCATTTGCCGCTGGTCAGGGCCTCATGGGCCGTGGAGGGGATCTTCACGCTGAAGCTGTCGTCCCCGAAGACCACGCGATTGTTTTCCACGTCCACGGTCACCTGGATGGCAGGGTTGACTTCAACAGCCGCAGCCAGTTTGGCGATGTCTTCGGCCGAGGCCATGACGCAAGGGATGCCAAGGGTGGTGCAGTTGCCAAAGAAGATCTCGGCAAAGCTCTGGGCGATGACGGCGCGGAAGCCAAAACGGTAGAGGGCCTGGGGGGCGTGCTCGCGGGAGCTGCCACAGCCGAAATTCGTGCCTGAAAGCAGGATGGAGGCCCCTTTGAAGCGAGGTTCATCCAGAGGATGACCGGTGGGCTTGCCGTCCTTGTCGAAACGCACGTCGTAGAAGGCGAATTCACCGAGGCCGTCAAACGTGACACACTTCATGAAGCGGGCAGGGATGATGCGGTCCGTATCAATGTCGGAACCTGGGACGTGGACGGCAGTGCCGGAAACTTGGGTGATCTTTGCAAGGGCCATGGTGGAACGGCCACTCATAGCAGGGAAGTGGCGCGGCTCAAGCCCCAACCCGCGCTCGGCGAAAGACGACCCCGATTCCCGCCCCGAATCCGAGGCCGTAGAAGAGGCCCCAGGAGAGCTTGCCCAGCAGGGCGGCCTGGGTCTTGTCCACTTTTTTGAGGCCCGCGAGGTTTTCCTTGCTGAGCCAGACATCGTACATGGCCCAGTCCCCGGCGAAATAACCGGCGGCCTGGAGGATGAAGAGGGTGAGGGCGGCCATCAGCCAGCGGCGGGTGCTGCCCAGGACGGCCATGCTGACGAGGGTGAAGACCAGGGAGCCTGCGGCGATGCCCACCCACTCGCCCGTACGGCCTTTTAGCCCGAACCAGGCGGAGCACCAGACGACGGAGTAAAGGAGGAAGGCGGGCAGAAAGGCCTTGTAAAACCGGCCCATGCCACCTGCGAGCGGGCCGAGGGCCAGGCCGGATAGCGCGAGGAACACCGCGGCAATGGCCGCATACATGCCCAGTTCTCCTCCGAAATCCTTAAAGAATGGGGAGGCAAAGGCCCAGACCGAAAAGGCGGCGACGCTGACCAGTGCAAACCCGAAGGCTCCATGAACGAGGTCGAGCCAGAGGGGGCGGGCGGATAGAGGGGCATTCATGAGTGTGTCTAAGTATCGTTGCTGATAACGTGCGGAGCCTTGCCTCATTAGCGCCGCTTGCCCACGCAGTAGAGAAAGCGATCCGACCGCAGGTAAAACTGCCCGTCGGCCACGGCCGGGGTGGCATTGCAGATGCTGCTGTCCAGCGGTGGATTGTGGGCCAGAAGCTCAAAGGTGGGCTTGGCAGAGAGGACGAAGGTGCCCTGGTCCCGGCTGACGTAGTAAAAGCGTCCTTCACTGAGGATTGGGGAGGCGAAGACGCGGTTGCGCCGCTCTTGGCTCATCGGTGTGGCGAAGACTTCCTCTCCAGTTTCCGCCTTCACGCAGTGGAAGCTGCCGCGCGAGTCATTGGCCCAGTACACATGCCCTTCATGATAGACGGGCGAGGAGACATTGGACCCGGACTTGATCTCCCACAGCACGTGTGTGGCGGAGACATCGCCCTTGCCCCCCAGGCGCACCGCCATGGCCCCACCCTGACCGGGCAGGCCGATGACATAGGCCACGCCCTCATTCACAGCCACGGAGGGGCAAAGTTCGGCCCCCCGCAGGGAGCGGCAGTTCCACAGTTCCTGGCCCGTGGCGGGGTCAAAAGCGCGCAGCTTCCCGCTCGCATTCACCAGCAGTTCCTCATGCCCGTCCACCGTGGCCAGCGTGGGGGTGTTCCAGGAGGCCGGCAGGCCGCCGCGCACGGTCCACACCACCTTGCCCGTGGTTTTGTCCAGGGCCACCAGGTGGTCTCCCTCCAGTGCGGCATTCACGATGAGCAGGTTTTTGTAGAGAATGGGGGATGCGCCATTGCCCCAGTCGTGGGCCTTTTCACCCACATTGGTCTGCCACACCTCCTCCCCCCGCAGCGTGTAGGCATGCACCCCGGCTGGGCCAAAGAAAAAGTAAACATGAGTGCCATCCGATACGGGCGTGCTGGAGGCATAACCATGCATGGTGATGTACTGGCCCGCGTAGGCTTTGTCAGGCACGTCTGTTTTTACCGCCTTGTCCCACAGGATGCGGCCATCGGCCCGGTTCACACACAGGGCATGGCGGGTCAGCTGGGCCGGGTCACCTGGCTCCTTGAGGTCGCTGCCGTAGCCGCTGTAGCAGGTGAGGTAAACGACGCCTGCCACAATGATGGGGCTGGAGGATCCAGGGCCTGGGAGCTCCGTTTTCCACGCCACGTCCGGCTCGCCCCACGTCAGCGGCAGCCCCGTCTCCGCCGTGCGTCCATCCGCCGTCGGTCCACGAAAGCCGGGCCAGTCTGCCGCGGTGACGGGACTGAGGGACAAGGCCGCTGCCGCGAGAAGAGGAAAAGGGTGCATGGTGCAGGCAGAGAAAAACGGCCTCGTCCCCTGCGTTATTGCAAGCGGGATAGTCCATCCCCTGGGGCGGAATGGAGGCCTAACAAGAAGCGTTTTTCTGTGCCCTTTGCGCGGGCGCTGCCGCCATCTTCTACGTCACCTTGCGTCATCTCAGCCAGGGGATCATCTTTTCTTTATCATCCCTCGGGAGTGGGAAACTGGGTGGCGAGGTGGCGGAGCTTGTGAGGGTTGCGCATGACGTAGATGTTTTGCACGCGGCCCTCGGTGATCTCCACGCTGGTGGTTTGCACCAGCTGGCCTTCCCAATACCGCAGGACGCCGATGTGACCGTTGAGGATGGTGAAGCGGAGCAGGCCGCCGGAGCGGGAGGTCTTGTACACGCCAATGAGGAAACGGGCCACCTTCGGGCAGCCGTGGATGGGGCGCGGTGCGGCGGCCACGTGACCTCCGCCATCGGAGTACAGAGTGACGTTTTCCCCTAGCAGGGAGAGCAGGCGATCCATCTGCCCCTCCCGGCAGGCTTCCATGAATTCGCGCACGATTTGCTCATGCTGCTGAGGATCGCTGGGGAAACGCGGACGGCGCAGGGAGAGGCGCTCGCGGGCGCGCTGGACAGTCTTGCGGCAGGCGGCTTCGGACTTTTCCACCATGCGGCTGATCTCGGCGTAATCGTACTCGAAGACCTCATGCAGGAGATAGATGGCGCGCTCATCGGGCCCCAGGGTTTCCAGCAGGATGAGGAATGCGGTGCTGAGCGAATCGGCCAGGGCGGTCATGCGGTCGGCGTGGTCAGAGGCGGGGGTTTGCACCAGGGGCTCCGGCAGCCACACGCCCACATACTGCTCCCGCTGGTGGCGGGCGGAACGCAGGTGGTCAATGCACAGGCGGGTGAGCGTGGAGGTGAGCCAGGCACGGGGCGAGTGGATCTGAGCCAGGTCCTGCCGCTGCCAGCGCAGGTAGGTTTCCTGCAGCATGTCCTCGGCCTCCGCCACGCTGCCGAGCATGCGATAGGCGATGCCGAACAGCGTGGGGCGCTGCTCTTGAAAAGCGGGCAAGGCGGGGTGGCTGGGCGCAGTCATGCGGTGAGGAGGGCGGGGGCCGCCATCTCAGAATGGCGTGAAGAGGCGGTGGAGTCGAGCGCGCTGTGGGCGGCAGCACGGGCGCTGGCGAGGGAGGCATCCACCAGCATACCCTGGGGCCCCACCCAATCTCCGGCGAGGTGGAGCTGCGGCAGCTCAGGCACAGCAACGGGTGGCCTGCCTGCGGGGCTGACGATGGCATGGGTGACGAGCATGCGGGGCAGGAACCGCTGATGCACGGTGGCATGCCTCCATCCAGGTTGAAAGGTGTCTATCAAAGCCTCCAGCTCACTGCGCAGGGCGGGTCCGTTTTCCTCGTCCTCTGCCTTCAGGTACTTGGCCACCTGGATGAGGCTGCCTCCTTCCGGGGCGAGCCGGGCGGAGCGGGTGTGCACGGAGTAATACAAGGGCTGGTCCAGGCCGATGGCGAACTGGTAATCCTTCACCGGCAACTGCTCCAGAGCCACATCCAGGCAGGCGGCGTGAACGGAAGTGAGCGTTTCGGCCCAGCGCTGCAAAGAGGGGGTCGTCTGGGGCCCGACGAGGCGGGCGATGGCTGTCGGGGGCAGGGTGGAGATGACAGCCCGCGCGGTGTAGGACGCGCCCCCGGTGAAGTGCAGCACGGTCTGGTTCGTCTGGAACTCCAGTCCGGTCACCGCATGCCGAGCATGCAGGGTGACCCCGGCCTCAAGCGCTGCCGTTTCTAATGCGGCCACCAGGGTCTGCCAGCCGCCGTCCAGATAATCCACCCCGTCCTGGCTGGCGACGATCATTTGCTCCAGAGCAGCTCCGGCGCTGAGGAGGTCGAAATCCGCGCAGTAGGTGGCCAGGCGCATTTGCCCCTGCATTAGGGCCCGGAGCTCCGGCTGGGTGATCTGGGTCTCCAGCCACTCCCGGGCTGTGCGGGCCTGCCAGTCAGCGGTGGGGTAGCTGCCACTCATGAGTTTGCTTTGCAGCGCCAGCAGCTCCGCCTTGGCCGCCGTGCTGAGAAAGGCCGAACTCTGGATCTTTTCCGGCGTGCCGGGCAGGGGATGGCGCTGGCCCTGGTGCAGCACCCAACTGCCTTCATAGCTGGCCTGGTGCCCGGCATAGGTGATGCCCAGCTCCTTCAGGATGCGGGCGCCATGCCCGGCTCGGTAGAGGGCGTGGGGACCTTGATTGAAGTAAAAACCGCCTGTCTCCTGGGTGGTGGCGCGGCCGCCCAGGTGGGAGGCCTTTTCAAAGACGGCGACGGCCCGGCCCGCACGTGCGGCGATGAGGGCAGCGGTGAGGCCGGCAAGGCCCCCGCCGAGGATGGCGATGTCGTAAGAAGGAGTGTGTTTCATGGATCAAAAAAAGCGGGATTTTCAGAGGACAGGCTAAGGGCCTTCAGGAGGAAGGACGAAACACTTGGGTCTGGATGTGACAGGCACCGCATTTTTTTCGCGATCTTCTGCGGGCGAGGCAGACTGGGCGGGCTGGTCGTTGCGTATCTCCTGGGTCTCGATAACCTCCTCCCACGTGGCTTCCCCCTTCCAACTCAATCGCGAATACGAACCGAAAGGCGATCAGGCCCAGGCCATTGCCAAGCTGGTCAAATCCGTCCGTGCAGGCAATCGTCATCAAACTTTGTTAGGTGTCACCGGATCCGGCAAAACCTACACGATGGCCAACATCATTGCCGATATCGGCAAGCCGGCCCTGGTTTTCTCCCACAACAAGACCCTCGCGGCGCAGCTCTACTCCGAGTTCAAGAACTTCTTCCCGAACAACGCGGTGGAGTACTTCGTCAGCTATTTCGACTACTACCAGCCCGAGGCCTACATCCCGCGTACGGACACTTACATCGAGAAGGACAGCAGCATCAATGACGAGATCGAGCGCCTGCGCCTTTCCACCATGGGCGCGCTCATCACGCGCAAGGACGTCGTCGTCATCGCTAGCGTCTCCTGCATCTACGGCCTGGGCTCGCCCGAAGACTACGAAGGCATGATGGTGCCCGTCCACGTCGGCCAGCAGATGAGCCGGGAAACCTTCCTCACCAAGCTGGTGGACATGCTCTATGAGCGCAATGACATCCAACTCAAACGCGGCACCTTCCGTGCCCGTGGCGACGTGGTGGAAATCGTCCCCGCCTACCTCGACAGCGAGGCCATCCGTGTGGAGTTCTTTGGCGACGAGGTGGACCGCATCAGCGCCGTGGACATCCTCACGGGCACGGTCACCCTGAAGATGCCGAACTACACCATCTTCCCCGCCAAGCAGTTTGTCACGCCTAACGACAAGTTAAAAAAAGCCGTCGTGAAGATCCGTGATGAGATGGAAGCCTGTGTGGCCAAGTTTGAAAAGGAGGGCAAGCTCCTCGAGGCCCAGCGCCTGAAAATGCGCACGGAGCACGACATCGAAATGATGCAGGAGATGGGTTTCTGCCAGGGCATCGAAAACTACAGCCGCCACCTCACCGGTCGTGTGCCTGGGGCCACACCGGGCACCCTGCTGGATTTCTTCCCCGATGACTTCCTCTGCCTGGTGGATGAGAGCCACGCCACCATCCCCCAGATCGGCGGCATGTATGAAGGGGACCGCTCCCGCAAGACCGTCCTCGTCGAGCACGGCTTCCGCCTGCCCAGCGCCCTGGACAACCGCCCGCTGAAGTTCCCCGAGTTCATGGATGCGGTGGGCCAGCTCGTCTATGTCAGCGCCACGCCTGCTCGTTTCGAGATCGAAAACAGCGTCGTCGGGAATGACACCTACATCCCGCATAAGCGCGACCGCATTGGCGAAGAAGAAGGCACGCCCGCAGCTTTGCCCGGCCTCGCCGTTCGTGTCAGTGGCAATTCCCAGCCTGTGGAAAAGTTCGATGTCGAAACCAAGGGCAAAGCTCTCGTGGTGGAACAGATCATCCGCCCCACCGGCCTGCTGGACCCCGTCATCACCATCAAGCCGCTCAAGGGTCAGATTGATGAAACCATGGAGCTCTGTCGCCAGCGCATTGAAAGAGGCGAGCGTGTCCTGGTGACCACTCTCACCAAACGTACCGCCGAAGATCTTACGGACTACCTGCGCAATCTCGATTTCAGAGTTCGTTACCTGCACAGTGACATTGATGCCATCGAGCGTGTGGAAATCCTGCGTTCTCTGCGCAAGGGCGACTGCGATGTGCTGGTGGGCATCAACCTCCTGCGTGAAGGCCTGGACCTGCCGGAGGTCAGCCTCGTTTGCATTCTCGATGCGGACAAAGAGGGCTTCCTGCGCAGTGAAACCTCCCTCATCCAGACTGCTGGCCGAGCGGCCCGTCACGTCGCGGGGGAAGTCGTCCTGTTCGCCGATATCGAGACCCAGAGCATCCGTTCCCTGCTCAGCATCAGCGGTTACCGCCGTCAGGTGCAGATGGACCATAACGAAAAGTATGGTATCACCCCGCAGACCGTCCGCCGCGGCGTTCAGGAGTCTCTGCAGACTCTGGGCAAGGCCAAGGAAGTGGAAGACAACGTCCTCCGTGAAGCTGGTGGTGACTTTGCCGTCATTGATGTCATCCGCGAGCTGGAAGGTGAAATGGCCGAAGCCGCCACCAAGCTGGAATTCGAACGCGCCGCTCTTCTGCGCGACCAGATCCGCGAACTCAAGAAACAGGCGGGACTCAATCCCGATGAAGGAGGTGTCCTGCCGAAGTCCAAAAAAGTCCTCTATGGCAAACCCAAGCGCGGAGGCAAGAAAGGGAAGTGAGTGCGGTGAGGTTAACCCTCGTTGTGATTCGATGCGCGGATTTGGAACGATCTTCCTTGTTCTATCATTTGTTGGGCTTGATCTTTGTGAAGCATCGTCATGGTCAAGGGCCTGAGCACTTGTCTGCCGAACTCGGAGGCGTTGTCTTCGAACTCTACCCGCAGACTGCTGAAGGCCCTACCACCCGGGGCGTTCGCCTGGGATTTGAGGTGTCATCTCTTGAAAATCTCATCACCTCCCTTGATGCCTGGCCAGGCTCTGTGATCTCACTTCCTCAAGATTCGCCCTGGGGCCGTCGCGCAGTGATAATGGATCCAGACGGCCATCGTGTGGAGCTGCTGGAAGCTGTGACCTAAAAATAGGGCCACCTCGCCAGGAGGTCCATGAGTCCCTGTTTCGAAGAGGCAAAAGAAGCAATATGTAAAAAACACTTGCCAGTGTAACAGTTGTGCTGTTACACTAAATACACGCAGCCGCTATGCTTCCTTTTTCACTCCAGCTCCAAGATGGCATTCCCGTGTCGGACCAGATTCTTCTGGCGGTGCGGAAGGCGATGCTGACGGGGCAGATGCGGGCGGGCGACGAGTTCCCCAGCGTGCGGGCGCTGAGCCAGGAACTGCGTATCAGCCCGACGACGGCGCACAAGGTGGTGCTGCAGCTGAAGTCGGCCGGGTGGCTGGCCTCACGCCCCGGCATCGGCATGGTGGTGACGGTGCCTGAGCAGCCGGGGGTGGCGGATCGGCTGGCGCAGATCACGCCGCAATGCCGCTCACTGCTGCAGGAAGCGGCCGAGCTGAATCTTTCCCCTGAGCAGGTTCTCAAGCATCTGCGCAGTCTCATTTCAACTGAACCGAAGCCATGATCGAGATTCACGAACTCCACAAACGCTTCCGCAAGACGGAAGCCGTCGCCGGTTTAAATCTGTCTGTGCCAGAGGGCCAGGTGACGGCCTTTTTAGGGCCGAATGGTGCGGGGAAAAGCACGACGATCAAGTGCCTGCTAAACCTGCACCGGCCTGACCGGGGAAACATTGAGGTGCTGGGCTGTGACTCACGCCGGCTGGGCCCGGCGCAGTTTGCGCAGATCGGTTACGTGTCGGAAAACATGGAACTGCCGCTGTGGATGACGGTGGGGCAGTTTCTGGATTATTGTCGCCCGCTGTACCCGCAGTGGGACCGGACCTTTGAGCGGCAGCTTCTGCATCAGTTCGACCTGCCTGTGCAGACAAAACTGAAGGACCTTTCGCGTGGCATGCGGATGAAAGCGGCGCTGCTCAGCAGTTTGGCCTACCGGCCCAAGCTGGTGGTCCTGGACGAGCCCTTCAGCGGGCTGGATCCGCTGGTGCGGGATGAGTTCATCCGTGGTTTGCTGGAGCTGACTGAGCAGGAGGGATGGACGGTGTTTGTCTCCTCGCACGACATTGAGGAAGTGCAGCGGCTGGCGGATCGCATCGCCATCATCCATCGTGGCAGTCTGGCGCTGGCGGAGAGCCGGGAGTCATTGCAGGCGCGGTTTCGCGCGGTGGAGCTGGTGCTGCCGGAGGCGGTGCAGGTACCCACCACGCTGCCAGCGGACTGGATGCATGCGGAGCAGGCAGGCCGTACGCTACGGTTCATCACCAGCCGGTTTCAGGAAGAGGCGACGCTCGGTGCTGCGGTACAGCGGGTGTTTCCCGGGGTGCATCATCAGGAAGCGCGGGCCATGAGCCTGCGTGAGATCTTTGTTTCGCTGGCCCGTGCCTATCGTCTGGAGGCCAAGTCATGAATCTGGCGATCCATCATTTTAAAAAGGAGGTGCGTTGCATCCAGTGGCGGTGGTACTTTTGGTTAGGTCTGCTGGGACTGGACCTGGCAGTGCAGCTCGAGTGGCTGCTGCCGATGCTGGGGCCTGAAAATGGCCAGGCGCTGTACGGGTGGCCGCATGGGCCGGTGCTGGTCACGGCGCTGATGCTGACGCTGGTGGGCTGTGGGGAGGACAAGCCCTCGAATGAGGCGGCTTTCATTGCCACCCGGCCGCTGCCCCGGCGCAGTTATTTTCTGGCACGGGGGCTGCTGGTGGGGTTGCTTTTCATGCTGCCGCTGGTGCTGCAAGAGGGGGCGTATCTGGTACTCTCGGGGCGGTCTTTGCAGGCCATCTTCACGGGCATGGGCTGGAGTGTCGTGGTAACGGGTGCGTGGCTGCTGTGGGCGGTGCCGGGTGCGGCCCTGTGGAAGGCATGGTGGCAGGCGCTGCTGGGGCTGCTGCTGCCGCTGGTGGGCCTGTGGCTGTGTGACTGGGCGGTGACGGAGGCCTTGGCAAATCAGGATTGGGTGCGTGAGGTGGGCCATTTTTCCCAGGCGGCCTGGGTGACGGTGGCTTGGTTAGGCCTGGGTATCTGGGCGCTGCTGGCGGTGTGGCACCAGCGGGTGGCGCTGCCTCTGGGGCGGCGCCTGGGCGTGGTGCTGGCGCTGACGCCGCTGCTGTATGCGGGGCTGGTAGTCTGGGAACTGGGCGTGCAGCAGCCGCTGCTCCAGGACCGGGCACGCGTGGCGGAGCTGGCGCAGGCGGTGCAGATGCAGCTGCCACAGGAAAAGCTGCGCCCGCTGCTGAAGGCGACGTACCAGGGGCGGCCTGCGACGGTCTTTTACGGCCAACTGCGCCCGCAGCACCTGCCGCCCCAGGTGGAGGTGCAGGCCCGCTTGAAAAAGGTGACGGCGACGATGGCTGGGCAGCCCGTGCCCGCTCATGTGACGCAGGATGATGCGGCACCGCCACCGCGTGAGAAGCTGGATTTTTCCCCGGGGCCCGTGCTGCACGCACTGCCGGCGGGCACGGTGCTGATGCCCAGCTTTGGGGAAAGCCACACCATCGGTGGCGATCCCCTGGAGCATGAGCTGGGCCGGGTGGAAAATGCGGTGACGGAGGACCGCCCAGGCCCGCTGGTGCTGCACAGCCACTTTGAATCCACCTGGTATGAATGGACCTCGCTGGCGGATCTGCCGCTGGAGGTAGGCGCGCAGGTGCGGGATGCCGAGGTGGGGCTGACGATCACTCAACTGCTGCCGGATACTGGGGCGTGGGTACTGGCCAAACCGGGCGCTGAACCGGGCACGATGACGTTTGATTGCCGCATCCACCAGAGCCTGGCGGATGTGGGGTTGCAGCTCGTGCTGCACAGCCCCGAACGGAGGTTGGCGTGGGGCCTCGGTGGTTACAGCGCCGAAAATGAATACCGCCCTCAGTCACGCCGCGCCACCCACACGGGCTGGCAGCGCAGTCTGGTGCGCTTCTCACAAAAAGAGGTGTTGCGGTATGTGGACGGGCTGCCTGCGGCGGAGGTGGGCAAGCTGCGCCTGCTGGTGATGAAACGCCGCTACCTGGGCCGCAGTGAGTGGACCTGGCAGTCACCCCCGCTGGATCTCCAGCAGCATGTGCCGGGCGCCCGCGACTGGTATTTTAATACGGGTAGCTGGACGCTGGAAGATCCGGTGAAACAATTGGAGCTGCGGCTGGCCGCGCTGACGGCGCCCGGCCCTGAAGCCACGCCGGACGCCCGGCGCGATTACGTGCTGACGGTGCTGCGCAGCTTTCATGCGCTGCGCTCAGAGGCGGCGAAGAAGGCCCAGTTTGACCTGGTGGTGGCGAAGCTGCGCCCCTTTGCCCAGGCGCATCTGGACGTGCTGCTGGACCTGCCTGCCAGCGCGGTGGCGGGACCGACGAGCCCCATCTTTCGGCTGGCTAACCAACTGTGCAATGAAACGCATCGCGACCATGTGGTGTCACGCATTATCGAGGCCGACTGGCTGGCGGCCCTGGTGACGGCCAAGGGCTGGAGCGAAGTCGCACGGGAAAAGATGCTGCCCGCCGTCATGGCTGTGCCCCGGCATGAAAAGCACCTGCGCACGCTGATGCTAAGCTGGCAAGACCCCGCTGTGCAGCAGCGGCAGGTGGAGGAGCTGCGCTACTTCCCCGACTCGAAGACCTTCGAAACGCTGTACGCCGTGCCCGCACTGCGCCCCCGGCTGGATACCGTGGCCCGGGCGCTGGAGGCGGAGCTGCAACCTCTGCGTGGCTGCGCCGCCTACATGCGCCCCCGGCTGGAGATCGCCATCGCCCAGGGCAGCGCCGCCGCGCTGGACATGGCGCTGCCCTGGATCGCGGCGCTGGATCCTGACGATGACCTGAATGATGACAATGCCCTGTTCCCCTTTGCCCAGGAGCTGGCCGGGCACCTGGGGCTGGAGCTGCCTGTGGGCGGCCGACAGGAGATCAGCCCCCCATTTCGCGGCCTGCGTGCTGCCCAGTTCGACTACCAGCCTGCGCTGCGCGCCTGGAGGAAAAAGCCATGACAGCCCCCACACCGCTCCCTTTCACCGCCCAGGTGCGGCATCAGCTCCACCAGGAGTGGCAGCACCACCGCCTGTGGGCCCTGGCCCTGCTGGGCTTCATCGCCCTGCGTCTCGCGTATCTGGTGGATCCCTTTTGGCAGGCGTATGCCGGCTACAAGGGGGAGCCGTACTGGCTGCAGTTGATGGATATATTTGTCCCGGCGGCCCTGTTCATGCGTGTCATCTTGGCCGAGCCCCTGGCCAGCACAGACCTCGGCACCCTCACGCGACCGCTCAGCCGCTGGGCGCTGGTGGTGGGCAAAGGCCTCTTCCTCACACTGGCGGTGCTGCTGCCCTGGCTGCTGGCGGATGCGTGGCTTTGGCGCGGCTTTGGCCATAGCCCCACTACCTGGGTGGCCCTGCTGCTGGGCAGTGTGCAGGGGCTGCTGGTGAGCGCGCTGCTCTTAGCCGCACTGGCCAGCCTGGCCACCTCCATGGCGCAGTTGACACTCCTTTTGTTAGGTCTCGTCGTGTTCCATTTGGGCATGGACATCGCGTTGGCCGAGGTGCGCGGACTCATCGGCTGGGATCAGGCGAACCGGGAGGGGCCGCCCTTTGGTCACGCCAGTGCCTGGCTGAATGCCTTGGGCTATGCGGTGCCCAGCCTCATCTTCCTCACCGCTTTTCTCGTGCAGGCCATCGGGCGGCGGCGCAGGCTGGCGGGGGGGCTGCTGGCGCTGGGCTTTACCCTGGCCATGGCGGTACCGCATTTTTGGTTAGGCTTCAAGTGGCTGCAACTGCCCCTGCCTGCCTACATGGCAAGTGCGCTGAAGGTCACCCCCGGCCCACCTTCCACCCCCGTGGCGGCTGGCCTCGGGCAGCGCCTGTGGCCCACCCTCCACGTGGCCGGCCTGCCGCCCCGGCACATAGCCATGGTGGTCCACTTGGCTCCGCCAGGGCTGGACCTGAACAAGGCCCGCCTGAACTGGCGCAAAGACCAGGGGCCCTACTACTGGATGGATGAAAACACGGGGCATCGTGAATATGACCGGGCGAATATCTTGTTAGGCCAGTATCCCAGCACGGATCTCTCCTTCACGAGTCCCTACTTCGGGCAGCCCGCACGCGCGCCCTTGAGCAAGGTCTTTGGCCCCACGCTGCCCACCCAGCCCTGGCAACTGCGCCTCGCCGTGTATGAGATGCGCAAGCTGCTGGACCTGCCCCTGTCCGATTTCCTCCACACCCCGCCCTCCTTCCTGCTGAAAAGCGGCCAGCGCTTGGAGTTCCAACCCCTGAAGGAAAACCGCACTGCCTACGTTTTGCCCTGGACCGTGCGCCTGCAGAGCAGTCGCCTGCTGCCTTCCCCGCCTCTGCAAATGGATGACCTCCCGCGCTATAGTGAAGGCGGCGTCGGTGGTGCCTGGGCCGTGCTGCGGGATGGCTCCGTCCGGGAAAATCACCTCCTCTCCCGTGAGCAAGGCCGCGGCCACATCCTGCGCAGCGGCCAGTTCCACGAGGACACGACCTACGGCTGGGAATTTAACCTGCCGAAACCGCTGGATCGCCTGGCCCTCACCGGCCTCACGCTGGACACTTGGATGAAAAATGTCCGTATTGAAATCTGGATCCCAGAACTGCGCGGCCTCACCGACCTGGAAGTCAGTCCTGAAGAGATGCGGCAGATGGCGGGGAAATAAGGCGGTCAGGCCTTCATGAGGAAAGCAGGCTGATCAGATGTCTCAGCCTAACAAAAATTGAAAATCATTCAGCGTCAGGCCCTGGGCGAAGCTCTCTTCTCCCAGGATGTCCTGCGCAAGGGCACCTTTCTGCTTTTGCAGCATGCGGATTTTTTCCTCAATGGTGTCTTTCATGATGAGGCGGTAGGCAAAGACCGTCTGCTTCTGCCCGATGCGGTGAGTGCGGTCGATGGCCTGGGCTTCGACGGCCGGATTCCACCACGGGTCATAGAGCACCACGTAGCTGGCAGCGGTGAGATTCAGCCCGGAACCCCCGGCTTTGAGACTGATGAGGAAGACGGCCGGCCCTTCATGTGACTGGAAGGCACTGACCAGGGCCCCGCGATCTTCCGTGTCGCCGGTGAGGATAAAGGTGGTCCAGTTTTGTTTGGCCGTTTCGTCCTGGATGATTTCCAGCATCTGGACGAACTGGGAGAAGACGAGAACCTTCTGCCCTTCCTCCATGATGGGTTCAAGCTGCTCAATGAGGGCATTGAGCTTGGCGCTCTCGCTCTCATCTTCGGCGGCTTTTTTCTTTTTGCCTTTGGCGGGTGTTGCCTCTTTGTCCAGGCCGACGAGACGTGGGTGGCAGCAGATCTGGCGCAGGCGCAGCAGACTGGTGAGAATGTTGAAGCGGACCTTGTCGAGCTGGTGGCTGGTCTCCACTTTCAGGAGCTGGGCGCGGGCACGTTTGATTTCGGCCTGATACAGCGTGGCCTGGGTGCCTTCCATCTCCGTGAGGAGGTCCTCTTCCACCCGTTCAGGCAAGTCGGTGGCGACTTCCTTTTTGGTTCGGCGAAGAAGGAAGGGCTTCGTGCGCGCGGCCAGCCGGCGACGGGCCAGGGGGTCCTCATTCGCATCAAACACGCGGCCAAAGCTGGCCCGGCTGCCGAGGATGCCCGGCATGGCAAAGGCAAAGATGGACCACAGGTCCAGCAGGCGGTTCTCGATGGGAGTCCCGGTGAGGGCCAGGCGGTGGCGGGCCTCCAGGGCACAGGCTGCGCGCGCGCTCTGGGAGGTGGGGTTCTTGATGGCCTGGGCCTCATCCAGGATCACGGCTCCCCACTTCTGCTCCTTCAGCAGTTCCTCATGCTGGCGCAGGTGCGGGTAGTGGATGACGAGGAGATCCGCACTGCCATCCAGGCCTTCTTTGCCCGAGTTGCTGCGGTTCCAGACTGCGACCCGCAGATCTGGGCTGAATCGGGCCGCCTCTGCACGCCAGTTGTCCTGGACCGATTTCGGGCAGATGACCAGGATGGGTTCCTGCACTTTTTGTTCGGCACGCAGCCAGGCGATCCAGGTCAGCGCCTGCAGGGTCTTGCCCAGGCCCATGTCATCCGCCAGCACCCCGCCAAAGCCGTTCGTGGAAAGGTAGGCCAAGAAGTGAAACCCTTCCGTCTGGTACGGGCGCAGGGTGGCGCTGATGACCGCAGGCTGTGCAGGCGTGACACGGGTGTGAATTTCCTCCAGGCGGCGGCGCACCTGGGTGGCACTGTCAGCAGGCAGGAGCGTGCTGATGCTTTTGGTTAGGCTGTCCAGCTGCAGGGCGTGCAGGCGCTGCTTTTCACCCGTGAACTGCTGGGCGGAAAGGCCCAGGTCCGCCAGGTCTTGCTCCTGCTGGTCGGTCAGATTGAACTCCAACTTGCGCCAGCCTTTGCCGGGCAGTTTTACCCATTTGCCTTTCGCACGCAGGAGGAGGTTGATCTCTTCCTGGCTGAGGGTGTGGTCCGTGACATCGAGGGCGACGGTGAGGTCAAACCAGTCCATGCCGCTTTTGGATTCCTCAATCTCCAGCCGTACCTGGCCGGAGATGCCGCCATCGCGCAGGCTGGCCAGTTCGGCATCCAGGGTGACGGTGATGTCTTCGGGTCGGCGGGCTATCCAGGCGGCAAACAGATCCGGCCAGTCTTTGCCGACGATGCGTTGCTCGACTTTTTCCGGAGCGGCGGCGGACTGGCGCAGGGGCATCTGGCGCAGCCATGCTGCCGTGGCGGGCAGTCGCGACTTATCAATCTGAACGAGCTTGTCTTCGGTGGGAGGGATGTTTTTGGAATCCCAGTATTTGGGGATCCATCGGTTGCCATTCCAGGTGCTGGGCACCTCGACATTTTCAAACTTGGCGCTCGCCTCCAGGCGGAAGTAGTCACTGGGCGAGTGCGAGTAGCGGTGCACTTCTCCTCGCACCTCCACGCTGGCTTTGACGGTCTGCACTTTCCCGGCAAGGAGTGCGGGCACTTCCACGCCCAGCTTGGCCAGGGCATTCACGCCTTCACGGCTTTCCAGCGCTGCGGCTGGGATGACGGTCGGCCAGGTCTGACGTTCATTTTTGAAGGGCCAGTAAGAGAGCGGGTAGATGAGGCTGCTGGTGACGTAGCGTACCGGGTTTCCAGGGATGATCGCCACGGGCGGCTCAGGGCGCTGGCCATCGTCCGTGTACAAATGCAGGTGATAGTCCCCTCCTGGGGCTGTGGGTGCTTTCAGGCTCCACTGCAGCGGTTTTTCCGCGAGTTGCAGCGGCTCGCCATCCTCAGAGACCACGTGTTCACGCAGCAGTTCGGGGTTGCTGATCAGCTGGGTCAGGCAGCGGTTCAGGCTTTCTGCCAAGGGGGCGAGCTCGTTGCCGACGAACTTGCCGTAACTGTCCTGAAAAGCTTTGAGAACCAGGCTGGATCCCGCATTGATCTTCGGCGGCGGGTCGCCATACAGAGGGCTGCGGCTGAGATCCTTGAGGGCCTTTTGGCTGATCTTGCCAAACTCCGCTTCATTTGGCTGGCGGGCCTGGATGGTCGCCCCGGCATAGTGCAGCACCAGGCGCAGCTCTGGTCCCGCTTCGGTCTCATCCAGGTCAGGGTCCTGCCACTGGCCCATGAAGGTTTTCCATTCTTGCACGGCGTGATGGCGCTGCCACTTGGCAGCCAGTTCCTTTTGCAATCCTGGGTCCAGAAGGCTGGGCAGGGGATCGGGAAGCTGGGCATTGAGTTTTTTCAGCGCGATGGTCAGGCAGGCTAGAAATTCCCAGAGGTCGGCTGGCGGTACCTCGGCGGGCCAGAGGGTGACTTTTTGGTAACCCCAGGCAGACCTGCCGCAGCTCTGGAGCAGCGACGCCTGTTCGACTTTCGAGATCTTGTTGATCCACCAGGGTTCCACGGCCTGGAGGGTCTGGCGGGCTTCCGGTGGCAGGGGGCGGCCCAGCTTGGCAATGACCTGGCCGGCGAGAGTGCTCAAAGAGGGGGCGGCAGATGGGCTCGTGGGCGCGAGGTGGGTCGGTGTTTGGGGCGTGGGTACAGGGACGGCATTTTTGCGCAGCTCCAGCAGCAGGGCCACGGCGTGCTTGCAGTGCTTCTCCATTGGGCAACTGCAGCGGATCACGGCCTCCTTTTCCGTCCAGGAAAGGGTGATCTGGTAGATCCTGCTTCCCTGGACCTGGGCTGCCAGCCCCCCAGGAACGGCAGTCATACTGCGCACGGCACGTTCGCGCATCAGCGCAGCACCACGGCTTACGATGTGCGGTGCGTAATCCTGCAGGGATGTTTCGATTGAGACACGCTGGGCAGGGGTGATCTTGATGGCGGCAGCAGACATACGAAACGCAGGGGATGCAGAGCATGGCGAGGCCATGGAGGCTGGCCACCGCTTTCCGTCGTGTTGGAGGCAGGTTTCGGGATCGCTGGCAGATGAGTCGCAACTGCCGATTGCCGGAGGCGGGCGGATGGCACATCCTGCGGCATGGACTCTCCCGTCGTTGTCTCGCACCCGCTCGCCCAGATACACCTCACGGAAATTCGCCGGGTGAACACAGCCTGCGGTCAGTTCCGCTGGCACCTGCAAAGGCTGGCTGAGATCCTGTTTATCGAGGCCACCCGTCACCTGAAGACATCGGCCATTCGGGTGCAGACCCCTTTGGCCGAAACGGAGGGTGCAGCCTTTGCGCGGCCCATTGTTCTGGTGCCCATTTTACGTGCTGGCCTGGGTCTGCAGGAGGCCATCTTGCCCCTGGTGCCAGATGCCATAGTGGCCCACGTGGGCATCGCACGGGATGAGGCCACCGCCCTGCCCATGCCCTACTATGCGAAACTGCCCTCAGTGCTCTCCGAGGCCGATGTCTTTCTGCTGGATCCCATGCTGGCCACTGGTGGCAGCGCCTGCAGCGCCGTCACCCAGCTCAAAGAGGCCGGGGCCACCCGCATCACCTTCATTTGTGTGGTGAGCTGCCCTCATGGATTGCAGGCCTTTGCGGCCCAGCATCCTGATGTGCCAGTGATCACCGCCGCTGTGGATGATAGGCTCAACGAGCGCTGTTACATCGTGCCGGGGCTGGGCGATGCAGGAGACCGCTGCTTTGGCACCTGAGGGCAGGTTTTGCCCCAGGGGACAAAAAAGTTGCGTTTGCACGGGGATTGCTCTGTTCATCATCGCATAGACGTGAAATAGTGCTCCGCATTCCATGAAAGAGTATGCTTACATTCACGAGGAAGGCCAGCTGCCAGCACCGCTAAGTTCGGTGCCATTCCTCAACAGTTTCACGGAGGACCAGTTGGATGAAGTGCTCAACTCTTCCAGCCTGCTCCAGTGCGATGCGGGCGATACCATCATCCGCGAAGGATCCATTGATTCTCGCATCTACATCCTCCTGAACGGGGAGCTGGAGGTCAAGGTGGCCGGTAAAAAAGTGGCCCTCATCTCCCGTGTGGGAGACGTTTTTGGTGAGCTTGCCCTGGTCAATCAGGACAAGCGCGCAGCTTCGGTCATTGCTGGCAGCCGGGCGCTATGCCTTGCGGTGGATCAAAAGTTCCTCCAGGACATCCATCCCCGCGAAGAAGATCCCGCTTTCCATGCGGCCCTTTTTGAGTTTGTCGCCCGTCTGGTGGCCAAAAAGCTGGACGCCACCTCCCGCCGCTTGGCGGAGCTGGAAAAGGAACTGCGCCTCCTGAAGGGGGAACCTGCGGCGGAATCTGCCCCCGCGACTCCCGTGGTGGTGGTGACCAAAGCCCCAGCGGTGAAAGCCAAAAAGGCCGCATCCAAGAAAAGCCCGCCTAAAAAAGCAATGGCGCGCCGATAAAGGCGCGCCATGCGGAGTTTCAAACGTTGAGCCTGATGTCGATCAGGCCATGCGAGGCTTCACCAAAGCTTCCAGGCGGCTCACACCCCGGCGGATGCGGGCTTTGATGGTGCCCAGAGGCTCATTGAGCCGTTCAGCCACTTCGGCCTGTGTCAGCCCGCTGAAGTAAGCCAGATGAATGGCTTCCCTCTGGTCATCATTCAGTTTTGACACTGCGCGATGGACGATGGAGTCACGCTCCTTCTCCTCAAGGATTTCCAGGCCGGACTCTTCGAATTCAAACTGGAGCTTTTTATTCTCCGATTCAAAATCGTCGTTGAGGCGTGAGCGACGCTGCTTGGAGCGGATGCGGTCAATGGCGCGGTTGCGGGCCATGGTCGTCAGCCAGGTCAGCGGCTTGCCTTTACGGGGTTCGTAAAGGTGGGCTTTGTTCCATAGCTGCACCAGCACCTCCTGCATCACGTCTTCGGTGTCGTGGTGGTCGTTGAGGACGTTGGAAATAGCGGCAAAAATGAGGCCAGAATACTTTTTATAGAACATCTGGAAGGCAGCGGAATCGCGTTCTGCGATTCGCTGGATCAACTGGATGTCTTCCTGGATCTGACGCTCCTGCTCGATGTCGATAGTTTCAGTCATTTCAATGGGGGGGGTCAAGGTTGGACGCCTCCTGGGCAATGTTATTCCAGACATCGACAAAAAGAAGTTTGTTCAATTAGTTGTCAATGTTTTGTCGAATGTTTTTGTCTAGACAATGATGATTGTCTAATAAAAGTTATTTGCGAAAGGACAACGGCAGGCCAAGACAGCGTCTGGTATTCATGAGACGATCCTTCGCCCAAGAACAGCGGGACGATGACCTCACCTACCCATTCGGCAGACAGGGGTCTGTTGGCCTTAAAATGGAGTATCCATCGTGGGAAACCCTGCGTTGACCTGCCCCTAAGGGGGGCTTGGAACCCATTCAGGGCTCTGCGGATACCCGCTTGGAGGCTAGCTTTTGGGAGCTGGGGGCGCCATGGGCAGCCATTCATCGGGTGCCCCGGCCTTGCGGAGGACATCGCGTAGGGAGATAGGCTTGCCGTTTTGGCTTTTGCTCTGTTCAGCCGCCTCTAAAAAGGCATAGATTTCCAGGGTCTGCGCCCGGGTGACAGGCGGCTGCCGGGATTGGAAAAACTTGATGATCTCGCGCAGGAGAGGGGTGTAATCGCCCTGGTTTTTTTGTTCGACAACGCCCTTTTGTCCAAAGCGGGTCAGCTTGTAGTTAGGGGATCCCACGGGCAGGGCGTGGATGGCGTGCAGGGTGCCCAGGCGATCTCCTTCCCACCGGCCCGTGACCACGGAACTGGCGGCGCTGGCTGTGCGGCGGACTTCCAGGCAGCCGCTGCCCATGACGGTAAACAGGGCCTCCGCAGGGTGAATGCCATAGAAGTACAGATCCGGGTGAAAGGGCAGGATGGGGGCCGGACCGTAGGAGATGGCCGCCAGGGCAGGGGTGGTTTCCGCGATGGCCACCTCGATCACGCCAGGGTACCAGCGCATGGCTGAGGCACTGAAAAACGGCACCTTGGCGGCTTCGGCCGCTTTGTAGATTTCCACGATGTCTTTCAGACTGGCGGCCACCGGTTTGTCGAGGAAGAAAGGTTTGCCAGATAGCAGCACCTCGCGCACCTGGGCCAAGTGCGGGCGGCCATCCACGCTCAGGATCATCACCGCATCCACGGCGGCGCAGACCTCGGTGATGCTGCCCAGGATCTGCACACCGTATTTGTCCTTGAGGATCGCCGTAAAGCCCGCCACGCGGTTGGCGCTTTCAGGCAGGTCTGGGCTGCCTCCCGCATAGGCCGCCACCACGCGCGCTCCAGGGATGTGGCTGGGATTGGCAGGGTCATTCAGCCGCAGGGTAAACTGCTCACTGTGAGACGAATCCAGGCCGACGATGCCAATGCGTAGGTTTTCTGCCATGAGGAAATGGGGCGATAGCATGGCTGTAAGAGCCATGATGAGCGCAATCGTGTACCTGAGGTGACGGGCGGCCATGAGACAAAGTGGCACCTAGGTGCCGGGGGATGCAAGCTGTGAAACAGGGAAGTCTCGCATCCTCTTATCCATTCGGCGGCGGCGGGGGGATTGGTTCCCGCAAATTCGCCTGCAGCGCCTCGGCGGACACCTCACCTTCCCAGCGGCTGATGACCACCGTGGCCACGCCATTGCCCACCAGATTGGTCAGCGAGCGGCATTCGCTCATGAATCGGTCAATGCCCAGAATCAGCGCCATCGCCTCCACGGGCACGCTGGGTACGGCCGCCAGTGTGGCTGCCAGGGTGATGAAGCCCGCCCCGGTCACCCCGCTGGCTCCTTTGGAAGTCACCATCGCGACGGCCAGCAGGGCGATTTGCTGGCTGAGATCCATGGGCGTATTCGTCGCCTGGGCCAGGAACACCGCCCCCATCACCATGTAGATGTTGGTGCCGTCCAGGTTAAAGCTGTACCCTGTGGGAATCACCAGCCCCACTGTGGAAGGCGCACAGCCCAGTCCACGCAGCTTTTGGATCATCTGGGGCAGCACCGTTTCCGAGGAACTGGTGCCGAGCACGACTAGGAGCTCCTCCTTGATGTAAATCAGGAAACGGAAAATGGAGAAACCCGCCGCCCGGGCGATGAGCCCCAGCACCACCACCACAAACAGGGCCGAGGTGAGGTAAAAGCCCAGCATCAGCTTCAGCAGCTGCTGCAACGAACCGATGCCGTAGCTGCCAATGGTATGCGCCATGGCTCCCAGGGCTCCCAGAGGCGCCACTTTGATGACGATCCGCATGATGCCGAAAAACAGGTCGCTGGCCCGGTCCACCACATGCAGCACGGGCTTGCCGCGTTCACCCAGGCCCGCGATGGCAAAGGCCGCCAGCAAGGCCACAAAAACAACCTGCAGCAAATTGCCCTCAGTAAAGGCGCTGACAAAAGTCTTCGGGATGATGCCCAGCAGAAAGGCCGTGGTGCTCAGGTTCTTGGCCTGCCCAGCGTACCCTTGCACAGTCTCCACATCTTTGGCATCCAGGGTTGTCAGGTCCGCATTGAAGCCGTCTCCGGGCCGCAGCGTATTCACCACGATCAGGCCGATGACCAGGGCCAGCGTGGAAACGATCTCAAAATAAAGCAAGGTCTTGCCGCCCACCCGGCCCAGCTTTTTCACATCGCCAATGGAGGCGATGCCGTGGACGACGGTGCAAAAGATGATCGGGGCGATCATCATCTTGATGAGGCTGATGAAACCTTTGCTCAGAGGTTCCAGGGCCTTCCCCTGATCGGGATAAAAGTGGCCGATGGCAATGCCTACCGCCACAGCGATGAGCACCTGGATGTACAGGACACGGTACCAGGGCGTGCGTGAGGGGGCGGCGGGTTCAGAATGCATTTCGGAGTGAGGGCGTGATTCAAGGCCGAAGCCGCGCCGAAATGCAAGCAATGTCTCGACTTCTCCACCTTGGGGATGACCTGGAATTCTTCTTGTAAGCGTCCAGGCAGTGGCGCAGCAAAAGATGAGGGTGCCCTTGTCTTCAAAAACCCGGTAGATCACACGGGCAGCTTTGCCATCTACCGGGCAAAGGTTATTGATCGGCGGGCCGCCTCACCTGCCTCAACGCCTGCCGTTGACCGTTCCTAGGCCCAGGCCAAACACAGCCCTGTGATGCGCAAAGATGGCGCACTGCGGGAGTTTTGAAGATGAAAAACCGGGGATTGTGGCCCCGGAAAGACTCAAAACGGAATGTCGTCGTCTTCCATCCCATCGGTGATGGGACCCTCGCCGAAGTCGTCCTGCTGGGCCGGGGCCTGGCGTTGCGGGGGGCGCTGCTGCTGTGCGGCTGGGCGCTGGTAACCCCCACCGCCACCCCCACCCGAATTGCCTCCACCGTAACCCCCACCGCCGCCGCCACCTGCGGGGCGACGCTGCTGCGGAGCCGGGGCGCTGTAGCCCTCCTCATCGCCGGCATAGTTTCCACCACCGCCGCCGCCACCGCCAGCGGGGGCACCGCCTTTGCTGTCGAGGAACTGCATGTTCTCAGCCACGATCTTGATCTTGCTGCGCTTCTGGCCTGTGGCCTTGTCTTCCCAGGTATCCATCTGCAGACGGCCTTCGATGAAGACGGAGCGGCCCTTGGCGAGGAACTGACCAGCCAGCTCGGCCTGCTTGCCCCAAAGGACGATGTCCAAGTAGGTCACTTCTTCCTGGCGTTCGCCACTTTCCGTGAGGTAGCGCCGGTTGACGGCAATGGCCATGTCACAGACCGCACTCCCCTTGGGGGTGTAACGCACCTCCGGGTCGCGGGTGAGATTGCCGATGAGCATGACTTTATTGAGCGAGGCCATATTTCCTCACCTTATCCAGCCAGCACGCTTCGCCACAACTACTTTTGCGATTCGGGAATACCAAAATCCAGTTGCAAAGCCGGCGTTGATCCCTCTGCATGATTTGATCAGCCAGCCCGGACGGGCCTGAGACTGGATGAGACGCGCGAGACCGCCCGCAGGGTGAATCCTGCGGGGTGCTTACTCCATCTCCAGTACCTGATGCAGGAAAGCCCATTCGTCGGCGGTTTCTTCGATGACTTTTTTCAGGGCGGTTCCGGCACCGTGGCCGGCGCTGGTTTCGATGCGGATGAGGACGGGCGGGCCGTCCTTGGTCTGGCAGGCCTGGAGGCGGGCGGCGAATTTGAAGCTGTGCGCGGGCACCACCCGGTCATCGTGGTCCGCCGTGGTGACGAGGGTGGCGGGGTAGCGGGTGCCGGGCTTCAGACTGTGCAGCGGGGAGTAGGCGTAGAGGGCCTTGAATTCATCGGCCTTCTCGCTGCTGCCGTAGTCGCTCTTCCAGGCCCAGCCGATGGTGAAGAGATGAAAGCGCAGCATGTCCATGACACCCACGGCGGGGAGGGCCGCACCGAAGAGTTCCGGCCGCTGGGCCATGCACGCACCGACGAGCAGGCCGCCGTTGCTGCCGCCCATGATGGCAAGTTTTTTCGGTGAGGTGTAACCTTCCTTTTGGAGATGCTCGGCACAGGCGATGAAGTCATCGAAGACGTTTTGTTTGGTCAGCTTGGTGCCCGCACGATGCCAGTCGGCGCCGTATTCACCGCCCCCGCGCAGGTTGGCCATGACATAGACGCCGCCCATTTCCAGCCACACGCAGCGGCCAATGGAGAAGCCGGGGGTGAGGCTGATGTTAAAGCCGCCGTAGCCGTAGAGGAGGGTGGCGTTGCTGCCATCCAGCTTCAGGCCTTTTTTATGGACGATGAACATGGGCACGCGGGTGCCATCTTTGCTGGTGGCAAAGATTTGTTTCGTCTCGTACTGGCTGCCGTCAAAGTCCACCTTTGGCTGGCGGTAAAGGCTGCTCTGTCCGGTGGCGATGTCGTAACGGTAGATGGCCCCGGGCGTGGTGAAGCTGGTGAAGGCGTAGTGGGTGAAGGTGTCGCTACGGCGGCCATTGAAGCCGCCGATGGTGCCGATGCCGGGGAGCTGGATGGAGCGGATGAGTTTCCCCTCCAGATCAAAGGCTCGCATGTCCGAGCGGGCATCTTTGAGGTACTCCGCCAGGATCTGGCCGCCGACGATGGAGACGCCATCGAGTTTGTCCTCGGTCTGCGGCAGGATCTCGCGCCAGTTTTGACGCTCGGGTTTCGTGACATCAATGGCGATGACGCGGTAGCGCGGTGCATCGAGATTGGTATGGAAATAGAAAACGGGGCCGACGTTGTCCACAAAGCTGTAGGCGGCATCAAAGTCATTCAGCAGCTCCACCACCTTGGAATCCGGCTGGGTGAGATCCTGGTAAAAGATGCGCTTCTTGGGGTCGGTGCCTTCGGTGACGCTGAAGGTTAGGTAATGACCGTCATCGGTGACGTAGGCGTGCAGTCCCCAGTCTGGCTGGTCTGGGCGTTCATAGACCAGGCGGTCTTCAGACTGCGGTGTGCCGAGCTGGTGGAAATAGACTTTCTGGTTCTTGTTCGCCTCCGTCAGGGCCGCGCCCTCTTTCGGCTGCGGGTAACGACTGTAGTAGAAACCACGGCTGTCTTTGGCCCAGGAGGCGCCGCTGAATTTGATCCACTCCAGCACGTCTGCGCTGTCCTTCCCGGTGGCGATGTCTTTGATGCGAAATTCCTGCCAGTCACTGCCTGCTTTGGACAGGCCATAGACGAGGAATTTGCCATCCGGGCTGGGGGCCGTCTCCGTCAGGGAGGTGGTGCCATCGGTGGAAAGGGTGTTTGGGTCTAACAAAAGGCGTGGTTCTTTTTCCAGGTCTTCGGTGACATAGAAAACACTCTGGTTTTGCAGGCCCGTGTTGCGATTGAAAAACCAGCGCCCGCCTTCTTCAAAGGGCACGCCGACACGCTCGTAGTTCCAGAGTTTTTCCAGGCGCGCACGCAGCTCGGCCCGTTTGGGGAGCTTGTGCAGGTAAGGAAAGGTGACGGCATTTTGGGCCGTGACCCAGGCCTTGGTCTCCTCGCTGTTGTCATCTTCCAGCCAGCGGTAGGGATCGGCCACCTTTGTGCCGTGGTAGTCATCGGAGACTGCGGGGTCCTGACGGGTTTCCGGATAGGGCAGAGGCTGGGCAAAGAGGGCGGTGGACATGAGGCAAAAGAGGGGCGTTTTCATGACGAAGGGCCGGGGCTGGAAAAACTAAACGCACGAAGCGGTGACCACTTCGTGCGTTCTTAGAAAGCGGCTGGGGGAGCGAAACCTTAGAGCGACTTGGTGTAGCCCAGGTAACCCATGAACACGCCAATGAGGGCGGCGATGACGATGATGACGGAGGGCTTCACCACGCGGCGCTTGGCCAGGACGGGGAGGAAACCGAGAACCAGCCAGAGTCCCAGCTTTACATACACCCAGGTAGGCAGGGCGCTGAAGAGTTGCATTTTGGCCAACATGCCGAAGCCGGACACAAGGCTGATGAGCAGCCCGGTGCCGTGCCATTTCATGGCGGATTTGGCGCTGTCATTGGACAGCAAGGCGCCAAACCCGATGAACACGAGGATAAGACCCAGAATATGAAGAAGGTGGTAAGCTGCGAGGGGCATAGGTGGTGGAAGATGTTGCCACGATACGTGCCGGGGGACAACTGCGGTTTGGAGTTTGGCCGATTTAAGAGGGGAGAGAGGGAAAAAGAGGGGGAGCATGGCCCCGCCACCATCTCCCCATGGCCCTGAAACGCAGGATTCCACTGAAGCCTCCTTAGTTGGCGGGTCGATAAAGGAATATCCTTAGTTATGCACGTCACCCAAGAGAGGGATAATAAAGGTATTCATTATTTGCCGTGAATTTTGAAAATCCGGCACTGTTATGAATTCACTCTTATTTGCATCCCCGCTGTGTCGCACCTGGACGGCGCTTTTCAGAAGCTCCTTGGGAAGAGTCCTGTTCCTCGTCTCCATGCTTTGGCTGGGGGCCCCAGGCGGGGCTCAGGCTCAGGCTCCGGTCAAAGTGAACTTCGAATCCGGTGCGATCACCCTGGCCGGAGGGCAGGCGACTTCGACCACCTGGCAGTCGGCCACCTTCACCCGCAATTTTAACGGCATCATTCCGGTGGTGGTCATGGGGCCGGCCTACAGTGCGGATACCCACCCTCACACGGTGCGGGTGCGTAATGTGACGGCCACGGGCTTCCAGTGGCAGATTGATGAATGGGATTACCTCACGGGGGCGCATCCCGGATCCATCACGGTCCATTTCTTTGCGATGACCCCAGGTACGCACGTTTTTGGCAGCCAGCGCTGGCAGGTGGGTCGCGTGGCGACCGTGAACCGTGCGAATACGACGGTGCCGCTCACGGGCTTCACTTATCCGCCCATGGTGCTCACCCAGGTGGAAACCACGGCAAACGTGATCGCGGCCAACAACCCGCGCGCTCTTAAAACCCGGAACTCCGCCGTGACGAACACCGGCTTCGTGGTGAATCTGGAGACCCAGCAGAACTACACCACGGCCATTTCCAATGAAGGCATTGGTTACATTGCGGTTTCCGAAGGCATCGGCTACCTGGATGGCAAGGTACTCTGGTCCTACAGCCCCGGCACGGTGGGGAATGCCATCAAGACTTTCTACACAGGTCCGTTCACCAATCCGGTTGTGGTTGCCCAGACCCAGACCAAAAATGACACGGAGCCGGGCGATCTGAGAATGAGCAGCCTGCCGATCCTTTCGAATGGATCCACCCGCGTCCAGTTTTCCTTCCAGGAGGAAACCTCTGCCAATGGCAGCTTGAACCACACGGCAGAGACCGTGGCTGGTGTTTTTGTGGGCGACATGCCGGGAGAAAGCGCTGCGAAACTGGTGTTCGGAAGTGTGAACGTCAATCAAAGCTCCCCCACCCAATGGTTCAAAGTGAATCTGGCCACGGCCTACACTGCCCCTGTGGTGGTGTTTGGGCCCTTGACGAAAAATGAGGCCACGCCTGCCGGGGTGCGCGTGCGCAATGTGCTGGCGGTAGATCCTGCCAATGGCAACAAGGCGAGCTTCGAATACCAGGTGGACGAATGGGACTTCGCCGATGGCATCCATGCTCCGGAGACCGCCAGCTACACCGTGATGGAAGCCGGCGTCTTTGCCATCGGTGGCCAGGTGGTGCAGGCAGGCAGCGCGACTGGGGTCACCAACACGGGTTCCGTGCAGTACCTGAGCGACAGCTACTGGGCCAGCGACATCTATTATGAGCGCGAACCCGCCGTCTTTGCCCAGTGCGTCACCGTCAATGAAGCCAGTGCCGTGACCGCCCGGGTGGACAGCGTGGACACCCTTTATTTCTGGCCGGTGAATTTCCGGGTCCGCCTCACGGAGGCCGAAAATGCCGATCAGACCCATGTCGGTGAAACGGTGCATTTCATTGTCATGCCCGGCGGGACCGGCCAGTTCATGAGTTCAAACAGCAACTTCCGTTTTGCCACCGGGATCGGTTCGCTGAGCTCGGTGCCGTCTGCGGCCAGCTTTGGTTCCAAGTATGCGGCTCCGGCTCTTTTCGCCGCTGCCCAGGGCAATGGTGAGGCCAGCTTCCAGGTGGAAGGTTATTATGAAACCGGGCTGGCCAGCGATGCAGATCCCATCCTGCTGCGCCATGGCCAGTTGAATGCGGCGGGAGTCAACCTCGTGGCAGATGAAGATGCTTCTCCATCGGCCGACAATGTCCATGCTGCCGAAAACGGAGCTTGGTTCGTGGTGCAACAGGCTGCCGATGCCGATGGTGACGGCGTGTCCGATACCATCGAAACCCAGATGGGCACCAACCCCAGTCTGGCGACCAGCCCCGCCAACGCCTCCGGCGGTACCGCTACAGACTGGGACACTCTCCAGAGCCTGTATTCCCTGTCTGCCAGCGTGACGACCGCCACCGCCTTTGAGACGGTGGACAAAAAAGCCACCACTCCGGTTGCCTCGCCTGCCGTGATCCAGCTCAGCCGCAGCTACGGCACCATGCAACTGAACCTGCGGGTCACCACGGAGGCCGGCAGCACCGACATCACCAAAGGCAATGCGATTGCCGCCGACTATTCCATCCCCGGAGTCAGCGGGGGCAATCTCCTGCTCCCAGCCGGGCAGGGGGTCACGGGTTCTCCTTACGTGGTGAACATCAATCCCGTTCGCGATTCCGTCGTCGAGGTTCCCGAGAACTTGAAAGTGACCTTCGGTCCGGTGCCTTCGGGCGCCAATCCGGCGATCGTCACCTACCCAACCTATGTGCGCATCAGCGATGCCGACCCGACCAACATCAACAACCGCAGCATGTATGTGGCTTACCTTTCCCGTGGCACGGGCGTGGTTTCCACCGGTTCCGGGGTGGCGGTGGCCCTGCTGGAAGGCGACAACAATGACGCCAAGACAAGCGTGAACGTCAGCGGCCTGAGCTCGCCGCAAAACACCACCTACCTCCGCATCAACAATGACCAGGACATCCGCAACAACCTGGGCGTGGGCCAGATCAACAGCGTTACCTGGCTCATCCGCGCCGCCGCTTCCGAAACAACGGACCAGGCCATGCTGGATGCCCTCAACGCCGGCCGGATCTATGTGGACATCAACACGGTGAACTACACCGCCGGTGAAATCTTCGGTTTCTTCAATGCGGCTCAGGGCTCCGAAGACTTTGATCCGAACCGCCCCGATCTGGAAGAACCCGCCCTTCCAGGCAGTCTCACGGCTGTGGAGGCAGAGCGCGACATTTACCGCTTCCTCGACCAGTGCACCTTCGGTGCCAACACCAGCAGCTACAATGAGGTGAAAGCCGAGATCGAGCTGGTGGATGGCACCCTGACCGACGGCTGCACGGCGGCCAATCTCATCCTTGGTTATACCAACTGGCTGAACAAGCAGATGGATCCGGGCACCACACCCTCCGCAAATTTCCTCACCCTGGTCATGTCTGCCGACAATGAGGAATTTGTCATGCGCGGTGCCAAGCCCATCCAGGCTGGCAGTGACCCGCAGTTCGCCAGCGCCGGCTTCACCGCCTCGTATGACGCCTTCGGCAACCTGACGAATCCCTACAACAACGCGACGAACAACGCCTTCAGCTTCAACTCGCCGCAAAGCAGCGCCAACCGCCGCCGCGAATGGTGGACGATGGTGCTGCAGTCCAAGGCCCAGGTGCGCCAGCGCATGGCCGCCGCCCTTCAGGAAATCCTCGTCATCTCTGAAAATGACACCACGGTGGGCAGTCGGCACTATGGCGCAGCCAACTACTGGGACATGCTGGCCCAGGGAGCCTTTGGCAAATACCGCGACCTGCTGGAGAAGGTGACCTACAGCCCGATGATGGGCGTTTATCTCAGCCACCTGCGCAACCGCGCCCGCTACACCAGCGGCAACGTCGAAATCTCCCCGGATGAAAACTATGCGCGTGAGATCATGCAGCTCTTCACCATCGGCCTCGTGCTGCGCCATCCCGATGGCAGCCTGGTGCTGGGAGGAAACGGCCTGCCCATCCCCACCTATGACCAGACCGACATTACAGAACTGGCCCGCGTGATGACTGGCCTCACCTACGGGGCTCGCCATGCGGCCATCACCGTGCGCCGCAACAGCTCCCAGGGGAATGTGCTGGTGCCATCCAGTGTCAGCGCCAGTCCGCAGATCGAATTTCAGGGCGTTCATTTCACCGACTTCGGCATCGGGGGCGGGGAGACCTGGTACCAGGCCTCATGGATTTATCCGATGAAGGCTCTTGGCCGTGTCAATGGTATCAACTACCATGACTTCAATCCGTATGTGAACTCCCTGGGTGAAGTCTCCGGCACTGTTTCTAAAGTCCTCTTCGCGGGCAAAGCGGGTGAAACCCAGATCCCTCTGGTGAACTCCGTCGGCCTTGCCGATGTGCAGACACATCCGCTGGCTGATGAAGATCTTCGCATCGCCCACAATGCCCTGGCAGGTAACCCTGCCTCGGGCTCTTACAGCGGCCACCCAAATACCCCGGTCTTTATTTCGCGGCTGCTGATCCAGCGCCTCACCACTTCGAACCCAAGCCCCGGTTACCTCTACCGTGTGAGCGAAGCCTACCGCACCTCCAATGGCAATCTGGGCGAGGTGATGAAGACCATTTTGCTGGACTATGAAGCCCGCTCCCTGGCCGTGGCCGACAGCCTCGTGGGTGCAGGCAAGCTCAAGGAGCCGCTTATCCAATACGCCTCCCTGTTCCGTGCGCTGAAGGCCTACAGCAATGCGCCTCTCTCAAACTTGGTGAACATGAAGCTGCCCTTCACCGGTGCCGACAGCCCGATGGTGACCTCCTATCCTGCCTCTGAAGCCTCGGCCTTCATCCCCGGTGCCACGCGCATCCGTCTCAATGACCAGACTGCCGCCATCGGCCAGTCCCCGCAAAAGGCCCCGAGCGTGTTCAACTGGTTCCTGCCTGACTACGTGCAGCCTGGCCCCATGGCCAATGCCGGCCTGTTCGGTCCGGAACTCCAGATCAATACCGAGAGCACCCTGGTGAACCGGGTGAACCGCCACTATGCCCTCACCTGGATGGGCCTCACCGGCGCGTTCCCGGGCTTCGGCCTGGACGACTTTGTCACCAATTCGGCTAACACCGCCGCCCAGGTGCAGACCAGCGTCACGACCCTGACCTTTGACTCCACCAACTGGGACATTCCGCAGACGGTGACCGTGCGCGGTTTGGAAAACCAAGGTGCCGACGGCACCCGCCCCACCTCGCTGCTGCACACGATGACGAGCGCGGACCTCAACTTCGCGGGCAACTACACGCCGCCGATCAACTTCACCGTTTCGGACAACGACACCACCACGGCCAAGCTGGTCGCCATCAGCCAGAGCGGCGGCAGCAGCACGGTGGTGGAAGGCGGCGCGACAGACACTTACACGGTCCTGCTTTCCTCACCTCCCGCCGCTGGCCAGACGGTGACGGTGACTCCGAATGCCGTCAGCGCCATCCAGGTGGCCGCAGCCCCTGCGGCGAGCCCGGACGTCACGTTCTCTCCTGCTTCGGTGACCTTTAACACCACCAACTGGAACACCCCGCAGGTGATCACGCTGACAGCCAACAATGACGCCGTGGTGAACAGCTTCCTCGCAGGTTCCGCACCTCTGGCCACACGTGTGGCCGCCATCCGCCACACCGTCACCAGTGGCGATGCAGGCTACAGCGGCCTCCAGGTGTCCGACTTCAACTGCGCGGTCACTGACAATGACACCGGCCGCCGTTTCATCCCTACCAAGGCCACCACCACCGGCGTCGCCGTGGTGACGGAAGGCAGCACCACCGACACCTACACCGTGGCTTTTGCCAGCGGCACCGCCCCGACGGCGAACGTGACCGTGACCTTCACCTATGATTCCAATGCGGTGGACATCACCTCCACGGATGCCACCCTGCTGAAGCCCTCACCAGGCGTCGCCACGCTGACCTTTACCAATAGCACTTACACAGGGGCCAAGACGGTCACCATCAGCGCGGTGGATGATGCCGCCTTTGAAGGCATCCAGTTCACCCAGATCGCGCATTCCACCGCCAGCACGGACGCCACCTACAATGCGCTGCCCTGCGCACCGATGGATGTGCGGGTGAATGACAACGACAGCGCCGTCAACAATGGCATCTCGATCACCCAGACCTGGGCTGCCACCAAAGTGGTGGAAGGCGGGCTGACCGACACTTACTTTGTGGTGCTCGACAAGGCCCCCACCGGAAATGTCACCCTGACCTGGAGCGGCAACAACGGCGATGTGGCTGGCATTGCCAATCTTACCTTCACTCCCACCAACTGGTGGGTGCCGCAGACGGTCACCATCACCGGCACGGACGACCTGAGCGTGGAATCCACCCACACCAGCACCATCAGATACGTCGCCAGCGGCGGCGGTTACAGCAACGTGACCACGGTGGATGCAACGGTGGGCGACAATGACATCAACTCCTCCGCTGGCATCCAGCTCGTCCAGAGCTCCGGAACCACGGCCGTGACCGAAGGCGGTGCCACGGACACCTTCACTGTGAAGCTCACAGGTGCGCCTAACAATGACGTGGTCATCGCCATGACCGCCACGCCAGCAGGGCAGCTCAGCCTGTCGAATTCCACATTGACCTTCAATTCGGCCAACTGGGACACCGCCCAGACGGTCACCGTTACGGCCACGGACGATGCCGTGACCGAAGGCGCCCACACGGCAGGCCTCGCCTTTGCCGTCACCAGCACAGATTCGCGCTACAACACCTTTGTCGTCTCAGACTTCAGCGTGTCTGTGACAGACAATGACAACGGCTCGCGCATCGTCATTGCCGAGACAGCTGGCTCCACCCTGGTGACGGAAGGCAGCGGCACGGATACCTTGAATGTCAGCCTCAGCGGCCCTGCGGCCCCGGCTGCCAATGTGGTCGTGACCCTCGCCTCAGCGGGTCAGACAGCGCTCTCCCCGGCCACGCTGACCTTCACTCCGGCCAACTGGAACATCGCACAGCCCGTCACGGTCACGGCCAACAATGATGCCACGGCCGAGGCGAATGTGACAGACGTCATCACGGCAAGCACCAATGCCAGCCAGCCTGCCGGCTTCCTCAGCCTGTCCTCCACCGTCGTGGCAACGGTCCTCGACAATGACGACATCAACAGCGGCGCCGGTGTGGTCCAGATCCTTCAGACCAATGGGGCCACCCGCGTGCACGAAAGCGGCATGACGGATACCATCGAGGTGGCCCTGCGCCGGGCTCCTTCCGCCAATGTCACGCTGACCCCTACCTTCTCCGTGGCCAATCAGGTGACTCTCTCCACCGGTGTCCTCACCTTCACGCCTAACAACTGGTTTGTTCCGCAGACGGTGACCATCACCCCTGTTGAAGACGCGACTTTGGAAAATGCCCATTCCACCGTGCTCACCTACACGGCCAGCGCCACGGGCGGATATGTGATCCAGGATGTCTCCACGGTCACTGTGGCCGTCGGTGACAATGAAGCAGCCCAGCCATCCGTGAACGTCACTCCCACCTCGGGGAGCGTCACGGAAGGCGGTGCCACCTTCACCTACAATATCACCCTCGGTGCAGCTCCGCTCAGCGGCGCCACCGTCCGTGTAACTCCGGCCGCCTGGCTGCTGAATGCCGCGAACGGCACAGCTCAGGTGACCTTCAACCCCACATCGGTTGACTTCACCAGTGCCACCTCCGGCGGCACCGCCTGGAACCGCACGGCCACCATCACGGTCACCGCCGTGGACAGCACGGCAGCTGAGGCGGCCCTGGACCTCATCCTGGTCAATTCCACCTCCATCGCTGCTGGCACCGATGCTCGCTACAATGGCATGGTCGCCGCCGATGTGGCCGTAACGGTCACTGACAACGACACCTCCGGCAGGATCGTCATCACCCAGACGGCCAATTCCACACTCGTCATGGAAGACGCAGGCACGGATACGGTGGACATCGCCCTCACAGGTCCGGTGCCTGCGGCAGACGTCACCGTCAACCTGGGCCGCGCGAGCACGCAGTTCCGCTACCGCGTCAATGGCACCTTGGTGGACACCACCGCCCTGACCTTCACTCCTGCCAATTATACCACGCCACAGACCGTGACGATCATCTCGACAGCAGATACGGGCAGTGAAGGCGTGCATGCCGATACGCTGAATGCCACCACCCTGGCCAGCAGCACGGCCGGTTATGCCAGCCTCACCACCACACAGCCCGTCCGTATCCTCGACAGCGATGATCTGGCCCGCGCTCTCATCTCCATCGTCCAGTCCGGCGGCAATACCCGCGTGGTTGAGGGTGGCGGCACAGACTCCTACACCGTCGTTCTCCGCCGTGCTCCTTCGGCCGATGTCACCCTCTCCTGCTTCTACAATCCGACGCAGGTCAGTCTCTCCGCCACCAGTCTGGTGTTTACCTCCGCCAACTGGAATCAGCCGCAGACGGTCACCGTCACCGCTGTGGATGACACCGACATTGAGAACGCCCACAACTCCACGGTCAACTACGTGGCCAGCAACACCGGCGGCTACCGGGTGACAGACACCGTCAGCACGGGTGCCATCCTGATTGGGGACAATGACGTCTATGGCAGCGCGCTGGTGAATATCACCCAAAGTGGCGGCTACACCTGGCTGGCGGAAAACAGCCAGCCTTCAGACACCTACACCATTGTGCTCGGCTCCAAGCCACAGGGGAATGTCACTATCACTCCCCAGTCTAACAATGCCATCGGTGGCACGAATCTCGTGAGCTTCTCCCCGGCCTCCATCACCTTTACCGATGCCAACTGGAGCACCCCGCAGACAGTTACCGTCAATCTGGCTGCCAGCGTGACGAACAACTCCAGTCGTGCCGTCTTCATCGGTCACAAGATCGCCTCGGTGGACCTGAACTACCAGTTCTACTCCGTGCCCAGCGTCAATGCCATCATCTCGGATGCCAACGAAACATCCGCCACTGTCGGCATCGTCCCCACCGGCACCGGCACCATCGTCAATGAAGGCGCCGTGGGGAATTCCGACACCGTCTATGTCTTCCTGAGGAAAGCCCCCACCGCGACCGTGACCGTCACTCCTACGGTGGCCGCAGGCCAGGCCACCGTCTCTCCTGCGACGCTGACCTTCACCACGGCGAACTGGAACCAGCCGCAGATCCTCACGCTGACCGCCGTGGATGATGCCACGCTTGAAGCTCCGCCTCAGACCGCCGTGCTCACCTGCACGCCGAATGCGGTGGGCGGCTACGCCGTGACTGGTGTGGGCACCCTCACCGTCACCATCAATGACAACGACGCGCTGGGCCGCCTCATCATCACCCAAAATGGCACCGAAGTGCAGGAAGGCGATTCCATCACCTACACCATCAAGCTCTCCAGTGCGCCGACAGCACCCGTCATCGTGACCATCATCACCGAGAAGCATGCCCGGCCAAATTCCAATCTCGCCTTTGAGTTTGGTTACTTCGCCAGCGATGCCACCGGCAGCAATCAGCAGAAGGACAACCTTCTCTTCGACTGGTCCGAGCTCACCGGCATCTACACGACCGCCTACCATGCCGCCCGTGGGGCCACGCCAGAGTCCACCACCACCGCACCCGCCGGACATTTGGCCGGATCCAAGGCTGTGATCGACAAGCTGGACCTCTACTGGGGCGGTGGCCGCTTCAAAGCCAAGTGGCCTGATGTCGCCCCCGCGACAGACAATCCACGCCTCGCCATCATCGAAGCCATCCACAACAGCTACAGCCTCTCCCGCCTCTCCACCGATGCGACAAACTTCCCCAATGAGGTGCGCGACCGCTGCCGCTTCGCTGCCTACCTCATGTCGGTTTCACCTTCCGCTGTCACCTCGCACTGATCGGTTCACGAACGTCATCGCAACTTTAGATCCACACTCTTATGAATCTTTCCCTTCGCAAGACCCTTGACCGCAGCAAGCCCAACCGTCGTGATTTCCTGGTGCAGAGCTCCTGCGCCACGCTGGGGATCACCAGCATGGTGAACACCCTCTCCCAGCTTCAGCTGGTGGGGTCCGCCGCCGCCGCGGGCGGCCCCAATGATTTCAAGGCCCTGGTCTGCATCTTCCAGGGCGGTGGCAACGACTCCAACAACATGCTCATCCCCCGGGGGGCCAGCTCCGCCCGTTCTCACTATGAGTTCTACCGCGGCATCCCCACCTATGCAGGCGGCACCGGCGGCCTGGCCGTGCCGAATGCGGATCTCGCCCTCACCGCCATCACGCCGGACAACCCCGGCACCTATGACCCGGGTGCTGGCTACACCAACAACGACCTCGCCATCCACCCGGCCTGCGAAGGACTGAAGTCGCTCTTCGATTCTCAGGACCTCGCTTTTGTCACCAACGTCGGCACTCTCACCCAGCCCGGCGTCACTCGTGCCAATTTCGCCGCGCTCGCGCCCACAAAACCGCCGCAGCTCTTCTCCCACTCGGATCAGGTGTTGCAGTGGCAGTCATCCATCGCAGACCAGCCCTTCACCAGCGGTTGGGGCGGTCGCATTGCCGATCTGCTGGATGCCGCCAGCAACACCAACTCCGCAGGCCTCGCCATGGGTGTTTCCATCGCAGGCGTCAACAGCTTCCAGGTGGGCACCAGCGAGCAGCCCTTCGTCATGAGCACCGCCGGTGCGCTCGACTTCGATGGTTACGGCCCCGGCAACGTAGGTTATGCCGATGCCCTCACCAACGTCACGCTGAAACCCTTCCTTGCCGGAGCCAATGGTTATGACCCGCTGACGAGCACGAACTACAAGACCACCGGCCAGGGCTGGCGGCTGAAGGCACTGGAAAAACTCATGGCCATGAACCATGCCAACCTGTTTGACGCCTCCTACCAAAACACGGCGAAAACAGCCCGTGTGACCGAAGGTGTCGTGGCCGATACCCTGGCTTACACCAACGGCACTGGCGGCCCCGTCTTGGACACTTACTTCACCGCAGCCTTTGGCGGCAACGCCACCGCCGCCAACACCGACTTTGCCAACCAGCTCAAGATGGTGGCACGTCTCATCATCGGCAACTATGCCCTCCTCCAGGACGGCAAGCCCGCCAACAACCGCCAGACCTTCTTCATCCAGCAGGGCGGCTACGACACCCACGCTTCGCAGATCGCCATCAACGGCAACAACACCGTCAATACCGGGGTGGGGCAGTTTGCCCTTTTGAACGTGCTCAGCCGGTCCATCAAAGGGTTCTATGATTCCATCGTCGGCCATCCCCGTGGCGGTGTCGCCCTGTGGAATGCTGTCATGGGCTTTACTGCCTCCGACTTCACCCGCACCTTCACGCCTAACAAAACAGATTCCACCGGCGGTTCCGACCACGGCTGGGGCGGCCACATGATGGTCATGGGCGGCGCGGTGAAAGGCAAAAAAATCTACGGCACCTTCCCCCTCCTCGAGGTGGATGGCGGCATTGATTGCACTGGCTCCCGTGGCCGCTGGATCCCCAGCACTTCGGTGGATCAATATGCCGCCAAGATCGCCGAATGGGTGGGTGTGCCTCCGGCCCAGATTGATGCCGTTTTCCCAAATCTTTCTCGTTTTGGAGCCGGAACCAATCTGGATTTTGTTGACCTGACGATCTGATTTCGGTCACACTTCAGTCATGTCAGGTGCCAGACCAGCTCGTTTCCATCTTTGGGTGGCGGTAGCCGCCGGGGCCGTGGTGGCGGTTTTTGTTTCCACATGGTTGGCGCTGGCTCCCGAGGAGCCGGCACCGTCCGTCGTGGCCAAAAAGACCAAGCTCATCCGCCCTCCGGCAGACCCGCTGCCGCCCGTCATCACCCCCACCGTTTCCGCACCGCCGGACCCGATGAGCATTGATCCCGAGATTCAGAAGATGGCGGATGATCTTTCCGCCAAGGTTCACTCCCCCGCCCGGGACCTTGAGCTGGTGGATGAGTTCCTCGACCTGTATCGCAGAGTGTTTCAGCAGGGCAATCCCATCGGCCTGAACGAAGACATCACCGCCGTCCTCACCGGCCGCAATACCCGCAACGGCATCCTCTTTCCTCCGAGCAGCCCTCTCATCGTCAAAGGCCAGCTTGTGGACCGCTGGGGCACCCCCTACTGGTTCCACCCCAACAGCAGCTACCTGATGGAGATCCGCTCCGCCGGCCCCGACAAAAACCTCTTCACCCAGGACGACGTCGTCAAAAACCCCGGCCCCGACAACATGGGCATCGGCGCAGGCATCGCCCAGCCTTAGTGGGGGTGATATAAAGAGAGGTGAGAGGAATTCTTGCCTAACTAATCATGAGATGATTTGCTGCCGTGCCTGTCCTCTAAGGTGGGTTCAGCCCTACTCCTTGGTTTCCTGGGGCATCAGCACGACGCGGCGGTTTTTGGCGCGGCCGGGTTCGGTGGTGTTGGTGGCGACGGGGGCCAGGAAGGCAACTCCGGCAGGGGCAAGGCGGTCGCTGGCGATGCCGTGCTGATTCACCAGGGCATTGACCACGGCTTTGGCCCGGCGGTCCGAAAGGTCCATGTTCGAGGGCAGGCTGCCGATGGCATCCGTGTGACCGACAACGTAGAGCCGCAGGGCGGGCTGCGCTTTCAGCAAGGCCGCGATCTGCTCCAGCGTGGGGGCGGATTCGGGCTTGAGGCTGTCCTTGTTAAAATCGAAGTAGATGCCGTACAGCGAGATGCTGCCGTCCGTGTCCATGCGGCGCTGCATTTCGTCGGATTTCACCAGGACCATGCGGGTGTCCATGCCGCCGACGGTGATGAGATCCAGCAGGGCAAAGGGGGCACCCCTGGGCGCCCAGTGAGGACGGATGGACGCCGTCTTGCCTGCCCAGAGGGAGGCATAGATCTGGGTGCCGTCTGCGGTGGTTTTTTTGGCGGAGAGGTAGAGGGTCTCTGAGGGCACGCTTTGCAACGGAGAGGTGAAGGCATCGTCAATGAATGAGATGCCGCTTTGTGTCTGGCGACCGTCTTCCAGCAGGTAGAGCGTCTCAAACCCGGCTGCGGTGAGCTCCTGCTGGTAGTTGCGGAAGAGTTCCAAGGTGGAGCGGTCTGCCTCGGTGCTGTGGTAGGCACGGCGGGTCACGCGGCCTTCCAGCATGAGGGACTTTTCATACTTGCTCTCGGTGACTTTGCCGGACTTCAAGGCCTTGCCCAGAGGGAAAACGTAGCGGTCAAAGTCCTTGTCCGAGTAGCGGGAGATGAAGGTGCTGTGATAGCGTTTGATGGCGGGGTCGTCCTTCGCGCCCTCCACATCGGCGGCAGGGGCTGCGGCCTGGAGTGAAAGCATGGGGGCCGCGAGGACCAGGAGAGCGAGAAGGGTGGGTTTCATCATGGCGATGGATTCGTACCCCTTACGTTACGCGATCCTGCCGGTGAGGTGTCACTGGAGGACAGGAAAGTTTCAATCAATCACCCAACGGGAATAACGGAACGATCCCGGCATCATGCCCCACGGGCTTCCCTTGCAGGGGGTCCGAATCAACGCAGAAAACGGCCTCGCCATTCCGGGCGGGGCAGGGCGCATTGGTCATGCTTGCCGAACCACTGGTATCGGTGATCGGCAACGAAGCGGTAGGCGCTGTCACGAATGGCACGGGGGATGACCTTGAAAATTTTGGCGAGGTTCCAGGGGAAACCGAGGTGGCCGGCGATCTCCAGGGCGGCGTCGCTTTGATGAAACACTCCCTGGGGGCTGATGAAGAGCATCGTGTGGGGCTTTTCAGGGTCCAGCCCGTGCTGACGGTAGAGCTGGCTGCCGGTCTCGGACTGGATCGAGCCGAAGTGGATCCGACCCTGGGAGTCATGCTTCAGGACAAACTGCACAGCGCCGTCGCAGAGATTGCAGACACCATCGAAGAGCAGAAGGTAGGGGTGATCCGATGGGGTGGCTGTCATGGGGGACGAGGGGCAGGGGCGGCGGTGACAAGATACCTACGAATGGGAGGATCTCAAGCGATGCTCCGTGGGCCATGAATGTGGGCCGGGGCAAATTCGGCCGAAGCTTCGGCGCTTCTGCACCGTAGGTGTGACTCATGAAGAACCTCTGTCTCCTGCTCTTGCTTGTGGTTGGCGTCTCTGGCCTGGGGGCGGCAGAGATCCCGCCAATCCGGGGGCTGAGCCGCACAAATTTGCTCGAGTACCGGGATGAAGCTGGAAAACTGAAGACGGCGGCGACGGTGGCCGAGTGGGAAGTGCGCCGGAAAGCCGCCGTGGCAGCATTTTTGAGCATGACAGGCCCCCTGCCAGGAGAGGCGATGCGCTGCCCGCTGGACCTGCGCGTGGAGGAGGAAGTGGACTGCGGCAGCTATGTGCGGCGTTTGATCAGCTATGCCTCCTCTCCAGGGGGACGGGTGCCTGCCTATCTGTGCATTCCCAAGGCCGCGCTGGGGGGCAAACCTGCGCCGGGCGTGCTCTGCCTGCACCCCACGGAAAACGTCATCGGGCACAAGGTGGTCGTGGGTCTTGGGGGCAAACCGCACCGCCAGTATGCGGCGGAACTGGCGGAGCGAGGTTACGTGACCTTGGCTCCCAGTTATCCGTTGCTGGCTTTGTATCAGCCGGATTTGAAGGCTCTGGGATTCACCAGCGGCACCATGAAGGCTGTTTGGGACAACATTCGCGGGCTGGATCTGCTGGAGACGCTGCCGTTTGTGAAAAAGGAAGCAGGTTTCGCCACCATTGGCCATTCTCTGGGCGGGCATAACAGCATCTTCACCGCTGTGTTGGAGCCCCGGCTGAAGGCCGTTGTGTCCAGTTGCGGGTTTGATTCGGTACTGGACTACAAGGATGGCAACATCAAGGGCTGGGTGCAGGAGCGCTACATTCTAAAGATGGGAGACTACCTGGGGCGGCCGCAGGAGGTGCCGTTTGATTATTATGAACTCATCGCCTGCCTGGCCCCGCGTGTCTTTTATGTGAATGCACCGATGAAAGATTCTAACTTCAAGTGGGACAGCGTGGACCGCATCGCCGCTGCCGCTGAGGCCGTCTATAAGCTGCATGGGGCGGAGGGGCGTGTGACCGTCCGTCACCCAGACTGTGACCATGACTTTCCCGATGCCGAGAGACACGAATCGTACGGAGTGATCGAGAAGGTGCTGGGCAAACCGTGAGCGGTTCAGGGAAAATGGACTGAAGATTGGGCGCTTCCCTGCTGTTCTAAGCTGGTGCCCTGCGGGGCAACGTGAGATAAAAAACGCGATGAAACTCCTGCCTGCTCTTTTTGCACTCGCTGCGCTGGGGTTTTGCCTGGCGGAAGACGCACCTTCGCCAACCAACTTTGGCATCAAGGACGGCTCCGTGCCGGAAGATCCGCGTGAAGCCGGGCGTGGCGGGCAGTTCATGAATTTCCCCACCTGGCCGGTGAGCAAGGAGTTGCCGAACGATGTGTTCACCTTTGCCCGGCTGCGGTACAATTCGGAGAGCTGGGGCCGCAGGCGTGGTGGTGGCAAATGGACGACGGACTACCCGGACGCGGATCTGAACTTCAGCTACCGGCTGCAGCAGCTCACCTCGCTGCAGGTGAACCCCAAGGGCGCGGTGGTGGACATTGATGCGGAGCAGATGCGCAACTACCCGTTCATCTACATGATCGAGCCCGGGCACATCAGCCTAACCGAAGGTGATGCCAAAGTGATGCGGGACTACATGCTGAATGGTGGCTTCATCATGGTGGATGACTTCTGGGGGGAGGAGGAGTGGGACACCTTTTACGTGGCCCTGAAGCAGATCTTCCCGGACCGGGAACCGCAGGAGCTGCCGCTGGAGCACGAAGTGTTTCACATGGTTTTTCCGCTGAAGGTGAAACCCCAGATTCCCAGCGTGGGGCATGCGATGGCGGGACGTTCCCAAGGCATCACGGCCGAGCGCTTTGATGCACAGACCCCGCACTACCGGGCAATCTTTGATGACAAGAAGCGCATCGTCATGATGATCTGCCACAACACGGATCTGGGGGATGGCTGGGAGGAGGAAGGGACAGATCCCTGGTACTTCCGTGAGTTCTCAGAGAAGTATGCCTACCCGCTGGGCATCAACATCGTGTTCTACGCGCTGACGCATTGAGCGGAGCGGGCGGATGGTGGGCGGATGGTGGGGTCACAAAAAACCCGCCCTCCTGACGAAGCAGAAGGGCGGGTGAATGGAGGGCCAAACGCTTACGCGTTAGCAGGGGTGCCTTCGATGACGGGCAATTCCTCTTCCGACGGGACCTGGACGGGCTCGGCCTTGCTGGTCACCTTGACGAACTGAGGCAGGTAGGTGGCCCAGTTGTCGAGGATGTCCTTGGCGCGCAGGCTTTCGGTCTTCTCGAAGTGGTCGGTCACCAGCTTCTTCAGCTGGTTGATGTCTTCGGGATCGGTGACTGCGTCGCCCTTGATCATCTCCGAGTTGTGGAGCTGGCCGAAGGCATTCGTGTCATCCAGCAGGTAAGCGACACCGCCACTCATGCCAGCACCGAAGTTCTTGCCGAAGGTCCCGAGGACCGCAACGACACCGCCGGTCATGTATTCACAACCGTGGTCACCGATGCCTTCGACGACAGCCGTGGCACCGGAGTTACGGACGCAGAAGCGTTCGCCAGCGCGGCCTGCCGCGTAGAGGCGGCCACTGGTGGCACCGTACATCACGGTGTTGCCCATGATGCTGTTTTCCCAAGTCTTGCAGGCCGGGTTCAGCTTCGGACTTGGGCGGATGATGATCTCGCCGCCGCACAGGCCCTTGCCGACATAGTCGTTGGCTTCACCGATCATGGTGAGCTTGACCCCGCCGCAAAGGAAGGTGCCGAAGCTCTGGCCGGCGCTGCCTTCCACGGTGATGTCCACACTGCCGTCTGGCAGGCCGTGGTTGCCGTGGTGGAAGGCGATCTCGCCGCTGAGCTTGGTGCCGATGTTGCGGAAGGTGTTTTTGACCTTGTAGCGCAGGGGCTTGACCTTGAGCTTGTCGCTGATGGCGAACTGGGCGTCCTGGATGATCCGGTCGTCCAGCGGGTGCTGGTCGAGGCCGTCATTCTGGTTCATCTGGCAGGTGCGTGGAACGTCCTGATGCAGGTCCTTGCCCACGTCTTTGAGGACGCGGCTGAGGTCGATCATGTTGGCCTTCTTGTGGCCAGGGACTTCACGCTGACGCAGGAACTCGGGACGACCGATGAGGTCGTTCATGCGGGCCACGCCGAGCTGGGCCATGATCTCGCGGACTTCCTGGGCGACGCCGTTGAAGAAGTTCACCACGTGCTCTGGCTTGCCTTTGAACTTGGCGCGGAACTTCGGATCTGTGGTGGCGACACCGACAGGGCAGTTGTTCAGGTGGCACTGGCGCACATACACACAGCCGAGGGCGATGAGGGCGATGGTGCCGAAGTTGAACTCTTCTGCGCCGAGCATGGCGGCGATGGCGATGTCGCGACCGTTGCGGAGACCGCCATCGGTGCGCAGGGTCACGCGCTCACGCAGACCATTGAGCATGAGCACCTGCTGGGCTTCAGCGAGGCCGAGTTCCCAAGGCAGACCAGCGTGCTTGATGGAGCTGAGCGGGCTGGCGCCGGTGCCGCCATCGTGGCCGGAGACCAGGATGATGTCGGCATTGGCCTTGGCCACACCGGCAGCCACGGTGCCGACGCCGGATTCGGCGACGAGCTTCACGCAGACGCGGGCACGGGGGTTGGCTTCCTTCAAGTCATGGATGAGCTGGGCCAGATCTTCGATCGAGTAGATGTCATGATGCGGTGGCGGGCTGATGAGCATGACGCCAGGCGTGGTATTGCGCAGGCGGGCGATCATGCGGTTCACCTTCATGGCGGGGAGCTGGCCGCCTTCACCAGGCTTGGCACCCTGGGCCATCTTGATTTCCAGTTCCCAGGCGTTGGCCAGGTACTCGGCGGTCACGCCAAAGCGACCGGAGGCCACCTGCTTGATCTTGGAGTTGGCCCAGTCACCGTTTTCGTAAGGCTTGAAGCGTTTTGGATCTTCGCCGCCTTCACCGGAGTCGGACTTGCCGCCGATGCGGTTCATGGCGATGGCGAGGGCCTCGTGGGCTTCAGGGCTGATGGCACCCAGAGACATGGCCGCCGTGGTGAAACGGACGCGGATGTCTTCGATGGATTCCACCTCGTCAATCGGGATGGGGCCGTCGGAGCTAGGCACGAATTCCAGGAGGTCCTTCAGGGCCACCGGGGTGTTCTGAAGCTGGGCAGCCACGTAGGTGCTGTAGTCTTCAGGGGAACCGGTTTTGACGAAGGTATGGAAGTTCTTGATGACCGGGCCGGTGATGGCGTGCATCTCGCCCTTCTGGCGTGGGCGGTAGTAGCCGGGGTCACCCAGATCCACATTGCTGGCGGCAGCCTCAGGGGAGGGGACGGGCTGGCCAAAGCCGAGGGCGTGGCGGGCGAGGGCTTCTTCAGCGATCTCGTTGAATCCGATGCCTTCGATCTGGCTCGGGGTGCCGGTGAAGGCGTACTTCATCACTTCGCTGCCGATGCCGACGGCTTCAAAGATCTGAGCGCCGGTGTAGCTGCTGAGCACCGAGATGCCCATCTTGCTCATGATCTTCAGCACGCCTTTTTCCAGGCCTTTGCGGAAGTTGTACAGCGCCTTCGCGTAGTCCACGCCTTCGAGGGCGGGCTTGCGGGCGGTTTTGTCATTTTCCAGGACTTCCTGGATGGTGTCAAAGGTGAGGTAAGGGCACACGGCGCTGGCGCCGAAGCCGAAGAGACAGGCCATCTGGTGGGTGTCGCGGGCTTCGCCAGTCTCGATGACGAGGCTGAGGCGCATGCGCACCTGCTTGCGGTTCAGGTGATGGTGGACGGCACCGGTGGCCAGCAGGGCCGGGATGGCCGCGCGGTTTTCATCCAGACCCCGATCGCTGAGGATGAGGATGCGCACTTCATCATTGACGGCGGCCTCGGCTTCATCGCAAAGGCGGTCCAGAGCCTTTTTCATGCCGTCAGGGCCTTCAGAGATCGGCCAGGTGGCATCCAGCACGCGGTGCGGGAAGTCAGGGAGGGCCTTGATGTCTGCCAGCTCGCTCTCAAAGAGGAAAGGAGAGGTCAGATGCACCACTCTGGCGTGCTCTGGGGTTTCCCCCAGCCAGTTGCGCTGCCAGCCGAGGACGGCGTCCAGGCTCATCACGGCGCGTTCGCGGATGGGGTCAATCGGTGGATTGGTGACCTGGGCGAAGAGCTGCTTGAAGTAGGTGGTGAGCAGGCGCGGGCGCGTGCTGAGGATGGAGAGGGAGGCATCGTCCCCCATGGAGTAGATGCCTTCTTCACCCTTCTGCAGCATGGGCACGAGGGAGAAGTCGATCTCCTCCTTGGTCCAGCCGTAGGCGGCCTGGCGCTGGGAGAGCGGCAGGATGTCCAGCACTTCCTTCGGGGTCTGTGGTGTCTGGACCGTGAGGTTCTTCCGGTTGTTCAGCCACTCGCCGTAAGGCTGCTGCTGGGCGAGGGCGGACTTGATCTCGTCATTGAAACGGACCTTGCCCTTCAGGATGTCCACTTCCAGCATTTCGCCAGGGGCGAGACGGCCTTTTTTGATGACTTTGGCGTCGTCGATGTGGATGATGCCGACTTCGGAACCGAGGGCGAAAACGCCATCTTCCGTCAGTTTCCAGCGGCTCGGGCGGAGACCGTTGCGGTCCAGGCTGGCGACGACGCTGAGGCCATCGGTCAAAACCATGGCGGCAGGGCCGTCCCAAGGCTCGCTGAAGCACTCGTGGTATTCGTAAAAGGCCTTCAGTTCGCTGGAGGTCGTCGGGTCGATACCATAGGCGCTCGGCACCAGCATGCCCATGGCATGGGTGAGGGAGCGACCGCTGAGCACGAGCAGTTCCAGGGCCTGGTCCAGGCTGGCGGAGTCCGAGCTGTTGGCATCCACGAGGTCCTTCAGCAGCCATTCTTCGCTGTCCCAGACTTCGTTTTCAAAGTCGCTGGCACGGCTGGAGAGCCAGTTGCGGTTGCCGCGCACGGTGTTGATTTCACCGTTGTGCGCCAGCATCCGGAAGGGGTGGCTGAGGGCCCAGGTGGGGAAGGTATTCGTGGAGAAACGCTGATGGAACAGGGCCATCGAGGTGTCATAGTCATCGCTCTGGAGATCCGTGTAGAATTTCTCCAGGGAGGACGGCAGCAGCAGCGCTTTGTAAACGATGGTGCGGTGGGACATCGAGGCGATGTAGAACTCGGAAAGCTTGGCTTCTTTGGCCTTGATGCGCAGTTCCCGGCGCACGAGGTAGAGCTGGCGCTCGAAGGAGTTGTCATCCATGGCTTCAGGCCGCTCCATGAAGAGGTGCTGGATGAAGGGCATGGTGCGGCGGGCTTTTTCGCCCAGCTCATTCGGGTTCACCGGCACGTCACGCCAGCCCAGGACCTTGATGTCGCGGTTGCGCAGGATGCCTTCAGCCACGAGCTGGATTTTCAGGCGCTCAGTCTGGTCATGGGGCAGGAAAAACACACCGACGGCGAGGTCCATCGGGTGTTCCAGCTTGTGGCCCATCTTTTCCACTTCGGGCATCAGCACCTTGTGGGGGATCTGGGTCAGCACGCCCGCACCGTCACCTGTCACGCGGTCGGCATCCACCGCACCACGGTGCTGCACGCTGCAGACGCCGCAGATGGCCTTGTCCAAAATGTCACGACTACGTTTACCATGGATGTTCGCAACAAAGCCGACGCCGCAGGCATCGCGTTCCATGTCCATCAAGTGGAGCGAGCCTTCGTTGGGGATATCCTGGTCGTAGAATGGGTATTTCATGGGGCAGAAAACCCCTCCGCCAGACGACAGCCGCCTGGTCGGAGGGGCGGGTAGTTTGTACCTTCAGAGGGAATTGGCAAGCAAGGAGAATGCCAGGAAGATAAACTGGCATTGGGAGAAGTGCAGATATTGGGGCCGGAGGGAGCCGTTTTGGCCCCCTGGGGGAGGCGGCGCAGCCTGGATTTTCAGCCTCAGGGCGGTCTTGGGCGATCCTGGAATCTCCCTTTTGAAATCAGGCAGGTCCGGAGGAAAGGGGTGAAAAATTTCCCCATTTGGGGAGGGTGGGCTACAAGGAGTTGATAATGAGCGGGTTAGGCTGGGGATGGATTTTCCCATCCGGCGAAGCTGGAAGCCCCTGGCAAAATCCGGCGAGCGAGAGCCGCAGACAAGGGGGCGGATTTGGGCTAAGTCGGCAACAAAGGGGGAAGGGGACACTCCCCATTCGGCCCCTCCGTTGAGAAGGCCAAAGCAGGTGTTTTCCCGCGTCAGCGGGTTTCTTCCATTCAGCACGCCTATACCCGTGTGAAATGGAAGAAACTCCCCGCCGTGCCTTTGCCCCTCGGCGGCGGCCTCCCCCTCCCCTCTTGCAATCGCCCGATCTTGGCGGAACGTGCGGGTTCATGTCCACCCCGATCCTGCCGACCGACCAGCCGCCCCTTTTGCATCATGCCGTGGAGGAGGCTGTGCGCCTGCTCCAGGCCGGGGACGTGGTGGCACTGCCCACAGAGACCGTCTATGGCCTCGCCGCCGATGCCCTGAATCCCCAGGCCGTGGCCAAAATCTTTGAGGTCAAGGAACGCCCCACCTTCGACCCCCTCATCGTTCACCTGGCCGACATCAAGATGCTGGACCTGGTGGCGGACATTCCGGAAGAAGTGAAAAAAACCGTCGCCCGCCTCATCGAGCGCTACTGGCCCGGCCCTCTCACCCTGCTGCTGCCGAAGAAAGCCTGCGTGCCGGATCTCGTCACCGCCGGCCTGCCCACCGTGGCCGTCCGCATCAGCAGCCACCCCATTTTTAAACGGGTGGCCACCGCGCTGAACAAGCCCATCGCCGCCCCCAGCGCGAACCGCTTCGGCGCCATCAGCCCCACCTCCGCCAGCGCGGTGCTGGCCGAACTGGGCGGCCGCATCCCCCTCATTGTGGATGGCGGGGCATGCCTGCATGGCCTGGAGTCCACCATCATCAAGGTGACGCCCGCCACTCCGAAAAACCTGATCACCATCGTACGCCCCGGCCCGGTGACGCCCGAAGATCTGAAGCTCTACGGCCGCCTGGAGCGCATGACCCGCACCGTGGTGGATGGTGCCAGCGAGGCTCCTGGCCAGCTCGCCTCCCACTACGCTCCGCGCACGCCTCTGCGCCTGCTCAGCAAGCCTTCCGACTTCACCCCGGAAGAGGGCAAACGCTACGCCCTCATGAGCTATCGTGGCGAAGAGAAGGACGGCTATCTCGACCTCGCTGATTTTGAGCAGGTCATGGTCCTCAGCCCCGGCAATGGCAAGCTGCCGGAGGCGGCGGTGCGCTTCTTTTACGTCCTGCGCGAGCTGGACAAACTGGGCGTGGATGAAATCATCGCCGAACCGATGCTGGAACACGGCATGGGCGTGGCCATGATGGACAAACTGCGCCGCGCCTCCGTGCGCCCGGCCTGATTTTCCTCATCGCATGGCCATCCTCGCCCTCGAGTCCTCCTGCGACGAGACCGCCGCCGCCATCTGCACGCCAGAGGGCCGCCTGCTCGCCTCCCGCATTGCCTCCCAGGCAGACATTCACCGCCTTTACGGCGGAGTGGTGCCGGAGGTGGCCTCGCGCAATCACATCCTCCACGTCCGCCCCCTTGTCGCCGAGGTGCTGGCGGAGGCCGGAATGCAGCTTGGCGACATCTCCGCCTTTGCCGCCACCAGTGGGCCCGGCCTGGTCAGCTCCCTGCTCATCGGCACCAGCATGGCCAAGGCCCTGGCCGTGGCGGAGAAAAAGCCCTTCCTCGCCGTGAACCACATGGAGGGTCACCTGCTCTCCCCCTTCATGGGTGAAAACGGCCCCGTGCGCCCCAGCATCGCCCTCATCGTCAGCGGCGGCCACACCATGCTCGTGCAGGTGCGCAGCGTGGGCGATTATCGTTTGTTAGGCCGCACCCGCGATGACGCCGCCGGCGAGGCCTTTGACAAGGTGGCCAAAATGATCGGCTTGCCCTACCCCGGCGGGCCGGAGATTGATAAACAGGCCCGCCAGGGTAATCTCCGCGCCTACGCCTTCCCCCGCAGCTTCATGGATGGGCAGAGCCTGGAGTTCAGCTTCAGCGGCCTGAAGACCGCTGTGCTGTACGAGCTGCCCAAGCTCGACCTCGAAAACCCCACCGTCCTCGCCGACGTGTGCGCCAGTGTGCAGGAGGCCATCACCGAAGTTCTGGTGGAAAAGCTCGTCCTCGCCGCCCGCCAGACGGGCGAAACCCTCGTCACCGTCAGCGGCGGCGTCAGTTGCAATCGCGGCCTGCGGGAAAAACTCACCGCCCGCTGCGCCAAAGAGGGCCTCACCCTCCTGCTCGCCCGGCCGGACCTCTGCACGGACAACGCCGGCATGATCGCCTTCGCCGCCGCGCAACGCTTCTCGTTAGGCTACACCTCGCCCCTGGAGGCCGATGTGGACCCGAACTTGGCGCTGGTGTAAATGCCCGGCACTCGTGAAACCAACCCCTTCGCGAAATGCGTGAACAGACAGGCTAGAGCCTGATCCCTTGCGTTGCTTCTTGCACGATAAAGGCGCGGGACCAGCCCAGTTCTAACAATGTTTGCTTTTTCCTCTCCGCACTCATTGCAGGTGGTGAGAAAATCAGCCCCAGCTCCCTATGCGGCGCATTTTTACTTTCAATTGTTGATCCCTTTTCACTAACTATCACGCATGGGGTGACGAGCATGCAATCCCCCACCGCAATTTGTAACGTACCAGCCGTCAAAGGAGATACTTCCTACAGACATGTCACCCCTCGATGAAGCCTAACTAATTCAGCCAAGTCGACCCAGCCCCGTCTCAAGCCCTCCATTCCTACCTTCAACGTCCTGCCCATCATGAAATCCATCCTCCTCACCCGGCTCACCTTGCTCCTGGGCCTGGCCCTCCCCATCATCTCCGCCCACGCCGCCTTTGATGCGGGCAGCAACAGCTTTGCCGGAGCCAGCGAGATCCTCATTGGCAGCGACAACTTCTCCGCCGCGACCGACCTCACGGCCTTCACTGCCGAGCCTGGAGAGGATTCCCACCACCCTCTCGCCGCCCCAGCAGACACAGCCATCAAATCGGCATGGTGGAAGTGGGTGGCCACGGACGATGGCTACTGCACCGTGGACACCTTCCGCAATCCCTCCGCCGCCAATTTTGTGAAGGACACCGTCATCTCCGTCTATACCGGCAACGCCGTGAACAACCTCATTCGCCTGGGTGGCAACGACGACCACAGCTACAATGCCTTCAAGGTGGACAACGCGCTCTCCTCTTACAGCTTCTATGCCGTCAAGGGCAACACCTACCACATCGCGGTGGACGGCTTCAGCGCGGGCAGCATCACGCCAACTTCCAACAAAGTCGTGCTGCAGCTGCGGCTCCTGCCGCTGCGCAAGGTCACCCGCATGGGGATCTTCGCCACAGCCCTTCAGTCAAATGCACTCGGCCAGATCACCCTGAACATGACCCCCACAGGCGCCCTCAGCGGCAAGCTCCTCTACGGCAGCAAGACCTACGCCTTTGCGGGGGTCTTCGGGGTCAATGGCTACTACCAGGCCACCTTTGCCCAGAAAGGTGTTCCCGGTGCGCTGCCCATCACCATGCTCATTGACGGCACAGGCGACGGTTTGGCCCAGCTCACTCTAGGGGCTTCCGGCATCGGCCTCAGCAACCTGCCAGAGCAGGTGCTCTTCACCCCTCAGAACCTGAACACCACCACTGGCACCTACACCGCCTATATCGATGGATCTGGGGACCCTATGGTGGGTGGAGATGGCAGCTTTGCCTTCACCATCAAGACAACAGGTGCCATCACAGGCACCATCACGGCCCCGGACGGCATCAGCACCCCCTTCAGCGCGGCTCTGCTGAAAAACCCCGCAAGCGGCAAGTATAATTTCCTGGCCTATAAATCTCTCGCCGCTGGCAAAAGTGCCCTCGCCTTCGTGGGAGAAGTGGAGGAAGACGGCAGCACTGACCTCATCGCTGGCAATGTCCTTTATGTCCGGACGGCCCCGACCAATGGAGCGATCTTCTACCCGCAGGGCTTAGCGGCCCAACTGCCAATGAAAGGCAGCACGTACACCAAACCCGCCGCAGGCACCCGTGCCCTGGGCTTTCTCAATCCCAATGGGACGGGCACCCTCTCCGTCACCAATTCCGGCGGCGAACTCGCTGGCAGTTTCATGGAAGGGCTGACCCTGAGCACCGCCAACAAATTCACCTTCAACTCCCTCGTGCGGAAGCCCTCCCTGGTTCTCAACATCACCACCGGTGTCGTCACTGGCAGCATCACCGAGCCCGCTGGGAAAAAGCGCACGATCAAAGGCGTACTCACGCGGGATGCCGGCGTCCCGGTGCTCCGCGGCTATGTCAGCGGCTTCACTCGCAACATTGCGATGAAGGTGGCTCCTTAACAGCCACCGCTTCTTTCAATTTCCATGATCCGCGCGGTACCTGGAAGGGTGCCGCGTTTTTTTGTGACGCCTACCAGTGCATGGCAGCTCCTTGCGCTGCTCAGGCCGGGTCGTGGCACCCCTGAGCATCTCGTTTCAAAATTGCGGGTGATCCGACTGCATCCATATGAGCCGTAGCGAAGGGCATTTCTCACATGTTGTCTTTTCCCTCAAAATTGCGCAGAAGCGGCTTCGGTGATGGCAAACCGCTGGGATATGTCTTGGGTGGTGGAAACATGCCGCCCACTCCTCGCCGCCAAATCTCAACACGGTCTTCGCCCATTGTTACTCGCCCCACATTTGAAGGAATGCTGATTAACGAATTTAATGCGCCCGACAGTCCCGCTTCTCCTCTGCAAAGAGCCACTTTAACAACAAGCTCATCACCCTGTGTGGAGAGCTTCACATCCTTGATTGCGTATGCACTATGAAATACAACACCGCGAAGCTGGAGGTTAATTTCGTCCCTTTTTGATTGTTCGGTGACGCTGAAGTTGTGTACGTCGGTCGTCTCTAGGGTCGTCGGATGTAGAGTGCATGATGATAGCGTTGCAAGAGTTGCTATCAAGAATGTGCATCTAGTGTTCATGGTCTAAATGGCTTTTTGTTAGGCTTTCGTCTAGGGGTGTCCAAACCCGTCTCCACAAACTACCCATGATCACAGCCTCCACAGCCCCGGTCATCAATGACTTGGGGGGACTGGAGGGAGGACAGCAGGATTGTCGCTCTCGTTCATTCTTCCTCTCGTCATTCTAACCAGCCTGCAAGCCTCCGTGAGGTTAATTAATTTATAATCCATTTTATCATAGTCGATCCCATCATTCGGGTGCTTGCTTGGCACATAATGGAAAAACGGAACCGCTTCCGAACCATACAAAGTGGGGGAAAGGATCACCATGAATTCCCCATTGCTGTGGGGATAGATAGAAGCAAATCCCGTGAGATCCAAAGCTTCAGGCCACAGGATCATATCCGTTCCTGAAACCTTTAGCCATTCTTCTATGGTGCCGCCCAGCAAAGATGAGGTCTCAAGATACAATGGCGATAAATCCGCCAACTTTTGAGGATAGGCATCTTGATTTTCCTTCTTATAATAGAGGACGGCTTGGGCGATCTGGAAAACTATTAATTTTCCTCTTCTTTTAGCCATTGCATCAAGGTCTCCAATGAAAGATTTGGGTTGCGACCGGGCAACGATAAATGTCCCCAGGCAAACAGCCAAAACCAAGCCGACATTGAATAGTGAAATCTTGTTCTTCATGGACGCATGAGATTTTGCGGCCCGGAGGTTGGCCGCACTCATTCTTTAGAATCGCTCCGGCGAGGTCAAGGTTATAGGTCGGCTTCAGCCATCCAGGATCCGTGCGGAGATCCCAAGTGAAGCGCTTTTTGTTAGGCTTTCGTCTTTTTGCGGCGGATGATGGGTGCTGCGCCACCGCAGCCCCTCACCCTGGCCTCTCCTGAGGGAGAGGGGTGGTCTTTTGGACTTCATGATCTAGAAGCAAGCGGGGCTTTGTTTCTGCCAAGAGAGCCGGGCGGATGCTCGTCCGCTCCAGAAATACAAGGCGACCACAAAACTCCTCCTCTCCCCGAGGGAGAGGCCAGGGTGAGGGTTTCCAGCCTTGGAAGCTCTAAAACCCCGCCAAGTCCAAACCCGCCCCCAAAGCACCCACGATACTCCTTCACGGCAACCAATCCGCGAAACGAAAGATCTCGCCGGGCTTCCGAGATCACCCGATCTGCGCCAGGATCGCCGAGGCAATCTTGTCGGCCTGGGCTTCCAGATACTCCACGTCGCGGCCTTCGATGAGCAGGCGGATGAGGGACTCCGTGCCGGAGTAGCGCAGCAGCACACGGCCGTAGTCACCCAGCTTTTTCTCCGTTTCCTTGATGATCTTCTGGGCATCGGCCAGCTCCGTGATCGGCGGCTTGCTGCGCACGCGCAGGTTGCGGGCGGCCTGGGGGAATTTTTTGAGGCACTTGCGCAGGTGGCTCAGCGGCTCGCCCGTTTCCTTCATGATTTTCAGCACCTGCAGGCCGGCGATGAGGCCGTCGCCCGTGGTGGCCCAGTCGCCAAAGATGATGTGGCCGCTCTGCTCGCCGCCCAGGTTCAGGCCGCGGGAGTGCATTTCCTCCAGCACGTAGCGGTCACCCACATTGGTGCGGATCACACGGCCGCCCAGGCGGGAGACGAGGTCATCCAGGCCGTAGTTGCTCATGATGGTCACGGCCAGCGTGTTCTGCTTCAGGGTGCCTTTGCGCAGCATGGACTCTGCGGCGATGGCCATCAGCTCATCCCCGTCCAGCGCGATGGCTTCCTCGTCACACAGGGCGATGCGGTCCGCATCCCCGTCATGGGCGATGCCGGCCTGTGCCTGGGACTGGCGCACCAGACGCTCCAGCTCCTCGCTGTGCGTGCAGCCGCACGCCTCATTGATGTTAAAGCCGTCCGGCTCGCTGTGAAAGACCTGCACGTCCGCGCCCAGCTGCTCCAGCGCCAGTGCGCTGGTGTAGGAGGCCGCCCCGTGGGCATTGTCCAGCGCCACACGCATGCCGTCCAGCCGCAGGCCGCCCATGCTGGCCACGGCGTGGGCCACGTAGCGCTCCACACTGTCTGCCATCCGGCTCACGCGGCCGATGCCACGCCCCTCCGGGCGGCTGGCCTCCTCCGTATTGCCGAGGACGATTTTTTCGATCGCGATCTCCGTCTTGTCGCTCAGCTTGCGGCCGTTGCCGTGGACGAACTTGATGCCGTTGTCCTGGAACGGATTGTGCGAGGCGCTCACCACCACGCCAAAGTTGGCCCCGGTCTGCGCGGCCAGCATGGCCACGGCAGGAGTGGGCACCATGCCTGCGAGGACGACATCCACCCCGGCGGAGTTCAGGCCGGCGATGAGGGCAGACTCCAGCATCTCCCCGGAAGCGCGCGTATCCCGCCCGATGATGCAGCGGGGCCGCTCGCCCCCTTCAGCCCGGCTTCCCAGCACAGCCGCCGCCGCCTGTCCCAGGCGAAGGACGAACTCAGGGGTCATAGGATGGCGATTGGCCACAGCGCGGACGCCGTCGGTGCCGAAGAATTGACGCTTTTCAGACATAGAGCGCGCGGTTTACCTCAGGACTGCCTCAGTGTCAAAGCCCGCCGCACAAAGTCGCTCACACCGCCCGCAGCGGCGGCAGGGGCGGATAGTCGCGCGGCCCCACGCTGATCTGGCTCTTGATCATGAACCAAAACAGAAAGGCCAGCAGCAGAGCCACGAATTTTTCGCGCCAGTTGCGGGTGAAAAAGTTTTTAAACTGGTCCCAGCTCACGCGTCGGTTCCTCCTGCACAGGTTCGGGGGCGGCAGCGCCAAAGGTCAGCAGCTCATTCAGACGGTCGCGCAGTTCCTCGGGCTCAAGATCGTGCTCCAGCTTACCCCGGTAGGCCAGGGACAGCGCACCGCTTTCCTCGCTCACGATGAGGGCGATGGCATCCGTCTCCTCCGTCACGCCCATGGCGGCGCGGTGGCGCAGGCCGATGGCGCGATCCCGCACCTCCCTCTGGCTGACGGGGAAAACACAGCCCGCAGCGGCGATGCGGCCCTGGTCAATGATGGCTCCGCCATCGTGCAGGGCCGTCTTCGGATGAAAGAGGGTGGTGATCAGCTCCGGCGAAAGGCGTGCATCCACGCTCACCCCCGTCTCCGCCAGCAGGCGCAGGTCAATGCCGCGCTTGATCGCAAACAGCGCCCCGCAGCGGCGGGCGGAAAGCTGCTGCATCGCCTCCAGCAGCACGTCCAGGGACTCTGGATCCGGCCGGTTCAGCGAAAACATCCGGTGGCTGCCCAGCTCTGCCAGCACACGCCGCAGCTCCGGCTGGAACAGCACCACCAACGCAATGGCCAGGAAAACCGAAATGCGCTGCAGCAGCCACGTGATCACCTCCAGCTTCAAAAGCTGCGACACCAGCGCCAGCCCCAGCAGCAGCATCAGCAGGCCCGTGAGGATGCGTGCCCCGCGCGTGGCGCGGAAGAACAGGTAGGCCTGATAGACCAGCACGGCGAGGATGAGAATCTCCACGCCATCGCGCCAATGCTGTTTTAGGATTTCCCACATGGTGGCTGTTCTTGCTCAAAGCCTAACGAAAGGCTGTATGCAAGGATTTCATGATGTTCCGGCGCATTTGCCCCACCTTTTCTCACTTCCTGAGGCCTCGGCTCCAGAATGCCCATGACAAAGCCCTGCCCTTTCTGATACAAAGCCGCTCATGTGCTGCTTTTCCAGAGAAGTAAAGGAGGTCAAAAATACCCGCATCTTTGGCCGGGTGGGTGCACAGGGGAATCAGGTCCTCATCTACCAAATGGCCCTCACGGCAGACGAAGAGGTGGCCATGGTTCTGCCCATCCCCGTGAAGGCCGGGCAAGGGGAGAAAGCCGTCACGTTTCATGACCTGCAGGGTTATCCAGCCCTATTCGACGATCTTCACAAAGGCTTTCCGGTACCTGCAAGCACGTACGGCGATACGTTTGGCAGTGCGCCAGCGCCTGGGAGGGGCAAGCTGGAGGTCATCTCCGTCGGCGCTTTCGACGCCAGCTACGTGCCCGGCATCGCCGACTTCACCCGTCTGGATGAGCGCTTCCGCCTGCCAGCCGATGTCTGGCCCCGGCTCCCCGGCTATCGCGAGTTTGGCTTTGCCGTGTTCAAGCTGAAGCCCGGCCATTCCAAGATCCAGCCCATGGCCTTCACCTTTCCCACCGCGAAGCCCGAAGAAATCTTCTTTCCCACCCTGCACATCCACGACGGCAAGATTCACGAGAAAGAGCGCTTCGACCACACGCTGTATTGCCAGAGCACCCGGCACGATCTCTCCAAATGGGAGGAGTCGCCCAAGCTCGCCGTCAGCTTTGCCAAATGCGGCCTCACCCATGGCATGCTGCGGCCCGAGCAGCATGTCTATCGCCGCACCCTGCAGGGGATGCTGGTGAATGGCGACATCGTTGTCAAAGCGAAGCAAGCCTGACCTCCCGCCGCCATTGTTCCCAGGCGAATTGCAAGACCCGCCGAACACCCGCTGCAAAGTAGCCTTTCGCCCACCCTACTCTCTCCATGGCGCATCGTTTCCACGGCCCCTCAGATTAAAGTGTTGCCGCTGAAATTATAAAATTTTACAAGCTTCTGCCTAACAGGATGTTGCGAACATGAACGCCGAACGAATTTCTAAAGCGGCGGATCGCCCTGCCAGCTTCTCTGCGCAGGGTCGCAATGCTTCCCTACTTGCCATCCTTTTGGTTAGTCTTCTCGGCCTCCCATTCGGGGCTGTTTCTCAGGAGAGGGAGTATTTCCCCATCACGCCCCAGCCCAGGGTCCCGCCCACGGTCAATCCCAACCCGTCGCGGCCCTTTGATGTCCGCCCCTCCGACGTCCGACGTCCGCCTTCCTCCCTCAATCCCGACAAGCCGAAGACCGTCGATAAAAACAAGATCAAGTCCCTCTTCGACAAAGCCAAGGATCAGCCGGAGCCGAAAAAGAAATCTTCCGGCGGAGTCAGCACCCAGAGCGCCACAGGCACCTCCAAGGAGCCCAAGGCCAGACCTCGCCCCGACCGGTTGCCAGAGACGGAGCCCTCAAAGCCAGCCGCCTCCCGCGAACGCGATCCGGAGAAAAAGGTCATCATCTCAGAAAGCCCCGGCGAAAGCCTGCCACTGACTCCGGAGGTGGTCCAATCTCAGCCTAACAAGGTCAATGACCTGCCGCCGCCCAGCACCACCGTCCTGCCAACCATCAAGGCCGAGGACATGCGCATCGGGCCGCAGATTGACCCCCGGCCTTTGGATCTCGGCGTCTTCCAACAGGTGCCGGAGCGGCCCAGTGTTGAGCTCCCAAAAGGCGGGGCCGAACTCCCCGGCACGGGCCTGCCAGGGAAGGATGGCATCGGCGGTCTCAAAGGCGGCTTTCAGGGCGGGCTCCAACGCCCCGACCTCAATCACGACACGGGCGAAGAACGCTATCAGGGGGAATCCCCCTTTGCCCACAATCCTGCCACAGATCCCTCCGGCTCCTTGGGAGAAGCGGGCGGCTGGCTGGGCACCGCCGGGCAGGCCTACGGTGGCAAAGGCGGCAAAACCATGGAGCAGGTGGGCGGCCTCATGCAGTCCGAAAGCCTGGGGCAGGCCGCAGGCAAAGGGGCCGACATTTTGCTACCCGGCAGCGGCTCCTTTGTGGAGGCTGCCGCCAATGGTGACACCACTGGCATGGTGAATGCGGGAGCCACCGCTGCGGGCAATCTCGCTTCAGATCTCGCCATCGGCCTCATCCTCGGTTTTGTCGGCGGTGGCATTCTTGGCATGGCCATCGGTTACGCCCTCTCCGCCACCGGGGCAGGCCGGGCCATCGCCGATGGCGTCACCGCCGGGGTGAAATGGATTGCGGAAAAAGTCGGCCTCGGGGGTGGCGAAAAGCCACCCGAACCTGAACCTGCCCCCGCTCCGGAGCCCGAGATCTACGACGAAAATCACTCGAAAGGCGGCGGCAAAAAAGGCCCCTCCGTCATCAATGAAAACCAGATCAAGCCCCTCCAGGATAAGCTCAACGAAGACTTGCTTGGAGAAAACCGCGACGCCGAAGAATTTGTTGATACCTCCGATGCTCCGCCTCCCGCCAAGGTCGCCGTCGGTGCTGGCTGCGACCCCGAAGAACTGGCCAACAAAGGCGGTGGCACCATCAATTTCAAAGATCCCTTCACCATCAAAGACATGGAGAAACCCGGCTACGACAAATACTGAAACTCTACTGCCAGCCCCTTCCTTTTCCCACTCACTCCCATGCATTGCTCCCGCCTCTTCCATCTCGGCTCCTTCGCCCTCCTGCTGGCGCTCGCCTCCCCGCTCCAGGCCGATCTCAGCCCCGCTCATCAGCGCTTGGCGGCCACCATGAGCCAGGGGGATCCCGACCAGACCATCCTGGCGGCGGATGCCCTTTTGAATCAGCAGCCCCAGGACGTCACCGCCCTGCGGGCCAAGGCCATCGCCCTTATGGAAAAGGAGCAGTTGCCCGAAGCCATCGCCCTGCTCCGTCAGGCCTTGAAAATTGACCCCGACAGCGTCGCCTGCCGTTACTACCTGGCCGAAGCCCTGGGCACGAATGGCGATGTCGCTGAATCGGTGCGGCTGCTGGATGAGGTCAAACTGCGCGCCCCCGATTCTGAGTATGCCCGCCGGGCGGATGTGGTGCTGCCTGAGCTGCGCCCCATGCTGGCGGAAATCTCCCCCTTTTATGACACCTCCCTCGGCTCCAACATGATCGAATCCCCCGCCGGGGTTGAAAGGCGCTTCAAGGCCCAACTGCGCCTGGCCATGGAATACGATGACAACGTGGCCGCGCGGGCTTCCAATTCCCCCCTCACCGGGCCCGAGGCCTCAGGCCGCGTGCTGCTCGGCTGGGCTCTGGACTACACACCGCTGCATCAGGCGCTGGATTCCGGCCCCTTCAGCCTCGGTCTCACCCTGGATGGCTACCGGAGCTGGCACGAACGCCAGGCCCTGAACGATTTTGATGTGAATCAAAACATCGTCGGTGCCTACCTGGATCGCCAGGGCAAGCTGGACTCCATGCCCTACCGCGCCCGCCTTTCCGGCAACTGGGAATACACCGAAGTGGGCAACGAATTTTTCAACCACGCCGTCGGTTTCAAGACCCTCTTTGACCTTCAGTGGAAGCCCTGGGCCATGACCTCCCTCCACTACGGTCTCGACGACAAGGACTTCAATGACGACACCGCCACCCCCGGCACCTTTTCCCGCGATGGTACCTACCAGACCGCCGGGCTCGACCAATACTTCTACCTCTGTGAAAACCGCCTCATTCTGGGTCTGGGCTACGCCTACCGCTGGGCCGACACTCGCGGCTCCCAGTTTGAAACCAACGCCCACACCGCCAACGCCTCCGTGCAGGTATCCCTGCCCTGGAAGCTCACCTGGCGCGGGGCACTCAGCTACTCCAGCGAGGACTTCACCCAGTACACACCGGATCCTCAACGACTGGATAATGCCTGGATGGTCTCCACCTCGCTCTCCCGCCCCATCTTCAATGAGAACCTGAGCGTCGAGCTCAGCTACAACTACTTCATCGCCGACTCCTCCGTCGCCTTCGCCGAGTACCAGAGGCACATCGTCGGCCTGGGCCTCCGTTACCGCTATTGATCTCAAACCCTGAAAATCCTCCTCATGAAAAAGTCTCTCTCCCTTCTGGCCTTCGTCGCCCTGCTTGCCAGCTCAGTCCCCGTCCACGCCGGGGACGTCAAAAATGAAGAAGCCTTCGACCGCGCCGCCGGGCTTTTTAAACGCTCCTGGCGCCCCCCAACTGCCAACCTCGTCCGCAAGCGCTTCCCCACTCCCACTCCTCCCCAGGTCCTGCCTGGCCTCCCCCCCTGGTCTCAGCAACCCCAAGGTGCCCAGACCCCGCCCCCCACCTTCATTACCATCATCGGTCCCAACTAGCCCGCCTGCCGTTGGCTGTGGGAAAGGCGTCATTCAAGTTTGAGCAAGCTTTGACCCACTTCAAACCCTCCCGGCCAGCAGATTCCGTGCGTGTTCACGCGCGGATTCCAGCTTGCCGCCGAGCATGCGGGCGAGTTCTTCGATGCGTTCCTCATCGGCGACTTCGCGGATGTGGGATTTGGTGCGGTCGCCTTCGATTTCTTTGGTGACGACGAAGTGGCTGGCGGCCAGGGAGGCCACCTGCGGGAAGTGGGTGATGGCGATGACCTGATGTGTGCTGCCCAGGGAGGCCATCTTGTGGCCCACGGCCTCGGCGATGTTGCCGCCGACGTTGGCGTCGATTTCGTCGAACACGAGAAGGGGCACGGCATCCTGCTTGGCCAGGGCGCTTTTCACAGCCAGGAGCACGCGGGACATTTCTCCGCTGCTGGCGGTGAGGCGCAGGGGTTTCAGCGGTTCGCCGGGGTTCGGCGCAAACTGGAAGTCCACCTCCTCCAGGCCCTGGCGGGCAGGTTCGGACAGGGGTGAAAGGTGGGTCTCGAAGACGCTGCGTTTGAAGCCGAGATCGGCCAGATGGGTGGCCACTTCTTTGGCCAGCTTGGGCGCGGCCTCGGCGCGTTTTTTGGAAAGCTGCCTGCCGAGTTTTTCCACCTCGGCCCGGCGGTCCTTGACGAGTTTTTCCAGGCGCTCCAGCTCCTCACCCCGGTTTTCGATCTTGGCCAACCGCTGCTCGGCCTCCTGTTGAAATTCCAGGATGGTGGCGACGGTGGGACCGTACTTCCGTTTCAGGGTCTGGATGGTGTGGATGCGCTGGTCCAGCTGCGCCAGCTCGGCGGGGTCGGTTTCCAGGTCGTCGGCGTATTCCTGCACGCTGCTTTCCAGTTCGGTGAGCTCTATCTGGGCGGACTTGAACCCCTCAAACATGGCGGTGGTGCCGGGATCAATCTTTTCCAGCTCATGGATGTGGCGGCTGATTTCGCGCAGGGCATCCAGGATGCCGCCTTCACCCTCACCCAGACGGGCGGTGATGGCAGCGCAGACCTCGGCGAGGCGGGCTCCGTTGGCGGCGATGCGGTGGCGGGCTTCGATCTCCTCTTCCTCGCCCGGCTTGAGCGAGGCGGCGGCGATTTCCTGGGCCTGAAAGCGCAGCATGTCCACCTGCTGGCTGCTGCTGCGTTCGCTGTTGGCCAAGTCTTCCAGCTCGCTCTGCGCGGCACGCCACTGCTGCCAGGCGGCCTGGTATTTGTGCAGGGTGTCTTCGCTGCCAGTGTATTTGTCCACCATCTCCAGCTGGCGGTCCTGGGAGTTCAACGACTGGTGATCGTGCGGCCCATGCAGGTCCACAAGGTGCTCGCCCAGGGCCTTCAGCACCTGGATGGTTACGGGGGAACAATTGACGAGCTGTTTGTTCGCGCCGCTGGTGCTGATGCTGCGCTTGATCAGCAGTTCGCCATCCTGACAGGGCTCCAGTCCGGCCTCCTCCAGCACGGCATCCACGGCGCGGGTATCCTTCAGATGAAAGCTGGCCTCCACGGTGCAGGTGTCCTGGCCATTGCGGATGAGGCTGCGGTCGGCCCGTTCGCCCAGAATGAGTTTCAGGGCACCGACGATGATTGACTTGCCCGCCCCGGTTTCACCCGTCACACCGATCAAACCTGCTCGTAAATCCCAGGTGACATCCTCGACGAGGGCCAGGTGACGGATCTTGATGAAAGAGAGCATGGTGGGAAAGGTTTGGCGGAGCGATTATGCGTAGATGTCTGCGGCATTTCAACCGCAAGTACAATTCATTTGAACATGAAAAATGCGTCAGAGACGAATCTCTGACGCATGCACAGGAACCAAGATGAACGATGAAACTTACTTCGCCAGGGTGGATTGAGTTTCTTCGATGACTTCGAGCGGGATGGGGTAGTAGCCGTCCTTCACCACCACCTGCTGGCCGTCCTTGCTCTGGATGAACTTCACAAACTCGGTGGTCAGCGCGTCGAGGGGCTGGCCTGGCTTTTTGTTGATGTAGATCAGCAGGAAACGGGCGAGGGGGTATTCACCGCTGAGGCAGTTTTCATAGGAAGGTTCAGACAGCTTGTCGGCGCTTTCGCCGATGGGCAGGGCGCGCACGCCGGAGCTGATGTAACCGATGCCGGAGTAGCCGAGGGCGAACTCGTCCGTGCTGATGCCTTGCACCACGGCGGAGGAACCGGGCTGCTCCTTCACGCTGCTCTTGAAGTCGCCTTTGCCGAGGGCGTGCTCCTTGAAGAAGCCGTAGGTGCCGGAGGCGCTGTTACGGCCAAAAAGGGAAATGGCGCGGCCCTTCCAGGAGTCCACACCCAGTTGACCCCAGTCGGTGAGATCAGCTGGAGCGCCCAGTTTGCGGGTGGAGGAAAAGATAGCGTCGATCTGCGCCAGGGTGAGGCCTTTCAGGGTGTTGTCCTTGTGGGCGAAGACGGCCAGGGCATCCACCGCTACTTTGATTTCGGTCGGTTTGTAGCCGAATTTTTTCTCAAAGGCGTCCAGTTCTTCCTGCTTCATCTCACGGCTCATCGGGCCCAGTTGGCTGGTGCCGCTGATGAGGGCCGGAGGAGCGGTGGCGGAGCCTTTGCCTTCGATCTGGATGTTCACGTTCGGGTACTTCGCCTTGAAGCCTTCGGCCCAGAGGGTCATCAGGTTGTTCAGCGTGTCCGAGCCGATGGAAATGAGGTTTCCGGAGACCCCGCTCACCTGCTTGTATTCAGGGATGGCGGCATCCACTTCAGCGCTGCGGGCGAAGGAGGCCAGACTGCCGAGGCTGAGGGCGATGAGGAGGGAAGTGCGAGTCTTCATGCTTTGCGTAGGTTGTATTTAAGCGTGGCTGGACTCATGGCGGATGCTTTGTCACATGGCGCGTAAAGACGTGTGACAGTTTTGTCACGTGCCCAGGCTGCATGTATCGGCAATGTGACAACAAGGGCAGTTGCCAAGTTGACGGCCCGGTTCATCATCTTGCCCGCTCCATGGCTGCCCCCGCAAAGAATCCTGTCTCACACCTGCCCACCTCCATCCAGGTCCGGGACGTGGACTTCTATTATGGCAGCAAACAGACGCTGTTTGATGTGACGATGGACATTCCCCGCCATCAGGCCACGGCTTTCATCGGCCCCTCCGGCTGCGGCAAGTCCACCCTGCTGCGCTGTTTCAACCGCATGAATGACCGCGTGGACGGGGCCGGTGTGCGCAAAGGGGCCATCATGGTGGAAGGCACGGACATTCACAGCACCGCGCTGGATGTGGTGCAGCTGCGACGCCAGGTGGGCATGGTCTTCCAGAAATCGAACCCCTTTCCGCGCAGCATTTACGAAAACATCGCCTATGGCCTGCGCCTGCACGGTGAGAACCGCAAAGATTATCTGGACCATGTGGTGGAGGAGAGCCTGCGAGGCGCGGCCCTGTGGGATGAGGTGAAAGACCGCCTGGAACAAAGTGCCTATGGCCTCTCCGGCGGCCAGCAGCAGCGTCTGTGCATCGCCCGCGCGATCGCGGTGAAACCTCAGATCCTGCTGATGGATGAGCCCTGCTCCGCGCTGGATCCCATCGCCACTGCCCGCGTGGAGGACCTGTTTCATCAGCTCAAGGAGACCTACACCCTGGTCATCGTCACGCACAACATGCAGCAGGCCATGCGCACTGCGGACTTCACCGCCCTGTTTTACCTGGGCAAGCTGGTAGAGTACGATGAAACCATGGCCCTGTTTGAAAATCCCAAGCAGAAGCTGACGGACGACTATGTACGTGGTCGGTTTGGGTGAGGTGCCTTGGCTGGGTGGTACGAAAAAGATTTATCGTGACTGGTCGGTTCTTTGGCCACTCGGCGCAGTGAGTGGTTGCGGGACGGACCCCCTCACCCTGGCCTCTCCCAGAGGGAGAGAGGACGACGTTTTGTTCGTCGAGAAGCCTGCTGCGAACGAAAACATCGGTTTCACTTTTGATATTCGTGAACCCTTTCGCTCCTCCTCTCCCCCGGGAGAGGCCAGGGTGAGGGGCGATTGGTGCCGAAACAAAACCTGCCACATTCCAACTAGGTACTTCCCAAACTTGACGATCCTTTGTCCTTGCTGATAACTCTCTAAAAATCACCAAGACGTATGCTCCCTCGACGTGAACTGCTGCGGCATAATCAGGCCTCCAGTGAGGCTGTTCTGGGGTTGATTGAGTTCGCGAGACATCTGCGGCAGACAGCGACCGATGCAGAGTCGCTCCTGTGGTCTTGCTTGAGAGATCGAAGGATGAATGGCAGAAAGTTTCGTCGCCAGCATCCGGTCCAGCCTTACATTCTCGACTTCTACTGCCTGGATCTCCAATTAGGTCTGGAGCTGGATGGGAGCCAGCATCGCTCGGAGGACGGGCAGAAACGGGATGCTGTACGGACAGCCTTTCTCATCCAAAAGGGCATTCAGTTGCTGCGTTTTACCAATCACGATGTGCTGACCAATCTGGATGGCGTTCTGAGGCGCATCTGGGAAGTGACGGATGACAAAGGGTGATCTTTCTCTTTCGACGCCCTCCTCCCTCACCCTGGCCTCTCCCTCTGGGAGAGGGGCAGCCTTCTAGGAAGGCGGGATTTCCTGTGATGGCTCAGGTTTAGGCTGAAAATCCAACCCAATCTCGATAGTTAAAGTGTGTGGGAAAGCAGACCGATTGTCCGCACCTTGGCCCTTCGCTTCGTGGCTTCACATCCCAGGGGGAGAGCGGTGGTCTTTAGGAGGACGGAATCTTTCCTGATGGTTCAGGGTGCGCTTGAAAACCCAATGCAATCCCATTGCGAAGACGCGTGGGAAAACAAATCCATTGCCCCTATCCCTCTGGGAGAGGCCAGGGTGAGGGTGGGTCCGGAGAGCTATCCTCCCCACCGTCCCCAGTTTTTTCAGCCTCACATCCTCAAATCATGATGCGTTGATGTGTTATTGACGCATCGCCGCCAGCGGCTATTTTCCAGGATGCCCGCCCGCCCCAACGTCCGCTCTGAACTCGAAGCCGCCATGCGCCAGCGCATCCTGGTGATTGATGGAGCCATGGGAACAACGATTCGCGGCTATGGCCTCAAGGAAGCCGATGCCCGTGGGGACCGCTTTCTGACCAATGACAAGGACCTGCTAAACAACGGCGACATCCTTTCCATTACCCGCCCGGACATCATCGAAGACATCCACCGTCGCTTCCTGGAAGCCGGGGCGGACATCATCGAGACGAACACCTTTTCAGGCACTAGCATCGCCCAGGCCGAGTTCTTCCGCGAGGTGCCGCATGGCCGTCGCAAGGATCCTGAGTTTTTCCAAGAGATGCTGGAGGACAAATTCCTCAACGACATCGCCTGGGAGATCAATTTTAACTCCGCGCAGCAGTGCCGGAAGTGGGCGGACATTGTGGGCGAGAAGACTGGGCGCAAGCGCTACGTCGCCGGGGCCATCGGGCCGCTGACGGTCTCGCTCTCTCAGTTCCCGGACCTGACGGACCTGAGCTTCCGCTACGTGACCTTTGACCAGGTGAAGCAGGCGTACAAACACCAGATCCGCGCCCTGATCGCAGGCGGGGTGGACACCTTGATGGTGGAGACGATTTTTGACTCGCTCAATGCCAAGACCGCTCTGGTGGCGATCCGTGAAGTGTTTGAAGAGGACGGGCTTGAGCTGCCGGTGCAGATCAGTGCGGCGGTCGGTCCTGGGGGGGAGACGATGATCTCCGGCCAGGTGACCGAGGCCTACCTGAACGCGATGCGGCATGTCAAACCCCTGTCCATCGGTCTGAACTGTTCGTTAGGCCCGGACAAGATGCGGCCCTTCCTGGAGGAGCTGTCCGCCAAGGCCGACTGTTTTGTCTCCGCCTATCCAAATGCGGGGATGCCCAACCCTCTGGCGCCCACAGGCTTTGACCTGCTGCCGCCGGACATGGCCGCGTATGCGAAGGACTTTGGTGGCAGCGGTTTCGTGAACATCATGGGCGGCTGCTGTGGCAACACGCCGGAGCACATCGCCGCCATCGCCAAGGCGGTGGAGAACCTGCCGCCGCGCCAGGTGCCTGCGGATTTGCACACGATGCGTCTCAGCGGCTCGCAGCCGTTTGTGTTTGATACGGGTGACAAGGACGTGCGCCCGCCCTACCTCATGATTGGCGAGCGCACGAACGTGGCGGGATCGCCCAAGTTCGCGAAGCTGATCAAGGAAGGCCGGTTGGAGGAGGCCGTCACCATCGCCCGCCAGCAGGTGGAAAGCGGCGCCAACGTCATCGACGTGTGCATGGACGAAGGCCTGATTGACGGTGTGCCGATGATGACGAAGTTCCTCATCCTGCTGCAGACGGAGCCGGAGGTGAACAAAGTGCCCATCATGGTGGACTCCTCGAAGTGGGAGATCATCGAAGCCGGCCTGAAGTGCCTGCAAGGCAAGGGCATCGTGAACTCCATCTCGCTCAAGGAAGGCGAGGAAAAGTTCAAGGAATACGCCCGCAAGATCAAGCAGTACGGCGCGGCCACGGTGGTCATGGCCTTTGATGAGCAGGGCCAGGCGGCAACCTATGAGGACAAGATCCGCATCTGCGAGCGTGCCTACCGCATCCTGGTGGATGAGGTGGAATTCCCGCCGGAAGACATCATTTTCGATCCGAACATCCTCACCGTGGCCACTGGCCTGGAGGAGCACAACAACTACGCGCTGGACTTCATCAACGCGACCCGCTGGATCAAGGAGAACCTGCCGTATGCCAAGGTGAGCGGCGGCGTCAGCAACATCAGCTTCAGCTTCCGTGGCAACAACAAGGTGCGTGAGGCCATGCACAGCGTCTTCCTCTACTATGCCATCAAGGCGGGGATGGACATGGGCATCGTCAATGCAGGCATGCTGGAAGTTTATGAAGAGATCCCGCAGGACATGCTGGTGAAGGTGGAGGACGTCATCCTCAACCGTCGCCCGGATGCCACGGAGATCCTGGTGGACTATGCCGAGCAGTTCAAAGGCCAGGCCGGTGCGGCGAAGAAGACCGAGGTGGACATGTCCTGGCGTGAAGCCCCCGTGGCCAAGCGCCTGGAGCACGCCCTGCTGCGTGGCATCACCGATTTCATCAATGAAGACACCGCCGAGGCGCTGACTCTCCTCGGCAAGCCTTTGTCCGTGATCGAAGGTCCCCTGATGGACGGCATGAGCGTCGTCGGTGACCTCTTTGGCGCGGGCAAGATGTTCCTGCCGCAGGTGGTGAAAAGCGCCCGCGTGATGAAGCAGAGCGTGGCCTATTTGCAGCCGTTCATGGAGATCGAAAAAGCCCGCAAGGCGCGCGAACGCGAACTGCTGGTGGAGATCGCCGGCAAGACCGCTGGGGCCTTGAAAACCGGTGGCGAAGTGCAGGTGAGCGAAGACTTCCGCTACTTCCCAGAGCCTGGTCTCGACATCGAAAATCGGCGCATGGAGGTGAAGTTCGCCTCTGAGCTTTCGGCCGATATCGAAACTGCTGCACAAGACACTTCGGAAACCGCAGTTGCTGGGGCGAAGCTGCCTGCAGGCCGCCACAACCTGGTGGACCTGTTTGCCGTGCATGTGGGCGATTCGCTCTATCGCAAGGAAGTGCAGGCGAAGTTCCAGGAATGGCGCGAGGCCCGTGAGGTGGCCGGGACGGAGATTCAGGCCGACGGCCTGACCGCCGAAGACCTCATCCCGGCCGAGGCTGCCCAGCAGGGCGGCGGCAAGATCGTCATCGCCACCGTGAAGGGGGACGTGCACGACATCGGCAAGAACATCGTCGGCATCGTGCTGGCCTGTAACGGCTTTGAAGTCACCGATATGGGCGTGATGGTGCCCTGTGCAAAAATTCTGGAAAAGGCTGTGGAAGTGGGGGCCGATGTCATCGGCCTCAGCGGCCTTATTACCCCGTCTCTGGATGAGATGGTGCACGTAGCCTCCGAGATGGAGCGCCTGGGCATGAAGCAGCCGCTGCTCATCGGCGGTGCCACGACCAGCGCGGCCCATACCGCCATCAAAATCGCCCCGCACTACAGCGGCACCATCGTCCACGTGCTGGATGCCAGCCGCAGTGTGCCAGTGACGACGTCCCTGCTCAGCGAAGAGCAGCGCGAAGACTACATTCGCAACAACGAGGCTCGTCATGCCCGTCTGCGTGAGGAGTATGGCAAGAAGAAGGACCGCCAGTTGCTGAGCATCGCTGAGTCCCGCGAGAAGGGCTACAAGTGCGACTGGGCAACGCAGGATATCGCCACCCCAAGCTTCACGGGGACGAAGTGCTATGAGGGGCCGGATCTCGTCGCCACCTTACGGCCCTTCATTGACTGGTCTCCCTTCTTCCACTCCTGGGAACTGCGTGGTCGCTGGCTCGCGGCCGAGGGCCGGTTCAACTCCGCCCATGAAGATCCTGAGATGAAAATCCAGGCGGATGAGCAGGCGCTGAAGCTCTACCACGATGCCAATGACCTGCTGAATCGCATCATTGCGGAGCAGCGCTTCCAGCCGCGCGGCGTGTTCGGCTTTTACCCGGCCAACAGCACGGGGGATGACATTGAGATCTATACCGATGAGTCCCGCAGCGAGGTGCGCACCACCTTCCACAGCCTGCGCCAGCAGGTGATCAAGAAGGATAACCCGAACTACGCCCTCAGCGACTATGTCGCCCCGAAAGGCAGCGGCCGGGCGGACTACATCGGCGGCTTCGCGGTGGGCATTCACGGCGCGGATGAATTCTCCAAGGAGTTTGACGCGATCCAGGATCCCTACAGCGCCATCATCGTGAAGGCCGTGGCTGACCGTCTGGCCGAAGCCTTCGCCGAGTACCTGCATCAGGAAGCCCGCTTTGCCTGGGGATATGAAAAGCCCGGTGACCTCACGCATGAGGAAATGGTGAAGGAAAAGTATCGCGGCATTCGCCCGGCACCGGGCTATCCGGCCCAGCCTGACCACACGGAGAAACCCATCCTGTTTGACCTCATTCAGGCCACGGAGCAAACTGGGGTGGAACTCACAGAAAGCATGGCCATGCATCCAGGCAGCGCCGTCAGCGGCCTCTATTTTGGCCACCCGGAGGCGCATTACTTCGGTATCAGCGTGGTGGGCAAGGACCAGGTGGAAGACTATGCGGCCCGCAAAGGCATGACGGTGGCCGAAGTGGAGAAATGGCTGGGTCCTTGGTTGGGATACTAATTCATCTTTTTGATTAGGGGATGAAGCATTGTTAAATTTGAATCTGTTACCTTAGTTTTAGACAATTCGCTGGCGCTCGTCGCCAGTCTCGCCATTCAATCATCCCAATGGACCTGACCTTCGTCTTCCCCTGCCTCAATGAAAGCCGCACCATTGCACTTTGCATCAATGCGGTCCGTGCATCGTTGGAGGCCGATCCCTCGCTGAAGTATGAGATCGTTGTTGCCGACAATGGCAGCACGGATGACTCCCGGCAGATCGCCAGCAGCCTGGGTGCCCGTGTGGTTCCGGTGCCGCAGCGCGGTTACGGGGCGGCCCTGCGTGGGGGCATCGAGGCGGCTGAAGGGAAGTACGTTATGTTTGCCGATGCCGATGGCACCTACTTTTACGAGAACGCCTTGGAGCTTTATAAAACCACCTCGGCGGCGGATGCGGACATGGGCATCGCCTCCCGCATGAAGGGGAAGATCGAGCCCGGAGCCATGCCTTTCCTGCACCGCACGCTGGGCACCCCAGTGCTGACGACGCTGATCAACCTGCTTTTCAAAGGCAAGCTGAGTGACTGCAACTCGGGCTTCCGCTGCCTGAAAAAGACGGCTTACCTCACCTGGGACATCCGGGCGAGCGGCATGGAATTCGCCTCGGAGCTGCTGATCAAGGCCCTCAAGCACAAGGCCAGCACGGTGGAAATCGTCTCGGGACTGCGCCCTGCCCCCGTGGACCGTGTGCCGCACCTGCGCACTTGGCGGGATGGCATGCGCCACCTCCTTTTCATCCTGTCCGAGCGGCCACGTTTGTTTGAACTGAAGGGCCTGACGCTCATCATCCTGGCTTCAGTACTGCAGGCGATTGCCGCCTTCACCGGTCCCATCAACTTGGCAGGCCTGAACATCTTCAACATTCACAGCCAGGTGTTGCTGATGCTGACGGCGCTGCTGGGCACGCAGATCTACATGCTGTCGGCGGCCATGTTCCTGCAAAAGACGGAGCAGCCGCGCTCCATCACGCGCAAGCTCATTGAGATGGATGAAGGCAGCCTGTTCTTCCTGCTCGCCAGCCTGCTGACCGCCATCGGCGGGGTGATCGCCTGGCTGTTCACCGTCTGGGCCCTCTCGGGCTTTGGCGGCCTGAATGAGGCGGGTCCGCTGGTCATCTGGCTGCACTTCCTGGCCGTGCCGGCGGTGATCGCCTTTGGTCTCCTCGGCGTGCACATCCTGCGCAAAGGGCGCCTGGGTTAAGTCTGCATAAATTTCTTGGCGACCTGGGGCATCCCCTGCGAGATTGCAGGCATGCCCTACCTCATCGACGCGCTCGTCATCCTCGCCTACTTTGGGATCATCATTGGCATCGGCCTGTCCCAGCGCAGCAAGAGTGGCAGCCTGGAGGGGTTCACCCTCGGAGACCGGCAGATTGCGTGGTGGGCGGTGCTCGCTTCCATCCTGGCAGCGGAGATCAGCGCCGGGACTTTTTTTGGGGCTCCTGGGGAAGGGTATGCGCTGCGCAACTACACCTACATTCAGCTCATGGCGGGGTATCTCCTGGCCCGGCTGGTGGTGAGTGCCGTTTTCATTCCGGCCTATTATCGTTATGGCGTGGTGAGCGTTTATGAATTCCTAGGCATCCGTTTCGGGCCACTGACACGGCGTTGGGCTTCCGGCATCTTTTTGGTCACCCGGTTGCTGGCCAGCGGATCACGTCTTTGGGTGCCTACGGTGATCCTGGTGCTGGGTTGGAAGCTGTTTGTTAATCCAGACACCACCCCGATGCAGGAGTTTTGGCTCTATGCCGCCGCGTTGGTGGGCATCACGGTGCTGACGGCGATTTATACCACTTTGGGTGGCATCCGTGCGGTGATTTGGACGGATGTAATTCAGATCGGCGTGCTTTTTTCAGCCTTGGGTTTTGCCCTCTGGTACCTGCTCAGTCACACCGGAGGCTGGGGGGCTCTTGAGGGTGCCATCCAGGAACCCATGGTCATTGACTGGGGCCGTCCGGATCCCGCTCATCCAGGTGCCTGGGGTTGGGTGAAAGGCATCCTGGAGACGGAGTACACCATTTGGGCAGCATTCATCGGCAGCACCTTTGTCACTCTGGCCACTCATGGCACTGACCAGGACATGGTTCAGCGCATGCTCACCGCCAAAAACAAACGCCAGAGCGGCGTGGCCACCATCCTTTCTGGAGTCTGTGATATCCCGGTGAATTTCATGGTGCTGAGCATCGGCATCCTCCTCTATGTTTACTTCCAGGCGAACCCGGCTGAACTGCTGCCGAAAAACGCGACCGGCGCGGTGGATAGCAGCCAGGTCTTCCCCTACTTCATCCTGAATGTGATGCCCCAGGGCCTGCGTGGCTTGGTGGTCGCCGGGGTTCTGGCCACGGCGATGGGATCTCTGAGCACGGCACTGAATTCGCTCGCTACCAGTTACGCCCGTGACTTCCACTTCCGCTGGTTTGGTGAGCCTGAGACCGATGCGGGTCAGGTCCGCGTACTGCGCTTTAGCACCGTGCTGTTTGCTTTCCTGCTCATCGCTGTGGCCTTGGCGACAGCTTGGGTCAAAGCGCACAATCCCAGCCTGCGCATCATTCCCATTATTCTCGGTGTTTTTGGTTATACCTACGGGTCCCTGCTGGGCGTTTTCATGGTCGGTCTCTTCACCAAAACACGTGGCAATGACCTGGGTAATGGACTCGGCATGCTGGCCGGGTTCCTTGTGGTAGCTTACCTTAGCGGCTTGGATCAAGGGCTGGCGGCCACGGTGGGTTGGGGTCAGGGCATCCCACGTCCAGCCTGGATGCCTGTGGTGGAGTTCCCCTGGCGCATCTTTTTCGGCACGGTGGTGACCTTTGCTGTGGCAGTCTCTTTCCCTACCTCACTGGGCATGCAGCGGCATCGTTATCTGGCTGAAAAATAGCAGTCGGGTTTGGCTGAGGCACGTCGCCTCAGCCTTGGGCTGGATGGCGAAGTGGCAACGCCCAGGCAGCCATCAGGATTTCTTCCACTCTTCGCCTTCATCGTCGTCATCGTCGGAGCCGGTATAACCGTCGCTGTAGCCGTCGTCCGCTTCTTCCTCCTCCTCTTCATCCAGGGTCAGACCTTCGAGGGCCTCCAGATCCAGGTCATCGGGGTCGATTTCTTCGAGGTCTTCGTCTTCCTCCTCCTCATCTTCGGAGGTTTCCTCTTCTTCGGCAGCGGCGGCTTCTTCCAGCCCGCGTTTTTCGATCTGGGCCAGAGTCTCGGTCACGTCTTCCACGCTGTCCCACACCTTGCGGGCCACAAACAGCGGGGCACCCTGCTGCACGGCCATGGCGATGCTGTCGCTGGGGCGGGCATCCAGCTCGATGAGCTTTTTCTGATGCAGCTCGTTGGAGGCGGAAAGGATCATGCGGGCATGGAAGACGCTGCCTTCCACATGGTTGATGATGACGCGCTCCACCTTGGCACCGAAGGCCAGGAGAACGCTGCCTAACAAATCATGGGTCAAAGGCCGGTCTTTGGAGACGCCGCGCATGAACATGGAGATGGCCGTGCCCACGGACTCATCCACATAGATCACGAAGGTCTTGTCCGAATTTCCCAGGAAAACGGCAAAACTGCCGTCCAGGGGCAGGACGGCACGCACTTGGGCTTCGACGACTTCGCGGTTCATGCCGGAATTTAAGCCGTGCGTGGCCTTGATGGCAACTCCGCCGGGTGATTTATAGCGAATCGCGAAAAGAATTTCCGGAAGGGTGGCGGAGTCGGGCCGCTGGCACCCGTCACTCCTCGACGCGCACTTTCAGCATCGGGGGGGCGTTGCGGGTGTTTTCCTTGGTGGCAAAGGCATGGACGAGGCCGTTGCGCGCATGTTCGTCGGTATCGCGGATGACGATGAAGGTGACGAGGCCATTGCTGTCTGTGCGCAGGAAGTCCGCCAGCACATTCCCCTTCAGCGTGAAGGCTCCGCGCGTGGTGCCCTGGGGGATGTGCAGTTCCCCCAGCTTCCGCGCCTGGCTGGCCACCGCAGCCACCCGGTGCTCCTGCGCTTCCGAATGCGCGGGGGCCTTTTCCCAGCGGATCTCTTTTTCATCCCAGGTATCCTGGGTTTCATCAGTGAGGCCGTAGATGGTGAAAACAGCGTCTGGCACCAGGGAGGCAAAACCAAGGTCGCTGGGCTCCACATGCAGGGTCAGCTCGGCCTCGGCGATGCGCTTTCCTTGAAAGCGGCTGAGGTCAAAGCCCAGGTAGGCCTTCCTTTCCAGATTGGTGTTGTGGGTGCTGTGCTTGATGCGCACGTAGGCTTCCCGGCCGGTGACGTGGTACTTCGGGTCGGACTGGATCCAGGTGTCCTTGCCCTGGCCATAGGCCGTGGTGAGAATCTGCCAGCCATCGCCCAGGTCATTGATCGGGCCGGGGAGCCAGCGGCCCGGCTCCGGCTGTTCCGCCTGGTCGTTTGCATCCGGGTAGGTGGCGCTGTGGAGAAAACCGCCGTAGTCCACACGCTCTCCGGCACGCAGTTCCTGGCGGCCTGGTTTGCCCTGGCGCTCCACCTCCACCAATCCCTCGATCACGTGCACGAGGCACTTGCCATCGTCCCCGGCACTCACGCCAAAGCGGGTCCCGTAGTCCACGACTTTGGTATCCGGTGTGTGGATGGTGAAGCCCTTGGCCTGAGGAGGGACTTCGGCCACGACGGTGCCCTTTTTCACCCGGCATTCCATGGCGGAGATGACCTCCAGAGTCACAGGGGCCTCCAGGGCGACTTCGGCCCCGCTGGCAAATTTCAAGGTGGCGATGCCATCCAGCAATTCCAGCATGCCGGGCTGCAGGTCGGATCCTTCCAACGTGGGCAGGGCGCTGTTGCCCCACTTGCAGTCGCTCGCCTTGGCCAGCGTCGCCACCGGGGCGGGCTCGCGGGCGATCAGCCAGACGGCCCCGGCGGAGACGACGGCGGCGGCCAGCGGCAGGAGGATGCGGGCGAGGCGGGAAGAGAAGAGCGAGTTTGTCGGGCTGGCGGCGGCCTGGGCCGGGTCTGCCTCTTCGCTGAAGTGTCCTGTGCGCATTTCTGCGGTCAGCAGGGAGGCCTCGGCGATGAGCCGCCGCACCTCTGGCCGGTGAATCAGCGCATCGTTGAGCTGGCGTTGCTCCTCCTCATTCACGGCGTGGTCCTGGGCGCGCTCCCAGAGTTCCAGCCAGTGCCAGGTTTCTTCGGGTTTCATGGTTGGGCCTCCATCTGTTTCTGCATGCACTGCATCAGGCTCATGCGCACCCGGCTGAGGGCCCGGTAAACGGCGGCCTCAGTGCGGTTGATGCGGTCCGCCACCTGGTCGATCTCCAGTTCGTCAAAGTAACGCAGGTTTACCATCTGGCGGTGCTCGGTGGGGAGCTTGGCCAGGCAGGTGCGCAGGGCATCCTGGCGGCAGGAGCCCTGGTCGGCCAGTTCAGACACGGCGTGGCCCAGGGCCTCGAGGGCCTCCTCATCCAGAGGCAGGTGCGCCCGCTTTTTGAGCCGCCGATGGCTGAGGATCTGGTGAAAGGCGGTCTTGCGTGCCCAGGCGATGAAATGGGTGCCGAGGGTGAAGTCATCGAAGTGCTTCCACAGCAGCAGTTTGGTCTGCTGCAGGATGTCTTCGGCCTCGCTGTCGCGCGGGACCAAGCCATGCACATAGAGGGAGAGTGACCGCTCATGCGTGGTCAGCAGTTCCAGAAAGATGGTGGTCTTGTCATCGGCCATGCCAGGAGGATAGGCCCGCCAGCGTGCGGATTGGACAAAAAAGTGATCCGTTGGCCGGCGAATCCCTCTTTTTACAGATCCTGTTTCAAGGTGGAGCTGGGCGGCTGCAGCAGGCTGGGGCTGCGGGCAGGCGGTGTTTCCGGCGGCAACGTGGGGACGCTGATCTGCGGGGCTGCCGGGCCGCGAGGCGGTTCAGGCGCCAGGGGGCGTGCCCCTGACTTTGTGGCCGGGAGGGGCGCTGTATTTTCCACGGGCACCGCCTTGATCACGGGGCGTTTGAGCCAAAAGGCATCCCCGGAGGCATGGGCCAAGATGGCACCGATGACGATGGAACCACCCAGGAAGACGGCAGCGCGCAGCCAGAAGGGCACGAACTCGCTCGGAGGCAGCAGGACCTCGCCTGGGTTGATGGTGGGCGGAGCATCGGCGGCTGTTTTGGCCCAGTCATGGCTGCTGCCGCTTTCGGTCACCGAGGTGTCGCGGAAGAGAAGCTCGGCAAAGCCAATGGTGGGTTTTTCAGAGGCCGGGGCGAAACCGCTGGTGAGTGCCTGGGGAACTCCTTCAAGCGCGGCAGGGTCTGCGGAGATGGTGCGGGTGCGGGCACCGGCTTTGGGTTGCAGTCCCAGAGGCTCCGAGGCAGGGGCCGCAGCGGGCTTCACGGTGTCGTGATGCTGTACGATGCGGGCATAGCGGGCCAGGAAGTCTTCACGCAGGCAGACTTTGCCCTCGCGTTGGCGATGGATTTCCTCATCAAAAAGACGGGCCAGGGCTTCGCGTTCCCGCCGCTCTCCGGGGGTCTCGCCCGAATGGCCGGGGAGGGACGCGAGCCCGACGAGGAAGCGACCGATGGCCGAAAGCCAGGCTCCGTTCCAAAGGCCGGGCCTGGGGGCTTTGATCGTCGGGAGCAGGACGGCGGGATCCAGTCCGCGTCCGGCCATGGAGGCCAGGGTAGGGTGGGCCCGCAGGACGATGGAAAAGGCAGGCCACTCGTTGAGCTTGGTCAGCAGCAGCTTGGCCGTGCGGGCATCTTCCCGTGGGAACCCGGTGAGCAGGAAGATGTCTTCCAGGCGCAGGCGTTTGGGATCCAGGCCTGATTTTTCCAACGAATCCAGAGCGCCGTCGAGTCCGGCGAGCACCAGATAGGCCTCATGCACACTCAGGGCGCGGCGTTCGCGGAGGAGATCTGCTAGGCTGACTCCCTCGACAAGTTCCTCGGCCAAGCAGGTGATCTCATCGCCTTCGTGGAGGAGGACCATGGGGATGAGGCTGGGGAACTCGCGCTTTTTGGCCAGGGCCAGGCATTTGTCATCCATGGCGCGGACGCTGCTGCCGACGAGGCGGGGCGGGGGCACCTGCTCCACCAGCACGGTGCGGCCCGTCTTGGTGAGGGTGCCGCGCATGGAGTAGGGGTTGGCCATGTCCAGCCGCTGGCTTTGGATGCGGATGAGATTCACTACGCCACGGGCCACTTCCTGGTAGCTGGCAAAATGAGGGGCCAGCAGCGCGCGGGGTTTGTGCGCGGTGGGGATTTCTCCTGAGAGCTGGTCCGGAGCCAGCTTTTGCAAAGCGTTATTGAGGTCGCTCAAGGCGGTGACCACACTTCGGTCGGCCGTTGCAAGACAGGCGGCCAGCAGTTCCATGAAATCAGCGCCGGGCAGCAACTGGTCGGGCAGGGTAGGGCCGCCGCCAGACTGTTCCTGAAAGAAGGTGCGCAGGAGTTTGGCCGACTTTTCAAAGGCAGGTTTCAGAACTTTGGCTTTGGCGGCTTCACCGGTCAGGAGCCGATAATCGGCCATCTGAATCTGCACCTGCTGAGAGCCTGTCTGGACCACCCGCAGGCCATTCAGCACGTTTTCGGGCAGGCAATCGGTGTTTTCGACTAGGGCGATCACGGCTTCCAGCGCGCGGCAGGCGAGCATCACCGCCAGCCAGCCGGGGATTTCCTGCTGGCGGGCGAGGTAGGAGCGCAGCGTCTCGCCATCCACATTGCCAGTGATGTAGAAGGGGTTGCCCTCGTCTTCGCCAGAATCCAGCAGCCTGGAAAGCAGGGGGTGGCCATGGGCCTGGAGACGGCGGCAGGCCTCTTCAAAGGCGGCTTTGTCCGCCAGCGGCTCCAGCAGAACGTGGCAATGTACAAACTCCTGCTTCAGGGTGTCGAAAGCGAGCACCGCCACTTGGTCTGCATCGCGGAGCAATTCGACGTTATTCCCGTCCGCGTCCTGGACGATCTGATAGTGCCTGAAAAGACTGGGTTCCGGCATGGGACTGCGTGGGGAAGAAAGGATGGTGCCAAGTGTCCGCTCTGGGGCGAGCTTTTCAACCACAGACTCAATCTGACATGAATTGAGCTGTTTGACGTTCTGGCGAGGGCTGCTGAGTACAGTATCTTCAGAAAACGGGCCTAATCATGAAACTTTCCTAAAGGGCTAAGGCGCACAGGGTTATCGAGAGTGGACAGTGCGCTGGCTGGGACGTTCATCATGCGGCAGATGAAGTGACAATCTTTCAGCTTGCCGGGGGTGCCAGGCCTGCCGCATTCTGAGACCTCTATGATGAATCTCCTGCGACTTTCTTTTGTCCCCCAGTCCGTGGATCTTGGCCTGCTCATCCTGCGCGTCTCTATGGGTTTTTCCATGCTGATCCTGCACGGCTGGGTGAAATTTCAAAACTTCAACGGGATAGCCCCCAAGTTCATGCGGCTGTTTGATGTCGTGCCTTCCAACATTAGCCTGGGGATGGCGATCTTTGCCGAAGTGGTGTGCTCGGTCCTGCTCATCGTCGGCTTTTTCACCCGTTTTGCCGCGCTGAACCTGGTCATCACGATGGCGGTAGCGTTTTTCATCCAGCATAAAGGCGCTCTCTCGGGCCCAAGTTCAGGGGAGCTGGCCTTAGTTTATCTCATCGGTTTTGCCACGCTGGTGTTTGCTGGCGGTGGCAAATATGCCGCTGACGGAAAGTGAGGCCCCCTCAGGGAATGCCGCGAGAGGTTGCCAGCGCCTCTTTCGGTGTTTTGTGACTGTGCTGGTGGCATTGGATTTGCGCCGTGTGGCCGGGAAGCATGGCCTTCGATATCAGATCTCTGGTGGTGAACTCTCATGACAACCGTCACTCCTCTCACTGATTTTCCAGACCTGCTTTCGCCCATGGTGGTGAAGGAGCTGCGTCAGGGGCTGCGGACACGGCTCTTTGGCGGGGTGCTGCTGGTGCTGCATGCCCTGCTGGTGCTCATCACGCTGATGGGGGATGCCTCATCGAACGGGACGGAGGTGCGGGGCCTGATGGACGGCCTGCTGGTCTTTGTGCTGTATTTCATTTTCCCGCTGAGCGGTTTTTCCGCGCTGGCGGGTGAGATGAAGGCCAACACGATGGACATGCTGGTGCTCACCCGGCTGTCGGCCGGGCGCATCGTTTTGGGCAAATGGGCATCCATCATTGTGCAGTCCCTGCTGGTGACGGTGAGCGTGGTGCCCTACATCGTGGCCAGATATGTGTACGGCGGTGCGGACCTGTTTCAGGACATCCTCACCCTGGGGTTCCAGTGGATGGTGAGCGCAGTGCTGACGGCGGGCGTAGTGGCGCTTTCCACACAAAAGCAATTTTGGTTACGCGCCATTTTCATTGCCGTGCCTCTGCTACTGAGCAGCGTCTCTTCGGTGGGCTGGATGCTCATGGGTTCGTTGAGCCGCACGATGACTTCCGGAGGCACCGCCACCACGGCCATGGGGTGGAAGTATGCAGGCTGGGTCTTCGGTGCGGTTTGGTTGATTTTTGCCCTGCTGAGTTTTGGCGCTTCCCGCATCGCACCTGCCGCCTCCATGCTGCCGGTGATCAAGCGTCTGGTGAATCTGGGGGCCCTGTTTCTGCTGGTGCTGATGGAGTGGCTGGTGGCGAGGATGGCCTCGGTGTCCTCAGCTCTCCCTCAGGTGCTGGTGGTGGTGCTGGTAGTGGCGAGCGTGGATGCCATGACGGACGATGTGCGCAAGCTGCCCTCCATCTATCTGCCGTTTTTCCGACGCGGCTGGTGGGGCCGGCTGGCGGGGCTTTTTTTGGCCCCTGGCTGGATGCATGGCTTTCTGTATTCTCTGCTGCTGGCGGGGATCTCCATCGCCTTGGTCAGGGGGCCGGATGCAGCGAAAATCTGGCTGGTGGCCTGCTGTGTGTGGGCTTCGGTATTTTTCGCCCAGTTGCTGGCCTTTCGCCGTACGGGAGAATACCTCAGCGCTACCTTTGCAGGGGCATGCATGCTGGCCTTTTTCACCATGATGAGTTTCATGGTCCAAACATCCTCCCGTAAGGAGGAACTGAAGTGGCTGAGCTGCCTCTTCCCTATCAATACCATGTCCATGTCCATGGACTATAAGGGCAGTATGGCGGGAATCCACTATTACGATCTTGGCCTCATCGCCAACGGGGTCTGGCCTTTCCTGCTGCTCCTCCTCGCTCTGCGGGCTTTCCGCCAAACTCGTCCGGCCCGCCTGGAGGCCCATCAACTGGCTAGATCATGAACACGTCTCCACTGACCCTCCTGCGTGACTTTGACGACCGCCTGAGCCCCATGGTGGTGAAGGAGCTGCGTCATGGGCTGCGCACACGGATGTTCACCTCGGTGCTGACGGTGATCCAACTCTGCATGATCCTCATTGTAGGGTCAGGAGTTCTCGGGGTGGACATGGAGGTGATCGGCAATCTCTTTTGGGGTTTTGCCCTCGCCGCTCTGCTGGTCGCGTTGCCGCTGCGGGGATTTGGCACCCTGTCGGGAGAGTTTGGCAGCGGGACGATGGATATGCTGACGCTGACTTCCATCCCCTCGCTGAGGATCGTTTTTGGGAAGTGGTCCGCGCTGTTCAGCCAGTCGCTGCTGCTCGGGGTTTCCTTGCTGCCTTACATGGTGGCGCGGTATCATTTTGGCGGGGTGGAAATCTTCCAGGAGGGCATCGCCCTGCTGGTGACTTTACTGGCCTCCGGCCTGGCCACGGCCGCCTTTGTGGCCTTTTCCTCCCAGCGTGCGGTGATCCTGCGCCTGTTTCTGGGGGTGGGCCTTCTGTTCTCGCTCATCCCCGTGCCGGCCTTCGTCTTTGTGATGATCAATGAGTCCGGTGGTGACCGCGCACTGAGCGAGTTCCTTGCTCTTAGGATGTGGGAGCAGGTGGGCATCGTCGGCGGGCTGCTGCTGGTTCCCTGTTATGGGGTGTATGCCCTTCTGGCCCTGGGGGCCTCGCGGATCGCCCCCATTTCCGAGAATCACAGTACGGGCAAGAGGCTCATCCATCTGGTGGTGCTGGGCCTGCTGGCCGCCGTGGGGACGGGACTGTGTTTTCACCCCGATGACGAGGCTTTCCTTTGGGTTTATGTCCCCTCCGTTGTTCTTACCTTCGTGGTGGGGGTGGATGTGCTGACGGAGGAGATGCCGCGCTTTCCCAGCGTGGTGCAAGGGCTGGTGAGGTGGGGAAAGCCGGGCCGCCTGCTGTATCCTGGCTGGGCGAGCGGAGTGTGGTTTTATTCTTTGTTAGGCGCGCTGAACCTGGGCATGCTGACCCTTTATGCCTTCCAAAGATCGGGTTCGGATCTGGAGGAGTCGTTTTTGTGGGTCGCTGGCATGCTGCTGTCGGCGGTGGTGCCGGTCTGCCTCCGGATCAATAAGTCCAACCGTTTTGCCAACTGGTGGGTGGTAAACATTGGGCTGGGGGTGGCGGGTGTGCTGCTGTCGATCTTTGTGAATATCAGCGATGCCAAGGAGGGGAGTTTTCTTGGGTGCATCACTCCGGTGACCGGGCTCTTCGCTTCGACGAACAATTACCAGTTGGAGGACGAAATCCTGGTGACCACCGCCCTGGGCGGCCTTGGCTGGCTGGTGGCGGCCCTGGTGCTGGTGTCCCGTGAAAACAAGGTTTATGCCCTTTTAGAAACCGAGGCCCAGGAGCTGGATGACCGTTCCAAAAGTTCATGAACATGCTGCCTGACATGGCCGAACTGCAGAGGCTCCAGACGCAGGCGCGGGAGTGGGCGCGTGTGCTGAAGCTGCCTTTTCGCCAACAGCGCTGGCGGGGCCACAGCGGTGAATTCCAGGGCACGGGCGTGGGCAGCAGCCTCGATTTTCAGGATCACCGCGTTTACATTCCCGGGGATGACCCGCGCCAGATCAACTGGCAGGCCTATGCCCGCACGGGCACCTACACGATGAAGCTCTACCGGGAGGAAGTCCGCCCGCTGGTGGACCTGATCCTGGATGTGTCGGACTCCATGTTTGCTTATCCGGCGAAGCAGCAGCGTGTGCTGGAGCTGCTGGCCTATGCGGCGGAGGCGAGCCTGCAAACTGGGGCCACGCTGCGTTGCTTTGTCGTGCGCGGTGCCGGGCACAGGATGCTGGAGACGGACCTGCTTTTGTCGGGGCGCTGGCCGGCGGAGCTCTCCTCCCTGCCCGCCAGTGCCGAAGCTCCGGTTTTAGCACGCCTGCCTTTGCGTGCCGGGGCTTTGCGGCTGTTCATCAGCGATCTGCTGTTCGCGGCGGAGCCGGAGACCCTGCTAGGCTGCCTGAGCCAGCGCAATGGTCGCGGCATTGTGCTGGCACCCTTTGCTGAGGAGGAGGCCATCCCGGCCTGGGATGGCAACTATGAATTTCAGGACGCCGAGACGACGCATCTGCATGAGCATCGGATCGAGCCGGACATCCTCCGGCGCTATCTTCAGGCCTACGCCCGTCATTTTCAGCTTTGGAAAACAGCGGCTGCCAAGCACGGCGTGGCTCTGGTGAGGGTGCCTGCATGGCTGGGCTTTGTTGAGGCGCTGAGGACGGAAGGGATTCCTTCCGGCGGCATTGAGGCGGCCTGAGGTCAGGTCTCTTTGCGACCGCGCAAGGCGGCACGCACCATGAGCACCTCGCCCACGTTTTCCGCCGTCAGCAAGCCGACAAGCTTTCCTGAAACGGGATCAATCACCGGCATGGCAGGGCAGGGGGTGGCACGCAGGCGCTCCAGGCCTTCTCCCAGGCTGATGACGGCGGTGACGGAATCCGGGCAGGTTTCCAGCACCTGAATGGCGGGGTGCATGGGGCCGTGTTCGCTGATGGCAGAGACGAGACGGTTGCGCGTGAGCACGCCCAGCATGTTGCCACAGGGGTCCAGCATGGGGAAATCCTGCTGACTGCCGGCGAGCAGGAGAACGACGGCATCCCCCAGCGAGGCATCCTGGGGCAGGGTGCGGAAATCGGTGAGCATGGCATCGCGCACCCGGAGTCCCCGCGTGGCCTCCTCCTGGGTGACGGCCGCGGCCTCCTGTCCTGCGGCCATGAAGATGAAGAAGGAGATCAGGAGCAGCACGGGATGAAACTCACGGGAAAACAGCATCCACAGCGCCACGGTGAGGGCGATGCCCTGGCCCAGCGTGGCCGCCCAGCGGGTGGCGCGGCCATAGTCGGTAAACATGGCCAGGAAGGCGCGCAGCACACGGCCGCCATCCATGGGAAAGGCCGGGATCATGTTGAAGGCCACCATGAGCAGATTCCACAGCATCAGCTTTTCCCAGAAATGCCCGGGTTGCTCAAACCGGTACTCGGGATTCATCACCATCTGGAGCCCGAGGGCCAGCTTGATGGCCGCAGCGATGGCCACATTGACCAAGGGACCGCAGATGGCCACGACGAACTCATGGGAGGGTTTTCTGGGCATGCGTTCCAGCCGTGCCACCCCGCCGATGGGCAAAAGCGTGATGTCAGGCGTGCGGATGCCGTAACCCCGCGCTGCAAAGACGTGACCAAACTCATGCAGCAGCACGCAAAGGAAGGCAGCGCTGACAAACAGGAGGGCATCCACCGCCCCTGCGGCACCCTGGCCTCCGCCCATGCCCTGCATGGCTACCAGGAGCAGCAGGATGAAGAAGGTCACATGGATGCGAACCTCCGTGCCGGCCACCGTTGCGATTTTGAAAGACCATTTCATACGGGCTGCACTGTGCATGCACCCTGCCAGGATGCCAAGGGCGCATGGAGGCTTTCTGCACTCATCCCGTTCACGAAGATGGCAGGGCTCTCCGGCTGCGGGGATGTCTCCATGGTTTTTGTTAGGCTGTCGTGACTCTGGCTCATTGGCCGGGGATGCGCTGGCATGCGGGGCGGGCGAACTCTGCTAGGGGATCAGGCTTTCCTGGGAGGCGAGTTCCCTGACCGTCTGTGAATCCAGCACGTCATAAAACGCGCGGCGGGCCTGGTAGAGCAGAGGCTTGAGGCGGCAATTGTGCGTGATGGGGCAGCTATTGGTCGCGGGAGTGAAACACTCCACCAGATCTCCGCTTTCGATCAGGCGAACAATCTCGCCGATCTTGGTGCCGGGGGTGTGAGCGGCCAGCATCAGCCCGCCACTGGAGCCGCGGCTCGTTTTCAGCCAGCCGCCCTGGGTCAGCCGTTTGGCCACTTTGGTCAGGTGATTGAGGGAGATGCCATAGAACTCGGCCATCTCCCGGGTAGTCACTTTTTTATCCGGACGGTTCATCAGGTAGATGAGCAGGCGGAGGGCGTAGTCGGTGTGATAGGTGAGCTGCACGCGGGTGGAACTGACGATATAAGGAAGCCTTTTTGAAAGTCATTGAAAGAACGCTTTTCAAAATAGGTATTTAATATACCTATTAAAGCATGCAAAGCACAAGTTCTCATCTCCCCGACCTCGAGGGCCGTGCCAAAATCGAGCAGCTCGTGAATGCCTTTTATGATCGTGTGCGAGGCGACGAGCTGCTGGGTTTCATCTTCAATGAGGTGGCGCATACGGACTGGGCTGCGCATTTGCCCAAAATGTATGCCTTTTGGGAGCAGGTGATTTTTCGCACCGGCGGTTACACGGGCAATCCGCTGGCGGTGCATGCCCGGCTGGTGCCACTGACCGCGATGGGTCGGCCTCAGTTTGACCGTTGGCTGCAGATTTTCCAAAGCACGGTGGACTCCCTGTTTTCGGGTCCAAATGCCGACCACATCAAAAACTGTGCTGCCGACATGGCGCAGGTGATCCATCGCCGGATCAACCCCGATGCAGATCACAGCGCCAGCCCTGTCGGGTTGACCCCGGAGCAGCGTGCACGCTATGCCGCCGCCAGCCGGAGCTGACCTCCCCTTTCGTGTTTTTGCCCTTACGAGGCAAAGCGCGTGAACCCAACCCAACACCACCCCTACCATGAAAAAAGCAGTCCTCCTGTTCTCCTTCGGCCTTTGCCTGGCAGCTTTGGCCGCAGAGCCCGCCGCCCCCAAGCCGCTCAACACCACCTGCCCGGTCAGTGGCAAGGCGGCAGATCCGAAGATCACCTGGGTTTATGAAGACCAGACCTTCGCCTTTGCCGACGAGGCCAGCCGCCAGAAGTTCGAGGCGGATCGCGCGGCCAGCCTTTATCAAAAGCTGGGAGGGAAGGCGGCGCTTGAGGCGGCGGTGGAGCTGTTCTACGTGAAGGTGCTGGCTGACAAACGGGTGAACCACTACTTCGAAGACATCAGCATGATCAAGCAGAAGCGGAAACAGAAGGAGTTTCTGGCCGCTGCGCTGGGCGGGCCAAACCCGTATGTAGGCAAGGATCTGCGCACGGCACATGCCGACTTGGACGGTCTCAATGACACCCATTTTGATGCCATTGCCGAGCATTTGCAGGCCACGCTTCAGGAACTCAAGGTGGATCCTGCGCTCATTGCCCAGGCGATGGCCATCGTCGGCAGCACCCGCGATGCGGTGCTGAACCGGCCAGAGTCAGCCAAGCCCTGATCGTGGGATCCGGGCCATGGCATGCCCTGCCGGCGTTATGGTCGGCAGGGCATGCTTTTGGTTAGGTGATACAGGTCAGGCCGTCAGGGCATGCTTTTCAATGCTGATGATCTGCATGGCCATCCGCTGGCCCTGGGCCTTGAAGGTGATGGTATCGCCCTCCTTCCGGTGCAGGGCCGCCCTGCCCACGGGGGCATCGGCAGAAATGCGGCCGGCGACGGCGTTGGCCTCATGAGGATAAACGATCTGGATGAACAGGTCATCATCCTCGGAGGATTCGATGGCATTGAGGGAGCGGAGGCGGACGCGGTCGTAGTAATGAATTTTTGACATAGTTTGTTAGGTTGAACGGAATGAGGTGATGTCAGGCCGGAGGCCTGGGATGAAGGCATGGACTCTCCCTCCCGGTCTGAATGCCGGGTGTCAGGGGGAGCCGTGGGAGGCGCCGGATCAGCCCTCGGCAGCCTTGACGGCCTTCAGGCTGGAGATGGCGAAATCAGGGTGGGCCGCAAGCATCCGCCTGGTGGCCTCGGCCAGCGCAGCATCCCGGGTCGCTGCATGGATGCAGTGGCGGGACTCTGCGGTGAGCCTGCCATAGCCAGCCTGGCAGGTCAGGGTGCCGGTGACCTTCCAAAGCGATTCATGCGAAGGCGCATCAAGTGCGCTGCCGACATGGACGGGAGGATCATCCAGCCCCTGCCAGGTTTGTTTCAAGGATGTAATGAGCCTGCTGACAAAGGATGTGAGAGACGGATGGAAGGCCTTGGGGGCCTTCTGCAAATGGACATGATTCATGCTGTGAAAAGAGAAATCGCCACGATGCCTTCAGGCGTGTAGCGGGGTTTGTCTGACTGCCAGTTGAGAGGTGCGGAGCAGCCCGGAAGAACACCCGGCTGTCCGCTCACGCCCGGCTTGCGCCCAGGCGGTGGCAGAAGGGTACGCCCATGCCTTTCGCTGCCGTGCAGGCGCGATGGCTGAAGTGAGGCGTCTCTTTTTTCACGATTAAATCGAGAGTAGCACGGCTTTGCCTAAAGGCAAGCCATTCACGTCCTGTCTTGGTTCTTTTATTGGTTAGGTGAGGACCGCCTGCTTCTTTTCAGGCGTTCTCTGTGGCGTTGGTTTTTGAGGGACGGACAGCAGTTCGCAGAGGCGGATCAGGTCGTCTTCCGTGATGTCCACAAACGAGTCCAGGCTTCGGAGCGCGGCCACGATTTCTTCATGGGTCGGCTCCGGCTTGGCCCCTTTGGGCCGTCGGGGGCGGTGGGTCAAAAAGGCCGGGTAGCGTCGCCAGCGGAAACAGAGGTTCAGCAGAACGGCCAGGCCGACCATCATGAGGGCATTGGTGAGAATGGGAAACAGCACGAAGCCGAAGCCGAGATCGAGGATGCCGGGGCCGCCGATGACGGCCATCAATGCCGTGGCCCCTCCGGGCGGATGGATGCATTTGAACTGGTGCATGACCCCGATGGCCAGGCCCACGGCGCAGGCACCAGCGAGCGCCTGATGGGGAATGTATCGGGCGCAGAGAACACCCACGAAGGCAGAGAGGCCATGGCCTGCGATGACGGGCCACGGCTGGGAGAGCTGGCCGTGGGGCACGGCGAAAAGCAGCACCGCGCTGGCTCCCATGGAGGCCACTACCAGGCTGCCGTCCGTGCCATCCAGCCCAAGCCGGACCAGCAGGATGAGGAGGAAGATCGATAGGATCCCACCCAGGGTGGAAATGAGCTTTTCCTTGTAACTGACGGCGCTGAGTTCAATGCCGAGCTTTTCTTTCCATGATTCCATAGACCGTTTAAAAAATGCCGGAGCTTTTACCTTGGGGACTGGCAGGCTCAGTAGGACGGGACCACCAGTCGCTGTACAGCCTGCCCCAGTCGCTGACGCTGCGCTGGCGGCAGACAAAACCCTCGCGGCTGAGCATGGGGTCCGGCTGGGTGATGGCGGAGGCGGTGATGCCTGTGACCCTGCGAAAGAAAGCATACAGGAGCTGCAGCGTCAGCCAGGAGCGGAGCCGGCTCAGCGGTGAGCCAGCCATCTGGAAATCTGCCTGCAGCCACTGGGCATTGGGGGTGGCGCCCCGGGCCATTTTCGCGATGAGGCTGCGCAGCTCCTCCTCACGAAAGCAGTCCAGAAAAAAGCAGGTGACGATGAGGTCAAAACTGGCTTCTGGAGGCAGCCATTCCCTCGCATCGGCCTGCACAAAAGTGATGTCTGAATGTGCGAATCCGGCCTGTGAGAGCCGTTTGCGTGCCCGCTGCAGCATGCCTGCGCTGGAGTCCACCACGGTGGCCCTCGCGTAAGGAAAGGTGCGGCGGTACTCAAGCAGGAAGCGCCCATCACCTTCGCCGAAAATCAGGGCGTTGGCAGGGGGCGGCAACTGGTGCAGAAAGGCGGTGCGGCAGCGCTGGAGTTCCTTTCCGGCAAACAGCCGTTCCATCCAGTGATAGTGGGGCGCCAGGGTATCGAAACTCATGAGGAGGGACGGCAAACTTCAGGGGCTGAGAAGCATGGGCACAGGCTCCAGGTGAAATCATCGCCCTGCGATTATATCGTTCCACGATAAAAGTCAATCCTGGCATGGTTCGTGATTCATCGGCAGCGCCCAGCCATGTCCAAGCCCCGAAAAATCTCCCAAAGCCAGTATGAAACCCTCGCTGCCTTCCGCTTTGCCCTCCGGCAGTTTTTGCGCTTCAGCGAACAGGCGGCCCAGGGCGCGGGGCTGACTCCGCAGCAGCACCAGGCCATGCTGGCCATCAAGGGCTTTCCGGGCCGTGCCAGGGTGACGGTAGGGGAGCTGGCGGAGCGGCTTCAGATTGCCCATCACAGCACGGTTGGGCTGGTGGACCGGCTGACGGTGGAAAAGCTGGTGACTCGGGAGCCTTCGAAGGAAGACCGCCGTCAAGTGTTCGTCAGCCTGACCAAGCGCGGGGAACGGCTGCTGGAGGGACTGTCCTCCGTGCATCAGGAGGAGTTGCGGCGCATCGGCCCGGAACTCCGGGAACTGCTGGAGGAAATGACCGGCGGGGAAGGGGACAGGTGAACGGAGCCTGTCATCCGCAGTTGAACAAACGCGCAGCCGGGCCTAGCAAATGGACTCATGAAACTCTCGACCTGGAACGTCAATGGCATCCGTGCCTCCCTGAACAAAGGCCTGCGTGAATATCTCCTCGGCAGCGATGCCGATGTGATCTGCCTGCAGGAAACCAAGGCGATGGAATCCCAGGTGGACCTGGCCTTTTTGTCCGGTTACCAGGCGGTGTGGAACAGTGCGGATAAAAAGGGATACTCAGGCACTTGCATCCTCAGCCGGGTGCCATGGAAGGGCCACACCCTGGGCCTGGGAATCGGCGAACATGATCGCGAGGGCCGTGTCATCACCACCGAGTTTCCCGACTTTTATCTCGTCACGGTCTATACGCCCAACAGCAAGGCTGAGCTGGCCCGCCTGCCTTACCGCCTGGAGTGGGATGCGGCCTTTCGCCAGTATCTGAAAAAGCTGGAAGAGAAAAAGCCGGTGCTGACCTGTGGCGATCTGAACTGCGCCCATCAGGAAATCGATCTGGCCAATCCCAAGTCCAACCGCATGAATCCAGGATTTAGCGATGAAGAGCGTGCCAGTTTCACCCAGCATCTGGAGGCCGGGTTTCTGGATGTGTTCCGCGAATTCGACAAGTCGCCAGGACGCTACACGTGGTGGACACAGCGTACCCCGGATGCGCGGGCCAAGAACATCGGGTGGCGGCTGGACTACTGGCTGGCTTCCGCAGCCTTGCGTCCTGCCATCACTTCATGCACGATCCGGGACGACATCCATGGCAGCGATCATTGTCCCGTTGAAATGGTGATCCAGCCCTGACACTTCCTGTTATGAAAACGTTTCTTTTCGCCGCAGTCCTTACTGCCTCAACTCTGCTAGGGGCCGAGCCACCGAAGCCGGCGGAGGTGACTTACAAAGAACTGAAGTGGCAGGACGACGTTTACTTTCTCAACGGCAAACCCTTCTCCGGGCTGGCGCGTGACAAGCACAAGGATGGAAAACCCAAGGGGGAATACCCCTTCACCGAAGGTCGGCTGCATGGGGTCGTCCGCGAGTGGTGGGAGAACGGGCAACTTTCCACCGAGACGCATTTTGAAAAGGGCCAGCGCCATGGCTTGAACCGCTATTGGTCAAAGAGCGGCGAGCTGATGAAGGAGCAGGTTTACGAGCGCGACAAATCGGTGAGCGAGAAGCACTACGACATCAAATAGGACGCGGGTGTTTAAGCCTGGGAGGTTTACTCAGACTCCAGCCTGCCCTGTTTGTGCCGGTATCCCTGAATCATGCCCTGGCCGAGGTCGAGGTTGTACATTTTTTGCAGGTCCTTGAGTTCCAGCAAGGTCCAGGGGACGAGCGGATTGGCTCCGTTTTTGGTGTAAACGAGGTCATCTGCCAGGTAGATGCAGGAGTGGAAGGCATTGCCTTTGGGATTGATGAACATGAGCACATCGCCAAAGCGATAAGGGGCCTCCACTTGCTGGAAGTTTTCCAATACCGCGCTGGAGGCGAGGTGGGAGTCCAGGTAGTAGTCCTGCGCGGTGAAGTTGAAAAAGTTCAGCGTCGTCCAGTGGCAGTCCGGGAAACGGATGTGCGTGGTGAAGTCGTCGCCGGGAAAGGTGTACAGCAGCTTGCGGGGCAGGGCAGGCAGGACATGGAGGAGATCCAGGTGCCCGACGCCGGACATCGAGGCGGTGGCCCTAAAAAGCGGCTCCATCTCCTTGCGCCGGAGGTTCAGGCCGGTGGACCAGTAGTCGAGCATCTCCTGCACATTGCTGCCTGGGTTTACCTCCAGGCGGGCAATCAGGGTGCGAGTGCGGGTGAGCTTCTTTTTGATAAGCTGCGCTTCGGAGTTGGATTCGGCCAGTCCCAGCAGGAGAGGGATGTCACTGAAGGCGAGGGTGTCTCCCCGGTGGTAGGACAGGTGGCGGATGGCGGAGATGAGCTCGGGCCGGAGGTCTGAATCCTGCGCCCATTCGTCCACATTCCCGCTCAGGAAGAAAATGGGAAATTCGTAAAATTCGTTATGCGGATAGCTGGCCAGCCTTGCATAGATTCGCTGCCGTTCGGTCTCACTGAGCGCTTCAATGAGTGCGGCGCTGGGGAAAAGGTTGGCGATTCCATTGCGCCGGATCACCGCCCGGGGATTAAATAGAGGGCTAACCAATTCATTGGTTAATTCCGTTTCTGAGATGAGGTCCTCAAAATCCGCGAGCTTTTCTTCAGGGATGCGCCAGCGGGGCTGCGTGTCGGGTGTGGGTGCACGTGAAACCACGCTGTCCGGAGCTTCGAGATAAAAGTAGTAGCACTGGATCTTCCCCCAAGGGCCTTCTTTGGTGAAGAAGGAACGTTCTGGTGGTAAGGCATCTTCCTGCCCCCAAATGGAAGGAGAAAGCGCAAAGGCAAGGAGCAAGGCGCCCGTGATGAGGGCCTTGGAAAGCGGGCGGCTGGAGCAGGTGGGGGGTGCCAGTTGCATGGTTAGGCGGAGTGATACTCAAGTCGCGAAGAGGATGTTTCCGCAAGCCTGGATTGATAAAGCTTTGGCGTATCGATGGGGGGCAAAGCTTTGCCGGAGGGTTGGTCTGACCTTAGCCGCAGGCAAGCCATCGTCTAATAGCCGCAGGATGCCTAACCAGTTCAAAATTCGAACTGAAATTAAATCGGTAGCGGCCTCTGAGGCACTGCCGATCCGCCTTTTGCACGGCGGACAGCCCATCTCAACCAGCCCCAACCAGCCTGATGAATCCACCTTATCACACCCTTTCCTGCCGCCGTCTATGGCTGGCCATCAGCTTGTTAGGTCCCCTTGTTCCCTCGGCTTTGGCCTTGGATCCCACGACACCGGCGACGGGCTCCTGGAATCTCACTTCGGCCAATGGAAACTGGAGCGATGTCACCCGCTGGCAGGGGACTGTGCCCAACGGAGTGGATCAGGTTGCAGAACTCATCAACAACATTTCAGCAAACCGCACGGTGACCCTTGATGCCGCCATCCCTGGGACGAATGTGACTCTCGGTGGACTGCGGATAGGAGATCTCAGCGGCGGCAACTCCTTCATCCTGGCAGGTGGGACTCTGACGATGCAGGCCTCGGAAGGGAATGCTTTTATCACCAAGCAAGGAAAGGGCGGAAACGATACCATCAGTTCGGCCATCCAGCTCAACAGCGCGGTAGATTTTTTGATTGCCGATACCAATGGCAACAGTCTAGGGCTGTCGCTATCCGGAAAAATATCGGGCGGCGTTACGGGCACTGCCATGATGAACCTCGCCGCCAATGATGGGGAGAACTTCGTCCGCCACCTGTTGCTGAATAACAACACGAATGACTTCGCCGGGCAGATTGTCGTGAACTCAGGGCTGTTGCGGCTGGAGGGCGGCGCGCGTGGAACCTCGAATGCCTTTGGGGCAAGGGCCGCGGGACTGCGCGGCGCGGGAAACGAAGTCATCATTAACAATGGAGGCCGGGTGGACCTGCGTGACAGCGACTATGATGTACAGGCCGATGACACAGAGATTTTCATCATCGCGGGAGCGGGGATGAACGGACTGGGCTCGTTGGTGAACACCGCAGGCACGGCGTCCCTCTCGCACCTGGCCCTTTCGGGCGATGCTTCTGTGGGAGGTTATTCCAGCACGGAACTCAAGCGCTATCTCAATGCCACCGGGGATGCAGAAATTGCGGCCGTTCTCGACTTGGGCGGCCATGATCTCATCAAGGTCGGCACAGCCAACTTGGTGATTGAGAATGCGGACATCCGCAATGCAACGGGCTCAGCCATCAACATCCACGAAGGCGCGGTCATGTTCCGCAACAAAGGCGGGCTGCTGGGCGGTGCTCTCATTGGCGGTACCGACCGGGGCAACCAGATTGACGGCATGACCATCAATGTGGCCTATTATGAAGGCACCTTTGATGGGGTGGACCTCACTCAGGGCAGCCGTACGTCGGATCCCTTCAATCCCAACCGCCTCGCGAGCGATCTTTCTGGCAATGCCGTGACGGCCGCACGGCTCATTTTCCGAACCGACTGGGGCACGGGCAATACCCACGTTCCCAACCAAAAAGTGGTCGAGACCTATGACAATCTCACCGTCAATCTGAACTACGGGTCGCTGATCCGTGAAGGTAATGGCGAAACCGGGCGCACCTTTGATCACATCTTTGGGCCGGGAACGACGGTGAACCTGGTCGGCGGCGGCATGGGTGAAAACATCTTCAGCATGGGCGGCGGGGCCGTGGGGTATAACAGTGCTACGGACAGCTACGATCACCCGGGCGTCACCGAAATTCAGGGGGTCATTGATAATACCTCCGGAGACAACGAAGGCACGGGGTTTACCAAAAGAGGTAACCGCGAACTGCGGCTGACCGGCAACAACGCAGGCTTCAACGGCGATGTGCATGTCAAACAAAGCACCGGGCGTTTCCTGCCTTCGCAATACACAAACACCTCTCCGACTGGGGCTGCGGAATCCCAGTGGTTCAGTCTCTCTCTGGCCGGGCCTCTGGGCAGCCTCAATCACGCGGATTCCATCACCCTCAGCCGCTGGGGCTCGCTGGCCCTGTTGAACAATTCTGGAAACGCCGTCTATGCCAGCGCAAACAACAATGACCGTCTCAATGACAATGGACTGCTGAACTTACGGAACGGATACCTTACCTTGGAAACGGATGCCACCGTGGCCAACACGGAGAACTTTGGTCACGTGGCAGTGACTGCGGGCACGAATTATTTGTACCTCGACACCCGGGCCGGTGGCCAGTTCGATGGCAGCTTTGCTTCGCTTACCCAGAGCAACGGGGGCATCCTCAAAATCTACAATCTGAATGGCAGCCACACCTGGGGGACTGGTGCTGCGGATGACCGGCTGAAGCTTAACAATACAGGCGGGCTGCCCTTGGTGGGAGCCAATGCGCCTGGCAGCAGCACACAGCAGGTGATCCCCGGGCTTTTCGGCGGCAGTCTGCCGGCCAGCTTTGAAGCAGCCACAGGGGCGGCGGCCAACCGCACTGCCTACACCATCCAGAATGCCTACGCTTTCGGGGGCTCCGGCCTCGGGCTGATGACGCTGGACAATGGCTATCTCCGGCCTTTGACCGCCAGCGAGTACAGCGTGGGAGGCGCTCCGGTGGCTGGGACAAACTGGTTGTTAGACCGCTACATTGATCCGGAAAGCGCCGGGGGCCGCAACAACTATGCCAACCGGAATGTAACCCAGGATGTGACGGTCAACTCCCTGACCATCGGATTCAATGCCAGCACCTCCGGGCAGGTGGTGCCTGTGGCCGCCCGTGACTACCTCATCATCGAGCCTGGGCGCACGCTCACGATCAATTCCGGCATCATCAATTTCGCCTCCTTCATCGAATCCGTAAATACCAACCCTGAGGCGGTGATCCGTGGCGGCAGCCTCAGCATGAACGGCCAGCCGGCCATCGTCAATTCTGCCCTTTCCCGTCATGATCTGGATGCCAACAGCGGCTCCTTTGGCACCTTCATGCCAGGCAGCAATGCCTTCCTGCGCAGCAACATTGTCAACGCCACCGACCTGGTGAAAACGGGGCGCAACAACCTCTACCTGGACACCTGGAACCAGCTCTCCGGCAATGTCTATGTGAGCGAGCAAGGCGGGCTGCTGGTGCGCCATCCGGGTGCCCTGGGGGCAGGCGCGGGAGGCCGTGAAGTGGTGGTGGGTGGTGCGGGCAATTTTTACCTCGAGTATGGCACCAACATCAGCGGTGTGGACCTGCGGGTCTCCAACACATTTGACACCACCCGCACCGTCCTCCGCAACGAAGGGGCCTCGCACAGCACCTGGGGTGGCGATGTCATTTTCGACCTCGCAGATGAATCCCGCACCGGGGAATTTCAGACCCACGTGATCACGGCACGCAACAATGGCACGCTGTCCCTCTACGGCAATCTTTACACCGCCAACAATCAGAACATGTCCGACAATGATTCGTGGAACGACCCCACGGTCATTTCCACCACCATCGGAGAGAGCGCCACTCTGAACTTTCGCGGCCAGTTTCGCGACACGGAGACTGGTTCCCTCTCCAATGTGGGGGCCACGGGCGACAATGCGACCAGGCTGGACCGCAACCACTCGCTGGTCTTTCAGATGCGGGGGCATGACGAGATGAACGTCAATGTCTTCCAGCAATGGGATGCCACGGGGTCCATCTTTGCCACCCAGGGGTACTTCCGCATTCAGTATGATCCTGCCGCGGCCGGCCTGGACGGCACAGGATTTCAAACAGGCGATGCGCGGGCGGCAATCACCCAGGACAATACTTGGAATCAAATGTGGTTAGGTAGTCCGCAGAACTTCCTCGGCGTGGCCAATTCTGCCACCAACGTCTATCATGGCCATGTCCTGCTGACTCAGGCAGACCAGGTGCTGAACTACGCGGACCGCATCAACATCAGCAACAACAACCGCAACCACACGCTGACTCTGGGTGGCGAGCACATTAGCGGCACGGCCTACATCGGCAGCGTGGACAACAGTCTCCCTTACCGGATTCTCTTTCAAAATGCCAACACGGAGAGAGACCTCCGCTTCCTTCAGGTGCGCGGCGGCACGCTGGTGGTCAATGCCCGGCTGGAGGACAGCAACACCACGGCGGACAGCTTCAATGCCTCCGTTTCTCTCGTGGGTCCTGGGACGGTGGTCTTCAACCGGAATGCCGTTGGGAACTCCAATGTGGACCGCTGGAACTTCATGGCTGGTACTGCCGTCTGGAGCGGCATGAATGGGGACAACCAGTTCGCCCGCACCCGCACCACGGGCACCAATGCCCTGGCCTCCATCACCACTTGGGGCGGAGGAAGCCTGGTGCTGGAACAGCCTGCGAGCACGACCATGCGAACCCAAAATGTGGATGGAAACATCTACCTGATGAAGGGGGCCAGCGCCGCCACCACTCAGCAAAACACCACGCTGACCCTGGGGGCGGCCACCCGTGTGCTGCGGCGTGATGCGGGCTCGTCGCTGGCCTTTTTGGAGAATGGCAATGGAGCCATCAACATCAACGCCACCGGCCTGAGCACCACGGTGGGGGCTTTCATTGGGGGCTGGGCCGTTTATGGCAGCACCGCCAGCGGTGTCACCGACTGGGCGGGGCGGCAGGGTACGACTGGGGTGCAGGCCTTTGCTGCCTACACGAATGATTCCTTCGGCGTGGCCAATCACACCAATCTCACCGCCAGCATGGCCCTGGCAGGCAGCGCGGAGAGCCAGACTTTGCGTTTCGGGGCCGCAGCTCAACTCGATATCGGGGATGGGAATACATTGTCTTTGTCCCAAGGGGGCTTGCTGCTGCCTGCGACGCTCGCGGGCAATGTCAGCATTCAGGGGGGGAGCCTCACCAGCACCTGGGCTCAGGGATCCAATGACCTGATGCTCTACAACTATGGCCAGGGGGTGATGACCATCGGCTCAGTCATCGCCAATGATGGGGCCAACAAGGTGAACCTCGTCCACGCAGGCAGCGGTACCACGGTGCTGACGGCAGACAATACGCTGACAGGCAACGTTTACCTGAACAATGGCGTGTTGCAGATCAGCAGCGACTCCCAGCTTGGGCAGGTCAATGGCTCCATCTCCCGGGTGGTGCTCATCAATGCGGGCAGCAGCTACACCGGCAGCCAGACTGGTGCCGCCGCCTCGTTGCTTGGCGGCAATGGCAGTGGTGCCACAGTCACCTTCAATACGGGCACGAGTACCGTCAGTGCGATCAATGTCACCAACGGGGGCAGCGGCTACACCAGCGGCGTCCGTGTCACTCTGGACGGCACTCCCGCAGGAAACAATGCAGGTGCATGGGCCATTCTCGACAGTGGAAACCTTCATTTCAACGGGGGCACTTTGCATGTCACGGAAAGTCTGGAACTCAACAGCGGTCGTACCATTTTTCTCGGCGGCAATGGCGGCACCCTCCGGGTGGATCCTGAAAAGGTGCTGACTTTCGACGGCTTCATCAGCGGTGATTACAATCTTGCGGATACCGACAATGGCTACACCCTCTCAGACAGCCTGGGCAGCTCCTGGGAGGCCTCCTCCGTGCGGAATCCGGACATTGGAGATCTCACCATCGACGGTGGCGGCACAGTGGTGTTCCGCTATGCGCCTCTTGGCGATGGTTCCACTCCTGCAAACATGGGGCACGCCTATGGCGGCATCACCTGGATCAATGACGGGGTGCTCAGTCTGCAGGGAGTCGGCAGCACTGGCGTTACCGGAGCGCTGGGGACCCACCGTTCCTTCCTGGACAGCACCGTCATTGGCGCGAACGGCAGCCTCGACCTGTTCTTTACTTCGTCAGATCCCACCATTCCGGAATGGCTGACCCTGCGGGGCAGTGGCTATGAAGGCGGCGGCACCATCCGTTCCATTGTTGCCGGCACGGGTCGTGTTTACAATCTCACGGGTCAAATCCATGTCGAAGAGGATGCCCTGCTGAAGATCTTCAACTCGCACAGCATCTACCTCAACAATGGCGGTGGAGACATGTTTGGCACCGGAAACATCACCCGCATCGGCAATGGTGAACTGCGTCTCTATGGCAACACGCCTGAGTGGACCGGGGCCTTTCTTTCCGCCAGCGGCACATCGCGGCTCATCGGTGCTGGCAGCGTGGGTGGTTTGACGTACATGGGGCTGGACCGAAACTCGGTTTTTTACCTCTCCACCGCTGGCACCTCGATTGATGAATTTCGGGACCGTCTTCCAGACAACCTGCCTATCACCGCCGATGGCTACATTCGCCTGCGCATGGATGCCACAGGCGGAGTCCATTCCGGTTTTGAGAAAGCCGGCATCATCACGGCGCAGGCCGGGGTGCTGGGACTGGAGTACAACCTCGGTGCTGACTACGTGACCACTGCGGGTGTCACCGCGAACCGCTTGCAGGGCGATTATGCAGGCTGGCATTTCACCGAGATCGTTCGCCAGCCCGGGGCTTCGGTGCATCTGCGGAACCTGGATTCAGGGACGGCCTTTGCCGGTCGTGATTTCTCCAGCGGAAATGTCACGGACAAGGCTGTGCTGCGGGTGGATGTGGCCCCTCTTGCCATTGGCACGGGCAACGGCCTCAATGGCAATGCGCCTGTCGTCCCGGGTTTCTTCGGCGGCACCCGCGATCTGCTCGTCGCCTCCTCAGATGGTGTGACTCAGCGCTTTGATGAATCCTACACGTCGTTCAGGCTGGTGACGCTGGACAGCGATGGCGCTGGCAATCATTTCCTGCGCCCGCTGGAGTTGTCGGAATACAAAACGGTGGCGAATCCGGACGGTGCCTTAACGACCACTGTTTCGCTGGATGAGCAGGGCCTAACCAATGATCAGAATCTGCGAATCGTTGGCCGTGATTCGGATTCGCTCCAGTCCGGGCAGCTCGGTGCCACCCGGCAAAATTCACTGCTGACACTCAATGCTTCGAAAACGGTGAATTCACTCAGTTTCAACTCCGAAACCTATGTGCAGAACGGTGCCGCTAACCCCACTTCCGCAGCGACCCAGGGCGGCGATCACACCACTCTCCAGATGCGGGATGACACCAAGCTCACCGTCGCTTCGGGCATGATCCAGGCGGCTAACTTTGGGGTGCTGGACCGCATGGGCATCACCAACAGCGGCAACTCGAATCTCGACATACGTTCCCAGATCAACGGCGGTGAACTCGATTTCGCCGGACAGGAAGCGCACATTTATGTGGGCGGCTTTTTCACCCGTTATGGAACTGCGGGCCAACTGACAGGCTACGAGGGCATTGACGGTGACAACACCACCCTCACCATCGCCTCAGGCATCACCAACTCCAACGGGCTGGTCAAGACCGGACCAGGGGCTCTCATCCTGACTGGCTACAACACCTATTCGGGGGCTACCCATGTGAACCATGGCTCGCTCTATGCGCGCAGTGACTTTGCCCTCGGCCAGAGTGACAGCGTGAATGTGACCGGCGGCGGCAATTTTTATCTCAGCCATGGGTCGAGTGTTTATGGGACGGACATCCGTGTGGGCACCATCAGCGGGAACAATGTTGCCCTGGCGATTGAGCAGGGCGGCACCTGGGGAGGAAACATCATCTTTGACAACGTGGACAGTGCCGGAGCCACGGGCTACACCCGCAGCTTTATTCCGCGGGTCTTGGTGAACTCGACCAACATTGGAACTGTCGAGGGTGACATTTATGGCGGGGCCGGTCTTCTGGCAGCAGGTGTGCAGGCCACAGAGTCTCGCATTTTCACGACCTACACGGGCGCGGCGGGCATCCTTGATCTCCGAGGGCAGATCCGTGACAATGCCTCGGGGGCCATCGGGGCACCCGTCACTGCGGCCAACCAGAATCAGGTGCTGCGCATGGAAGTCATCGCCACCACCAATGAGGCCAATGTTCAGCTCTGGCAGCCTTATGATTCTGCGGGACAGATCATCCTCAAACGTGGCTACTTGCGCTACTCCGGCACGGGAGATTTTTACACGGCCGGGGCGGTGGCCGCGCTGAACCCAGACAATGCCATGTCCGGTTTCCACATGGGTGGGCGCGGCCTCATCGCCAGTGGTACGGCGGATGGTCTCACAACCTCCAATGCCACTTTCGTGCTAGCCAATGAAGGTTCAGTTTTCAATCTCTCTTCCTGGACTGTCGGCGGGGATGTCACCGACCCCGGCAACATCTTTGGTCACGGCAACTGGGGGCTGGGCAACACCACGGGCAACTCCACCATCGGCGGTGAAAACCGTTCGGGAGAGGTCGTCTTTGGCACGGGCACAGGCACACTCAGGTTCACCCCTTACACGACTTTGGCCGACAGGGATCTGCGGCTGTATGCCGCCCCTGGGGGTGAAGTCAGCATCCGCGCAAATCTGGTGGATGGCGGCACGGCGGCCAATCCGGTGAATACCTCCATCACCAAAATCGGGGCCGGGCAGGTGAATCTGCAAGGCTCCACAGCTGGGGCAGGTACCGTCGAAGGAGTGAACGTCCTGGGCGGTCTGCTGCTGCTGGAAGGCTATGATGCGGCCCCCGGCCGTCGTGTGGGGCTGAATGCCAGCCTGCTCATGGGCGGAGGCACCTTGGCTGTGGATGGTGGGCAGGAAAACTTCGGCACCCTTCAGATCCGCGCAGGTGGCTCGGCCTTGGCTGCCATCGGGGCGGGCCAGCTTGACATTGCTGCCTTGGGGACCCGCAGCACCGGGGGGACTCTTCACTTGCAGGGCATCGCAGGTGGTAGCATCCGGCTGGGCGGTGTGGCTGAAGGAACCCGTTTGGGATCTTACGCTACTTTTGGTTCGGCTGCGGGCAGCCAGCCTTTTGCCACCGACTGGGCCTCGGTGAATGCTTCCGGGCAGGTGGTGGCCTTTGCCGGTTACGCCAATGATTCTCTCGGTGCTGGCTTGCACACGGACCTCCAGGGTTCTTCGATGGTCGCTGGCATCACGGAGTCTGTGCGGTTTAATACCCCCGGCGCAGCCTTCACCAGCGGCAGTCTCACCGTGAATGATGGGGGGCTGCTTTTCACCAGCAACTACGCTGGCGGTGAGGCCATCGCCTCTGGAGTCGGTGTCACCGCCGCCGCTGGCAGGGATTTGATTCTGCATAACTATGCTTCAGCACCGGTGACCTTGGCCGGCAACATCACTGGCAGTCAAAACGTGGTCTTCACCGGCATCGGCGAGACGGTCCTCACGGGCAGCAACAGCTACAGCGGCAGCACCTTTGTCACCGGTGCATCCACACTGGCCATGGATGGCATCAGCCGTCTCGGCACCGGCCCTCTGAACCTCAATGGTGGAACGGTGAGCCTGACCGGCACCGGGACTGATACTTACTCCGCCAACGTGGTGCTGGGCAGTGGTGATGGCACCGTAAGGGTGGTCGATGAGGACAAGGTGCTGGTATTTCGCGGCGTCATTTCCTCGGAGGCCAATCCGGTGGCCAGTCTCAGTGGCAATCCCAACAGCGGTGGTCTGCGCATCGAGGGTGCCGGCACGGTCCAGTTCGGCTCACGCACCGATGGCGCCACCTTGGTAGGGGTGGCCAATACCTACACGGGCCTGACCATCCTGGGCGATGGCATCAACTCCCTGCGGGTGGATCTCCAGGGCGGTGGCGGAAACAACACGCAGCACACGCCCTTTGGCAGCACGGACTCCTGGACGGATGGCACCATTGTGAAGAACAATGTGACCATCGAATTTTCCCCGCAGGAAGGTTCTCCCGCCGGGACGGACCAGGTGCGTTACCGTGAGTGGATGCAGTTCGGCGAACAGGCGGGTGACCAGATCTACCTCAATCACACCACCCGTCGTCAGATCGTCATGGACGGGTTTTACAATCTCGTGGGGGATCTGAACATCCGTACTCAAAACGCGCTTCTCCCCGGCAGCGGCACTGGCAATCGCGAGTTTTATTTCAATCCCAATGAAGGCGGCCTCATGGGCACGGGCAACATGGTCAAATCCGGCGCAGGCTCGCTGTACCTTTACAACAGCATGACCCAGTGGACCGGTGACCTGGATCTGCGCGAGGGGCTGACCCTTCAGCTGATGTATCCCGGCGCGTCTCTCGAGAGCACGGGGAATATCTTGTTAGGCGATCCCACCGGAGTTTCCACCTCCACCGTGCAGTATCGTGTGCAGGCCAGGTATGGAAACAGCGACACGGCTGTGGACAGTGGGCGTCAGACATACCTCATCCCCCGCGATTTCAGTGTGCGTGATGACATCAAGCAGGAAGTGCGCATCGCCGGCAGCTATGCGCCAGAATCCACTATGGAATTCACGGGCGACATCTACCTGGGGTCCGGCAGCACGGGTGGCGGCGGGGCTCTTTCGCCTAACCATGTGCGCTTCTACTATGAGGACTCCACCGCCTACAATGCAGCCGTGGTGGGACATCAGCAGCATGTGCTCATGAATTTCCGAGGCAATCTCAGCGGCTCCAACAACCTCATGCTGGACAATACGGAAGACGGCACCGCGAACAGCGACCCCTATGACCAGTTTGTGACCTTTCTCTTTGCAGGCGACAACAGCGCCTTCACTGGCAAGGTCACCATCGGGGCAGAGCAGGGAGTCGGCACCAACAACTTCGACCGCGATGACAACGAAATCTTCCGCGCAGGCTCCGCCACCGCGCTCACCTCGGCCAACATGGTGGAGATGCGTAACCTGAGCACCTTTCAGACAGGCGGCCAGGGGCTGACGATTGGCGGCCTCATTTCGAATGACGGCGCCAGCACCTCCGGCCTGTATTCATTTACCAGTCCTACCTGGGATCCCACCCGCCAGACCACGGCGGATATCGCTGCCATCAATGCCAATGTGGATGCGGCTTCCGGGACATTGCACGGTGCCACCGGCACGGCCAACTACACTCCGGTGGGCAATAGTTCTGCCATCGTCGAAAATGCCTCCGCCACGCCTGGCACCCTGCGCATTGTCCAAAATGGGGATACGGCCTGGGATGTCTATTTCCGTGATGGGGTGCCTTCGGCGCAGTATGAAAACAGCGCCGCGACACCGGGTTCCCTGAGCATTGAAAAACTCGGCACAGGTGCCGCCACCCTGACCATCTTCAATGATTACACAGGCACCACCACCGTCTCCGCTGGCACGCTGCAGGTAGGTCAGGGCGGCACGGGTGAATGGGGTTTCGTCAGCCAGGGCAGCACCCATGCCTTCACCGCCCTCACGGGCACCAGCGGGCGGATCGCAGGCAGCACAGGAACTGGCATGACGACCGTCATGGCCGGTGCCACGCTCAGCGGTACGGGGCATGTGCGCGGTGGGCTCACTGTCCATGGCACCCTGGCTCCAGGGGATTCGGTGCTGACGGTTGTCGGGGTCGGGAGGGGGACTCTTTTTGTGGGCGATGCCAATGGTGGCGATCTGGTCCTGAATCCGGGAGCCATTCTTTCCATGCAGGTGCTGGGAGCCACGCTTCTGGATTCTGAGCTCGCTGCCGGAAATTTTGTCATCGGGGGCTTTGAGTATGAGGACTACATCTCTTTGCTGCCCTGGATCAATCCTTCCTCCAGCGCCTTCCCAGACTACTTTGGGCAGACTGTCCCCAACAGCACCGCCATTGTATCGGCTGCGCATGATCACCTCGAAATTGGCGGCGGCCTGACCTGGAACGGAGGCCGCATCGAGGTCCTTCCTACCGATACGGGGTTCATCCCGGGCGCAGGCAATGTTTACAATTTGCTGGATTGGTATGGCGTCTCCGATTGGGGCAGCTTCGATGCCGGGTCCAGCCGCTACCTGGTGGGCAATGGCGATGACAATGGCGATCTCGATCTGCCCGATCTCTCCGCTTATCCTCACTTGCGCTGGGACACGGGCCTCTTCAACAGCCACGGCGTGCTGGTCATTGCTGTCGTCCCAGAGCCCAGCCGCGTGCTGCTTCTGATGGCAGGCGTGGCCTTCCTGTTCTTCCGCCGCCGCTAGGCTGCTCCGGATTGACCGCATGAAGGACGGACCCTCCTGGGTTTTCGTTTCTTCATTCGGCCAGGAATGATTCTTGCCGTTATAACTGGGCGGGCAGGAGCGTTAACTGCGCCCCTTCATGCTTCGCCTTTTCATTGCCTGCTTTTTCTCGGTCTCCGTGTTTGCCGCGCCGAATACGGAGCCTTTCCCCACCCCTCCCAGCATCAAGGGACTCCAGGTGCAGATGGTGCCGGATGCCCTGGAGCTGGGCATCCACCATGCGGGCATCAATATCAACTTCACCGCTCTGCCGGACCTAGCGAAGAAGCCGGGCAATCCCACGCATACGGTGGATGGCCAAACCTTTGCTTTTAACGCGGGTTATCTGGCCAGTCTGGATAGCCAGATCAAGCCCCTATCGGACAAAGGCGTCGCCGTTTACCTCATCCTCATCGCTTACCCATCGAAAGAACCTGCGCGCGATGCCTTGGTCATTCATCCACAGGCGCGTGCCGACCACAAATACAGCGTTGGTGCCTTTAACAGCGTGACTCCCGAAGGACGGCTCTGGCTGAGGGCGGTGACGGAATATCTCGCGGCGCGCTGGTCCGGGGATCAGCCTGAGCATGGCCGTGTGTGGGGATGGATCGTTGGCAATGAGGTCAATTCTCACTGGCTCTGGTACAACCTCGGCAAGATGCCACTCGCCGAGGCGGCCAGCCATTATGAAAACGCTTTTCGCATCGTCCATCAGGCCGTTCGCACCGCCTCCGCCCACGCACGTCTCTACATTTCCTTCGATCATCACTGGGCCGCCTCCATGCACGGCATCAGTGCGGAGGAGGCCACCCCTGGCCGCGATTACCTGGATACCTTTGCCCGTCTCGTGCGCGAGCGTGGGGACATGGACTGGCATGTCGCCTGGCACCCCTACCCGGAGGATCTGGGCAATCCACGGGCCTGGGCGGATAAAAGCATAACCAACGATGATACGACGCCGAAAGTGACCTTCAAAAATCTCCAGGTCCTGCCGAAGCATCTGGAGCAAAATGAGCTGCTGTATCGGGGGCAGGCCCGCCGCATCATCCTGTCAGAGCAGGGCTTCCACACCCTGCTCACACGGGAAGGAGAAAAGCTCCAGGCCGCCGCTTATGCCTACGCTTGGGAAAAATGCCTCACGCTGCCCACGGTGGATGCGTTCATCTACCATCGGCATGTGGATCACTCCCAGGAGGGCGGCCTTCGCCTCGGCCTTTGGCGCAATGCCCCAGGCAGCATCGCCGACCCCCATAGTAAGAAAGCCATCTGGGATCTGTTTCAGAAAGCCGGGACGGCGGAATGGAAGGAGGCAGTGGCTCCACTGCTGCCAGTCACCGGGTTGAAGGATTGGAGCCAGCCTTGAATTACCTCGCCAGCAGTTCTTCGCCGCGATAGATCACGCGCTCCACGAGACCCTGGAGCGTCTTGTTCAAGAAGGGAGTGTTGATGCTCTTGGACTTCATGAACTTGGGAGTGAATGTGGTCGTGCGATCTGGGTTGAAGAGGATGAAATCGGCGATGCTGCCTTCCTTCACAGGCACAGGCTCCAGTTTCATCAGGCGGCGCGGCTCGGCGGAGTAGCGTTTGACGATAAGGCCCCAGTCGAGGATGCCCTTCGAGATGAAGCGGTCAAAGAGGCTCGGCAGCGTCGTTTCCAGGCCTGTGATGCCGAAGGGTGCGCTGGCAAAGGCCTGGTTTTTTTCAAAAGGCGTGTGCGGCGCGTGGTCGGTGGCGATGACGTCGAACCACCCATCTTTCAGCCCCTGCAGCAGCAGCGCGTTGTCTTCCTTCGTGCGCAGCGGCGGGTTCATTTTGTAGTGCGTGTCATAGTCGCCGATGTCCTCATGGCTGAACATGAGGTGGTGCGGGGCGATCTCGCAGGTGACGCGGATGCCCCGGTCCTTGGCGCGTTTGATGGTGCCCATGCCTTCGGCGGTGGTGACGTGCTGGATGTTCAGATGCACGCCCGTGTATTCCGCCAGGCGGATGTCCCGGGAGATGCAGATTTCTTCGCTGATGCTGGGGATGCCTTGCAGGCCCAGCGCGTAGCTGATTTTTCCCTCATGCATGCTGCCTTTGCCGCTGAGTTCCTTCACCTCGCAGTGGCTGGCCAGGGGGATGTCAAAGTCGCGAGCGTATTCCATGGCGCGGCGCAGCACCTGCGGGTTGTCCACGGCGTAGCCATCATCCGTCAGCATCACACAGCCGGCGGCTTTCATGCCGGCGATGCCTGCCAGCTCCTCCCCCTTGCGCCCTTTGGTGATGGCACCTGAGGTGTAAATGCTGGCCCCGATTCGCGTGCGGCGTGCGGTTTCCAGCACCGTGCGGACGACCCCGGCATTGTCGATCGCCGGGGAGGTGTTCGGCATCATGACAAAACCCGTCACCCCGCCATTGATGGCTGCCTCGGCACAGGTGGCGATGTTTTCTTTGTCCTCCTGGCCCGGCTCACGGGCATGGACGTGGATGTCAAAAAGGGAGGGCAGCAGGATGCGGCCCGTGCAGTCAATGACCTCGGCATCCGTCACTCCAGTGATCTCTGCGGCCACGCCGATGATGCGATCCCCCTCCACCAAAACATCCCCGCGCATCAGTTGGGCGGAGTCTTCGGAGGCGATCTGGGCGTGGCGGTAGAGACGTTTCATGAATGAGGAACATGATATGACGCGCGAAAGCCGGGTGGCAAGGGGGACGCTTAAAGTTTGCACGCCCTTGAGCAGGGGATGTTTGTCTCCCTGGATTTTTTTTCGGGGCTACGGAATATCTTTGCCAGTTGGCGGCTCCCAAAGTGCGGGTGGAATTCGCCGTTCCCAGACGTAACCAGTCAGGTCACGGCGAAAAATCCCCTCCCGCGCCGTATTCTCCCCCCAATGCAAAGACTCCTTGCCCTCAGCCTGGTGCTGGCCGCGCTTTCCTCCTGTGAGCGCGCTCAGCAGAAGACCACCGCCGCCCCGCCACCCTCCCCGGTGACGGTGGCCAAACCTCTGGCAACTGAGCTGACGGAATGGGATGAGTTCATCGGCCGCCTGGATGCCCCGGAATCCGTCGAAATCCGTGCCCGCGTCTCCGGTTACCTGGAAAAAATCCACTTTCGGGAAGGCAGCGACGTCAAGGCTGGCGACCTGCTTTTCACCATCGATCCGCGCCCCTACCAGGCCGTGGTGGACCGCACCCAGGCCGATGTGGAACGCGCACAGGTGCGGGTGCAACTGGCGAAAATGGAGGCCGAACGTGCCAAGGAACTCATGGAATCCAAAGCCATCGCCGTGGAGCAGATTGATCAGCGCAACCAAGCCTTGGCGGAGGCCGAGGCCAGTCTGCGCTCTTCCCGGGCCACGCTTCAGCAGGCGCAGCTGGACCTGGAGTTCACCCAGCTCAAATCCCCCATTTCTGGCAGAACGGGCGATGTTCTCATTACCCAGGGCAACCTCATCAATGGCGGCAGCAACAATTCCAATGCCACGGTGCTGACCACCATCGTCTCCGTGGATCCCATCCACTGCTACCTGGACGTGGATGAGCAGTCGGCCCTGAAATACCGCGAACTTCGCCGCCTGGGGCAGCGTGCCAGCGCATTGGACCAGAACATCCCTGCCGAAATGGCCCTGGCCAATGAGCAGGGTTACCCGCATAAAGGGGTGATTGATTTTGTGGACAATCGGCTGGACCCCGGCACCGGCGTCATTCGCTCCCGCGCCCTGTTTCCAAATCCGGGCGGTCTCATGGCCCCTGGCTTTTTCGCCCGGGTGCGCATTCCGGGCAGTGGCAAATACAAAGCCCTGCTGGTGCATGACAACGCCATCGGCAGCGATCAGGGCAAGCCGTTCTTGTTCGTGATTTCCACGGATGGAGTCGCCAAGCAGGTGCCCGTGGAGATCGGTCCCCTGCATGAAGGGCTGCGGGTGGTGAAAACTGGCATCGCCCAGGATGACCGGGTGGTGGTGGAAGGCATGGCCCTCGTCCGCAACGGGGCCACAGTCTTGGTCAAGGAAGAGCGCGAGATGAAAGTCGCCACGCTGCAAACCGCCACGAAATAAGCCGCATGAACATCTCCCGCTTTTTCGTGGACCGGCCGATTTTCGCCACGGTTCTCAGCATCGTCATCACCCTTCTGGGAGGCCTGTCTTACTTCGGTCTCTCGGTGAATCAGTATCCAGACGTGGTGCCGCCCACCGTGGTGGTCAGCGCCACCTATCCTGGGGCCAATGCCCAGGTCATTGCCGATACCGTCGCCACTCCGCTGGAGCAGGAGGTCAACGGGGTGGAAAACATGCTCTACCTGTCCTCGTCCTGTACGAACGACGGGCGCATGAACCTGACGGTGACCTTCAAGCTGGGCACCGATCTCGATCAGGCCCAGGTGCTGGTGCAAAACCGGGTGAACAGCGCCTTGCCTCGTTTGCCGGAAGATGTGCGCCGTTTGGGTGTGCAAGCACAGAAGCGCTCGCCGGACTTGACCCTGGCCGTGCAGTTCTTTTCGCCGGATGACTCCCGCGACGTCATTTATCTCTCTAACTACGTCCTGCTCCAGGTGCAGAACCAGCTCGCCCGTCTGCCGGGGGTGGCGGAGGCTTCTTCCCTAGGAGGCTTGGATTACTCCATGCGCATCTGGTTGGACCCGGACAAAATTGCTGGGCGCGACCTGACTGCTGGCGATGTGCTGAAGGCCATTCGTGAGCAGAACGTCCAGGTGGCTGCGGGGCAGCTCGGTGCCATGCCTGCCCCTGAAGGCACCAGTTTTAACTATACGCTCACCACCAAGGGCCGGCTGATCACCGCGGAAGAATTTGGCAACATTGTCATCAAAACAAATGCCGATGGTCAGGTCATCCGTGTCAGCGATGTCGCCCGCATCGAGCTGGGTGCCCGTGACTATGCGGTGAAGAGCTACATGGATGGCAAGAACGCTGTCTCCCTGCGTATCTTCCAGCTTCCTGGCACCAATGCCCTGGACACTGCAGACGGCGTGTATGCCAAAATGGCGGAGCTGAAAAACCGATTCCCGCCAGGGGTGGACTACCGCATCAACTATGACCCCACTCGTTTCGTCCGTGCCTCAATGCAATCGGTGCTTTATACCCTAGCCGAGGCTATCGTTTTGGTGGTGCTGGTGGTGGTGGTGTTCCTGCAAAACTGGCGCGCTTCTTTGATCCCTCTGCTGGCTGTGCCAGTGTCCCTCGTAGGCACCATGGCGGTGATGCAGGCCTTCGGGTTCACGCTCAATAACCTCTCCCTCTTCGGTCTCGTGCTCGCCATCGGGATTGTGGTGGATGACGCCATTGTGGTGGTGGAAAACGTGGAGCGCTTCATCGCCAAAGGGCACTCCCCACGGCAGGCCACCCTGCTGGCCATGAAGGAGGTGACCGGCCCGGTCGTCGCCGTTGCCCTCGTGCTCACGGCGGTGTTCGTGCCCACAGCCTTCCTCGGTGGCATCACGGGTGAGTTTTACCGCCAGTTCGCCCTGACCATCGCGGCTTCCACCATCATTTCAGCGTTCAACTCGCTCACGCTCAGCCCCGCCCTGACGGCCCTGCTGCTGCCTCCGCATGGGGCAAAACCCGACATGCTGCAGCGCACGATTGACCTGTTGTTCGGCTGGTTCTTCCGGCTGTTTAACAAGTTCTTCAACGGCCTCTCGAATGTCTTCGGCAGCATTGTGTCCAAGCTGGTGCGTATCGGTCTCGTCATGCTCCTCGCCTATGGCGCTCTCATCGGGCTGTCTGGCCACCTGTTCAAGATCACGCCCACCGGGTTCATTCCCACCATGGACATGGGCTACATGCTCGTTGTGGTGCAGCTTCCGGATGGGGCTTCGTTTGAGCGAACCGATGCCGTGGTGCGTGAGATGGACGTCATCGCCCGTGAAACCCCGGGCATCGCCCACACCTTCGCCATCTCCGGTTATTCCTCCGTGCTTCAGGCCAACCAGAGCAACGTCGGTGCCGCCTTCCTCATCCTGGAGCCACATGACAAACGCACGCCGGAGCAGACCTCGGACGCGCTCATCAATGAGATGAAAAAACGCTTCTCCGGCATCCAGGCCGGGCGTGTCATTGTGCTGCCGCCCCCAGCACTGCGAGGTCTCGGCAACGCGGGCGGTTTCAAGTTCCAGATTCAGGACCTGAACAACACAGGCCTGGCCGGTCTCCAGAATGCCACGAACTCCCTCATGGACGCCCTCCGGGCTGAGCCGGGCTTCACCTCCATGATCTCCGGCTTCCGCTCCAACGTGCCGCAATACTACCTCGACATTGATCGCCAGGCTGCCAAAAACATGGGCATCTCCCTGGCCGACATCAACGAGACTTTGCAGGTGTACATGGGCTCCGCCTATGTGAATGACTTCAACCTCTTTGGCCGCACCTACCAGGTCACGGCCATGGCTGAACCTCAATACCGCGTGCGGCCTGAGGACGTATTGCGCCTGAAAACGCGTAACCAAAAGGGTGAAATGGTGCCGCTGGGGGCTCTCGTCAAAATGAACCGCATCGGCGGGCCGGACCGTGTTGCCCGCTACAACATGTACACCACGGCCGACGTCAACGGTAACACCCTGCCTACCGTCAGCTCAGGCGAAATGGTCAGCAGTGTCGAGCGGTTGGCCAAAGAAAAATTGCCCGATGGTTTCGCCATCGAGTGGACGGACCTCACCTATCAGCAACTCCTCGCCGGCAACACCATCGTCTTTGTGTTCCCACTCTGCGTGCTCTTTGTCTTCCTCGTGCTGGCCGCCCAGTATGAAAGCTGGAGCCTGCCGCTGGCGGTGATCCTCATCGTGCCGATGTGTCTTCTCAGCGCCCTGGTAGGCGTGTGGCTGCGGCAGATGGATAACAACATCTTCACCCAGATCGGGCTCGTCGTGCTCGTTGGTCTGGCGGCTAAGAACGCCATTCTGATCGTCGAGTTTGCCCGCCAGCGCCAGGAGGCCGGCATGGACCGCTTTGCCGCCGCCGTGGAGGCCACCAAGCTCCGCCTTCGCCCCATCCTCATGACCAGCTTCGCCTTCATTCTGGGCGTGCTGCCTCTGGTCATCGCCAAAGGTCCTGGTGCTGAGATTCGCCAGGCCCTCGGCACTGCCGTGTTCTACGGCATGATCGGCGTCACTTTCTTCGGCCTGCTGTTTACCCCCGTGTTCTTCGTCCTGCTGAGCCGCAACGTGAAAAAGCCGGTGGAAGAAGACGATCATTCGCACGTCGCCGAACTGTGAAGCTGCTTTTTCTCTGCTCACGCAACCAGTGGCGCAGTCCCACGGCGGAGGCCATTTATCAAAATGACCCCCGCGTTCAGGTGCGCTCTGCCGGAGTCAGTTCGGCAGCGCGCATCCGCGTGACGGAAAAGCTGCTGCGCTGGGCTGATGTGGTGTGTGTGATGGAGCACACCCACAAAAAACGGCTGCACGCCGATTTCCCCGAAGTGGCTGCAGACCTGAATCTGGAGGTGCTCGATATTCCCGATGACTATCCCTACATGGATTCCGATCTGGTGGAGTTGCTGCGCGAGCGTGTGGAACCCCTCATCCAGCAGGGCGGGGAATTCGCTGACTAGGACGTCTGGGCATAAAAAGCGGCAGCCACCTGGGCTGCCGCTGCAGAGAAAAGAGCGGTCGCTTACTGGCGCACTTCCTTGATGTGCTTGTCGGGTGCGGCATCGAAGGTGGCCTTGCTGGCGGCGTCCGCAAAGGCGACCTGGCGCGAGTACGTCACTGTCTTGGAGGCATCCACCTTCTTTTTGCTCAGGGGGCACTGCACCCCGTTGGCATTGAGGATGTTGCTCAGATAGGCCTTGGGAGTGGCATTGAACTGGGATTTGCAGCGGTCACAGCAGACGGCCACCGTTTTGCTGTAATTGCTGGTGATGGCGGCATTGGCGGGCTTACCAGAGATGGGGCACATCTTGTTCAGAGGCTCGGCGGCAGGAGCCAGGCTGGAAAAAGCGGCGACGGCAAGGAGGGCGAGGAGGCGTTTCATGGGCTAGTTTTTGCGTGTGTCTTTCGACGGTACAACGGATAACTGATTCAATCCTTTTGCATCAACCAAAAATCGAGCCTGGATTTTCCTTATGCTGCTTCCTGAAATTCTGACATGTCTGGGCATTGGGGTGGTCAGCGGGATTGTCGCCGCGCTCTGCGGGGTGGGCGGCGGGGTGGTCATGGTCCCCGCCTTTGTTTTTCTCCTCGCCATGCCTCAGCGGCAGGCCGTGGCCACCAGCCTGGCCATCATCATCCCCACCGCCCTGATGGCCACCACTCAGAATTCGCGACATGGACTGGTGAACTGGAAGGTTATGGTCATCACCTCTCTTTCCGCCTCCCTGTTTGCCTACTATGGCTCTGGCTGGTTGAAGACCCTGAGCAACGAAACCCTGACCCGGATTTTTGGCATCGTCATGGTCGCTTTTGGCCTGCGGATGCTCCTTGCGGGGAAGGCGTGATCTTTCCTTGCGTCAATCCCGCCTCGCCGCCACCATCGCGCCATGTTGAAACTCGGTTTGATCGGATGTGGAAAAATGGGCGGTGCCCTCCTGCGCGGTGTTGAAAAAGCCCTGGGCAGCAAGGAGCTGTCGGTCGCTGTCAGTGATGTGGTGCCAGCGGCGGTGGATGCCCTCCGGCAGTCCCTGGCCTGCCAAACTCGGGTCGGCACACCTGCGGAGGTGGTGTCGGCCTCCGAAGTCGTCCTGCTGGCGGTGAAACCTGGAGACATGAAAAGCCTTTGTGAAGGACTTTCCTCGCTGGAGGGCAGCCGCCTTTACATCAGCATTGCTGCCGGCATCTCCGTCGCCCAGCTCGAAAGCTGGCTGGGAGAGCGCCAGAGGGTGATCCGCTGCATGCCCAATACTCCCGCTCTGGTCGCCACTGGGGCCGCTGCTTTTTCGCGGGGGGCGAAAGCCACCGTGGAGGATGCTGCCGTGGCGGTCAAAATCCTCGGCAGCGTCGGCACGGCCGACGAGGTTTCCGAAAAGCTTCTGGATGCGGTCACCGGCCTCAGCGGCAGCGGTCCCGCTTATGTTTACACAGTCATTGAGGCATTGGCCGATGGGGGAGTGCTCATGGGCCTGCCGCGCACGGCCGCTCTGCGCCTTGCCGCCCAGACGGTGGCCGGTGCCGCCCAGATGGTGCTGGAAACCGGGAAGCACCCGGCCTCCCTGCGGGATGAAGTCACCAGTCCGGGTGGGACCACCATCGCCGGACTGGAGCAGCTCGAAGCCCATGGACTCCGTCACGCCCTCATCCAGGCCGTTCGCAAGGCCACAGAGCGGAGCAAGGAACTGGGATCCTGATCTGGATCCTTTCTTTACGCCTTTTTGCCGACTGCCTCCTCCGGCAGCAGGCGATGTACTTCCTTCAGCAGCTGTGCGGCCGTGTAGGGCTTGCGCAGCAATATGGCCTCTTCTGGAAGAATGGAATCCCGGCGGAACGTTTCTGCGGAGTATCCGCTGCTGTAGATGATCTTCAGGTCAGCCTTGCGGGCGCTTAGCTGTGCCGCCAGCTCGTGGCCGCCGATCCCGCCTGGCATAATCATGTCCGTCAGCACCAGATCCACTTCGGACCCGATTTCATCCCAGAGCGTGAGCGCCTCCCGTCCGTTGGCCGCCTCATGCACCTTGTAGCCGTGCGAACTCAGCACATGTTTCACAATGGTGCGCACCGTCGTTTCATCTTCAACGATGAGGAGGGTGGCGCTGCCTCGCGAACCCAGCGAGGAGGGTGGGGCGATCTCTTCCTCCGCCGGCGCTGGTACCGGGCTAACCAGCAAAGGCAGAAACACGCGGAAGGCGGCACCGACCCCCGGCTGGCTTTCCACACTCACCCAGCCGCCATGCTGCTGGGCAATGCCAAAGACGGTGGCCAGACCGATGCCTGTGCCCTGACCAATGGCCTTGGTGGTGAAAAACGGTTCGAAAATTCTCTCCAGGTGCTCTTCCGAAATGCCTGTTCCCGTGTCCCGCACCTCCAGGCAGGCATATTCGCCTGGTGCCGCCTGCGCGGGGGCCTGCGGCGGCATCTGCTTCAGGTGTAGCAGGTGTGTGGTCAGGGTCAGCGTGCCTCCTTGGGGCATGGCATCCCTGGCGTTGACGGCCAGGTTCAGTACCACCTGTTCCAGCATGCTCAGGTCTGCATGGACGAGTGCCGGTGCCGGACTCAGGCGGAGGTTGACCAAGATATGCTCCCCGATCAGCCTCTGCAGCATCCGGTTCATATCGGTGACCACCTGGTTCAGGTTGAGCGTTGTTTTGTTTACAGGTTGCTGGCGGCTGAAAGTCAGCAGTTGCCGGGTCAGAGTACCTGCCCGGGTGGCTGCTTCCAGAATTTCGCTGAAGGCACGCGTGGTCATTTCCGGAGACAGTTTCACGATCTTGGCCAGGGAGGCATTGGCCTGGATGACCGTCAGCAGGTTGTTGAAATCATGGGCCACACCCCCTGCGAGCTGGCCGATGGCATCCATTTTCTGGGACTGGCGAAGCTGGTCTTCGACGTGTTTTTGGTCCGTCACATCATCGCTGAAAATGGACACTCCTGTCACCTCTCCCGCATGGCGGATGGGGTTGAAGGAGGCCTGGAAAATTCGTGTTTTGCCGCGTACTTCCTGAGTAAAGGTGGCCTTGAAGCGTTCGCCTTTCAGCGCCTTTTCATAGTGAGGACGCCACTCGGCAAAGTGGGCGGCAGGCTCCACATCCGGCACTCGCTGGCCTAGCTTGGCCTTCTGTCCTCCGAGGGCCAGGATGTGGTCCAGATACCGGGAGTTGAAGGTGAGGTAGCTCAAATCCCGGTCCAGGGACCAGATGGCCCCGGAGCTGTTTTCCAGCAGCGCCAGGAGGTTGGCCTCGGAAACACGGCGGGCTGTTTCCGCACCTTTTCTGTCGGTGATGTTATATCCCTCCACCAGCATGTAGCGCAGGGATTGGTCCCCCTGTCTCACGGCCCGAATGGAGAAATCAATGACGTGGAAATTTCCCGCCCGGTCTGGGTGGGCGGTTTCAAACCGGACACAGTCTTTGCCCTGCTGGATCTGGCGGATGGCGTCGCGGAGTTTGTCCTGTTCGGTGCTGGAGTGCGTCCACCAGATGGTGTCCCAGAACCATTTGCCCACCACGTCTTTCAGTTCCACCCCCGCAAAGGCCTGGGCAGCGCTGTTGGCTTCAATCACGCGCCCTTCCGTATCCAGCAGTCCTTGCAGCAGAAACGTGTTGTCCAAAATCGCAGAAAGCTTCTGCTGGCCCTCCTGTACCTCCTGGGTGCGCACGTCCACTTGGCGCCGTAGCTGCAAGGTCCAGAGTGCGGCCAGGCCACCAATGACGCTGAGCGCGGCAATGCCCCACAAAAACGGCTTCAGGTCCGTTTTGGACTCGGGAGTCCAGATGAAGCCCTGGAGATGGTTCAGTTCTTTAACAGTCTGGGTTTCAACAAAGATCTGGGCGATGCGTTCCCAGCGCCCGGCGTTCATATGCCCCACCTCCACCAGATCCGCCTGGATCAGCGGCACCATCTCACGGGCCTCCACTTCCAGATTTTCCCGCAGGATGCCCCTTTCCTTCACACCGGGCATTTGCAGGATGTGCTCGATGAGTTCCTCCGGGTGCTTCATCGCATAGTCCCAGCCCTTCAGGGAAGCCTCGACAAAGGCGCGAACCAGGGCCGGGTCTTTTTTCACTAGCCCTTCGGTTGTGAAAAGCGTGTCACCGTAAAAATCCACCCCGTAGTCGCTGAAGCGGATGAAGGCGGGAGCCACTCCCCGCTGGCGCAGTTGGGTGGGCTCCATCGTACTGTAGGCAGAAATGGCATCCACACGTCCTTCGATCAGATCCTGGTTGCTCCAGCTATGCGGCCGAAATTCGATGCGGTCTGCCGGCAACCCTTCGCGGATGATCATGGCCCTCACCTCGGCCTCTCCCTGGTCGGTGGCCACCATCAGGCGCTTGCCCACCAGGTCCGAAGGCTTGGTGATGCCCCGTTTGGCGACACTCAGCATGATGTAGGGTGAGTGCTGGAAGATGGAGGCACAGACCACCACCGGTCTGCCCTGCATGCGCGCCAGCAGCACGTCACAGTCCGTGACTCCAAAGTCCGCCTCGCCGGATTCTACGACCTGCAGGGATCGTCGGTTGGGATTGCCCTCCCGCAGTTCCACCTCCAGGCCCGCCTGCCGATAGAACCCCTGAATCTGGGCGGCGTAGTAGCCCGCAAATTGAAATTGGTGGTGCCATTTGAGCTGGATGCGTACCTTTTTCGTGGGCGGGCCTTCTGGTGCAGCCAATGCCTGGAGCGGACTCCCGAAGACCCAGAGAACGAGCAGGCATTTTAGGGGCAAATGCAAGGCTGCAAAGGTCCCATGGATCGCCTTTTGACCCGGGGACAAATTGCCTCGGTTTCGGGGCAATGGAAGCAGCAAATCCATGACTCTAGCGTAGTTAAAACGTGTTCATTCAGGTTCAGAGGTGCGCACCGCATCTAGGGTGAGCTGCCACTGTTCCTCTCCACGCCAAAAGTTCCGTTGGACCCGCATCGCCACATCCCAGGGCGGTTTGGGCAGGTTTTTCAAAGGGGCATTGAACCAGCGAGCCTCCATTGAGGCCCCATCCTGGCTCAGCATCACCCGCAGGTGCTTCTCTTTCATCAGCCGCCCAGGCAGGCGGGGGGTGACCCGCTTGCACAGAAACACCGGCTCGTGATTGCGCTGGCCGAAGGGTTCCATCAGCCTAAAATTGCGCAGAAATTCCAAAGAAAGATCCCGCAGGCGCACTTCCACATCCAGCTCCAGCACAGGGGTGAGGGCTTCTTCGCTCAGGGCCCGGCGGGCGGCCTCGGAGAAGCGCTCGCGGAAGATCTCCAGCTTGTCTTCATGGACGGAAACGCCCGCTGCCATCGCATGGCCACCACCCCGGACAATGTGCTCCCGGCAAAACTCGATGGCTTCAACCAGGGAGAAACCCAAGATGCTGCGGCCGCTGCCTTTGCCCATGCCATTCTCATCAAAGGAAAACAGGATGGTCGGGCGGTGAACCAGCCGTGAAATGCGCGAGGCCACGATGCCGACCACCCCGGGATGCCAGTTGCGCGAGCCTAAAACCACAGCCGGAATGTGTTCCAGATCGCCCATCGCCAGCAGTTGCTGCTCGGCTTCGTTAAAAACTTCCAGTTCCACGGCCTGGCGGTCGCGGTTGTGATTTTCCAGCAAGGTGGCGTAGTCCGATGCGACGAGGGGGTCCTCCGCCAGCAGCAGTTGCAGGGCGGTGGAGGCTGTATCAAGGCGCCCGGCCGCATTCAGACGCGGCCCCAGGCGGAAGCCTACGTGGTGGGTCTGGATGAAACCCTCCACACCTGCGATTTCCTTCAGCGCCCGCAGGCCGATGCGCTCCGTCTGTGCCAGGGCCTCCAGCCCACGCCTCACCAGCAGGCGGTTTTCATCGATCAGAGGCACCAAGTCTGCCACGGTGCCCAGAGCCACCAGGTCCAGGGCCTCCTTGAGATCAAAGTCCACCCGGCGGGTCTTCAGCAGCGCGTGGGCCACTTTGAAGACCAAGCCCGCCGTGCAGAAGTAATGATACTCCGTGCCCAGCTTGGGATTCACCAGTGCGACACAAGGGGGGCGGCCAAAGGGAGAGAGCTCATGGTGGTCCACGATCACGCAGTCCACTCCCTGCTCCTGCAGCCAGGTCAGCTCCTTGATGGAGGTGGTGCCGCAGTCCAGCGCCAGCAGCAGGTCCGGCTTGCCAAATTCCTCAAACAGCCGGGCAAAGCCGTCCATGCTCAGTCCATAGCCTTCCTCCATGCGGGAGGGCAGAAAAAGGTGGGTGGGCAGTCCGTAAGCCTTCAGCGTCAGGTGCATCAGCGCCATGGAAGTCACGCCATCCACATCGTAGTCACCGTAAAGGGCCACACGCTGGTTTTCATCCACCGCCTTGAGGATGCGCGCCACGGCGATGTTCATCTCCGGCAGCACGGTAGGGTCGCCCAGGGAGGCCAGTTTGGGCACCAGGAAATCCTGCACCTGATCCGCCGAAAGGAATCCGCGCTGGGTGAGCAGGGTGGTCAGCAGAAGCGGCAGCCCCGTGTCCGCAGCCAAATCTGCCGCAGCCTCAGGCACAGGCTTCAGGAGCCAGCGCGGAGGCAGGGTGTTCGGCAGAGGGATTTCAGAGGCGAGGGCCATTTTCAGGTGTGCAACCTCCTTGTATGCAGCACGCTCGTAGGCTAGTCAAAGCATCCCTCCCCCCATTCATGTCTTCCGCCTCCGTTTCCTCTCTTTCCGGCCGTCTTTGGCTGGCTGGCATGGGCCTGTTTTTGGCTCTGGCCGGGCTGCTCTTTACCTGGGTGCTGTGGACATCCTGGCAGCGTGCGGAGGAGACCCGCCGCTGGGTGCCCACCCCCTGCCGAATTATTTCCGCGCAGGTCTTCAGCGAGCGCCCCACCCCTCATTCCAATCCCGCGCACAAAGCCGACGTGCGATACTCGTACACCTTTGAAGGCAAGCCTTTCACCGGCACTCGCATCAAGCGGGTGGACTCCGCCAGCCAGCACGAAGACAACGCTCGCAAAAAGCTGGAGGACTACCCCATCGGCCAGGAAACCACCTGTTATGTCAATCCTGCCCAGCCAGACATCGCCATTCTCAAGCACGACTCCCGCGCCGCGCTCTACTCCATCTGGTTCCCGCTGCTCTTCGTCTTCGGCGGTTTAGGCATGGCGTGGAATGCTTTTTTCAAAGCCGCTCCTCTGCCGCCTTCAAGAGGCCTAACGGATTAGCCATCGACCTTTTCGGGCCTCCTTCCTCTAGGAGGATTCATTCACCCCAGCACCACCCCAATCTCCAGCGGTTTACCCCGCAGGAAATCTCCGGCAGCTAGGCGTTTGCCGCCCTCCGCCTGCACTTCTTCCAGGGCCAGCAGACCCTGGCCGCAGGCCACGATGAGACCAGTCTTGGGATCACTTTCCACCACGGTTCCTGGCACCGGGCAGGCGTCGGCATCGGGGATGACGCGGGCGCGATGCACCTTCAGTGGTGCGGGTTTGCCGTCTCCGGGCAGGAGGGTGAAGGTGCCGGGCCAGGGATTGTAGGCACGAATCAAAAGTTCCAGTTCGGTGGCGCTGCGGCTCCAGTCCAGGCGGCCATCTTCACGCTTCAGTTTGCCGCAGTGACTGGCGAATTCATTCTCCTGCGGTTTGCGCGGGGCGGGTCCTGAAGCAATCAGGTCCAGCGCCTCTTCCAGGCTGGCCGGGGCGGCGAGGGCCAGCTTATCATGCAAGGTTCCGCCTGTGTCGGCGGGCTCGATGGTGACACGGTCCATCAGCAGGATGTCGCCCGTATCTAGGCCTTCATCCATGTGCATGATGGTCACGCCTGTTTCGGCATCGCCGGCACGGATCGTGGCCTGGATAGGGGATGCTCCACGATATTTTGGCAGCAGGGAAGCGTGGATGTTGAGGCAGGCCAGCTTTGGCACATCCAGCACCGCGCGGGAGAGGATCTGCCCATAGGCCACCACCACGGCCACATCGGCATTGAAGGCTTTCAGCTCCTCCACGGCATTTCGAATTTTCAGGGGCTGCATCACGGGGATGCCCGCAGCTTCCGCCCGCACTTTGATCTGCGGCGGCGTCAGCACCAGCTTGCGCCCAGCCGGTTTGTCAGGCTGGGTCACCACGCCCACCACTTGGTGTTTGGGCGTGTAGAGAAGCCACTCCAGCGAGGGCAGGCCGATGTCCCCGGTACCGATGAAAAGGATGCGCATGCGGCAGTCTCTTACACTTTCATCAGCTCGATGTCACGCCAGGCCTGAAGGGTCATTACCCCCGCCAGGATGTCGTAAAGGACCTTGGCCGGCGGCTGGCTGGCATCAATGTCCACAATGCGGTCACCCTTGTAGTGTTCCAGGATGGGCTTGGTCTCTGCCTCATAGGTGGCGAAACGCTGCTGGATGACGCTCTCATTGGCATCGTCAAAACGGTTGTCCTTGAGGGCACGCTTGCGCAGGCGGCGGGCCAGTTCCGTGCGGTCTGGGCAGGAGAGGTGAAACACCTTCAGCACTTCGATGTCCTCTTCCATGAACTTCGCTTGGTCCACATTGCGCGGGATGCCGTCCAGGACCAGGAAATCAATCTCCGGCTTGAACTGGTGACCGTCCACCTTCTGTATGATGTTTGCACGCCAGAGCTGGACGGTGACGTCATCCGGCACCAATTCTCCTCGGCTGGAGTATTGGACAAACTTTTGTCCCAAAGCGGTGCGTGTATCCAGAGAGCGGAACACATCTCCACAGGCCAGATGATGAAACCGGGGGATGGAGCCGAGCACCTTCCCCTGCGTGCCTTTGCCGCTGCCAGGAGCGCCAAGAATCAGAAGAGTGCGAAAACGAGGTTGGGATTCAGCCATGATGGAAAACCTTTAGCATGTCACGGGAGCGTCACAAGCTAAGGCTTGAGGCGACTTTTGAGCTTATTGTTATCGCTCTTGCGGCAGACGATCCATCACCGCAGGGATGACTTTTTCAGGCGTCAGTTGTTCCCAATCGCCTTTTTCAGCCCGGATGACGCTGACTCCCCGCTGTGGTGGTGCCCAGATGTCCGGATTCGTCGGCCCAAAAAGCAGCAGGCAGGGCACCCCGCAGGCGGAGGCCAGGTGCGAAATGCCGCTGTCATGCCCCAGAAAGAAATCGCAGGTGGCCAGTCGGTCTGCGAGCTCCGGCAGTGGCAGGGCGTGCCAGTGATCGGTCGCCTTGAATCCGGATGCGGAGACTCCACGTTCCAGTTCCGCCTCTCCGGTGATGAGCACCAGTTCTAGCCCGGGTCTCTGCTGTTGCAGGGCTTCCGTGACCACCTGCCAGTTCTCCAGTGCCCAGTTTTTCTTGGTCGAGCCGCTGCCCAGGTGGAGGGCGATGCGGATCGCTTTTGAAGCCACCTCCGCTCGGGCAAACAGCGGGGCTCGCCAGTCCGGCTCGTCCAGATACATCGCCAGCTTTTCCAGCGGCTTCGCCAGTTGCACGGTGGCATGGCCCTTGCCCGGTTTGACGGAGTGGGGGCACTCCAACAGCGTCTTCACGCCTATTTTTTCAAACTGGCCGCGCAGGATGCCATCGGGATCGAACAGGTAACTGACGATCACCTTGAAGCTCAGCAGATACTCCACCAGGGCAGGTTCCAGCGGGGCGCCCTTGGCAAACAGCAACGCCATGGAACGGTGTTCCAGACTGCGGACGGAGTCAGCCAGCCCGGCTTTCACCGCCAGTTCCATGATGCCTGGATAGCCCAGCACCTCCACATGGCAGCCGGACAAAGTTTCCCTGATCAGCCGGATCGCGGGCAAGGTGAGGATGAAATCCCCGATGGCACCACCACGAATGACGAGGATGCGCGGTTTCTGGCGCTCCATAAAGACTAGTAGGTCGTGATGGCCAGCACCAGCATCATCGCTCCGTAGGCCACGCCGGACCAGACGGCGAGATTCCAGCGGGCGGGCTTGGCCAGCAGCCAGGTCGTCCAGTCACGCATCAAGTAGGGCATGCCGACAAAGAACATGCCGACGATGATCCAGACGTAGGCCAGGATGGGCAGCAGCAGCCGTGTTACGGGAGGTTGTAGAAAGGCTGCGGCCAGCACAGGACCTGCGGCCAGCAGCATCAGCGAGCCCAGGGCACGTACGGCCAGGAACTCCTTCACATACATCAGCACCAGCACAAAACCGATAGGCACCACCATCAGGAACCATTTCCGCAAAAAGAAAAACTCGCCCATGTCCATGTTGAACAGGCACATCATACCCCAGACGAAGCCGAGGCTCAGCAAGGCCGCGCCCCAGCCGTAATGGCGTGGAAAGGCTTTCAGAAACTCCTTCGTGCGATCTGCATTTTTCCACGCCCACAGGTGGGTCGCCAGAAGGAGCAGCCCCAGCACGATGCCTGTCGGCTTCAGCGGAATGCCACCGGTCGGCTCGAGGTGATAAAGATAATTGTGCAGATCTGTGAACATGTTGGGCCGTCACCCTGTCTCGTCTCAGCGCCGAATCAATCAAATCACATCATGCAAAGCGCCCATCTGACAAAATCCTTGGTGAAAATCCTGCGCATTTTCAGACGGCATGCTATTCTCCATCAGCAAATTTCCCTGCACGTCATGAAACCTATCACGCGTTTTGGGCTGGCTTCAGCCCTGTGTCTGGCGGCCCTGCTGCCCTTGTCAACGTCCCTGGCGGCTCCTGTGAAAAAGAGCCGTGCTGAAACCAAGGCCGAGCCTGTTTTGGAAGCTGAGTTTTCGATTCACCCGGCTGAGCTTTCGCCTGAAAGCACTCTCGAGGTGGTCTTCCCCACACCGATGATTCCAAAAGAAAAGATCGGCACGGTGGACCCGGAATCCCCCCTGGTCATCAAGCCGGCCCTGGCAGGTGAATTCCAGTGGGTGAGCACCCGCAGCGGCCAGTATAAGCTGACCCAGGCCCCGAAGTTCAATGCCAGCTACGATTTTGTTCTTCGTGCAGGCCTTCGTGATCTCGCTGGCAAGGCCCTTTCCACGGAGTCTCTCGCCTCGGTCAGCAGCGCCCAGTTCCGCGTCATTGATCAGTCGCCCAAATGGTTCAACGATAATGAAGCCCGGCGCATGCCGCGGTTCCTTTTCGAATTCAATGACAACGTGACCGCCGGTGATGCCGCTGTTCACATGGCCTTTGTTTCGGAAACGCCACCGCTCACCATTCCGGCCACGGCCCGTCATGCCACCGCCGTTGATTTCTCACGCTACAGCGAACCGCAGCCCACCTGGTCCGAAGAGATCGCCAAGGTCAAACCGACTCTTGCGGAAGGTGCCACGCGGCTCAGCGCCATTGTCGTCGAGCCGAAAGAGCCCCTGCCTGTCGCGGACAAATGGAAGCTCGTCATCCAACCCACGCTGATGAATGCTTCCGGTTATGTCAATCTGGCCACGGGGGATGCGATCGCCCTCGGTGATGTGAAGCCCTTTGAAGTGCGCAAGACCAGCGGTCATACGCCTTTTGACCAGCCCTACTACCTCGACATCGCTTTTAACAAAGCCCTGCTGCCAGCCCAGGATACACCTGCCAAACCTGAGGAAATCCAGGCGCTGGCCGACAAGATGGCTGCCGCCGTCCACATCGAGCCTGCGGTCAATGGCCTCAAAGCTGAGATCCAGGGCTACAGCCTTCGCCTGAGCGGAGGTTTTGCCTTGAAGACGCCGTACCGGGTTGTGGTGGAGCCTAACATCATGTCTGGCGACGGATTGCCGCTGTCGGTCGTGGCGGAACAAGAGGTGAGCTTCATCCCGAATGCCCCCTATGTGGCTGCTCCGGCCTTTGTGCGGACTCAGCTGGCCAAAGGCAGCGGTGAATTTGAAATCTCCGCCGCCAATGTTCGCGAAGTACGAGTGCGGGCGAAGAAACTGACGGGCCCTGAACTGCTGCAGACCACGCAAAAGTATGAGGCCTACCGCAGTGCCTTTTATCAGAACGAGAAAAAGAAGAAGGAGTTCAAGCCCGAGCCCCTGGATGCCTATCCTGGAACGGTCGTTTTTGATCGCACCTTTCCCGTGATCAAACCGCTGGATCAGAGTGAGATGCTGAAGCTCAACTGGCGTGAGGTGCTGGGCGGCGATGTCGCGGCTCCTCTGTTTCTGGAGTTTGAAGGCCGCGCAGCAGATGGCGTGACTGAGAAAGGGGTCATCACCCAGACCCTGGTGCAGTTCACCGATCTCGGTCTCATGCAAAAGAGTAATGGGCGCGAGACGCTGGTTTTTGTCACTTCTTTGCAGACGGGTAAACCGGTGAGTGGTGTGCGCTTGACGGCGGTGGATGCGGAGCAAAAGCTCATCGGTTATGCCGATACGGATGCCAATGGCATCGCCGTTTTGAAAGGGGCCAATCCCTCCCTGGTGCTGGCGGAAAAGGCGGGTGATTGCACCGCGTTGGACTGTGATAACTCTCATATTGGCGGAGCCATCCCGTATGACATTCCCACAGCCTGGGAAGATGTCTGGAAGCCTGTCCGTCGCACTTTTGTGTTTTCAGATCGCCCCCTGTATCGCCCAGGTGACACCGCCCATGTCAAGGCCCTGACCCGCACAAGAATGGCAGATGACCTGACCATTGATGCCGAATCCTCCAAGGCCCGCGTGGTCATTCGCGATCCGCGTTATCGCGTGGTCTTGGAGAAGGAGATCACCTTCAGCCCAAATGGCTCCTGGAACGAAGATTTCAAACTCCCCGAAGGCCCCATGGGCTGGTATGAACTCATGGTTCACTTCGACGTTCCGGGTCAGGAAAACCAAGGGGCCAGCGGCTTCTATTCCTTCCGCGTGGACGACTACAAACCCAACAGCTTTGAAGTGAAGCTGGACGGCAAGAAACTGGATGTGCAGACGGACCGGCTGAAGCTGCCTTTGAGCGCGAATTATTACATGGGCAAGTCCCTCAGCCGGGCCAAGGCGAGCTGGACAGCTTCCTCCTCCCGCGCCTTCACGCCGCCACAGGGCTACGATGATTACCACTTCGGAGATGCGCCACGATGGGCGCAATATGGCAAGGACCGTGATGCCGACGGGCACTACGACGACAGCGACTCTGAGGAAGAAGGCGAATGGTGGGTGAATGGCGATGTTTTCCTCAGCGATGAGGGCACGGCCACCCTGGAAATGCCCATGCCACCTCCAGACCGCGCGGCCCTGCCGCAGCAGGTTCGCGTTACGGCTGAGGTGACGGATATCAACCAGCAGACCATCAGTGCGGCCACCGAGTTTGAGGTGCCGGGCGCGGACTACATCCTGGGGCTGAAAGGGCCGCAGTTCTTTGGTGCTGCCGGGCAGGATGTGCGCGTGGATGTTTTGGCCATCGATTCCAAAGGCCAGCCCGCCGCAGGCCGTGTGAGCGTGGAAGTGAAGGTGGAACGCCAGGAATACCACACGCTGAAAATCGCCACGGCTGGTGGAGGTTCGACCACAAAGGATCAGGTCATCCTGCGTGAAGAACTGAAACAAACCGTCGAGCTGAAATCTCCGGTGGCCAACAGTGCCCCGACGGCACTGGTCAGCTTCAAGCCCACCCGTGGCGGAGTCTATTTTGTGACCGCTGAGTCCACAGATGCCAAGGGCAAGAAGATGCTCTCACGCCTGCCAGTTTACATCCTTGGCGGCGGCGAGTTCCCCTGGGCCATGGAAGATGGGGCGCGCATCAATCTCCAGCCTGAAAAGAAGAAGCTGAAGCCTGGTGAAGAGGCCGTGATCGTGGTGAAAACCCCCATCGCCGGGACGGCTCTGGTCACGGTGGAGCGCAACAAAGTGCACCGTCATTTTGTCACCCAGATCTCGCCAGAACAGCCCGTGATCCGCGTGCCGGTGCAGGATGAGGAAGCTCCGAATGTGTTCGTCTCCGTGGTGCTCGTGCGTGGCAGTGACGGCAGCCCGAAACAGCACAAGATGCCGGAATACAAGGTCGGCTACTGCCAGTTGGAAGTGGATTCAAAGGCCAAGGAGCTGACCGTGGCCATTGCTCCTGAGAAGCCGGAAGTGAAGCCTGCGGAATCCTTTGCGGTGACCGGCACCATCACCGATTTCCAAGGCAAGCCCGTCATTGGCAGCGAGGTCACGCTTTATGCCGTGGATGAAGGCGTGCTCAGCCTTATGAAGCATGAGACGCCGGATCCTTCCGCCTACTTCCATGAGGCACAGCCGCTGGCCATTGACAACTACACCTCCTTTGATGACCTGCTGCCGGAAGAGTTCGCAGCTCGCGAACGTGGCAACAAAGGCTTCGTCATCGGCGGCGGTGGGGAGATGGATGAAAGTGCCCTGCCTGTGCGCAAAAACTTCGTGGCCACTCCTCTTTGGCTGGCCACGGTGGTGACGGATGCCCAGGGCAAGATCAGCACCACGGTGACCGCTCCCGACAATCTCACCCGCTACCGCCTGATGGCCATTGCCAGCAGTGGTGCAGACCGTTTTGGCAGCGGTGAATCCGCCTTCAAGATCAACAAGCCCCTCATGGTCGAGCCTGTGGTCCCGCGCTTTGCGCGCCTGGAGGATGAGACGCTGCTCAAGGCCGTGATCCACAACACCACCCCTCATTCGGGGGATGTGGAAGTGCGCCTGGAACTGGATGCCACCACGGACTTCATTCGCGAAGAGCGCGCCTTCATTCCGGCCAGCCTGAAGCCTGCAGCCTCTGCCGAACCAAAAGTGTGGCTACAGACGGTTGCCATCAAGGCAGGCGAAACCACTGCCGTGTCTTTCCCTGTTCGGTTTGCCAAGCTGGGAACGGCCCAGTGGAAATGGTCGGCCAAAACGGTGAAGTGGATAGCCGGCGCCCCGGCGCTCAATGACGCCACGGTCTCCACCTTTGAGGTCACCCATCCGGTGCCGGAACTGAAGGAAGTCCGCTATGCCCGCCTCAGCGCCGCGACTCCGGTGGAGAACCTGGCCAAGCAGATCAATCCCGCGCTGCTGGAAGGCGAAGGCAGCGTGCAGGTGAGCATCAGCACCTCCCGCCTTTCGGAGGCGAAGGATGCCCTCGAATACATCCTCACCTATCCTTATGGCTGTGCCGAACAGACCACCTCCGCCACTATGCCCTGGCTGGCATTGGGCGGTTACCAACCGCTGTTTCCGGACCTCATCAGCCCGGACAAGACCAAGGACGCCATCCAGACAGGGGTGAACCGGCTTCTGCAAATGACCACGGACGAAGGCGGTCTGGCCTACTGGCCGGGGGGCAGTGAACCCTCCATGTGGGCCAGTGCCTATGGCGGCCTCATGCTGCTGCGTGCCCGCGATGCCGGTGCCACCGTGCCACCAGAAGTCGTGGACAAGCTCCTCGAATACCTCTCCAAGAAACTGCGCGGGCTGGAAGAGGAAAAGGACTTCTACAACATCACGGACTGCGCCCTCGCCCTCTATACCTTGGCCAAGGGGAAGAAGGCAGAGCCGGCCTACCAAAATTTGCTTCATGGGAAACGCGATCGTCTGCCTGAGACAGCGCGCCTTTATACCGCGCTCTCCATGTGCCTGACAGATGCCCCCAGCCAGCAGATTCAGGAAATGGTGGGTTGGGCACCACCTCCACCACCGGAGAAGCCCAATGCCAAAAAAGCGACCACCAAGAAAAAAGTGGTCACACCTGCCCGCCCTGCGGCTCCGGTGTGGTCACACTGGGCGGGCAATGGCGTCAACAAGGCCCTGCGCCTCATTGTTTACACCCATCTCGGCCTGAAGCAGGATGCGGAAACGCTGGCCACCTCCATGCTGCAAAGCCGCAACGGCCGTGGGGAGTGGGGCAACACCTTCACCAATGCCTGGACGCTGACATCCCTGGCTGCCTATGAGCGCAGCCTGAAGTCCACTTCGGAACCTCTGCTGGCCAAGGTGCAGTGGGATGCTCAGGAGCAGCCGCTGAACATTCCGGCCCACCCAGGGACGGCCCAGGTCTCCTTTGCCCTCAATGACAAGCTGGCCGCAGCCCCGCTGAAGGTGGAGCTGCCCGCAGGCCGTGAAGCCTTCTCCCGCATCGAGGCCAGTGCCTACCCGCCTGCGCGTGATTTTGCGGGTGAAAACAAAGGCTATGCCATTGAGCGCAGCTATCAAAAGCTGGCCGATGACGGTGCCCTGCTGCCCTCGGACAACCTGCGTGTGGGCGACATGGTCGTGGTGACCCTCCAGATCGAAATCGGCGGCGGCGACCGGTACCTCGCCATCAATGACCCGCTGCCGAGCGTCCTGGAGGCCATCAATCCGGAGTTCGATTCCCAAAGCGAACGCGAAGGCGACCAGCTGCCTGAGGGCGTGGATGCCTGGTTCTGCGACCACCGCGAAGTCCGTGCAGATCGGGCCCTCTTCTTCACTGATTTCGCTCCTGAGAAGGGCAAGTTCCAGCTCCGTTACCTGGCCCGGGTGATCGGGGAAGGGGACACCATCGCCCCGCCCGCCCGCATCGAGGCCATGTACGAACCCGGCAAATACGGCCTCAGCCCCAGCCAGCGCCTTCGTACGCTGCCATCCGAGGCTGGACAAGTGGCTGGAAAATAAGTCTTATATCATCCCGATGACCTTCTCTGCCCCGGTTCCCATTCTCCGCATCTTCGACGTCACGCGTGCCAAGGATCACTACCTGTCCTTTCTGGGTTTCCAGCTGGACTGGGAAAATCACCAAAGTGAAGATGGCCCTCTCTATTGCCAGATCTCCAAAGACGGCTGCGTGCTGCATCTTTCGGAGCATCATGGCGATGCCTGCCCAGGCGCGGCGGTTCGCATTGAGACGAGTGGCCTGCGTGAATTTCATGCCCTGCTGCATAGCCAGCAATACAAGTATTCGCGCCCGGCCCTTCAGTCCATGCCTTGGGGCACCGATGATCTCACCGTACCGGATCCCTTCGGCAATCGCGTGACCTTTTGGCAACTGACACCGGAGGCTTGAGTGTAGCTTGACAGCGTCGTGTGTCTCGGCAGCGGATGTCGATTGACACACCCCCTGCCTTTCCTGCATTAAAGGAACTGACCATGCCTGAATCTGTCCCCCCTACTCCAGCCGTGACCGTCGAAAACCTGACCAAGGTTTTCAAGGCGGGCTTGGGAAAAAAGGCGTTTGTGGCCGTGCGTGACCTTTCGCTGCAGGTGCAACCTGGGGAGGTCTATGGCCTCATCGGCCCCAATGGCTCCGGCAAATCCACGACCATGAAGGCTATCCTGGGCCTGCTGGCGCCCACCCAGGGAAAGACCACCATCTTTGGCCGCTCCAGCGCCGAAGTCGCCAGCCGTCGCGAGGTGGGCTTCCTGCCGGAGAATCCTTATTTTTACAAGCACCTCAATGGGCTGGAGACACTGCTGTTTTATGGCCGCCTCTGCAGCATGGGCGGCAAGGAATTAAAAGACCGCGCCCGCGAAATGCTGGCCCTCACCGGCCTGGAAGATGCAGCGGATCGCCGTGTGGCTGGTTACTCGAAAGGCATGCTCCAGCGTCTGGGCCTGGCGCAAGCCTTGCTCCACCGCCCACGCCTCATCGTGCTGGATGAACCCACCGCCGGGGTGGACCCTGCCGGTTCGCGCAAAATTCGTGACCTCGTGCTGGGTTTTAAAAAAGAGGGCATCACTGTTCTCGTCACCAGTCATCTGCTCGAACAGATGCAGGAGGTGTGTGATCGCGTGGGCATCATGGCCCATGGCAAAATGATGCGTGAAGGCCGGGTGGAGGACCTCATCGCGGTGGAGAACCAGACGGAGCTTGTCCTTCAGGATGCCTCACCCGAATTGCTCGCCCAGATCAGCCGGCTGGTGCAGGAAAATGGCCGAGCCAAGCTGCTGAGCAGCGGCCACCCTCGTACCACTCTGGAGCGTCTCTTCCTGGAAGCCACCGAAGAAAAAAAGGGCTGACCCTTCCATCCTAAGTTCCCGTCTGCGCCCCCGAATTTTCCCCCGCTATGTCGCATTCCAATTTCTCGCCCGCCCGCATCTGGACCCTGGCGACAGCCACGGTGACCCAGCTCATGCGCATGAAGATCCTCGCCTTTCTGGGCGTCTTCAGCGTCATCGTGGTGGCTGCCAGTTTTGCCTCGCCGCTGCTGAATCCTGAGCAACAGTTGAAACAGCTCAAGGACGTGTCCTTCGGTGCCCTGCAGATCTTCAGCGTCGTTATCGGCATCGTCGCCACCGCCTTGCTCCTGCCCCGGGATCTGGAGGACCGCACGCTTTACACCATCTTGTCCAAGCCGGTCCCTCGTTATGAGTACCTGCTGGGCAAGCTCCTGGGCGTGCTGCTCCTCATCGGGGGCGGTCTCATTCTCATGGATGCCGCTTTCAGTGTCGTGCTTTGGCTGCGGGAAAAGCTGCTGCTCGCTCAAATGGTGCAGTCCCTCAATGCCCAGCGGCCCGAGGACCTGGCGCAGATTGAGACCTATGTTGCCAAGCAAGGTCTGACGTGGAATCTCCATCTCGGTGTCCTGGCTATCTTCCTCAAGGCAGCCGTGGTCTCCGCCCTCGCTCTCATGGTATCCTGCTTCGCCAGCAGCACCCTTTTCACCGTGGTCATCAGCAGTTGTGTGGTCATCATCGGCCACGGGCAGACACTCATGCGGGAGTTTTTCCTCAATGGCAAAATGACCGCATTGATGGAACAAAGTCTTTCCGCCCTACTCGCCATCCTGACACCCGATCTCGGTGTGTTCGACATTGTGGAAAACGTCATTCAGGGGGAATCCGTCACCTGGGGCGCGGTTCAGGTCATGCTGGGTACCTCGGCCATGTATGTTGTGGGCTACTGCGTCGTGTCACACCTATTGTTCGTCGAGAAGGAGCTGTAAATGAAACGCAAACTCCAAGCGCTCCTGGTTCTGCTCGTCCTGGGCGGGCTGAAACTGCCCGTCGAGCAGGCGGCCACCCGCTACCTGCGTGAGGCGAAGCTGCTCAGCCCGCCCCTGGACATGAGCGTGCGGGACAGCATCGGCCAGATGGGCTTTGCCGCCTCGCTCGGCGGGCTGCGATCCCTCGTGGCCAGCATCACCTACCTGCAAGCCTACACAGCCTGGACAAATGTGGACTGGGCAAAGGTGGACACCTACTTCACCCTAACCACCAGTCTCCAGCCTCGTTACGAGCGCTATTGGGACGAGGCCGCCTGGCACATGGCCTACAACGCAGCTTCGAACTATCGGAACAATCCGAAGCTCAACGCCGCTGTGCGCGAGAAGCTTTATAAGGACCACATTCAGCGTGGCGTAGATATCCTGAAACAGGGCCTGCATCTTTTGCCAAACAGCGCCCTGCTTTGGAAAAGTCTCGGAGAAACCTATGAGCGCCGCTCGCGCGAGCCCAAACTCGCTGCGGATGCTTACATGGAGGTGTATCGCATCACCCAACGGCTCCACTTTGCCCGTCTTGCCGCGTATCAATACGCCCTCACAGAAGATCCTGTGCTGTGGCAGAAAGCCTATGCTTTGCTGAAGGATTCCTATGACAAAAATCAGCGCACTCCTTCACTGATCAATACGCTGAAGGAACTCGAAGAAAAGCTCAAGATTCCCACTCCTTCCCGCATCCAGGATGAGGTCAAAAAAACCTGATTCGACATCAGGAGGGCTGGTTATTTGGCAAGCGAGCCGCTGGTCCCCTCGGCGGTTGCGCCTCGGTCTTTAGGCACCCCGGCGGAAGCCCATTCATAGACCATTTTGCCGTCGTGGGTCAGTTTGATAGCCACGCCTTCGATGGCGTCTTTCTGGCGGGAGCGTGACCCATCCAGATAATAATAACCGCCTTCCAGCTTCGATGTAGTGAGCTTCAGTTCACGGGTCGGCACGACCAGTTCCTCCAGATGCTTGATGCTGGGAACATCGGCTTGGCCCGTCATCTTGCGCGTCACCGCCTGTTTTCCGGTGACCTGGGTGTAGTAGATCTCATAATCCATTTTGAGCCCATCCAGGGTTTGGTTGGACCGGTTGGCCAGCTTGACGTTGCAGGCCCAGGTATCGGTGGTGATCTCTTCGTTGTTGCGGCTCGACTTGCTGCTGTCCCGCTTGTCCTTGGTGAAGCTCGTGGCGAAGTTGTATTTGATCGCCGTCGGGTTCGCCTTGCGCCATTCCGCAATGTAGGTCTGGTCGGCCTCGCTGAATTTGCTGATCTGCACCGTCAGGGGGGCGCCGTTGGCCAGTTTCAGGGTCACCATGTCGGTCGTGGCAGACTGAACGTCAGCCTGCAGGGTGCGCCCATCCGGGCTGGTGAAGGTGCGTGGCTCAGCCTGCAGGTTCGCAGCCAGTGCCAGGGCCATGAAAGCCGAGATGCGTAGAGGCGGAAAATGAAGGACAGTGCGCATAAGATTTTTTCGCTGGATGATTCAGACTTTGTCTTGAGGAGAACGGGTGTCAATGTTCGGTTCATGCAGAGGAATGGAGGAACTTTTTGTGATTTTCCGCATTCTTCCAGACAACAAAAAGCTGCAACTCCGCCCTTTCCCTCGTTGCAGGTTAGGCCTTGTGTGGGGGAAGTGAACTTTCGTCTCCCCGTCTTTCTCCTCATCGCCTGCTCAGCCTGCGCTCAGGGCGCTGAACTACCGCTTGTAGTCAGTTTGGCTGGCTCTCCTGGCATTTACACCAAAGCCCAGTGGAAAAAGGATTGGCCCGGTTGCGCTTTTGAGGGTGGCATTGCCCCAGGGCGGGTGGAGCTGGTCAAAACGGATCTGACTCCCTCCCTTCGTGTTCACTTTGCCCCAGGCCAGATCGGCCCCGAGAAAGGCGGTGCAGGCTGGCGCTGGCCTATCGGCACGCATGAGGCGGCAGAGCTGCGCTACACCCTGCGTTTTAGCCCTCACTTTGAGTTCATCAAAGGTGGCAAGCTGCCAGGGTTCTGCGGCGGCCCGGACAACGTCAGCGGCGGGCGTCGTGCCGATGGGACGAACGGTTTTTCCGCGCGCCTCATGTGGCGGCGCGATGGCCGGGGCGAGGCCTACATCTACCACAAAAACCAGCCCGAAGACTATGGCCACAGCTTTCCTTTTCCCGCCGATTTTCGCTTTCCTACGGACCAGCCTGTTCAGGTGCGCCTCGCCGTCACGATGAATCAGCCTGGGAAAAAAGACGGCACGCTGCGTGTCTGGATCACCCTGCCAGCCCAGCCGGAAAAACTCATGGTAGAGCAGACGGACATGGAATGGCGCAGCGCCGACACCTTCGGCGTGGACAGCCTTTATTTTGAAACCTTCCATGGCGGCGGTGATACCTCCTGGGCTCCAAAGAAGCCCTGCTGGGCCGAATTCAGTGCGCTCGAAGTACGACCGGTCAAATAGCTAGATCCACCAGCGCATCCGCAGCCAGCGCGTGAATTTGCGCAGCAGCACCGCCCCTGCGGGCTTGCGCCCAAGCTCGATTTTTGCACGTCCGGTTAGGCCGGGGCGCATCAGCGGCTGCAAGGGTTCAGGAATTTCCACTTTCGGCAAGGTGAGGCTGAAGCGGCCTCCATCTGGCCCTGACTGCAGGGCCGGGCTGATCTGTTGCTTGCTGGTGAGCTGGCCGTGCAGTTCGCGGGCACTCTGGGTGTAGAGCAGGTAGTCCACAGGCAGGGGGGGAGGCCCATCCAGGGATTCTTCGATCAGGCTGATGTCTGCCTCGGCGATTTCGATGCGCAGATCCCAGGCATCCACGCTGGCCACCTCCGCCATCACTTCGCCGGCTTGCAGGAAGGTGCCGTTTTTCAAATGCACGTCCTTGGTCATCACGATGCCGTCCAGGGGGGAGCGCAGTTGCGCCAGTTCGATCTCCATCTGCAGCCGTTTTTCCATCTCGGCCTGGGCCTGGGCCTCCAGCGTGGCCATTCGTGCCAGCGCTTCTTTGCCCTGGCCGCGCTGCCGCTCAGCCTCAGCTTCCAGGCGCTTGCGAGTCTGCGTGGTGGTGTCCAGCTCGTTTTGCAGCCGCCGAATGTCGAGGCGTGCGATGATTTGATTTTTGGTTAGGCGGTCGCCTTCACGCACCAGCACTTCTTCGATCCGCCCCGGTGCCTCCGCCGTCACAAGCGCCCGTTTCTGCGGCAGCAAGGTGCAGTCACCTTCGACGCGAACTTTCATCGGCCACAGGGCCGCGAGAATCACCAGGCCCATGAAGAGCGCCGTTTTGAAGAGCCAACGCCGTTTGCGTGTGGCCGAGACTTCCTGCTGCCAGCGGCCCACTTTGGCCAGGGATTTGCCAAACGGCATCGCCTGATGAGCCAGCGCCGCATTCAGCGACTTCCCTGCCAGGTTGGCCAGCCACTGGGCCAGCACCAGGGCAGGGGGGCGGGGATCTCCGGGTGCCCCGGCAGTGCCGAAGCTGGCAGGATCCGTGCTTTCGCACAGCAGCGTGCCCAGCACCCGTCCTTCGGCCCCATCCCGCAGGGGAACCAGCGCCGCAGACTGCATCTGGCTGTCGAGAAAGTAAGGTTCCTCTGCCGCTAGCACCACCCAGGGCTGGTCTTTGGATTGGCGGGCGACGAAGGCCAGCATCTCCGTCACCAGCCGGCTGCGTTTATCCACCGATTCTTGACCGGAGATCGCCACCACCCGCCAGCGGTCCCCTTCGTGGACGAGGATGCTGACCCGGTTGATGCCTAACAATTCGCGTGCATGGGCCGTGGCCAGCTTGGCTCCTGTCTCCGCATCCAGCACTCCAGTCAAATCGGAGGCCAGTTGCAGCAGCCGTTGCTGGCGCTGGCTTTGGGCTCCCAGTTCGCGCAATTGACGGGAGCGCAGGCGCGGCCCCAGCTCCGTCATCAGCGCCTGAATCATCAGCACCAGCTCCGCCAGTTTCTTCGGGTCGCTCTGGGCGGGGAACCACAGTTGCACGGCTCCCAGGTGATCGTCCCCGCTGCGCAGCGGGGCGCCGATGATGGCATGCGGCCCCAGGTTCACCAGTACCCCTGGAGTGACAGGTCCTTGATCTGGTGGAGATGGCATCAGCACCAGGGGTTGTGAGGAGAGGATGATTTCCGTCGCCGCCCGCAGCGTCTGCTGGCGTTGCTCCGTCTCCGGTGCGCCTGCGGCTGCCTCAACCTCCAGTCCCGCGCCTAACCGGAGGGAGATCTCTTGGCCCGATCGCTGCGCGACCAGCCAGATGGCCCCGCCCAAAGCCTCGGTGGAGCCGGCCAGTCGCTGAAGAATGGCCTGATAGATGTCCGCTTCGCTGGCATTTTGTCCGGCGATCCGGGACAGCTCGGCGGAAAGGGCCTGCAGCGCCTGCTGACGTTCTTGGGAAGGGGGCGGCATGGACAGTTCAGCGTCGGTTTTTCACGGCCTGGGGCTGGCGGCGGCTGCGGTCAATGCGGATGCCCTGCCGCTCCAGCAGGCTGCCGCTCACCAGGGCCAGTTGCGTGGCCGCCTTATTGTAATCCGCCAGCGCCGCGATCTGGCGCGTGCGCGCATCCGCCACATCGCGCCGGGCTTTCAGGACATCAAAGGTGCGCGCCACGCCTTCGCCCAGCCGCTTCTGCTCGGTCTCCAGCAGGCGTTCACCCAGGCGCACGGATTCGCGAGTGGAGTCCAGCCTCGCCTTGGCCGCCTTCACCTGTGCGATGACAGTGTCAATCTCCACGGACACATTCAGCTCCGACCTCGCAATGTTCAGGATGGACTGCTGTTCGCGACTTTCCGCCACCGCGCTGTTCGCTTTGGCCGTGCGGTTGCCTAACGGAATGGAAAACTGAAAGCCCACCTGGGTGTCGTAGCCCTGGCGGTCAAAGGCGCGCTGATAGGCCCCGCTGCGGTCACCGCTCAGCCCATTCGCCGTCAGCGTCGCCTGGAGATCCAGCCGCGGCAGGAGTTGGTTGCGGGTATATTTGACAATGATGGCCTGTTTTTCGGCCTCCTCGATGGCGGCACGATGGTCGGGCCGCCGTGCCAGTGCCGATTGCAAAAGAGTGTTCCGCTCGGTGCGCGGAGCGATCATTGGCAGCGAATCCCGGGGCAGAAAGATCAGGCCGCCACCTTCATCGAGAGAGCTGAGGATCTGGCCCTTGATGTTGCGCTGTTTTTCCACCGCAAAGCTGAGGGCGGCGATCACCTCCTCGCGCGCCACGGCCACGGCCACTTCCGCCTCCTGCACATCCGCTGGGGAGAGTTGCCCGGCCTCCAGCCGTTTTTCATTTTCCGTCACCAGCTTTTGGGCAAAGATCACCACATCCCGCCGCACCGCCAGATTCTCCACGGCGAAAATGAGGTCGTAATACTCCAGCATCACCTGGGCAATGGCCCGCTGCAGCCGCGTTTCCCATTGATGATCGGCGATGGCCTCGTTCCTCCGGCTCACCCTTACCTCGGCCAGATTCACGCTGGGGCCAAAACCACGCAGCAGAGGCTGGGTCAGCGTCACCCCCACCGCCGCCGCATATTCAGGGTAAAAGATGGCCGGCGGCTGCTGGCGGTTCAGGTCATTGCGAAATTCACCCAGGCTGGCAAAGAGGCGGTACTGCGTGCCCAGCGGCAGCAGGCCCTCGATGCCCGTCTGGCTCAGAAAGCTCTGCTGCTTGAACAGGTTTGGCTCATCCAGGGGTATCAGGGAGCCGCCCGTCTGTACATACTCCAGCGCATTCTGCGGCAGGTTGGATTCCCGCCAGGTGGAGTTCAGGAAATATGCCGGTTCAAACTTGCCCCAGGCTGCGTCCGTCTGCGCATCCGCCACGGCCCAGTTCAGCCACTCGATCTTCACATCCAGGCTCTTTTCCAGCACCTTGTGCAGCGCCTCCTCCATCGTCAGGTAGCTCGGCTGCAGCCCCAGCGTCTCCTCAAAAGTCTGCGCCCGCAGGCCTGAGATCAGGCATACGCAAAGGGCGAAAGGCAGCAGCAGGCGGAGCACAGGCCCAAGGTGGGGCAGCAGGGCCGCATTGCAAGCAAGGGCATGCGCCGCAGGATGACACACAGGATAAAACCGGATACATCATGCCTTGGTGATTGACCCGGGGGGCTCGCTTCGTTTGGAATGGCCTGCGTTATGCGTCATCCCATCCTTTCCCTCCTCACTGCCCTGGCCATGGGCAGTACCGCCGCTGCTGAAGTGGCCTATGAATTCGCCCCCAATTTCATCACTCCGCCTCCTGGCAAGGAAACCATCGGCAACGGCCATGGTGAAATCGCCTGTGACAGCGCCGGTCACTTTTACGTGAGCGTCCAGGGCCCGGAAAACAAGGACGCGGGCGTGCAGGTCTATGGGGCCGATGGCAAGTTCATCAAGGCTCTCAAGCTGCCCAATTCCCTCCATGGCTTTGTCATCCGCAAGGATGACGGCGAGGAATTCATTTTCGCGGCCGTTCTGGGCGAGAAAAAAGTCATCAAGGCCAAGCTGGATGGCAGCATCGTCCTGGAAATCCCCACCAGCGCCTTCCCCGAAGGCAAGGCCGGCCCGAAAGGCCTCGCCCTAACCAATTGTGATGTCGCCCCCAATGGCGACATCTACGTGGTGGATGGCTACGGTCAGAGCTGGATCTTTGTCTTTGATCGCGCGGGCAAGTACAAGACCGTGTTTGGCGGCCCTGTGGAGCCTTTGAAGCTGGCCAACACCCACAAGATCTTCATTGACCGTCGTTTTGAGCCCGCTCGCATCCTGGCCTGTGACCGTGGCAACAACCGTCTCCTGCACCTGGACTTGGCGGGCAACCTCATCAGCATCATCGCCAGCGAAGGCCTGCGCCGCCCGAGCAGTGCCTCCTTCCATGGCGACCTCATGTGCGTGGCGGAAATCGCCGGACGTGTGAGCGTCTGGGACAAGGAAGGCAAGCAGGTGGCCTCCCTCGGTGTCAATGACACCCCTGGCCAGACCAATACTCCCAAGGTCACCCCACCCGACTGGACGCAGGGTACCGTCACCTCCCCTCACGGCATCACCTTTGACAACCAGGGCAACATCCTGGAGACCGAGTGGAATGTCTTTGGCCGTGTGCTGCGCTGGAACAAGAAATGAGCCGCCGGTCTCTCATTCTTTTCATTCTCGCAGGGGGAGCCGTGATGGCCCCCCTGTTTGCTTTCGGCCATGCCTGCGAGTTCCTCGTCGCCCGGCTGGAGGTCAAGGGCGACGCCCTTCATTTGGAAATCACGGCGGACTATGGCGGCAACCCGCTTATTGCCGATGAAGCCGCTGCCCGTGAGGCCCTGCGAAAGATCCTCCAGGTCCGCTCAAGAGGGCAGGGGAGAACTTTGGAAGAACTGGCACCGCTGAAGATGGAACGCCGCGTTGAATGGGATCCGCAGGCGCCTACCGCTTTCGCGCCTGCTCCTGATGGGCAGCCGCACCAACTCCTCACTGCCCTCTGGCAGTGGCAGGCCGATGTGGATGAACTCTCCCTGGCCGTGCCGGAGGGCAACCTCCACGACGTCTTGCTGTGGACCCGGGATGAGCACCTGCCTGGCAAACAGGCTCAGTGGATGATGCTCATCGAAGGCGAAAGCACCCCCCCGATCTTCATCCCGAGATCGATCCCCTGGTTCTGGGTTGGGGGCAGCGCATTCGTCATGGTAGGACTGGGCCTCTGGCTTTGGCGCAAGTCTCTCACATCCAGACTTTCCTTTTCAGCATCGCTCAGGTAATTCAACCGCATGGCTGTTTCCATCACTGTTGATTATGAAGGCGGACTTCGTTGCCGCGCCACCCACGGTCCTTCCCAGAACCAGTTTGTCACGGATGCTCCCGTGGACAATCACGGCAAAGGTGAATCCTTTTCTCCCACGGACCTCGTCGCCACCGCGCTGGCCACCTGCATGGCCACTGTCATGAACATCAAGGCCCAGCAAAAGGGTTACGACCTCGTGGGCATGAAAGTCAGTGTGGAGAAACACATGAGTGAGGACTCCCCTCGCCGCATCGTGCGCCTCCCCATCGTCATTGAAATCCCCTTTCCCGAAACCCATCCCGACCGCAAGATCCTTGAGGCTACCGCCCTTGCTTGCCCCGTGCATCACAGCGTGCATCCGGACATTGATAAGCCCGTGTCGTTCGTCTGGAACGGCTAACGTGCGAAAAGTATCAGAGCCCGTGCCTTTCACCGAGAAAGACCACGGGCCAGGGGCGCGATTCCTCTGCTGATCATGAATCGCCGTACCCTTCTCCATCAAACGTCTGCCCTTGGGATCACCGCCGCCTTCTCCTCCCTCACCCGGCTGCGTGCTGCGGATCAGGCGGGTAAAAAGCTCAAGGTCGCCGTCGTGGCCCTGGGCCGTGGCATGGCCCACGTGCAGGCCCTGCTGAAGCTGCCGGATGTGGAAATCGCCTACCTGGCAGAGACCGATTCCAACCGCCTGGAAAAAGGTCTCAAAGTGGTGGCGGATCAGCAGGCCGTCTCATGCCAGGGCGTGAAGGACTTTCGCAAAATCCTCGAAGACAAATCCGTGGATGCCGTCTTTATCGCCACTCCGAATTTCTGGCACACTCCCATGGCCATCCTGGCCATGCAGGCAGGCAAACATGTCTATGTTGAAAAACCCGGCAGCCAGAACCCTGGCGAAGCCGAGGCCCTAGTGGCCGCCATGAAAAAATACGATCGTGTCGTGCAGATGGGCAATCAGCGCCGTACCTGGATGAAGGAGGCCATCGAAGCCCTGCACGGCGGCGTGATTGGCCCCGTCCGTTACGGGCGCGGATTTTACTACAACTCACGCAAGGAAGTGGGCGCGCCTGTGCAGCCCGCACCCGCTGACATGGACTGGAATCTCTGGCAGGGACCCGTGCCGGACGATGCCAAGCACGACATCAAAAAATATGCTCACTACGACTGGCACTGGCTGTGGCATTGGGGCAATGGAGAGCTGGGCAACAACGGCATCCACACCCTCGACATCCTGCGTTGGGGCATCAAGGGCGACTATCCGCTGAAGGTCACCTACAATGGCGGTCGGTACTTTTATGATGACGTCCAGGAGACCCCGGACACTGGCACCGCCGTCTATGACTTTGGCCATGCAGGCATGAGCTGGGAGTGCAGCAGCTGCCACCCACGTGCAGCGGAGAAACCCCTGGCTGAAGTGGTCTTCTACGGGGACAACGGCACCATGGGCATCGGCCGCGATTCCTGGACGATCTACGACCCCAAAGGCAAGGAAATCAGCCAGGGCAAAGGTGCTGGCGGTGGTGACCCCGCCCACATGGGAAATTTCCTCGATGCCATCCGTGGCAAGGCCAAGCTGAACAGCCCCATTGATGAAGGCCAGAAGAGCACCATGCTCTGCCACCTGGGAAACATCGCCTATCGCACCAACACCGTCGTTCGCTGCGATCCTAAAACAGGCCGCATGATCGACAATCCGGAAGGTGAGAAGCTGTGGACCCGAGAGTATCGCTCCGGCTGGGGGCTTTGAGGCGTGTCGGGTGACCATTGAACTGCCGGGAACAGTCCCGGCAGATTTCCTTCCCGCTGCCAGATATGACTGGCAAAGAAAAAAACACCTGAGGATCTGGGTCCGTCCAGATCCTGGAGACCGCAGGCTATTCATGAGCCACTCGTTCTAGGATATCTTCAGACCCGCCTCGCTTTGGCTCAGGTCAGGGCACCTTCACTGCCGTCCACATCCAGCTCCCGCACGCGTTTCCGGTCACGTTCTGCCTGGACGGCTGTCCGCAATTTTTCACGCACATCTTCCACCTGCGGAATCGCCTTGATGGCAATTTGCGGGCTGCTCGCGTCAGAGGTCACCAGGGTCAAGTTGCCCAGGCCCAGGATGCGCAGAAACAGGGGCTGATCCATGGCATAGTCTTTCACTCGGAAAAGTTCCAGCTCATCAAGCTTCCGGTTCAGTACACCGCTGCTGATTTTGAGGCGCTGCGTCGTCAACTCATACGACGTGCATTTGGTAACCCACCAGCGCACCACCCACATCAGCAGTGGAACCACCAGTCCGATCGCCGACAGTCCTGCGGTGAAAGCGGCTCCCACTGCACAGGCGATGGCGAGCAGCACGCAGAAAAAATAATACCAAAAATGGACCCACTGGGAGGTGTGTCCCTGCCAAAGTGTGGTCTCATCAGGTGCACTGGAGGGCGCGGCAGTAGATAGGCTCATAGGATTGATAGGGATCGTTTCAAACTACGACGAAGCGCAGTCTGAGCCAAGAGTCTTTCCTGCCTTTTGTTCAGGCGTCAAAATTCGCCGCTGATAAAGATCCGCACGCCAAGGAAATGGTACGGTTGCTGATTTCTGAGGAGGCAGATTAAAAAGTGACGTGCATTCCTGTGAATGAGGCGTCGGCGAGTGGGCTCCTGTCCGAACGACACCTCTCGGTTTTTGTCGGTGGAATTTGTTAATTGCGTTCACCACCAGTTTCAGCAGGGCTGGTTAAACGGCTGCAACAAAAGTTAAACCCTCAGCTCCTCTCGAATGGATTAATTTGATCTGTCTGCTAGGCGCTTCATGGAAACCGGTTTTTTTCGGACAGTTTATAGCGACCTTGGGGGCGGAGCTGGAAATTCCTTTGCGCTTCAGCGGGTGTTTTCTTTATTCAGTGTGGCAAATGCAACGCCTTGCCACACTTGTTACACAATGGGGAGGGACAAAATGGATCATCTCTAGCTCTGTGCATCAGGCATTTGGCCTGCTTTAAAAAAGACGATGCCTCCATGTGGAATGATTTTTGCTTGCCAGCTCCACATCATCGTCATAAACCATATATTCCGTAACAAAATGAAGTTTTCACACATGGAAGTCCTGTTCTTCCCTCGCATTCCTCAGTTCCAGATCACGAATGGATCAATTGGCGAAAAGCTGGTTTAAACTTTGCTGCACGAAACAAAAGGAGACGCTTAAATTTGACATTCCTTTTCCGTTCAATACATTCCTGGCATTCAGCAGAAACTAAAGCCTAGATATTTTATCTACACCTCAATTTTGATACGCGCAGCCACGAAAGATTTTTCGATTCTAAAATCTTCCTTTTTCTTCCAATCTTTGTAACCCCGTCGGCAAAATCGCGTACTGCACAGTATGATTAACATCTTGATCCGCCTTTTGACGCTTGACGCGCAAAATGTCATCCCAGAGATCCTCTGGGCTCTGTTGGCGATCTATGTTCTCAGTGTGCTGGTGACGATTACCAGCGTTTGGTCCACCGTTCGCAGTGGTAAGGCTCGTTTTCTTTGGATATTAGTGGTGGTGTTTGTTCCTTTCCTTGGGATTTTGGCACATTGTGTTCACAGTTTGACACTTGCGGACCTCACCTCGTTGAAACAATTCGGTCTTTTCTCCAAGCGGTCTGCATAAGGCAGGGTGCAAGCTTCGATTCCTTCTAAAATTTATGGCAATGCAAAAAAATCTCTTTTTTCAATCCGCCAAACGCTTGCTCGGTCTTGTTGGACTTGTCGGCACTGTGGTGACAGCGCAACACAGCTTCGCTGCGGAGCCGGGCTTGCCCGCAACTGAAGCACAATCGGTTGGATATTTTCCTACCATTGCAGAAGATACGCTTCTGCGCGGTGCTGCGGATTCAAGAAGTTTGGGAATTGGGTTCTCGCCTGATTCCGTCGAAGGTCCCGATACCCGTGGATTGGTGGCCACAGACCTGTTCCGTTATTATGATAACAACCCTGATTTTTATCAGCGGAATCAGAATTTCTTCCGCCCCATCAATAAAGGATTGGGTGTTTTCACCGGGCATGATGCTTTTACGGTTGAGACCGACAGATTGCAGCGCGCTTCCTTCACGGTCGATGGCAACTTCAACATTCTGACCCGCGAGTTCAATCCTGAGCTGGCCCACATCAAGGCGGGTCCGCTTTATTTCGACATTCTCTTCGCTGGTGCTGGCGTGATCTTTTCGGACTTCAATGGTGAATTGCCCGGAACCGAACTCGACCAGAATGATGACGGCTGGGCAGCCTTCGTTGAAGTTGGTGTTCGCGGTCTGCTCCGCCTTTCGGATTCGATCTATCTCTCGGTCGCGGCTAACCTCATTTACCTCCCCATGGAAAATGAGTTGGCCTTCCGCCTTGGCAATGCCGCCAATCCAGGTCTCCTCTTCCGCTTTAACCTCAATGAGCAGCTGGGTGAGTGGGAAATCCTGTTCTTCGACGAATTCATCGGTCGTTCCGGCCTGGACGTTTTTGTGGATGCCGACTCTCCGGGCATTGATCGCGCCGGCCGTTACTATTTTGGTTTCCAGTCCGACCGCTCCAACGACTTCTACAGCAGCAATCAGGCGTTCTTCGTCAATACCGTCGGTTTGTGGGCTTCCCGGCCAGTGTTTGACAACCAGTGGCGTTTCGGATCCGGCATTGAGCACTCGGATTACTGGACCAGCTTCTCCTTCGATAACCACGGCACCCGCGATTATTTGGAATTGTACATGCAGTATGAAGGCTCCACCATTCCTTTTGCTCCTCGCTTCAGCTACGAATACGTTTCCAACGACGGCTACCGCAGCCTGCTTCATCTGCTTGAACTGCAGCTCACAGGCCGCCTGACAGAAAACCTCAACTGGCTCGGTGCCGCCGGTTATGCATTCCGCACAGGTGATGCTCCTGAAACCAACGACTTTACCTGGAGATTTGAATTGGATCACACCATCACCCGCTCCACCCGCCATTATCTGGCTGTGGGTCAAGGCTACCAATACAATGAGTTTCAGTCCGACACCCGGCGCTCCACTTACGGCCGTTACGGGATCGACCAGAGAATCACCTCCCGGTTCAATATTGACGCCTTCATGCAATACGCCGAAAATGAAACCTCGGTTAACGATCGCTTCCCAGTCCGTGACCGTTTCGGCGCAGGTCTGACCATGACCTACCTCCCTCTGGATTTCACTGCCATCCGCGGCATGGCTCTCTATGAGCAGATCGACCAGTCCAGCACCACCGACGATTCTTCTCGCTGGCTGTATCGTGTGGAAGTTAATCAGCAGTTCAGCCACCGCCTGACCGGCAACGTCTTCTACCAATACGAGGAGATGAACAGTGACATCAACCCGTTCACCGAACACTTCTTTGGCGTCTCCATGCGCCGCTACTTCTAATTTTTTCGCCCTCGACGAGACGCCCCGAACGCACTTCAAAACTTGAGAAATCTATGAAAACAGGTAAACGGTATTCCAACATGAAATCAAACAGACTGACGAACGTGATCTCCGCCCTGGTGCTCGGTTCCACCATGTCCGCACTTGCAGGTGATCCTAAAGGTGTGGTCGAGCCGGCTCCTCCTGCTTTGCAAACCAACCGGGACATCCCAGCCGATTTCCACAAATATTTCGGTCAGCGCGTCAACAGCTGGCGTGACCGCGAGCGTCAGATCGCCAAGATGGACATGGATGCCGACATGAACCATGACGGTACCATCAGCAACACCGATCCTGCCGACAACGGCGCCTTCGAAGCCACCCCTCCCGGGATGATTCTTGGCGTGGGCGAGCGCACCCGTGTGGTGATCCGCTTGGTTCCTTACCGCATTGACTTCGATGGCGAAGTGGTCGTCACCCTGGAAGTCGAAGGCATCAATCGCTCGGCCAAAACCGGTGAATTTGCTTCCTTTGATGAGGAAATCGCCTCCATGGGCCACATCCGCGTCTGGAAAGACTCCTCCAAAAAGCAGCTTCTTCTGGATTCCAGAGATCCTGCCAAGCGTGTGGTCGAGTTCGCCACCCAGTACAAGACCTACCCTTACAACCTTCCTCTGGAAGTCCCTCGTTTTGTGTTTGTGGAAGGTGTTTCTTCCTCCCCCATCCACACTGGTGATGTCCGTCTCCTGATCACCTGCTCTCACCGCGCTATCGGTGAAGCTGGTTATGCAGATCTGACCTCCGGCAAAACATCGGGCAAGACCTCCGGCAAAACTCCTGAGCCAGCTCCTGAGAAAAAGCCTTTTTTCAAGAGCTTCCGGACCAGCTTTGACCACATTCTTTTCACGGTCCAGCCAACCCCGTCTCCTAAAGAATTCATCAACGGCAACAACGAAGGCGTCTGGGTGAGTCCAAATGGCGGCTATTAATTAGATCGCTCATTTCTCAGTTTCGAGGAGGATTGATAAATTTTTGTCAATCCTCCTCCGTATTTTACCAGCCAGACGATTTAGGACCAGATTTAGACTGCCCGTGATGACGTTTACCCGTTTTAACTCTCCCTCGAAACTCTGCGGGGTACTGCTGCTGATTTCGTTGCTTCCTCAATGCACTACCGAGCCTACTGAAGACCTCATGCCCGTGGCCCCAAGGGTTGCGGGAGCACCGCCAGCGCCGGCGCGTCCGGTGTTTCTCGCGGGTGACCAGCTTGAGCTGTTCGTGAAGGAAGATCTCACCCTCAATGGCAGTTATCTGGTGAGGGAAGGTGGGTACATCGTCATTCCACGCGCTGGCCGCGTGAATGTCGCCGGGCTGTCCCGTGAAGAGGCCGAACCTCGCGTTCGGGAATTTCTGCTGAAGACCCAGCTCAAAGAAGCCACGGTCATTGTTGAGCGTACCCCAAGCCTGGCCAATTCGACGGCAGCGGGTGCCGGTGGTGCAGCGGCGGCCAGCATCCCTCGCGTTCTCATTTACATCACGGGCAGCGTCCCGCGCACGGGAGGCCATGCCATCCCTGTTCCTCCGGGCAAGACGGTGGGTGTTTATGAAGCCCTGCTCATCAGCGGTGGTCTCGGCAAGTTTGCGACTTTGGACAAGGTTGAAATTTTCAGATTCGATGCCAACGGACGTCGCAAGAAGTCTGTCATCGACATGCGCCCCATCATGAAGGGCGAGGCTGAAGACCCGGGCATTGCCGAGGGTGACATCATCAACGTGCCTGAAAAAGTCTTCGGATTTTAATCACATTATTGGGTGCCGCCGCACACTGAAGCTGCCATGTTGAACCGTTGCGACTGTCGCGGCAGGCTTCCCGCATCAGGTGGCTTTTCATGCTATGAATTCTAAAGCAAACAGTTCCAGTTCCAAGTCTTCGAAGCTCGATGGCTCCACCATCATGCGGATCATTTTGGGGTACGATGAGTATTGGCGTCTCATGCTCATCCTGATGATGAACGGGGTTCTGGCAGCCACCTGCTACTTTGTTTACGCCAGTGCGGCCTATCAGTCCCAGTCCCTCGTCCGGGTGAATTCCTTCATTGTCGCCAATGATGCCGCCCAGGGTCTGCCGGATGGAGACCGCACTTACCGTCAGCTCCGGGCCCTTTCGGATCAGATGATGTCCGGTTATCTGGTTTTGGAAGCCGCCAAAAAAATTGGCATCGCCGACTCCACCACTACCTACGATTACCTCCGGGATACGGTGTTGCGGGTTTGCCGCGTCACGATGCTGGATCAAAGCCACCTGGAAATCCTCATCGTGTCCCTGTCGCCGGAAGTTGTCCGGGACATGCCCAAGGCTCTCGTCGAAGTTTTTGAAGAGGTCCGCCTCAAAATGCGTGATGAATACCGCGAGCAGGCCATCAAACGCTATGCGCAGGAGATCAATGAAGTCCGCAAAAAGGTCTCGGAGCAGTTGGACAACAAGCTGAAGTTTGAGGAGCAAAGTGCTCTCGCCAGCGCGCAGATTGAGATGGAGCGGCTGAGCAACATCCCAGTGGACATCGTCAGGACGAAGTACCGCCTGAAGGAACATGAAGAAATCAACGGGGTGCTTACCCAGCAGCAGAGCGCTCTGGATGTCGTCGGCAAGCTGTCGCTCGTCACCAGTTTCACGGAGGGGGAAAAAGACCCGCTTGAAGCCGGGCGTGTGGTTCGCAAGGCGGGTGGGGCTGCGCCATTTACCTTCAGCAGTCCTTCCACGGATAAAAAAGTCACCCAGTTGGTGGTCCAGCCTAACATGGTGGACGGTCTGAAACCCTGGCAGGAACTTGAGAAAAACAAGCGTTCCCTCGAAGAGAAGATCCGTTTTGCCCGGCTCAAATTCCTGGATGGCCATCCCGAGGTGCTGAAGCTGGTGGACGAGCTCAATCAGGTCGAAGCCGCTCTCGAAATCGAATTGAAAGTGGCCTTGTCCGCCTTTGCCCTGGAAAAAGACCGCTTGGCGGAAAAAGTCCAGGAACTGGAAAGCAAACTTCCCGAATATCATCTCTCCACCAAGACCTTTGATATCAAAAAGCAGGACTACGACCTGCTGGAAAAAAGCCAGCTTGCCTGGGACAAGGCTTACGAAAAGCTCAGCCAGCGAGTGGAAAGCCTGGAGTTCGATTCCGACAGCTCTTCGCTCACCCTGGAGTTTCGTGGGTTCACCAATCTGCGCGATGGCGTGCCCATTTCGCCCAACAAGTCCAAACTCCTGATGATGGGGGCGCTTCTCGGGCTGGGACTGGCGGGTGGCGTGCCATTCCTGCTCAAGCGTTTCGATAGCTCCGTGGTCGAACTGAACGAATTTGAAGGCAGCCTCGGCATCACAGGCATCGGCCTGGTGCCTCTCACGGACCCTAAAATCCTTGAAGAGCTGAACCGGTCTCCGGCCATTGGCTCCACCGTGCCCAATGCTCTCCTGGAAAACTTCCGCCTGATCCGCAGCAGCATCCTGCTCAACCAGGGCCCCAAAGGAGATGGTCGTGTCATCATGATCACCAGTGCCCGCCCGGGTGAAGGCAAGACGACCGTCTCAGCCAACATCTCCTGGGCCTTTTCCTCCCTTGGCGATCGCACCTTGCTGATTGATTGCGATCTTCGTCGCGGTCGCGTTCACAATGTGGTCGGTGCCTCCAATGCCGTCGGCATGACCGATCTTCTGACTGGCCGCGCCACTCTGGACGAATGCATCAAAAAGTCCCCCACGGACAATCTGTGGACGATTTCCCGTGGTGCCGTCGTTCCGGGAACGACTGAGTTGCTGAATTCCGGTGTGTTCGCCGCCCTGCTCGAAGAGCTGAAAAAGAAGTATGACCGCATCATTCTGGACACCCCACCTGTTCTGGGATTGAGCGAGACCGCCTTCCTCCAGCACCATGCCGAAGGCATCGTCATTGTTGTGCGCTGCGGCGTCACCCTGCGCAAGGATGTCGAGGAAGCCGTCCAGTCCCTGAAGAAACTCGGCGGTCACTTCTACGGTTTTGTGCTCAACGGTGTGGACTTTGCCAAAAGGGCCAATCACTACCATTATTACTACTACTCCTCCAGTTACTACGATGCGAACTGGGATGAGGAAGAGCCCAAAAAGCAGAGCTGATTTCCGCCTGCCACTTTTGAGGCTGTGCCCGGGGAAAGGCTGCACAAACTGCGTAATTTGATCCTTGGACGGATCGTTTTTACTTCCCTTTTTTCCGTCCATTCTTCACAACCATCGACTTCTGATTTTAAAATCCTATGAGTAATTCCAAGCCAAAACTTCATAATGCAATGTGGCCCGGACTGGTGGGCAAAGGTGACGGGGAGGGGCAGGAGCCGCCGATCAGCCTTGAACGCATGCTGGACCTCACCGCTGCGGCTGAAGTCGGCGGGCAGAAGTTCGAAGGCATCGACTATTTCCTTTTCCATCCGCACACGGACCCGACTGCCAGCGACGACGAACTGAAGAAGATCGCTGACCTCATTGCAGGCAAAGGCTTCGATGTCGGTTCCCTCGTGGCTCCAGTCTGGCCGGGCACCGTCGGTGATTCTGCCATGGGCGACGATGCATCCCAGGCCAAGTTTCTTGATGCCGTGAAGGTCGCCTGCCGCATTGCCAAGGTCTTCAATGAGCATGGCGTGCGCAAATATGGCGTTATCCGTGTGGACTCCGCCGAGTTTGGCGTGGCCAAATGGCGCGAAAACCCAACGGTGAACACCGCCCGCATTGTGGATACCTTCCAGAAGGCGGCCAAAATCGCCGCTGATCATGGTGAACGTCTCGCTGCCGAAGGCGAAATTTGTTGGGCAGGCATGCATTCCTGGAAGGACATGCTGGATGTCCTGGAAGGCGTGGGCATGCCGGAATCCTTTGGTTTCCAGGCCGATCTGGCCCACACCTACCTCTACACCCTCGGATACAATGCGCCTGAGCACGCCCTCGTCCAAGAAGGCTACAGCGATGCGGATTTCTGGGCGGCCTATGAGAAGATGACCGACAAGCTGCGCCCCTGGACCATTGACTTCCATGTCGCGCAAAATGACGGCCAGGTGCACGGTGCCGGTTCTCACGACAAGACGGGCAAACACTGCCCGGCTGACGATCCCAATGGCAAACTGGACATCACCAAAGCCGCCGGTTACTGGCTCAAGGATGCCCAGAGCCGTGGCATCCAGCACATCTGCTGGGACGGCTGCATGTTCCCGAACGCCATGCTCGAGAAGCCAGACACCTGGAACAAGATTCTCGAGGCCATGATCAAGGTGCGCAATGCCCACGGCTGGCAGTGAGTCTCCTCGGTTGATCCCACCCCGCAGCTTGAGAGGCTTTTGCCCTCTCAGGCTGTTTGCGTTTGATTTGGAGTTGTCCCTTTCCGGTTCGGAGATTACCAAGTGACGCTCGTATCTCAGGTATGTCCGACCTCCCCTTCCACTATGCCATTCACCAGGCAGTAGAGAAAGATCCCCGCTATCACCCTCATGCTTATGAGTTTGTGCGGGATGCTCTGCATGTCGCGGTAAAGCACTTTCGCGAAGGGCAGGAGGACCAGCATGTCACTGGCCAGGAAGTCCTGGAAGGAGTGCGCCAGCATGCCATTGCCGAATATGGGCCGATGGCCTTCACCATTCTGAACGAATGGGGTCTTCACCAGGGAGAGGATGTGGGGAACATCGTTTATAACCTCATCGAGACCAGCTACTTCGGCAAAAACGAGGGAGACAGCCTCGAAGACTTCGCGGGCGGCTATCATTTTGAAACGGCGCTCACCGAGCCTTTCAAACCTCGGTTGCACCGCTCGCCCAAAGAACTGTCGGAGTAATGGGGCGGGATGCCCCTCGTTCCAAGGCGAAAGAAACCCGGCGGGGGTCCAGAATTGGGCAAGGTGGCGCTTGAGCCTGGCGGAACTCTTGCCATTCTGCGCGCCTCATGTCCGCCATTCCAGCCGAGTTTACCAACGTCACCGCCGTCACCAAAGCCAACATCTATTTTGACGGCAAAGTCGTCAGCCATAGCGTCCTGTTCCCTGACGGCAGCAAAAAGACGCTGGGTCTGATCTATGCCGGGTCCTACCACTTCGGCACCGACAAGGCCGAGCGCATGGAAATCGTCGCCGGCACCTGCGAGGTCAAACTCGACGGCAGCGAGGAGAAGACCGTTTACAATGGCGGTGAGTACTTCGACGTGCCGGCCAAGTCGGGTTTCGACATCGCTGTCACCGCAGGCATCTGCGAGTACATCTGTTCCTTCATTGACTGAGGCCACCCGGAGGTCTCCCGCCCGGACGGCCGATCGCTGTCAGGGCTGGGAGACCTTGGCCCATTCTTCACGCAGGATGGGGTCCAGGGTCTGGGTCCACTTGGCATAGCCGGCAGGGCTGAGGTGCAGCAGATCCTTGACGTAGTATTTGCGGATGGGGTGTCCCTTTTCATCCGCCAGGTAGCTGGTGCAGTCCACATAGCGCACCCAGTCCTTGCCCTGGATCCACGCCTGCAGCAGGCGGTTGAGCTCCTCCACCTGCGGAATCTGGGCGATCCGTTTTTCACCGATCTTCACGGAGGTGACGATGACGCGGGTTTTCGGCAGCTTTTCATGCACCATGTCCAGAAACCGGGTGTAGTCGGCCAGGGCTTCCTGTGGCGTCAGTTTGGCATTGATGTCATTGCTGCCTGTGTAGGTCACCAGCAGCTTGGGTTCATGGCGGCCCACCACCGTGTCGAAGTGAACGATGAGATCATTGGCCACGCTGCCGCCAAAGCCGCGGTTCAGGACGGGCAGCCCTGGGAAATCTTCTTTGAGGGTCTTCCACAGACGGATGCTGGAACTGCCTGTGAAGATGATGCCTCCCTTGTCGGCTGGCTTCGCGGCAAAGGCGGCGATTTCCTTGGCAAAACGCTGCGGGCTCGGACGAGGCGTGGGTTCCTGAGCGACTAAGCAGGACGTGGCCAGAAACAGGCTGAGGAGGAGGGCGGACTTCATGAGGAGGCTGAAAGGTGCTGGGGGAGGATCAGTTTTTGGGGAAGGGGATGAGACCGTCATTGGCCTCGGTCAACGGTTGCGGTGTGCTACCGGGTTGGACAAAAAGGAACGAGTTGGAAAAGCCATTGTTGCGGAGGATGTGGCGTTCCTTGTCAGTCGCGGGGTATTCGTTCAAGATGCTCACTCCGGTTTCACATTCGCCCACTTCGTTGCCTTCGATCAGGCAGGCACTGGAGTTGAGAAGATCAAAGGCCTTGCTGACTCGGGTGATGCGATTGCCACGGGCGATGCAGCCTTTGGAGAAATTCCAGAACCCGACCGCTTGGGCTCCGCCGTCCCGGAAGCTGCATCGTTCGACCACGCCGCCTTCCGTGTTGTGGATGAGCACACCGCTTCCTAAAAAGTTTTGCAGCAGACAGTCGCGGATGGTGATGTCTTTGAGGGAGGCGTTTGCCGGGGCCGTCATGCCATTCACCCGGATCAGGTCGGTCACCTGGCCTTTGTTTTCAAAGGATCCATCCAGGGTGAGATTGGCGATTTCCAGCGTTTCGCAGGTCCCCGTGATGGCGATGAGGTGCGAGGGCTGGGCGAGAGCTGCCGGGGGCCGCAGCTTCAAGATGCACCGCTCCTTGTTCACGCCCCGGAGGGCCAGTTTTTTGGCCTTGTTGAGGATGAGCCCCTGGTCCAGAACATGAGTCCCTTCAGGCACTGTGACGATGCCGCCGCCTGCCTGGATGGCTTCATCAATCCATTGCTGGAGCGGCGGTGCCTCGCCGCGCACGAGGGGGCAAAGGGCGAGGACCAGCAGGGCGAAAAAGGGACGCATCAGAACCTGTCGCGCGTGGAGGGGCACTTCTTGCGTCCAGGGAGACTACTTCTTGATCTCGATAAACTTCCCGGCCACACCCCAGGCGAGGTCTTCGCGAGGGAGCACGCCGTCGCCGCCCACATAAAACTTGCTGGCGACGATGTAGTTCTGGCGCTGGATGGCCCCCTGCTTTCCGCCGGAGACCATATCTGCCACGGCCAGGCCCACCGTGCCTGCGATGCCAGCCTTCTGGCGCACGTGTTCGCGGAATTCAGCCTCCGTGGGATTTGTCAGTGCCAGGCCGACAGTCGCGATGATGAGGATGAGGATAGGAAGTTTCATGGCTCCTATGATGCACAGCGGCGGCCAGACACCAAGGCTTAAATCATCACGAATACGTCCGTTTTCACGGGCGGGTCATTTTGCGTTTCAGCTTCTTCAGCAGGTCCGGGTTTCCCTCCAGTTCCTCCATCAGCAGCGTCAGCACGTCCAGTGTCTGGCGGCTGATGTGGTGCTCCATGCCTTCCACATCGTGGTGCACCGTTTCTGCATCCAGGCCAAAGGTGGACAAAAGCCGGGTCAGCACCTCATGGCGGCGGGCGATCTCCTGGCCGATCTTGCGCCCCTCCTCGGTCAGCACCACGCCCCGGTAACGTTCGTAAACGAGGTAACCTTCAGCATCCAGTTTCTGGATCATGTTGGTCACGCTGGCCTGGGAGATGCTCAGATTCTGCGCGATGTCCACTACCCGTGCATAGCCTTTCCCCTCGATCAGATTGTGGATCTGTTCCAGGTAGTCCTCAATGGCCGGGGAGTGGACATGGGCGGTGGTTTCTTTGCGCTTGGCAGGCATCTCCAAACCCATACATCAGGGAGAGAGAAGGAAAAATGGATTTCTGACAGGCTGGAAAACAAAAGTTAGTCTGGGCTAACTTTTTGGTTGTGAAGTAGCCCAGGCTGATGAATTTAGCCTGACCTAACATTATCATGTCAGCCAATATCTCCTCCATCTTCCTCCTGCTGCTTACGGCAGCCTTCTGTCACGCAGGCTCCCCGCCGCCGCTTTCGCCTGCCTTGTCTGAAGTCCGGCCCATGAGCACGGACCGCCCAGACACCACCGAGTCTCCCATCACCGTGCCGGCCGGGATGTTTCAGGTGGAGATGAGCTTCTTCGACTACGAGCGCGACAGCTTTGAGGGGGAGCAGGTGGAATCCTGGGTGCTGGGGCAGGTCAATCTGAAGGCAGGTCTGGCTCCGGATGTGGATCTCCAGGTTGTCTTCAACAGCTACCAGGAGGTGCGGCTGAAGGACGGTGCCCAGTCGGATCGGTTCTCCGGTTTCGGAGATGTGACCGTGCGGCTGAAGAAAAACCTCTGGGGCAACGATTCTGGGCAGACTGCGCTGGCCCTGATGCCTTATGTCACCATTCCCACCGGGGCGGAGCTGAGCTCCGAAGTCTGGGAGGGCGGGCTGATCGTGCCTTTTTCCGTGAGCCTTACTGAGCGCCTGAATCTCGGCCTGATGGCTCAGGTGGACATTGTGCATGACGTGGAGACGGGGGGCCAGGACCTCGAGTTCCTGCATTCCGCCACCCTCGGTTTCGGCCTTACGGAGGACCTGGGCATGTACTTGGAGCTGGTCGGCATCGCCGGAGAGGATGCGGATTACATGGCCCTTTTTGATGCGGGGCTGACCCTGGCCGTGACGGACAACCTGGTCTTCGATGCGGGCGTACGCATCGGGTTGAACCGTCCCGCCCCTGACTTTGGGGTCTTTTCCGGCGTGAGCTTCCGCTTCTAATTTTTGCTACCATGAAACATCGCTTCTTCCTTCTTCTATTGGCAGCTTCTCTGGCTTCCTGCGGTCCCTCCTCCACCCCGGCCAAGGGTGGTCCCAAACGCATCCTCACTACCTTCACCATCATCCAGGACATGGCCCAAAATGTGGCTGGGGATGTGGCCATCGTGGAATCCATCACCAAACCCGGTGCGGAGATCCATGACTATGAGCCCACCCCTCTGGACCTCGTGAAAGCGCAGCGCGCCGATCTGGTGCTGTGGAACGGCATGGGACTGGAACGCTGGTTTGAAAAATTTCTCCAGCAGGTGAAAGACGTGCCCAGCGTGGTGCTGACCGAGGGCATCGAGCCCATCGGCATCGGCGAAGGCCCCTACACGGGCAAGCCCAACCCACATTCCTGGATGTCCCCTGCCAATGCCATTGTGTATGTCGAGAACATCCGCCGGGCCCTGGTGAAAACCGATCCCGCGAACGAGGCGGCTTACAATGCCAATGCCGCCGCCTACACCGAAAAGCTGAAGGCGGTGGACGAGCCTGTCCGGAAAAAGCTGGAGACCCTGCCTGCGGAGCAACGCTGGCTCGTAAGCTGCGAGGGAGCCTTCTCTTATTTGACCCGCAACTACGCGATGAAGGAGCTCTATCTATGGCCGATCAATGCCGATGAAGAAGGCACCCCCCAGCAGGTGCAGAAGGTCATGGACACCGTGCGCGCCCAGCGCATTCCCGTGGTCTTTTCCGAAAGCACCGTCAGTGACAAAGCCATGCGCCAGGTGGCCAAGGAAACGGGTGCACGTTATGGCGGCGTGCTCTATGTGGACTCATTGACAGGCAACGAAGGTCCGGCACCCACGTATCTGAAATTGCTGCAATACAATGCCGACACCATCGTGAAGGCATTCACCGCTCCCTGATTTCCATGTCTGCCGTCCCCCCGCCGCTCTCTGTCGAAGTTGCCGATGTCACCGTGGCCTACGCAAACGGGCACATTGCGCTGCGGGATGCCTCCTTCACCCTCCAGGCCGGGACCATCTGCGCGCTGGTGGGGGTGAATGGCAGCGGCAAGAGCACGCTTTTCAAGTCCATCATGGGCTTTCTCAAGCCGGCCAAAGGGCAGGTGCGCATCGCCGGAGACAGCGTTGCCGTGGCTCGCCGCAACAAGCTGGTGGCCTATGTGCCCCAGAGTGAGGAGGTGGACTGGACCTTCCCTGTCAGCGTCTGGGACGTGGTGATGATGGGGCGTTACGGCCACATGAACTTCATGCGCATCCCCCGCGCCGAGGACAAGCGCATCGCCCAGGAATGCCTGGAACGCGTGGGCATGGAGGTCTTTAAGGAACGCCAGATTGGCGAGCTCTCCGGTGGGCAGAAAAAGCGTGTCTTCCTGGCCCGCGCCCTCGCCCAAAAGGGGCGCATCATGATGCTGGACGAACCGTTCACCGGCGTGGATGTGCAGACGGAGACGGCCATTATCGAGCTGCTGCGCTCTCTGCGGGAGGAGGGGCACATCATCCTGGTCTCCACGCACAACCTGGGCAGCGTGCCTGAATTCTGCGACCAGGTCGTCCTCATCAACCGCACCGTGCTCGCCTACGGTCCGACGGATCAAGTCTTCACGGAGCAAAACCTTACCCATGCTTTCGGCGGTGTGCTGCGCCAGTTCCACTTCGAACAGTCCACCATTCAGGAGCACGACGGCCGCACGGTGAAGCTCCTCACGGATGATGAGCGCCCGCTTGTCTTTGGCAAAGACGGACACCTGGAATACACCGACCGCCAGGGGCGCGAAAACCTCGTGCGGGAACGGGCCAAGGAGGTGGGGGAATGAACGAACTGCTCACCCCCTTTCACTACGAGTACATGGTCAAGGCCATCCTCGTCAGCGGCCTCATCGGCGGGGTGTGCGCTTTTTTGTCCTGCTTCATCACCCTCAAAGGCTGGTCGCTGATGGGGGATGCGCTTTCCCATGCGGTGGTGCCAGGTGTTTCGCTGGCCTGGATGGCCGGGCTGCCTTTCTCCGTGGGAGCTTTCATCGCTGGGGTGCTGGCCGCCCTGGGCATGGGCTGGGTGAAGGCCCATTCGCGCCTGCGGGAGGATGCCGTCATCGGCGTGGTCTTCACCACCTTCTTTGCGGCGGGCCTGCTGCTGCTCACGCTTTACCCGAGCAACCTCAATCTCCGCACCATCATCTTTGGCAATATCCTGGCCATCTCGGATCCGGACATCCTCCAGGTCCTCATCATCTCGGCCATCTCCATTTTGATCCTGGGGCTGAAGTGGAAGGACCTGCTGCTCTACTGCTTTGATGAAACCCACGCGCGCAGCATCGGGCTGAATACCCGCTTTCTGCACTTCCTCCTCCTCGCCCTGCTGTCGGCCACCGCTGTCGCGGCCCTGCAAACCGTGGGGGCCTGCCTGGTCGTGGCCATGCTGGTGACCCCAGGGGCCACCGCTTATCTGCTGACGGATCGCTTTGGCAAAATGCTCGGCATCGCCACCGGCACCGGCGTGTTCTGCGGAGTTACGGGAGCCTATGTCAGCTATTACCTGAATGGCTCCACCGGCGGCTGCATCGTCGTATTGCAGACGGCCGTGTTTCTGACCGCCCTCGTCCTGGCTCCCAAGCATGGTCTGCTGGCCGCCCGCACACAACGTCAGCTAGCCTCCCTGTCATGAGCTGGTACGAGCCCTTTCTTTACAGCTTCATGAACGAAGCGCTGCTGGTCGCGGCGCTCGTCGGGGCCGTTTGCGCCGTGCTGTCCTGTTATCTGGTGCTCAAGGGCTGGTCGCTGATGGGGGATGCCATCTCGCACGCCGTCCTTCCCGGAGTGGTGCTGGCCTACCTGGCCGGGCTGCCCCTGCCCGTCGGGGCCTTTGCTTCCGGCCTGCTCTGTGCCACCGCCACAGGCTGGATCAAGGCCAACAGCCGCATCAAGGAGGACACCGTTATGGGCATCGTCTTCACCGGCCTCTTTGCCCTTGGGCTGGTGATGTTTTCCAAAGTGCAGTCCGAGCTGCATTTGAATCACATCCTGTTCGGCAACGTGCTCGGCATCGAGCGCGATGACATGATCCAGACCGTGGTCACGGCCGGGCTCACGCTGGTCATCCTCCTGCTTCTGCGAAAAGACCTGCTGTTGTTTTGCTTCGATCCCTCGCATGCCAGTGCCATCGGCCTGAACACCCGGGCCATCTACTATGTGTTCCTCTCCCTGCTGGCTGCCACCATCGTGGCCTCCATGCAGGCGGTGGGCATCATCCTGGTGGTGGCCATGCTGGTGACCCCGGGCTGCACCGCCCGGCTGCTGACGGATCGTTTCGACTGGATGCTCGCCCTGGCGGCCGCCTCTTCCGTGCTGGCGAGCTGCCTGGGTGTTTACGTGAGTTTTTTCATCAATGGCTCCACCGGTGCCTGCATCGTGCTGGCGCAGGCGCTGTTTTTCGTCCTGGCCTTCGTTTTCGCGCCCCGGCATGGATTGATCGCCGCCCGGAGAGGACTCCGGGACAGAGAGGCCTGAATCTGGCCATCCCTCCAGAGAAGCGTGAAACATAAAAACAATCGCTTGCCAGATGCGTCCTGGCAGTGCAGAATGGCGGCCCGTTTCACAAGAACGGAACCACACTCCTGAGTAGCTCAGCGGTAGAGCGGGTGGCTGTTAACCACTAGGTCGTAGGTTCGAACCCTACCTCAGGAGCCATAAAAATAACACACGGCAGTGTAGCTCAGTGGTAGAGCAGAGGACTCATAAGCCTTTGGTCGGCGGTTCAAATCCGCCCTCTGCCACCACCTTGAAAATCAAGGCGAGACAAAAGGCAGGAAAAACGAGCCGGATCACCTCCAGCGGGAACGCTGTGTGATTGCATCATTGGAGCATTTTTGTGGAAAGAACAGCGGCCTTGCCAAGGGCTGGCGAATGGAACTCCGAAGGAGTGGTGAGACCGATGACCAAAAGTGGGTCCGAGGGGAAAAGACGAGAAGCTGTCCTGTGCAGCGGCGGCAAAGCTGTCGTGCTGTCTGTCATGCGCAGGAGAGGTGACCCGGACACAGATCCATGGCAGAATGGGGCGGGACAGCAGGTGTTATCACATTGCATTGTTTGTTAGGTTTGGGCGATGCCAAGGCGCGAACATGAAGTGTGAAAAAACTGTAACGTGTTGATCGTCAATTTCGTCACGCTAATCACGTCGCCAAAGGCTTTCGTGGTGCTTTGTATGGCGGCTCGTCACTATGAGCCCCCCAAGAACTTCGATCGCTGCTGAAACCCGTGTGTGCCTTGCCTTCTGGCTGGCGATGGCAGTCCTTCTGGCTTTGTTGCCATCGTCTTCGGTGGCTCAGGATCTGCCGCCACCGCCATCCACGCAGTTTGGCACCTTGGTGGTCCGCCAGAATGACAACCTGAACACGCCCACCTCGATCACGATGTCTCGTGGCCCTGGCAGTACGCTGCGCTGGGAACCGGTGACTTTTGCCTCCAATCGTGGGGATTACGGCATCAGCTTTCTCAATGAGAACGATTTTACCTCTGGCACGCTGATCGCTACCGTGTCTGAGAATGGCCGCGACAACAGTTCCGTGGGCGACGCGTTTGGTACCTTTTACAGCACCGTTTCAGTGGCCACGGCGACGGGGACGGATCCTCCCACCGCTTATTTCTTCGCCATGGCGCGGGCCGCGCAGGGCTCGGAGGTCAATGCGAACATCTCTTTTGGTTACTTCCCTTATGACAAGTGGCTGGGGGGCACGGGCTGGATCGGCGACCGCGGCAATGGTCTGCCGCTGAACCGTTTCAATGGTAGTGCGGGCTTGGGTCTCAGTGCCAACCTCGTTGACATCGGTTCTGGGGTGACTCAGTTGGACCTGCGCACGGTGGATCCCACCGCCACGCCTGCCAATGGCATCGTGCTGGTGAACCATGCTAAAAATGAGGACAATTACGCCTCCTCCGTGGTGCAGAATGACGAAATTACGGGGGAGCCAGTCAACTGGCGTCTTCACATCCGCGACAACGGTGCCAATAGCCCGAGCCTCTCCCGTCCTGACACGGAGCAGGACCCGGTGACCTTTGTTTATTTGCCGGTGAACAAGGTGGGCACGGATGGCCTGCTGGCACTGGGCCGTGTGAACAACGATGCAACCACCGATGTAGCCGGTGGCGGCTTTGAGATTGAAAAGGGCAATGTCGATGGGCGGTGGTATCTGAAGATCACCGGGGGCAGTCCGGCGACGGGAACATTGCTCGTCAGTCCCGAAGGCGGCACCGTCAACAACATGGATAACATCGTGTCCTATCAGTGGGATGCGACCAACAGCCGGTATGTGATTGAGAGCCGGGACATCATCAATGACGCGACTCTGCCTGTGCTCCAGGGCGGTGCAGACGCTGAAGAGGACATGTTCAGCTTTGCATTTTTTGCCGCCCCTGTTCTGCCGGAAGTATTCGTGACTTCACCGACGGAGGGGCAGGTCTATACCAGTCCTGCTACCTTCGCCGTGACGGCCAATGCTTCTGACTTTAATGGCAATGTGGCCCAGGTGGAGTTCTTCCGGAACGGTACCTACATCGGGGTGGATACTGAGGCCCCTTATTCTGTCCAGGAGACTGATCTAGCCGGTGGCCGATACATCTACACGGCGCGCGCCACGGACAATGACGGCCTGGCTCCCCGCAGTTCGCCTGTGACGGCGGTGGTACAGATGGATCCGCTGAATCCTCCTCAGCAGACTGCGCTTTTCTTTGATGGCCTGGTGGAGCATGTGGCCACAAATCCTGCCCCTCAGTTCGGCGTCGGTGGGCCTCCCACCAAGGGATTGACGCTTGAAGCCTGGTTTCGCAAGGAGGGCCTTGGGGCCACGGCCAGTTCCGGCGTGGGTGGGATTGTGGTGCAGCCGCTTTTTGCCAAGGGGCGCGGTGAGTCGGACAACAACAACACGGATACGAACTATCTGGTAGGCATCACGCAGGATGGCCTGCTGTGCGCCGACTTCGAGGCTTTCCCGACACCGGGAGTGGTCGCGGGCGGGGCGAACTTCCCGATTTTCGGTACGCATGAGCCGATTCAGGACGGGCGCTGGTACCATGCGGCGGTGACTTACGATGGCGAAGCTGGAGGATGGAAGCTCTTTCTGGATGGCGTGCAAGTCGCCACCCGCAGCACCCCGCCAGGGACCATGCCGCGTTATGACAGCAATCACCGGTTCGCGATCGGGGCGGCTTTAAATACGGCCGGCCAGCGCGCAGGCTCCTTCTTTGGCGCCATTGATGAGGTGCGTGTATGGAACTATGCCCGCAGTGCGGCAGACATTGCTTCGACCAAAGATTCCTCGGTGGTCACCGCTGCGGGGCTGGTTGGGCGTTTCGGTTTGGATGAAGCCACAGGTGTCAATGTTACCAGTTCGGTGGATGGCCTTGTCGGCCAGGTGAAAGGCCCCGTGGACGGAGGTGGTCTGCCCGTCGCAGGCTGGCAGCCGCTGTGGGTGGCCGGCGCACCGCTGACCAATCAGGCCCCTTCACTGGTGCTGAACTCGCCCAAGTCTAACCAAGTGTTCCGCAGCGAAACGCCAATCCTGATCTCCGCCACCGCAGGTGACCTGGACGGCAATGTCGTGAAGGTGGAGTTCTTTGATGGCGAAACCAAGCTGGCCGAGCTGGCGGGTGCGCCTTATCAGTTCCTGTGGTCCGGTGCCCCGGCCGGTACGCGTGTGATCCGTGCCATGGCCACCGATGACGACGGTGCCGTCGCTGCGCAAATGGTGAACATCACCGTCATCACGCCTTCAGACCTGCTGCTGACGGAATTGCATTCGAATCCCTCCGGCACAGCCCCTGTGGGTGTGGGGGACTACTGGGAACTGACAAATTTCGGTTCCAACACCATCTCCCTGGCCGGATACACCTGGAATGATTCCGGTCGCAACCGCAATGCAGCTCTGGCCTGGGCTTTCCCCGAGGGCACCGGCATCGCTCCTGGTGAATCGGTGGTCTTCACTCCGGCAGATCCCGGTCTGTTCAGAACTTGGTGGGGTCTCCCACCGACCACCCGCGTCCTGCAGTCTGTCGGGGCTCCTGGTTTGGGTCTGAATGATGGCGTCGTGCTTTACGACAGTGCCGGTGCCGAAGTTTTTTACTTCAGCTACGCAGCGGGTGGGTTCACCCGTTCCAATGGTCAGCCATCTCTCGGGGGCCATGCGGGCGCTTCGGCCGGTGGTTTGGCCACAGAAGCCTTGGTCTGGGATCCAAACTCGGGTCGTGGATTGCCCCGTTACATGGCCGCTAGTTCGGGCGTGAACGGCGGCGTTCAGGCCTCCACGGGAACCGATGTGGGTTCCCCAGGCGGCACCGGTGGCACCGGCGTGGATCCTGCCACATTGCTGCTGCTGAAGGTCGCACCTGCTGCTTTCAGCGAAGGTGCAGGCGCGGCTGCCGCTGTCGGTACCGTCGAGCGTTATGGCGATGTAGCGGCTGATCTCACCGTCCAGCTCGTTTCTGGCGATGCGTCTGAAGCGACTGTGCCAGCATCAGTGGTCATTCCTGCGGGGCAGTCTGCCGCCACCTTTGATGTCAGCGCCGTGAATGACGTCCTTGCAGACGGCACCCAACAGGTCTTGCTGACCGCAACGGCTCCGGGCGTGTCCCTGGCCGCTGCCACCCTTTCCGTTCAGGACGATAGCGACGTGGCCCCGCCCACACTTTTTGTTACCGAAATTCACTCCAGCCCTTCGGATGCTCTCGGCGCGGCAGACTATTGGGAACTGACCAATCACGGAACAGTCGCTGTCAACCTGAGCGGCTTCACTTGGGATGATGAAAGCCGCTCTTTTGCGGAAGGCCAGCCATGGGCATTCCCGAACGGAACCAGCATCGCTGCGGGTGAGTCCATCATCATCACCACCGCAGATCCGGCCGCTTTCCGCACTTGGTGGGGGCTGGAGCCCACGGTGCAGGTATTGCAGACAGTGGATGCTCCTGGGCTGGGCCAGAATGATGGCATTGCTTTGTTTGATAACACGGGCCGTGAACTGTTTTTTGTTAGCTACGCAGCACAGGGCTTCCTGCGGCCAGATGGCTCGGCTGCACTGGGAGGTCACGCGGGGGTCTCGGGTGGCGGTGCCACGACTGATGCGCTCGTCTGGGATGTGCCTTCGGGTGTCATCTCTCCCCGTTACGTGGCAGCTCAGGTCGGCACTTATCAGGCTTTCCAGGCACCGGGTGCGACCGATATCGGTTCCCCTGGCCGTGGTGCAGCCACCGTGCCTGTGTCATTCACGCTTCAGCTGCTGCATTTTTCGGATGCGCAGGGCGGACTGCTGGCGCCGCAAACAGCGCCGAACCTCGCCGCCTTGGTGGATGCCTTTGACCAGGACTATACCAACACCCTGATCGTCTCCGGTGGCGACAGCTTCCTGCCCGGTTCCTTCCTCAGTGCCGGGGCAGATCCCGCGCTCAATGCCGTGGCCTCCGTCGCCGCCACCGCCCCAGGGCGCCCGGACCTCGCCATCCACAACCTCATCGGCGTGGAAGCCGCCATCCTCGGCCACCACGAATGGGACCTCGGCTCCGCCGTCCTGGCCAATGCCCTGCAGCCCGCCGGGGCCTGGGTGGGAGCGCAGTTCCCGCTGCTGTCCTTGAACCTCGACTTCAGCGCCGACAGCCAGCTCTCCGGGCTGGTGAGCGCCATCCCGCTGGACACCGACGACAGCCTGGTGCCGGAAGCCGCTGCTGTGAAGGGCCGCCTGGTGCCCGTGACCGTAGTGAGCAAAGGCGGTGAAAAGATCGGCCTGGTCGGCGTGAGCACCCAGCTGCTGGCCTCGCTGACGAGCCTGGAAGGCACCGTGGTCAAAGGCGGCAACACCGTGAACCTCGACGTCCTGGCCGCCCAGATCCAGCCCAGCATCAACGAGCTGGGCAGCGAAGGTGTCAGCAAGATCGTGCTGCTGTCCCACCTCAACGACCTGGCCCTGGAACGGGCGCTGGCCGTGAAGCTGGCCGACGTGGACATCATTGTGGCCGCCGGATCCGAAACCCGTCTGGGCGACAGCGACGACACGGCGGTGGCCTTCCCCGGCCACGAAGCGACCTTTGAAGACACTTACCCGCTGCTGGCCGAAGACCGCAACGGCACCCCGCTGCTCATCGTCAACACGGACAGCGAGTACAGCTACCTGGGCCGCCTGGTGGTGGACTTCGACCTGGAAGGAAGGCTGATCACCAGCTCCCTGCCGGACCGCCTGCCAGAAAACGGCGCCTATACCGCGACCGCAACCAACGTGGCCGCCGCCTGGGGAGTCGCCGAGGCGAACCTCGCGACGACAGCCTTTGCCGCCGGAACCAAAGGCGCGCAGGTGAAGCAGGTGACCGATGCCGTGCAGGCCGTGATGACGGCCAAGGACAGCATTGTGTATGGCTACAGCGCCGTGTATCTGGAAGGAGCGGCGCCGAGCGTGCGCAGCCAGGAAACGAACCTGGGGAACCTGGTGGCGGATGCCAACCAGCAGGCCGTGAGAGAGATCGTGGGAGGGAGCGAAGCCATCGTGTCGCTCAAACATGCCGGAGGCATCAGCGGCCCGATGGGATCAATCAACGGCCAGGGAGGCGTGGCAGAAAAAGGCCCGACGTTGGCCAATGCGGCAGCGGGCAAGGCAGCCGGAGCCATATCAAAGCTGGACATCGAAAACGCCCTGAGAGGGAACCAGAAGCTGATGGTGTTTGAAACGACGCCGGCAGGGCTGAAGGCGATCCTGGAACACGGCGTGTCGCAGGGGATCAACCAGGCGCAGTTCCCGCAGCTGGGCGGGGTGCAGTTCGCGTGGGATCCAGACCTGACGGTGGGATCACGGGTGCTGTCGATCGCGTTGCTGAAGGATGACGGGAGCGCCGGGACACCGGTGTACAAGGCGGGGAACCTGGGGAGCGGAATGCTGCCGGGAGCGCCAGCGGTGATCCGGGTGGTGACGATGAACGGCCTGGCCAACGGAGAAGCCGGGTACCCGATGAAAGCGAACGGAGAAAACTTCCGGTATGTGCTGGGAGACGGAACGCTGGGAGCGGTGGTGTCCGAAGCGCTGGACTATACGGCAGTCGCACAGGTGCCGGGCAATGGACTGAGCGAGCAGGAATCACTGGCTGGGCATGTGCAGACCCGACATGGGAACCTGGCGCAGGCCTACCGTGCGGAGGAAACAGGAGCGTTGCAGGACACGAGGGTCCAGAACGTGAACGTGAGAGCGGACACGGTGCCCCCGGTGACCGGAGCCGACAGCGATGGTGACGGCCTCACCGATATCGAGGAAATCATGCTGGGTGGAAATCCCACCACACGGCTTCGGGTGGGTGAACGGGTGAATTTGAACCTGGGTCTGTATGCTCAGGCCGGTCAGACATTGAAGATCGTGGGCCGCCTGCCGCCAGGACTAACATTCAATGCAACCACGAAACAGCTCACGGGTGTGCTGGGTGGAACCGCCGCTTTTTATGATCTGCAACTGCAGGTGCTGGTCGGTGGAAAGATCGTCAAGACGATCATTGTGCCTCTGGTGGTGGAGGCTTTCCCGGCACGTCTGCTCGGCAGCTATGAAGCTTTGCTGGAGACGGCCACGGATGTTCCTCAGGGCATCGTGCGGGTGACGGTGACGCAGTCGGGACTGTGGTCGGCCACGCTGGATCTGCGCGGCACAGCCCGCCGTTCGTCCAAGGGAAGTTTTGAACTGATGTCAGGCAGCCGTCAGGTGAGCCTGCCGATGGTCTTCAAGAGCAGCCGCACCACGCCGGAAGTCACGGTGCAGATGATCCTGGACATTGACAGCCCGCAGGTGACTGGCACGCATACCGGCACAGCTTCCAATGGTGCCGTGCGCGGCATGCGCATGGCCACCTTCGGGGCCAGCCCGCCGACCACCCGCCGCATGAATGTGGTGCTGGATGCAGGCACCCAGGATGGTGTGGCCTATCCGGCTGGCCTGGGCTGGGCCAAAGGCACGGTCACCAACAAGGGTGCCGTGAACCTGGCTGGCGAATTGGGCGATGGGCAGAAGATGACGCTCTCCTTGCGGCTGGGTGTGACCGGCCAGTCCCTGGCCTGGGTGCAGCCCTACAAGAACAAGGTGGACTCTTACTTTGGCGGTGTGTTGCCTGTGCCTAATGTCGGCCAGCCTGCGGCCATGACACCGGCTTTGGAGTCCGGCGCCGTCTGGTTCAAAGCGGCAGATGCGAAAGAGTTGAGCTACGACACCGGCTTTGCAGCCCCGCTGCCTGTCAGTGCCATCGCCACTGCTTTTGATCCTGTGAAAACAGCGGTCGAGCTTGAGTCGCTGTTCGGTCTGACGGCTTCGACCTTGAATGTGGAAATCGAGGGCGCAGGCCTGAGCTCCACCACCGGTGTGCCGATCGTCCTGCCCACCGCTTTCAAGCTGGCCACGACCTTCTCACTGACGACTTTTGCTCCAGTCAATGGTCCCCCTGTCCCATGGACAGGCAAGATTAACAAGGCGGATGGCGGTCTCACCGGCACGCTCACGCTGCCAGCCAGTGCAAACACCCTCCCAGGTAAGGCGGCTGCAACTGGCATCCTCCTCCGTGGCCTGACGGATGGCACCATCGGCGGCGGCATCGTCCGCGTGTCTGTGCCTGGCAAGAAAGGGCAATTCCGAACCGCGTCCCTGCTGCTGCAGCGCTGATCCTTTGCTGACCACCAACCCTTTATTGAATCTCCTGAAAGATGAAAGTTAGATCCCCCCTTCTCCTGGTGCTGTTCAGCCTTGCTGCCTTGCCCTTGTCCAGCGCTCTGGCGCAGACAACCCAAGTCGGCACCATCCTGGTGCAGCAAAATGACGGCGGCGATACCGCTGCTTCAGTGACGCCGACACGCTCTGCCGGCAGTTCCTCTTTTTTTACTCCGGTCGCGACTGGTTCAAGCCGGGGAGACTATGTTTTGAGGTTTGAAAACACCAACAATGTCGCTGCTGGAACCCTCATCACTTGTGTGGCTGAGAACGGACGGGACAATACGGCTTTTGGTGACACCCAGGGCCTCTTCTATGCGACCTCCAGTGCTGAAATCACCGGCACCAATTTCTTCATTCCGGTAAATGACACCCCACATCAGGTGGAAGTGAACATGAATGTCGCTGCAGGTTTCTTCCCGTATAGTCGCTGGCTCGGGGGATTCGCCCGCAATGCAGCGGGGACCAACGGCGGGCTGACAAACCAGTTGCGTTCTCATGCGAGCATCCGCCTGGGGACAGAATTCCGCACGCTGGGCTCCGGTGTGTTCCTTTTGGATCTCCAGTCTCCTGCCGCAGGGGGGTATTCTCCTTTGAATGGTGTACTGCTGGTCACGCATGCCAAAGATGAAGCCAACTACGCCACTTCCCGCGCCAATGCGGATGGTACCTTCAACCTTTATGTGCGTGGCAACAATGCCGCGAGCATTCCCAATGAGCAGGACCCGATTGCTTTTGTTTACCTGCCAACCGCCTCACTCAATACCGATGGTCTGATCGCTCTCGGCCGGGTGAACAGCAATGCCACAACGGACGTGCTGGCTGGACCTGCCCAAATTACCAAAGGCCCTACCGGACGCTGGTACTTGAAGATTGTCGGACACAGCCCTGAGACGGGGACACTTCTCATCAGCCCCGAAGGTGGAGCTGCCAACAACATCGACAACTTCGTCAGTTATCAGTGGGATGCGGCGAACAGCCGCTACATCATTGAAAGCCGGGATATTCAGGCCCCTCCCACGGGTTCCACGATCCCGCCGGTTCCCGGTCTTCAGAACGGTGCGGCAACGGAAGACATGTTCAGTTTTGCCTTCTTTCGTGCGCTCAAAGCCCCTTCTGTTTCCATCAAGGCTCCTCTGGAAGGAGACTCCCTGGTGACTCCCGCCACCTTCACGGTGGAAGCCGAAGCCAGCGACGAAGATAGCAACATCGATCGGGTGGAGTTTTTGATCAATGGTGTGCTGGCGGCTACCGATACTGCGGCTCCTTTCGAGCTGCCCCAGAATGCTCTGCCTGCTGGCAGCTATCGTTACACGGCACGTGCTGTGGATATCAACGGCCTCACGGCCAGTGCCACCGTACAGATGTCTGTCACGTTGGATCCCAACGTGCCTGTGGCCAACTCGGCTCTGTGGTTTGACGGTGTCAATGATCACGTGACCTTGGGCACGGCACCAGAGCTTGGCGTTGGAGGACCTCCTTCCAATGGCTTCACCCTGGAGTGCTGGTTCCGCAAGGAAGGCCAGGGCGTGGTGGCGGGTGGCCTGGGGAACTTGTTCCCTCTCATCAGCAAAGGCCGCGGCCAGGCGGACAACAGCACGCTCGATATCAACTATGGGTTGGGCCTGACAGCAGGTGGTCTTTTGAGCGCCCAGTTTGAAGCCTTCCCGGTCAATGGGGTCGCAGGCGGGGCCGACTTCTCGGCAACGGCCACACATACGCCAGTGGTGGATGGCCAATGGCATCACGCTGCCGTCACCTACAATGGCACGACGGGCACCTGGGAGTTCTACCTGGATGGCGCACCCGCAGGCACTGTGGTGGGCACCCCCGGGGCACTGCCTCGTTATGACAGCATTCAGCCTTTTGGCATTGCCACCGCCTTCGCTTCGGACGGTGTGCCTCAGGGTGCGTTCCCAGGCGTGATCGATGAGGTGCGCATTTGGAACTATGCTCGCTCGGCCACAGATATCCTCAGTCACCGGGATGCCTTCGTGCTGGATGCAGGCGGATTGGTGGGTCGGCTGGGCTTGGATGATGCTCGGGGTATTCAGACTTCCAGCAGTGCGGGCAAACGCACCCGTGGCACTCTGGTGAACGGCCCCGTGTGGGTCAATGGTGCGCCCATGATTGGGCAGGCCCCTCAGGTCGCCCTGACGCGGCCACTCGCAGGGGACCGCTTCCTGCCCGGCACATCCGTTTTCCTGGCTGCGGCGGCTGCCGATGTTGATGGCAGCGTGACGAAAGTCGAGTTCTTCGAAGGGGCTAACAAAATTGGCGAAGTGACCGCTTCACCGTTCGTGTTTGAGTGGACGGGTGTTGCTGCTGGGTCCTATTCCCTCACCGCTGTGGCGACCGATGCCTCCGGCCTGGTGACGACCTCTGATGTCGTGGTGGTGCAGGTGGGGGATGTATCTCCTCTCATCATCTCCGAAGTGCAGTCCAGCCAGTCCGCCACGGCCCCGGTCGGGGCAGGGGACTATTGGGAGCTGACCAATGCGGGCGCAGCGCCCATCTCGCTGTCCGGATACCGCTGGGATGATTCCCGCCGCAGCTTTACCACAGCATTGGCCTGGGCCATCCCTAATGACACCACCATCGCTGCTGGTGAGTCAGTGATTTTCACCAAGGCGGATCCTGCCACTTTCCGCGCCTGGTGGGGCCTTCAGCCGACAGTGCAGGTGATCCAGAGCGTCGGCGCTCCAGACCTGGATGCCAACGACAGCATCACCCTCTACGACAGTGCCAGCACGGTGGTGGTTTCCCTATCTTATGCTCAGTCGGGGTTCAATCGCAGCAACGGTCTGCCTTCACTCGGCGGACATGCAGGTGAATCCGCAGGTGGTGCGGCAACGGCTGCGCTGGTTTGGGAAGCTGCCTCTGGGTACATCCAGCCTCGATATGCCTTTGCAGGCGCAGGCACCAACGGTGGTGTCACCGCAGTCACAGGTAACGATGTCGGTTCCCCTGGCAATGGCGGCGGCCCTGTGCAGGAACCTGCTGTGGTCCTTTCTTTGGCCATCGCTCCGAAGGTCTTCCTGGAAAGCTCCGTCAATCCGGCGTCGGTTGGAATCCTGGTCCGCAGTGGCGATACCACGGCTGCTTTGGAAGTTTCCCTTCTTTCCAGTGACGTCTCCGAAGTCACCGTGCCAGCACTCGTGACGATTCCTGCAGGCCAGTCGTCGGTGACCTTTGCCGTGACGGCGGTGAATGATTTCCTCGTGGATGCCGCGCAGACTGTTCAGGTCTCCGCCCTGGCTCCTGGTTCTACCTTGGCCCGTCAGGAACTGACCGTCCTGGATGATGGCGATCTGCCTCCGCCAGACCTGCGCCTGACCGAAGTTCAGTCCGGCCAGTCCCCTGAAGCCCCGGCTGGTGCAGCAGATTACTGGGAGCTGACCAACTTCAGCAACCGCGTTGTGTCTCTGGAGAGTTATACCTGGGATGACAGTCGCCGCGATGTGGCTGCCGCCCAGGCCTGGAAGCTCCCTGCGGGCACCACCATGGCGATCGGTGAATCCGTCATTATCACCACCGCAGATCCGGTGGCCTTCCGTGCCTGGTGGGGCCTGGCTCCGACGGTGCAGGTGCTCCAGACATCGGGTGCGCCCACATTGGATGCCGATGACAGCATCACACTTTACACAGAGAGCCAGGTGGAAGTCTTTACTTTTGGTTATGCTGCCAATGCCTTCACTCGCACCTTTGGCCTGCCTTCCTTGGGTGGCCAGGCAGGGCCTTCGGCAGGGGCTGCCAGCGATTCTGTCGCCCTGGTTTATGATCCCGCTTCCACCAAGCTGGCACCGCGTTACCTGGCAGCCAATGGCTACCGCCTCGGCGGCCATTTCGCCGCCGTCGGCACAGATGTCGGCTCCCCCGGCATCATCAATGGTACGTCGGTCACCCCTCCTGCACCCGCCATCACCACCCGTGGGCCTTTGCAGTTCACCCATGTGTCCACCGTCCCCTTGGCCGGTTCTGAAATCTCCGCCTATGACGCCGCCAGCAAGCGCCTCTTTGTCACCAGCAATGTCGGCTTGCAGATCCTGGCGATGAATGATCCCGCCTTCCCGGTGAATCTCGGCACAGTCAATTTCACCCAGGCTCCTTTCAATCTCACCTCCACCGACATCACCAGCGTGGCCGTGCGCAATGGCGTGGTGGCTGTGGCTGTGCCGAATGCCGTCAAGGATCAGCCGGGCCGCGTCGTCTTCCTCAATGCCGCCAGTGGCGCAATGCTCAGCATCGTGACCGTCGGCGTGCTTCCAGACATGATCACCTTCACGCCCAACGGGGCCCGGGTTCTCACCGCCAATGAAGGTGAAATGCAGGCAGGTGGTGCCGATACCGCTCCGGGCTCGGTTTCCATCATCGAGGTCGCCGGTGGTTTCGCCGCTCCGACGGTGACCACCGTGGGCTTCACCGCCTTTGATGCCCAGGCTGCCGCGCTGAAGGCTGCGGGCGTGCGGATTTTTGAAAACCCGCCCGGTTCCGGCACTCTGCGCCTGCCTTCGCTCGATTTCGAGCCGGAATACATCGCCGTGGCTCCAGACAATCTCACCGCCCTGGTGGTCTTGCAGGAAGCCAACGCTGTGGCCGTGCTGAATCTGACCACCAAGGCCTTCACTTCCATCAGGCCTCTCGGTGAAAAAGACTTCAGCACCCTGCTGGCCGACTTCAGTGACCGCGATGCCGAAGGCGGCAGCACGGGTGCCAACCTCCTGACCACGGGCAATCCTGTTTTCGGCCTTTACATGCCCGATGCCATTACCGCCTTCCAGGCCAAGGGCCAAACCTATTATGTGACCGCGAACGAAGGCGATGACCGCGATGACTTCCAGACGGAAACCATCCGCGTTGGCGCAGGCGGTTATATCCTTGATCCCACCGTGTTTCCGAATGCCGCAGAGCTGAAGGCTAACAACAAGTTGGGTCGCCTCACGGTGTCCAATTCGGCGGGCCTGCGTGGTGATACTGACAATGATGGCGATGTGGATCGCATCCTGGCTTACGGCGGACGTTCCATCTCCATCCTGAATGCGGCTGGCGAAATCGTCTATGACAGTGCAGATCTCATGGAGCGCTTGGTCTCCAGCCTCGGGGAACCTTGGCTGGACGATGGCCGCAGTGACAACAAGGCCGCAGAGCCCGAAGGCGTGGCCATCGGTGAAATCGAAGGCCGCTTGTATGCCTTCGTCGGCTTGGAGCGCGCCCGTGGCGTGATGGTCTTTGACATCACGGATCCCGCCCGTGTCGCCCAGGCAGGGTTTGTCAGCCTGCCGTCAGATATGAATCCTGAAGGCATCACCTTCATCACCGGTGCCCAGTCTCCGAATGGCCAGCCTATGATCGCGGTCACCAATGAGACGAGTAACACGCTCAGCCTCTTCAATGTCAGCCGCTTCACGCTTCAGCTGCTGCATTTCTCGGATGCGCAGGGCGGACTGCTGGCGCCGCAAACAGCGCCGAACCTCGCCGCCTTGGTGGATGCCTTTGACCAGGACTATACCAACACCCTGATCGTCTCCGGTGGCGACAGCTTCCTGCCCGGTTCCTTCCTCAGTGCCGGGGCAGATCCCGCGCTCAATGCCGTGGCCTCCGTCGCCGCCACCGCCCCAGGGCGCCCGGACCTCGCCATCCACAACCTCATCGGCGTGGAAGCCGCCATCCTCGGCCACCACGAATGGGACCTCGGCTCCGCCGTCCTGGCCAATGCCCTGCAGCCCGCCGGGGCCTGGGTGGGAGCGCAGTTCCCGCTGCTGTCCTTGAACCTCGACTTCAGCGCCGACAGCCAGCTCTCCGGGCTGGTGAGCGCCATCCCGCTGGACACCGACGACAGCCTGGTGCCGGAAGCCGCTGCTGTGAAGGGCCGCCTGGTGCCCGTGACCGTAGTGAGCAAAGGCGGTGAAAAGATCGGCCTGGTCGGCGTGAGCACCCAGCTGCTGGCCTCGCTGACGAGCCTGGAAGGCACCGTGGTCAAAGGCGGCAACACCGTGAACCTCGACGTCCTGGCCGCCCAGATCCAGCCCAGCATCAACGAGCTGGGCAGCGAAGGTGTCAGCAAGATCGTGCTGCTGTCCCACCTCAACGACCTGGCCCTGGAACGGGCGCTGGCCGTGAAGCTGGCCGACGTGGACATCATTGTGGCCGCCGGATCCGAAACCCGTCTGGGCGACAGCGACGACACGGCGGTGGCCTTCCCCGGCCACGAAGCGACCTTTGAAGACACTTACCCGCTGCTGGCCGAAGACCGCAACGGCACCCCGCTGCTCATCGTCAACACGGACAGCGAGTACAGCTACCTGGGCCGCCTGGTGGTGGACTTCGACCTGGAAGGAAGGCTGATCACCAGCTCCCTGCCGGACCGCCTGCCAGAAAACGGCGCCTATACCGCGACCGCAACCAACGTGGCCGCCGCCTGGGGAGTCGCCGAGGCGAACCTCGCGACGACAGCCTTTGCCGCCGGAACCAAAGGCGCGCAGGTGAAGCAGGTGACCGATGCCGTGCAGGCCGTGATGACGGCCAAGGACAGCATTGTGTATGGCTACAGCGCCGTGTATCTGGAAGGAGCGGCGCCGAGCGTGCGCAGCCAGGAAACGAACCTGGGGAACCTGGTGGCGGATGCCAACCAGCAGGCCGTGAGAGAGATCGTGGGAGGGAGCGAAGCCATCGTGTCGCTCAAACATGCCGGAGGCATCAGCGGCCCGATGGGATCAATCAACGGCCAGGGAGGCGTGGCAGAAAAAGGCCCGACGTTGGCCAATGCGGCAGCGGGCAAGGCAGCCGGAGCCATATCAAAGCTGGACATCGAAAACGCCCTGAGAGGGAACCAGAAGCTGATGGTGTTTGAAACGACGCCGGCAGGGCTGAAGGCGATCCTGGAACACGGCGTGTCGCAGGGGATCAACCAGGCGCAGTTCCCGCAGCTGGGCGGGGTGCAGTTCGCGTGGGATCCAGACCTGACGGTGGGATCACGGGTGCTGTCGATCGCGTTGCTGAAGGATGACGGGAGCGCCGGGACACCGGTGTACAAGGCGGGGAACCTGGGGAGCGGAATGCTGCCGGGAGCGCCAGCGGTGATCCGGGTGGTGACGATGAACGGCCTGGCCAACGGAGAAGCCGGGTACCCGATGAAGGCGAATGGAGAAAACTTCCGGTATGTGCTGGGAGACGGGACACTGGGAGCAGTGGTGTCCGAAGCACTGGACTTTACAGCAGCCCAGCAAGTTCCAGGCAATGGACTGAGCGAGCAGGAATCGCTGGCTGGGCATGTGCAGAACCGACATGGGAACCTGGCGCAGGCCTACCGAATTGAAGAGACCGGAGCGTTGCAGGACACGAGGGTCCAGAACGTGAACGTGCGGGCGGACACGGTGCCCCCGGTGACAGGGGCCGACAGCGACGGTGACGGCCTCACCGATATCGAGGAAGTTCTTCTCGGTATGGGGGGCGATACCTTCCTGCGCGTCGGTGACTATGTGGACCTGAATCTCGGTGCCTTTGCGGCGGCCGGTCAGACGTTGAAGATCGTGGGCCGTCTGCCGGCTGGACTAACGTTCAATGCAATCACGGGCCGTCTCAGCGGCGTGCTCACTGGCACAGCGTCGCTTTATGATCTGCAGTTGCTGGTCATGCAGGGGACCATCCCGCTCAAATCCTTTAACCTGCAGCTCACGGTTGAGGCCTTCCCGGCTCGTCTGCTGGCCGGTTATGAGGCGCTGCTGGTAGATGCCAATGGCCTGCCCAAAGGCATCCTGCGGCTGACCGCGACACGGCCTAGCCTGTGGACGGGATCTTTGGAAGTCATCGGTCAGGGCCGCCGTCCCGGCACGGGCAGCTTTGTGCTGGTCCCTGGCCGTCAGCGGGCTGAAATCCAGATGGTCTTCAAGGGCTCCACAACAGTGCCCCAGGCCAACGTCACCGTGACGATCAATGCGGAGTCCGCACTGGTGAGCGGCACCTTTGCTTCTGGAACTGTGACTGGTGACCTGCGCGGCTTCCGCCTCGCTTCTCTGGGCGGCAGCCCGCCTGCTATTCGCAAGCTGAACCTCGTTCTGGATGCAGGCGTGCAGGATGGTGTGGAATATCCCGCCGGGTTCGGTTGGGCAAAGGGCTCCGTCACCACCAAAGGAGCTGTCTCTCTCAAAGGCCAGTTGGGCGACACACAGGCCCTTGTCCTCACGGCCAATCTGGGCGTGACCGGGCAGACTCTCGTCTGGACTCAGCCTTACAAAAACAAGGTGGACTCCTACTTCGGCGGCGTCATGCCTCTGCCAAACTTGGGGCAGCCCGAAGCAACTGTTGAGCAGCTTGTTCCTGGCACTTGGTGGTTCAAGGCCGCCGATGCCAAAGAACTGAGCTACGATGCAGGCTTTGCCGCTCCGCTGCCAGTCACCCCAGTCGCTTCGGCATTCGATACCGTCAAAACAACCTCAGAGTTGGAAACCGCCCTGGGCCTGACAGCTTCGACCTTGAATGTAGAAATCGAGGGCGCGGGCCTGAGCTCCACCACCGGTGTGCCCATCGTCCTGCCCACCGCCTTCACCCTCGCATCTAACTTTTCCCTGACGACCTCGGCCCCGGTCAGCGGACCTCCCGCCGCATGGACGGGCAAGGTCAACAAGGCCGATGGCAGCCTCACTGGCACGCTCACACTGCCAGCCAGTGAGGGCACTCTGGCCGGCAAAGCGGCGGCCAGTGCCGTCCTTCTTCAGGAACTTCCTTCAGGTGAAACGGTCGGTGCCGGTCTCATCCGCGTGCCTGTCCCTGGCAAGAAAGGTCAGTTCCGAACTTCCTCCCTGCTGATTGAGAAATAATCCCCCTGATGTTTACCTCCCCCCCCCACGTTCCTCTTGGTGATCCTTCAGGTCCTGCCGCCGAGCAGTGCTTGAGAAGTCTAACATTGAATGGTGATGGGGGTGGCCCCGGTCGCCCACCGAGGCGGGGTTTTACCCTGGTGGTGACCTTGGTCATCCTCGCGGCTGTGACCATCCTGGTGGTGGGCCTTTATGGGATTGTCTCGCGCGAAAGTCAGACTTCCGCCAGCTACGATGCCGTGGAGCAGGCAGATCTTGCCGTGCAGTCCGGCCTCGACCGTGTCGGTCTCATGCTGCAAGGGGCGTTGGCCGATGAACTGGGGGTGGTCTTTTCTGCCCCCCTTTCGCCTGCGCTGGATGAGAAGCAACGTCCGCGTGAAATGCTCATGGTGGCCAACTATGATGCCACGGCCAAGCAGTGGAAATACCAGCCCCTGGCCTCAGGGGTGGCCAGCCCGCCAGCGGGTGACAAGCTGCAAATGCCAGCTTCGGAGTTCGAAAAGAAACCTTCCACAGATCCCGCCGTCGGACCTTCGGTGGAGGCCAGCGAAATCGAAGCGCGAAAGCTTCCTGCTCCGGCCCCTTGGATGGCCCGTGTCCCTCGCTACTGGATGCAGCTTCGCCTCCCTTCAGACCCTGCCCAATCTGGGGCAGATGGCGAGGATGCGGCCGAGGGAGAGGAAGATGAGGAGAAACTGGTCGCCCGTTATTCCTTCTATGTGGAGGATCTGCAGGGCAAGCTCAGCCTGGCCAATGCTGGCATTCATGATCGCGACAAGGACATGCCTTATCACCCCACGGACTTGGTGAATGAAGTGGTGCCCGGGCCGATTCCTTTTGTGCCAGGCCTGTTCATCGATCCCGGCGGCCGCTGGCGGCGAAACCCCTCTTCCGTCTGGACTCTCCTGCGGCCGGATCTGGAGCCGCTCACCTCCGGCGGCACGCCGCAGAGCATCAATGCCATGCACAGGCGGCTGACCGCCATCAATTCCAAGCGCCTCTCCTTCAGTCCGGACATGTGGCGAGAACTGCTGATCGCCCCCGATCCCCTCACAGAATGGCCAGGCCTGGACCCGGTACGGTTGAGCGGCCCGACGGCCCGTCTTCCCAATGGCTCCCTGGTCGATGAGCAGTTGCGTGCGCTTGAGGAAAACACCACCGGTTACCTTACACCTTATGATGAACTCGCCCTGGTGCCTCATGGCCCGGGCTTCGCCTACGGCGGCGAGCGCAAGATCAACCTCAACGAGGTTTTGAACAAGGTCGGCGCAGACGTGGGCCCCACGACTCATGCCACCATGTCCACTGAGGTGGATCGTATGGCCAGGCACATTGACCGTTATCTGCCGGAATTCAGCCAGCGTGGCGGCGGATATCCGCTGCCTCGTCGGGTGGTGCTGAACCAGCGTGACGAGCACCAGATGGCCTACCTCAAAAACTTGGCGGCAGGCATGATCGACTATGCAGACAAGGATGCCCTCCCCTCCATCAACGTCGCCTTCGGCGGTGCTGGCGGCGAATCAGCCGAAGCCAACATCGAATACCGCGGAACCGATGCCCACCCGCTGGTGAACGAATACTGGCAGCGCCATCGGTTTGAGCGTTTCCTGTCGCGCGAAGTGGAATGTTCCCTGACCGACTATGTGGAAATTTGGAATCCGACGAACCAAGAAATCACAGGTGAGATAAGCTGCTGCTTCGAATATCGCGGTCGTTTCTCCGTAGGCTTGCGCAGCTACCCTGTCATGTCCTCTCTCGGCCTCACTGTCTCTGGCAGACCCCAGGAAATCTCCGGATTGAATGGGATGTGGTTCACTCCGCAGACCATCACCCTCCGGCCTAACGAAATCCGTGTCATCGCCTTTGAGCCCGTGCGCTTCAGGCTGGATGGTGGCGCTGAGGGCAACATCACCGGGGTGCAGTACTATGGCCAGCCCGCCAACGGCAATGATGACCGCGAAAGCCGTTACCGACTCGCCTTCCGCCCGTCCGGCACCAACGACTACACCGTCGTGGACATGCCCTTTGCTCCGGTGGAACGTTATCAGATGAGTTCCAATCTCAGCGTGCGCCAGCGGTTTAATGTCAACCAGCCCGGGCTCTCCTACCGCCTGCGTGACAATGACTGGGCCTTCAATGTTGGCGATACCCGCGCTGCCTACTACATTGACTATCATCAGGAGGTCATTGACTACGATGACGGCTCCAGCCCCTGGGGGCGCAACTTCCGCCGCTTTGAAAACTTGGCCGGGGAGGCTCGCACCTACCTTTGGCCCGATGGCGGGCACAACAGCCTTCCTTGCCCGACACGCGTCGGCTCTTTTGATCGCAATCCGGATGACATCACCATGCAATCGCCGGTCAATCCCACCAACAGCCTGGCGGAACGGCAGAAGTTTGTGCAGCGCATTTCCAATGCCGGACGTTTTTACAGCACCACAGAACTGGGACACATTTTCGATCCCGTCATGTGGAGCCCCCGTGGCACCACTTGGAGCGACTCCAACATGCCCAAGGGCGACCTCCTTGAATATGATGAGCATGCTGACATCCGGCCTGGGGCAGTTAAAATTGATCCCAGCTCCAACGAACTTGACGCCCACAAACGATTCTGCGGCGGCAACACGCTGCGCATTGGTCGTATGGAGCACAGCCTCTTCCGTCCTGACTATCGCGCCCAGCCGGATTCGGGTCGCCCCGTCCATCGCGGACTGGCATCCTCCTCTTTGTTAGACTTGTTCCATTGTGGGGACAGCAACTCGCTGGAGGCTGCCCGCATTACGGGGCCGCTCGTGCGGATTGATGGCCATGTGAATGTCAACACGGCCAGCCGTGAAACGCTCCGGGCGCTCATCGCAGGCAGGCTGTCTTCGGATCCGCTGCTCAAAAAAGACAGCAACGATACCGAACCCACCCCGGATAAGCCCGTCGTCCTGCTGCCTGCCTCTACCAGCCGCACCAAGGCGCAGGCGGACATCATTGCTTCGGCCATCATCCAAAACCGTCCTTATGTCACGCCGGCGGAGGTGGCCGAAAAAGCCGTGCTCTCCCCGGCCGATGCGGCGACCCTGCAGGAAGATCCTGAACTGCCGCCTCTGGAGGCGAACATGCCCGTCTTTGGCTACACCAAGCGGGATGAGGCGGATCCCCGACGTGTGCGCCCGGAATGGAGCGATGCGGCGGCAGAAGAGCTTTTCACCCGCCTCTGGAACAACAGCACGGTGCGCAGCCGACACTTCCAGGTGATCGTCTGCGGCCAGGCCGTCAAGATGGGGCGTGATGGCAAGGCAAATGTCGTGGCCACCCGTTCACGTCTGTACCATCTTTTTGTTAGGCCTGTCCGCAATGCTGATGGCACCCTGGAACGCCAGGTGGTCGAGGTAACTTATTCACGCGCCCTGTAAATTCACAGCCCATACTGGTTTTCCAAAAATCGTCTGACTGAAGCGACGGGAATGCAGTCTGCAATCTTGGTCGCGGATAAGGGACCGTCAATCTCTTCATCCGGCACACCATTTCAGACAAAGATTGGGAAATCGGTATAACCAACCCTTGTCTCACAAAATTGACACACGGCATTGGTTGTTCGTCGGCACTTATCAGTGAACTGAAGTGATCACGAAAGCTGTCCTAAAACCATGTTGATCCCCCCTTCATTCATGCGGCGACAAAGCCCCTTCTGTCAGTTGAACTTACGTTCCGGCGGTTTCACCCTGCTGGAAATCCTTGTCGTGATTAGCATCATGACCATCATGATCGGCCTCGTTCTGGGCAAATCCGGAGCAATCAGCGGCACCCAGGGCATGACTGCCATGCATCAGGTCACCGCCATGTGCGACCTCGCCAGGGCGCGTTCACTGCGCGGTGACGGTACGGTTCTCATGGCCTTTGCTGCGGCGGATGGCGGCCTCACGGGCGAGCCTTACCGTTCCGTCGTCCTTTGTGCCGAAGATGTCACCACGGAGGATCCGGATGACTATGCCGCCATCTCTGAATGGTTCCATCTTCCCCAAGGTTATGTCTTCACCAATGTGGGCGCAGCTTCGCCCAATGCCGGCGTCAACGTGCTGGCGGCCCCCAATGCAACTCGCCGTGTCAGGCTGCCTGGCAATGGCCCGAGCGTCGAACTCCCCTGCGTGGGTTTTGGATCTCTGGGGGAGGTGGTGTTTCCTGAGCCTGATGCCAATTCTTTGGACTCGCTGCTGATCGCCATTGCCGAAGGCCAGGCCAGCTCCAGCGGGCCCCTGTCGAAAAAAGGCGATGTTCACCGCCCAGACGAGTGCCGCTGGCTCGCCGTCCGTCGAAATTCCGGATCCCCCATGATTCTGCCATGATTGTTCACCCCTCATCTTTTTCTCCGGCTGCTAACCGCACACACCGCCGGCCTTCATTCAAAGGTTTCAGTCTGGTGGAGTGCATCCTCTCGGTGGCCGTCACCGCCACCAGTCTGCTCGCCATCATTGGCATGCTGATGGGCACCCTCGGCGTGGCCAAGGACTCCAAGGAGGAGACCACTTCCGGCGTCCTTCTCCGCCAGTTGGCAGGTGAGATTCGGGAGATGCAGGCACCCACCCAGCCCGATGCCGAACCTCAGCCCGTGATTCTCCTCATGGATGAGTCCATGAAGATTTTGGAACACAGCCGCTTCGAGGGCACTAGCGTGCGGGAAATGTACGACTCCGGCGCTTCCCAGGCATCGGCCGCCTCCTTTGCGAGGATCGACCGTGTGCCTGATCCCGCAGATCCGCTCATGGACCGCATCATCATCCGTGTCGAATCCCCGGCGGCGGCTCCTGCTGCCATTCGCACGGTGCGTCGTTACGCCGCGCTGAGTCCGAAATAATCCGCCATGCGAAGAACTTTGAAAAAGACAGCACCTCTCCCGTCCGGCTTTGCTGCACGTGCGGTGGATCCGCGAGGATTTTCACTGGTGGAGCTTCTCGTCACCATCTCGGTGGCATTCATCGTCATTACCGCGCTCATGCAGAGCATGGTCGCCACCCTGGATTCCTGGACCAAACAGGAGAAGCAGTTTTCCAGCCAGCGGGAAGGCCGCGCCGCCTTGCGTCTGTTGACGGATGATCTGGCTTCCATCGCTGTCATCCCGTCGGGAGGACCTCTGGCGGATGATCCGCAGGCGGTGGCCGGGAAGCAGCCGATGCGCTTTCTGCTCCAGTCTGGCACCCCCACTTCCAACTCCACTTCGCGAATGGCCTTTCTGCGCACCGTGAAGCGTGCAGGCAAGGGAACCGACAGCGGCCGGGGAGATTTGCAACTGGTGCTCTATGGCATCGCCCTCACGCCCGATGGAGGTGCCAGCGGGGTGGAGGAAGATGCCAGCAGCCAGAAGCTGGTGCGTCGCGAGTTTTCACCTGCAGAAACGTACCGCAGGCTGGAAGGGCACCGCATTGGCGGCCAGCCCATGGTCTTTGAAGAAGACTGGAAGGAACTGGAAAGCCTGCCCAAACCCACCCCTGGCGAGGAGACCCCTCCGGCAGCTCCTCCTTCAGTCCGCAATGCCGTGCTCGCTCATGACGTCATCCGGTTTGAATGCAAGGCCCTTGAAAGTCTGATGCCTGGCCAGCCTGTGCCACAGCCCTGGCCCACGGAGCAGCTTCCCAAGTGGGTGGAAGTCACCCTGCGTGTCACCAACCGGCAGACTGGCCGCCTCCTCAAGAGTGCGCAGGACTGGCGCGGTGAAGGCGTCCGTGCGGCTGCCATCACCAATGGCACTCCGGATGTGTATGAGGACGATGCCGAAGTGCGCACCTTCTCCATGCGCCTGCGTCTGCCTCCCCTCGCCTTGTAATTCTCTCCGGCGTTGTCTCCCTGCTTTGTTGAAATCTGCCATGACTGCTTTCGTGAAAACCTCACCCCTTCAATCCCGTCGCCACATCCTTGCGGGTGCCGCCTTGCTGGTCACAGCCTGGCTTCCTCTGCCCGCCCAGGAGGCCCCAGGCCTGGAGGTGCCGCCAGATTTGGCTTTCATCCGGCTGGTCAATGCCGTCGGCCTGCCAGGAAGGCTGAAGGTGCGCATCAACGGCAATGAGGCCGATCCCGCAGGCTTCCAGCAGGGAGATGCTACGGGGGCGGTGGGCTTGGCCCCCAAGTCCTATCCGGTGGAACTGGAACATGAGACGCTGGGGAAGGAAACCCTTGAGGTGCCATTGCAGACAGGGCAGATCACCACAGTCATTGCTTACATGACGGAAAAGCCCGCCCAGGACCCCAAGACCAAAAAGCCCGCGAAAGGTGAAGCTGAAAAAAAAGGCCCCCGTCTCGCCTGGCACCTGGATCAGTCGCCCACGAGCCCGCCTGATCTGAAGCAGCCTGCCTTGACACTTGTCCAACTGACCCCTTCCGAGGAGATGGACTTCAAAGTCTCAGGCACACCCGCTACCGTTCCTGCGGCAAAGCCGGTGCGCGTTCCCATCACGCGCGCCATGGGCGCTTTCCCAGAGGTGCATTATCAGAATAAGCCCGTTTGCCTGCTCAACTTCAAATTTCCTGCGGACCAGCTTGTCGTCTTCTTTATTGGCGATGACGGTTCCCTCAAGCAAGCTCCGATGCGCAACGACGTTCAGTAAGAACTCAGGATCCTGCTGTTAGTTCTGCAACCTCATCGGGTGTGGAGCTAGAGCAGCATGAGGCGCAGAATCGTGTCTGGAAACATCCGTTTGGATGCTTGCAAAGGCTGCATCTCAGCTTGATTCCCGGTTCAGGTGACGTATCTCGGCGTCAGCGGCAGTTCCCGACGTGAGCGGCCGAATAATTAAAATCCATTCCGAGGTTTTATGGGCGAGCATCCTTCACCGTCTCAGGGAACTGAACCGAACTCATCGGCCATCCGGCAGCGCCATGTCGTTCATGAATCATGGTTGGTTAGGCTGGTGCTGGTTGCGGTTTTGTTTTTCACGCTGTCCCTGGCGGCCCAGGCCGGAGTGTTGGACCGCAAACCCGATTATTCAGACCATGATGTACCTCTTTACGAGCAGGTCACCAACCGGATCAGGGCCAAGATCCTGGCCCGGTTAGGCCAAGGGACAAACACTCGCGACCGCTACTTCATCATCCCGTTTGCCTATCAAAACAAAGGCAACGCCCCCGAATTTTCGCATTCCTTCATGTCGGTCATCCGGGTTTTGGCTGACCATCGGCAGCGCCACCTGACGGCCGGACTCACCAAGGGGACCTACAAACACCGGGAATTTGAGGCGTTCACCATCAGCTGGTTGCCGCATGATTTTTCGACCAATCCTCATCTGTGTGTGTTTAAGGGCTTTGGCAGCCGTCTTTTTCCCAAGCTGAACGCCTGCCCCCTGTCTGTGGGCAGGGACTTCAACCTCGCAGAAACCATCCAATTGGCCGTGAATGCCAAAAATGCGCTTTGCATGTGGGGACCTTATGAGATCAGCCAGGGTGGGTTCGATCTTGGCGTGCAGCGCCTGCGCTTGCTGGAAAGCGGCACCATCATGTACCGTGCAGATGACCGCCTTTATCGAAAGGGCAGGTCGGCCATCAACTGCTTTCACGCCATGGCGGGGCTGTATGATCTGTATCCCAATGGTGGGATATTCGGCACCGGGTTCAAAATGTGGGGCATCAATGGCACCGCCCGGGTCCTGATGGAATATACCGACACGGCGAACCTGCGCGGTCTCCTCCTCGAGCCTGTGGATGAGAAGAAGGACCGCTTCGGCTTTGTTTATGCAGATCCCAATGGCCGCAAGCCTTACAACCCGTTCAAGGTGGCGTCGGCTTATCGAAGATAGGATGAGGAAGGGGCCTCTGCTGTCAGGCACCCTTGGTGCCGATGTAGAGGGAGGCGATGCCCAGCGAGAGGCGGTATGTTTTGACCTGGTCGAATCCAGCTTCGCGGATCAGTTTCTCCATGGCCGGTCCTGAAGGGAAACGCTCCACCGAGCTGCACAGGTATTCGTAGGCGGCCCGTTCTCCTGTGATCCAGCCGGCGATTCTGGGCATCACGTTCTTCAGGTAGAAGAGGTACATGGGCCTGATGACTGGGAGGGTAGGCAGGGAAAAATCCAGGACGTAGATTCTGCCAGCAACCTTCAGCACCCGGCTCATCTCCTGCAAGGCTCCTGGCCAGGAGGCCATGTTGCGAAGGCCGAAGGCGACGGTGAGGGCATCGAAAGCACCGGACTGGAAGGGCAGCTGCATGCCATCGGCCGCCACCAGCTGAGTCGAGCGGTGGGCCTGGGCTTCGCGCATCATTGGGATGGAAAAGTCGGCTCCCAGTACTTTGGCATCGGGGCAACGTCTCTCGAGTTCCCGGGCGAGGTCGCCGCTGCCGGTGGCGAGGTCGAGGATCAAACGGGGCCGGGTTTCGGCGACGAGGCCGGAGGTTTTGCGACGCCAGAGGACATCGATGCCAAGGCTCAGAACATGATTGGCCAGCATGTATCGCCGGGCGATGCCCGCGAAGGCTTTTTTGACATAACCGGCGTCCTGCATCTTTTAAACGGCACCCCAACAAGTTGTTGAGGTGGTGCGCGCGAGAGGACTCGAACCTCCACGATGTTACTCACTAGAACCTGAATCTAGCGCGTCTACCAATTCCGCCACGCGCGCAAACGCCTTGGGTCGGGGTGCAGATAGTCGGCTACCCCAACCACTTCTCAACTGAAAAAATCAGTTATTTAACAAATTCTTTGGGCAGAGACTTTCTGCCCGCAGAGTTACCAGTTCTTGACCCACCGCTGGCTGGCGTCCTTGACGGCACCAGGGGAAACGGTGTCGATGGAACGGGCGCTGGTGTTCTCTTCATCATCCCCGAAAGACCAGAGGTCATAGGTGGAGTTGACGGTGGTAGCCTGCTCGCCAGCAACCTGCGGGGCGGCTTTGACATACTGGAAGGGGCGGCCAAAGCCGTCTGCCATGTAGTAGCGTCCGTCGCGGTTGATGTAGAACTCCTTCGGCATGTCGGTGAGCATGACGTTCTTGGACTCGGTCTCATCGAGCGAGCCGTCGGATGAGGACGGGCCGCCGTTGGAGGGAGTCTGGGCCAGGAGGATGTTGTCGTAGCCGTCGCCGCTCAGGGCCTGGTAGAGCATGGCGGCAGCGCCGACTTCGTAGGTCTTGTCACCGACAGCGACGGTGTCACCGGGGTTCTGCGGGGCAGGATATTCGCCAAACTCGTTGTTATACCGTTCGAGGGCGCTTTTCATGGCACTCATGGCCGCCGTCGTGCGGCTGCGGGCCGCCGATTTTTGGGCATAGGTAAAGCCGCCGATGGTCAGGGCAAAGAGAAGGGCGATGATCGTGATGACGACGAGAAGCTCGATCACTGTAAAGCCTGCCGGGGCAAGCTTCCGGGAATGACTTTTCATAGGTTGGGGGGAATGGAGGGTTACTATGAGCCGCCGCTGAGGCCTTTGATGACTTCGATGAGCGGAAGGAAGAGGGCCATAACGATGACACCGACAACCACGGCCAGCATCACGATCATGAGGGGCTCGAGCATGGAAGTGAGGCCAGCAACGGCGTTGTCCACCTCATCCTCATACACATCGGCGATCTTGAGAAGCATTTCGGGGAGCTGGCCGGTTTCCTCACCGACGTCCACCATGGAGATCACCATCGGCGGGAAGACGCTGCTCGACTCCAGTGGGGCCACCATGGACTCACCTTCTTTGACGGCGTCATGCACCTTGGTGATGGCGTCGGAGACGACGACATTGCCAGCGGTTTCACGGGTGATGTTGAGAGCCTGCAGGATGGGCACACCAGAGGTGACGAGGGTGCCGAGGGTGCGGCTGAAACGGGAGATGGCCGTTTTGCGCTGCACATCGCCGAAGAGGGGGAGCTTGAGCTTGAGGCCGTCAATGACACGGCGTCCGCCTGCGGTGGCGGCATACAGCTTCCAACCGACGGTGAAGACGATGCCGCCCGCGACGAGGTAAAGGAAGTTTCCCTGCATCCAGCGGCTGAAGCCGATGACGATTTTGGTCAGTTCCGGGAGCTTGTCTGCAGAACCCAGCATGTCTTCGAAGATCTTCTCGAAGCGCGGGACGATGACGAGCATGAGGAAGACCATGATGAGCACGGCGATGATCATCACGATGATGGGGTAAACCATCGCGGCGACGACCTTGTTCTTCAGCTTCTGAGCCTTTTCCTGGTATTCGGCAAGACGGTTGAGGACGACTTCGAGCACACCGCCGAGTTCGCCAGCCTTCACCATGTTGATGTAAAGCTTGTTGAAGATCTTGGGGTACTGGGAAAGGGTCTCGGAGAAGGTGCTGCCGGTCTGGACGTTTTCGGCAATGGTGGAGACGGTGCTCTTCATCACCGGGTTGGGCTCCTGGCGGGCCAGAACGGTGAGACCGCGCAGCAGGGGCAGGCCGGAATCGATCAGCGTGGCGAGCTGGCGGGTGAAGATCATGAGGACCTTGGCCTTGATCTTGGCATTGGCCCCGGCCTTGACGGCCTTGCCTTTGCCTTTGGGAGCGGCGGTGGACTTGGCGCGCTTTTTCACCGCCGCGTCACCCTTGCCCTCCTGGGCGACCTGAGTCGGGTAAAGCTGGCTCTGACGGAGGAGGTTGATGGCCTCGGCTTCGGTAGAGGCATCGAGTTCACCGGCGACTTCTTGACCGTTTTGATCGAGGGCGATGTAGTGGAACTTCGGCATAGAAAATGGGCGCTGCGGGGGTTCAGGGGCGTTTTTGAGATTACCGGGTCGGGAGGGAGAATGTCCAACAAATAAATGGTGCCAGAAACGACTATGAACCGTTTCTGAACCTGGGATCAGGTGTATTTCAGCACTTCTTCAATGGTGGTTTCTCCGTCATAGATGTTGCGAAGACCGTCATCGCGAAGGGTCACCATGCCGAGTTCGATGGCTTTCTGCTTCAGGACGAGAGTGGGGGCTCGCTCGGTGATGAGCTCGCGGATGGGATCGTTCACGTGGAGGAGTTCGTAGAGGCCTTTGCGGCCTTTGTAACCGCTGCCGCCGCATTTATCACAGCCGTTGCCGGTGTAGAACTGCTTGCCGCCGATGTCCGAGGAACTGAGGTTGAGCTGGTTAAGGATCGAGAGGCTGGGCTCGTAGGCCACGCGGCAGTTTTTGCAGATGGTACGCAGGAGGCGCTGGGCGAGCACGCCTTCCAGGGTGGCTGCGACGAGGAAAGGTTCCACGCCCATGTCCACAAGACGGGTGACGGCACCGGCGGCATCGTTGGTGTGCAGGGTGCTGAGCACCAAGTGTCCGGTGAGGGAGGCCTGGATGGCGATCTGGGCGGTTTCCCTGTCACGCATTTCTCCGACCATGATGCGGTCCGGATCCTGACGGAGGAAGGCGCGGAGAGCGCGGGCGAAGGTGAGGCCGACGGCCTCGTTAACAGGAACCTGCATGACACCGTCCAGTTCGTATTCCACCGGGTCTTCGGCGGTAAGAAGCTTGGTATCAATGGTATTGATGCGGCGGAGGCAGGCGTAAAGCGTGGTGGTCTTGCCTGCACCGGTGGGGCCGGTGACGATGAAGATGCCGTTCGGCTTATTGATGGTCTCGGTGATGTAATTGAACAGTGGGGCGGGCATGCCCAGCTGTTCGAGGTCGAGGTTCACGGAGCTGCGGTCAAGAACACGAAGCACGACGGACTCGCCGTGCTGGGTGGGCAGGGAACTCACGCGCATGTCCACCGGCTTGCCGTTGACGGAGGTCATGATGCGGCCGTCCTGAGGAACACGCCGTTCGGCGATGTTCATGTTGGACATGACCTTGATGCGGGAAATGATGCTCGTGGCCAGATGCACAGGGGGCGGCGCCATTTCATAAAGGGAGCCGTCCACGCGGTAGCGGATCTTGAATTCGTGCTCGAAGGGCTCGAAGTGAATGTCGGAGGCGCGTTCCTTGATGGCCTGGGTCATCACCAGGTCAACGAACTTGACGATGGGGGCGGAGTTGGCCTCGATTTCCGGGGAGTTCTTGCCAGCGTCCTTGAGGTTGCCAAAAATCTCGTCAATGCTCGGGGCACCGGTGCCGTAATGCTTGTCGATGAGGTTCTGCACCTGGCTGCGACGTGCAACCACGGGAACGACGGTCTTGTCCAGACCGAAGCGGAGGTCCTCGACCAGCTGGGGATTGAGCGGATCGGTAAAGGCCACATGGAGGCCGCGGCCATCGAGCGTGATGGGGAAGGCGCCGTACAGGCGGGCCATGCCAGCGGGGATGAGGCCGATGACGGAGGAGGGCGGTTCGAATTCGGTCAGGTCAAAGTGGTCGGCACCGAGTTCTTCGGCAACGAGGGCCCAAAATTCATCTTCACCGGTGAAGATGCCGTAATCGAGAACCACCTGGAGGATTTCTTTGCCATTGTGGACGGCGTCCTGGGTAATGTCATAAGCCTGGCCATTGTCAATCAGGCCCCGGGCTTCGAGCATATCTACCACATTCTGGGGAGTCATAGGGGGGAGTCAGTCGTTCTAAGTTTTAAATTCGCAGGGGGCGCAGGCGCATCAGTCAGCATCTGCCATGGTGGCCTCGATCACTTCTTCGGCGGTGGTCATGCCGGCGAGGACCTTGCGCACGCCGTCCTCACGCAGGGTTCGCATGCCCAGTTCGCGGGCGCGTTTGCGGATCTGCGGGGTGGTGAGCTGCTGGTTGACCATGTTGCGAACTTCGTCGTCAATCTTGAAGATTTCGGCGATGACCATTCGGCCTTTGAAGCCGGACTGGCGGCACTTGTTGCAGCCTTTGGGGCCCATGATGTTGGCGTTGAAAAGCTGGCTGGCTTCGAGGCCGAGGCTGCGAAGTTCGCGTTCGCTGAGGCCGGAGGGCTGCTTGCACTCACCGCAGAGCTTGCGGACGAGACGCTGGGCGAGAATGCCGCGGACGGCGGAGGCGATGAGGAAGGGTTTGACGCCGATGTCCGCGAGACGGGCCACGGAGCTCGGGGCATCATTGGTATGCAGGGTGCTGAAGACCAAGTGACCCGTGAGGGAGGCGTTGATGGCGATGGAGGCGGTCTCGAGATCTCGAATTTCCCCGATCATGATGATGTTGGGCGCCTGACGAAGGATGGCCTTCAGGGCGGCTCCGAAGCTCATGCCCACATCATCGCGAACCATGACCTGGTTGATCCCGGCGAGCTCGTATTCCACCGGGTCTTCCACGGTGATGATCTTGCGGTCGGGGCGGTTGATGAAGTTAAGGCAGGCGTAAAGTGTCGTCGTTTTGCCGGAGCCGGTGGGCCCTGTCACCAGGACGATGCCGTCCGGGAGGGTGATGAGCTTTTCAAAGGTGTCCTGGTCATCCGAGAGGAAGCCGAGGTCGGCCAGACCGAGGCGGAGGCTGCTCTTGTCGAGCACACGCATGACCACGCTCTCCCCGTTGTTGGTGGGGATGATGGAGACACGCATGTCCAGTTCCTTGTCATTGAAGGCCATCGTGATACGGCCGTCCTGGGGGACGCGCTTTTCATCGATGCTCATGGACCCGCACATGATCTTGATGCGGGCGATGATGGAGGAGTGGAGTCGTTTTGGGTGGTGCTCCACATCGTGCAGCACGCCGTCGATGCGGAGGCGGACGCGGACGTCTTTTTCCAGCGGCTCGATGTGAATGTCGGAAGCGCGGTTTTTGAAGGCTTCCAGCAGGATGTTGGTCACCAGCTTGATGATCGGGGCATCGCCGTCGGAGCCGCCAGAGCCTGGGGGCGGGGTGACGAACTCGTTGCCGTAGATGTTGGTCTGCAGGAGCTGGATGAGCGCCGGGGTGGAGCAGTAAAATTCGATGTCCGGCTGCAGGACGTGGGGAAGGGCGTCGAGCGTCTCAAAATCATAAGGATCGGCAACGACGACCTGCATGGCGGAGCCATTCATGCCGATGGGGGCCACCTTGTAGCGTTTGGCGACCTCCATGGGGATGAGGCCTTTCAGGGCGGGATTGCCGGGGAAGCCATGGAGGTCCATGTACTCCATGCCGGAGTTGACGGCCACGGTTTGGGCCACTTGTTCATCGCTCACCACCCCCGTTTTGATCAAGCAGTCCAACAAGCTTTCGTTGGGCTTCTTGGTCGTCTTGGCCTTTTGGATGTCAGGATTGGAAATCAGCCCTGACTCGGTGAGCAGTTCCAGGAGATACTCTTCGTTTGAATACATGCAGCGGGGGGATTCGCGGAATTTTTTTGAGAATAATCAAAGTAGAGGATTTTGGAGCCGAGTGTCAATCATCGTGGGAGATTGCCCCTGATTTCTTTTGGATGGGTGGGGGAAGACGGGGCGGGGAGAGTGACCGAGGTTGTCACCGGGGAGGGGATGGGGAGAAAAATGCGATTATTCCCCATCTGGGGATTTTGAGCCGCAATCCATTGAACGACAAGAGTTTGCAGATGGGGATGATTTCCCCATGCCATCCCCATCTGGGGAGAAAATCCCCATGTGGGGATGTCTGGGGAGGGGCAAGTCGCCGTTTGAAAGGGCGGGATGCGGGCTGGGGGTCGTCAAGCGGGTGCCTCTGGAGGTGGAGGAGAAGGCGACACCGGCTGCGCTGGACATTATTTAATGATATCCTGAAAATGGGGGATATCAAGCCGTCTGATGGTTTTGGGACTGCCCATGGCGGGGCTGGCCAGGTGCAAAATGAGGGGTTGGGCAGGATGAATGACAAACTTGCCTTGTCTGGTGCGTTCGTTACTGCCATTCCTCACCTTCCTATGTTTCGCCCATCCCTTGCATCGCTAGCCTGCGCCGTTCTCTTTTCTCTTTCCACGGGGCAGGCCCATGAGGCGGGCATCCAGATGGCGGAGGTGGCGGATGTGTTTCTGCTGTCTCTGAATGAGGAGCAGAAAGCCAAAGCCACCTTCAAGTTTGACGATGAGGAGCGGATCAACTGGCACTTCATCCCGCGTGAGCGCAAAGGGCTGTCCATGAAAGAGATGACCCCGCAGCAGCGCCTGCTGGCCCATGCTTTGATGAATACGGGACTGGGATTCCGCGGGGCGGCCAAGGCGGTGACGATCATGTCCCTGGAGGAAGTGCTTTTCCAGATGGAGGGGGCGGAGGAATCCAAGCGGGCCGCAGCCCGTGAGAAGCGTGATCCGGAGAAGTATTTTGTGAGCATCTTCGGCACGCCGGACCCGAAGGGGACCTGGGGCTGGCGCATCGAGGGACATCACATGTCCCTGAATTTCACGATCAAGGACGGCCAGCTGCTGCGGGCCACCCCCTCCTTCATGGGGACGAATCCGGGCGAACTGCGCCAGGGGCCGCTGACGGGCCTGCGGGTGCTGGGCAAGGAAGAAGACCTGGGCCGCGAACTGGTGAAGTCCCTGGATGAGGCGCAATTCAAAACCGCGCTCTTTGATGCCGTGGCTCCGAAGGAGATGCTGACGGAAGCTGCCAAAAAGGTGGACCCGCTGAAGCCTGAAGGCCTGGCGGACACGGCCCTGACTGCGACGCAGAAGGCGAAGCTGCGCGAGATCATTGACGAATACCTGACCCGCCTGCGCCCGGAGATCGCGGCGGAAACCTGGGCGGAGATTGAAAAGAATGGCCCGGTTTATTTCGCCTGGGCAGGCGGCAAGGAGCGCGGTGAGCCGCACTATTACCGTGTGCAGGGCAAGACCTTCCTGATCGAATATGACAATGTGCAGGGCAATGCCAACCACCCTCACAGCGTGCTGCGCAGCTTTGACGGTGACTTTGGCCGCGACCTGCTGGCAGAGCACTACAAAGAAGCTCACGGGAAGTGAGGTGTGGCACTCATCAGTATCCAGTGCTCAGTGAACTGAGCATGGGCTGGTGGGCTTTGGCGAAGGGGAGGAGCTGCCGATGAGGCCGAGGGGTTCGTGCGTCGCGCTGCGACGCCAGGCGCTGAGGCGTGCGGTGGGTGGGTGAGACCCGGCCTTGAAAGGCCGGGCTACGATACGATTGCCGCTCTGCGGCAGGGAGGGGGACGATGGCGGCGGCGTGCTCCTCGTTCAAGAAACGGGTTTCGCGGTCACGTCGGTCATCCATTCCTTCACGGCGCGCTGGATTTCGCTGGCGACATCGGCGCGGGCTTTGGCGAAGGGGGGGCGGAACCAGGGGAAGCTGCCGATGAGGTCGGGGGTGACGAGGACCTGGGCATCGGTGCCTGGGCCGGCGCCGATGCCGATGGTGGTGGCTTTGACCTGACGGGTGATCTCCGTGGCGACTTCGGCGACGACGCTTTCCAGCACCATGGCGCAGGCGCCAGCGGCATCGAGGGCGAGGGCATCGGCGATGAGCTGTTCCGCCTGGGCGGGGGTTTTGCCCTTTTTCTTATAACCGCCTTCGAGGATGACGCTCTGCGGCAGCATGCCGATATGACCGACGAAGGGGATGCCTGCCTCGACGATGGCGCGCACCTGGGGGATGAAGGCAACGCCGCCTTCCAGCTTCACGGCATCGGCCCCGGCTTCCATGAGCAGGCGTGCATTGGCCAGTGCTTGCTCGGGCGTGTCGTAAGTGTGAAAGGGCAGGTCGGAGATGACGGGCACGCGCTTGACGCCCCGGCGGACGGCGGCGGTGTGGTGGCGCATCATGTCGAGGGTGACGCCGGTGGTGTCTGGCAGGCCGAGGACGACCATGCCCAGGGAATCGCCGACGAGGAGGAGATCGACGCCGGCTTCATCCAGCAGGCGGGCGGTGGGGTAGTCGTAAGCGGTGAGGACGGTGACGCGTTCGCCGGCTTGTTTTTTCAGGGGGAGATCGGTGAGGGAGGTCAGCATGGCGGGGGAGGGGAACCATTCGCAGGAGAAGGCGAAGGTCAATGCGCGAGCGGGGTTCTTATGCGGAGAAGATGGGGTGAGCGATGTGGTCGCGCGGTGGCTATATGCTGAGGGTATCGTGAAGGTGGGGCTGCGGGAAGGTGCGGGTATGTGGGCTTCGGGGGCAGTTTGGAAGCGCGGAGTGTGACTGGGCTTCCAGGTGGCTTTCCGCTCAGGGGACTGAGCGGGCTACTTTGCGGGTTGCTGGTGGGGCTTTTTAGCCAGCGGGTATTTCAATATGGAAGACTGTGCTTTCCGTGCGCATAAATGGCGGAGCTGCGCACGTTCCTGTCATACCCATGCTTACTTTTGACGCCCACCTTGATCTAAGTCTCAATGCCCTGGAATACAACCGCGACCTGCGCCTGCCGGTGCATGAGATCCGCCGCCGGGAAGCGGGGATGACGGACATCAAAGGGCGGGCGGCGGGGACGACGGCGTTTCCAGAAATGCGCCAGGCGGAGATGGGGCTGTGCGTGGCGACGCAACTGGCCGGGTGCATGGTGGGCGCACGGCCCATGGCGAACTGGATGTCCCCGGAACAGGCCTATGCGCAGACGCAGGGGCAGCTGACGTGGTATCGTGCGATGGAGGAGGATGGCCAGATGCGGCAGATCACGGATCTGCGCGGGCTGGAGGCGATGATTGACCTGTGGACGGACGGGCAACCGAATGAGGGCAAGCCCATCGGCTATATCCTGAGTCTGGAAGGGGCGGACAGCATCCGCAGCGTGGGGCACCTGGAGCGGCACTGGGAGCAGGGGCTGCGCGCGATGGGGCCGGCGCACTATGGGGTGTGCCGATATGCGCTGGGGCATGACCAGGTGGGGGGACTGCCTGCGGTAGGCAAGGAGCTGATCCAGGAAATGGACCGGCTGGGCATGATCCTGGATGTGACGCATCTGTCCGACGGGTGTTTTTGGGAGGCGCTGGATCTTTTCCAGGGGACGATCTGGGCGAGCCACAGCAACTGCCGGGCGCTGGTGCCGGATGTACGCCAGTTTAGCGATGAGCAGATCAAGGCGCTGATCGAGCGCGGGGCGGTGCTGGGGGCGGCGCTGGATGCGTGGATGATGGTGCCGGGCTGGATCCGCGGGAAGACGACGCCGCAGAGCGCCGGGCTGAAGCTGGAGGTGATCTGCGATCACATCGACCACGTGTGCCAGCTGGCGGGGAACACGCTGCATTCAGGCATCGGCACGGATCTGGACGGGGGCTACGGGATCGAGCAGACGCCGGAGGACCTGGACACGATCGCGGATCTTACCCGAATTCCGGACATGCTGGCGAAGCGCGGGTACACGCAGACGGACATCGAGAATGTGATGCATGGGAACTTTCTGCGGCTGCTGAAGAAGGCGTGGGCGTGAGGTGCTCAGTTTTCGGGGCAGGGGGGAAGGTGGCAGGTTTGGGGGCTTGCTTGCACGCCCTGATTGACCGTGCGCCGAATGGTCTTACTGTGCGCGTCCGATCATGAGCCAAGCCCCCGCTATTTCCCCAACCCGAGAGAAAGATTTTCCTGAGTGGTATCAGCAAGTTGTCCGTGCCGCTGACATGGCCGAAAACTCGGAGGTGCGCGGGTGCATGGTGATCAAGCCGTGGGGCTATGGCCTGTGGGAAAACATCCAGAAACAACTGGATGTGAAGTTCAAGGAAACCGGGCATGTGAATGCCTACTTTCCTTTGCTGATCCCGCTGAGCTATCTGGAGAAGGAAGCGCAGCATGCGGAAGGTTTTGCCACGGAGTGTGCGGTGGTGACGCATCATCGTCTGGAGGCGCAGAAGCAGCCGGACGGGACAACCAAGATGATCCCGACGGGCAAGCTGGAAGAGCCTTTTGTGATCCGCCCGACTTCTGAGACCATCATCGGTGCGGCCTTTGCGCGCTGGGTGCAGAGCTATCGTGACCTGCCTTTGCTGATCAACCAGTGGGCGAACGTGATGCGCTGGGAGATGCGCCCGCGTCTGTTCCTGCGCACGGCAGAATTCCTGTGGCAGGAAGGCCACACGGCCCATGAGACCCATGAAGAAGCCATGGAAGAGACGAAGCTGATGCACAAGGTGTATGCGGATTTCCTGCGCAACCATCTGGCCATCCCGGTGATCCCTGGGGAGAAGACGGAGAACGAGCGTTTCCCTGGCGCGGTGAATACCTTTACGGTCGAAGCGATGGTGCAGGACAAGAAGGCCATCCAGGCTGGGACCTCACATTACCTGGGGCAGAACTTTGCCAAGGCGGCGAACATTCAGTTCTTGGGCCGTGACAACACGCGCCAGTTTGCCCACACGACGAGCTGGGGCATGAGCACGCGGCTGATCGGCACGCTGATCATGGCGCATGGCGATGATGACGGGGTGATCATGCCGCCGCGGATGTCGCCTTACCAGATTGTCATCCTTCCGGTGACACCGAAGCCGGACACGCGCCAGGAAGTCATCGATGCCTGCGAGGCGCTGGCGAAGACGCTGCGGACGCAGACCTTCCACGGTGAGCCGCTGCGCGTGCATGTGGACAAACGCGACCTGCAGGGCGGGGCGAAGAACTGGGAATGGATCAAGAAAGGGGTGCCGCTGCGTGTCGAAATGGGACCGCGTGACATCACGAGCCGCAGCGTGGCGGTGTGCCGCCGCGACCAGGGGCCGAAGGCGAAGGAGATCGTGGGCAAGGAAGACTTCCTGCGCGATGTGACCGAGAAGCTGCAGGAGATCCAGGACGCCCTGCTGGCGCGTGCCACGGAGATGCGCGATGCCAACATGAAGAAGATGGACACGCTGGAGGAGTTCCAGACTTTCTTTGCTGACAGCGGCCCGGGCGGCTTTGCGCTGATGCACTGGGCAGGCAGCAATGAGGAGGAGGACAAGATCGCGAAGGAGATGAAAGTCACGATCCGCTGTGTGCCGCTGAGCGACGAGTTTGCCGAAGAAGGGCAGTGCTTCCTGACGGGCAAGCCGAGCCAGAAGCGCGTGGTCTTTGCGAAGAGCTACTGATCCGAAGTTTTTGAGTGCCCCGTTTCCTTGTTAAAGGGAGCGGGGCATTTGAGTTTTTGAGGGTCGGGTGGTCGCTATCTCAATGGAGAGCGTCGGTGCCATGAAGATGGCGGGACGCCATCACGCCTTGAACCGTTTGGTTTGCGAGGGGTGTCGAGCAAAGGACATTGAGGGTCTTTGGTTTTTTATATCGAAGGCGTGCGGGTCCAAGGAGTGACGGCGTCTCGCCGTCAGATTGGGGCTAGGATGAGCCTCACGTTGAGGGAAGGAAGATGGTGCCATGAAGATGGCGGGACGCCATCACGCCTTGAACCGTTTGTTTTGCGAGGGTTGTCGAGCAAAGGGAATGGAGGGCCTTCGGGCTTTGCTGTCGAAGGTGAGAGGATATGATACCTGTGACCTATGGAGGATCTGCATTTTTTCAACCCTCTTCAAGACATTGCGAAGCATACCACGGTGCTCCCTCATTGGGAGCAATCCCAGGCTACTTACTTCGTCACGTTTCGGCTCGCCGATGCACTGCCTCAGGAAAAACTGGATAGGTGGAGTCGCGAGAGAGATGCTTGGCTGGCGGCTAACCCCACACCGCGTACTTCGGCCCAAGAACGCGAGTATCACGAACGGTTTTCCATTGCGTTGGAGCGGTGGTTGGATCAGGGGGCGGGCTCCTGCCTCTTGAAAGCACCCCCGTTGGCTCAGGTCGTGAGCGAGGCCCTGCTGCACTTTCACCGCGAGCGCTGCCTCCAGCATAGCTTTGTGGTCATGCCTAACCATGTGCATGCTCTCTTCACGCCGCTAGGTGACTGGCAACTGGCGCAACTCTTGCATACCTGGAAGAGTTTCACCGCTCATGCCATTCAAAAACATTTGGGTCAGAGCGGCGAGGTCTGGCAACGCGATTATTTTGACCGCATCATTCGGGATCGAGCCCACTTCCACAATTGTGTGCGCTACATGCGAAAAAACCCTCTCAAGGCCAAGTTGAAACCGGATCAATACAGACTATTTGAATCGGAGTGGGTGAAAGACTTGGGCTGAAGAGTGTGGGTGTGGGGGATCGCGACACTGGCGAAGATGATGGAGGGACGCCATCACGCCTTGAACCGTTTGGTGTGCGAAGAATCGCGAGCGAAGTGGGAGCCTGAAGTGAAACCGCTTTTGGGGCCTTTGGTGGCTTGGCGTACCTTTCTTCCGGCTATGGCTCGGGCTGTGTGGGGGTGGCGCCGAAGCCGGCGGGGCTGCCGTTGAGGATGATGTCGTCGGGCGAGAAGAGGTCTTTGTCGGGGCCGGCGGAGCGGATCTCAATCTGGTTACTTGAGTTCGGGTGGAACCAATAGGGGGAGCCCCAGCGGTCGAGCAGGAGGCCGTCGCGGATGCGGGGAGACTGGCGGGGGAGCCAGGCACCTTTGCCGGATTCGCCGATGAGGGAGCGGGTGACGTCGCCATTGTCCCCGAAGGTGCCGTTGCCCAGGCCACGCTGGTGGAGGGAGATGAGCTCCTGGATGATTTCAAGCTCGCGCTCCGGAGGTGTTTCGGGCTGAGTCATTTCCTGGTGCATGGAGGCGATGACGGGGTCCAGCTCTTCGTTCTGCGGAGATGTGGGGGCGGCCGGCGGCAGCGGGGCGACAGGCTCGGGCTGGCGTTCGCGGGAGGCCTTGCTTTGCACGGCGGCACGGAGGATGGCGGGGTCCGTCAGGGCCTTGGTCATCCAGTAGGTGAGGATGACCAGGACGGCGAGAAGCAGGATGAGGACGTAGGGGCCTGGACGCTTGGGGAAGGCGGACATGAACCAAGGTATACGAACGATCAGGCCGCGTAGTCCACAAAGTCGAGCTTGGCGGCGGGGCTGAAGGGATCGGTGAAGCGGGCGAGGTTGGGGAAGACGGCGCTCATCTGGCCGGGGCTGACGCCAAACCATTTGGCGATGACGGCGGCGTATTGGTCCACGGAGGTGGAGGGGATCCAGCGGCCGCGGTTGCCCTGGACGTCGATGCCGCCATTGACGGTGAGATTGGGGAAGGTGCCGAAGATGCGTTTGCCCTTCACGGCACCGCCCATGACCATCATGTGACCGCCCCAGCCGTGATCGGAACCGCCTGTGGCATCTGTTTTGTTAGGCGTGAAGGTGCGGGTGAAGTCGGAGGCGGTGAAGGCCATGACGTCATTCCAGAGGCCGGGCACGCTGTTGACGCTATCGTAGAAGCCTTTGATGGAGCAGGAGAGGAGGCGGACGAGGCGGTAGTAGCTCTGATCGGTCCGGGCGACATCGTTGAGGGTGGGGATCTGGGAGGTGTGGGTGTCCCAACCGCCGAGCTGGACGAAGAAGACCTGACGTTTGTTTTTCAGCACACTGTTGCCGATGATGAGGCGGGCGACCATCTTGAGCTGGCGGGCGAAGTCTTCGGTGAGGCCGTTGATGCCGGTGCCGTTGAAGGCATTGGTGAAAAAGGTGTCGAGGGCGGTGGTGCCACCGCCGGTATCTGTGACGGCGAGGGCGCTGCCGACGAGGCCTTCGGTGACGCGGGCGTTTTTGGCGACGTTGACGTACCCCTGATCGAAGAGGTTGCCGTGGCTCATGGCCATCATCTGCTCAAAGGCGGCGAGACGCCAGCCGGTGTTGTTGTTTTGGTAGTTGGAATTGGTGCTGCCCGGGGTGAGGGCGGGATTGTAGCCTGAGAAGGGCTGCAGGGCGGGGTTGGTGAGGCCACTGCTGTAAGGTGAGCCAAAGCCGCTGTAGGAGGAGACGCCGGTGCTGCCCATGACGTAGGGCTGCTGCTGGATGCCTTTTTGGAAGCTGTTGATGCCGTTGACAGAGACGCTCATCGAGAGGCTCTCGGGGTCCATGTTGTGGACGCCATCGAGGATGTCGGCGATGCGGCCGCCCCAGCCGCTGGTGAAGGGGCGGTCGGGCACGGAGGACTGCCATTGGACCTGCTGATCGGAATGGGAGAAAAGCTGGGGTGGCTTTTGGGAGGCGGGCAGGCTGTTGAAATTGGCACGCGTCACATTCGGCTGGGTAAGGGTGCCGACATTGCAGATGAAGGCGAGATCCCCGGCATCGAAGATGGATTTCAGGTGGGTGGCACCGGGATGCACGGCAAAGCGGTTGCCATTGCCATCGGCCGGGATGTAGCCGGAGGCATGCTCGTATTGGGAGGCCGGGTTGTCGGGTGTGAGCTGGGTGCCTGCGGCGGTGATGTCGGCCAAGGGAATGGCGATGCCACCGGTACCGCCGGCATAGGTGGGGATGCCGCGACCGCTTTCATAATGACCCCGGGCGGTGCCTGCGCCGCCAGAGACAGGAATGAGGATGTTGTTGGTATCCGTGCCGCCATTGAGGAAGATGCAGATGAGGGCCTTGTAGTCACTGCCTGCCCCCTGGGCGGCGGCGGCACCGACGAGCTTGAGCTGGGCGATGCTGTTGACGACGCTGGTGACTCCCAAGGAGGCGGCTCCGGATTGGAGCATGAAGTCGCGGCGGTTAGGCTGGCTGCGGTCCGGGGTCTTGCGAAGAAAGGGATTCATGACTCGGAGAAGGGGTGGCGGAAAGGGGGCGAGCGGCGGGTCAGCGGGCGCTGAAGGACTGCGGGGCGATGCTGACCAGGTAGGCCGCGATGCGGCAACGGTCCCGCACCTCATTGTTGTAGTTGGCAGTATCGGTGGAAAGACGGGTGGTGCTGTAACCACGATAGACGCCATTGACGATGGACTTGCGGGGATTGGTGATGCCCGAGTTGGAAAGGTCGGCCAGGGAGAGATCTGGAGTCTGGGCCTTGAGCCTGCCACCGCAGAGGTAGAGATCCAGCTTGTCCACCACAGCCATGGTGCCGGCGAAGTGGGCGGTGGAGGCATTGGCATTGCCGCCTGCGGTCACATAGGCGGCATTGTAGATGCTGATGATCTCGCTGTAATCGAAGATGAGGCGGTCCTTCTGGAGGGCGGAGCCGGAGGTGTCGTTGCCAAAGTAACCCGAGGCTTTGGCCCAGTTGGACATGGGGGTGGGATGCCGTTCGGGGGTGACCGTGATGGTGACATTGGCATCGGGCTGGGAGCCGAGCCGGAGAGTGTAACTGTCCGTATTGGCGGCCTGCGGATTGCCTGAGGCCGGGGAGTGTTCTGTGACAGCGGTGCCGCCGCTGGTTTCGGCGATGATGACTGAGCCGCCGTCATTGTCCTGGATGGTGACGGGGACGTTGGTGGTGATGGTGTAGCCGCCGCCGGAGGTGACATTGGGCAGGGTGAAGGCTTCCGTGCCTTCGATGAGGGCATCGTCCACGGCGGTGATCTGGACCTTCTGAGGGATGTTCCAGTTGGTGGTCGTGAAGCTGAGGGAAGGCGGTGTGGCGGTGAGATCTGCGTTGGTATTGATGGCCATGGCGACCGTGGCGGTCGGGGCGCGGCGGAGGGTGAGGTAATAGCTGTCTGATGCGCCGCCTTCGAGGGCGAGCGTGCCATTTTGCGTCTGGAGAAGGCTTACGGCATTGCTGCCATTGGCCTCATTGTCCGCGACGAGGATGTTGACGGAAGCCAGGCTGATCTGGCGATAGACGGCGTCTGCCGTGGTGATGCTGTGACCGATCTGGGTGATTTCGGGGCCTTCATTGGTGGTGTCGTTGACGGCGGTGACGGTGACCGTTTGCGGGGCGCTCCAGTTGGCGGAAGTGAAGGTGACGCTGGCGGGGGAAACGGTGACTTCGGTGGTGTAGGTGCCGATGTTGTTGACCGTGGTCTGGAGATTGACCGTGACGGGGGATACGGGGGCCTGGCTGAGGGCGAGGGTGTAGGTATCGGTGGTGCCGCCTTCTGCGACGAGGGTTTCACTGCCGGTCTCGGCGATGATCACGCGGGCGGTGCCAGCAGTCTCGTTGTCATTGATGGTGACGTTGATGCTAGGGATGGCGAGGCTGCTGTAGTCGGCATCCGTGCTGCTGGCGGCGTGATGGATGCGGCTGGTGTGACTGCCTTCGGCGATGTTGTCGTCCACGGCTGCGACGGTGACGGTCTGGGCGGTGTTCCAGTTGGCAGGTGTGAAGGTGTAGGTCTGCAGGGCGAGGAAGGAGTTTTCTGTGGCGGTGGGCACCACCGACTTGGAGACCTTGACCTGGGGACCTGCATTGCCGGTGAGCTGCACCGGGTCTTCCAGATCCACGCCGGGGAAGGTGGTCATGCCGGTGAGGGACATCCAGGTGAAGGTCCACAGGCGGTTTACGCGGGCGACGATGCTGGTCTCGGTGGCGATCTGCATTTCAGGGGCGACGAGGCCAGCCTCAGACATGGCACCGGGCACGCTGTAATCGGGCAGGAACCAGTTGAAGACGCTGGGGGCACGGAGGGGAGACTGGCCGAGCTGGGAGGAGGTATCAGCAAAACGGAAGCGGGAGGCATTGGGCACAAACTTGTCCACTTCCGCCTGTGGATAGGGGGTGCTCATGGGGCTGTCCGTGCTGCTGAAGGGGATGGGGACATCGCGCAGGGTGGTGAGGGGGATGCCGGTGTAGCCTTTCAACGCACGGATGACGGCCATGAAGTGGACCATGGGCTCTTTCATGCGGCCATTGCCGACGGTGGTGTCGGCCAGCTCGATGCTGCGGGCCTCGTGATCCAGCATGATGGCCTTGAGCACGCTGCCCAGGTTGCCATTGGTCTGGCGGTAGCGCTCACTGACGCGGTAGAGGTATCCGGAGCTGGGATTGGAGGAAGTGAGCCGCTGAATGAGCCAGCGTGAAATGTTGATGGGGGTGTTTTGGTGGCCGTTGTAGCTGCCGGAGGAGGGATTGCCCGCAAGGCAGTTGTGGGCCAGCGTGATGTCGGCCTCCGCCATGGTGTGGCTGGTGCCATCGGCTGTGGCCGTGACGACGGTCTGGGCGGGGACGAGGGTCTGGCCGTGTTTGCCAGCGAGGAGGGTCTTGGCACCGAAATCGTGAAGGGTGGGAAGGCTGGCGCTGACGGTGCCCACTTTGCCAAGCGCCTTCATCGGGTAGATCCAGGGGGCCTGCCACCAGGAGTCGCCACCACCCTCGTTGAAGCCGGTGAAGTTGACGCCTTGGATTTCAATGGTGGGGCTGACGCGGGGGCTGGAGGCGGCCATGTACATGCCATTGAACCGCTGGATGGCGGCGGTGGCATGGCGGGCACCATGGCAGAAGCCGGTGAGGACGCGGGCGAGTTCGGTGATGTCGCCATTGTCATAGGTGGGAACGGGGAGGCCATCCTGACCGAGGACGAGGCTGCCATCGGGATGGCGCAGCACGAGGCCGATGGAGAAGAGCTGCATGATCTCACGGGCGTAGTTTTCATCCGGGCTGATGGTGACGCCGCCGCTGACGTAGGTGGCGCGGTTGCGCAGATGGCTGAGGTAGATGCCCATCATGGGGTGATAGGTGACCTTTTGGAGGAGGTCGCGGTACTTGCCGAAGGCATTGTCGGCCAGCATGTCCCAGTAGGCGGCGGCGCCGTAGTGCTTGCCCTGGACGGTGGCATCAATTTCGGAGATGACGAGGATCTCGCTGAGGGCCTGGGTCATACGCTGGCGCACCTGGGCCTTGGTCTGAAGGGCGAGGGTCCACTGCTCGCGGCGGCGGTTGTTGTGAAAGGGGTGGTTGTTGTTGTAGGTGCCGTTGCTGGTGGTGGAGACGGTGGGATTGCCAAAGGCATCGTAGCTGACTCCATAGGACACTTCGCCATACTGAGGGTCGTTGCCGCTCCAGAGGGGTTTGTTCCCGCGCAGGACGAACTCCTCATTGTCCGCAGCCATCGTCAGGGTGGTGAGGCTGGGATTCGGGGTGATGGCAGGATCAATCTGCTTATCCAGCCAGTTTTCCAACCCTTTGAGGTAGGTCTGGCCCCCGGTCATGGCGGCATCCACTTCAGCGCGGACTTCGGTGTAAAGCTCGGCCGTGGGGCCAAAGGTGCATTGCTCCAGAAAGCGGTAGATGTCGCGCTCAATGGCGGCCCCGGCGACGGCCTGCCATTCGGGCGAGCCATAGGCCGGGCCATCATGCAGGGCGGGATCATAGGCGAAGGAGGTGGAGCCGGTGGCCTTGTTGAAGTAGCCGCGGATTTCGCCAGTGGGATTCTCAGCGGTGGTGATGCTGATGTAGAGCTGCCCGGCGTGGAGGGCGGTGAGCATAGCCTGATCGGTAAACTTGGTCTGGGCAGCACGGATCTGCCACTGCTTGCCAGTGACTTGGCCGAGGCCGACATTGATGATCTCCAGGTCGCTGTCCACGCGCAGGTAGGCGGTGTTTTGGGGGGAGGTGAGGTTGCTGAAGGTGAGGCTGATGAGGGCCTCGTCATTGTCCCCCTGAACGAGGGCGGTGGCGATGCCTGTGGCAGTGGTGCTGACGCCCGCCTCCTTGCCCAGGTAGGCGACGAAGAGGGTGCGGTTGTCCTCATTGGCGGGGTCTGCATCGCGGATCAGGGCGGTGCCGCTGAGGGGCTGGGTGACGGGGCCGCTGCCGGGCCGGAGAATGTTCAGGGTGAGCAGTTCCGGAACTTCGGGGGTGCTGTCCAGGACCGGGTGGACGATGACATCCATCTGGCTGACACCGGCGGGCAGGGTGAGGGTGCCTGCAGAGGCCCCGGTGATCTGGCCGGAAGGTTGGTCCACAGTAAGGGTGAAATCACCAGAGCTGGCGCTGCCGCGGCTGGGGACGGGATTGCCGCTGCTGGCGTAGGCCAGGGTGAGGGGCATGGCGCTTTTGTCCAGCGGGCGGCTGAGGCGGATGCGGGAGGTGAGGCCTTCCTTTTCCTGGGCACCTGTGGCACTGGGGAGGGTGGTGGTCGTGAGCGAGAAGAGGCTGGCCAGCACATCGGCATCGGAAGCGGTGCCGCCGGAAGCATTGCCGGGGCTGGTGGCGAGGGCGGGATTGGTGCCGGTGATTCCTTCGGCCCAGTCATTGATGCCGTCATCATCGGTGTCCTGATCGGACGTTTCCACCTTGTAAAACTTGCGGTTAGTCTCGTTGCCTTTAGGCGTGCTGAACTGAATGGCCGCCCCGGTGCCGGTGAGGGCTGCCCCCTCGGGAGTCCAGACCGGTCCGTTCGGGGAGTCGCTGCTGAGGAGCTGGTAGCGTTTGCCCGTGGCAGAGGGGAGGGTGAGCCGCACGTCATTTTCCACCAGGGCGGCTTCGGAAATGCGGAGGACATCGGCCGGATTTCGGGGATCGGTGCCGGCGATGCTTTCCAGGATGTTGCTGCTGCCGTCGCCATCTTCATCGTCAGCGGGCAGAAGGCTCCAGGCGTTATGAAGCTGCTGCCAGACATCGCAAACGCCGTCTCCATTGTAGTCCGAAGCGGCTGAGAGCGGCGAGGACAGGGGGAGCAACTGGGCGAGCACCAGGGCTTTCACTGTCATCCAAAGGGGAGCGCGGCGCATGATTGAGGGAGAGAGGTTAAGGTGAAGTGAAGCCCGGAAAGAGTCACCTGGAGCGAGTTATTTTAACAAAAAGTGAGGAATGTCGTCAATCTCCATTTTTGTTAGGCGGTGCTTCCCGCGCGTCATGGGAAAACCAAGGTCCTTGGGTCTTTCACATCGAAAGTTTGAAGGTTCAAGGAGTGACGGCGTCCCGCCGTGTACCTGCGGTCAGGAAGGGCTCACACGTGGGCATGCGGGCAGACGTAGCGTGAGAAATTGGGGGCACCCGGCTGATGGCGGGACGCCATCACACCTTGAACTGGTTGGCCAGCGAGGGTTCTCGACCGAAGATCCTGGGGGCAAGTCCTGGATTGAAAGCTAGGCGGAGCTTCCGGCGCGTCATTGGGAAACCAAGGTCCTTGGGTCTTTCTCATCGAAGGTCTGAGGGTTCAAGGAGTGACGGCGTCCCGCCGTGCACCTGTGGTCAGGAGGGGGCACACGTGGGCATGCGAGCAGACGGGGGCGTGAGAAATTAGGCGCCCGGTTGATGGCGGGACGCCATCACACCTTGAACTGGTTGGCCAGCGAGGGTTCTCGACCGAAGATCCTCCGCGGCAAGTCCTGGATGGAAACCTAGATCCTTCGGTCTATTTCGTGGTTCGATCGAGCACGGGTTTGAGCGCCTCCGCCCAGACGGCGTAGCCTTTCTGGTTCGGGTGAACGCCATCGGGCATGATGTCTTTGGAAAGAGTGCCGTCGGCTTCCAGCCATTGGGCCGTGATGTTCAGGAAGGTGACTCCAGTTTTTTTACCCAGGGGGGCGAGGCGTTGGTTGATGTCGGCAAGGAGAGCCCGCTTGGGGTCGGTGGCGGATTGGCCGCGTGGGAAAATGGCCATGAGGATGATCTGGGCACCGGGGCATTTGGCCTGGGCTTGGTCAATGATCACGCCGATGGCTTCAGCAATCTCAGCAGGGCTGCTGTCGCGGGCATTCACCGTTTTGGAGGTATTGTTGGTGCCAATGTGGATGACGATGGCCTTGGGCTTGAGGCCGTCGAGCTCGCCTAACTGGATGCGTTTCAGCACGTTCTGGGTGCGGTCCCAGCCAAAGCCGAGATTGAGCACGCGGCGGCCGCCAAACAGGGCCTGCCAGGTTTCGGTGCCCCGGTTGGCTTTCGGGCCGCCATCGGGCAGACCGCCCCAGAAGTGGGTGATGGAGTCGCCGATGAGCACGATTTCGGGATTGAGCGTGTCCTTGATCTTCATGACTGCAGCGTGGCGGTCAGCCCATTCGTAACCGTCCTTTTCCAGCTTGCCCATAGGCAGGATGGCCGTGTTAACAGAGGTGAGGGTGGGGATGATTTTCGTGATGGCTGCGGCCACTTGCTCGGCGAGGCGATCGTAACCTGGGCCGCCGAAATGGACGTCCTTGGGGTTCTGGAATTTGGCGAGGTCGGGCTCGATCCAGGCGTAGAGATCGTTGATGGCGATGTCGTGCTTTTGCATGACGCGGGCAGCGACTTCGTTGCGGGCGACGAGGTCGGCATTGGTGGCGTCCTTCATGCCGCCTTCGGCAACGGGTGTGGTACTGGCCCAGACGATTCTGGCTCCGGTGGCCTTGAGCTGGGTAGCGAGGCTGTCCAAACGCTGTTCGTAATCGGCCAGGGGAGTCTTGCGGTCATGGATACCGAAATTGAAATGGATGATGTCCCACTTGCCTTCGCCCAGCCAGACGGGGAGCTTTTTCAGGCCGTTGGCGGTGGGGCCACAGTTTTCCGGGGCGCGGTGCAGATTGGCCACGCCAGCCAGGGCCTTGCGGGTGGCGAGGGTGTAGCCCCGGGAGATGGAATCGCCGATGAGCAGCACGCGTGGCAACTTGGGATCGTCCTTCACGTAATCCCAGGCGGTGACTTTGCCGGCCAGCTTTTCAGCCTGGTAAATGGGCAGGTAAAAGCCCATGCCGAGGTTCTGCTCCAGCACGGTTTCCCAAGCCTGTTGTTCGGGGGAAAGCGTAGCCTTCCAGGCGGCGAATTTTTCGGCGGTGATCTTCTGGTCGGCGGCCTTTTTCTCTGCGGCGGCTTTTTGCGCGGCTGCCTCCGTGGCGTTGGTGGGCTCAGCGGCAGGGGCGCTGAAGGCGAGCAGAAGGAGGGCGGGGAGGAGACGGAAAAGAGGGCGCATTGGAAGGCGGAGTTTACGGAAGATTTGCAATGGGTCTTGCCCGTGTGTTTTTACAAGGGGTGGTATGGAGCATTGTTTGAGCAAGAGCGAAAGAGGTGCCTCGCCCCTTCAGGGCTTTTGATTCAAGGAGAGTATTGTCTGGATTTACCCAGGGCGTTGCCCCGGGCTTTGTTGTGCCGCCCCTTTGGGGCTGGGAGGCGGTTTGGGTCATGGAGAGATGCTTCGCGAGCAGCGCGCTTAGTTTGCAGGCACAAAAAAGAGGGACGTCTTGCGACGTCCCTCCGTGATGTTTTGAGGCTGTTGCCGGGGCGATTACTGCCCTGGGCGCCAGTCTTCGGTGGCGAACTTGAAGGCCTGCTCGAGACCGACGAGGTCGGTGCTTGGGCGGAGGGCTTCGAAAGCTTGGCTTTCCTTCTGGATTTCGGCTTCGCTGTAGTTCATGGCCTTGATGGAGAGACCGACGCGGCGCTCCACTTTGTCCACTTTGATGACGCGGGCTTCGACTTCGTCGCCGACGTTGATGACGTCCTTGACCTTGGCCACATGATCTTCGCTGAGCTGGGAGATGTGAACCAGACCGTCGATGTCGCCTTCGAGTTCCACGAAAGCGCCAAAGGAGGCGATCTTGGCGACCTTGCCCTTGACGACGTCGCCGACTTTGAAGCGGCCGTCGATTTCGGACCATGGGTCGGTCTCAAGCTGCTTCATGCCGAGGCTGATGCGCTGGTTGGCCTTGTCGATACCGAGCACGGTGGCTTCCACTTCCTGGCCCTTCTTGAGCATTTCGGAAGGATGGTTGACCTTGCGTGTCCAGGAGAGGTCGGACACGTGGATCATGCCGTCGATGCCTTCTTCCAGTTCCACGAACGCACCGTAAGCGGTGAGGTTGCGGACCGGACGGGTCATCGTGGTGCCAATTGGGTAACGAACGTCGATATCGTCCCAAGGATTGGTTTCCAGCTGGCGGACGCCGAGGCTGATCTTGCGCTCTTCCTTGTTGATGCCAAGGACGCGAGCTTCGATTTCCTGACCGACCTGAAGGACGTCGGAAGGACGGGCGATGCGCTTGGTCCAGGAGAGTTCGGAGACGTGAACGAGGCCTTCGACGCCTTCTTCCACTTCGCAGAATGCACCGTAAGCGACGAGCTTGGTGACCTTGCCGCGAACGGTCTGGCCAACAGGGTAACGGGCTTCGATGTTTTCCCAAGGATTGTTCTGGAGCTGCTTGAGGCCCAGGGAGACGCGCTCTTTCTCGCGGTTCACTTCCAGGATGACGACGTCCAGGCGCTGACCGATGCCCACCATTTCGGTAGGATGGTTCAGGCGGCCCCACGACATGTCGGTGATGTGGAGGAGACCGTCCATGCCATTGAGGTCCACAAACACACCGAAGTCGGTGATGTTCTTGACCACGCCGACGACTTTGTCGCCAGGGTTGACAGAATCGAGGAACTTCTGACGCTGTTCGGCGCGCTCGGCCTCGATGACTTCGCGGCGGGAAAGGACGATGTTTTTGCGATCGTCGTTGATCTTGACGATCTTGAATTCGAACACCTTGCCAACGTACTCGTTGAGATCCTTCGGCGGGATGATGTCGATCTGGCTGCCTGGGAGGAAGGCTTCGACGCCGACGTTGACCATGAGGCCACCTTTGACGACGGATTTGACCTTGCCTTTGACGAGCCCGCCATCGCGGAACACGGAGGCGATTTTTTCCCAGTTCTGTTTGTAGGCGGCCTTTTCCTTGGAGAGGACGACCATGCCTTCATCGTTTTCGAGACGTTCGAGGAGGACTTCGACTTCGTCGCCGACCTGGATGTCTTCATCTTCAAACTCGTTGGCGGGGATGGCGCCTTCGGATTTGTAACCGATGTCCACGAGGACGATCTGCGGTTTGATTTCGAGGATCCGGCCTTTGACGATGGATCCTTCGGAGAGTTCACGGAAGGATCCTGCGATCATCTCCGCGAGAGTAGCTGCGCTCATGTATGTTTTTCGGGTTAGGAGTGTTCTGTTGATAACCGAACACGGCCTCCCACTCCTGAGGGCTGCGTCGGGCTGATGTCCCGCGCGGCCAGAGGGCCACCGGACAAAAGGGCCGCCATATTCGGGGGAGATCGGGGAATCGCAAGGGGAAAGACGGGCCTAAAATGCCACGGGAGCGGAATTCCCGCCCTTCTGGACTCTCCTTGCAGGCAGGTTCGTTTGCCTCCGGCAGGGGGCCATCTCGCTAGCGTTTGGCCACCTCATCTCGGCTGTAACCCCGAGCGGGAACTGATTACAGCGTCTTCTTGCTGGAGAGAAGACCGGTTTTGAGTTCCTGGATCTTGGCGTCGGCCTGATCGATCAGGGGGTCGAACATGGGAATCTCCTTGGCGTTTTGCCCCTGTTCGTGCTTCCGGAAGCCGAAGAGGTAGGTCTCGTTCTGGGGACGCCAGCGGTTGAAAAAGAGCTCGTCTTTTTTCAGGACTTCCTTCTGGATGCTGGCGAGTTCGGCCTCTGACAGCTGGGGCGGGGTGAGGCCCAGGCCCTGGACGAGCTTGGTGCTGAGCTTCTGGTAGCCTTCGCGGGTGTAGTGGACGCCGTTTTCGGTGAGGGGTTTGGCGGTCTGGCCGGGTTTGGGCACGCCGCCCATGAGTTCAAACCAGTCCACGAAGTAGGTGTTCTGGGAGCCGGCGAATTTGCGCAGGGCATCGCGGAAGCTGGACAGGTTTTTGTTGGCATCCGTTAGGTCGGGCATCGGCGGTGGCAGATTTTCTAGCGGAGGAGGCGTGGCGATGATGACACGAACGCCCGGGGCCTGCTTGCGGATGAGGGCGAGGAGATTGCGGTAGCCGGTGAGGAAACGCGGGAGGTCGCTGAGGCCTTCGAAGGCCATTTCAGAGCCGTAGCAAAGCAGGACGACGGTGGGTTTCAGCAGTTCCAGGTGCTTGGCCATGCGCTCCAGGCCCTCTTCCGGGGGACCGAAATAGGAGCGGGCGTGGCCGTACACGGTATCGCCACTCCAGGCGAGATTGCGGAGGGTGACTTTGGTTTCGCCAAGGGCGAGGGCCAGACGGGGCTCAAAGGTGGCGTAGCGTTGCTCGCGCTCGATGACGGTGTTGCCGATGAGGACGAGGCGGTCGCCATCCTTGAACTCAAAGGCTGCTTTCTCCGCCGTGGCGGCAGCATGGGCGACCGGGGGTGGAGTCGTGTCCTGGGCGAGGAGGTGCGTCCCGCTGCAAAGGCAGGCCAGGGCGGCGGTGAGGGTGGCGGTCCGAATCATGCGGCCCGTATTGGAGATGAGACGATGCGGGATGTCCAGAGGGGAATCATGGCGCTCATGCGCTTGTTTAAGCGAGGATGCCCTTGATCACATGGCCGTGGACATCGGTGAGGCGGCGGTCAATGCCGTTGTGGTAATAGCTGAGGCGTTCGTGATCCAGGCCGAGCAGGTGCAGGATGGTGGCGTGGAAATCGTAGATGGTGGTGACTTTTTCGACGGCTTTGTGGCCGAGTTCGTCGGTGGCCCCGTAGCTGACGCCGGGTTTCACCCCGGCACCTGTCATCCAGACGGTGAAGCCCTGGGGATTGTGGTCGCGACCACTGGCGCCTTTTTGAAAGGTGGGCATGCGGCCAAATTCGGTACACCAGACGACAAGGGTGTCCTCCAACAGGCCGCGCTGGCGGAGATCGCGGATCAGGGCTGCGGCGGGCTGGTCAAAGATGGGGGCGTGTTTGTCATATTGTTCCTTGAGCTTCTTGTGGCCGTCCCAGTTGCCGATGCCTTCGCCCATGGCATAGGCACCATTGTAAAGCTTCACGCAGCGGACACCGCGCTCCAGCAGGCGGCGGGCGAGCAGGCAGTTTTTGGCAAAGCCGCTTTTGACGGGATTGGGATCGTCCACACCGTAAGCCTTTAAAGTGGTGGCGGATTCTTTGGAAAGGTCGCCCACCTCCGGCACGGAGAGCTGCATCTTGGCGGCGAGCTCGTAACTGGCGATGCGGGCGGCGAGTTCGGTGTCACCGGGGAATTTTTCCAGGTGCTTTTCATTGAGGAACTTGAGCACGTCGCGGGAGGCGAGGTCGCTGGCGGCTGAGACTTTCTCGGGCCGGGCGAGGTTGTAGATGGGGCGGCTGGAATTGAAGGCGGTGCCCTGAAAGACGGCGGGGAGGAAACCATTGCCCCAGTTGTTCACGCCTGCCTGGGGGACGCCGCGCGGATCGGGGATGGCGACGTAGGCGGGGAGGTTTTCCGCTTCGGAGCCGAGGGCGTAGCTGACCCAGGAGCCGAGGCTGGGGAAGCCATCGAAGATGAAGCCAGTGCTCATTTGGTTTTCCGCCGGGCCATGGGTGTTGGACTTGGCCGTCATGGAGTGGATGAAGGTGAGGTCATCCGCCATGGAGGCGAGGTGGGGGAAGAGATCGGACATCATTTTGCCGGTCTGGCCGCGGGGCTTGAAGTCGTAGAGCGGTCTAACCAAGTTTCCGTTTTCGCCCTGGAAGGTGAGGAAGTTTTCTTTGGCCCCAGGCATGGGTTTGCCATCCATGCGCAGCAGCTCGGGTTTCCAATCCCAGGAATCCAGGTGGCTGACGGCCCCGGAGCAGAAAAGGACGAGCACACGTTTCGCCTTAGGCTCAAAGTGAGTGCTGCGTGCGCCCAGAGGATTGGAGGGATCAATGGCCGGGCGAATGGGCCTCGTGCTGGCCAAGGAGGTGTTTTCACCCAGCAGTGTGGCCAGGCCCAGGCCGGCTGCGCTGGAGAGAAAGTTCCGACGGTTCAGCAGGCCCAGGCCGTTGGTGGAGAGAGGAGCATTCATGGCACAAAGAGGAATTCGTTGGCATTCAGCAGCACGCGGCAGAGGGCGGGCAGGCCGTGGTCTTGGATGAGGGATTCACACACGCGAAGTTCTTCCGATGAGGGCGGGCGCTGGGAGGTGAGGGCAAAGGCGCGCTGGATCTGCTGGCCCGGTGTCTTGCCTGCGTCACGTTCCAGGCGGGCGGCCAGGATCTCCGCCTGCTGATTGACAAAGCCGCTGTTGAATAGGCTGAGGGCCTGGATGGCGGTGGTGGAACGAGGGCGCTTTGGCTGGGACTGGCCGGCATCGGGACAGTCGAAGCTGCCAAAGGTGGAGTCCTGAGCCACGCGGACCTTGGTCATGTAGATCATGCGTCGCCAGTCGGCGGGGCCGAAGTCGGCCTTGGGATCATAAACACGAACGTAGTTGTTGTTAGGCGCAAAGGCGCTGTAACCGGGGCCCCCCATTTTGAGATCCAGTGTGCCTGAGACGGTGAGCATGGCATCCCGCAGGGCCTCGGCCTCCAGGCGGCGGGGCGGGTAACGCCAGAGGAGCTGGGTCTGAGCATCTGCCGTTAGGCCATCCTGGCGCGGGGCGCTGCTTTGCCGCCAGGTCTGGCTCATGACGATGAGCTTCTGCATGTGCTTGATGCTCCAGCCGCTGCGGATGAATTCGGCGGCCAGCCAGGAGAGCACTTCCGGGTGTGTGGGCAGGGCTCCATTGCGACCAAAGTCGTTCGGGGTGTTGACGATGCCCTCGCCAAAATGGTGCTGCCACAGGCGGTTCACCAGCACGCGGGCAGGCAGGGGATTGGCAGGATCAGCGAGCCACTGGGCCAGGGCGATGCGGCGTGCTTGTTCGGGCAGGTTTTTGTCCAGGGTCAGGGGAGCTCCCAGCGCGGTGACCGCACCGGGAGAGACTTCTTCCTTCGGCTGGGTGACATCGCCCCGGTTCAGGCGGAACGAGGGGGATGCGGGTTCAAACCGGCCTGCATAGACCATCGGGCCGGTTTTGGCGGTGCTCAGTTTGCTCTCCAAAGAGCTGACTTCACCTTTCGCCTCATGCCAGGCGGAGACCTTGCTGGAATCTTGGGGCTCAGGCTGGGAGAGGCGGGCTTTGGGGCCTGGATAAGGCTGGCGATCTTTGGAATCCGCGACGGGCTGCCAAGTGCCATCGGCACGAGCAATCTCGACCTGATATTCGACAGGCAAGCGATCGCTGAAATCATCCAGCCGGTCCCGGCCCCAGACGATGGCTTCGAGGCTTTCCGTTTTGGGAAATTCCACCTGCACCCAACCGGCGCCCTTCGTCTTGCTGATCCAGCTACGGTCATTGCCATACTGGCCATCGTTGAGATGGATCAGGCGATGTTTGCCGCTGTCCCAGCTTGGCGAGGCAGTGACCTTGGCCCCTTGTCCGGCGAGGGCGATGTTCTGCCCGGCGGTGTTGTAGATTTCCAGTTCGTCCAGGCAGGGTTCGTGACGGTTGTTTTCAGAAGTGGCCAAAACGGTGAAACGCAGCTTTTTCGTTTGGATGGGAGCAAAGCGGTCGGTGTTGCGATGCGCATGGATCGGCGGGCGCGGAGGACCTGCTTGGGCCAGAGGTTCAAACTGGATCAGCCGATGCGTCGCTTTGGCCAGGCGCGGCAGCAGCGTTGCATTTTCTTCTTCATCCTTCCGGGCCTCGACTGACTTCAGGGGGCGCTCCCCGTGGCGAACGCCAGAAAAGATGGCCTGCAGGCCGTAGTAGTCGGCCTGAGACACGGGATCAAACTTGTGGTCATGGCAGCGGGCGCAGTGCAGGGTGAGGCCCAGGAAAGCACCGCCGGTGACGCTGACCATGTCATTGAGTTCATCCTGACGGGCCTTGGCTTTGGATTCTTCATCTTTGCCAATCTGGCCGGGCAGCAGGGCGGCACTGGCGACGATGAAACCTGTGGCCGCATCTTTCCCAACCGTATCTCCAGCGAGCTGTTCCAGGATGAACTGAGGGTAAGGAGTGTCTTCATTGAAGGCCTGGATCACATAGTCGCGATAGGGCCAGGCATTGGGGCGTGGCGTATTCACCTCGAAGCCATGAGTTTCCCCAAAGGCGATGACATCCAGCCAATGCCGTGCCCAGCGTTCGCCATAACGTGGGGAGGCGAGCAGGCGATCCACCACTTTTTCATAGACCTTGGGATCGTTGTCTGCGGCGAAGGTCTCGACTTCTTCAGGCGTTGGTGGCAGGCCGTGCAGGATGAGGTGAAGCCGTCGGATGAGCGTGCGGCGATCGGCTTCGGGAGACAGGTGAAGATCTTTTTCGGCAAGCTTGGCCGTGATGAAGGAATCGAGGCTGCCTTGCTGGGGCGGCAGGGGTTTGAAGGCCCAGTGGTCGCGTTTGTCCACGGTCTTGGCCGTGTCCACACCTTCGGGCCACATGGCTCCTTCATTGATCCAGCGGGTGAGCAGGTCCACCTCGGCGGTGGACAGCCTTTCGCCTTTTGGCGGCATCCGGGTGTCCTCGTCATCCGTGGTGATGAACTGGATGAGCGGGCTCTCTGGGGCTTTGCCAGACACAATGTTAGGTGCATGGGAATCGCCGCCGCGCAGGGCATCGGCCTTGATGTCCAGGCGCAGGCCCGATTTTTGCTTGTCGGGCCCATGGCAGGCGTAGCAGTGTTTTTCCAGAACCGGGCGTACCTCATGGACAAAGTCCACGGGCGCGGCGGCGAGGCTGGCGGTCAGGGTGGTCCAGGCAAGAAGGGCGGGCTTCATCTTCAGCGGTAGGGATTTCCGGCGTCAAAGAGCGCCTGGATTTCATCGTCGGTCAGGGTTCGGCCTAACAAAATAAGTTCGTCAACGCGGCCGCTCAGCTTGCGGTCGTGGGAGTCCCAGTTGCCGATCTGCGCAGGCCCTAACAGAGCCGGGTGGGCGGTGGCTTGGAGGCTTTCTTTGTCAAACCGACCATTGAGGTAAAAGCGGATGCGTTTGGCATCGGCATCGTAAGTCACGGCCAGATAGACCCAGCGCCCTTTTTCGGGCAGGACGGGCGTAGCGGAATCTGGATAGCCCTCTTTTTCCAGAGAGTCTGGAGGCAAGGTATTGCGTTTGAGCGCGAGCCGCATGGTGGCGTCCTTCTTGATGATCCAGTGGACCTGGCCGCGTTTGTCATCATCCCAGCCATCGGTGTGATAAAGGGACTGGTAGAGGGCCTCCAGCCTGTCCAGCCGCACCCAGGCGGCGAGGGTGAGCTGGGGCCAGGAGCGGTCACCGCCCGCATTGAGCTTCATGTGATCGCCCACATTGACGAACTCTGGGGCGCGTGATCCCGGCCAGCGGCCCTGGGTCATGCGAAAGGTGCCGGGGGGCAGCTTGGCCTCTTCAAAGTCGAGCAAGGTGATCAAGGCCGGGTCCTGGCGCAGGGCGGCCATGGCGGCATCCGAGCGGCTGCGCTGACCGGAGGTGAGGGCCGCCTGGAGGGAGGGCATTTCGTCGGGCTGGATGAAGGCTGCGGAGCGGATCTCACGTGCGGCCCCGGCCCCAGATTGCAGGGAGTAGGCTTCGCCATCCTTCAGGCTCTGGCGTTTGCCGCCCTTGGAGGATTGGGCGATGACTTCGCCCTTGAAGACATGGATTTCTGCCTGGCCCTGTTGCGGCACATCCACGCCAAATTGAGTGCCCAGGTCCACGGCCTGGCCTGTCGGGGTGATGACGGTAAAACCTTTCGCCGCAGGCGGCACATCCGCTGCCACACGGCCACGTTTCAGCCGTAGCCGCTGGCCATTTTCAAACTGGAAACTCGCCGGGGCTTCGATGACCACCTTTGCCCCACGCGCGGTGATGAACTCCACGGTGCCAGCTTCCATTTCATAAGCCGCACCGTGAATCTGCATACCTTGAGAAAAGGTGCTGCTGCCAATGCCACGGGCCACGGTGGCATGAATGGCTCGGCTGCTTTGCCACCACCATGTTCCGGTGATGAGCAGGGCCAGCGTGGCGGCTGCGACTAACCAAAGGTGCGGAATGGATGTCCGTAGAGGTTTGGTCGGCTTTGCCTGGACTGGGGATTCCCAGCCGGCGGCCTGCTCGGCCAGGGCGGCATCCAGATTGGCTAGATCCGCGAACAGGCGCCGTGTCTCTGGCTGGGTGAGCAGGATGCTTTCGAGCTGCTGCACCTCATCGGCGGTGGCCAGCCCATCCAGGTAGCGGTGGATCCGTTCATCCAGGTTCATGACGCATCCTCCTTGGCCAGTTCACGCTGAACACAGTCGGCCAGCAGGCGGCGGATCCGATGCAACCACTGATAAAAACCGGTAACGGAACGTCCGCTGATGGCGGCCACCTGTTGAATCTGCGCCTGCGGCTGATACGCCTGCATGAGGAGATGCTTGTGGTCGGGCTCCAGCTTTTGGGTGCAGGTCTCCAGGGCGCGGCGCTGGCGCTCCAGCCGGGATTCATCCTGGGCTGTTTCTTCGGCGATGAGGTCCACCACTTCTTCGCTGAGGACGAGGCGGTCGCGGCCTTTGTCGCGCAGCCAGGACAGGACTTTAAATCGGGCGATGCCAAAGGCCCAGGGGCGAAACTCGGCCCCCTCATGGAACTCGCCAAATTTTTCCCACAGCACGATGGCCACTTCCTGCATGACGTCATCTGCATCGGCCCGGGAAGGCACCAGTCGCCGCACGTAGGCACGCACGGCAGGTTCATGCGCCGTCAGGCTGCGCAGGAAACGTTGATGCTGTTCGATTTCGACGGGTGACATGGCGGGCTCTCAAGAGTCTTTTCCTGAAGCCGGGCCGATTTAACGAACTATTTCACTCATGGGGCGAATTTAGGCCTGCCGTTTCAGTACGAGCACGATGTCCGGGTAGCTGTCGTCCAGCTTGCGCGGGGTCTCGACTTCATAGGTGAAGTCATAACAAATCTGGAGTTCCAGCTCGGGCACTTGGCGCAGAAGCGTCTTCATTTGGCGGGCGTCGTAGGTGCGGAACTGCCAGCGGGTCTCCTGGATGTGACTGCGGCCCTGGTGGCTGATTTTAAGCCGGGTGCGCATGGCTTCGAGGCGCGTTTGGCGATCCGGCGGCCAGGTGTGGGTATTGCACACGACTTCGATGTCATCCCGCCGGGCCTTCCAGCGTTCGTGCTCCTCTTTGGCCGCAGTGTAGTCGCTGAGATGCAGGCCCAGGACGAAGATGCCGCCGGGTTTGAGGGCGGCGCAGACCCGCTGCAGGCAGGCGAGGGCATCGGCCTCGGTGTGCAGATATTTGAAGGTGCTGACCAGGCAATGGGCGAGGTCGTAATGGTCCTTTTTTGGCGTAGTGAAGCTCTGCATCCAGTCGGGCCACAGGCGGGCTTTGAGGCCTTCTTTTTTGAGGCGTTCCTGGGCAAAGTCGAGCATCCGCTCGTTGCCATCGAACCCGGCCACGTCCCAGCCCCGGCGGGCCATTTCGATGACCAGCCTGCCGCTGCCACAGGCGGGCTCCAGCAGCCGACGGGTGCGGCTTTTTTCGCCAAAGATGGTCCACACGGTTTCCAGGAAGGTGGCCTCGCGCGGGGTATCGGCATCAAAGATGATGTCGTAATAAAGCGGAGTATCGTACCAGTCGCGGTGGTCAGTGGGCATTGTTTAATGGCTTATAGCGGCTTCCAAATCAGTTGTCAGACATTCTTATGGCTCGCCTGAAATCAACGAAGCCAAGGTCTTGATCACAGCATAGCAGTTTCAAAGTTGGTCACAAAGAGGTGGTGAATTGACCCCACAGGTTTCGTTTTTTGTTCATGTCCGACCGCCATTCCTTTTCCCGTCGCCAATTTTTGAAAAGCGCCGCGCCGCTGATCCTGCCTGCCGCCGTCTTGGGCCGTGCGGGCGCGGTGTCACCGAATTCAAAGATTCGCCTGGCCTGCATCGGTGTGGGCGGGCAGGGAACGACCAACCTGAAAGCTTTTCTGGCGGATGAACGGGTGCAGGTGGTGGCCATCTGCGATGTGGATGGCAAGCACCGCGAACGCGCCATGAACCTGGCCAAGCTGACACCTGCGGACTGCTACAACGACTTCCGCGAAGTGCTGGCGCGCAAGGATGTGGATGCGGTGATGAATGCGACACCGGACCACTGGCATGCGAATGTGGCCATCGAGGCGGCGAAAGCGGGCAAGGATCTGTTTTCTGAAAAGCCGCTGGGGGCCAGCATTGCCGAAGGGCGGGCCATCTGCCGGGCGGTGGAGGAAAACAAACGGGTGCTGCAATGCGGCACCTGGAGACGCTCAGGCCTCAAGGTGCGCATGGCCTGCGAACTGGTGCGCAATGGCTACATCGGTGAACTCAAGGAAATCCAGGTGGGTGTGCCCGGGACTTTTGCTATCCGTGGCGGTTACACCGGGCTGGAAGGTCCGCAGGAGGTGCCACCACATTTGGACTATGCGATGTGGCTGGGCAGTGCGCCTGAGCGCCCCTACACGGAGGGACGCTGTCATTTTAACTTCCGCTGGATTGATGAGTATGCGCCGGGCTACATCACGGACTGGGGCGCACACTTTGTGGATGTGGCGCAGTGGGGCGCAGGCATGGACGACACCACGCCCACGGAGGTGGAGGCGATCGAGGTGAAACGCCGCACGCAGGGCCTTTACGATGCCCCGGAGGAGTACCGCATCGAGTATCGTTATGCCAATGGGCTGAAGCTTTCGATGTTCAGCACCAAGGATGCGGCCACCTACGGCACGAAATTCATCGGCAGCGATGGCTGGGTGTTCACGGAGGCGGAGACGCTGAAGGCCAGTTCCCTGGACATTCTGCGCATCAAGATGAAGGAGGGCGACACCCGCCTGTATGTCTCCAAACATCATCACCGCAATTTCATCGATGCGATGATTTCCCGGGAACGCACGGCGGCCCCGGCGGAAATCGCCCAGCGCGCCGCCACGATCTGTCATCTGGGCGCCATTTCGGCGAAGCTGAAAAAAGGCCTGAAATTTGACCCGAAGGCCGAAACCTTTGTCGGTGACGATGCTGCCAATACCCTGCTGATGCGCCCTATGCGCGATGCCTGGAAGATCTGATTTAAAGTTCATCCATTATGAAAACATACTCCCTGTTAGGTGTGGCTTTGTTGGGGCTGCTTTTTTCCTCTGTCCCGGCGAAGGCTGAGCATGAGGGGAAGCTGCAAGTGCTGCTGGTGGGGGACAGTACGACGGAGGGCAGCATCCCGCGCAAGGTCAGCCCTCGAGGACCTCATTTGGAAGAGGTGATCCGCGTTTTGCTGGCGGCTGAAAAGGACCTGCCGCCTTGCAACGTGATCAATCTGGGGCTGAGCGGCGAATTTGTCCGCAGGCTGCTGGATTCGGGACGTTATGACAAGCAGATGGCGAAACTCCCGGGGGTGGATTACATCTTCATCCGTTATGGCATCAACGACTATGCCCGGCGCGAAAACTTTGCAGAGAACTTCACCAAGGACTATGCTGAACTGATCGGCCGGCTGCGCCAAGACCACCCTCACGCACAACTCGTGATCATGACGGTCATTCCTTACATGGATGAGCAGAAGAGCGGCGAGATCAATGCCCTGAACCGGAAGGTGGCGGAACAGGAAAAGCTGCCGCTTTTCGACATCTATCCCCGGTATGCGGAGGAGCTGAAGCAAGGGCCCAACATGCTGAATTACCGGCGTTTCGAACTGAAAAAAGTCCCGGTCCAGTATCATGAGTTGGTGAAACCTTTCGTGGCTGAAAATCCGCCGAAAGTGGTGGTGATGGACAACCAGTTCGACGCACATTTTGGGAAGCTGCCGGGCTGGTTTGGCGACCGCCATCCGAACCTGGCCGGTTATCACGTCATTGGCGATGAGACCGCCAAGTATCTGGCCAAGATGATTCGTGAGAAGATCAAAAAATAAGCGTTAACCCAAGATGCATTTCCGCCTCCTCCTTGTCGCACTGCTTGGTCTGCCGGGGATGACCGGGGCGGAGTCTTTGCAACTGACCTTGCCTCCCACCTGGCACGGAGTGGTGGGGGTGCCGATGAGCCTCTATTATGACAACGTGGTCCTGACGGAGCATCCTGAGCAGTATCAGTTTTCCGTTCAGTGTCCGGTGGGGGAGGCGGGTGAGCGGGCATGGTCCGTCAAGGCCACGGAGGCTCAGGTAGGGGATCACGTGCTGGAGGTGACCGTCAAAGATCAAAGCGGGGCGGTGATTGAGAAGGGCAAGACAGTTCTGCACATCTCCCCGTGCTCGGCTGGAGAGGGCAAAGACAGGCGGTTGCTGATCGTGGGCGACAGCCTGACTCACGCGAGTGTCTATGCCAATGAGCTCGCGCGGTTGCTGAGTGAATCTGGAAATCCGAAGGTGATTTTTCTGGGCACGCATCGTCCCGCTGCCGCGAAACTGAGCGTGGCGCATGAGGGATACGGGGGTTGGAAATGGACGGACTTTCTAACCAAGTTTGCTCCCAAGGGGAATGAGGTGGCCGCAGGTCCTCAGGCAAGGAAGGACACCAGCCCCTTTATCTTTGTGGGAACCGATGGCAAAGGCGTGTTCGATCTGCCCCGTTACGTGCGTGAGGACTGCGATGGGCAGGCTCCGGATGTGGTGACGTTTCTTTTGGGCATCAATGACTGCTTTGGGGCCAATCCCGAAGATCCGCAGGCGATGGATGCCAAGATCCATGAGGTGCTGGATCAGGCTGAAAAACTGCTGATGGAATTTCGTCGGGCGATGCCCAAAGCAATCCTGGCGGTGGGACTGACCACACCGCCGAATGCCCGTGAATCCGGTTTTGAGGCCAACTACAAGGGGCGTTACCATCGCTGGGGCTGGAAGCGCATCCAGCATCGTCTTGTGCAGCGGATGATTGCACGGCTGGGAGGGCGGAAGCATCAGGGCATTCATCTGGTGGCCACGGAGCTGAACCTGGATCCCGTGGGCGGGTATCCTGACAATAACGGCGTGCATCCGAATGCCACTGGGTATGCCCAGATCGGCACGAGCTTTTATGGATGGATGAAAGCCTGGCTGGAGGAGGAGGCGAAATCAGCCGGTGCGTATGATCTCATCATCAAAAACGCCCGCATCGTGGATGGCACGGGCAAGCCTGCTTACCCGGGCAGCATCGGCATCCGGCATGGACGCATCACGAGCCTCGGCCAGGTGGAAGGCACGGCGAGAGAGGAGCTGGACGCCCGAGGGCAGGTGGTGGCTCCGGGTTTCATGGACGTGCATACGCACTCCGAAAAGATCTGCGAACTGCCGGCGGCGGAGAATTTCTTGCGCATGGGCATCACGACGATTGTGACCGGGAACTGCGGGGCATCGCGCACCGATGTGGCGGCCTTTTTTGAAGAGATCGAAAAGGCCAAGGTGAGCCTGCATGTGGCCACGCTGATCGGCCATGGGGCCGTGAGGGAACAGGGCATGGGAGGCCGGTTCATCCGCGCGCCGGATGCGGCCCAGCTGGAGACCATGAAGTCCCTGGTGGACCGAGGCATGCAAGACGGGGCGCTGGGAATGAGCACAGGCCTGATCTATGTGCCCGGTTCCTTTGCCAAGACGGAGGAGATCCTGGAACTGGCCAAGGTGGTGGCCGCTTATGATGGCGTCTATGCCAGCCACATGCGCTATGAGACGAACCGCATTTTTACCGCGTTGGATGAGCTGACGCGCATCGCCCGTGAGGCGAAGGTCAAGACGGAGCTTTCTCACATCAAGCTATCCGGACCCAGTGCCTGGGGAAAGGCCGCGGAGGTGCTGGCCTACCTGGACAAAGCGCGGGCCGAGGGGCTGCGAATCACGCATGATCAGTATGCCTATACGGCCTCCAGCACGGGCTTGCGGCAGACGATTCCTGACTCGGCCCTGGAAGGCACTCGCGAGGACTTTGTTGCGCGGCTTAGCGATCCTGAACAGAAGGCGAAGATCATTGCGGGCATGCGGGAGATTTTATCGCGCAGCGGTCGCTCGGATTACAGCTATGCCGTGATCGCCCGCTTTGCGGCAGATCCCTCGTTGAATGGTCTGACGATTCCGCAGGCCGCGATGCGTGTGCGGGGTGCCGACCGTCTGGAAGACCAAATCGAGCTGCTGCTGGACATTGAAAAACGCGGCGGTGGCAGCGGTGTTTTTCATGGCATGAACGAGGAAGATTTACGCCTTTTCCTGAAACATCCGCTGACCATGATCGCCAGTGATGGCGGGCCGCGCCTGCTGGGCGAAGATGTGCCGCATCCTCGCAGCTATGGCAACAACGCCCGCATCCTGGCCCGCTATGTGCGCGAACAAAAAGTGCTGTCACTGGAGGAAGCGATCCGCCGCATGACCAGCCTGCCGGCGCAGACCTTTGGTATTAAAGATCGTGGCTTGATCAAAACGGGAGCCTGGGCGGATCTGGTGATCTTTGACCCTGAAAAAGTGCAGGATATCTCGGCCTTCGATGATCCGCATCATTATGCCGAAGGGTTTGGCGAAGTGCTGGTGGATGGCGTGCCTGTGATCAGCGATGGGAAACTGACGGAGGCTCGGCCGGGTGGCCCGCTGCGGCGCTAGGGTTTACTTCAGCGCCACAAACTCACCGCTGAACTCCACGCAGGTCTGGCCTTCTTCCTGGATGATGACCTGAAGAGTCATGCGTGCCTTGCCAGCTTCGGCAAAGAGCGTTTTAAACTCGCGGATCGTGGTGGGATCCGGCTGCTGGCAGATGGCCCGGATCACCCCGCGCACTGGGCGTCGGTAACGGATGGTGCTTTCCCGAATGACGATGTGGGCGCTGCGATCTCCCAGCATCAGCCACAGCAGACTGTATCCCGTCAGCGTGGCGATGGCACTCAGGCTGCCGCCAAAGGCTGTGCCGAGATGATTGTGATTGGGCTCCAGGGGCGCAGTGATCGCCAGCATTTCGTGATCGTAGCTTTCCACCTGCACGCCCATGGCCTGGGTGAGGGGAATCTGCTCATGGAGAAAGCGCTCCGTTTCGCGCAGGAGGTCGTCGTTCATAGGCGGCTCAGGCGTCCAGCTGCTGGATGCGGGCCAGATGGCGGCCGCCTTCAAAGGAGGTGCTAAGGAAAAGATCCACGATCTGCAAAGCCGTCTCCAGATCCATCATGCGTTCGCCCAGGGAGAGCACGTTGGCATCGTTGTGCTGCCGGGTCAGGAGGGCGGATTCCAGATTCCAGCAAAGACCGCAGCGGATGCCTTTGACACGGTTGGCCGCGATGGCCTCGCCATTGCCAGAGCCACCGAGGACGATGCCACGTTCATATTTTCCAGCGGCCACGGCTTCCGCCACCGGGCGGATGAACTTGGGGTAGTCGGTGGACTCCTCCGAATGTGTGCCGAAGTCAGCCACGGAATGCCCGGCTTTCTCCAGATGGGCGATGATGGCCTGCTTGTAACGGTAGCCTGCGTGGTCGGAGCCTATGGCGATGTTCATGAGGAATGAAAGTTGGTTAGGTTTGCGGGATCAATGCGTCCACCATTTGGAGAGGCGGGCCTCGGCTGATTCGGGCTTGTTGAGGCTGCTTTCAGCGTAATGGGACGTGTCATTGAACAGCATCAGACGAGCCCGCACGGGATCTTTGAAGTCCACGATGTTCAGGGCTGCCGGGTCCTGGTCCAGATTGTCCCGATAGCGACGCGGATCAAAACCCAGGAGGGAACTCAGCAGGAGGCGGATGGTGGCCTTGTGAGACACCACGATCACGGACTGCCCTTCGTGATGACGCACGATGTCGAGCAAGGCGGGCAGGGCGCGGGCGGTGACAGCCAGGCCGCTTTCGCCGCCTTCTGGCGCGAAGGTGTAGGGATCTTCATCCCAGGCAGCGGCTTCTTGGGGGAACTGCACTTCCACCTCGTGACGGGTCATTTGTTCCCAGTGACCGTGTGAGATTTCGCGGAGGCCGTCACGAGGGATGACTTCCAGCTTATGGGAGGCCGCTAAAATGCGTGCAGTCTCCATCGTGCGGTCCAGCGGTGAGGCATAAACGGCCGCGATGCGCAGCGGAGAGAGCCGTTGGGAAAGAGTGGAGGCCTGATGGCGCCCTTCATCGGAAAGTGGGACATTCGTGGCTCCGGCAAAACGGTCCTCGGCGGTCAGGATGGTGGCTCCGTGGCGGATGAGGTAGATGCGTGTGATGGGCATGGGCGTCGCTGATGGATAGCACTTTCAGGACCAGACGCCGGGCGATGAGTTCTGCAAATGAAAAGCCCGCAGAAGGTGGCTCTTCTGCGGGCGAGACAGAGAAGGAAACGGATCACGCAAGAGCCTTGCGAAGCAGTTCATTCGCCTGGGCGATGGCAGCACGGGCGGCAGGAGTTTCCGTGACGACATTCAGCATCACGAAGTCATGAATGATACCGAGGTAACGGCTGGAGGTGACACTGACCCCGGCCTCGATCAACTTGCGGGCATAAGCTTCGCCCTCGTCGCGGAGCACATCGGCTTCACCCGTGATCACCAGGGCCGGAGGCAGGCCGCGAAGCTGCTCCGCGGTGGCCCGCAGAGGCGAGGCGGTGATCTCGTCGCGGACGGCATGGTCAGGGGCGTAGTGATTCCAGAACCATTTCATGGCCTCACGAGTCAGAAAGTAACCTTCTTCAAACTGGTGATAGGAGGCCGTGTCAAAGTTTGCATCCGTAACGGGATAAAACAGCACCTGATAACGCAGGGAAGGGCCCTGACGTTCTTTGGCCAGCAGGGTCACAGCGGCGGCCATGTTACCGCCGACGCTATCCCCTGCCACCGCAAGACGATTCGAGTCAATTTGAAGGCTGTCACCGTTTTCGGCCACCCATTTCAGGGCGGCGTAGGCTTCCTCGATGGCCACGGGGTAGCGTGCTTCAGGGGAAGGGGTGTAGTTGACAAAGACCACGGCGGCATGGGCTCCGTGGGCGATCTCCCGGACGAGACGGTCGTGAGTGTTTTGGTCGCCCAGCACCCAACCCCCGCCGTGGAAATAAAGCACTCCAGGAAGAATGCCCTGGCTTCCCTGAGGACGCACGATGCGGAGAGAAACCTGGCCGCTGGGACCGGCCGGAATAGTGAGTTCTTCGATATCCACGGGCAACTTGGCCACAGGACCCGCCTGGGCTCCTGTCAGCACCCCTCGGGCATCGGGGACGGAGAGTTCATAGATCGCGGGACCACCCTGAGCGGCGAGTGCATGGAGGAAGGACTGTGCGGCAGAGTCCAGAACGGGGGCTGTGGAGGCATTGATGGTGTTCATGGCGATGGCTTGCTTGGATGACTTATGGTTAGGTTCGTGAGGGATTCCCTGATTGGCCTTGTTGTTTTTCGGTGATGGACAGATCCTAGGCCGTTAATGAAAAACCTGAAAATGCAGGCTCGCTGGTCTCAGCATGCGGATGGGGCATGTCTGCGTAGGCAAACTTGGCTAAGAGGTGGTCCTGAGACGAGGCTTCAGGGTATGCCCAAAAGTTTGGCTGAGACTGCCGCCTCCGCATTGGCATCCTGCGCACATCCGGACACCGTTCAGCTGTCGAAGCAATCTTAACTCCAAAACATCATGTCCAAGCTCCTCGTCCTCTACTATTCCACTTACGGCCACATCGAAACCATGGCCAACGCCATTGCTGAAGGTGCGCGCTCGGTTGACGGTGTGGAAGTCACCCTGAAACGCGTCCCTGAAACCATGCCGCCCGACGTGGCCGCAAAGGCCGGGGCCAAGCTGGACCAGAGTGCTCCGGTAGCCACACCTGCGGAGCTGGCGGATTATGATGCCATCATCTTCGGCACTCCCACCCGTTTTGGCAACATGGCGGCGCAGATGCGCAATTTCCTAGATCAAACCGGCGGCCTGTGGATGAACGGAGCCCTGATTGGCAAGGTGGGCAGTGTCTTCACCAGCACGGGTACGGGCGGTGGCAATGAGTCCACGATCCTCACCACAATTCCCACCCTCCTGCACCACGGCATGATCTATGTGGGTCTTCCGTATTCAGCCCCTGAACTCACGGACATCAGTGAAGTCCGTGGTGGCAGCCCCTACGGCGCAGCCACCATTGCAGGGGCCGATGGTTCCCGGCAACCGAGTGAAAAGGAGTTGTCTTTGGCCCGCTTTCAGGGCAAACACGTGGCTGGGATCGCTGCCAAGCTGACAGCCTGACGTCCGGATTCATCGCTCTCTTTTAAAGCGCAACCCACTCTTGGTCCAAGAGTGGGTTTTTTGTTGTGAGTTGAGATTAAATGCAAAAAAGTTGTGAAAACGTCTTGATGTTAATGCAAATTCATTGCTTTATTGATCGTCATGCATCCTCCCGTTGCTTCTTCTTTCTCTCTCGTCCTGATGGGCGGCCTTTTGGTTTCCGGCGCTGCCTGGGCACAAACTTCGGCCCAGTTTGAGGCTCAGCAGCAGCAAAAGTACGAGTATTCCACCTTCAGTGCGATGTCCGCCCCAGTGGTTTTGCCCATGGGAGGAAAGGCTGACTGGCTGACTGGGCTGGACGTGAGCCTAGCGGGCAAGATCTTTCCTCACATGCACATGGATACGGCCTTTGGCACGGCCTCCACCGAGCAGGAAGAACTGCGTGCCGGACATCATGACCCTGAGGAAAGAGATGCGGTGACGTTTCAGAACATTGAGTTCTCTCTCTCGGGGCGGCTGGATGAGTACAACGAATTCTTCATTACCTATGCGGCGGCTGTGACGGGCGGGCGCATCGACCCCATCTTTGAAGAGGTGTTCTGGAAGTTTAAGAATCTCCCAGGCGGCTTCGAGGTTCGTGGCGGCCGAGTTTACAACCGCTTCGGGATTCAGAATACCTACCATCCGCATGGGTTTGACTGGATTGACCAGTATTTGGTGAATACGCGGATTTTGGGAGAAGACTCTATGACGACGATCGGTGCGGAGATCACCTGGTTGGCCCCGGTGCCGTGGACCTCCCAGTTTGATGTGGCGCTAGGCGTGGCCCCCAAAGGCGAGGATGACCATGGTCATGAACATGAGGAAGAAGGTGAGGCGCGTTATGCTGCCGAGGAGGCGTTCTTTGGGGAAGATGAGTTCATGCTCGTGGCCAACTGGACGAACGTGTACAACTACAATGACTTCCACCAGTTCCGTGGCGGTATTTCCGGGGCCTGGGCAGACAATGTTTCAGGTTACCGCACCAGCATCTACGGCGTGCATGCGGAGTATCAGTGGCGCGAAAACGGTTTTGATCCAGGTGGCCGCTACTTCCGGGTGCGTTCGGAGGCCATGTTCAATCGCTTCAAGGTGGAGGACGAGCTGGTGGAAGGACGCAATCCTGAAACTCAGCAAGACTTTGGTGCCTACCTGAGCCTGCTTTACGGCCTGCCGAACAATCTGGAACTGGGCCTGCGCGGTGAATACGTGGCTGGGAATGCCGACACAGCCCAGGACTCCCGGTTCCGAGTCAGTCCCGGCATCACCTGGTATGCCAATGATGCACGTACGCTACGCTTCCGCCTGCAATACAACTACGACAACTCCAATGAGCGGGGCACGGATCACGCCGTGTGGGCCCAGGTGAGTTTTGCCTGGGGCGGACCTGAAGTGCGCTGATCTTTGGCAACAATTTTGCATTAACAATCGTTTCTTATGAGGCACCTTGGTGGCAAGGTGCCTCCATTTCTTTCCTCCAATATGAAAACTTTCCTCTCTCTCTTTTTCCTGCTGTCCTGGGGGCTCAGTGCCTCGGCTGCTGTGAAGGTGGCCACGCTTCACCCTATTTTGGCGGACGTGGCCCGGCAGGTGGGCGGCTCTCATGTGGAAGTGGTGGAGGTGATGAAAGCGGGAGGTGACATTCATCACTTTGAACCGTCCGCGCGCGATATCGCTTCCATGCGCGGAGCACCGCTGGTGCTGGCCTGTGGCAAGCATCTGGAGACATACCTGGACAAGCTGCGCGACAGCGTGGGCGGCGGGGTGAAAATCGTGGAGGTGGGCAAGCCCATTCCGTCCCTCCTGCTGGATCCCAAGAACGAAATCTTTGTGTGCTGCCCGGCCCATGCCAAGAGCAGCGTGGACCCGCACTGGTGGCACAGTGCCGAAAACATGAAGCGGGCCGCGCGAGTCATCGCCAGTGCGCTGAGTGCGGTGGATCCTGCCAATGAAGCGGCTTATGAGGCCGGGGCCAAGGCCGCAGGAGAGAAGTTCATGCAGCTCAAGAGCTGGGCGCAAAAGGAGATTTCGCGCATTCCTCGCGGGGACCGCAAGCTGGTGACCGCGCATGCTGCTTTCGGCTATTTTTGCAAAGAGTATGGCTTCAAGACCATCCCAATGCTGGGAATCGGCCGCAGTGATGACATCTCGGCCCAGTACATTGCGCAGACAATCCAGGCGATCCGTGACAACAAGATCAAGGCGGTGTTTCCGGAAGACCAAGCCAACCCCAAAGTGCTGACCGAAATCGTGCGCAGCACGGGAGTGAAGACAGGCGAAGCCCTGGTGGCCGATGGCACGTCCCTGCATGCCCATACCTTTGAGACCATGCTGGCCCACAACGTTCGGGTCATCGTGGCGGCGTTGGCTCCCCAATAAGGGCCATTACCAATCCGCACCTAACGAAGTGCCAGGTGCGGCGGGTGGATCAACGGCTCAGCGTCATCACACACTCCAGGTGCTTGGTCTGGGGGAAGAGATCAAAGGGCTGCACCTTTTCCAGCTTAAATCCTGCTTCCGTGAAGAGCACGAGATCGCGCATCTGGGTGGCGGGATTGCAGGAGATGTAAACCACGCGCTTGGGATCGAAGGCAAAAAGCTGCTGCAGGAACTCTTCACTGCAGCCGGCGCGTGGAGGGTCAATGATGACCACGGTTTCCTTGCCAGAGTGCGGCACTTCCTTGAAGATTTCGCGGGCATCCGCGGCCAGGAAGCGGCAGTTGGTGAGGCCATTGATTTCAGCGTTATGGGCAGCTTTGCGGACCGCGCTCTCGGAAAGTTCCACCCCGATGACTTCCTGAAAATGACGGGCGGCACTGATGCCAAAAAGACCGCTGCCACAGTAGGCATCCACCAGGTACTGAGCTCCCGCTGATTTGGCTTCATCCACGGCGTACCCCACGAAGTCGGCCAGGATGAAGGGATTGTTTTGGAAGAAGTCGCCTGCCTGGAATTCGAATTTCACGTCGCCCACCTGTTCGATGGCGATTTGATCCGCCTTCGTCAGCACGCCATTCACTGCGGCTCGCATCAGTAGCGTGGCCCCGTTTTTAAAAGCCTCCTGATTTGCCCGGGCTTCCGCACGAACGACGGTGAGCTGTTCATTGAGCTGGGGCATGGCGATGGGGCACTGCTCCACATCCACCATCGCGTTGCGGGTGCCCACGCGCAGAAAGCCGATGGCCCCGATTTCCCCTGCTTTAGGTTTGTGAAAGTGCGGAGTGATCTTGGAGCGGTATTCGTATTGCTTGGGCGAGGCAATCACGGGCAGCACCGGGTGCTCGATCTTCGCCATGTGCTTCAGCAGCTCCTCCACCTGCCGTCGTTTCCATTCGATCTGTTTCGGGTAATCCAGGTGCTGGTACTGGCAGCCGCCGCAGGTGCCGAAAAGAGGGCAGGGGGCAGCCACGCGCTCGCTGGAAGGCTCCAGTACTTCCACGAGGTCGGCATTGCTGTAGTTCTTGTGATTGCGGTAGATGCGGCAGCGCACCAGTTCCCCTGGCAGGGCAAAGGGGACAAAGACGACCCAGCCATCCACGCGCGCGACCCCGCTGCCCTCATTGGTCAGGTTATCGATGCGGACATCGAGCTCCTGGTGATAGGCGAAAGGGTGGGCGACAAACTTGCGTGGGACCATCGTTACCCTGTAGCAGAGGCGGCGGGCAGGTCAAATGAGGGGTGAGATCAGATGTGGATAGGCAGGGCTGGGAGTTTAGGGGTTGACGGAAATGCGTCAGAATCTTTACGTTCACGGATTAATCCTCGTGGCCCTGGCCTAACCAATGAAACTTTCATTTTATTCCTTGATCCTACGTCTGGCTGTCATGACGGCCTGCCTGGGGGCTTTTCTTCCTGCCCAAGGTCAGGAAGCCAATCCCGCCTTTCAAAGCACAGGCAGTTTTTTGACGGCCCTCAACAATGCGGACTGGGAATGCTCCTTTACCAGCTACCCGCGACTGCGCTTTGGGGCGGACAAAATTGAGATTCTCAGTTCCGATGGAAAAATCACCGGCACCCTCAAAAACGTCACGCATCCAGAACCAGGCTTGATCCGGGTGGGATTTAACAATGGTGGCGTGGTGCTCTTCTCCTTTTCCGATGACCTCCAGAGTTTTGTGATCGCGAACATGTCGGAGATGAGTGAATTCGACATCCCCGGCGGAACTGCAGGAGTGAAGCTTCCTGCCACCGCCGCAGATGCGCCTTTGGAGGTCACCTTCAAAGATCATCCCTACTGGAAAAAAGCGCGTCTCCATGCCGCAAAAATGGAAGTGCTGGATGAGAGCGGTGCGCCCTTTGCCACCAATGAAGGTTTCGCTTTTTATCCCCGTGGACTCGGGCTCAAATTGCCAGAGAAAGGGGCTGGGTTCGTCGTTCTCTCTCGCCAGCGTGCAGGGGGTTGGTACCTCGGTGGGAGACATTTGGGCAGTGGGGTTCGCACGCAGGCTACCGGGGTGTTTCGGCCTTTCCTTCGCAGCAAGCTCACGGACTTCGCCCTGCGCTCGGCCCATTTCACTCGCTCTCTCTTGTTAGCTGGGCAGGAGCCCGTGGCCCATGCCCAAGAGCAGTATGCGCTTTATAATGCGGCCAACATTTATGGTGAGGGGTCTGAGCAGGTGACCTATGCCTACAATGAAATCGGCAAGCTGCGCGGTTATGCCCTGAGCTTTGATCGAGCTGCCGACTGGCATGCCCGGGCCTACGCAGCTACCAAGGCCAACTCCGCTCAGGACAAGGCCAAGCTCTTGGAGATAGGCACGGATCTGGCTGAAAGTCAGGCCGAGAAAGGCGACTTTGCGGCCGCCAAGGTGACCCTTGCGGAGGTTTTCCCACACCTGCCTCCAGAGGGGGGCGATGCCCGCATTCCGTATGCGTTTTACAAAGCTTTGGGGGCCGCTGAATTCGGTCTTCGCAATTACTCCCAGGCAGCAAAGCAATTTGGGGACAATCAAAAGCGCGCTGAGGCGGCGAACTTTAATGGGTATGTCATTGAGTCTCTCTTGGATCTAGCGGCTTGCCAAATGGCGCAAAACCAACCGATTGAAGCGGCCACCAGTGTCGCTCTGGCGATGCAGCGGCAGGATGAGTGGACGAAGAAAAATCCCAACTACAACTTCGACACCTACAAACTTGCCCTCGCCTGTGTAGCCCTTCAAAAATGGGATGAAGCGGTCAAATATTCATCCCTCAGCCAGCGCCGGAATTCCGTCTCCTATGAGGAGTATGCGCGCCTGCTTTCTCTGCTGAACCGGGGCGACAAACCTGCGGCTCAAAAGCTGGCTCAGGATTTCAAACGCCGTTTTGCCGGAGGGCTGGATGACATTCAAATCCGCCGCGACATTGATGCGATGACCGTCAAACTTACCGAGGCTGTCTCTGCCCTCTCCCCAGCGGCCACTGCCGACCTGGAGAAGACCTGGGCTCAACAGGTGGAGTCCCTGCGCAAGCGGCCCCTGCAAAACTACATTTTCGCGCGGGTAATGGTGACGGCGATTGCGAGTTTGAAGAGCAATCCGTAACAAACATGAGATGTCGTCACGTGTGGACGCCTATATTGGTAGCGGCTTTGTGTCGGCTCTGTCTTTGAATTTTAGTGACTTTACGATGTGGTCTGCCTGATCGAGTTCAATAACGGCTTCAGGCGTTGTTAGCGAATCAACAACAAATGTAATCATGGTTATATCTGCCCCGTTTGAGCAGTGCCAGACGCGGACAAAGCCTTCTTGATGCACGTAATCGCAGGTGATTCCGAAGACAAAATTACTTTGCCAAGTCAACGCATTTTGATGGCGTTCAAACCCTTGAGCATCTTCAAAATGATAAAGGAGGTGCTCCAGAGTCTTTTGGCTGATGTCGGGTGTCTGGCCTTCAACATAAAGGCCAACGCTAAATTGCAATGCTCCAATGCCATCTTCGACAGCCAAGGTCGCCGGAGTTCCGGTTGGAAGTGTGTCCGTGACGTCTCGCCAGCGGGCTGGTATTTCTATTAGAACGCCAGCGAAGCAAACTCGTTTGGAACTACTAATGTTAGACATCCGCTTGTCATTATTCTGGGGTGGCAAAGTAAGGTTGAATGCGAACGGTTCTACGAACCAGCAAAACATTCTGCTTGTAAAAAACCGGAAGGAGGCACAAGCCCCTTCCGGTTTTGGGTTCCAAAAACCAGCGTCGTTTACTTGCTGTTCTCGGCGAACTGCGCGTCGAAGATGATCTTCGAAGGCGGGAAGTCGAGCTTCTTCACGAAGGCGGCGGATTCGGTGGCGCCGAATTCGCGGTCCATGGCACCGTCTTCCCACTCCACGCTGAGAGGGCCGCCGTAGCTGATGTCATTCAGCGCGCGGATGATCTTCTCGAAGTTGATGTTGCCACGGCCCACGGACTTGAAGTCCCAGAAGCGGCTGGGTTTGTGGAAGTCGACATGACCGCCGAAGACGCCAGCGTCCACGCCCAGGTTCCAGGCCACGTCTTTCATGTGCACGTGATAGATGCGGTCACTGAACTTGTAGAGGAACTTCACATAGTCCACGCCCTGGTAACCGAAGTGGCTTGGGTCATAGTTGAAGCCGAAGGCGGGATGGTAATCCACGGCCTGGAGGGCACGCTCGGCACTGGAAATGTCGAAGGCGATTTCTGTCGGGTGGACTTCGAGGGCAAAGCGCAGGCCCAGCTTCTGGAACTCATCGAAGATGGGGATCCAGCGTTTGGCAAAGTCGGTATAACCGGCGTCGATCTGGCCAGGAAGATTTGGCGGGAAGGAGTACACCAGATGCCAGATGGAGCTGCCTGTGAAGCCGTTCACGACATTCACGCCGAAACGCTTGGCGGCATGGGCGGTCTTGATGATTTCTTCCGCCGCGCGCTGGCGCACGCCTTCCGGCTCGCCATCACCATAGATGTGAGGGGGCAGGATCTGGGCATGGCGGGGGTCAATGTTGTCGCATACGGCCTGGCCCACGAGGTGGGTGGAGATGGCATGGCACTGAAGGCCAGCGGCTTTCAGTGCGGCGCGTTTGGCATCGCAGTAGGCTTGGTCTGCCTTGGCGACTTCGAAGTGGTCGCCCCAGCAGGCGAGCTCGACACCGTCGTAACCAAAGGCCTTGGCCTTCTGCAGCATGGTGTCAAAAGAGAGATCGGCCCACTGGCCGGTGAAGAGGGTGACGGGTCTGCCCATAGGAATTGGTAGGTTCGGGTTTGGTTTGGGGATGGGGGTCGGAAAAAACGACGTGCGCCGATTCTCTTTAGCCAGGGCACCTTGGCAATCGAAATGTCATCTGCGGGCGCTTTCCGCCATGTGCATTCCCGATAGTCCCCCGTGGCTAGAATAGGCTTCCCTCGGGCCGTTGATATCGCCTAGCATCCATCACCACCATGAAGCGTCTCATCCTGGCCGCAGCCTTTCTTTCGTCCTTCAGCCTTTCGCAGATTGCTTCTGCGGCTGAGCCTTTACGGGTTTTTATCCGCGCAGGCAAAAAGTCCCATGCGCCTGGGGCCCATGATTTCCCCCAGTTTCTCAAAGACTGGGTGCCCCTGCTGAACGAGCGCGGTGCGAAGGCCGATGGCGGGCTGGAATTTCCCACCAAGGAGCAGCTGGACAAGACGGACGTGCTCATCCTCCACGCCCAGGAGGCCGGAAACATCAAGATCGGCGAGGAGCGCAAGAACCTCATGGAATTCCTGAAGCGGGGTGGTGGCCTCGTGGTCATCCATGCGGCAGCCGTTTCCCGCGATCACGATTGGTTTAAGACGATCATTGGTGGTTCCTGGAACTTCAGCCGCACCAAGTGGCTGGAGGCTCCGATGAGCCTCTACTTCACGGATCACGAAAACCCGATCACGAAGGACATCTCGAACTTCGATCTGGATGACGAGATCTACTATGACATGGACATGCTGCCCGAGGCCAAGATCCTCGCCGCCGCCTACACGCCTAAAGCCGCAGACACGGGGGGCAAAGGCAACAAGGAAGCCCAGCAGCGCGCCGCCGAGGCTGTGGCGAAAAAGAAAGCCGTGAACATCTACGACATCCAGCCGCAGATGTGGACTTACGAGAAAGAAAACTACCGTGCCTTCACCTGCATTCCTGGTCACTGGTACAAAAACTTCTCCCACGTGGGCATCAAGGCCGCCATCCTGCGCGGCATCGCCTGGGCAGGGAAGCGGGAGAACGTGGACGAACTCTGCAAGCCGGAGGAACTGGGCGATGCGCTGCGTTACGCCGAGGGCGGTGTGCCACGCCCGCAGGAGATGCCAAAGCAGCTGGAAGTGCACCCTGAGTTTGACCTGACCCTGGTCGCCGCTGAGCCGCTGATCAATAAACCCATGAACATTGACTGGGATGAAAAAGGCCGTCTCTGGGTGGTGGAAACACCAGAATATCCCAACGGTCTTCGTCAGGCGAATGTGGATGCCTGGAAGGACTCCGGCTCAATCAAGCCCGGCCAATATGAGCGTGCACCTCTCGACCGTGTGTCCATCCTTTCAGACAGTGATGGCGACGGTGTGATGGACAAAAAGACCGTTTTTGCCGACAAGATCGAACTGGCCACCAGTAGCGTGTTTTATAAAAATGGTATCATCGTCTGTGCTGCCCCAGACATCTGGTTTTTTGAAGACACGGATGGGGATGACAAATCGGATAAACGCACCAAGATTTACACCAATCTGGGCAATCGCGACACCCATGCGGTGATCAACAACATGCGCTGGGGCCTGGACGGCTGGGTGTACGCCACTCATGGTTATTCCAGTACGGAAGATGCGAAGTCGGGCGATGGCAGCAAAGGCTTCGGCCCCATCGGTGCTGGCGTGGTGCGCTTCAAGCCAGATGGCAGCGCCATCGAGCAATACGCTTCGCGTGGCGGCAATACCTGGGGCCTCGACATCACCACTGATGGTCAGGTTTTCTACACCCAGCCCACCAGTGGCAATCACTTCATCCACGTGGTGCTGCCCGAGTATGTTTTGGCCAAAGGCAAGCTGCCGGGTGTTGTCGGCACGAACGCCATGCTGCCGAAGGAGCCCACCTACCCCGCCATGCACTGGGAGCAACAGGCGTATGTGCAGATTGACCAGGTGGGCAGCTACACGGCTGCCGCTGGCTGCGCCATTTATGAAGGTGGGGCCTGGCCAAAGAAATGGAACTACGGCTACTTCACCACGGAACCCACGCTGAACATCGTCAGCCACTTCATGGTGGAGCCTGATGGAGTCACATACAAAGCCAAGCGCGAGCCTGGGCGCGAGCAGACCGAGTTCATCCGCAGCAGCAACCTTTGGTTCCGTCCTATCGAAGTCCGTGTCGGTCCGGATGGTGCGCTCTACGTGGTGGACTTCTGCAACCAGGCCATCATTCACAATGACACCCGCGGCCCCACGCACGGTCCTGCCAATGCCGCCGTCCGTCCTGACCGTGACCATTATTATGGCCGCATCTGGAAGGTTCAGCATAAGCAGGCGACGGAAGTCTCTGCTCGCCCTGCCGCAGACGCGAAAGGCACTCAGGGCAGCGCCGCCCTGAAAACCTACGAGGCTGCCCAACAAGCTGCGCATAGTGACAGTGACCGTCAACAGGTGCTCAAAGACTTCGCCGGAGCTCAAGATGACTGGACTCGCTCTGCCATCATCGCGGCCTGTGGTCAGCAGGCACAGTTATGTGTCGAGGCTGCTATGACCAGTCCTCTGGCGGGCAAATTGGATTCTTTTGTAGCCGCGCTGCTGCCTTCTTCTTTGCCTGCGGGCTCTGCCCAACTCATCACTGCTTGTGCCTCTGCTGACTCTGCGGCGGATGCTTTGAAAATCACCATTCTACGTGGCATTGCCCAGCAGGTGAAGGAAGCACCGGAGTTCACATCCGCACTCACGGAGTCGTTAAAAAAGCTCCTCGCCCAGCCTTCGCTCGCTGCCGCCACGTTGCCATTGATCACTAAATGGGACAAAGACGGAGCGCTGGCTGCGGAAGTGAAAGCCCAGCTTGCCACGCTCAATGCGGCCTTGGCCGATGCGACAGCTCCCGTGGATGCCCGGATCAACGCTGCCAAGGCGCTCGTAGCTGTGGGTGGAGAAGCCAGCCGTTCTGTGATTACAGTCCTGACCAGTGCCGATTCCCCTGAAGCGCTGCAATCCGCCATCATCGCCGCCATGGATGAAAGCGGGCAGGTGCTTGATCTGGTTCCTGCCATGAGCAGCCTCAAAGCTGGGCTGCAAAACAAAGCCTTCGAGGCCATCCTCAAACGGGCTGATGCCACGAGCGCTCTATTGGCCGCTGTCAAAGATGGCCAGTTGGATCGGGCTCTCTTCGCCCCAGGCGATGTCGCCCGTCTGCGTTCACACCCGAACAAAGCGATCGCCCGCACGGCTAATGAACTGTTTAAAATCAACAATGCGGCCAAAGATGCCATCATTGCCAAGCTGATCCCTGAGGTGGAAAAGCCGGGCAATGTCGTGAATGGTAAGATGCTCTTCAGCGCCGCCTGCGCGGTCTGTCACAAGCTTGGCGACATCGGCGTGGCTGTCGGTCCGCCGCTGGATGGCATGGGCGCTCATGGTCCGGCAGAATTGCTGATCCACATCGTGGATCCGAATCGTGAAGTGGATCCCAGCTTCTGGGCCTTCAACATCACCACCAAAAAGGGCGAGGCCCTCCAAGGGGTGATCACCAGTGAAAACACCGCCACCGTCACTTTGGCCACGCAGGTGGGAAAACGGGAAGTCGCCAAGGCCGATATTGATAAGCGCGAAAATACCCGTCGCAGCCTGATGCCGGAAGGTCTGGATGCCCTGGGGCCGGAAGCTCTGCGCGACATCCTTGCCTTCATCTGTGGTGATGCGTCCAAGCACTATCGCATCCTGAATCTGGCGGAGGCTTACACCGCAGACAGCCGCGAAGGTGTCTTTGCAGGGCCTGCAGCCAATCAGGGGCAGGTGCGCCTGGCGAAGCTCGGCAATGTGCAGGTCAGTCAGGTGCCCTTCTTCATTCAAGATGCCGCGAAAAGCGCCACGGGGGCCAACCTCATCGTGCTGAAAGGTGGCCCGCCCAAGAGCCAGAGCGCAAGTTACCCAGCCAAAGTGGAAGTGCCGATCAATGTCGAAACCAAACGCCTCCAGTTGCTTGGTGGTATCTCGGGGTGGGGCTTCCCCGCTGTCAAGGATGAGGTGCCTGTGCTGAAGGCCACAGTGCTCTATGCCAGCGGTGAGAAGGAAGAATTCACGTTCCTCAACGGCGTCCATTTTTCTGACTACGTCCGGAACGTGGAAGTGCCGGGGTCCAGTTTTGTGGAAGGCATCACCCAGGGCCAGCAGATGCGCCTGATCTCAGTAGAATTGACCAAAAAAGGCGTGGCCAAAACACTCATCTTGGAGAGCCCGGAGCGCAATCCCACCGCGCCGGTCATTGTGGCCATCACGGCAGACATCGAGGGCAAGGGCCCTGCGCCTGCGAGCACCTCAGGGGGCACTAAAGACACCACTCAACTGGAACCCAAAGAGGGCGGTAAAAGCGATGGCCCTCTCGTCCCTGCCACCCCACCTCAGTGGGAAGCGGGCAAGACCAAGGTCCTGGTCATTGGCGGCGGCTCCTCACACAACTTTGCCAAGTTCTTCGGCAGCACGGATGTGGCCACACTGAAGGCTGCCGGGTTCAGCGTTCACTACACAGAAGATCGGGATCAGGCCGCGAGCGAGCTTGCCCAGGCTGACGTGGCCGTGATCAGTGTGAACCGGAAGTTTTTCGACACAGCGGCTTATCGCAAGGCGCTCATGGACTTTGCCGCAGCGGGGAAGGGCATCATCATGCTGCACCCTGGCACTTGGTACGGGTTCACCGGCTGGCCGGAACTGAATGCGCAGATCGTCGGAGGTGGCTCCCGAGGGCACGACAAGATTCACCCTTTCGATGTGAAGACCGTCAAAGCGCATCCGATCATGGAAGGTGTGCCCGCAAGCTTCACGGTGGAGGACGAGCTGTATTACATGAACGCTGATCCGGCGCAAATTCCGGCGGGCACGGCCCCGATTGAAGTGCTGGCTGAAACGAGTCCCAGCGATAAGTTCAACAAGCCGCATCCCAGCATCTGGATTACCCAACATCCTGCCGCGAAAGTGGTGGGCATCGCACTGGGGCACGACCAGCGCGTTCACGACATGGAAGCCTTCCAAAAAGTGCTGACCAATGCCGTGAAGTGGGCTTCTGGTAAGTAGCTATCTCGCCTTGCATCGTCTTGTGAAATCCTTTCCCCTGGCACAGGATGAGGCATGGCCTTTGACTCCGAACGTGAATTCAGCTTTTCCCTAGCGGATGGCACGCCCCTGTGTGTGCGTTCCATCCGGCCTGAGGATCGCGATTTCATCACGGAGGCCTTTCGCCGTCTTTCGCCGGAGTCCCGTTACTTTCGGTTTTGGACGCGCGTCCGTGAACTGAACCCCCGCCTCATTGAGGAGATATGCTCGCCCGATCAGAAAGATCACGTTGCCTGGGTGGCCCGGCATCAGATTCGCGATGACATCCCCGGCGTGGGTGGGGCCTCCTTTTGGCGATTGAAAGAGGATGCCACAGCCGCTGAGGTCTCCTTCACCGTGGCGGATGAGTTTCAGGGCCGGGGCGTCGCTACGCTGTTGCTGGCCGTGCTGTGGGAGCAAGCGCTGCATCTGGGCATCACGCGGTTGGTCGGCCATGTGCTGCATGAAAATGTCGCCATGCGCGCCTGGTGGGATGCGCTGGGGGCCACGGAGCAGGAGGCACCTCGTCACTGGCTCACCACCTTGGTTTTGGATGAATCTCTGCTGGAAGATAACTCGGCGGGCAACAGCTTGCGGGCTCGTTTGACTCAGGTGCGGGCATGGATGAATGAGGAAAACGTGCTGAAGGATTGACCATCTGGCGCGTTTCTGTCTTTCTGTCTTTTTTCGCTGTGACTCCTGAATCCATCCACCTGCTGTATCTCTCTGCTAGCGCCGTTGCGGTGCTGATTGTCCTCATTGCATGGCTGCGCATGAATGCCTTTCTGGCCCTGCTGATGGCAGGCCTGGTGATCGGTCTGGGCTCAGGTATGGGACCGGCCAAAGCGATGACCTCCTTTCAGGATGGCATGGGTGCCACGTTGGGTGGCATCGCAGGTGTTCTGGGCCTGGGGACCATCCTCGGCGGCCTGCTCGCGGCTTCGGGTGGGGCTGAGGTGTTGGCGAAGGAGTTGATCCGCCTCTTTGGCCCCAAGCGCGTCCATTGGTGCCTCATGGTGCTGGCCCTCTGCATCGGTCTTACCACTTGGTTCGCCGTGGGTTTGGTGATGCTGGTGCCCATCCTGGTGACGTTAGCACGCGAGACAAAAGAGCCCTTTTTAAAGCTGGCCATCCCCATGCTGGCGGTGCTGTCCATCATGCATGGCGTCATGCCTCCGCATCCCGGCCCCGTCGTGGCGCTGGATGCCCTGGGGGCAGATCTGGGCAAGGTGCTCCTCTGGGGCCTGCTGGCGGCTGTCCCTGTAGCCGCCATCTCGGGGCCTATCTTTGCCCGCTGGGCCGTGAAGCACGTGCATGTGGAAACGCCTGAGCCTCCTCCCGTGGACCCCGTTTTGGCAGCGCGTGAAAAGCCCTCTCTCTTCATCACCAGCGCCGTTCTGGCTCTGCCCATCCTGCTGCTGCTCAGCCAGACCATCGCCGAGCTTTTCTTTGCCAAGGATCACCCCGTGAGAGGAGTCACCACGGTGATTGGAAATCCCACCCTGGCACTCGGCATCTCGGTGATCTTTGCCGGCATCGTCTTTCGTTTCAGCAAAACCGAGGCGCTTAAGATTGGTGAAAAAGCCATCGCGGCCGTGGGCATGACCCTACTCGTCGTCGGTGGTGGTGGTGGTTTTAACCGCGTGCTCAGGGATTGCGGCGCGGCAGATGCCATTGGCCAGATGGCCTCGGCAGCGCATCTGCCTCCGCTCGTTTTTGGCTGGGTCTGCGCTGCCCTCGTGCGTGTGGCGACTGGCTCGGCCACAGTGGCCATCACTGCCGCCAGCGGTCTGGTGGCCCCCTTGGTCATCGGCAATCCAGACGTGAATCCCGAGCTCGTCGTCGTCGGCATCGGCTGTGGCTCCCTCTTCCTCTCGCATCTCAACGACGCTGGTTTCTGGATCGTGAAGGAGACTCTCGGCATGACCGTGGGTCAGACCCTGCGCACCTGGACGGTGACGGAGACGCTGGTGGGCATCACCGGTCTGTTTGTCGCCTGGGGCCTGGACATGGTGTTTTAAAAAACGTGCCTCATTTCACCATCAAAGCCGGGCATTTGCGCCACAGCATCGAGCGCAAGAAAGCGCGATGTCCGGCGCATGAGACGGACGATTGATTTTGGCGACCACGCCCACCGCTGCCTGTTCCGGAACGATTGTGTGCAGGCACATCTGTTGGGTCTGAAACCCGGCTGCCTTTGCTTTGAGGCCTGCTTCCCGCAGGATGCCACCGTCATCATCACCTTTGGCGAGGCCAGTGCCCGCATCGCTGGCAGCACACATCAGATGCGGGCAGGAGATCAAGTGGAGGTCCCCCATGCCAGCCCTCTGCGGCTTCTGACCACCAGCGAGGCGGATGTGATGCTGCTGCTGAAACCCAAAGCCGCCTGAGTGACGAATCTCAGGGAAAAGCTGTTTTCGCAATCCACCGACATCATCCGACAATTTAGGACATGGAGGCCGTCTTTTTCTTTCTTATCTATTAGCCCCCATGAAACCCATTTTGATCAAATGCCTGACCACGCTGGCAGCCTCGGTTACTTTTGCCCTGGCTGCGCCTGCCCACGCTGAAGAGCTGGCCAATAAAATCTGCCCGATCATGACTGAAGATGAGGCGGATGTGGAGGCCAAGGTCACTTATCAGGGGAAAGACATCTTCTTCTGCTGCAGTCCCTGTGTGAAGCAATTTAACAAAGAGCCTGATTATTACGTGGCCTTGTTTCAGGCCATGAAAAGTGTGCCTGCCGTGCAGGACATGAAAATCACTGGCGACGTGAAACTGCTGGAGCAGCGTTTCTGCCCCTTCAGCGAAAAGCGTCTCGTCGGCCCTGCCTGTCCTTCAGTTGAGTACAAGAGCGTCAAGGTTTACTTCTCCAAGCCTGGGCATCTGAAATCCTGGGAAGCAGATCCTGATAAGTACGCCAAAGAGGCATATGCCAAAGGTTTGCTGCCCCAGCTCAAAGGTAAAATCTAACTCACTCTACGTTTAAAAAATCATGTTACGTTCCCTCCTTTCTTCAGCCGTTCTGGCTTTGATCTCCCTCGCCCCTGCCGCATCCTTCGCCCACTCCGTATGGATCGAAGAGTTGCCTGAAGGCCAACTGTGCGTACGTTTTGCCGAGTGGGGGGAGGACTTCGAAACTTCCCCCGGCCATCTCGATTCCTTTGCCCTGGTCTCAGGCTGGACGCTGGATGCCGAAGGCAAGTCCGAGCTGTTTGAAGTTGAGAAAAAGAAAGATCAGTTCTTTCTGGCCAAGGCCGCCGCTTCCAAACCCGCCTTTGCCCAGGCGCAGTTTGCCATCCGCAAGCTGCATGATGACAAGCCCGCGCGCGCGCCTATCTTCTACTGCCGCTGGCAGCCGGAGGGTGCAGGGGCGGCCCAGCCTGCTATGACGATGGACATCGTGCCGACCGGCAAGCCGGGCGAGGCCCGCGTGTATTTCCGTGGCAAGCCTCTTGGCGGTGTCGAAATCGGTCTGCATGCACCTGCGGGTGACGAGCAAAAATTGACCTCCGATGCTGAGGGTTATGTCCGTGTAGCGGACCTTTCCAAGCCCGGCCCCTACCTCCTCACCATCGCTCGTTATTCGGAAGAACTGCCCGGCTTTTTCAATGGGATCCCTTTTGGTATCACCAGCCACAGCGCCTCGCTCTACTGGACCGTGAAGAAAAAGTAAGCCGCCCCAGGGTGATTCACGCGGAAGAAAGCAGCGCGGCTGCTTTCTTCCGTTTTTTTTGGTGCCTTAATCTTTTCTAAAGGTTGGCTGCGGAAAGTGCGGGTGGGAACAGACCACTGACCCGCCCTTTCATGAAAATCACCAACCCCCCCCGCCCCCTCATCGGCCTGTACGGATTGGCTCTGGCTGTGCTGATGGGGGGCTGCACTTCCACTTCACGGCATGAGAGTGACCTTGATATCCCTGCCGCATGGAAGGGGAAAAGATCGGGTGTTGTTCCTCTGGATGCCGCAGGCCTCACGCAGTGGTGGCGGCGGCTGAATGATCCTGTCCTCAATCAACTGCTCGCCCAGGCTTTGCAGTCCAGCCCAGATGTGCGTACGGCCCTGGCCAGAATTGACGAATCTCGGGCCCGTCGTGGGGTGGAGAAATCCACGCTCTTTCCGTCCATCACCGGTGGCAGCTCAGGCCGTGGTGAACGCAGTGACAGCAAGTTGACGGGCCTTTCCACCAATGAAAGCTACAGCGCCAGTGTGGAAATGAGCTGGGAGGTGGATCTTTTTGGCAGGCTGCGTCAGAACGTCAAGGCCGCCTCCGCTGATCTAGCCCAGGCCACCGAAAACTATCACGCTGCCCAGGTGGCCTTGGCTGCCGAAGTGGCCGAGGCTTATGTGGACCTCCGCACCGCCCAGGCCCAACTGGAAGTGTATCAACGAAACCTCTCCACCCGTGGGGATACCGTCCAGATCACCCGCTGGCGGGAGCAGGCAGGCGAAAGCACCACCTTTGAAACCCAGCAGGCCAGCAGTACCCTGGAGCAGGCACGCGCCACGCTGCCCACCTTAAAGCAGACAATCGAGCAGACTCAGAATCGCCTTGCCTTATTATCTGGCAAGACCCCGGGCACCCTCAATGCCCTGCTGGCTCCACCCCGCCGTGTGCCCGTGCCTGCATCCGTTTTGGCTCTAGGCATCCCCGCAGACACCCTGCGCCAGCGGCCAGATGTGCGTGCTGCGGAGCGCGGTGTGGAGGCTGCGGTAGCACGGACGAAATCGGCCGAAAAGGAGCGTTACCCCACCTTCACCCTCAGCGGCTCATTAGGTGTGGATGCCCTGAAGGCGGGCAGTCTGCTCTCCCCTGAAGTCGCTGCGGCGAGCCTGCTGGGAAATTTGTCGGCCCCCATCTTCAATGCAGGGCGCATACGGCAGACCATCAATGTCCAGAGTGCCCAGGAAAAGCAGGCGCTCATCGCCTATGAATCCACCGTGCTGCAGGCCCTGTCTGAAGTGGAGAATGCCCTCATCGCGGTGAGTCGCAGCAGCGAGCGGCTGCGCACGCTGGATGGCGCGGTCACCTCTGCCAAAGAAGCGGCCACCCTCGCCGCGCAGAGTTATGAAGCCGGGCAGATAGATCTCCTCCAAGTGCTGGACGCACAGCGCACTCTTTTGAGCTTGGAAGAGCAGCAAACCCTCACCCAGGGAGATCGCGCCAGTGCTCATATCCAGCTCTACAAGGCCCTTGGCGGCGGTTGGTCAAGTCAGGGTTAGTTTCATTTCATCCCCCTTCATTATGGAATCACAGTCAGCCACTCCCCCCGTTGATTTAAGCGAGCTGATCGGCAGTAAGAAGAAGCGCAGTTGGTTAGGCTGGACGGCCTGGATCGCCGGATCTGCAGCCATTGCCTACGCAGCTTATTTTCTGTGGACTCAAACTCACCAGCCTGCCCCGCCCCCACCCCTTTACGTGACGGAATCCCTCACGCGTGGGGACATCGGTCTCACCATCACCGCCACGGGCAATCTTGAACCAACCAATGAAGTGACCATCGGGAGTGTGCTTTCTGGGACGACGGATGAGGTCTATGTGGACACCAATGATCGCGTGAAGAAAGACCAGCCTCTGGCGAAGATCATCATCCGCCGTTTGGACCAGGATACCGATAGCAGTCGCGCGGCTGTGAGTTCTGCCAAAGCCAAGGTGAAGCAGGTGGAGGCCACCCTAAAAGAGAATGAGGCCAGCCTCGCGCGTCTCGAAGAACTGCACAAACTCAGCGGGGGCAGAACACCGTCCAAGGCGGACATGGTCACCGCCACCGCTGCTGTGGCGCGTGCGCAGGCAGACCTCGGCAGTGCCAGAGCCGCCGTGGAACAGTCTGAGGCGGAGCTGAGAGCCAATGAAAGCGACCAGCAAAATGCGATTTTGCGTTCGCCCATTGAGGGCATCGTCCTGACTCGGAGTCTGGAACCTGGCCAGACCGTGGCTGCCAGTTTCACTGCGCCCGAGCTTTTTGTCATCGCGGAGAATCTGGAGCACATGAAGCTAAAAGTCGCCGTCGCTGAGGCGGATATCGGACGCGTGGCGAAAGGACAAAAAGCCAACTTTACCGTGGATGCCTGGCCGGACCGTTCCTACAACGCCACCGTGACGAAGGTCGCCTTTGGCTCCGCCGTGACAGACAATGTAGTCACCTATGAAGCCGAGCTGGAAGTGGCCAATACAGACCTCAGTCTGCGGCCTGGCATGACGGCGACAGCGGATATCAATGTGGCTGAAAGCAAGGAGGTGCTCATCGTTTCCAATGCGGCGCTCCGTTTCAGCCCCGAATCATCCTCAGGCAACCCGAAGGGAGGCGAGGCGAAGAAATCCTTCGTGCAAAGTCTCATTCCTAGACCGACTCGCCGCTCGGGTGGGGGAGGCGGTCCAGGGGAGGCTGAGAACCATGAACCAGTGCCCAAAAAAGTTCCCGGACAGGCGCGCATCTGGATCCTCAAGGACGGGCGGCCTCAGCCCTTGACAGTCAAGACCGGGCTCACCGATGGACGCCACACCGAAATCACGGGTGAAGGTGTCACCGAAGGTCTTTCGGTCATCACTCGCTCCAATCCTGTGACTCCATGAGCGCCTCTGCAACCAGTCTTATCCAGCTTCGCCGTTTGACCAAAACTTACGGTCAAGGAGATGCCGCTTTTCAGGCACTGCGCGGCGTGGATCTGCAAATCAACAAAGGTGAGTTTGTGGCCGTCATGGGCCCCAGCGGTTCTGGCAAATCCACCTTGATGAATCTCCTGGGCTGCCTGGATACCCCCACCTCTGGCAACTATCTCTACCAGGATATTGCGGTGGAAAACCTGAATGCGGATCAGCGCTCCCTGCTGCGGCGCCATGCCCTGGGCTTCATCTTCCAGGGGTTTAATCTTCTGGCCCGCACCAGTTCCTTGGAAAATGTGGAACTGCCCCTCGTCTATCGTGGCATGTCCAAAAAGGAGCGCCGTGAGCGTGCTCAGGAGGCCCTGGTTTCCGTTGGTTTGCCTAACAAGATGCGCAATACGCCGGCGGAACTTTCCGGCGGGCAACAGCAGCGTGTCGCCATCGCCCGCGCCATCGTTACCCGCCCCAGCACCCTGTTTGCCGATGAGCCGACCGGGAACCTGGACACACGCACCACGGATGAAATCATGGAGCTGCTGACACGGCTGAACGAAGACCGGGGCATCACCGTGCTTATGGTGACCCATGAGGATGAAGTGGCCACTCACGCCAAACGAATCGTGCGGGTCAAGGATGGACTCATCGAGTCAGACGTCCGCACGAAAACCTAATCTCACGACCATGCTCTGGAATGCCTTCTCCATCGCCCTGCGCGAAATTCGCCGCAATCTCATGCGGGCGTTTTTGACCGTGCTCGGCGTCATCATCGGGGTGGCTGCTGTCATTACCATGGTCACGCTCGGGCAGGCCACGACTCAGGCGGTGAAAAATCAGATTTCCAATCTGGGGAGCAACCTCCTCGTCCTGCGGCCGGGGATGGGTTTCGGCCCCAGATCCGCCTCAGCCGGGGTGCCTCAGTTTACCCAAAAAGATGTGAAGGCCATCGAAGATCAGGTGCCTAACATTGCGGCAATTGCGCCCGTGAGCAGCTCCTCCATGAGCACGGTGTATCTGCAAAATGCGCGCATGACTTCCGTCACAGGGACGACCCCGCCGTATTTTTATATCAACAAATGGACCTTGGGGGATGGCCGCCTTTTCAACGAGGCCGACTACAAAGCGGGCAAGGCGGTCTGCGTCATTGGCAACACCGTGAAAACGAATCTTTTTGGCAATCAAAACCCCGTGGGGATGAAGATTCGCCTGGGCAAGGCCTCCTGTGAAATCATTGGCGTGCTGGCCAGCAAAGGCCAGTCTGGCATGGGGGATCAGGATGATACCATCATCGTGCCGCTCACCACCTTGCAGCGTCGTCTGACGGGTAAAACCTCTTCGCGCGAAGTAAGCCAGATCACCATCTCGGCGGAGGAAGGCTCGAGCAGTGAAGTGCTCATCGATGACATCTCTTCCCTGATGCGCCAGCGGCGCAACTTGCAGCCTAACCAAGAGGATAATTTCAATGTCTTCGATACCCGCCAGATCGCGGAGACACTGAGTGCCTCTACGCGCATGATGACCACCCTCCTCGCCGCCGTCGCCGGTGTGAGTTTGCTGGTCGGCGGCATCGGCATCATGAACATCATGCTGGTCTCGGTGACGGAGCGCACGCGGGAGATCGGCATTCGTCTGGCCATCGGTGCCCGGGCCAGGGAGGTGCTGCTGCAGTTCCTGGTGGAGGCCATCACGCTTTCCTCCATCGGCGGCCTCGTCGGTATCCTCACCGCCTTTGCGCTGTGCTTTGGCCTGGCCCAGCTCATCCAGGTGACGTTTATTTTTGATCCGCAGATCAATCTCGTGGCCTTTTTCTTCTCCACCGCTGTGGGGGTGCTGTTCGGCTTTACCCCCGCCCGCCGTGCGGCGAAGCTTGATCCCATCGAAGCCCTGCGCCACGAATAACTGCCTCCCATGAGAATCCTTGTCATCGAAGATGATCCGCATCTCCTCCGCAGTCTGGCGGCGAATTTGCGTGAGGAAAATTATGCAGTGGATACGGCTGAAGATGGCCTTGAAGGCCTGACCAAAGCAATGGATGAAAGCTATGATGCCCTGGTGCTGGATGTGATGATGCCGCGCATGAATGGCTGGGAAGTTCTCGCGCGGCTGCGCCCCACCTGCAAAACTCCGGTGCTGATGCTGACGGCCAAGGACACCGTTCAGGACCGCGTGAAAGGCCTGGATCATGGCGCAGACGATTACCTCACCAAGCCTTTCGATATTGACGAACTGCTGGCTCGCCTGCGGGCCCTCATTCGCAGGGCAGCAGGTCAATCCAACCCTGTGCTGGAGATCGGCCCTCTATCGCTGGATATGGCGATCCGCCTCGTGAAACTCTCTGGCCAGGAGGTGCCGCTGACTGCCCGTGAGTACGCGCTGCTGGAGTATCTGGCCCTGCATCGTGGGCAGGTGGTTACCCGCACCACCCTCTATGAACACCTCTTTGATGAGGAAGACAGCACGCTTTCAAACCTCCTGGACGTGCATGTTTCCAATCTGCGTAAGAAGCTGGGAACGGACATCATCACCACGCGCCGAGGTCACGGCTACTGCATCGCATGAAGACCTTCTTTCACTCCCTGCGCTGGCGACTGCAGGCCTGGCATGGGCTGCTGCTGCTGCTCGTCGTTGCCGGGTCCACTGCCCCTGCTTATCGGCTGGCGAGGGACAACCAGATGCAGCGGCTGGATAAGGAGCTCAGCCAGTTGGAGCGGAATCTCGTGCGTTCCATGTTGGACTTGGTGCAGAGCAGCCCCCCTTCTCCCCCAGCTTCTGAAGAGCCGTCACAGCGCCAATTTTTTGGCCCCGCTGACTTTGTCCGCCGTCTGGTCAGCCAACCCGTGCAGTTGCCAGAAACCATCCTGGTTCAGTTTCGTGGCACTCAGCCAGGTTACGCCTACTTCAGTGTCCGAGACCGAAATGATCAAATCATTCTCCAGTCCGAGAATGCTCCGATGGATCTGGTTTTTCTGCCTTTGCCGGCAGTGGATCTGGTGGAGGAGACGCGCAGTATCGGCTCTCGCCGTGAAACCCTGCGAAGTTCGGTTCATGGGCTTAAGATCGTGGTGGGGCGTGATATCACGCCTGAACTGCATGAGATGCAGGGCATGGCCTGGCTGCATTTGGCCATCGGTCTCGGTGTTTGGTTGTTTGGTTTGTTAGGCGGTTGGTGGCTCTCAGGTCGCGCCATCCGCCCCATCCGCACCATCAGCCAAACTGCTGCCCGCATCGCGGAGGGGAATCTTGAGGAGCGCATTGACATCCGTGAGATGGATACGGAACTGGGCGAACTGAGCCAGGTGCTGAACCAGACCTTTGAGCGTCTGCATGCTGCCTTTGAGCGCCAACGCCAGTTCACAGCCGATGCCTCGCATGAACTGCGCACGCCAATCACCATCTTGCTTTCGGAAACGCATCGCCTGCTGAAACGTGAGCGCACGCCCGAAGAATATCGAGAAGCACTGGAAACCTGCGAGGCTACAGCTCAGCGCATGCGACGCTTGGTGGAGTCCCTGCTTTTGCTTGCCCGTCAGGAAAACCAGGGGTCCGCCGCACATCACCAGTCTTGTGACCTGGCTTGGGTGCTCAAAGAAGCTGCCCAGCACCTCGCCCCACTCGCTAGAGAGCACGGCTTCCGCATTGAGACAGCCCTCTCGCCCACCCCCTGCCGCGTCGATGCAGAAACGTTGTCCCTTTTGGTCACCAACCTCATTGCCAATGCCCTGCAGCATGGTGGCAATGTGATGCTGTCCTGCGCCCTTGAAGGGCAGCAACCGAGCTTCTCTGTACAGGATGATGGGCCGGGAATTGCCGAGGCGGATCAGCCGCATGTCTTTGAGCGTTTTTATCGGGCAGACCAAGCCCGCACGGGCAGATCAGGTCACACGGGGCTAGGCTTGGCGATAGCCAAAGCCATCGTGGACAATCATGGCGGAACCATCACCTTGCGAAGCTCGCCCGGGAAGGGAGCCTGCTTTGAGGTCCAGCTTCCACCGGTGGGGTGATGCCTGCCAGCCCTTCCGTTTCGCCAGCGTTTTGGCGATCTTCGTTTTGAGTGAAGCACCGCCACGATCAGCCGTCTTCTCCCACGGGGCGGATCCGCTTCAGCGAATCAAAACTCACTCGCTTCATGATGTTCATGAACTCCTTCATGTACGCCGTTTGGGAAAGGCTGCGCGTCGTCGCCGCATGCAGATTCGCAAACAGGCCCTGTTTGCGCACAGGACGATACTCCACATAGCCTTTTTCCAAATAGGGCTGTACGGCCCAGCCAGGCATGGCGGCGATGCCCCGGTGACTGGCGACCAGTTGTAAAATGGCCACCGTCAGCATCGCGGTGCGCCGCACCGGGTTCACCCCCACAGGACCCAGCACTTCTCGCACGATGTCGATGCGGTCATCCGGAATCGGGTAGGTGATCAGCGTTTCTTTGGCGAAGTCCTGTGCGGTGAGAAAGGTCTTCCTGCTCAGCGGGTGCTTCCGCGCGATCAAGGCCAGCACCTCATAACGAAACAGTGGATGATAGACGACATCTTTGCGCGGTGGTGCTTTGGAGACGATGACCAGATCCGCCTGATCTTCCAGCAGCAGCCCGGTGGGGTCCGGTTGAAAGCCAGACACTAGATCCATCTCCACCTCCGGCCAGGCTTCGCGAAAGCTATCCATCGCAGGCATCAGCCAGTCAAAGCAGGAGTGGCACTCCACGGCGATCCTGAGTTGTCCGGCCTTCCCTTCCGCAATGCGGGCCACATCCCGCTCGCACTGCTGCATGGTTTTCACCACTTCATACGCCGTGCCTAACAAACGTTCACCCGCAGGGCTCAGTCGCAGTGGGCTGCTTTTGCGCTGAAACAATTCCACGCCCAGGTGCTCTTCCACCGCTTTGATCTGGTGCGATAAAGCAGGTTGAGACAGATGCAGGCGGCGGCCTGCTTTGGACAGATTTCCCGTTTCAGAAAGAGCGATGAGGGCCTGGAGGTGGCGGACTTCGAGCATCCGTCATTATAAGCATTTTGAATGATGATCCACAAAACTCTGTGGATTGTTTATATCGAAACTGGCGATAGTTGTCTTGTCGCCATGAGCGACATCCACACACATAACCTGGGCTACCCCCGTATCGGGCAGCAACGCGAACTTAAAAAAGCCACGGAAGCCTATTGGCACGGACGCCTCACCCGCGAGGATCTGGAGGCCACCGGCCGCCGCCTGCGTCAGCAGAATTGGGCCACCCAGCAGGCCGCAGGCATGGACCTCATCCCTTGCAACGACTTCACCTTCTACGACCAGATGCTGGATTTTTCCTGCCTCATCGGCAACGTTCCTCCGCGCTTCGGCTGGAAGGGTGAGACGATGGATCTGGACACCCTCTTTCTCATGGCCCGCGGTTCCCGCGGAGAGGCCCATGACACCTGCGATCACGGCTGCAGTCACCAGCCCGCCTTTGCCTGTGAGATGACCAAGTGGTTCGATACCAACTACCACTACATCGTCCCCGAATTTCGTGCGACCTCCCAGTTCAAACTGGTCGGGGACAAAGTTTTTCGTGAATTTGAGGAAGCTCAATCTTTGGGCCACCGGGCCAAACCCGTGCTGCCTGGGCCGGTGACGTATCTTTCGTTAGGCAAGGTCCAGGATTCTGCGAATCCCGAGTTTGATCGCTACAGCCTCCTGGATGGGCTTTTGGACGTCTATGTACAGATCCTCCAGCGTCTGCAAGGTCTGGGCGCGGAGTGGGTGCAGATAGATGAGCCCATCTTCGGTCTCGATCTCTCCGAGACTCAACGAGATGCTGTCTTGGCTGCTTGGCAGCGTTTGTCTCAGGCGGCTCCAGGATTGAAGATTCTGGTCACCAGTTACTTCAGCGAACTGCGTGAAAACCTCCCCCTCTTCCTTTCCTTGCCCGTCCAGGCTCTTCATTTTGATGCTGTGCGTGGCGAGGCTGAGCTGGATGCCTTGCTGGCTCATTTCCCTGCCGACAGGATTCTCTCTCTAGGCGTGGTGGATGGGCGGAACATTTGGAAAAATGACTTCACCACTTCCTTGCGAATCTTGGCAGAAGCCCAGGCGGTGGTCGGCTCTGAAAGACTTTGGGTTGCCCCCTCCTGCTCCCTTCAGCATTCCCCCCTCACTTTGGTCAATGAGCCATCTCTTGATGCTGAGCTCAAAGGCTGGATGTCCTTTGCGGATCAAAAGCTGGCAGAGGTCGTCACCCTCAGTGGTCTGTTGAGAGGCACTGCGGATCAAAGCTTGCTCAGGGCCAATCAGCAGTCGCTCAAGGCTCGTCGTGAAAGCTCACGCATTCACCGTGCGGAAGTGAAAGCTCGCCTAGCCGCAGTGAAGGCCAAGGATTATGACCGCCAGTCCCCATTCGCCCAGCGCCAGTCCCTGCAGCAGGTGAAACTGAAGCTGCCTGAATTTCCTACCACCACCATCGGTTCCTTCCCCCAGACCGCAGAGGTCCGCGCCATGCGTGCCCGTTGGAAGAAAGGCGAACTCAGCACCGAAGCTTACGAAGTCTTTCTCCAGCAGGAGATCCAGCACTGCGTAACCTTCCAGGATGAGATCGGTGTGGACATGCCCGTCCATGGCGAATTCGAGCGCAATGACATGGTGGAATACTTTGGCGAGCAGCTGGACGGCTTTGTCTTCACTCAAAACGGGTGGGTGCAGAGTTATGGCTCCCGTTATGTGAAGCCCCCGATCATTTTTGGTGATGTCAGCCGCCCCGTGCCGATGACTGTGCGCTGGTCCCAGTATGCCCAGTCACTGACACCACGCCCCATGAAGGGCATGCTCACCGGGCCCGTCACCATCCTGCAGTGGAGCTTTGTCCGTGATGACCAGCCCCGCTCTGAAACCACACGCCAGATCGCCCTCGCCATCCGGGATGAGGTCGTGGATCTGGAGACCGCCGGCATCGCCGCCATCCAGATTGATGAGCCTGCCATCCGTGAGGGACTGCCCCTTCGCCGCAGTGACTGGGCCGCTTACCTGGACTGGGCCGTGAATGCTTTCGGCCTCTGCGCCAGCGGCGTGCGGGATGACACCCAGATCCACACGCACATGTGCTACGCAGAGTTCAATGACATTATCGAATCCATCGCCGCCATGGATGCCGATGTCATCACCATCGAAACCTCCCGGTCTAACATGGAATTGCTCGAGGCCTTTGTGGACTTCAAGTATCCCAATGAAATCGGGCCTGGGGTGTATGACATCCACTCACCACGCGTGCCCAGTGTGGAGGAAATGGTGGCCCTCATGCACAAGGCGGAGGCCGTCATTCCCCGTGCCCAGTTGTGGATCAATCCTGACTGCGGCCTCAAGACCCGCGGCTGGGTGGAAGTAAAATCCTCCCTCCTCCACCTAGTGGAAGCTGCACGCCAGCTTCGTGCCAGTAAGCCTGTGAACGCCTAACAATATGCACATCAAGGATATCTTTCTGGCCGCGCCGCGTCCCACGTTGTCGTTTGAGTTTTTTCCTCCTCGCACCCCTGAGTCCGTGAAAGACCTGCAGGATTCCCTGCAGCAGCTCGCAACTTGGCGGCCAGACTTCGTCAGTGTCACCTATGGCGCTGGCGGCAGCACTCGGGATCGCACCCAGGCGCTGGTGGGAGAGCTTTGCCAGTCGGATGTCTTTGATCCCATTCCTCACCTCACCTGCGTGGGGCACACGCAGGCAGAGGTCAGGCAGCTGTTAGAAAAATACGCCGCCGCAGGCGTCAGCAATGTGCTGGCCCTGCGCGGCGATTTGCCAGGCCAGGGGGCACTGGAGGGCGACTTTAAAACCGCTGCCGAATTGGTCCGTTTCATCCGTCAGTTCAATGAACAAGGCAAGCATCCAGACCCACGCGGTTTTGGTATCGGCGTCGCCTGCTTCCCAGAAGGTCATCCCGCCACGCCTAACCGAATGCTGGAAATGGATTACCTGAAAGCCAAGGTGGATGCCGGAGCTGACTACCTGTGCACTCAGGTCTTTTTTGATAATCACGACTTTCATGACTTCCGCGCCCGATGTGAGCTGGCTGGCATCCACGCCCCCATCCTGGCGGGCATCTTGCCTTTGACCCAGCCTAGCAGCCTGCGCCGCATGGCAGAATTATCCGCAGGCTCACGTTACCCCGCCCGCCTCCTTCGTAGTTTCCAGAGGTCAGGGGACGATGCCGAAGCCTTTCGCCAGATCGGCATCCACCACGCCATCACTCAGAGCGCCGATCTCCTCGACCACGGCGTCTCGGGCATTCATTACTACACCCTCAATAAAGCCACTCCCACTGTGCAAGTGCTGCGCGGCCTCGGTTATAGGCCCCACCATTCCTCAGGTGTCGCAAAAAATGAATGGCTTGCAGACATTCAGAGCATTCACCTATGAACTGCCGAATTCAGAATTTGGTGACTCCGGCGCTTTCTTGAAAATTGATTACAGCATCCAGCTACACAGTCTCCCCCTTCCAGAAAGATGGAGCGCGAAACTGAGCGAATGTGCAGGCTACCTGTGTTTCGAGCGCGGATAGCGAGTCCAAGCGTGGGGTGAAACGCGAACCTGGGGCTGTCCAACTGACAAAATATGGAGCCGAATCTAAGATCGGATTTGAGCGTGCCGAGGCATCTGCAACACCTTGCGACGCCTTCATTGAGGTTCTGTCATTTTCCAATTGATGCTTCCTCTGGCCATAAGGCCATTTCTCCCAATCCTGGCCCGTTGTGTGCGATGAATGTGGTTTTTGCAACCACTGGCCTACCATGCACGAAGCGCCTTCCCGACATTTTGACATTGCCATCATTGGTGGAGGATTCGCGGGGGTTTACTGCGCGCAGCAGGTGCTGAAGCGGCTGCGCGGGCGATCCATGAGGGTGGGCATCATTGCCAGTGAAAACCACATGGTTTTCCAGCCCATGCTGCCGGAGGTGGTGGGCGGCTCCCTCTCGCCTCAGCATGTGGTGAATCCCATCCGCATGATCTGCGAGGCGGCGGATGTGCTGAAGGGAGAGGTGACCAGCCTGGACCTGGTAAGCCGGGTGCTGACGCTGGATGGCGGGCGCTTTACGCCGAATGTGACGGTGACCTTTGACCACCTGATGCTGGCCCCTGGGGCTGGGGTGGATCTGAGCCGGATCCCGGGCATGTCGGAGCACGCCTACCTCATGCGCACGGTGGGGGATGCGATGAAACTGCGGGCGGCCATCATCAGCCGCATGGAGGAGGCGAATCTCATCACCAAGCACCAGCAGCGCAAGGAGATGCTGTCCTTTGTGGTCGTGGGCGGGGGCTATTCCGGGGTGGAGACGGCGGGGCAGATCCAGGATTTGATCGCGGGAGTCTTGCGTTATTATGACAACATCCGGGCGGATGAACCCAGTGTGACCTTGGTGCATAGCGGGGAGCGTTTGCTCGGCATGTTAGGCCCCGGGCTGGGCGACTATACACGCCGCTGTCTGGAGAAGATGGGGGTGAATTTGATCTTCAACAAACGCGTGCGGGCGGTGACTGCACGCACGGTGCAGCTCAATGATGGCAGCACCATTGTCTCCAACTTGGTCGTGTGCACGGTGGGGAATGCCCCGCACCCCATTCTGCAGGCACTGGGTGCCAGCGGGGCGGTACCACTGGAACGTGGCAAGGTCATCGTGGAGTCCACTGGACAGGTGAAAGGTGTGGAAAAAGTATGGGCGGCGGGCGACTGTGCGGCCTTTCCCAAGTCCGATGGGGGCTTGTGTCCAGAGACCGCCCAATTTGCGATGCGGCAGGGCGCTTTGATTGGGGACAATATTGCTGCGACGCTGAAAAAGAAGCCGCTGAAAGCCTTCAAGTTTACAGGCTTGGGTGAGCTTGCCACCATTGGCCATCGCAAGGCCGTGGCCATGGTGTTGGGGCTGCGTTTCTCTGGCCTGCTCGCCTGGTTCATGTGGCGCAGCATTTACCTCATGAAACTGCCGGGGCTGGACCGGAAGCTGCGTGTGATGGCAGAGTGGACCTTTGAGGTGTTTTTCCCTCGCGACATCAATCTGCTGACGCCCAGTTTTTCCTCCCCCCTCGGGGAGATGCATCTGGAAAAAGGTGATTCGCTGTTTCGTTCGGGAGAGCCTGCCCAGTCACTCTATGCGGTGAAAAAAGGCTGCGTGGAGATCACCGATGCCAGTGGGCAGCTCGTCAAATTGGCTGTGGCTGGGGAGCACTTTGGCGAACGCGCTTTGTTAGGCGATGGCATTTGGCGCTTCGATGCCACGGCCAAGGAGCCCACGGAACTGGTGGCCATAGATGGGGATACATTCAAGACACTGGTGAAAAGCATCGGCTCTCTCGATAGCCTGTTTCGCTCCACCGCCCAGCAATACCATCTGCCTGAGGAGATCCAGCAAACTGTTTCCGCCATGTCTGAGACCACCCGTCAGGCCATGGCTGCGGATGTGATGACGAAGTCCGTCGCCTCCCTCACGGCGGAGCAGACGGTGCAGGATGCGGTGGCAGAATTTCAGGCCCACCCGCACAGCACTTATCCAGTGACGGAGGATGGCAAAGTCATCGGCCTCCTGCGGCGTTCCATCGCCTACGATTGGCTGAAAAATCACGGTCTCACCTGTCGGGACACGCTCAAGACACTGCCCCTCACCACGCCTTTCTGTGTGCGGGCAGACATGCCTGTGCCCGAGCTCGTCCAGACCCTCATGCGCACAGGCGTCAGCAAGGCCGTGGTGGTGGATGCTGAAAATCGTTTGTTAGGCATGGTGACCGTGTTTGATCTGCTCAAAGGCAGTACACCTTCTGCCTGAAGGTTTTCCGGGCGGCGTTTTGCCATACGGCCAAAAGAGGGGGCCGTTCCGTTGATCTTGAGAGGATGTCTTGTCATTCTTCCGTGATTTTGTTACACAGGCATCCTGCTTCAAACTCCAACCACGATTCCTCCTATGAGCACCGATCTTTCCCATGTTCCCGCAGGCTATCAGACGGTGACACCTTCGCTCACGGCGAAAGACGCGGCTGCGGCGATTCGGTTTTATGAGCAGGCCTTCGGGGCTGTGCTGACCTTTAAGATGACGGATCCGCAAACTGGAGGGACGGCCCACGCGGAGTTTCGCATCGGCAACAGCATGCTGATGATTTCCGACGAATACCCCAAGTTTGGCTGTCTGACCCCCGCTGAGGGCAGGGGAGGGGCTTTCATGATTTATGTCCCCGATGTGGAGGCTGCCTTTGAGCAGGCTCTGGCGGCGGGTGCCAGCGAGATCGATCGTCCTGCTGACCAGTTTTGGGGAGACCGCACCGGACGGGTGGGCGATCCCTTTGGTTATCGCTGGACTCTGGCGCAAAAAATCAAGGATGTGCCTGAGGAGGAAATCGCCCGTCTGGCCGCAGATTGGCAGGGGTAACGCTGGCAGTGCTACCTGCCTCTCCGCCGATGCTGCCGCGCCCGAAACTCCGCAGGACCACAGCCCAGATGCTGGGTGAAGATGCGGGTGAAGTAGTGGCGATTGGGGAAACCGTGCTCGACAGCGATCTGGTCAATGGTTTTATCCGTCAGGACCAGGGCCTCTCCCGCCAGGCGCAATCGGGTGGCCGTGACATAGGCAGCGGGTGTCTGTCCGGTGTGTTCGCGGAAGGCGCGGATGAAACGTTCCAGGCTCATGCCTGCACGATCCGCGAGGAAAGGATTGGAGAGATGGGAATGAGGAGCCTTTTGAATGAGGTCCAGCACGTCTAACAAACGATCAGGTAAAGAGACGGATGGCTGCAATTCCAGGCGGGCAAAGGCGGTGTGCAGCAGTGCGGCACTCTCATGATAGAGTCGGTGATCGCGCTGGGCATGAGAAGTCTCGCCATGAGTGCGCAACGCGGCCTGGATCAGGACACGCAAAGTTTCATCCACAGGCAGGACCACAGGACCCACGGGTACGGGGCCGGCGAGCCGGGTGACGGTGAAATGCAGCCAGTAGTGGCAGGCGGTGACGGGGCCGCAGCAGTCAAAGATGGTGTTGGCAGGGATCAGGACGCATTCATCCGGCAGTAGCGGGATCTCGCGCCCCTGATGGCGCAGGTGACAGCCGGCCTTCGGGTTGTGGTAAAACCGCCAAAAAGGGCTATCGACACCTTCGTGGTTCCAATTTTCCAAGGCAGGCTGGAAACCACTCTCATGAATCAAAAAGGCGGACCAGCCCGCTCGTGCGACTGGAGACAGGCTGACACCCCATGGAGTGGTGTAATTCAGGTATTTGCGTTTCGTTGGCATGGCCTTCCCTGAAGAATCCGACATGAATGGCTTGTTGGCAATATGATGCTACAGGGCTAATTGAGGCGGAATGTGTCACGATTGGACACAGATAAATCCCAAAGAGGCAACAGGAAGTTGCGTATAATGCAGCATGACTTGGACGGTTTCTTTTTCCGTGAGCGCAATTCTTGGCCCTGCGTTAGCAGCTGCCGGGCTGGTCTGTGCGGCCTCTGCTCGGGCGGAAAAGATGGAGTTCAATCGGGACATCCGCCCCATCCTTTCTGACAAGTGTTTTCACTGCCATGGCTTTGACCCCAAGACACGCAAGGGCGATCTCCGTCTGGATGAACGTGCTGCGGCTGTTGCCGACGGCCACATCGTGCCGGGGGATGCGCTGAAAAGCCTGATCATCGAGCGTGTGCTTTCTCATGATGAGGATGAAGTGATGCCGCCACCGGAGTCTAAGCTGGGCCGCCTAACAGAAAGTGAAATCGCCAGACTGAAGCAGTGGGTGAATGAAGGCGCGGAATATCAGAAGCACTGGAGCTTCATCGTCCCGGATCAGAACGCGTTGCCTCGTTGGAAAGCGGATGCTAAGGCCGCTGGGGCAAAGGGGCCGATAGATCATTTGGTGGCTCAAGGCCTGAAATCACGGGGCCTGGCTCTGCAACCGAGGGCGGATGCAGCCACCATGCTGCGACGTGTCAGTTTTGACCTAACGGGCCTGCCACCTTCAGCGGAAGAGGTTTCGGCTTTTTCGGGCAAGCCGCAGGAGAGGGCTTACGAGGCTGTGGTGACGAAGCTTCTGGCTTCACCTGCCTACGGGGAGCGTATGGCGGTGGACTGGCTGGATGTGGCCCGTTATGCCGACAGCTATGGATTTCAGGTGGATCGTCTCAGAGATGTCTGGATGTGGCGTGACTGGGTGGTCCAGGCTTTCAATCAGAATCTGCCTTTTGATCAATTCATCACTTGGCAGGTGGCCGGGGACCTTTTGCCGAATGCCACAGATGAGCAGAATCTGGCCACGGCTTTCAATCGTCTGCATCAGCAGGAGTCTGAGGGGGGATCTGTGGAGGAGGAATATCGCATTGAGTATGTGGCGGATCGTGTGCAGACTTTTGCCACCGCGTTCCTGGGGTTGACTTTCGAGTGCTCGCGCTGCCATGATCACAAGTATGATCCCATCAAGCAGACGGAGTACTACGGCCTGTCCGCCTTTCTCCAGAACATTGATGAAGCGGGCCTGTACTCCTACTTCACTACTTCGGTCCCGACGCCTGCGCTGATGCTGATGGATCAAAGCCAGAAAGGGCAGATGGCCGATCTGGAGAAGAAAATCGCCCACTTGGAACAACAGATTCGTGATGCGGGCGGGGCTGCCTACGGTGAGGGGTTGCAGACGCTCCATTGGCCCGAAGGCGTGCCACCACAGCCAGAGGGACAGATTGCCCATTTCACCTTTGATGTTTTGGACAAAAATAAGCTGGCCGATGCACAGCACCCCTCACCACCTGCTGCAAAGGACGCAAAAGATAAGGCGGCAGATCCAGCCGCCATTCTGAAAGGTGAAAACAAGCTGGTCGAGGGACGTGTGGGCAAGGCCATTCAGTTCACCGGTGATGATCCGGTGGATACCCCTGTGGGCAATTTTCATCGGCATGATCCCTTCAGTCTGTCTTTATGGATGAAAACTCCGGATGTGAAAGAGCGGGCCGTGGTGCTGCATCGCTCACGGGCTTGGACCGATGCGGCCAGCCGTGGGTACGAATTGCTGATTGAAGAAGGCAAACTGAAGTGGTCCCTCATTCACTTCTGGCCTGGAGATGCCATCTCCATTCGGGCTACGAGTAAACTCCCGCTCAATGAGTGGGTGCATGTGGTGGTGACGAATGATGGCAGCAGCCGTGCCTCTGGCCTACGCCTCTATGTGGACGGGAAGCGGGCAGAGATAGAGGTGATCCGGGATCACCTGACACGCGACATCACAGGGGGTGGTGGTGACAACATCAGCCTTGGGGAACGCTTTCGTGACCGAGGTTTCAAAGGTGGCTGGGTGGATGAACTGCGGGTGTTTGACCGGGATGTGTCTCAACCGTCAAATGACACCCTCAAGCCCTTGCTGGCTCGGCTACAGGCGGCACGGGCTGAGTTGACGGCCTTTAGTGATGCCCAAAAGGAGATCATGGTGATGAAGGAACTGCCGCAGCCTAAAAAGGCGTATGTTCTGTTTCGTGGGGAGTATGACAAGCGTGGTGAAGAGGCACCGCCTGTGACACCGGCATTCCTATCGCCGTTTCCGAAGGATGCACCGCTGAACCGCCTCGGGCTGGCTCGCTGGCTGACAGCGCCAGATCATCCGCTGACGGCCCGTGTGACCGTGAACCGTTTATGGCAAAGTTTGTTTGGCCGAGGATTGGTGAAGACCAGTGAAGACTTTGGCAGCCAAGGGGAGAAACCGCTTTACCCGGAACTGCTCGACTACCTGGCGTTGCGTCTCATGGAGAGCGGCTGGGACATGAAGGACCTGGTCAAGGAAATCGTCTCCAGTGAGGTCTATCGGCAGCGAAGCATGGCGGATGCGGCGATCATGACAGATGATCCCGACAATCAATGGCTGGCTCGGGGACCACGCTTCCGCTTGCCGGCGGAAATGATCCGTGACAATGCCTTGGCCAGCGCTGGATTGCTGAAAATGCAGATCGGTGGCGCGCCCGTGAATCCTTATGAGATGTCTGAGGCGTTTAAACCTGCGGATGTGGCCAAGGATGGCAGCGTTTATCGGCGGAGTCTCTACACCAGTTGGCGGCGCACCAGCCCACCTCCGGCCATGGTGGCCTTCGATGCACCGCGAAGGGCGGTCTGTTCGGCCAAAAGAGAGCGCACCGACAGTCCGCTGCAGGCCCTGATTTTGCTCAATGGCACGCAGTATGTGGAAGCCGCTCGTGTGCTGGGAGAAAAGATGCAGCGCGAATGCAAGGGGGATGTTGTGCAGATGATCAAATACGGTTTTCTGCGTTGCCTTAGCCGCCAGCCGGATGCACATGAGGTGGAAATCTGTACACGACTTTTTGAAGAGCAGTTGAAGCATTTTGAGGCCAATCCCAAGGAAGCCAGAGCACTCCTGCAGACGGGCCAAGCGCCACAGGATGCCTCATTGCCACTTGCACCCACCGCTGCTGCCACGGTGCTGGCCCAGGCCCTTTTGAACCATGATGCCGCTGTTGTGAAACGATGAACACTCTTCCTTCATTTCCCATGAATCGTCGTGCCTTGCTAAATCGTTTTGGCATGGGCCTGGGTGGTGTGGCCCTGGCCGAAATGCTGGGCAAGGAACAGGCCCACGCCGCAGATCCAGGCATCCTGGGCGCACCCCACGCTGCTCCGAAGGCCAAGCGGATCATCTACTTGTTCATGTCCGGCGGACCTTCGCATCTGGACCTTTATGATTACAAACCCCTGCTGAACCAACGGCATGGCGAGCAGTTGCCGGACAGTGTGCGGGGCACCCAGCGGCTGACGGGCATGTCGGGAAATCAAAGCTCGATTCCCATGGTGGGCTCACCTTTCAAGTTTACTCAGCATGGGCAGGCTGGCGGGTGGTACAGCGAATTACTGCCGCACACGGCCTCCATCGCCGATGACATCTGCGTCGTGCGTTCGATGTTTACGGAAAGCATCAATCACGGGCCTGGCGTGACCTTTTTTCAAACAGGATCTCAGATCGCCGGACGGCCTAGCATGGGCGCTTGGTTAAGCTATGGCCTGGGTGCGCAGAATGAGAACCTGCCATCCTTCACCGTGCTCATCACCAAAGGCAAAGGCGGCCAGCCCCTGGGTGCGCATCTTTGGGGCAGCGGGTTCCTGCCCACCAAACATCAGGGCGTGCTCTTCCGCGCGGCGAAAGATCCCGTGCTCTATTTGGGCAATCCGGAAGGCATCAGCGCCGACAGCCGCCGGATGATGCTGGGCCGTCTGCGGGAGTTGCATGAGCATCAGTTTGCGGGCACACCAGATGTGGAAATCTCCAGCCGCATTGACCATTACGAAATGGCTTATCGCATGCAGAGCAGCATCCCGGAGGCGACTGGCATTGAGGATGAGCCGCAGCATGTCCTGGATATGTATGGGCCGGATGTAAAGACCCCTGGCACCTTTGCTGCGAACTGCCTGCAGGCCCGACGACTGGCGGAACGCGGGGTGCGTTTCATCCAGCTCTACCACCAAGACTGGGACCACCACGGGGGCCTGCCAGGAAATCTGCCCAAACTAGCGAAGGAAACGGACCAAGCCTCCGCAGCCCTCATCAAAGACCTGAAGCGGCGCGGGCTGCTGGATGACACACTGGTGGTGTGGGGCGGTGAGTTTGGCCGAACCAACTATTGTCAGGGCAAGATCAGCGCCAATTTTGGCCGGGATCATCATCCGCGCTGCTTCACCGCCTGGATGGCGGGTGGCGGGATCAAGCCCGGCGCTGTTTATGGAGAGACGGATGAGTTCGGTTACAATGTGGCCAAAGACGGTGTTCACATCCACGACTTCCACGCCACCTTGCTGCACCTTTTGGGCATTGATCACGAAAGGCTCACCTACAAGTTCCAGGGACGCCGTTACCGTCTTACCGACGTTCACGGGCATGTGGTCAAAGGGCTGCTGGCCTAACTGAAATTAGAGCAGGCTTTCCCAGGGCAGGTGGGTGAGCAGCCAGTAGGAGGCTCGTTTCTTGAGAGGAACCTCTGGGTCACGATGATGCTGGACAGGCTGGCCTTGCGGCGTTTGGCCGCTCCAGTTCAGGCTGCCGTCTTTTTCCTGCGTCACGTGCCAGCAGTTCTCGGGCCGGAGGTCCTGCATGAGGTATTTTTTCAGCCGCTTGGCAAAGGCGGGGCTGTTGATGATCACACCGGTTTCCGTATTGATGTACTTTGAGCGCGGATCCATGTTGTAGGAGCCGATGAAAGAGATGTGTTCATCTACCACCAGACCTTTGGTGTGCATTCCCAGCGGGGTGATTTTAGGGGACTGAATATAGTCTTTACGAGCCGGGGCCCGGGCATTGAGTTCATAATATTTTGCGCCGGTTTGGATCACTTCTTTTCTCCGGTTGGCAATGCCTGTCATGGCCAGCAGGCCGTCAATGGAGGCCAGGGAATTGGTCAGCAACTGGATCTTGACGCCTCGTTTCGAGGTTTCTTCAAGCAGTGCCAAAGTCTCCTCCTGGGGAATGAGGTAGGCGGCGTGCATCACCACGTCTTTTTGAGAGCCTTCGATGGCATCTTCCACCGTTCTCCAAACGGGGGAGGCGACCTTGCCTTTGCGCAGCATACGCTCGGGCGGATCGGCGATGAATTCATACTCCGCCCAGATCATGCGTCCAGAGAGATCTATCAGGAGTTTGAGAGCATCTTGGCTAGCCAAAGTGACGGGGTAGGGGCAGCGGTGATGGCGGGCCAGATGAAGTTTTTTTCGTTCTATGCTACGTCGCATGGCCCGCAGTTTGTCGTTATCTTCGCCAGTCAGTTTGGTGCGGTCTCCTTTGCGCGTGAGCGGGGAGTTCCAGTAAAGGTTGAATGCCTTGGCGGCTGCACTTACGACAGGGCCTTTGGCGATGAAGTCCAGGTCCCGCATGTTGTGCTTCCGATCCACACCAAAGTAGGTGTCGCCCAGGTTGCGCCCTCCGCCGATCAGAAGGTCGTTGTCAGCGATGAGGATCTTGTTGTGCATGCGGCTCTGCATGCGGTCGATCTCGCCGATGACAGGAACGGGGTTGCCCGCAAAGATCCCTTTCAGCGCGGTCATCGGATTGAAGAAAGCGATCTCGATGTTCGGGTGTGCAGCCAGGGTGGCGGATTTCACCTCGGCCTGTGCTCCATGGGTGATGTCCAGCAGCAGGCGGACCTTCACGCCCCGGTCGGCAGCTGCCAGAAGGCGGTCTGCAAACACAGTGCCGCAGACATCATCCGCCCAGATGAAGTATTGGAAATCCAGGCTCTTTTGCGCCGTCTCCACCACCGCAAGGCGTGCGAGGTAAGACTCCTTGCTGTCCGCCATCATTTCAAAACCTGAGGTCCCCGCACGGCGCACCGTGCGCTGCCTGGAGACATGGGCAACGGTCTCCTGCTTGGCCAAAAACGAGGTCGGGACCGCAGGCTGCGTGGCGGAAGGACCTGTGCACGAGGCAATCATGGCCAGGCTGGATGAGCCAGCCAGCATCCGGATCATGAAGTTCATGGGAGGGGGAGGTAAACAGGGGATGGCATATCGGCTGGGTGAGGGCTAAGCTCGAATCGTGCAGAAAGACACATGCACTTCGCACGAACTTTCTCAACTGCTCCCGTTTTTTGTGATTCAAACCGATTGCGATGATTTGTGATACGAATGTCCGCATTTTCTGAAAACCGGCTCTGAGCTCCGTTCTAAGCCTCTCCGCATGCACCTCACGGATCTCGCCTGGCCTGACATTGCCGCTCTCGATAAAGACACCCCGGTGGTGTTCCCCATCGCGGCGCTGGAGCAGCACGGCTGGCACATGCCGCTTTTTACCGACTCGATGCTGATGGGGGAGATTGCGAGGCGGGCAGAGCTGGAGTTGAAAAAGGAGGTGCTGTTTGTGCCGCTGCAGTGGCTCGGAAATTCCCATCATCATCTCGATTTTCCCGGCACTCTCTCGGCGGAGCCCCGGGTGTACCTGGATTTGCTGGTGGGGCTGCTGGAAAACTTCATCGCGCACGGTTTTCGCCGCCTCATTCTGCTCAATGGCCACGGCGGCAATGATGTGCCGGGGAAGCAGGCCGTGTTTGAGGTGCGGCAGCGCCATCGTCTGCGTGATGATTTGCTGCTCCTGTTTGCCACCTACTGGAGCCTGAGCCCGGAGGCTGGTGCTGCCCATCCGGAGCTGACCCAGAAGGTCATGGGCCATGCCTGCGAGTGGGAAACCTCCATGGTGCTGAGGCTGGCCCCGCATCTGGTCAAGGCACCGGAAACCGTCACGGAAGTGCCCTTCGGCAACAGCTTCGAACCGGCCACCCGTGGCTGGATCATGACGGACCGCTCCGTCTCCGGCCATGTGGGAGATCCCGCTCAGGCCAGTGCGGAAAAGGGGGAGGCCTTGTTCCAGGTCTTCACCCACGATGTGGTGGCGCTTCTGCGGCGCGTCATCGGTTGGAACGGAAAAAGCTGGGATGGTTGATGACTTATGACACGCTCCCCTTACTGGAAATGGTGGATCACGGGCCTGCTGCTGCTGGCGACGACGATCAATTACATGGATCGCGTCACACTGGCGAATGCCTCCGTTCGTGTCACGCAGGAGTTCGGCCTGAATGACGAGCAGTATGGCAATCTCGAACTCACTTTTGGTTGGGCCTTTGCCGCGGGTTCTCTCGTCTTTGGTTTCCTGGCGGACCGCATCCGCATCTACTGGCTGTATCCCTGTGTGCTCGCAGGCTGGTCACTCATGGGAATGTTTTCGGGCTGGACTCAGGATTACACAGGTCTGCTGGTCTGCCGCACCTTGCTAGGTTTCTTTGAGGCGGGCCACTGGCCCTGCGCTCTTAAGACCACCTTCGCCGTCCTGACGGAAAAGGATCGTACCATGGGGAACAGTGTGCTGCAGAGCGGTGCCTCCATCGGGGCCATCATCACGCCCCAGGTGATGATGCTGCTGATGACCGATGATCTCGGTTCCTGGCGCTCTGCCTTTGTCGTCGTCGGGGCGGCCGGCCTGCTGTGGGTGGTGGCGTGGTTTCTCATGCTGCGGCCTCGCGACCTGGATGTGCCGGTTCGTGAGGTGACGGTGGCGCCTGTCAGCCTGGGCAGCATCCTCATCAGCCCCAGCTTTTGGGCCCTGGCCCTGCTGATCACGGGCACCCAGACTGTGTGGCACATGTACCGAGTATGGATGATGAAGTTCCTGCAAACCGGACGCGGATATGCTGAGGGCGAAGCCCTGCATTTTAACTCGCTCTATTACATCTCCACGGATGTCGGCTGCGTCATGGCAGGCGTGGCCTCGCTGTGGCTGGTGCGGCGTTTTCACTGCTCACCGCATCAGTCGCGCCGCTGGGTGTATGCCGCCGCTTGCGGGCTGACATCGCTCAGTGTGGCCTTGCCATGGCTGGGCCAGGGATGGCTGTTGCTGGGGGTGCTGCTGCTCATCGGGGCAGGGGCCCTGGCGCTTTTCCCCTGCTATTACACTTTTGTCCAGGAGCTGTCTGAGGAGCATGTGGGACGTCTCACCGGCTTGCTCAGTTTCTGGGTGTGGGTCATCACCTCGCCGTTGCACCGTTGGTTTGGCAAGCTGGCCGACAGCACCGGTTCCTACGACCTCGGTCTGGTGATTGCCGGTCTTGCTCCTTGGATCGGCGTCTTCGCCATGAAGTGGCTGTGGCGGCCGCAGACGCGGCTGGCCTGAGGATGTTGCCTACCACTTCAGGCTCGTCACAGGTACCCGCGTTTCGTTGCGGTGTGACTTGACGATCTGCCCGTCTTTGAGGTGCAAGACGCGGTCCGCCATGCCGGCCATGTCGGCATTGTGCGTGATGATGACCGTCAGGGTGCCCAGCTCCCGGTTGATTCGCTCCACGGCCTCCAGCACGGCAATGCCCGTGTTCACATCGAGGGCCCCGGTGGGTTCGTCGCAGAGCAGAACCTCCGGTTTTTTGGCAATCGCCCGTGCGATGGCCACCCGCTGCTGCTCACCACCGCTGAGCTGGCTGGGAAAGTGATCCATGCGGTGCTGCAGATTTACCAGCGCCAGGGCCTCCTCCGGTTTCATGGGGTCCCGCGAAATGTCCGTGATCAGGGCCACATTTTCCCGTGCGGTCAGGCTGGGGATGAGGTTGTAAAATTGGAAGACAAAGCCCACACAGTTCCGGCGAAAGAGCGTCAGCGTCCGCTCATCACCTCCGGTGAGATCCCAGCCCTTGTAGCGCAGCTGGCCGCTGGTGGGGGTATCTAGTCCTCCCAGGATGTTCAGCAGGGTGGATTTGCCACTGCCGGAGGCCCCCAGCAGGACCACCAGCTCACTGGAGTGAAACTGGATGTCCACCCCATGTAGGGCCACCACGTCCAGCTCACCGGTGTGGTAAACTTTTCGCAGGGCACGGGCCTCGAAAATGGGGGCGGAGGGAGGCATGAGAAATCAGCGTTCAGGGACGTTTGAGGCGGCTTCCTGAACACTGCGGTTCAAACGAAATGCGCCTTAGTGGCAGCCGCAGCCTTCGCCGCAACCTGCCTGGCCAAAGACTTCGTCATGAGTCGGCACGCGGCCTTTTTCCAGGGTCTTGGTGACAAAGCCGTTCACCTTGTTCGCCACGTCCTGGAGCAGATCCTGGGCAGCCATGAAGCTCTGGATGACTTCGCTGGCATCGGCTTGGTCCTGCAGCGACTGAAAACGGCTGACTTCGGAGGGTTCCATCTCGGCACCGCTGCGGTGGCGCTGTTCCAGGCTGCGGCCCAGGGTCATCACATCGCGGTAAAGGGAGACAGCGCCTTCGTCAGCCAGGAAAGATTCGGCTTGGTTACGGGCGGCCTGCACTTCGGGATCTGCGGCGATGGCGGCACACAGAGCTTCAATGTGGGAGGCGATGACGGGGTCGATAGCGGCGTTCATGGAGGGGGAGGCTAGCTGGAAAAGTGGAAATTGTCGAATGGCGGATTGGAGTTTGTCACGGAGAGGAACGGCGCTGAGGGGGCGGGTGGATGGCACACATCGCTATTTCTTTTGCCCGCCGGCTTCCATGAAGGCCAAAAGATCCAGGATCTGCTCCAGGCGCAGGGCATTGAGTAACCCGGCAGGCATGGGGGAGACCTCGGCCGCTGTACGGCTGCGAATCAGGCTTTTGCCGATCTCCACCGTCTCGGGGCTCAGGGGATTGGGCTTCAGCACCACGCGTTCGTCATCCTCACTTTCCAGACTGCCGCTCACCTTCTTGCCATCGGTGCGGGTGAGCGTGAGGAATCGGTATTTTTCATCCACCACTTTAGAAGGATTCAGGATGTGATCCAGCAGGTCCCTGCGGCCGAACCTTGCGGAGACTTGGATCAATTCGGGACCGAAGAGGCCCGCGGGCAGACTGCGATCCGGACTCATCGTGTGGCAAAACACGCACTGGGCGCTGATGGCCGCAGCACGGCCCTTGTCGTAGGATCTCAGCGTGCTGCCCACCTGGTCTAGCTTGCTTTCCAGATCCTCCATTTTCCACACCTTGTAGGAGTGGCCAGGCATCGCGTGGGGTGTCAGGGCCACTGGTTGAGGCGGATGGATGAGGGCCGCCAGCGACTGCGCCTCAATGGGGGAAAGCGCCGCTGCCATCTCATTGCGGGTGTCCTGAATGGCTTTGAAAAAGGTGCTGGCCCCGTTCATGTGCTCCGCCCGGTTCAGGGCCTCAAACATCACTCGCCGTGAGTTCAGCCCCCAGCCCTCCGTGAGGTAACGCAGGTGCAGCGGGTAAAACAGCAGGTCCTCGCTGGTGGTGGCAGTCCGCAGCAGCGGCAGCGTCTTCGCAATCACTTGCGGCGACTTCAGCGCGATGAGCAAACGGCAAAGTTCGCGGTTGATCTGCACCCGCTCGGCGGCTTGTGGAAACAGCGGCTCCATCATCGTTAGCAGGGCCTTTTGCCGATCTTCAGACGGGATTCCGTGGCGGCTCCAACTGATACCGATCACACGCAAAACCGCCAGTTGCTGCTCCTCACTGAGGCTCTTCCAGTCGAGCGAGAGGAGCCGTGAAAAGAGGCGGTCCTGAATCGCCGTGTCACCCACCCGTGCGAGGGCCAGGCCACCGAGAATGCCACGCCAGCCCTTGGATTCGCCAAGGATCTCCTCCGCCCAAAGCCCCATGGGCATTCGTTCCAGAGCCACCCGGGCAGCCCAGCGAATGTGGCGGTCGTCATGGTCCAAATTCATGAGGGCCTCGAAGGCGGTGTTTTTGACATCTTCGGCGATGCCGTCGTGATGGCTTTCCAGCCGGTGTCTAAGCTCGCGCAATGGTCGGTTTGCATCCACCTCCTGCACCACCTTCTCGGTTTCCAGCGCTCCTGTCCAGGTCACACGATACAGCCCGCTTTGTGTCCCGCGCCCTCCCGTGATGAACCACAGGGCCCCATCGGGGCCGATGCAGCCGTCGGTCACGTTCAGGGGGCGACCTGTGATGAATGTCTCAAACGAGCTCGTGTAGCTGGCTCCCTGCGACTTGGGATGCACGGCGATGATGCGCCCATAGGACCAGTCGCAGATGAACAAGGCCTCCTCAAACGGGGGTGGAAACTTCGCACCATGACCAAAGAACACAGCCGTCGGCGAGGCCAGCCCGATGTCGGCCACGCTGGGCAGCGTGTCCACATAGCTGGCAGACAGGCGGCCCGTGCCTCGCCGCCAACCGAAGTCGGCGCCGCTCACCACATGCAGCACCCGGTTCGGCATGTACCAGGGCGTGCCCACATCGCGTTCCATGTCGGCATCGAAGGTGAAAAGTTCACCGTCCCGGTTGAAGGCGATGTCGAGGGGATTGCGCAGCCCGCCGGCCATGATCTGAATGTCGCTGCCGTCCGGCTTGACCCGCATGATGTAACCCGCCGGCAGCTCCACATTGCCATCGAACATGGTGCCATCCCAGGGATTGGGCAGCAGCTGATCCCAACGCTGGTTTTGCAGGGGCGATGTCTCGGCGATGGGGCTGGGTAGCAGCACGTTGTTGCCGCAGGCCAGCCACAGGTTTCCATCCGGGCCTAACTTCAAGTGATTGCGTCCATGGCCCACCCCTCCCTCGGTATGCAGGATTTCCTTCACCTCGTCGAAGCTGCCATCGCCCTCGCGATCGGTCAGCCGGTACAGCCCCTTGCTGTTGTTGGCATGGGCATAGAGGGAGCCATGGGCATGCAGCAGCCCGCGACATTCCAGCAGGCTGTCATTGATCCGCACCATGCTCTGCTTCTGTGGGTCCCAGCGCAGCAGGCCCTTTTTTTCCATGGCCAGGGTCAGCCGTCCTTGCGGATCAAAGGCCATGGCCACCCAGGAGTCCTCATCGGCCTGGGCCGAGCGGATCAGCTCCACTTTGAATCCGGCGGGCAGGATAAACTGAGAAACCTCGGTAGCCTGGGATTGCCGGTCCCGTTTGGCCAATTGCCAGCTGTTGTAGGCGTCAAAAGTCTTTTTCAGGTCGAAGGGATTGCGGGCCGGATCCGTGTCCACCGCCGCTTGGGTCAAGGGGCCTTCGGGGCTGGTCCACGCTGCATCTGTGGCGATCCATTCCTTTCTGGCCAAGTCACCGTTCAGCTCCAGCAGTGCAGCCAGACGGGGGTGCCGGGCGGTGAACTGCAGTGTGTTTTGGCCCGGACGAATGTGCGAGGTGATATCCAGGCTGCGGGCGGCCTCGCCTGCCGCCGTTTGCAGGCTGGCTACGCTGCTCCCATTCAGGATGACCTCAGTTTCTGTGTCCGCCGCCAGCAGCAGGATGGCTTTCAGCAGCGTGCCTTTTTGCTCAAACGACCGTTCCATCGTCACCCGGCCCTGATTCGAACTCAGCCACTGCGGTGTGGGCGGTTGGTTGGCCAGTTGGGCGGAGGCCCCGGCAGCGACGAAGAAGATGGCGAAGAGTCCGCGAAACATCATGCAGCCTCATACGCAGGCTGCGGGAGGATTCACGCGGGCGAAGCAGTCTGGGCCGGCGGAGAAAAGATCGCGAGGCGAAACTTCTTGGGCCACAGGATGAAGGCTGCTGTGGCCAGGGCCAGGTAGTAATGGGGCATCTCGATCCGCCCCTGTCCGGCAGGGGTGTAGGCAATGATGGCAAAGAGCAGATAACCGGCCCTGCCCCCGGTCATGACGCTGCGGACGACGAGTGAGCCCAAGGTGCCGGCAAACAGCAGCAGGCCGGGAATGCCGAGTTCCAGCCACAGCGAGACATACTCATTGTGCGGCGCCCAGAGGACGCCAGAAACGCCCGTGCCATGGCCTAACAAGGGTTTCTTCATCACGCCTTCCCAGGCATCGGCCAGATCTTTGGCCCGTTCCGGCGATTTCAGCTTTTCAAAGTCCAGTTCGTAGATGGCCTGGAGACGTCCGGAGGTGTTTTTGTCCTTGGTGATGCCCTGTTCGGTCTGGCTCTGCAAAATGGCCAAACCCACGCCCGCTGCCGGGATGGCGATGGCGGCCATGATAAGCAGAAAAGGCAGATTTCGCCGTGCGTTCATCAGCAGATAGGTTCCGGACATCAAGGCCAGCACGATGAAGCCGCTGCGGCCATACGTTAGCGCCACACCGACAACGGCCACGCCAATGAGCAGGCAGTTGAATTTGAAACTGCGGCACAGTGCAAAGGTGATGCCCAGCATCTCGCACAGCAGCACCGGCGGGAAGTTCGGGTGGCTGTTAAAGCCGGCGTACCGTCCCTGAATGCTGGAGAACTTGAAGATGCCCAGCATCTCGGCCACCTCTGACCCCGTCGTCATGAAAATGGCCAGGATGGCAGCCCAGCGTACGGCGCGCATCCCCTGGGCGGTGGAGAGCACGCAGAGGATGGCCACGATGACCAGCATGACCCGCAGGTGATCCATCCCGACCTGGCCCTGCAACGTGGTGACTGAGCGTGACAGCAACGCGGCATCAAACAGCCGCACAGCGGGCAGCAGCAGAACGAGCAAGGCCACAGGGGCCAACCGTACCCCGCTGATGAACGATAGTCCGACGCAGGAGACAAAGGCGCCCATCGTGAACAGGGCCGGCTTCAGCGGTGAGAGGCCCGCGTTGTAAGTGCCGATCACCACATCCGCCGCCAGCAGTCCCAAAATGGTGCCGCAGAACCAGACGATGAGGCGCTGGAAAAAAGTCTCGGGGGCACCTGGTGCCGAAGTTCCCAGGCCGTCATGCCACGCAGGCGTGGTCAAGGGATGGGCCGGGGACATGGCTGAAGGGGCGTGCATGAAAATCGGACGGGTCTTTAAAGGGTCACTTCTTCTCAGCCAGCCAGGCCTGGAACATCAGTACATCCCAGAGGTAGAAATGCCAGTTGCGGGTGCCACTGAGGTGCTCCTGCCATTTTTGCCGGATGGGCGCGGGATGGAAATAACCTTCCCGTTTCAGCCGGGATTCGCTGAGCAGTTCCTCCGCCCATTCGCGCAGCTCTCCGCGCAGCCAGTGTTCCAGCGGTACGCCGAAACCCCGTTTGGGCCGGTCAATCAGGGCCTTGGGCACGTGGCGGTACAGCGTCTCCCGCATCAGCCATTTGCCTTTGCCATCCCGCACTTTCATGGAGAAGGGGATTCGCCAGGCGAACTCGATAAGGTTCGTGTCCAGCAGCGGGATGCGCCCTTCCAGACTCACGCCCATGGCCGCACGGTCCACCTTGGTGAGGATGTCCCCAGGCAGGTAGGTCTCCATGTCCAGGTGCATCATGCGATGCGTGAAGTCACTCACCCGTGGCCAGCCGGTCGTATTCGTGATGCTGGTCTGGGGATCCCGGCCGCCGATGACGATCTGCTCGGGCTGCTTCCAGTGGGACATGAGGTTCAGGTACAACGTCTCCATGCCCGGTGCCGCCACGACTTCCGCCAGCTTGTGCAATTTGTCTCCAAAAGGCACATGGCGCAGCCGTTTAGGCAGCAGTGGACGGGCCATTGAGCCTAACGAATTAAGCGTTTGTGGCGGCAGGGCCGTCATGGCGGCGGCGGCCGTTCTTTTCAAGACGGGCGGCATCCAGGCGAATTTGTCCCACAGGTTCCGGCCCACGAAGTAACGCTCATAGCCTCCAAAAAGCTCGTCACCTGCATCGCCGCTGAGGGCCACGGTGACGTGCTGGCGCGCCATTTTGCAGACGAGGTAAGTAGGAATCTGCGAGTAGTCGGAGAAAGGCTCGTCATACAGGCCCGGAAGCAGGGGGATGGTATCCAGGGCGTCCTTGCCCGTCACATACATCTCGGTGTGGTCCGTGCGCAGATGATTCGCCACCTCTTTGGCAAACTGGGCCTCGTTGTATTCCGGCACATCAAACCCGATGGTGAAGGTGCGCACGGGTCTGCTGCTCTGGGCCTGCATCATGGCCACGATGAGGGACGAATCCACGCCGCCTGAAAGGAAGGCCCCGAGCGGTACATCCGAGATCATGCGCATCCCCACGGACTCTTTCAGGAGGGCCTCAAATGTATCAATGGCCTCCTTTTCCGTCCCGGCGAAGGGGTGGTCTACGCCATGCTCGATGACCTCGCGCAACGACCAGTAAAGTTTTGGCTCAGGCTTGTCCTGCGCCGTCTGCAAACTCAGCAGGGAGGCGGGTGGCAGCTTGTGAAAGCCTTCGTAAATGCACTGGGGATCGGGGATGTAGTTGAATCGCAGCTGACTGCACAGCGCATCACGGTTGATGGCCGCATCGAAGCCTGGAAACTGGCGGATGGCCTTGAGTTCCGAAGCAAAAACAAAGCTGTCGCCTAACCACCCGTAGTACAAAGGTTTTTCGCCCATCCGGTCGCGGCCCAGATGCAGTGCACGCTCCTGCTTGTCCCAGAGGGCAAAGGCGAACATGCCATTGAACCGCCTCGTGGCTTCCACCACTCCCCATTGCAGAAAGGCGGCCAGCATGATCTCCGTGTCCGAGTGTCCCCGCCAGGTGTGGCCGTGAGGCTCCAGTTCGGCTCGCAGTTGCTGAAAGTTGTAGATCTCACCATTGAAAACAATGACATAGCGCCCGTCCGCACTGCTCATGGGCTGGTGCCCCAGTGGCGAAAGGTCGAGGATGGAGAGCCGACGATGCCCCAGGGCGATGCCGCAATCAGCATCCACCCAGGCACCACTGTCATCGGGGCCACGAAGAACGATGGCATCCGTCATGCGCGTGACCTCGGTAGTCATCTGGTCGGACGAGCGTGAGCGGGGAAGGGTAAAGTAGCCGGAAATGCCGCACATAGGGGTCGGGGTCAGTTGGGGGTCACGGCAGGTTTCAGAGGCGCGATAGCCTCTTTTGATGTGGCGATATGAGCGCGGGTGGAAAGGACTTCTTCAAACAGGGACAGCACACGGTTCAGCGAAAAATGGGCAAGGATGCGCTCCCTCCCAGCCTGCCCGCTTTGACGGCGCAGGGCAGAGGATAGATGCAGCACGTCCAGGCAGGCTGCTGCCAGTGCCGCCGGATCTTTGGCTGGCACCAGCCGTCCAGTCTCTCCCATTACCCAGGCAGTGTCGCCAATGTCCGTGGCCACCACGGGCACGGCACAGGCCATCGCTTCACCGACGACGTTCGGAAAACCTTCACCAAAGGCTGAAGACGAAACGACCAGATCCAGTGAAGCCGTCAGTTCAGGGAGGTCCTGGCGTTCACCCAGAAGTTGCACGTGGTTGGTTAGACCCAGCTGCTGAACGAGCTCCGCCAGTTCGGCATTGTCCGCATCCACGCCGGTGCCTGCCAGCAGGCATCGCACTTCAGGCCTTTGTTGAATGATGAGGGCCGCCGCTTGCAAAAACGTCGGGTAGTCTTTCATGGCCGTGTAGCGCCCAAATCGCCCGATCAAAATCGGCTTCTCCACATCTTCTGTCTTCGGCTTTGCAGGCTGCCATTTCTCTAGATCGAAGCCATTGGGGATCAGCCGCGTTTTGTTGGGGCGATAGCCGATGGCTTCATGCTGCCGGGCGCTGACCTGGGAATTGTACGTGATGAGCTTTGGCCAAAAGGAGAGCCAGCCGAGCGCACGAATGACCAGTGCAGAGCCGCGTTTTTCCAAGCTCAGATCATAGAGCGATTGCCGGATGTTCCAGATGACCTTTGCCCGGGTGCCCGCCCGGGCAATCAGGGCCGCCAGACAGCCGTGATACATCCACCCCATGATCACCGCCGGCCGTGTCCGTCGTGAGATCTTCAGCAGCTGCCACAGAGCCCCCACCGTGGGTTTTCCCACCGGCATGTCCAGCGTGTGGACCGTGGCCCCGGCCGCCCGCAGCGGCTCGATGTATTTGCCGCCGGCTGTCAGCGAAATGACCGTGTGCGAATGATGCTTCAGTCCCTCGATGAGCTGCGTCAGCATCATCTCCGCCCCACCCGTTCCCAGCCCAGTGGTGATCCAAAGCACCGGCCCTTGCCGTCGTACGATCTCCGCCGTTTTGGCCGCCATCTTCTCGACCGTGAAGTGATTGACCATGCGCTGGCGGTTCTGCTCTCGCAAGGCCCTGCGCCCCTCGTGATTCAGCGCGTGGAAGCTCTTCATCGCGCCCGCCAGAGCCTCCACATCTCCAGCCGGAAAGATCCACCTTTTGTCATCCACCAGCCAGGCGGAATCCCCCACATCGCTGGCGATGCACGGCAACCCGCAGGCCATCGCTTCGCCCAGCACATTGGAGAAACCCTCACCGTAGGCGGAGGTGGACACCACACAGTCCAGTGTGGGGTATAGCTCAGGCAGGTCATCGCGCGCGGTTTCCCAGGTCAGGCGGTTCGTCAGCCCCAGCGTTGCTGCCAGACGCCGCATCTCCTCGGCATACGCCGCATCTCCGCTGCCAATGATGCGCCCCCGGGCCTCGGGCACCTCGGCCAGGGCACGCAAAAAGGTGGCGTGATCCTTCATCGGGTGCAGGCGGCCAATGAGCGTAAAAGTCTGCCCGCCGTTGCCTAACAAGGTTTGCTTGAATCGTCCCGTGTCTATTCCGTTGGGCACCACCTCAAAACGGGCTGCTGGGTAACCCTTGCCGATGTAGTAGTCACGGCCCGCACGTGAGTTCGCGATGATGCCATCGGCCCGGCCTGAGAGCAGGCAGTTCAGCCGAAAGCTCAGCCTGCCCAGCAGCCCCCAGGTATCCGCATCCGTCTGGGAATCGCGGATGCCCCACAGCACCTTGGGAAAACCGCACAGCGGCTTCAGCAGCAGTGCCATCAGGTTGGACTCATGCAGGTAGCCATGGATCACGTCTGGCCGCAGCACCCGCATCGTCTTCACCAGGCGGACAAAAAAGCCCGCCAGGTCCCAGCGATGGCGTTTTCCCACGCATACTGTGCGCACCCCAGCCGCCTGCAGCTCCGCCTCAAACACACCCGGGTAAAAATGCACCACGCTGATCTCGAAACCGCCCTGGGCCACCAGCGCCTTGGCCAGCGTCACCAATTGCCGCTGCGCTCCGCCGTGACCGAGGTCACGGATGAGGAAGGCGAGTCGGCATGGCGCATGGCATTCGGGCATTGCCTGGAACTATAATCTCCATAATGGCCGACTGGCAATTAAGGAATGCGAACAATCCCGCGCCCGCGGCCCCTACTCGATCTTCACCAGCTTGGTGGAAACCTGCTGGCGCACCGGCACTTTCTGCCCTTGCACCTCCAGCGTGATGTCCGCCCGGAAGGCCCCAAAGGAAACCGTGCCGCGCTCAATGTCGAAAAGGATCTGCCCATAGGTCTTGGACCCTTTGCCAATGCTGACGGGCCGCGCCTCGATGGCATCCGCATCGTTCGTCATGTCGCCTTCAAAGCTGATCTTTGCATGCGGTCCCGTGTCGTAGTTCACGATGGCGTCGAACTTCACCCGCAGGTCCACCTTCACCGTCCCCGCACTGGGAAATTTGATCGTTTCCTGGGAGGTCCAGCGGTCGCCCGGTTTCACCTGGATATGCGGCAGCCCCATCTCCAGCGATCGCCGATACAGCTCCGCGACTTCCTTGGCCTCAGCGATGCCGGACAGGGAAGGGTTGCCCAGAGTCGTCGGGGACATGCTCCCCGTGTCCTTCACATCCACAAACTTGTCCTTGCCGTCATAGACAAGGATGAAGGACTTGCCCACACTCTGCCCGATGGAGGCCTGGATCATGGGGTGAGCATCCTTGAGATTGGCCGAGTCAAAGGCCTGCTTCTTCCCCTGTAGCATCACCTCGCCCGCCATCGCCTCAAAGGTCACCCTCGCTTCCTTCGTGCCTTCCGGTTCACCCGTCACCTGGATCACCGTCGTCTGCTTCACCTTCATCTTCACCTCTTCCGCTTTTTTGGCGGAGGGCAGCCCGGTAAAAGTCTCCGTGGTGGTTTCCTGCGTGTAGGTTTTTCCTGGCAGCCAGCGCAGGTTCAAGGACACCGGTCCCTCCTGGGCCAGCAGGGCAGGGCTGGTGAGCAGGGCAACCAGAAGGACCCCATGGCGGACGGCGGAAAGAAAGGAAATCATCGCAGCCCGGAGCTAAGGGCAAAACCCGCCCGTCTGCAACTGCGGTCACAAGAATGCGCGTGTGTGTCATTGTCAAACCAGTGCGCCTTGCCCATGCTGCACGCTCCACCATGACTCCCGTCATCCAGACTCTGGCAGATCTCGTCCGCATCAACAGCGTCAACTCCTCCTATGACGGCGGCCCTGGCGAGCGCGAGGTGGCCACCTACGTCCACCAGTTTTTCCAGCAACGCGGCATCGAAGTCTGGGAGCAGGAGGTCTTCCCCGGCCGCCCCAATGTCCTCGCTCGCCTGCCAGGGAAAAATCCCAACCGCCGCCTCGTTCTCGAGGCCCATACCGACACGGTCTCCGTGCAGGGTATGACCATCCCGCCCTTTGACCCCGTCATTCGCGAGGGCCGCATGTACGGCCGCGGCAGTTGCGACACCAAGGCCGGCCTCGCCACCATGATGCACGCCCTCGCCTCGCTCAAGGAAGAGGGCCTTACCCCACCCTGCGAGGTCCTCCTCGCCGCCGTCGTGGACGAGGAGTACTCCTACCGGGGCGTGGTAAAACTGTGCGAAGACTTGAAAGCCGATGCCGCCATCGTGGCCGAGCCCACCGAGCTCCGCGCCATCATCGCCACCAAAGGCGTGCTGCGCTGCCGCATCATCGTCCACGGCCGCGCCGCCCACAGCTCCAAGCCCCACCTCGGCATCAATGCCATCACCGGCATGGCCCGCGTCATCGCCGCCATTGAGGCCGACAATGCCCGCCTCGCCACCCTGCGCCACCCCCTCGCCGGCGAGGGCACCTGCAACATCGGCGTCATCCACGGCGGCGTGCAGGTGAACTTCGTCCCCGACCACTGCTCCATCGAGATCGACCGCCGCCTCCTCCCCGGTGAGCGTGCCGACGATGCCGTGCGCCAGTACCAGGCCCTGCTGCAGTCTATTCCCGGCCTCCAGGCCGAAGTCGAGTTTCCCCTCCTTCTCGTGGATGAAGGGCTGGATACCCCCGCCCAGGCCGATGTCGTCCACACCGCCAGCCGCGTGCTCACCGAGCTCGGGCTCGATCCCACCCCCGGCGGCGTCCCCTTCGGCTGCGATGCCAGCAAGCTCTCCCGCGCAGGCATCCCCAGCATCGTCTTCGGTCCCGGCAGTATCGACCGTGCCCACACTGTCGATGAATACATCGAGCTCGACCAAGTCCAGCTCGCCTACGAGTTCCAGCGAAGATTCCTCCTTAGCTTCACGTAAGCACCTCCCAGACCACCCTTCAGCGTCACCGAAACACCACCTGTCTCAGGAGTTTTCCTCCTCGTACTGAGCACTGAAAACTTAGCCCGCACCCACTCGACCGCCATGTCCACCCTCTCCCGCCGCCAGTTCCTCACCACCGCCGCCACTGCCGCCCTTGGCACCCAGATCAGCAGCTGCGCCACCCTCGCCAGCGGCAGCGCCATCGATGCCCACGTCCATGTCTGGACGCCTGATACCCAGCGCTATCCCCTCGCTCCCGGCTTCGAAAAGAAAAACATGGCCCCCGCCAGCTTCACGGCGGAGCAGCTCTTTGCCCATTGCAAACCCGAAGGCGTCAGCCGCATCGTCCTCATTCAGATGAGCTTCTACCGGTACGACAACCGCTACATGCTCGATACCATCGCCGCCCACCCCGGCACCTTCTCCGGCGTCGCCATCATTGACGAAAACGCCCCCGACGTCCGCGGCCGCATGAAGGCCCTCGCCAAACAAGGCGTGAGCGGCTTCCGCATCTACACCGCCAGCAAGGATGTCGAAGCCTGGCTCGCCACCCCCGGCATGCAGGAAATGTGGAAAGTCGCCGCCGATGAAGGCCTGAACATCTGCCTCCTCATCAATCCCGAAACCCTCGCCGCCGTGGACAAGATGTGCATCAAGTATCCTCAGACCCCCGTCGTGGTGGATCACTTCGCCCGCGTCGGCATGGCCGGGCCTGTCACCCGCGCCCATCTCGACCGCCTCCTCCATCTCTCCGTCCATAAAAAGGTCACCCTCAAGACCTCCGCCTTCTACGCCCTCGGCAAAAAGACCCCACCCTACACCGACCTCGCCCCCATGATCAAAGAGTGCCGCGACTACTTCGGCGCCGACCGCCTCATGTGGGCCAGTGACTGCCCCTTCCAGGTGGATCCCGGCCACACCTACAAAGACTCCATCGCCCTCATCCGCGACCACCTCGCCTTTCTCACCCCCAGCGAAAAAACAGCCATCCTCGGCAAAACCGCCGAAAGAGTCTTTTTCGGGGCTTAGTGAAAGCGTCAAACCGGAGGGGTCATCAAATCAAACTATCAGAGGGTTACTATCGAAAATACCGATAGAAAACGCCCCCTTCAAGCCTTTTACCTCAGCCCTTCAAGCCAACTAGAAAGCGAAAGTGCGCATCCCAATTGATTGGAAGCCAAGCGTTTACGATGATCGTCTTAGATTTTGCCTGGCATCTTTTTCCTTTCTTCTGTTATGTCATCAAGCTCTTTGGAAAGCATTTCAAAAAACTTTACAGGGAATAGTAGTCCGCATGTATTGTAGCCCAAATATATTATGCAAACCATTTGAGTTTCTCTTGAGATTCGAAACTCCCATTTGTCAAAGTGTTTATTAATGTGTTCTCCGAAAACTTTATGATTTTTATTATCGATTGCGTATTCAATTATGGTTTCGCATAACTTTGTTGATGCGTCCACACATTCATGAATGTCACCAAAGCTGAAGATAAGACAATCTGAAGTAGGTAGGAAACTTGGCCGGCTGGCCGCAATCTTTAAGAAGACCCAGCGCTTCGATGACTTAATTGCCCAATCGTATGTTATTTCAGATATTATCTCCTTCTTAGTTATCAGAGGCCCACCATATATCTTTTTCGAAAAGAAGAATTCTATTAGTTGTTTCATCTTTTGACGCATTTTTCATGACCAATCAAACGGACCGGTTTCTTGGTAAGACCATACAGTAGTCCTATTATTTCCTAACCACCAGAAGAAAAGATGCCAGGCATGAATGGCACAACCAACTCGGACAATTGACGTTTGGCCGCCTCTGTGTTCCCATCGATCCACATGATGCTCACGCTGGCAGCTTGTTTCCAAGCCGTCCTGACCTCTGGCAATTTGGCTCCGCCATCCGCAGGCTTCAGGTTGGCTGGCATGCTGGTTATTGTCGGAGTCTTCTTCGATGAAGTCGCCGCTGCCGTTTGTTCTATCTGCTTCTCACAAGAAGCAGAGCAGACAGCGATGAGTGCCGCGAAAGCACGGAGTATGGATTGAGAGTGTTGTTTCATTATGGTCAGTAGGTTCCCGCTGGTGGTGTGGAGCCAGAACCCGGAGCCAAGTAGAATTTTTCGAGGGCACCTGTTCCGTAAGATTGAACCAATTTGAGATACACATTTTGCCTGGCATCTTTTTTTGGAAGAAGGGGAATCGCGAACTGCGGGGGAAGATTTTGAATGGAATGTTCAGTTGCCAGATGGTTCACGCTGGAATATTTCATAAGGAGGAAAGGCTGAAAATTAAATGCAAGACTTAGGTATTCATATATTTGGATTGGACGGCGTTGAGAAAGATGGGACGTTTTTCATTGACCAATGTGCATTGTGCATGCGAGGCGAAAAGGGTGAACTAGCTGAATATACAAAATATTGGAAAATGCCTCAGTCCTTAGATATCCATATTGTATATCATAACGTTGCCCTAAAAATTGATGAGTTGATACTTCAGTTTGGAAAGAATCCTGTTTTTAGGGGTGAGAGGGAGGTAATATTTGACACTAACAAAGGTTCAGAACTTTATCCAAGTGATGTTCGATGGTTGCACCTCGAGCTTTATGAGCCTAGGCTATAAGTGTTATAGGTGTTAAGGCCAGTGCCATTCTTGCCTGACAATTAGTGCACCGCGTGAAGTGCGTGGCTTGCCCACGGCAAACTTCTAGAGGGCTTTTTTTCCGAAGATGCCGGGTGGTTATTGTCGCACAGTTGGTTAATCTAAGTGCGAATTATTGTGATCTTCGAACTAACCTGCATTCAGAATTTCGCAAACAATTGATCTAGATCGTAAGGTAGACCGAGAGAAGGCATCTCCTCGCGGCGGAAATAACGCAGGCTCCGGGTTTCCTCTTTATCAGCAATGCCCGTGCAGGGAACGGCATGGCACTGGAAAAGCACCAGCACATACTCCACCTGGTCTCCATTGGCATAGGTGTGCCTGAAAGCATGCCCGCCCAGCGTGGAAATGACTTCGCAGTCCGTGCATCGCAGCCCCGTTTCCTCAAGCACTTCCCTTGCGACAGCCTCCGAGGGTGTTTCTCCAGGCTCAATCGCCCCTGCAGGTAAACTCCAACACCCATCGTGCTTCTCCTGAAGCAACAGACGTCCCCTTTCATCATGGATGACGGCGGCAACCGCAGGCATCATTAAAAGCTCATGCCCCACCGCCTGCCGCAGAGTCTTGTAATAAGGTGACATTCGATCAACTTGCATGGTAAAAGCCTTGGAGCGACCAGCAAGTTGCTGTGCCGCCGTTTGGTGTATGGCGGCTTATTCTCTTGGTATTGCAGCCAATCAAAATCCAGTAAGGCCGCACACTCCCTGGAGGTAGTGGCGGGCGGAGCATTCCTGCGGCTGGCTTCAGACTCTCATAACTCTTGGGTCAAGTTTTGGGGTGCAGGCCAGGAGGCGCGACACCCTGCTGCTTTGGCGATGGCTATTCGGTCTCAAGAAGCCGCATACGCCCACGAAATGGTTGTCCGGGGTGTGTCTCTGACGTCTGAAGTGTAGCCGACTCCAAAGGGGTAACAGAAAAGGACACTGGGTAGATGAACTTCAAAAGTGTCCGAGAAATGTCCGAAGGCTCAAAATGGCAGCATTCTGTATGCTTCGATTTCCCCGCTCTAATTCCTTGGCGATCAAGGGGTGGTGCCGGAGACAGGACTCGAACCTGCACTAGTTACCCAACCAGATCCTAAGTCTGGCGCGTCTACCAATTCCGCCACTCCGGCAAAGAAGCACTGAACCTCTTTATGTTCCCTCTGGGGGGGCTGGCTGCAAATGATTTGTGCGCAGACAGCGCAAGGCCAGCCAGCCGGTGAGCAGGACGACGAGGAGGGGGAGAAGGCCGACTTTGAGGTTGCTGCCGATCCAGGGGAGCCAGCCGGGCTGGCTGCGGGTGAGGGCGCTGAAGTATTTCAGCCCGAAGACCCAGCCGCCATGGAGGCCGATACCCAGCCACAGGGCGCTGGTTTTCATTCGTGCCAAGGCGAGCACCCAGCCGACGGCGAAGAGGGTGGCGAATTCGGCCAAGAGAAAATCCACATCGCCAAAGTCGGCGGCGATCTGTCGCAGGACGAGGAAACCGCTGGCCCAGGTGACTTCGGCATCTTCAATCTGCCAGCCCTCGGGCGGTTTCATGAAGTGAACGATGGCAAAGATGAAGGTGCCTGCGAGCAAGGCTCCCCGCACGCTCATGGTGCGAAGCAGCAGGCCCAGGAGGAGACCGCGAAAGAAAAACTCCTCCACGATCCCTGCGCCGAGGGCGGCGGTGAGGGCGGCGGTGAGGGGCTCGCCAAACTTGAACCAATCGGGCCGAGGCCGGAGCTGGTAGGCACCCATTTTCAAGAAGATGAAACCCAGGGCGAGGAGCAGGCCTGCGGCGAGAACGAACCCCAGAGCCCACTGTGCCACGCCCCGGCCCACAGGCTGCCAGGTGGGAAGTAGATGGCGATCCAGCCGCACCCAGCGCAGGAAGGGAATGATGAAAACAATGGCGCAGAGGAGCACCGCGCGGTTGAAGTAACGGGAAAAGTGCGCGCGCTGGATTTCTGACAGCAACCAGTTGCCCGGCCCGCTTGGGTGGCCAGCCAGCCAGCCTTTGGCCCATTGCCCGAGGTCAAACAGCACGGGCGCCAGCAGGGCACCGCCCAGCATGACGGCAGCCAGATAGAGCAGAAGCTTGGGCAGGGCAGAGGAGGGGCTGGCGTTGGCAGCTTGCATGGTGGCGATACTAGCGCATCCTGCGCACTCTCAATGACCAAAAACCAAATCCACGAATGGCACGAGCGCCTGGAAGACAACCGGAAACAGTACATCCGCGCCCACTGGAACTCGCGCGAGTGGCTCTTCCGCCTGGCCCATCCTGATGGCGAGGAGTGGATGCCCATGCAGCCCACGGCCGATACGTGGCTGAAACTGCACGATCTCCTTTTCCGCAAATACCAGCGTAAAAAGCTGCCGCTGAAGCACATCAAAACGGTGGAATCGGCCATGGAAAAGCTGGGCATCCCGGTGCCGATCCATGGAGGTCCGGAGACAGCGGAAGAAGAGGAGTATTGAGGGGATGTCCCTTTCGGTGCCGCCGACAGCCACTTTTGGACGATTTGTGCAAGTTGCGCAGGGCAAGGACACCCAGTGTATGGACACAGTCCTGGGATCTCTGGGATGTGGACGGAGATCAGGTCGCGGCCGCGAGAGCAAAGGGGCGCAGGCTGATTGCCCAGGAATAACGAAGCTCCGACAGAAGTGACTAACCACTGTCTTTTTCTGCAAGGACCCCGCCACCGTGAGCTGCGCCGAAGCGGAGGCCCACCTGCACATCCGGGAAATGAAGCTGCCAAGCTGCCTGCACATCCCGCCGTCGCATGAAGGTTCCCAAAAGTGCCAAAACCAGCGCTCCGCCTCCTAGAGTCATCGCGAAGATACGAGCGATGTTGCCATGATCTGCGGACAGAGTCGTGGCGGCCGTGCGGCGCTGTTTTTCCAGGAGCTGCATCTGGGTCATGACCAGACGCAGGCTGGCCGCCAGCCGTTGGTCCAGAGGTTGCTCCTTTGCAGCCATGAGGGCTGCCACGCGTGGGGGCAGGGCACTGATTTCGGCCGTCGGGTAGCGTTCCCAGAGACTCGGGGAAAGTGACAAGGACAGGGAATCGCTCGCCCGATCATACGCCAGGAGGATGGCGTCCCGATCCGGGCTCCAGTGCTGGCGCAGATCCCTGGCTTGGCTGCGGAGGGTCTGGCCAGAGGGTAGGAAAGTGCCTGCATTCAGCCAGACGTCCGCCCGGAGGGAGGCCCGGCAGGCGGCGATTTCCCCGGCCAGTTCCGCCTGCCTTTTTTCTGGCAGCGCGCGGGTGTCATCCCGAAGACCGTTGGCGGGTGGGGCCGGATGCTCCTGCGCCACTGCCAGGGCCGTGAGGCTCAGGCTGGCAAAAAGAAGCAGGGCTGCAAAGGACCGGGTCATGGCTGCCGTAAGGATCGTCTGGAGGGATGCCTCATGCAACAGGCAGTCAGGCCGCATGCTGGTAATGGCGCACGCGCTGGTAGGTCACGATGCTGAAGCTATGGGCGTGGTGAGAGTCCGCCGGGTGGTCTTGACGGGTCACGGGTTCCCAGTCGTCGTGGTTAAACGTGGGGAAGGGGACTCCGGAGCCTAAGGCGTCATTTACGTGGGTGATGATGAGGCGGTCCGCCAGGGGCATCGCCGCCTCATAGGCCGCCGCACCGCCGCACACGACCAATTCGGCCTGTCTCGCCTCCGCCGACTGCCGTAAGGCTGCGGAGACGCTGCCCACACGTTCGCCCAGGAAGGGGACAAACTTTTCATTCTGTGTCAGCACCAGCGGATGGTGGTCCGAGAACCAGCCAAGCATCTCCTCATAAGTCCTGCGGCCTAGCAGCAGCCATTTCCCTTGCACGTAGGCGCGGAAGCCGGCGCGGTCAGCTGGCAGATCCCAGGGGACCCCTTGTCCTTTGGAAATGTAACCATCCGATGAAACCGCAGCGATGAGGGTCAGCAGTGGCGTCATGGCGGCAATGAAGCATCCTCCAACACACAATTCAAGGCCTGCCTAAAGCGTCTGCTGCGGCTAGGCCAAAGGCGCGGCGCGGACGGTAGTAGGCAGAGCCGTGCCAGAAGCCGCGCTGCAGGAAATGGGCGGAGGCCAGCAGCATCAGGCCCCCGATGGCTGACATCCAGGGGGCGGAGCGATCTGGCGTCAAGGTCCCCGCCACCATCACGGAAAGCGGCAGCAGCATGATGACAAAGCGCCACGAGGAGCCGACATAAGAATTGAAGGTGAGGAGTGTCGCGGAGACCCCGGCGGTGACAAGGGCGGCATTGAGAGACTCCATGCCTAACTGAGAGTTTGGGAAAAAGGCCGCCCCCGTCAGGGCCGTCTGTGACGCGGCCAAAAGGCCAAGCATGATCGGAACACTGAGCAAGGCCAGCGTCAGCCTTCGGGTGGAGAGGGGCACGGAGCGCAGCATCCGTAGGCTGAACCAGTCGGCCACCACGGCAGGGACAACCATCATCGTGATCACCAGCTGATCGTTGATCTGGCGGGCTTCCTCAGCGGTGATGGTCCGGCCTCGCCACAGCCGCAAGGCCCAGAAGGTGGAGGCAAAGAACAGCAGCAGGGTCAGCAGCCTCCCGTGCAACGTGAGGAGGAACAGTAGCAGACCGCGGCTGCCGGTGGCGGGTGTGAGGGCGTTGACGGGTGCCGGGGCCTGTGTGTGGGCGGCCATCTTCAAACGGCTCTGCGTGACTTTGCCTGCCTGGACATACGAGAAGGCTACGAGTGGCGGTATGAGCGCCAGCACGATCCATTGCCAGGTCTGCGCCTCCGCCGGGGTTCCCGGCAGCTGCAAATGGAGCATGAAACAACCAGGGATCATGAGTCCCCATAGGACACCACAGGGGACGGTCACCGCCCATTCCATCTTCGTCTCAGGCTTGCGCGGCAGTATAAAACGCCAGATGAGAAACATGAGGGCGGATAGGCCGGTCCCGAGAAACGTCACAACCGCGAGGGAAAACCACGGTGCTGCCAGCCCCGGCAAAGGGGCCGGGGCAAAGCTGGCCTGCTGCCAGAGTAGGCCCAGTGCCAGAAGCGGAGTGCTGAGGAGGGTGGGCAGACATACGCAGATGAACCACCAGGCACGGTCCTGATCCTGCCGGGAAACGGGCTGGAGACGGAAGGTGTAAAGCACACCGGTCCGGGCATCCACACTGAGGAGCACCAGAGCCAGCGGGAAAAAGCTGAGGAGGTTGCGGGTGAAAAAGGCCAGGCACCCGAAGACGAGGAAGTAAGCGGCCCAGACCCAGCGCCACCGGTTTAAATAATCGAGGAGGATCCGTGTCATGGCGGCAGGGGCTATTGAGTGAGGGTGAGGAAGAGTTCTTCCAGCGAGAGGGGCTGGGTGTGCAGGTCCTGCGCACCGCGCGAGGTGAGTCCGGCCACGGATGTCCGCTGCGTGTCCAGCACGGCCCGCCAGCGGTTGCCCGCCTGCTCTTGGACAGTGAGCCCTGGCAGCTCCCGCAGGGGGAGGTCCGTGCTTCGGAACTCCACCTGGAGATGGCTCTCCACCAGGGCTGAGGTGGTGCCGCTGGTCAGTACACGGCCCTGATGGAGGATGCTGACCTGATCTGCGAAACGCTCCAGATCGCTGATCTGGTGAGAAGAGAGCAGAACGGTGCGGGACTCATCTTTCACGATGGCCAGCAATTCGGAAAAGAGGGCCTTCTTTGAGTGGGCATCCAGGCCCGTGGTGGGCTCATCCAGCACGAGGAAGTGAGGGCGCCAGGCCATCGCCAGCATCAGGGCCAGCTTCATCCGCCCGCCAAAGGAGAGGGTGGCGATGCGGTCCCCGGCACTGAGGCCAAAGGACTCCATGAGCCGGGTGGCGAGGGAGTCGTCCCAGCTCGGGTGAAAACCGCGCACAAAGCGGATGGCGCGGCTCACCTTTCCCCAGGCCATGTAACTGAGGTCTGGCCCCACGTAGGCGGTGCGCTGTTTCACCTCCACCTCGTGCCGCGCGTGGTCCAGCCCGTTGACCTGGATACTGCCGACATCTGGCAGCCCCATGCCAAAGATTTGGTCCAGCAGGGTGGTCTTGCCTGCGCCATTGGGACCGATGAGGCCATAGATGGTGCCGGAGGGGACGCTGAGGCTGATGGGGCCGAGGGTGAAACGCGGAAAGCGTTTTTCCAAACCGGTGATTTCAAGGGCGATGGCAGTCATGAGGCAGTGGGGTGGAGCGTTTCCATGAAAAGTTGCTGGACCTCGGTCGGGGAGAGACCGGCTTCGGTGGCTTCCTGCAAGGCGCTCCGCAGGTGGCTTCGCGCCTGGGCCAGTTTCACCTCGCGGGAGCGATCCTGCCCCCGGGCGGCGACAAAGGTGCCCAGGCCCTGGCGGCGGTAGATGATGCCCTCGCGTTCCAGTTCCTCGTAAGCCCGCTTCACCGTGATGACGCTGACCATCAGGTCCCCCGCGAGCTGGCGGAAGGAGGGCAGCGCCGAGTCTGGCTCCAGCATCCCCTCGCTGATGACCCGCTTCAGCCCGGTGATGATCTGCTCATACAGCGTCCCTGGAGCCGCCGGGGAAATGGCAGGCAGCAGCAGCTTGATGGAAGGTGTGGTGGGCATGCAGTTGATTTACTGTGCATATTTAATATGCACAGTAGTTCCACGTCAAGGCATTCATGATAAAATTGAATGGCCCACGACTTGTTAGGCTCCGCTTTGAGCTGCCGGATCGTTCTGCGCGGACATCCCGTTCACTCCGCAGGGGGCAATGCCCACCGGTCCCTTAATACAGCGCCGATTCGCCTTCGTGAAGGATGCGTACGCGGTCCTGAAGCTGACGGGACTGGGTGGCCAGCAGCAAGCGTTCCGCTGGCTCATGGATCGGTTCTCCGCCCAGGGGAAAAGTATCGTGGTGCATGGGTACCATATGCTGGGCGCCCAGCATGGCAAAGGCGTCCAGGGCTTCTTCGGGATTCATGTGGACCGGGCGGCCACTGGGGGCCTGGTAAGCACCGATGGGCATTAGGGCCAGGTCAATCTGAGCGCGCTGACCGATTTCTGTGAATCCATCGAAAAGGCTGCTGTCGCCACAGTGGAAAAGGCTGCGCTGGGGGGAGCTGATGAGGTAACCCCCAAAACCGCGATGGGTGTCATGAATCATGCGGGCCCCCCAGTGGCGGGCAGGGGTGAGGGTGATGCGCAGATCGCGGAATTTCGCCCGCTGCCAGGTGTCCAGTTCCACGATTTGGCCAAATCCGGCCCGTTTGACGATGCCGCCCACGCCTTTGGGCACGATAATGGGCTGTCCACGGGCGACCCGGCGCAGGCTGGGCAGGTGCAGGTGGTCATAGTGGGCATGCGTCACCAACACCAAGTCAATGGGTGGCAGATCGCTGGCCCAGACGCTGGGATGACGCAGACGCTTGATGGGGCCATGCCAGAGCGCCCAGTTCGGATCAATGAGAATGTTGACGCCTGAGATCTGGGCAAAAAAGCCGGCGTGTCCCAGCCAAGTGACTCCAATTTCCGTAGAAGTGACCAGCGGCACGCCATCAATCACGCGGCCCGGCTTGCGAGGCGAGAGCAGGGAAGGAATCAGCACTTCGCCGAAATACTGCAAGTTGCGCTTTCGCCAGCCTTCCGTCGGCATGAGCCCGATGCGGTGTTCATCCCGTGCGGCCTGGGCCAAAGGGGGACGCCGCAGGCTTGAGCTGCCCAGAAGGGCGGGCCCACCGTTGTCCGGGGCAGGATCGTGAATCATGAAAGGACGGTCTGGCTGAAGGTATGAGACGCAGGGGAGTCTGACAACCTGGAATGTGAAAGCGTTGGCTCTTCTCGACAAAACTTCCTCTCGCACAAAGAATGCCACGCCTGCTGCCCTCGCCGCTTTTGTCAGACATCTTTTCTGGCCAAGGTGCTCTCAAAAGGGCAAGAAGCCGCAGTCCGCATCTTGCCATCGGCCTGCAGCCACGCATCGTGAGGGCCTCGTCATGGAAACTCTCCGCCGTCTAGTTTTTGCTGTCACCGTTTTTCTCATCGCCACCTTGGTCTTCTCCATCTGGCGCCGGGGACAGGAGGGGTACGGCCTGCTGAATTTCCTTCGCGGCGAAAAGCCGCAGGCTTCCCAGTCATTCACAGGCCCGGGGGCTCCCAAGCTGGACCTCAATGATGTGAAGATTCTCAGCGCCATGAACGATGAGTTTTCCAAGCTCTCGGCAGCCGTGCTGCCTAGCGTCGTCAGTGTGACCACTAAAACGGTGCGCCGGGGGCAGACTGCCTGGCATCCGTTTTTTGGTGTTGTCAGCGGCCGTGCCCAAATCATCCCAGGCCTGGGCTCCGGGGCCATTATTTCGAAGGAGGGGCATGTCGTGACCAACTACCACGTCATTGCCGATGTCAGCGAAGTCATCGTCACCACCAATGACAACCAGCAGTATCCTGCCCGTGTTTTAGGGGCGCATCGTGAACGGGACATCGCCCTCCTCAAAATCGAAGGAGGAAAAAAAGACTTTTCCGCCCTCTCTTTTGCCAATTCGGATGAGGCCCGAGTGGGCCAGCTGGTTTTTGCCGTAGGCAATCCTTTCGGCCTCAGCGGCACCGTCACCCAGGGCATCATCAGCGCACGGGACCGCCATCTCAGCGACAGTCAGCTGGACTACCTGCAGACAGATACGGTCATCAATCCTGGCAACTCCGGGGGGCCTCTGGTCAATATTCGGGGCGAGATGATTGGCATCAATGTCGCCATTTATCGGGGAGACGAAAATGTACGTGCCTGGCAGGGCGTAGGGCTGGCCGTGCCGGCCAATGATGCCAAAATGGTGGTGGAGTCCATTCGAAACCAGGCCAAAGGCGGTGACCCTGCAGCCGTAGCTGGCATGGGCTATCTGGGCCTGGAACTCAATGCCGAGCCCGTGCATGTGGAAGCGGCTCTGGGCGGTACCATCAGCCAAGGTGCATACATTACCGATCTCGATCCCCAGTCGCCCGCTGCCCGTGCGGGCCTTGTCGTGGGAGATGTCATCACTGCCATCAATGGCCGCACCTTTCGCACCCCGGGAGACTTGTTGAAGATCATCCGCTCCTTTGCGCCGGGCATGGAAGTGAAGCTGTCTCTCGTTCGCGGCGGCGAAATGACCGAATTGACGGCAACCATCGGTCAGAGGCCACAAATTGGCCAATAATGCGGGTGGGCGGCTTCTGAATATCCGACAAGGAAGATAAGGTGAAATTTATCAGAAATTTTGCTGTTTGGCTGTAGCTCTAGTCGAAAGGCGGATTCTCTATTTGCCATAATGATATTCTCTCTTTACAGTTATATTGCTTAAGGATGCCTTATTATTCTGCATCATCAATGTTTGCTTTTACACTCCCGAATTTGCGATCAATGGCTGTGGGTGCTGCCTGCAGCCATGTGGGCGGCCGGTGGAAGCGACCTCGTGGGCATGGCCCGTCAGTGAATTTAGGAAGTTCCTCCACCGACGATGTCCGGGTGAGCATTATTTTCAGTAACGTCGACCTCGGTTTCGGGGTTCCTTACTAAGTCGCGATACAGATCTTTGCTCCATTTCCAACCTTTATTTAGCTGATAATGATAACCCAAATTTCTTTTCCCGACGTCGCCCGTCTCGTCTTCAAAGGCCTGTTGCGTTTTCGTTTTCTCTGCCTGTCACTGGTTGTTGGTGGGGGGCTCCTATCGGCGAGTCCTGCGATGGCTCAAACGCTTGTTCCTGGTGATATTGCCTTCACCCGGATGAATCTGGATGCTTCTGATGGTTTTTCCTTCGTTCCTCTGGTCACCATCAATGCGGGTACGCAGATTAATTTCACGACGTTCGGATGGCTGGGCACCACCTTCAATTTTGGCGGCAATGAAGCTGAGCTTACCTGGACCGCACCCGCCGGTGGCGTGGCAGCCGGCACGGTTGTGAACATCGACGAAGCTGGGACGGCAAACACCTTTGTCACCAGTGCTGGCAGCACAGTCATGAACACGGGACTGAGTACGGCGGGTGGTGACAATGACCGCTGGGATCCAAGGACTGCCGGAGACACCATCCTGGCTTATACAGGTACTTCTGGTTTTCCCAGTTTCATTGCTGGTATTGCGATGGAGGACAATTGGAATGTGGATTATTGGAATCCTGCTACCGAGTGGGCCTTCCCAAACCCTCCGTATGCAGGGTCTATAACAAGCTCTTCATTGCCAGCGGCTCTCACCAACGGCACGACGGCAGTGTCCGTTTTCCCGCCCAGCATCCCGAATGGCAATGGCGGAATCAGCATTGAAAGAGACAACGCCCGCTACAAGGCAGGGGTGCTGAACACTGGCACACGCGCGCAACTTCTGGCCGCCATCAACAACTACCAGAACTGGGAAAATGATGACACCACGGCATATTCCTCACCGGCTGTGACGTCGTTCACGAATTCTTCTGCCAGTTCAACCATCATCTTCAATTCTACGACGGGCATCTCGGGTTCCCAGGTGACGGATGGCCAGGGCGGCTCCACGGATGTGCCTGGCATCTCGCTCCAGTTTTCCGCCAAAGCGGCGAATGGCACCACCGATTTGCCGATGACTTATCAGCCCCATATCTATCCGGGTGCACACGGCATTGCGGGTGGGTATGCAGCCAACAGCATCCAGTCGGTCTTCAACATTAAAAGCTCGTCCACGGCGACGAACTTCACCATGAGCTCGATCTTCATCGTGGACTATGGTGGCGTGGATGGTGATCTTCTCAGAATTGAAGCATTCGACAACGGCGTCAGCGCCGGGTTCATCACCTACCAAGTCTCTGGTGCGCCGTGGTCTGACACGGTGGATCTTGCTGGGCTTGGCGGCACCACCTTTGTGGACATTGATGAGGTCCGCATCACAGGCAATGGCGGCGTAGATATGTATGCTGCGGTGAACAACGTGACCATCTCAGGTATCACTGCTTCAGCTTCTACCGCCACGGTGACTTCCTTGGTCCGGGCCAATGCGACGCCGACCAACCTGAACACGGCGAACTGGACGCTCACCTTTGGCAGCGCCGTGACCGGTGTCACCGCCAGCCACTTCACCCTCGGCGGCACCAGCACGGGGGCCTCCGTGGGCACCCCCACCACGGCCGATGCCGGTTTGACTTGGACAGTCCCCGTCACCACCGGCACGGATGGCACCCTCCTCCTTCGTTTGGACAATGACACGGGCCTCTCGTCCGATGTCACCACCACCCTGCCTTTCGTGGGCGAAACCTATACGGTGGACAAGACGGCGCCAGATACCAGCATCACGGCGACTCCTGCGCTGCTGACCACCAGCACCAGTGCCAACTTCAGCTACACGGGCAGCGATACCGGCAGCGGTGTGGCCAGCTATCAGGTGAAGCTGGATGCGGCCAGTTTCGCCACAGGCACCAGCCCGACGGCCTACACCAGCTTGGTGGATGGCAGCCACACCTTCCAGGTGCGGGCCGTGGATGCCGCAGGCAATGTGGATGCCAGCCCCGCCAGCTATACCTGGGTGGTGGATACCACACCGCCGCAGGTTCTTTCCGTTACCCGCCTCAGCCCCACCGGACAGGCCGTTTCCGCCACCACGGTGACCTTTCGTGTGACCTACTCAGAAGCGGTGACGCTGAATGCGCCAGCTGCGGCCCGTTATGCTGTCGTCCCTGTGGGGGGCAGCAGCATCACGGGCACCGTCACGGGCGTCAGCGGCACGGGAGCCACGCGGGATGTCGCCGTCAGCATCACCGGCGGCACGGGCGAGTTCCGCCTGCGTGTGGTGGACTGAGTCTGCCTTCAGATGCCCCATTTTTTCTTTTTAACCCTACCTTGATCTGATTGTGAACCGCTCATTTTCTCAGTCTTTCTTGAAGCTCTCTTCATCATGGGGGTTTCCTTGGCGGGCTCACCGTAACCTGTGTCATTTGGCTCTGTCCCTGCTCATGGCGGGGCTCCTGAGTGGGGCTGCCCAGGCGGCCGTGTTCACCGTGACCACGCTCAATGGCAGCGGCGCGGGCTCCTTGGCCCAAGCTGTGAGCGATGCCAATGCCGCCGCAGGGGCGGATGTGGTGCAGTTTCATCCCGACCTCAGCGGCACCATCACCCTCGCCGGCGGACTCTTCATCCGCGAAAGCGTGACCATCAATGGCCACGGCACCGTCACAGTCAGTGCAGGGGACCTGTATCCGCTTTTGACCATCACGGACGAGAATGGCGATGCGCTGCAGGACATCGTCATCCGGGGGCTCCACTTCACCGGCGGAAAGCTGGGTGATGACCCTTCTTCCACCAATGACTTCACCGCCAGCACCACGGCGCATTTTGGCGGCATTTCCTGCCGGGAAAACCTCACCCTGGAGAACGTGCGCATCACCAATTCTGAGGGCGGGATTAGCGGCATCGGCAAGGCTGCGGGGACGGCCCGCCCTGCTTTGATTTTGAGGAATGTCGAGATCACAGGCATGATCACCCGCCCCGCCCTTCTGGCCAGCCAAACCTCGTCCATCCTCGTGGAACAGAGCGTCTTTGACAGCAACAACATCGCTGGGACCACCGCACACGCCAACCTTTCGACCAACAACCCGAGCATCACGGTCCGCAACAGTTCCTTCACCAACAACAAGTCCTCCAGCTACGGCGGCGGCATGTACATCAACACGGGTGCCACCACCTCCACGATCCTCATGGAGAACACCACCTTCGCCTCCAATACGGTGACGGGCAATGCCTGTTCCGGCCTCGCCATCCTCAATACCAACGGCACCGTGACGCTGCGCAACTGCACCCTTTATGACAATGTGGGGAACTTTGCCGGGACTGGGCACCAGGCTGCCTTTCAGGGGGCACCGCTGACAGTGAATGTTTACAATTCCATCATCTGGGGCAGCAGCGGTGCGGATTATGGGACCCAAACGGCCCCCACCACACTTAACTTTTTCGATTCCGTGTTGGGGGTGAATGCCCAGCAGACCGGCACGCACAACTACACCTCGACCCTGCAAAACACGGATCCTCTGCTGGTCGCTTCCGCCACCACCAATGGGGGGCCTGTGAAAACGGTGGCTTTTTCCAGCACCAGCAGCCCGGCGATCAACAAAGGAACGGTCATCAATGGCACCACCCAGGATGCCCGTGGTTTTGTCCGTAATGGGGCAGGTGGCACGGTGGATGCAGGTGCGTATGAGCGGGCTTCGGCCACCTTCAACTATCTGGGCAGATCCCTGCCCGTGAACAAGACCACCAATGCCTCCACAAGTGGCAATATCGCCTTCAGCTTTGGTCATGCCGTGACCAAGGGCAGTGGCACTCTCTCCCTTTACAATGCCGCCTCCCCAGGCAGCCCGCTGCTCAGCTTTCCCGTTTCCTTTCCCATGATCACCCTCTCCGGGACCGATGTGCAGATATCGTTCGGGTCTCTGACCATCGGCACCACCTATTACCTGACGGCAGATGCGGGGGCCTTTTTGGCCACGTTCGACGGTACCCCTGCCTCTTCCACCGCCATTTCCTCCCCCTCGGCCATTACCTTCACGGTCGGCGAGCCGAGCGCAGCTCCGCCCACAGCCACGGTCACCTCGCTGGTCCGGGCCGAGGCCACCCCTACAAACGCGACCGTCGTGAACTGGACGCTCACCTTCGGCAGCACCGTCTTCGGCGTGACAGCCAGCCACTTCACCCTCGGCGGCACCAGCACCGGTGCTGCCGTGGGCATCCCCACCACCGCCAATGGGGGGCTAACCTGGACGGTTCCCGTCACCACCGGCACGGATGGCACCCTCCTCCTTCGTTTGGACAATGACACGGGCCTCTCCTCCGATGTCACCACCACCCTGCCTTTCGTGGGGGAAACCTACACGATTGATAAGACCGCGCCAGATACCAGCATCACGGCGAACCCTGCGCTGCTGACGACCAGCACGGGTGCCAGCTTCAGCTACACGGGCAGCGATGCAGGCAGTGGAGTGGTCAGCTATCAGGTCAAACTGGACCTGGGCAGCTTCGCCACGGGCACCAGCCCGACGGCCTACACCAGCTTGGCAGATGGCAGCCATACCTTCCAGGTCCGGGCGGTGGATGCAGCGGGCAATGTGGATGCCAGCCCCGCTAGCTACACCTGGACGGTGGATACGACCCCGCCGCAGGTTCTTTCCGTTACCCGCCTCAGCCCCACGGGACAGGCCGTCTCCGCCACCACGGTGACCTTCCGGGTCACTTATTCGGAGGCGGTCGCGCTGAATGCGCCTGCCACGGCCCGTTATTCCGTCGTCCCTGTGGGCGGCAGCAGCATCACCGGCACCGTCACGGGCGTCACTGGCACGGGGGCTACTCGGGATGTCACCGTCAGCATCACCGGTGGCACCGGTGAGTTCCGCCTGCGTGTGGTGGATTGATGACCACCGAATCGATCTGCGTCTTCTGCTTCAATCAACGACTCATTAATTTCTCATGAAAGCTTTATTTTCTGCCCTAGCGGTCGCCGCTCTTTTGCTCAGCCTTGGCGGTCCTGCAAATGCGGCCACTTGGACTGTACAGAATGCGAATTCACCTGTGAGTTCCAACTTGCGTGGCCTCTGGGGAACAGATGCCAACAATGTCTGGGCCACAGGCGGACCGGCTAGCGACGATGTTCTGCTCAAGTGGGACGGTACCGCGTGGGCGTATCAGGCATCCACAGCTTCCCTAACTCTCTATGGCGTGTGGGGGACCAGCACAAACAATGTGTGGGTGGGTGGCCGTAAAGGTCACCTCATGCGGTGGAATGGCTCCACATGGACCACCTTCACTTCGGGACTGGAAACTGATGGCACCAATGGCCCTCACTTCATCTATTCAATCTGGGGTTCGGACGCCAATAACATTTGGGCCGTGTCCGGCAATGGCGAGTATGGCAACATCCTCAAATGGAATGGCGCAACTTGGACCATTCAACACACTCAGACCTCAGGTCTGCGGGCCATCTGGGGGGCATCTGCCAGCAACATTTGGGCAGTGGGAGACAACGGAAACATCGTGCACTACGATGGCAGCACCTGGAGCACTGTTTCCTACACGGTGACGCCTGCACTGGATGCTAATACCACGCTTTTTTCCGTTTGGGGCAGCGATGCCAACAATGTCTGGGTGGGCGGGGCCGTCGTCAGCGGCGTGACAACACCAACCCTGCTTAAATGGAATGGCAGCACATGGTCCAGGGCGGATACGACTGGCCTGCCTGTGGCCGCGAGCGTCAATAACGTTCGAGGCATTGCAGGCACATCGGCAAACAATGTCTATCTTGTCGGCGATTCGGGTTCATTTGCCTCGCACTGGAACGGTAGTTCCTGGACAACCGAATCCACAGGTGCTGCTGTCAGTTTGAATGCCATTTGGGTAAGCCCCAATGGAGCCGACATCTGGGTTTCTGGAGCATCCTCACTCATGATCAAGGGTACGGCAGCACCTGCCGTCTCCTCCCCCACGGTGACCACGCCCACGAGCAGTGCGGTCACGCATAACACGGCCACGCTGGGCGGCACGATTTCCGCCACGGGCGGGGCCGATGCCACCGCACGCGGCG
>JAZKER010000003.1:0-121854 GCA_040386955.1 Verrucomicrobiota bacterium
ACGGCCGCGACCATAACAACAAGGGCTTCACCATGTGGATGGCCGGCGGCGGCGTGAAGGGCGGCATGAACTACGGCAAGACCGACGAGTACGGTTACGAAGCCGTCGAAAACAAAATGCACATCCACGACTGGCACGCCACCGTCCTGCACCTGATGGGTCTGGATCACGAAAAACTCACCTACCGCTACGCCGGCCGCGACTTTCGCCTCACCGATGTCTATGGCACCGTGGCCAAGGAAATCCTCGCCTAGCACGATGTTGTACTTCCTGCATCGCGGATTTGTCCTTTCGTTTTCCCGTCCTACACTGCGGCGATGACGTTGCTAGACATCGGCTGGAATGCCGCCTTCGAAGAAGCCTTTGCCCCCTACCTCAAACAGGGCTGGGTGCCCGCGCGCCTGACCCGCGACAACAAGATCACCTACGGGGCCCTTGTCGGCGATGGAGACGAGTTCGAGGCCGTCATGTGCGGCAAAGTTTATCATGATGCCGAAACCGATGCCGACCTCCCTGCCGTGGGCGACTGGGTGGCGCTGGAGGTGGGCCATGAAGACCAGGAGCACGTCATCCGCGCCCGTCTGCCGCGCCAGACCTGCTTCTCCCGCAAGATGGCCGGCAAAAGCACCGAAGAGCAGGTCATCGCCGCCAATGTGGATGTCGTCGTCGTCGTCACGGATGCTGGCACCGATTTCAGCCTGCGGCGCATGGAGCGCTACTTCACCATCATCGCCCGCAGCGGGGCCAAGGCCGTCGTCCTCGTCAACAAGTCCGACCTCTACGAAAAGGAAGACAACGAAGACGCGGCGGAACAAATCCGCGCCCTCAATCCCGAGGCCGATGTACACATCACCTGCGCGACCAAAAAACGCAGCCTGTCCGTCCTGCGCCAATATCTGAAAAAAGGCCAGACCGTGACCCTCATCGGCTCCAGCGGCGTGGGCAAATCCTCCGTGCTCAACCAGCTCCTCGGTGACGAATACCAGTGGACCGATGATGTCAACGAACTCACCGGCAAAGGCCGCCATACCACCACGGCGCGGGAGCTCATCATCCTGCCGAAAGGCGGCATCCTCATTGACAATCCAGGGATCAAGGAGATCCAGATGTGGACCAATGAAATCACCCTCCGGGAAGGTTTTGCCGACATCGAGCAGCTCGCCCACCAGTGCAAGTTTGGCGACTGCAAGCACAGCAAGGACGCCGGATGTGCCATCCGTGCCGCCTTGGAGGCCGGCAAGCTGGATCCCGGCCGTTATGAAGGCTTCCTCAAACTGGATGATGAGATCGAAAAACTGCGCCGCAGCCGCAAAAAGCGCCAGATGACCGTCGAACGTCGTTCCAAGCGCGAACTCCGCGCCCAGGTCCGCCAGTACGAAAAGCGTCGCGACCCCGATCATGAACTGGAGCCTCGGGAACGCCGCCAGGGTGGAAAATAGGCAATCTTTTGCGGCAGAAAAACCCTGCTATGTCGTTTTGAACATAGAGGTCCTGTCTTGACTCTCACTACGCCACCGTTGACTTTTCCCTTCACACATGTCTGAACCCGTCCCTTCGCCCGCCATTCCAGATGCCAGTTCCATCGAGAAAGCCTCCACATGGGTGCAGCCCCTCCGCCAGGAGATCGGGCGGGTGCTCATCGGCCAGACGGCCCTGGTGGACCGTTTGCTGGTCGCCCTGCTGACCAATGGCCACGTCCTTCTTGAAGGCGTCCCCGGCTTGGCCAAGACCCTCGCTGTGCGCACCCTTTCCAGCGCCCTCCACGCCCAGTTCAAGCGCATCCAGTTCACGCCCGATCTCCTGCCTGCCGATGTCATCGGCACCATGGTCTATCACCCGAAGGAAGGCACCTTCACCGCCCGCCTGGGGCCCATTTTTGCCAACCTCGTCCTGGCGGATGAAATCAACCGTGCCCCCGCCAAGGTACAGAGCGCCCTCCTGGAGGCCATGCAGGAGCGCCAGGTGACCATCGGCGAAAACACCTACAAGCTGCCAGATCCCTTCATGGTGCTGGCCACGCAAAACCCCATTGACCAGGAAGGCACCTACACCCTCCCCGAGGCCCAGCTCGATCGCTTCCTGTTCAAGGTCCGCGTGGACTACCCCACTCCGGCGGAGGAGCGTCTCGTGCTCGATGCCATGGCCACCAGCGCGCCAAAGCTGGAAGTGAACCAGATCACCAAGACGGAAGACATCGTGGCCAGCCGCACGCTGGTGAATGCGATCTATGTGGATGAAAAAATCCGCGATTACATCGTCTCCATCATCCAGGCCACCCGCTCGCCAGAGGCCTACGCCCCGCACCTGAAGCTGCTCATCCGCTGCGGCGCTTCCCCCCGTGGCACCATCAATCTCGCCCTCGCAGCCAAGGCCTATGCCTTCCTCGCCGGGCGCAACTATGTCACCCCGCAGGACATCAAGGACCTGGCCCCGGACATCCTGCGCCATCGCATCCTGCTTTCCTATGAGGCCGAGGCCGAAGGCGTCAGCAGCGAGGATGTCATCCGGCAGCTCCTCGACAAGCTGCCCGTGCCGTGAGCATGCGGCCCCAGTGACTCCCCGCCCCGCCCCGCTGCCTAAATCCGCAGCCTGATCTCACCCATGTCTGCCACCACTCCTGACAACGATGAACAGCTCACCCGCATCCTCAAGCGGGTGCGCCGCATTGAGCTCATCACCCGTGGTATGGTCAAGGAGACCCTCGGCGGCCAGTACCACTCGCGTTTCAAAGGGCAGGGGATCGAGTTCGATGACTTCCGTGAATACCAGGCCGGCGACGATGTCCGCTTCCTGGACTGGAACGTCACCGCCCGCATGGACGAGCCCTTCGTCCGCAAATACATCGAGGAGCGGGAACTCACCGTCATGCTCGTCGTGGATGTCAGCGGCTCCGGCGACTACGGCAGCCAGGAGGACAGCAAACGTGAACGCGCAGCGGAGGTCGCCGCCGTCTTCGCCTTCAGCGCCGTGCAAAATCAGGACAAGGTCGGCCTCATCCTCGTCTCAGACCGGGTGGAACATTATCTGCCAGCCCGCAAAGGCAGCGCCCACGCCCTGCGCATCCTGCGGGACATTCTGACCATCCAGCCGAAAAGCCGGAAAACCCAGCTCGCACCTGCACTGGACCTTGCCCTGGAGCGCGTGGCCCATCGCGCCCTCGTCGTTGTGGTCTCAGACTTTTTGACGACTGACACCGCCTGGGAGGCCAGTCTCCGCTCCGTGGCGGCCAAGCATGACGTCGTCGCCGCGCAGATCAGCGATCCCCGCGAATGGCAGTTGCCAGAGTCAGGCCGCATCTGCCTGGAAGATCCTGAATCCGGGGAGCAGTTCATTGTCAATACCTCCCATCCCGCCGTCCGTCAGAAATACGCCCAGGCCATCAGTGATCGCCAGGCCGCGCTGACCCGCGTGCTGCGCAAAAACGGGGTCGAGCGCATCGATGTGCGCATGGATGATGACTACGCACCCGCCATGAAGGCCTACTTCCGGGCCCGCAGAAGGAGGAAGCGGTAATGATACGCTTTTTGTTAGCCCAGGCCCCCGCCGCCCCGCCGCCCCAGCCGCTCCCGCATCCGGATCTGCCGGAGGTCTTTTTGCCTCCGGTGCCCCCGCCACTCTGGATCTATGTCGTGGCCCTGGTCGCGCTTGTCGCTTTGCTGTCCCTGGTTCTCTGGCTTCTCCTGCGTCCCCGCCAGCCCGGATTGCCAGAGCCCAAACGGCCTTGGAAAAACGCCATGCAGGCACTGAAGGCCCTGTCTTCCAAGGCCCGCAGCCTGCCCCCCTCCGAGGTCAGCGCCCAGGTCTCCGAAATCCTGCGCCTTTACTTCATGGCGCGTTACCGCATCCCCGCACCCTTCCGCACCACCCAGGAGATCTTTCAGGAAAGCGGCACCCCGCTCCAGCCGCGCGTGCATAAGTATGCCTCCCTCGCCACCCTGTGGGACCAGCTCTCCTTTGCCCCGGTCCCGGGCTCCGAAGAGGAGTCCATGGAACTGCTGGCCAAGGCCATCACCGCCCTTGAGGAAGATGGGCCCGCCCAGTCCGCTGAACCGCAGCATCCATCCCGGTCTGAATGAACATCCCTTTTCTGCCTGACATCATCCTGGGCCGGTGGGAGTGGCTTCTGGCCCTGTTCCTCCTGCCTCTCATGATGTGGTGGCGCGGCCGCATTGGCAAAGCGCCCGCCGTGGCCTTCCCCACTGCCTTCATCCTGCGGGACCTCGGCTTCAAGGCCAAGTCCACTTCCGGCGGCCTCACCTTCGGCCTGGTCCTGCTCAGCCTCGCCGCCGCCATCATCGCCCTCGCCCGGCCTCAGAAGGTCATTTCTCATGAGGAGGACAATACCGAAGGCATCGCCATCTGCCTCACCGTGGACGTATCCCTTTCCATGCTGATCGAGGACTTTTACATCGGCGGCTCGCCTGTGAACCGCATCACGGCCGCGAAGCGCGTGATGCGGGATTTCATCCGGGGCCGCAAGAGCGACCGCGTCGGCATCGTCGCCTTTGCCGGTGCCCCCTATCAGCCCTGCCCGCTGACCTTGGATCACGAATGGCTCGAATCGAATCTCGACCGCGTCCAGACCGGGATCATGGAAGACGGCACCGCCATCGGCTCCGGCCTCGCTGCCGCCTCCCGCCGTCTCGACAAGGAGACCGTGCCTAGCAAGGTCATCATCCTGCTGACGGACGGGGCAAACAACAGCGGCAAGCTCAGCCCCCTGGATGCCGCCAAGCTCGCCGCCACCCTGAACCAGAAGATCTACACCATCGCCATTGGCACCCCCGGCGTTCACCGCATTCCGTTGCCCGATGGCCGGGTCATCACTAGCGGCAGGCAGGAGTTTGATGAAGGCACCCTCCAGGAAGTCGCCCGCATCGGCGGCGGCAGCTTCTACATGGCCCAGGATCTTACCGCCCTGAAAGGCATCTTTGAAACCATCGACGCCCTTGAAAAGACCGAGATCAAACGCCGCAGCATCTCTGAAACAGAAGAGCTGTTCTTTTATCCGGCCGCCCTCGCCGCCGCCCTCCTCGCCCTGGCCCTGCTCCTGCGCCTCACCCTGCTGAATGCCGCCCCCGTCGCGGTGGCCACTTGATTTCCATTCCATGACCTTCGCCTCCCCAGATCTGCTCTACTTCCTGCTCGGCTTGCCCGTGCTGGTGGCCTTGCGCCTCTGGGCCGGCTGGCGTGCCGGGCAGATCGTCGAAAAGATGACCGCCCCCCGCCTGCGTCCGCAGTTGCTGGTCGGCGTTTCAGCCACCCGCGCAGGCATCATCTTCACACTTCAGCTCCTGGCCCTCGCCTGCTTCATCTTCGCTATGGCCCAGCCGCGCTGGGGCGAGGACAAGATCACCCAGATCGAGTCCGGGAGAAACATCATCATCGCTCTGGATACCTCCCGCTCCATGCTGGCCAATGACGTCACTCCCGACCGCATGACCCGCGCCAAGCTGGCCGCCCAGGATGTCCTCAATTCGCTGAAGACAGACCGCGTTGGCCTCATCGCCTTCTCGGGCAATGCCTACCTCCAGGCCCCCCTCACCACGGATCATGAGGCCGTGGTGGAGGCCATCCAGTCCCTTGACTTCACCTCCGTGCCCCGGGGCGGCAGCGAGCTCGGCAAGGCTCTGAAGCTGGCCATGGAAACCTTTGAAAAAAGCCCCGCCCGCAATCACGGCCTCATCCTCTTCAGCGATGGCGGTGAGCCCGATGCCCAGGTGCGCGAATACGCCCAGCAGGCGGCCAAAAAGAACATCCTCATCCTCACCGTCGGCGTCGGCACGGAGGCTGGCTCGCTCATCCCTGATCCGGATCCTGACCGCCAGGGCGACTACGTGCGCGACCGCAGCGGCAATGTGGTGAAGACCACCCTCCAGGGGGCTGTGCTCCAGGAGGTGGCCACCGCCACCCGTGGCCGTTATCTCAAGCTCGGCTCCCAGCCCCTGGCCACCACGGTCGTGAGGGATCTCCTCTCCGCTCTTCAGGCCCAGGCCAATGAAGCCAAACAACTCGTCAAACCCATCGAACGTTTTCAGTGGCCGTTGTCTATGGGTGTATTGTTCCTTATGATCGCGTGGTTCCTCCGTCCTTCCCCCGCCCGGCGTCAGCCGGTGCGGGCCTTCGCCCTGGTGCTTTTCGGCCTCTGCGCCGAAAGCGCTCCCGCTGCTGAGCCGCCACCCCTGTGGGCCGCTCTGTTTAACCGCACCGAGGCCGACCCCAAGGCCGCCGAAGAGGCCATGAAAAATGGCGATCACAAACAGGCCGCCGAACTCTTTGGCAAGCTGCTGAAGGAGGATCGTCTCCCGGCCGACCTGCGTCATCGTTATGCTCAGGCCCTGGGTTATACCACCCATCAGCTCAAGGACTATGACCGCGCCGTCGGCGCCTTCAGCCAGGCTCTGGAATCAGGCGAGCCCCAGGTGCAAAAACAGGCGCACCAGGGCCTCGCTCACAGCCTCTATGACCAGGGCGACCGCTCCCTCGCCAAGCAGCCCAAGTTCACCCTCAAGGCCTGGCGCGATGCCGTGAAGCATTTCGATGCCATCCTGAAAATGGACCCCGAAAACAAACCGGTGATCGAAAACCGCGAGTTTATCAAAAAGCGCGTCGTCGAGCTGCAAAAGAAGCTCGATGAGGAGGAGCAGAAGGGCGACAAAGGCAAAAAAGGCGACAAGAAAAAAGGCAAAAAAGGCCAGAAGGGCGAGGAAGGGGAAGAGGGGGAGGAGGAAGAAGGCGACTCTGGCGAGGAAGGTGATCAGGACGGCGAAGGCAAGAAGGACAAGGACCTCAGCCGCAAAGAAAGCCTCGGCAAACAGAAGGGCGAAAAGAAGGAGGAGGAACTGCCTGAAGGTGAGCTGAAAGCAGCCAAAGAAGGCGACCCCAAAGACAAGGGCAAGGAAGCCCAGCTGGCCAAGGAGGCCGAGGCCTCTGAAAACGAGAAGCACGATGCCACCGGCTTCAGCCGCAATGAGGCCCGCTCCTTCCTCCGCACCTATGCCGACGACCAAAAGAAAGCCCAGATCGTGCGCCCGCGTGATCCGGCAGTGAATGGCAAGGACTGGTAACTGGAAACAAACATGATGGGACCCATGACAAAAGTGATTTGCGATCCGTCTTCAGCCTTGCGGCTGCTGGCTTTCTGTTGGCTGGCCCTCACCGGCATTTCGCAGGCCGCCACCGTGCGCGCCTACGTCCAGCCAGACAAGGCCCGGCCCAACCAGATCGTGACATACGTCATCACCATCAAGGATGGCAGCGTCCAGAGTGTTCCAGAACTTCGCCTGCCTCTGCAGATCGTCCAGCGCACGAACGTCTCGCCCGCCCAGCAGATGAGCCTGGATAGCACGGGCCGCCGCAGCGTTTCCACCCAGCTTACCTGGGGCGTCGCTGCTTCAGAGCCGGGGGAGTTTGTCATTCCCTCGCAGATTCTCAGCATTGATGGCCAGGAGGTCTCCACCAACGAGGTCAAGCTCGTCGTCGAGGCCGGCTCCAGCCTTGGCGGCCCCGGCAATGGCGAAGATGCCAATCAGCCCATCCTCCAGATCGAACTGGGCAAAAAGGAAATCTATCAGGGCGAGGTCATGCCGCTGACTTGCAGCCTTTACGTGCCCCGTCAGACCCAGATCCGCCGTCTCGGGCTCATTGACATTGAGAAGAGCGACTTCGCCATCGCCCGTTTCCCTCAGCAGAGCGACCAGACCATGACCGTCATTGATGGCGTGGGTTACATCGTTCTCACCTTTCGTAGCACCCTCTCCTCCCTCCGCACGGGCGATCTCAAGGTCGGCCCAGCCTCCCTGGAAATGCTTGTGGAAGTCCCCGTCGAAGGCGGCCCTCAGATGGATCGCCGTCTGCCCCCGGGTTTCCCCCAGGGGTTCTTTGGCGTGCAGACGGAACCCCGGAAGGTGGTGGTCAAAAGCCCCCAGGTCTCCCTCAAGGTCCTGCCCCTCCCGGCTGAGGGCAAGCCTGCAAGCTTCAGCGGTGCCGTGGGTGACTTCGCCCTCAGCGCCACCGCCACCCCCACCGAGCTGACCGTGGGAGATCCCGTGGCCGTGGAACTCCTGGTTGAGGGGACCGGCAATTTCGACGCCCTCACCACGCCTGCACTCACCTTGCCAAGTGGTTGGAAAACCTATCCTGCCAAGCGCTACAACGTCGAGGGGCAGCTCGATCAGAACCAGGTGCCCACACTTGAACGCAAAGTTGGTTATTCCCAGGTCTTCATCCCGGAGGCCGTTCACACCGCCCTGCCTCCCTTTGAGGTGAGCTACTTCAGTTCTTCCAAAAAGCAGTACGTCACCCTCCGTACCGAGGCCATCCCGCTGAACATGAAACCCGCTGCGCCCACGGCCACCACGGAGGCTGCCACCGGCACTGCTGGCGCTACCGCCCCCGTGCCACCTCCCGTGCTGGATCCCCAGCCCGACATCACGGACATCGTCATCAAGCCCTCCCCGCAGTCCCGTTGGCTCGCCCCCACCAGCACCCTTCTCATTCGCAGTTCCTCCTTCTGGACGTTGCAGGCAGTGCCTGTGGGCCTGGTCCTTCTGGCCGGCATCCTCGCCATCACCCACAGACGTCGCCAGGCGCGTATGGCCGGAAGGGCAGGGGAGATCCGCGCCGCCTGGGCTGCCTTTGAGGGTGGCCAGTCCTCCGATGCAGAGTTCCTTCGTCAGGCCGCCCAGTTCATCCATGTGGCCGAAGCCGGTCACCCGGTGGAAGATCCCGGCCTCAAGGCCATCTTGAACCGCTACGAAACTTCCAATTTCACCGGCACCGGGGCTGCACCGCTGCCTGCCACAGAACGCCGCCAAATCGCCGAAGCCCTCGGTCGCCTATTCAGGCAGGCGATTGCCAAAGTCAGCTTGCTCGCCCTCATCGGCCTCCTCGCTTGCTCCAGCATCCAGGCCCAGACGGCCACGCCAGCTTCCACCTCTCCCGATGACACTTATGGCGAGGCCCTGGCGGAAATGGACAAGGGCAACTTTGCCCGCGCCCAGTACCTCGCCGAATCATTGGTGAAAAAGAAGCCGCCACAGCTCAGCCCGGAAGTCTTCCAGCTCATCGGTCATGCCCGTTACCGTCAGGATGATCTGGGCCGTGCCGTCCTCTGGTATCAGCGTGCCAGCCTCTTTGATCCTCGTGGTCCTGAACTCCGGCAGAATCTCCTGCACCTTCACGAGCGTCTCCGTTTCCTCTCCTTTGGCGTGAAATCTCCCTTGGCCGAGTGGAGCCTCTGGCTCAGCCCCAATGAATGGGCCGTCCTCGCCTCAGTGGGATTCTGGCTGGTCGCCCTCGCCATTCTCTGGCGTATCCTCGCCGGACGTCGCGCCGTCACCGGGGCTGTCACCCTCTCTGTTCTGGGTCTGCTTATCTTCCTCCCCGCAGCCTCCATGGTCGCCATCCGTCCCCAGGGCGTGCAGCGCGTCCATGACATCTCCATCGTCACCGTTCCCGATGTGAAGGCCTACACCGCCGCCACCGTCACCTCCGGCACCGTCATGGATCTGCCCCCAGGTTCCCAGGTCCGTGTTTTGGAAAAACGTGCTACCTGGACCTATGTGGAGATTCCATCCACCACCGAAACCCTGCGCGGCTGGGTGGAAGGCGGGGCGCTCACACCCCTGTGGATTTGGGATGAGGCGCTGGTGCCTTAAAAATATCGGATCGGGTAAGGAATAACCCTCCCGCTGAGTACTCTGATCAATAGGCAGCCACGACACCGGGGTTGCCCCAGGAATTCAATCCCTCACCACCCAACCATGAAAGCTCTCCTCCTTCTTTCCCTCGCCACCTTCACCCTCGGCCTCTCCAGTTGCGCCAACTGCTGCAAAAAGAAACCGGCTGATTGCACGAAATGTGCGTCTTGTGACACGAAAAAGATGTAGGATGGCCCCGTTGGGCTTTCTGGCCCTTCTCGTCCGTTGCCACCATCTGCTGCGTCATGGAGTTCGAACACCTCGTTCAAGAGCACTATCAGGGGCTTTACCGCTTCGCGCTGAGCCTTGCCCAGCGGGAGGCTGACGCAGCAGACCTCACCCAGCAGACCTTTCTTCGCTGGGCCACCCGGGGCTTCCAGCTTCGGGACCGCAGCAAGGCCAAGACCTGGCTCTTCACCACCCTTTATCGCGAGTTTCTCACCGGCAGCCGCCGCGCCGTCCGTTTTCCTCATGTGGAACTCTCCGACGCGGAACCTGAACTGCCTGCCGTGCAGGATCGGACCATGGAGGAGATGGATGGCCAGTCCGCCCTGGATGCCCTCGGTCAGTTGGATGAAACTTATCGCGCTCCGCTCACCCTGTTTTATCTTCAGCAGCACAGTTACCAAGAAATCGCCGAGATTTTGAATGTCCCCATCGGTACTGTCATGTCCCGCCTCTCACGCGGGAAAGCCCAGCTCCGCCAGAAACTTACCTCCGTCCGCGAAGAGACCGATTCCCCCGCCTCACCCAAAGTGATTCCTTTTGCCGAACCCCCACGTGCTAACCGCCATGGATGACTCTGAAATCCAGCTTCGTCTGAGTGCCTGCCGCCCCCACGGCCAGGACAATGATGATCCTCTTCTCAAAGAGGCCCTGGAGACGCTGCCTCAGCGTCCGGCCCTCATGGAATGGTTTGCCCAGGAGCAGGAGTTCGACCGCAAGATGTGCAAATGCACCTGCGATGTGTCTGTGCCGGAAACCTTGCGGTCAGAGATCCTCGCCGCCGCCAAGCTGACGGCTCCTGTCCCCCGCTGGCAGCGCCTCCCCTGGATGGCCGCCGCTGCCGCCATCGCCCTCACGGGCATCTTCTTCACTCTCTCAGAGCCCGCCTCGGCAGGCACCCCCACTCTCGCTCAGTTTGAGACCGAGATCGTGGACATCTTTGACTCCATGAAAAACCAGGGCTTTGGCCTGGATCACGTCACTGGAGAGATCGCCAATGTCAGCGCCTGGCTGGGCACTCAGGGCGCACCCAAGCCCTACGTCGTCAAGCCTTGCACTAAGGAAGCCCGGCCCTTCGGCTGCCGCACCGTCACTTGGCGCGGCCAGAAAGTCGCCATGGTCTGTTTTGGTCGGGGCGATCAGGAAGCCCACCTTTTTGTCGTGCTTAAAGAGTCCCTTCGCGATTCGCCCGAACAGCTCAACCCGGAAAAGGTGGAAAGAGTGGAGGGCTACCCGGTGGCCTCCTGGTCCTGCCGCAAATATGTCTATGTCATGCTCGGCGACTCACCCGAGACAAACCTGGATGAGTTCCTCGTGGCCAGTTCAGATCTCAAATGACAGCGGCTGGCGCAGCCGGTCGCGCTCCAGCACATCCGCCAGCGTCGTGTTCTGAAGCCACGCATTGACGTCATCTCGCAGGCTGCCAAACACCTGCCCCAGCCCGCAACCCCCTGGAATGCCACATTCACAGGCTGCCCCCGGCTGATCCGTCATCGTGGCGCAGTGGATGGGCTCAAACGGCCCGTCAATGAGCTGCACAATCTCCCCCAGGCTGATCCGCAGCGGCGCTTTTTGAAACTGGTAGCCGCCGCCCACACCACGCTTGCTGCGCAGCAGGCCCCCATTTTTCAGGACCAGCAAAATCTGCTCCAGGAACTTCAGCGGGATGCGCTCACTCGCGGCGATGTCCTGAATGGAAAAGGTGGATGTCTCAGGCGAGCGAGCCATCGCCAGCAAGGCACGCATGGCATACTCGGCTTTACGGGAGAGCTTCATGAAGACCTATGCGTTAAAGGAGTTTGATTTTGAGGCAACCAGCAATGGCAGCATTTACGAAATTTTTTTTGACAACTGGACTCGTTTCTGGCCAAACTCTCATTGTTCCTATGAAATGGATTTTCTCCCTCATCACCCTCGCTGTTCTTTCCTCCTGCACCACGAAGCCCTACATGGTGGGCAGCGTGAATGAACAATTCTACAAGCGCTACCGCACCCCGGGTGCTGGCTACCATAAAAAGGGTGAAGTTCGTGAATACGACTACACCTGGCAGGAGCGCCTTCACGGCACCGCCAAGCTTCCGGTGGCTTTCCGCCAGAACCGCGCTAAGGTCGTTTACGTGCAGGAAGAGGCCCCTGTGGCTGCTCCTTACACCAGCAGCAAGTAAGCTGGCTGCCTTTTAGGCCTCTTTTAAAAGCGGTCTCCTTTTCTGGAGACCGCTTTTTTCTTCCCGATGGCAGCACCCTTGGACTGCCTTAAAATCCCCTCAGGCCCCGGATAAGCCCTTTTGAAGCCAATATTTGTTCAAGAATGTTTAGAATCTTGAAAATAAGTCTTGATTTCCCCTGTTTATCCAGCACCCTCCGCCTCCCCGAAAGTCCGAAATATATTTGATCTCATGGCAGTAGCAATCCGTCTCCGTCAAGAAGGCTCCAAAGGCCGTCTGTTCTATCGTGTCGTCGCCGCTGACCAGCGTTTCAAGCGCGATGGCCGCTTCCTCGAAATCCTGGGCACTTACGATCCCCAGAAAAAAGAAAGCAACATCAACATCGACCTCGACAAGGTGAACTCCTGGATCTCCAAGGGTGCCCAGCCGACTGAGACCGTTCGCAGCCTGATCAAAAAGGTCGCCAAGGTCGCTGCCGCCAAGTAATTGGTTGAAAGACATTTCTTGTTTCCGTTGTTGCTCGGGCTGACGGAAACATTTTAATTGCTTGTCATGGACGCCCCCGAAGCTCTTCGCGAATTCCTGACCTATGTGGTGGCCAATCTGATTGACCACCCGCAGCAAGCTTCCATCGCCATTGGCCACAATGCCAATGGCGTTTTGGCGTTCAGAGTTCAGCTCGCCCCGGAAGACGTAAAACACGTCCTCGGCAAAAACGGCATGACGGCCAGTTCCATCCGCTCCCTGCTCACGACAGCGGCGGAGAAGCATGGCATCCGCGTCAGCCTCAAGATTGGGGCCGCCAGAGATCTGGAAGGCGAGGAAACTCCTGAGCAGGAACAGCAGCGCGAAGCTGCCTCCGCCGACTGTTGATGCGGACCCTGGACGGATGTTTTCGTCCTGTTTTTTGCTCCGCCAGCGGTTGCACAAGTCACCGCTCCGCATTATCCCCCGCGTTCCCTTTTCATGCCGCTGACTCTTCACGACACCCTTTCCCGTTCCGCCCGCGCCATCACGCCTCTGGATGGCAAGACCCTGCGTTTCTACTGCTGCGGCCCCACGGTTTACGGCCCGGCCCACATCGGCAACTTCCGCACTTTCGTCGCTCAGGACGTGTTCCGTCGCGTGATCGAGCAGGGCGGTCTGGCCACCCTGCATGTGCGCAACCTCACCGACGTGGATGACAAGACCATCCGCGATTCCCAAAAGGCCGGCCAGTCCCTCACCGACTTCACCCGCCACTGGACGGAGAAGTTTCACGCCGACTGCGCCGCCCTCAATCTGCTGACGCCGCATGTGGAGCCCAGCGCCGTTGCCCACATCCCACATCAGATCCGCATGATCGAGACGCTCATCGAGCGCGGTCATGCCTATGCCACCCCGGATGGCAGCGTCTATTTCAAAGTCGCCTCCTTTGCCGACTACGGCCGTCTCTCCCATCTTGAGGACCGCGAGCTCAAGCTCGGTGCCTCCAGCGCAGCCAGCGCCACCGACAGCGATGAGTACACCAAGGACTCCCTCGCTGACTTTGCCCTCTGGAAAGGCAAGAAAGCCGAAGACGGGCCTAACCATTGGTCCAGCCCCTGGGGCGAAGGCCGCCCTGGCTGGCACCTGGAGTGCAGCGCCATGTCCCTGGAATACCTCGGTGAAGACTTCGATGTCCATGGTGGTGGTGTTGACCTCATCTTCCCGCATCACGAGAACGAAATCGCCCAGAGCTGCTGCGCCACCCATGGCAAGTTTGCCCGCCATTGGTTCCACGTCACCCATCTCATGGTGGACGGCGGCAAGATGGCTAAGACCCTTGGTAACTTTTATACACTCGAGAATCTCGCTTCTCGTGGTTATTCCCCCGCAGAAGTTCGGTATGTGCTCATTAGTGGCCATTACCGGACGCCGTTGAACTTTACCCTCCACTCGCTGGATGCCGCCCGTCAGGCTTTGCAAAAGATGGCCAAGTTTGACAAGGCTCTGCGGGAGGTCAGTGGCCTAACTGGAGATGTGACTGGCACTGGGCCAGGCCCGTTTGCGGCCGCCTGGGAAACGCTGAATGATGACCTGAATGTGCCGGGAGCCCTGGGCGACATCTTCGGCACGATCAACAAGACCAAGGCAGCTTCCTTGTCCAAGGACGAAGCCACGGCGACGCTTGAAGGCTTTCACTTCCTGCTGCGTGCTCTTGGCTTGGAGCTTCCTGTCCTGGCTGATGAAGCGGCCACCGAGGTCCCTGCGGACATCGCTGAACTGGCCGAGAAGCGCTGGCAGGCCAAGCAGTCCAAGGACTGGGCGGCGGCTGACGTCCTGCGCAAGGAACTCGATGCCGCTGGCTGGATCATCAAGGACAGCAAAGAAGGCTATCAGGTCCTGAGCAAGTAACCGGGTGAAGCCATCGACCATCCGGAGCTGAGGGCACCTGCCCTCAACTCCTTGGGTGAAGACTAGCGCTTCTTCTCTTTAGGCTGCTTGCCGCGCACGCTCATGCGGAATGGCACGCCGGGGGCGGGCCATTCTTTGCGGATCACGCTTTCTAGGAAGCGGAGATAACCATCGGTCATCTTGGCGGCACGGTTGGCGAACATGACAAAGTGAGGCACCGGGATGGAGATGTCTTCGGTCTCGTTCACCTGCGTGACATACAGCAGCTTGAAGGTCTGCGGGCTGCGTCCCAACGGGCCGGGGGTATTCTCGATTGTCTCGTGCATCAGGCGGTTCAGCACGCCGGTGCCGATGCGGCCCTGGGCGCCTTTGCGCACGCGCTCGATCTGGACGAAGAGCTTGCCGACGTTGTCGTTGTTCTTGGCGGAGGTGGCCACCAGCGGTGCGTAGCTGAGGAAGAAGAACTCGCGGCGCATGGTTTCGGCCAGTTCTTCCAGGCGATCCTTCTGCTGGGCATGGGGATGGAAGAGGTCGAACTTGTTCATGACCAGGATGCAGGGCTTGCGCTCTTCAACGATCAGCTGGGCGATTTTGCGGTCCTGCATTTTTGCCCCTTCGGCGCAGTCAATGACGAGGAGGCAGAGGTCAGCGCGCTTGATGGCGGCATAGCTGCGCTGGATGCTGAAGATCTCCACGGCGTCTTCTACCTTCGCCTGCTTGCGGATGCCGGCGGTGTCGATGAGCTGGTAATGCTTGCCGTTATACGTGCAATGAACGTCCAGGCTGTCACGGGTGGTGCCGGGCAGTTCGCTGACGATGGCGCGCTCCTGGCCCATGATGGCGTTCACCAGGGAGGACTTGCCGGCGTTTGGGCGGCCCACGATGGCCAGCTTCAAGGGCCGGGCGGAAAGTCGTTCTTCACGGGCTTCCTCCGTCTCTTCTTCGGTCAGCTCCAGCTTCTCGACAATGGAGTCCACCAGATCATCGATGCCGTAGCCGTGGACGGCGCTGACTTCGGCGGCGTTGCCAAAACCGATCTTGGCAAACTCACCGGAACCGAGGCGGCGCTTTTCGGAGTCGGACTTGTTGGCGACGAGAATGACATGCTTGTTCGTCCGGCGCAGCATCTGGGCGAGGGACTGGTCAATCGGAGTGATACCTGCCGTCACATCCACCACGAAGAGCAGCAGATCCGCAACATCCAGGGCGATGGCGGCCTCCACCTGCACCTGCTCGGTCAGGACGTCTTCCGTGTTGGCGCCGATACCGCCTGTGTCCATGATGTTGAAGACCTGGGGGCCACGGCGGCATTCGGCCGTGATGCGGTCACGGGTCACACCTGCAAGGTCATGAACGATGGAGATGTTCATGCCGGCAAGGCGGTTGAAGAGGGCGGATTTGCCCACATTCGGGCGGCCTACGATGGCGACGGTTTTACGCATGGGATGTGTTTTTCTAAAAAGGGATGGGCCGGGTCAGTCGTGCTTGCCTGAATGCTCCTGCACCTGGCGCACGCCAGCAGCAAGATTGAGGAAGCCTGAGATGGCGGTGAAGGCCCCGGCGAGAGCCGTGGGCCAGATGAGGAAAGGGATGTCGAGCATCAGCCACAGCACGGCGGCGAACTGGGCAAAAGTGGCCACCTTGCCTGTCCAGTGGGGTTTGATCACGCACTTGCCGGTGAGGTAATCGATGAGAAAGGCCCCGCCGATGCTGGCCAGATCGCGGAAAATGACCAGGGTGGGGAACCAAAGGGGAAAGTGCTGCCGCCAGCCGGTGAAGCTCAGGGTGATGATGCCGGAGAGCAGCAGGAGCTTGTCTGCGAGCGGGTCCAGAATGGCCCCCAGGCGGCTGCGCTGATTGAAATGCCGTGCCACATAGCCATCCACCGCGTCGCTCAGTGCCGCGACGGCAAACACCGCGATGGTCCACCAGCGCAGGGTCTCATTGGCCTGACCCGCCGACACACTTTCCCCATAATACACCGCCAGCCCGATGAAGACCGGAATAAGGAGGATGCGAAAAAGGGTGATCTGGGTGGCGAACGTCACAGCGAACCTTCCCTTTAAACCCTGGGGCTGGGATTGCAATGACGGGTTCGGACCGTTGGGAACGCGGGGGGCTTGAGATGGGGTAAGATCATGCGGGGTACCGAAATTTAGGTTTTCCGCTCCAGCGCATGGATGAGCGATCTGAAGATTCTGTCATCATTCGTCTGAGCAACATTGAAGCGCAAGAATTGTCCTGAGGAGCGGGAAAGGCTGAAGGCATTGCCGGGGGCGAGGACAATGTTGTCAGCGAGCGCTGCACGGGCGACATCCGCCGCGTCAATGCCGTCTGGAAGCTTGCACCAAAGGAAGATGCCCGCCTGCGGCTCGATCCAGGGCGTGATGTTAATCGATGTTAGCCGATGGGCTGTTTCGGCCATGGCGAGTGAAAGGCGCGAGCGAAGGCCGTCCATGTGCTTTCGATAGGTGCCATCCTTGAGCAACGTCAGGACGAGTTCGGCCGAGATCCGCGAGCCACCCAGGGAAGTCGCAATTTTGAGGTCGGCCAATCCTTCAATCCAATCCAGGCGTGCTGCGATGAAACCGCAGCGCACAGAGGCGGACAGCGTCTTCGAGAAACTGCCGATATGAACGACCTTCTTGAGGCCGTCGAACGCGGCCAGCCTTGGTGCAGGTGCTTGTTCGAAATCAGCGAAGATGTCGTCCTCGATGATCGTCAGGTCCGATTGTTCGGCCAGCTTGATGAGCCGATGGGCGGTAACCGCCGACAGCACGGCTCCCGTGGGATTGTGAATGGCGGAATTGGTGATGTAAAGACGCGGCCGGTGCTCGCTGAGCGCCTTTGCTAAGAGACCGATATCAGGCCCTGATGGCGTGTAAGGAATGCCGATGACATTTGCCCGGTGCGCGCGCAGGAGCGCGTGAAAATTGAAGTAGCAGGGGTCATCCACCAAGACCGTGTCACCAGCCCGGATAAGAAACCGGCACAGCATGTCGATCGCCTGTGTGCCCGATTCCGTGAGCATGATCTGCTCCGGTGACACTCCGATGTCACGTTCAGCCATCCGGCGCGCGAGGAGCTGGCGCAACGGCGGCGACCCCAGCGGCGTGCTGTAGTCCGTGAGAGAGGCGCCATCCGCACGGGCCAGGGTCCGCAATGCCCGGCGTATTCCTGCTTCTGGCATCCAAGAGGAGGGCAGCCAGCCGCAGCCGGGTTTCAGCATGCCATCAACTGCTTCCAGGGATTGGCGAGAGATCCACATGGGATCCACCTCGCGGTCAAGCTGAGGACCGGTTTCGGCGAGCGACAAAGGGGGAATGGCGCTCACATAAAATCCGGAACCGGGCCGTGAGCGGATCGCCCCTTCCGCGACCAGTCTCTCATAGGCTTCGACGACGGTGGATTTGGAGACCTTCAAAAGCGCGGCCGATGACCGGATGGAGGGAAGCTTGGTACCGCGTGCCAGATTTCCCGTGGTAATCCGATGCCTGATCCTGACCATGACCTCTTCAACCAGAGTCCTGGGACCTGTGTTTTTCGCGGTTTCCCCACTACTCTGTATTGCTGGGTGATCCATAACAGTTTGTTCAAACTGTATTGCTTTCTGATGGACCGGCAAGAGCCAATGCCTGAGTGGTGGCCAACAACTCAAAGCGAACGATGAACAAAATTAACCATGGCTGGATGAACGGGTTTATTGGTGTGCTGATTTTTAGTGGCTCGCTGCCTGCGACCCGGCTGGCTGTTTTTGACTTCGATCCGGTGTTCCTGACCGTCACACGTGCCTCCATCGCAGGAATATTTGCCCTGGCTCTGCTGCTGGTGTTTCGGGAAAAACTCCCGGAGCGGAGGCATGTCGCCCCGCTCGTCGTGGTGGCGCTGGGTGTCGTGCTGGGCTTTCCGCTGCTGACAGCGCTGGCCCTTAAACACATCACATCGGCCCATTCCGTGGTATTCATTGGCCTGCTTCCGTTGACAACGGCGATCTTCGGCGTCATTCGAGGCGGAGAGCGGCCACACCCGGCCTTCTGGCTGTTTTCAATTCTGGGGAGCGTGTTTGTGGCGAGCTTTGCCCTGACCCAAGGAATCTCGGTTTCGCCAGTCGGCGACCTGCTGATGCTTGCCGCCATCGTTGCTTGTGGGCTTGGTTACGCCGAAGGGGCAAGGTTGTCGCGGATGCTCGGCGGCTGGCAGGTGATTTCTTGGGCGCTGGTTTTCTCATTGCCTGTCATGCTGGCCATGACGCTCCTGACAAGGCCGCTGTCTTTTGATGGCGTCGGGCTGCCCGCCTGGATGGGCCTCCTCTACGTGTCTTTGTTCAGCATGCTGATCGGCTTCGTTTTTTGGTACCGGGGATTGGCGCAAGGCGGGATCGCAGGGGTCGGGCAGCTGCAATTGCTGCAGCCATTTTTTGGTTTTGGACTGGCCGCGCTGTTGTTACATGAGCAAGTAAGCGGGATCATGATCGCCATGACCATCGGGGTCATGCTATGCGTTGCGGGCGCCAAGAAATTTGCAAGCTGAGGACACTCCTTTAATCACTATGTACATCCCGTCAAAATTTCACGAAGACGGCGTAACGGCCCTCCATCAACTGATGGAAGCCGGAGGCCTGTGCAATTTCATCACGGCCACGCCGGAGGGGTTGATAGGAACTCCATTGCCGATGTTCCTGGATCCAAACGAAGGGGAGTTAGGGACTCTTTACGGCCATCTTGCCCGGGCCAACCCGCAATGGCAGCTGCAGCCCGTCGGTGAAAGCCTTGCGATCTTCATGGGGCCGGATGCCTATGTGACCCCCTCTTGGTATGAGGCGAAGAAAGCCGATGGCAAAGTGGTGCCGACCTGGAATTATTTCGCCGTCCATGTCTATGGTCAGGTCGAGTTTTTCGATGACAGTGAACGTCTGATGGATGTCGTCACCCGTCTGACGGACTTGCATGAGGGGCCGCTGGCGTCGCCCTGGGCCGTGAGTGACGCTCCCGCAGATTTCATCCAATCGATGCTCCGCGGAATCGTCGGCCTGCGCTTGCCCATTTCCCGAATTGATGCCCAGAAGAAAATGAGCCAGAACCGATGCCCGAAGGATCGCGAAAACGTGGCGAAAGGCTTTTGTGAAAGTGACCAGGAAACCGCCCGTGCTGCGGGGAAACTGATGGGGATTGTGCGAAAACCTGACTGAATGAATCAGAAAACGAGAGGTGCCTGGACAGCAGGCAGTGGTGCAGGCATCACAGGGTTGCGTGGCGGGGGCGGGCTTGCTAGTCTGCACGTCTCATGCTCAAGGTTCGCAAAGCTGTCATTCCTGCTGCCGGTTACGGCACTCGTTTTCTGCCCATTTCAAAGGCCATTCCGAAGGAGATGCTGCCGCTGGTGGACAAGCCGGTGATTCAGTATGTGGTGGAGGAAGCGGTGGCCTCGGGGATCACGGATATTTTGATGGTGATCAGCCGGAGCAAGCGGGCGATCGAGGAGCATTTTCATCCGGCGTTTGACCTGGAGGCGGAGCTGGAGGCGAAGGGGCGGGGGGAGGACCTGGAGGCGCTGCGGAAGCTACAGTCCATGGCAAGGATCCATTTTATCTGGCAGCCGAAGATGGGCGGGCTGGGGGATGCGATCCTGTATGCGCGGGACCATGTGGGGGAGGAGCCGTTCGCGGTGCTGCTGGGGGATACGGTGGTGACGACGAAGGATGAGTCGCGCCCGGTGACGCGCCAGCTGGCGGATGTGGTGGAGCGGCACGGGGGATCTGCCGTGGCGCTGCAGGAGGTGCCGGTGGAGAAAGTGAGCCGGTATGGCATCCTGGGGGGCGAGGAGATCGCTCCGGGGCTGATCCGGGCGCGGCAGTTTGTGGAGAAACCGAAGCCGGAAGAAGCGCCAAGCAGGCTGGCGGTGAGTGCGCGGTATGTGCTGTCGCCGCGGATTTTTGACCACCTGGAAAGGACGCCGAAGGGGAAGGGAGGGGAGCTGCAACTGACGGATGCGATGGCCTCGCTGATGCAGGAGGAGGCGCTGTATGGGCTGCGCTATGAGGGGCAGCGGCACGACATCGGCAACAAGCTGGATTTCATCAAGGCGAACCTGCACTTTGGCCTGCAGCGGGCGGACATCGGGGAGGCGCTGCGGGAATATGTGCGGGGGGTGGCCTAACGGGAAGTGTGGTGGGTGATGGTGGTTGCGAGGTCGTTTTTACAGGATTAACAGGATGGCAGGATTAACAAGATGTGTGGAAAGGATGGGCTTGGGACATATGGGGCTTACGGGCCCTATGTCTGGGGCGGACGGTGGTGGGTGAGCTTTTCGAAAACGGGGGGGCGGGCGAGGACTGCTGCCATCCCTGCCGGGATGGTCCCTTGACCTGGTGGGACCGGCACTTACGACCAGGGGTGCGCTGCGCTTACCCCTGGCTACCTGCGGGGATGCCTCCGGCATCCGGGGGAGCAGGATGGTAGGATTAAAGGGGGCGGTCTGGTGAGGCGAGCGGTTCGGGCGTCGCTCTGCGACGCCTTGTGGAGTGAGGCGGATGAGGCGAGGGGACCCGGCCTTTCAAGGCCGGGCTAAGAGACGGTTGCCGCTCTGCGGCAGGGGGTGAGGATCACACTTAGCACGGTAGTGGCCTAACCGAGTGTTAAGATACGGTTGCCGCTCTGCGGCAAGGGAGCGGGTGCCGATCTAGAGAATTGGGGAATCGAATCCGAGGTCGGGATTTGGGCGAGCTGAAGCTCTGGACTACTTTGGCATTGCCTGCTTTGCGGGCCTGCCGTCGGATCTGGATTTTGTGAGAAAGCCGCTTGGACTTGGCTTATGCCCCCCGAGAGGGGTGCTGCGGTCTCAGACGACGGTGCCGCGGCTTTTGCCTTTGTTGCCTTTGGGCTTTGAGGGGGCACCGGGGATGCCTTCTTCCTGCAGGATGGTGTCCTGGGGCAGGGGGGCGGCGTCGGCATCGGTCTTGGGCTCGGCGTCGGTGTAGGGGGTCTGTTTTTGGTAGAGCTTGAGGCGGGTCTGGAATTCGGTCTCCAGGTTTTTGCGTTCTTCCTCGGAGAGTTCTTTGTCGGCAGGCAGGAGGGCGAGGGCTTTTTTCTGCCAGAGGACGGCCTCGAGATATTCGCCATTGCGGGCGAGGCAGGCGGCTTTGGTATCAATCATCTCATAGCGCTGTTCTTCGCCAGCCTCGTCCATGATGCGGAGGGCGCGGGAGGAGAGCTGGACGGCCTGTTCGCCATTGTGGAGGCTTTCATCGGGGCAGGTGGCCATGAACCAGGCGAGGTTGTTGGCGGCCCAGGGATCGTCGCTGCGGGCGGCGCGCTGATACCAGGCGCCGGCGCGGCGGAAGTCTACGGGGACTCCGGTGCCGGAGTAGTAGAGATTGGCCAGGCGGCTCATGGCCGGGACGAAGTCCTGCTGGGCGGCGCGGAGGTAAAAGAGGGCGGCCTTGGAGGGGCTTTTGGCGGTGCCGACGCCGCGCTCATACTTGGCAGCGAGGGCGGTCTGGGCCTGGGGGTAGTTTTGCTCGGCGGCTTTTTCCAGCCATTCGGTGGCTTTTTCTGGGTCGAGCTTGACGCCGCGGCCAAGGTCATAGGCCATGGCAACGGCATGCTGCCCAGCGGCAAAGCCGTTTTCGGCGGACTTGCGGTACCATTCGTAGGCTTTGGCATCGTTTTTCTTCACTCCGACGCCGTCTTCATAAATGGAGCCCATGACGAACTGGGCGCGCAGGTGTTTTTGGTTGGCGGCCTTTTCCATCCACTGGACGCCTTCGGCCTCGTTCTTCTGCACGCCTTCGCCGGTGAGGAGGCGGAGACCGAGCTCGAACTGGGAGTCGGCATCGCCGTCGTTGGCCCAGGCGCGGAGTTCTTTGTCATTGATCATTTCAGGCACCTGCTGCTGAGCGGTGACGGTCATGAAGGCGAGGCAGGAGCAGGCCAGAATACGGATGAAAAGTTTCATGCTGGAAAACACTACGTTTTGAGAATCGTGGCTACAACAGACAAACTTACGGTTTCGTTGCTCGATGAAGGCATGATTTGGGCCTGTTCTCAAAAAAGAACGGGACAAAATTCGTCCCATGGGGAGCTGAGGCCCTGGTTCAGCAGCGCCGCCGCCTGAAGCCGAGGACACCGAGGGCGAGTAGGAGGAGGGCGGCGCGCGCGGGCTCTGGCACGACGACGATGACGCCGTGGGTGAGGAAGAGGCTGGTATCCCATTGGAGGCCGGAGGTGAGGGGGAAGAGCAGGAGGTCCTGGCCGGTTTCGGTGCCGTTTTGATAACGTGCGCCGACATTGAAGCTGTTGTTGGTGAGACCGACGAGGGTGCTCCAGTCGAGGAAGTTGAAGACATCGCCAAACTGGCCGGTGTAGCCATTGAAGGAGGTGATGGTGATGCCGCCGGTGGCATTCAGCGTGAGGCCGCCGGTGATGCTGAGGAGGTCGTGATTGCTGCCTGCGCCGGTGAGGTAGGAGGCGAAATCGGTGGGGATGCTGTTTACCCAGGCTGCCTGATCGCCGACGTAGAGGGGGAGGGAGGTGGAGGCATTGCGACTGGTGCTGCCGGCCTGAAGCACGGCGCGGTCCACGCGGCTGGCGCTGGCTGCGAGGAGGAGGTTTCCGGTGATGTTTAGCACGCCGGTCTGGTCGCCCACGGTGCCTGCATTGGCGGCGCTGTTCAGCAGGCTGGAGCCGCCGGGTTTGAGAACGCCGTGGCTGCTGCCGGGGCCGACATTGCTGCCGATGGTGAAGCTGCCGCCAGTGGCGATGAGGCTGCCGGTGCCAGAGATGACTGCATCGGTGGTGTAGGAGGAGCCGCTGCGGCTGCTGACATCCAGGCTGGCACCGCTGCCGAGGTGAAACCAGGCGGCGTCATCCATGCTGCCGTTGTTGACCAAGGTGAGGCTGCCTTCGGCGATGTGGACGTTGCCGGTATTGGTATTGGCGCCTTCCAGGGCGAGGCTGCCTGCGCCGGTTTTGGTGAAGGAGCCGGTGCCGGCCAATTCGGCGTCGGCTTTGAAAGTCGCGGTTCGGCCCGCATCCACGGTGTAGCTGCGCAGGGCGGGATTGGTGGCGGTGCCGCTGCCATTGAGGGTGATGGTGACGTTCTGGTTGGTCTGGTTTGCCCCAGCGAGGTTTTGAAGGGTGCCGCCCTGCCAGTTCCAGGTGGCGGTGCCTTTGCCCTGGCTGAGATCCATGAAGCGGAAGATGGCGCTGCCGGACTGGGTGATGGTGCCCCAGGTGCTGGAGTTCATGTTATCGGTGCCGCTGGAGTAGTTGGTATCGGCCATGCGGATGGTGGTGGCCTCGACGAGGCCGGTGCCATAGGTCAGGGAGCCGCGCGCCCAGCCTGTGGTGGTGTTGGCCCCGCCGATGCGGCCGAGGATGAGGAGATTGATTTTCAGATCCACTCCCGCAGCTCCCGTGAGGTCTAGAGAGGAGAGATTGTTGGTACCGGTGCCGACGGCGTCATTGTCGCCGATGAAAAGATTGGCCCCGGTGCTGCCGTCCTGCTGGCCGCGAAGGGTCACGGAGCCTCCGGTGCCGATGGTGACGGTGCCGGAGGAACGGGCGCCGCCGATGACAAAGGTATCCGTATTCAGGGTGGTGATGCCGGTGCCGAGGCTGAGGGTGGAGGGGGTGCCGGAATTGACCACGGAGGCCGGGCTGTTGCCGAGGATGATCTTGCCTGCGGTGACGGTGTTGAGGGTGTTGGAAAGCTGCAGGGTGCCGCGAGTGAGCATGGAGTTTGGCGTGGGGATCTGGCCGTAGAAGGTGCCCAGCTCCAGGCTGCTGACATTGATGTTCACGGCGCTGGCGTTGCGCAGGTCCACCGTGCCGGTGGTGATGCTGGTGGCGACGCCGGCTGTGGTATCGCGGTAGCCGATGAGGATGAAGTCATCGCCTTCGCCGCTGCCGATGTTTACGACGCCGCCATTGACGGTGAGGGTGCCGGTGACGCCGGTGGTATTGGCCCCAGGATTGCCATAGGCCCCGCCGACGACGAGCTGCTGCACATTGAGCCCGCTCTGAACGATGGAGCTGACGGTGGTGCCCACGCCGGTTCCGGCGAGGTAAAGGGCCTCCATCGTATTGGGGGCGATGGTTTGGAAATTCAGGGCGCCTTCCTTCACGAGGGTGGTGCCGGTGTAAGTGGGGGCGCTGGAGAGGGTGAGGGTGCCGGTGCCGACTTTCGTCAGACCGCCTGCGCCAGCGTTGCCAATGGCCCCAGCGAGGGTCACGTCATTGCTGCCGACATCCAGGACGCTGCCTGCGGTGAGGACATTCCCGCCGACGCTGGTGGTGCCCGCGCTGCCGGGCGTGAGATAGACGGAGGCTCCGAGCATTTCCACCACGCGACCGCCTGCGGTGATGTCGGTGGTATTGCCAGCGGCCCAGCGCAAGGTGCCGCCCGCCATCCGCAGGCTGCCGCTGCCCAGGGTGCCGACGGTTTGGCCAAAGACCAGCACGCCGTCATTGATCGTGGTGCTGCCGGTGTAGCTGTTGCTGCCGCCGAGCACCAAGGTGCCAGCGCCGGACTTGGTAAGGCTGGTGGCACCACCATTGTCAGCGATCCCTGCATTCAGAGTCAGGGTGGCTCCAGCGGCTGTGGCATGGGAGGAGGTGACAAAGATCAGGAGCTCATCCGCGGTGCCAGCACTGGTGCCCGCCTGGATCTGGGTGAAGCCGTCCAGGGTCGCGTCATTGTCCGTGCTGCCCGCACTGAAAAGCAGGGCCCCGCTGGTCAGCAGCAGATTGCCCGTGCCGGTGAGGGCCAGGGGCGTGCTGCCGCTGCTGTTGAGGAGGCGGAGCGCGTTCAGCGTCTTGCCGGTGAGGCCTGTGGCGCTGGTGCCCAGGCTGACATTGGCATCGGCGCCGGCGGCTGCGAAGTCTGTGGCGTACTCAGTATCCGCCAGCGGTCGCAGGCCGAGGCCCGTGGCGTAAGTGAGGAAGGAATTGCCGACGCCAGTGCTGCTGTTTTCTCCCAGGCCATAGGGCAGGATTTTCAGGTTCGTGACGCTGGAGGTCTGCACAGCGGATGTGGTGGTGCCGACGAGTGCGCCTGTGATGGCGGTGGTATTGGTGAAGAGCAGGCGAGTGGCCACGGCGCTGGCGCTGGCGGTGCCGGCCAGGTTCACACCCCTAACCAAAAGTGTGGAGCCGTTGCTGCGGGAAAAGGACGGGTTGCCCGCGCCAAAGGTGAGCGTGGCGAGGGCGGCGTTGTTGGTGACGGAGGGGACCACGGTGTTTTCGAGCGTGATCGTGTTGGCACCGCCCGCGAGGCTGAGCGTGCCTGCGGTTTCACCGCGTGTGCCATTGACGGTGCTGGAGACCTGCAGGCCATTGCCGCCGGTGCCTTCCAGGATCACCGCCGCGCTGTTGTTCAGCTTGTTCGTGGCGGCAGACTGATTTTGCACGGAAACGAAGCTGCCGCCGCGCAGGCGGAGCTGGCTCAGCGAGATGAAGCCGTCACCGCCGCCCGTGACTGAAACCGTGCCGCCCTGCACTGTCAGGGCACCGGTGAAGGAATGCGGATTTGTGGCGAGGGTGAGGGTGCGGTCTCCGCGTTTCAAGATGTCCCCACTGCCCGTGAAGACCCCGTAAAAGGTCGAGTCCGCAGTCTGGTTCAGGATGATCTGGCCATTGGTTCCCAGCCGTATTTCGCCAGGGCCCACGGTCAGGTAGGTGTTGTCGGCATTGCCGCCACCGGAAAGGTTGCCCACGCCCTCTTTGCCGCCATTGAGGTCCAGCAATGCGCCGCTGGAGGTCATGTTGCCGCCGGTGGCCAGGACGGTGTTGCGGTAGTCGCTGATGGCGTTGCCACCGGAGACTTTCACATTGCCCTGAACGTAGAGATTGCCGGAGTAGCTGTTGCTGCCTGAAAGCTCGATGACGCCGCTGCCAGCCAGCGTGACATGCTGGGTGGAGGTAAGGTAGGTGTTGTTGCCGCCCAGGTTGGCCGAGACATTCAGCGTGCTGCCGGAATGGTTGGTGAGGATGAGTTCGTTGGTGGCGTTGTTGACGCTGTTTTGCGTCAGGATCTGCCCGCCGCCGATCTCGGTGCTGGCCGTCACATTTTCACTCACCATGAGCGCGCCGGAGGTCAGCGTCAGAGCCCGGGCGTGGTTGTCGATCATGAGGGCTCCGCCTGCGGTGGAATCGAGGATGAGCGAGGCCACGGAGGGCGTGAGCAAGGTGCCGGTTGAAGGCCCGTTCAGGATGAGGTTGTCCGTCGCGGTCCACAGGCTCTTGTCGTTTTGAATCGTTCCGGCCAGGGCGACGATTTCGTTTGAACCATTGCGGGTGGCCCAGCGCGAGCCGCTGTAGGTGACCCAGCCGCCCAGAAAGCCTGCCGCATTGTTGGCAGCGCCGCCGCCGACCACCAGCCTGGCCTTCGCCGGGTCATTGCTGCGGATGTCCACGACACCTGTGAGGGCGCTGCGGGTGAGGCCGCCGGTGAGGGTGAAGGTGAGGTCCTGGCCGCCGTTGCTGACCAGGGAGAGCACGCTGCTGCCATTGGTGATGGCGAGTGCGCTGGTGGTCTCTGCGGTGGCTGCGCCGCTGTTGCCGCGCAGTTCCAGGAAACCGCCGCGCAGGGTGGTCGCGGCGCTGTTGCTCAGCTTGTTGTCACCATTGTTCAGGCTGTAATCGAGGATGAGTTCACCGCGATCCAGGAAGGTGCTGCCGGTGTAGGTATTGGCTCCCTGCATGACCATGGTGCCGATGGACTGCTTGGTCAGCGTGCGTGCCGTGGCGTCGCCATTGGCAATGCCCACGGTGACCAGGAGATCCACTTCGGCTGCCGTTTCGTTGACGATGAAGGAGCGGTTGGCATTGAGGGAAAGAGTGGCGTCAAAGCCCCCGCCTGTGGAGGTGATCACACCTCCGTCGCTGGTGGCGTGGACGTAAAGGGTGGAGACGCGGTAGTTCACGGCCTCGGTCTGATTGTCGAGTGTCAGCGTGCCCAAGCCGTTGGATCCTGCCGCACCGCTGGCCTGGCCGAAAATGATCTGGCTGTTGGCCGTGTTCGATTCCTTGATGATGGCCTCGCCATTGAGAATGCGCAGGGTGCCGGTGAAGCTGTTTGCGCCGGAGAGGATCAAGGAGCCTGGGCCGTCTTTGACAATGCTGCCGGCACCGGAAACAACGCCGGAAATTTCAGGGCTGAGGCCAGCGGCTGTGGTGAAGGTGAGCGCGCCGGTGGTGCTGATGGCCCCGAAGGAAACGCTGCCTGTGTTGCTGATGTTCAGCGTGCGATTGGCGGTGGCGGTGATCGGTCCGGTGACGGCAAAACCTCCGGTGCCGGTGATGTTCAGCGTCTGGCTGGCGGTGGCCCCCAGGGTGACATTGCCTGCGACGGTGAAGACTGCGCTGCCCAGGTTGCTCCAGGTCTGGTTGCTGTTGATGGTGAGACCGGAATTGATCACATGAGCGCCCGCTCCTGCCTCCACGCTCAGTCCGCCCGTGCCGAGGGTCAGCACGTGATCATTGAGGGTGCCCAGCGTGATGGCGGTGCCCGAGTTGCCATTGAAGATGAGTCCTTGCAGGGAAGTCGCCGCCCCCAGTGTGGCGATCTGGTTGGGCACAGGCGCATTCGCATTGAAGATTGCGACATCCGCAGTACCTGGGATGGCTGTCGCTGCCGTGCTGTGGCCGAGATTCGTCCACCAGTTTCCCAACGTCTGGAAGGACGTGTCCACATCACCCCCCCAGTATAAATTGATTCCGAAACCGGGAAGGGGAAGTCCGATAAGAATCAGAAAAATAGCAAAATAGCGACTCAGCATCATGGGGGCAGGGACGATGAAAATACGGGATTTGTGCCCTAACCTACATTTTTTCCGCATTCAACCTTAGTGTCAGGTTTCCCGGGGCGCCTATTTTTTGAATGCGTCTCCAGATTCAGCGGTCCGATGAACAAACCGGTTCGGACAACAGGCCGAAGATGCTCAAGGAGCCCTGGTTTCAGGCTGAGGCAGTTCCGAGGCATCCCCCCAGGCAATTCTTCAGTATCCAGGCAGGTGGTTGGAAATTATCTCTATTCTTACCAGATCTCAGGACTGGATTGGCCTCCTGCGTGCTGTTCTTTTCTGATGGAACCAGCTTCTGCTACTGGGCAGAACACCGCTTTTTTTAATTTATTGGGTCGAAGTTGAATAAAAATCTTGTCTTTTTAGCTGTCACCGTTGATAATTCAGCGTTGTTGAATTCTTGAGTTTGAGAATTTAGTATTCAGCAAGCCCAACAATTTATGGATTCTATGGAATTAGCTTGCGCTTACCATTCGTCCTGGTTACCTTTTAGTCAGATATTCAAAATTTCCTCAGCCAGCGAAGACAACAGCTCCCCATTTTATGTCCAACACACTCCAACCTGAAATCAAGGACCATGCCAAATTGGCCGACTTCATTTTGTTCAGTCAGCGTGAGTTTTTGCTCAACCTGTCCAAGGAGCTGAACCGCGACAACATCTCGTTCGCCCAGTTCTTCCTGCTCAGCTACCTGGCTACCTCCAAGGAACTGACGATGACGGACATCGCCCGCAAAATGGGCCATTCCACCGCTGCGGCCACTGGCCTGGTGGATCGCCTTGAAAAACTGGGTTACATGGAGCGTACGCACGCTGTGGATGACCGCCGCAAGGTGATGGTCCGAGTGACTTCCAAAGGACTCGACCTCGTCAGCCGTCTTCGCGACGAGCTGCAGCATCAGATCGCTGAGGCGATGACTGAGACCTCCGCCACGGATGCCGCTTCCTTTATGACCTCCTATCGCACGATGGATACGAGCATCGCGAGCAAGTAAGGCCGCTGAGACTGTTTGTTTGTGTTTAAGGCGCATGGAGCGAGTTGCTTCATGCGCCTTTTGCTTTCTTGTGACATTGACCGCCATGGACGCTCCGCTTTGGATGACCTTTCCCCTCCTCGACAGCCTGCCCGGCTTTCGCCACCGATTCACGTTGCGGCATCCGGAGATTCCTGTGGATGCGGATCGAGCGGTTGTGGTGGAGCGCCTGTGGGGCTGGCACCGGGAGCAGGCCGCAGAGCTGGGCTTTGATTCCCAGGCCCTTTGCATTGCAGAACAGGTGCATGGAGCCGAGGTGGCCGTTATTGATGCCGTACCAGCAGCCCCCATCCCGGGTGCCGATGGCATCATCACCGCCACGCCCGGGCTGGTCATCGGCATTTATGTGGCTGACTGCGGGGCGCTCTATCTGGCCGATCCCGTCACGGGGGCCTGCGGCATCGTTCACTCAGGAAAAAAGGGTTCCGAATTAGGGATTGCTGCGGTGGCCATCCGTCTGATGCAGGAAAAATACGGCAGCGATCCGCGTGACATTCGTGCCCAGCTAGGGCCCTGCATCCGCCCTCCTGCCTACGAAGTGGACTTTGCCACGCAGATTCGTGCCAGTTGTATGGAGGCGGGCGTGCTGCCGGAGCACTACGCCGACTGCGGAGTCTGCACTTCGTCTGACTTGCACCGCTTCTATTCCTATCGGATGGAAAAAGGCCGCACGGGGCGCTTGCTGGCCCTCCTGGGCAGCCTGCCTGCCGCCTCCTGAACCCTTTTCAAAACGACTAACGTGGAGCTTTCCTCACCCGCAAAGATCAATCTCTCGCTGCGCATTCTGGGCCGCAGACCTGATGGTTTTCATGAAGTCGAGACGCGTCTTTGCAAAATTGGCATCGCCGATACGGTGAGCCTGGAGCTTGCCGGCACGGGGAATTCAGTCGCCCTCACCTGCAATGTGCCAGGCATTCCGCTGGATGAATCGAACCTCGCCATCAAGGCCCTGCGTGCCTTTGAGCAGCGGGCGGGCAAGACGCATTCCTGGCGCATCCATCTGGAAAAACGCACGCCGTCCGGAGCTGGGCTGGGCGGGGGCAGCAGCAATGCGGCGGCCATTCTGCGCGCTGCGAATGAACTGGCAGGCCAGCCTTTGGAACTGGGCGCCTTGCTGGAAATCGCCGGGGGCATCGGCGCCGATGTGCCCTGCTTTCTTTTGGACACGCCTGCTGCGGATGGCACGGGCCGCGGTGAACAGGTGACCCCGGCCGAGTTTCCCTGGAAGCTGCCCCTGGTACTCATCAAGCCTGCTTTTCCGATCCCGACACCCTGGGCCTACAAGCAGTGGAAAGACTCCCAGGAGCTGCCGGGTGTGCTTTACGCGCCCCAAATTTGCCCCTGGGGCGAGATGGTGAACAGCCTGGAACGGCCCGTTTTTGAAAAATACCGTCTCCTGGCCGCTTTGAAGACTTGGTTGCTGGAGCAAAAGGGCGTCCAGGCAGCCCTGATGTCGGGTTCCGGCTCCACCATGTTTGCCATTACGCGCACGGGTGCTCAATCGGCCGCTTTGGCGGAAGCCGCCCAGCAATGGTGCGGTGAAACGGCCTGGGTGAGGGCCACAGAGACCTTAGTTTAAAAAAATTGAGGCCGGGCGGCTCCCGATTCCGCCCGGCCTCTTTGTTTGCATCAACCTCAACACTGACCTGTGTTTCCACAGGGGTGATGACAACAACCAATCACTCTCAAGACCAGCTAGGGGGACTCTCTCCCGCCATCACTGTTGATAAGTTAGATTCCCCTCGTGGAGAGTTGTTGAATCATTTTTGAAATTTTTTTCGGGCTTTTTCTTTTTTCTTTTCACCTTCATTTCCAGACTGCCTGGCAGGAGATTCCTTCCCAGAATCTGGGTTGAATCCAGGGCAGGGGGCTGCCAGGATTCAGGCCCCGCCGTTCTGACGGTTGTCCCTGACATCAGGGATATAAGGAATTCCCTCGGCCGCTGACTTTCCCATGTCTTATCCCCCTGCTCTCAACGAGATCATCGAATTCTTTGAATTCCTGCCCGAGGCGGAGCGGCGGGAAAACCTCATCAATTATGCGGAGGCGGCTGCGGCCTGTGCCCGCCAAGAGGGCGAGCAGTATGACTTCGAAGATGTGCGCAAGGACGTGGAATGCACCGACACGGTGGGCGTTTTCGTGCGCGTGGATGATCAGGACCGGGTCCACTTTGCCATTGAGCTGGGACCTAAAGTTCAGACACTCACGAAGGCCATGACGGCCATTCTTTGTCGTGGCCTCAACGGCAGCCCGCTGGCCGAGGTGATGACCGTGCCGCCTGATTTTGTGCCGCGCATCATCGGTGCGGATCTGGTGCGTCTGCGCAGCCAGACGGTCTACTATGTTCTGGGTCGGATGAAGACGGCTGTGAAGACGTTCACGGATCGCCGTCGCGCTGCCGCTCCCTAAGCGGGTTTTTAAAAGCTTTGTCCGAAAAGCGGCGGGCAAAAGGGCTTCTTGGGTGCAGCGTTCCGAGGGCAGCCTATCTTTCAGCGTAAAGTCGTGGTCAATCCCTGCTGCAATCAGCAAAATAGGCCACATCCCTCTTGCCAATTTTGGCCTAGCTCCATAGTCTCGCGCGCCATGCAAGAAAATAAACCACCAGTGGACTGGGACAGACTCGAAGCGAAGCCCGAATTCCGTGCTCTTCTCAGCCGCAAAGCCAGCTTCATCATCAAAGCGACCATCTTCTTCATGGCCTATTATCTGGCCCTGCCGATTCTGGTGGGCTATGCGCCGGACCTGATGAAAAAGAAAGTCTTCGGTGAGGTGAACATCGCCTACCTGTTTGCTCTCTCGCAGTTCTTCATGGCCTGGACCATGGCCTTTGTTTATGTGCGAGTCGCCTCCCGCTGGGACCGCGAGGCCGCTGCCGTCATTGCCGATGTGAAGTAATTTTTCCCGCCGATTCCCCCTTGTCTGCTGCGGATTTTCGCAGCGCATCCCAAGCCCTTCTTTCCAGACTTCATCTGCATGTTCATCTCCCTTCTATCTGCGGCTGCTGCCGCTGCAGCCTCCCCCGCCTCTCCCAAGAGTGCCATCCCGCTCATCATGTTCACCGGCTTCGTGGCGCTCACGTTGCTGATCACTTTCTGGGCCGCCAAGCGCAACACCGGGGCCAGTGCTTACTTTGCCGCTGGCCGTAACATCACCGGCTGGCAAAATGGTCTCGCCGTCGCTGGCGACTACATGAGCGCCGCCTCCTTCCTGGGGATTTCCGGGATGATCTGTTTCTCCGGTTATGATGGGTTCATGTATTCCGTCGGCTTCCTGGTCGCTTACATCACGGTGCTGCTCATCGTGGCGGAGCCTCTGAGAAATGCGGGCAAGTACACGATGGCGGATCTCCTGGCTTATCGCCTTTCGCCACGGCCTGTGCGCGCGATGGCCTCCCTCAGCACGCTTACCGTTTCCACGTTTTACATGATCGCCCAGATGGTGGGTGCCGGCGTGATCATTGAGCGGCTCATCGGGCTTTCCTTTGCCCCGGCTGTCATCGGCGTGGGGGTGCTGATGCTGGTGTATGTGGTCTTTGGCGGCATGCTGGCCACCACCTGGGTGCAGATCATCAAGGCGCTGCTGCTGATGGCGGGTGCCATTCTGCTGAGCTACCTCGTTCTTCAGTATCATCACTTCAGTCTCTCAGGCTTCTTTGATGCCGTGTCCAAAGCGGACTACGCAGGCACGGCTGAGCCGAAAAACCTCCTGGAACCCGGCCTCAAATTTGGCGTCGCGGTCGCCGGTTACTGGGGGCCGTTGGATCTGGTTTCCTTGGGCCTGGGCCTTGTTCTGGGCACTGCCGGTCTGCCACACATCCTGGTGCGCTTTTACACTGTGCCGGATGCCAAGACGGCGCGTTCCAGTGTCGTCTGGGCGATGGCCATCATCGGTGTGTTTTACATCATGACGACCTTCTTCGGCTTTGGTGCTGCCACCATCCTGAAGAAAAGCCTGATCCTGACCGACACCGGTGCCCCCAACCCCAACATGGTCGCCCCCATCCTGGCGCAGGTGCTGGGTGGTGAACTCTTCTTTGCCTTCATCAGTGCCGTCGCCTTTGCCACCATCCTGGCCGTGGTCGCCGGACTGACCATGAGTGCCTCGGCCTCCTTTGCGCATGACTTTTACTCGAACGTTCTCCACCACGGCAAAGAAAACCGCCCGGGAGCCGAGGTAAAAGTGGCCCGCCTCACCGCCTTCGTGGTGGGTGCGGTCAGCATCGGCATCGCCATCTATCTGGGCCCTGCGGTGAATGCCGCTTTCCTGGTCGGACTGGCCTTTGCCGTGGCTGCCAGCGCTAACCTGCCGGTCATCATCTTCAGCGTGTTCTGGAAGCGGTTTAACACGACAGGTGCAGTGGCCGGGCTGGTCACCGGACTGGTCTCTGCCATCGTTCTCATCCTGCTCAGCCCGAACGGTGTCTTTGGCAAAGCAGGCGCCCCGTTCCCCCTGGAAAACCCAGGCATCGTCAGCATTCCTCTCGGCTTCCTGGCTGCCTACCTGGGCACCATCCTCACCCCGCGTGATCTGGTGGCTGAGGCCAAGTTCTCCGAGCTCACCGTGCGTGCCCACACGGGTCTGGGTGCTGAAAAGGCGACCCACCATTGATGCCTTAATCTGAGTCGCCGCCCATCCGGGCGGCTTTCTCCCGAGGCCATCACGTTTTGCGTGGTGGCCTCTTTTTTGCCTGCTGCCGCAGGCCCTTTGCCAAGTGTGGGAGATCAAAGGCCAGGGAGCCGGGCCTTGGCCTCATCGTCTGTCGTTTAACTCATGATGGTATCAAATGCCGTTCAGTTTCAGCAGGTCTGCCAGCAAGTCGCGGCTGCGGTAAAACTCGGCTTCGGCGAGCCCGGTTTCCACTAGGCCGGCGCGGATGGCCTCCGCATCTTTTTCGCCCAGAACGTGGGACTTGATGAGGGCCGTCTTGCGCGCCTGGAGATCCAGGAAGCTGGCGTCCACCTCAGGCGTGACAGGATACTTGCCTGCGGCCTGGCCTTCTTTGAGCACTTGCTTGAAAGGGGTGCCCAGCTTTTGGGCCTCGGCCTTGGCGGCGTTGATGCCCGCGTACCAATCGGCACAGACCAGACGGTAATAATCGCGCATGGCCTGCTTGTTGTAATGGATGATGAGGCTGCGGCCCTCTACCGGCACGGTGCTGGTGGCGCGGAAGCTGTCGGCATCGATTGTGTCCACAAACAGCAGATCTTCCTGATCCACGGCGAACTCCCATTTGAGGTCCCAGAGCTGCAGGCCGATCTCGTCCAGGAGATCGCGCACGGCCCAGGCACCCAGGAGGGCCATCTTGATGGTGTCGGTGAAATGCTGGGCGCTGAGGCCGGACATCAGCAGGGCTTCCTGCTTGCTGACGGCGCGGTCTTCAGGCTCGTACTTGCTGGTCAGGTCATAGATGGGGCGGTCCAGCATCTGCCAGGCCTGCATGGGGCCGGTGAGGCCGAGCTCCTGCTCAAAGGAGCGGCGTTCCTTGTCGCTGAGGGCCTCGTACTTGCGCAGGATGGAGCTGCCGCTCGTGACGCCAAAACGCACGATGTATTCCAGTGGGACGACGTAGGTGCTGCTCTGGTGGAACTGCGCGTAGTCGAAGACAAAATTGCCCATCACATTGCGCTGTGGCGGCTTCATGACGGGGAAGCGGCGGACCACATTGTAGCAGCTGGGGGTAGCGGGCATACCGCTGGTGGCGACCTCGCCAGTTTCGCCATCCAGCATGCCCACGTGATGGGTGTGCGCCCCGGTTTCCAGCATGGTCTGCAGGGGGCCGTCCATGAGCTGATCGCGCCAGGTGGTGCCGAGGTTGTCGGTCTTCAGCAGGGCTGCCTGCACCCGGGCCCAGGTGCCGGGCTGGGTGAGCCGGGTGTACATGGCGTGGCGGAAGATGGCGCGGTTCAGGTCATTGCCCGCGATGCTGAAGATGCTGCCGACATCAAAAACCGAGCCCGCCGGGGTCGTTTCGCAGACGATGTAGGCCGGGTGATCCGGCACCGCATAGAGGTGCTGCACGGAGCCGAGGTAAACAGGCTCTCCGAGCAGGGACAGATCAAGACGGGCAGGGGCGGGGGCAGGGTAGGACATGGTCAGGGAACCCCTAGTTTTCAGTGCGACCGGACCAGATTGCAAGAGGGGGGTTGCATCGGTTTTGCCGCGTCGAGGTTTCCGTTTTTTCTGCCCGGCGGTGAGAAAAGAGGGATGTTAAGACTTACCTTTAGCCGCGAGAGAGGTCTTGACCGAAGGGGGTAGGTAAGTTGAAGTGAGGCTGTTCATGCGTGCCCTAGCCCCCCTCTTTGTTCTGTTTGGCACTTTTGCGGCCTGCCTGTGCGCAGCGCCGGGTGATTTGGATCCTGGGTACAACCCTGCCGTCTATCCCGACTCGGGCGGACGGGGCCTTATGGGCATCAGCGTGAATGAAGAGGGTCATGCAACCGTCGGCGGAGCCTTGATGAGTGAATTTGGGTCGGGATTTGAAGTGGTCAGAGAGGCGTTGCCTGAAGGCGGCTTTCCCCCAGCCTTCGAGGCTCCCTCGTTAAATCTGGCCGCCCAGCTCATTGCGCGGCAATGGGACGGCAAGATCCTGGTGGCCGGGGATACCATGTTCGTCCAGCCCTCAACCTACCGTGGCATTCAGCGGCTCAACAGCGATGGCAGTCTGGACACCCATTTCACGGCAGTCGTGTCAGAGGGAATCGTCAATGCCATGGCGATCCAGGCCGATGGCAAGATCGTCATCGGCGGCAATTTCAAAAACGTGAATGGGGTGGCAAAAGCCAACCTTGCCCGCCTGAATGCAGATGGCAGCCTGGATGAAGGGTTCGCGGCCTCCGTGGGCAGCAGCCAGGTGTTGGCCCTGGCCATCATGCCGGATCAAAAGATCGTTGTTGGGGGGAACTTTAGTGCGGTCAATGGCACGACCCGCCGGTCCTTGGCCATGCTGCATCCGGATGGATCGCTGGTGGCGGGCTTCAGTCCCACCCTAGGCCGGAATACCGGAACCGTCGGCATCGTCAATTGCGTCGTGGTTCATCCAGACGGTAATCTGACGGTGGGCGGCAGCTTTGAAGAGGTCAATGGAAACATCATCACTCATCTGGTGCGCCTTCAGCCCAATGGCAGTGTGCACACGGCGCTTTCCCAAAGTGCGACTGTCAGAACAGCCGTGCTGCAAAGCGATGGAAAGTTGCTGATCGGAGGTGATTTTGAGATCACGGTGAGCGGGCAGAATTACCCTAAAATTGCCCGCTTGATGCCCGATGGGCAGGTGGATGGCACCTTCAAATCGCCTTATTTTACGATTCCAGCCAACCAGACGCTCATGCTGAACGCATTGACCTTGCAAAGGGATGGCCGGGTCCTGGTGGGCGTCGGGTATGGCACTTCGGACCGCTCTGGGCCCGCCCCCCGGCTGTTGCGTCGGCTTGAAAATGGCGGTGCCACGGAAAGCCTGAGCGTGATCGCTGGAACTCGGATCGAGTGGCTGCGTGACGGAACGTCTCCGGAAGCTTTGGAAGTTCGTTTCGAAGTCAGCATGGATGGAGCCTCCTGGGACCTTTTGGGGTATGGCAGCCGCATCTCAAACGGGTGGATGTTGGACGGCCTCACGCTTCCTCCTAGCGGCTTTCTAAGGGCCCGGGCCCGAACTTGCGGAGGCTGTGGCAACGGCTCTTTTGGTCTGGTGGGCAAGACCATCCCCCTGGACAACCGGGTGGCGGAACTGGTGATCAGCGGTCCCGATTCGATCCCTTACAGCGACAATTCGGGAAGTTTTAACCTGGGCACCAACTACGGGGTGAAAACCTTCACGCTGCGCAATCAGGGCAATGCCCCCTTGCGCCTGAACAGCATTGTTTTTGAGAATGCGGTGTCCTGCCTGATTTCTGCCAACACCCAGGCCACCACCAGGGTGCTGCAGCCCGGCGAACAAACGACGTTTACCGTCTTCATGGACCCACAGCAGGATCGTTACTACCGAGATCCCTTGGTGACGATGAAGGTCATCAGCAATGCGAGCAACAATCCAGAACTGAAGTATTCCCTCTCCGGCCAGCGTGCACTCAGTCCGAGACCGGATGTTAACTTTCTGGGTTTCACCTACCAGTTCGGCAACCAGCCCGAGGCCCCGCTTCCCTTCAGCCGCCATTTTGTGCCGGAGCGCACCGTCTACTTTCTGTCCATTCCACACCATCTTCAGACGGCCAGACTTTGGGTGGGACTGCCGCCGGAAGATTGGGAGGATCCTCGGGTTGTCCGGCTAAATGGGCAGCAATACAGCACGATGTTCGGGCTCCCAGTGAGCTTCGCCCGCACCCCTCAACCGCTGGTGCTGGAAGTCCGCTCGCCCGATAGGCAGAACTGGAAAACCTACACCATCAACGTGACACGAAACCTGCCGAAACCCGGAGACAGGGACTTTACGTTTGTGCCGAGCCCTTCCGGAGGCCTGTTTGCCGATGTCATCCTGCCCGATGGAAAAATCATGGCCCGTGGAATGCGGCTGAATGCCAATGGAACGCGGGACACCTCGTTTCCTCCCATCGGACATCCAACGCAGGCAGCCGGCGTGCATGTCCAGCCAGATCTGTCTTTCCTGATAGTAGAAGGAAACAGTCTGGATCACATATTGTCCAATGGGTGGCCCGATTGGAGCTCGTTTGCCCTGGGCAGCGTCAACGCCTTCGTGAAAATGCAGGATGGCGGCATCCTTCTGGCCAGTTCTTCGGCGGGTTCGCCAGGGGGCATCCTCAAGCGGCTGTTACCTCCTGGCGCGCTGGATCCGCCTTTCGCCGATTTGGATGTGGCTTACGTTTCCCCTGTTACCGAACGGATCACCTCGTTGATCGAGCTGCCAGATGGCAAGATCTTGATCAGCGGCCAATTCCAACCGCGCATGAGCCATTCGACCAAAGGCGTCGCGCGTCTGAATGCCGACGGAACGCTGGACGAGTCTTTTCATGACGCCTCCTTCAATCACCGTGTGGAATCCATGATTCGGCAACCGGACGGCAAGATCCTGGTGTATGGCCGTTTCAGCCAGGTAGCCGGGCAGCAAAGGCTGGGCTGGGCCCGCCTGAATGCAGATGGATCTCATGATGCGACCTTTCAGCCAGTCCTCCAGCCATCGTGGGAGACTTACAGCGCTGCCCTCCAGACCGATGGCAAGATCCTTCTGGCTGGAAAGTTCGGCGGTACCAGCGGTTCTCTCCTCACCCTGCTGCGCCTGAATGCCGACGGCAGCCGCGACACTACGCTAGAGGCCTATTCCTCTTACGGTGATGCCAAAAGCATTGTTCTCCAGGCCGATGGATCGATCTTGCTGTCTGGTTTTTTTGGTGACCTCAATCAGATGCAGGGCAACGGCTTTGAGCGTCTTTATAACAACCCGGCCTTGGACAGCCTGACGGTGCCAAATGCCACACGGGTGCTGTGGGAGCGCAGCGGGGCGGGCCCCGAAGCCCTGGCGGTTTACTTTGAATGCAGCACGGATGGCGGCCAGACCTGGACAGGGCTCGGGCAGGGGACCTACATCACCGGCGGCTGGGAACTGGCGGGGCTGAACCTGCCCGCACAGGGAAAGGTGCGAGCCCGCGCCGTGTTGCAGAGCGGTTATTACAGCCGCAGCCGGGGCATGGTGGAAAGCGTGACGGAGTTTAGCTTTACCCCGGCAGCCCTGGTGGTGGAAAACCAGGCCGGACAACCGCTGGTTTCCGGCTCCACGTCCACCTTTGGGCCGGTGGGTTTGGGCGGGCTGGCTCGACAAACTTTTGCCATCAAAAACACTGGTGAAACCCGGCTTCAGGACATCCGTGTGGAGATCGAAGGGGCCGCTGCCGCGGAGTTCCGCCTGCAGGAGCCTGTGGGCGAATTTCTGCCAAAGGCGGGTTCCCAGGCCCTGGTTCTTCTGTTCACTCCCGCCAAGCTTGGCAGCCGGACCGCCGTGGCCAAAATCTACAGCTCGGCTTTGGGTTCCACCCCTTTTCAGATCCTGCTGAACGGCGAGGGAAGGACGGCCCATGTCCCCGTGGTGAAAACCCTGGCCGCCAGTGCGGTGGATACGGTGTCGGCCAAACTGGGCGGAACGGTAAATGCCAAAGGCGTGGTGAGGGAGGTGTTCTTCGAATACGGCCCCACCAAAAATTTTGGCCGGCTGCTGGCTCTTTCACCTGCGACGGTGGAAGGGACTGCTGTGGAAAACGTGGAGGCGACCTTGACCGGGCTGCTGCCCAAAACCCGTTATTATTTTCGCATTCTCGCCGCCAGTGCGGAAGGCGGGGCGGCGGGTGCCACCCTCAGCTTCGTCACGGGTAACCGTGCCCCGTTGGCACGGGACGACACGCGAATCCTGGTGCATGGCCCCGGCCCCGTGACGCTGAATGTCCTGGCGAATGATGAAGATCCCGATGGCGATGCCATCTCCCTGGCGTCCTTCACACCCCTGCTGCCGGAAGGCTCGGGCACGCTGACCAAGGCCGGTAATGCGTTGGTCTTTACGATGCCTGAAAACATCGCCACCTGTTCCTTCACCTATCAGGCCAAAGACTCGTCCGGCGCACTTTCGGCACCGGCGACGGTGCGGTTGACCGTGACTCCGGACCTGTCCCTGTCGGCAGCCAATTCCGGCCCGGTACCGGCGGTTGGCACGGAGTACTACCTGCACCTTAGCGCCTATGCTTCCTGGAAGATCGTGAACCCCATGCCATGGGTGCGGGTGGATGTGATGGAGGGTTTTGGCGACCGCTCACTGCGGATCACCGTGCTGCCAAACAACAGCACCAAGCCGCGGTCTGGCAGTCTCACTTTTGGTTATAACGCCTCCCACGAAATCACCCAGGAGGCCGTGCTGCTGCCCGTGCTGACGCAGGCGGATCTGCCGGTGCCGCTGCCCCCGGCCTATGTGGCTGCTCCGTTTGAGCTTTCCATCCCCACTCAAAATCTGCCTGTCACCTACACGGTGAAGAACCTGCCTCCCGGCCTGAGTTTGGACGGCACTACGGGCATCCTTTCCGGCATGCCGACCAAGGCGGGCCGTTACGCCACCAGCATCCGGGCGCGCAACGCCGCTGGGACGGCCGTGGTCACGCTGCGGCTCGACTTGGTGGTGGAGGCACTGCCGCAGGGATTTCAGGGCAGGTATGAAGGCGTCATTGGATTTAGCGACACAAGGGCCCGGAGCATCGGCGGGCGATATGAACTGACCGTGACGGCCACGGGCGCGTTCACGGGCAAGGTCACCCAGGGAACCAAGACGGAGTCCATGAAAGGCTTCCTTGTTGTATCACCCCATCTGCCTACGGATGCCGTGGCGACCGCCACCCTGCCAGGAAGCAAGACGGGCCCTCTGCGTCAATTCAGGGCCGAGCTGTATTCTTCCGGTGATGGCCGTCACAATGCCCTATTTCTGACCGACAATGTGGCGACCGATGCCGGATACGGCTGGCGGATTCCCTGGAACGGCAAAGACCGCTTGGCCACCGCGTTTGCGGAGACCTACAGCTTTGTCACGTCGCCAGTAGACTTGCCTGGTCCCGCCCCGGAGGGCCACGGGTACGGCACCTTCACCATCGCAGGGAAAACCGGTGCCGTAAAAATCACTGGCCGTCTGGCCGATGGCACCCCCTACATCTCCAGCGCCTTCGTCAGCGAGCAGGGAGAAATTTCGCTCTACCAGTCCCTTTATTCCCAGGGTGGTGCCCTGGTGGGGGCACTGGCTGTGGGAACGAGCGAGGAAAGGGAGGAAAATGATGTCTTTGGCAACATGGACTGGGTGAAACATCCCGTTCTTCCCGGCTCGAAAGAGATCGCCTACCGCGATGGCTTCAGCATGTGGAGCATTGCTGCTCGTGGGGGCGTGCTGCCACGGCTGGCCCCTGGAGGCCGCATCCTGGACCTGCCGGAAAGTGAGACGGCACAGGCAGAACTGAAGTTCAGCGGCGGCGGTCTGCCAGCCCCTTTTGATGCTGGCGTCACGGTGACCAACCCTTCCTCCAAAGGCCTGACCAACAAAGCCGTCGTGGCCGCCACTGCCGAAGCCGTGGCGCTGCCGCAGCTGGATACAAAAAAGGGCACGTTCAGCGGCACCTTCACCCTGACGGGCAGCACACCTGCGCTGAACCGCAAAACCGCCTTTTCCGGCCAGGTGGTGCAGATTGAAGGTGTGGTGAAGGGGTACGGTTTCTTCATGATGCCGGAGCTTCCTGCCGAGGGCGGAAGCCTGAAGACCTCGCCCCGGCAGTCGGGGGCTGTTTTGTTCCAGGTTGCGCCGTCGCCTTGACACGGGGCGGGGCCGCGCTTTGTGAAGAGGAATGTCCCTCATTGCCAATCTCTACCCGATTCTGAAACCCTGGCTGTTCCGCATGGATGCGGAGCGTGCGCATGAGTGGACGACGCGGATGATGCGCATCTCTCACAGTCTGGGGCTGCTGACGGTGGGGCAGGAGAAGGTGCCAGTCACGCCGGTGGAGTGCCTGGGGCTGCGCTTTCCCAATGTTCTGGGGCTGGCGGCCGGGATGGACAAGTCCGCCTCCGCCGTGGAGGCCTGGGCGGCGGTCGGGTTTGGTTTTGTGGAGGTGGGCACGCTGACGCCGCGCCCGCAGCCGGGCAACCCGAAGCCGCGCCTTTTTCGCCTGCCGGAGCATGAGGCGCTGATCAACCGCATGGGCTTCAACAACCCCGGCATCCACTCCGCCGTGAAACGCCTGAAAAACCGCCGCACCCAGGCTGTGGTGGGGGTGAACATCGGCAAAAATTTTGACACGCCGAATGAAGGGGCGGTGAACGACTACCTGCTGGGGCTGAAGGCGGCCTATCCGGTAGCCGACTACATCGCGGTGAACATCTCCAGCCCGAATACCAAGGGGCTGCGCGATCTCCAGGCCGAAGACTCGATCCGCGCCCTGCTGGGAGCCCTGAAGACGGAGCAGGCCCGCCTGGCTGCCGAGCATGGAAAAACGAAACCGGTGCTGGTGAAGATCGCCCCGGATCTGGAGGAAGCCCAGATTGAGGCGCTGTCCCGCGTGTTTAATGAACTGGCAGTGGATGGCGTCATCGCCACGAATACGACCATCAACCGCGCTGCCGTGGCGGGCCACCCTTTGGAAAACGAGGCTGGAGGCCTCAGCGGGGCTCCTGTGACCCAGCGCTCCACGGAGGTCATCCGCGCCTTTCGCAGCCTGCTGAATCCAGGCACCCCCATCATCGGGGTGGGTGGCATTCTCAGCGGCCAGCAGGCGGCGGACAAGCTGCAGGCGGGGGCCCAGTTGGTGCAGGTTTACAGCGGTCTGGTTTATCGTGGTCCCGGCTTGGTGCAGGATGTGTTGCAAAAGGTGGGGCAGGGGCTGAAGTAACGCCTCCTGGGAAAGCCCTCCCCCAGCACCTCCATGCTGCCTAAAATCTACGATACCCAACCTGCCATCCTCGATCTGGAGGCGGGGGAGTATTTCTGGTGTTCCTGCGGACTCAGCGGGCACCAGCCCATGTGCGATGGGGAGCACACAGGCACTGGATTGCGCTCGAAAAAATTCATTCTGACTGAACGCAGCACCGTGCGCCTGTGCAATTGCAAGCAGACCCGTACGCCGCCCTTCTGCGATGGCAGCCATGCTGCCCTGAAAGGCTAATTTTGGCCCTCCTCACAGTCCGCCCCGCTGCCGGACGGCCTCATAGAGGGTGATGGCTACCGCCGTGGCGAGATTCAGGCTGCGCGTGCCCAGCATGGGGATGCGCAAAACGTGGTCCAGACTGTTCTGCATCAGCGTTTCCGGCACGCCACGTGTCTCTGGGCCGAAGACGAGGTAAAGGTCTTCGTTGCGGGTAAAGTCGGCTTCCCAGTGCAGCTTTGTACCCTGGACCTCCACGTAGAAAAACTCGGCCTCTGCCGAGGCTGCTGCCCGCATTTCATCCCAGGAGTCCCAGACGCGCACATCCACCTCGGCCCAGTAGTCTAGCCCGCTGCGTTTCAGGTACTTGTCTTCCAGGCTGAATCCTAGCGGCCTGATGAGGTGCAGCCGTGCGCCTGTCGCCAGGCACAGGCGGCCCGCAGCCCCGGTGTTGTGAGGGATCTCAGGTTGGTAAAGGACGATGTGCAGCATGGGCGGGAGCCAGGCATCGGAATCCAGTCTCCGCCAGAATGCAAGGAGCGACCTCGGCCTGCCTGCTTTTCGTGTGCCCACATTGGCCTAACGAAAAGGGTGTTTTTTCAGTCTGGCCGCGGCTGTTGGCGACTGGTTAAAAACGCACGCTTGGCGGCCTCCATGTGCAGGGTTTCCACTCGGTGGATCTGGCTGGTGGCAGTGAGCTGCAGGGAGGGGAGTTCCAGTCCTGTGTCCAGGCATTCCAGGGAGCGCCATAGCCGCAGCTTGCCCTCGATGCCCAGAATCAGCACCTCCAGGGCTTCCAAAAGTCCCAACTCATCATCGCCGGAATTCACTTTGGCCTGAAGCGCCTTTTCTGCCATCCAGGCCCCGGCCTTTTTGAGGGTGCCTTCGGACTGGCCCAGGCGGTCTAACAAATTTTTGAGCTGCTGCTGGTCGGCCTCCACCTCGGCCTTCAGCGTCAGAATTTGCTCGGCTTCCGGGCGGGCACCATAGGTGGTGACGAGGTGGTCGAGAAGCTGCAATGCGGCGACGGAGCCCGCGAGATGGTCTCTGAGGTAAAGAGTCAGGTTTTCAAGATTCACACGCAGACATCGTTTCTGCCTCCGTCTGTGCGCTTGTGGGCAGGCCTAGGGAGCCTTTTGGACGGCCATTATCACAATAACACAGCCCTTGGACAGGAATGGGAGACTTTTCTGTCTTGGCAAAGCGGTGGTTAGCCGACAAACTACTCTTTCTGTCCGCGTTTGTCTTTCAGCAACCCCTCATCCTGCCCCGATCCTATGCCCCGCAAACTCAGCCACATCGCCCCAGACTGGTGGGACTACACCACGCTCGACCATGACCTGATCAACGACGCGGCCCGCCTCACGGAACGTGATCTGCGCCAGCTCTCCCGCCCTGGGTTCAAGGTGGTCATGTATGACACCCTGGAAGACTTTTACCTAGCCCAGGCCCTGGAGTACATTCATGCCTGGAAGCAGGCCTCGGCGGACAATCCGGCGGGCATTTGCGGTCCCGTTGGCCCTACGGAGCAGCTGCCGCTGGTGGCGCGCCTCGTCAATGACCTGGGCATTTCCATCAAGGACGGCCACTTCTGGGGTATGGACGAGTGGTATGACCCTGAAACCAAAAAAGAAGTCTCCATGGAGCACCCGCTGTCCTTTGAAAAGGCAGACCGGGAGCTGTGCTTTGACCGCATTCAGAAAAAGCTGGTCATGCCCGATGCGCACATGCATTTCCCGAAGGCGGATGTGACCGACTATGTGAAAAGCTGGCACTCCGGCGTGCGCTGCATCGTCATGCAGGGCGGCCAGGGCGACATCAAGCACTGGGCCTTCAACGACCCTCTCAAGCGTACGGGCAAGTGGAAGAACGAGCCACCACCGCCCGCTGAATACCGCAAGCTGGGCACCCGCATTGTGGATCTCCATCCGGTGACCCTGTCCCAAAACGCCCGCACCTCCGGTGGTGGCAACATCACCATGGTGCCGCAGATGGCCATCACGGTGGGCCCGAAGGAAACCTGGATGGCGGAGAAGGTGAGCATCTGGCAGGCCGGTATGCATGACAATCCGCTGGGGCAACGCCTCACCGCGCTGATGATCTCCAAGCGGCTGGCCGACTCCTCCGTGCCGATGTCCCTTCTGGCGGATCACCAGAACGTACAGTTCAACTACTTCCGCGGCGGCCTCGGCAGTTGCGCGGTCGAGATGCACTGAGTTTGAATCATTTAGGGGCTGGTGCTGGAGGCCGATGGCACCAGCCCTTTTTTGTGCCGTCAAAGGGCGGCTAGGGCTGAGGTTTCGGCAGGGCAGGGGCTTCATTGATGATCTCGATCGCGCATTCCAGCGCGGCGTCTTCTTCCTTGCCCCATATCCCACCTCTCTCAAGCCACGGACTTGCCAAGTCCCGTGGCTTGAGAGAGGTGGATGACAGAGGGATGTTTGGTGAAAATGAGTTCGTCACGAATAACAAAAAGCGTGGACTCTCCCATCTTTTCTTCGGTGTCTTCCGTGGTTAAAAATCCACTCGCTCACTTCCTCTTCTTCAGTAGCAGCCTCAGTAGACCGATAGCGGCGAGGGCCGTCGGAATCATCACCTAGGTGGAGACTTTGTCTGATGTCACACCTTTCTCTTGGAGCAATGTTTTTTCATTGCTTGTCTTCGTCGAGGGGCCTGGATTCACGGCGGGAATTTTGGGGGGCTGGTTGGTGTTTGGCGGCTCGATCACCTGTCCGGGACGCAACGAGTTGCGAAGCGCCGGAGGCGTTTCGGCAATGACCTTCAGCGCCCGTACCAGCGCCGCATCCACCTCCGTTCCAAACTTTCCGCATGCGGCTACCAAATGCCCCCGAAGCCAGTCGCCCGGCTGTGAATAAATGCGGGTGATGCCAGGGGTATCGGTGATGCCCTTGTCAGCCAGCATGCCCAAAACCTTGTCTCCCAGACGATATCGGAAAGAGTCCGAAGACAAATACCCTCGTGGAATATCATCCGACCGATCATCCGGCCAAGCCAGCGAGGTCATGAAGATCGTCACAAGGTCATCAATTCTCTCCCGGGAATAAACCGCGTACACAGACAGGCTTCCCGCAATGACCTGCCCCGCCTGCTCCTTGAGAGGATGATCAAGCATCAAGTCGGTCAGTTCGACAATCTCTCCATCCTCGTAGGCCCGGATCACCCGCTCCCGCAAAGCGGCTGCTTCAGCAGTGCTGCCCAGGCCGACAGGAGGTTTCGGAGTAATAGCATTGACAGCCTGGATCAGCGGTTCCCAATCTTGGCCCTTGGTGGGCTCCTGGGGAAAAGCCTGAAAAGCAATGGAGGATGTTAGTATAACAAGTCGCAGCCTCCGCCCGTAAAAAAACAGAGTCATGACGAAGCCTCATAAGGCAGCATCCATGCCATGATCCAGGTCATCAAGACCGCCTGAAGCCCTTGAGAGAAAAGACAGGTTTTCTGCATGCCCACGCTTTAGCCACCCTACATATTCCCGACCAATGGCGGACAGTGAACTTTCCGCCACCTGCTGACGTGGGTTTTGATCCGCTAACAAAAAGTGTGGCATTGTTTGAGGCGGGGCGCTGTCCCGCTTACAGCCCTTGGAGGGCCGTCGAGACATTGTCCACGCTGAGCAGTTCTGGCAGGATCATGGGTTCTTCCTGACCGGGGGTGTAGAGGACGTTCACCGGCACGGCGGCTTTGCCGAGGTCGGACAGGGCTTTGGTGATGCGCGGATCCTCGTTGGTCCAGTCGGCCTTCAGCAGCACCACCTTTTTGTCGGCGATGAGCTTCTGCAAGGCGGCGTCTTTGTACACCCGTTTGTTCACCTGGCAGGTGAAGCACCACTTGGCGGTGTAGTCGATATAGACGGCTTTGTTGGCGGCGCGCAGCTCGGCCACTTTCTCGGGTGACCATGCTTCCCAGGTCAGGCCGCCTTCGACGTGGCTGCCTCCGCTTACGGCTCCTTTTTCCACCTGGGGCCAGCCAAAGGCCAGGCCACCTCCGACGCAAAGCAGGGTCAGCAATACGGCGATGATGCGGGTGCGCTGAGGTTTATGCGGCAGGGACCAGCGGCCATAGATCCAGCAGCCCAGGGCCACGATGACGAGGCCAAAGAGGGTGAAGAGCATCGGCTGGCCCTCGACCATACCGGTGAGCACCCAGGCCAGGAAGGCCACGGTGCCAAAGAGCAGGAAGGACATGCCCTGCTTGAAGCTTTCCATCCACGCGCCAGGGCGGGGCAGGGAAGACACCAGCTTGGGAAACAGCGACAGGATGAGGAACGGACTGGCCAGACCGAGGCCGATCATGGTGAACATGAGCAGCGCCTGGACTGCTGGCAGGGTGACGGCATAGCCCAGCGCAGGCCCAAGGAAGGGGGCCGAGCACGGAGTGGCGACGATGGTGGCCAGCAGGCCGGAGAAAAAAGAGCCGCTCACGCCTTGCTTGGCCTGGAGGTCTGCGCCCACACCCACGGCTGAAGCACCGATTTCGAACAGGCCCGCCATGTTCAGGCCAAAGATCAGGAAGAAGGCGCACAGCCCATAGACGAAACCGGGGGACTGCAACTGGAAGCCCCAGGCCTTGCCCAGCGAAATCACCAGCCCGCCGAGCGCCCAAAAGCAGATCAGCACACCGAAGGTGTAGGCCAGGCCGTGCATGAGGACCTGCCGTTTGTCCTCACCCGCCTGCTGCACCACGCTCATGATCTTGATGCCCAGGACGGGAAACACGCAGGGCATGACATTCAGGATCAGCCCGCCGACAAAGGCGAAGAGCAGGTAACCGGCAAAGCTGCGCTCCGGAGCCTTGGCCACGGTTGCGGGAGTCTTTGCCTCCGCTGCGCCCGAAGCTGGCGCTGACGCCATTTTGCCAAACACTTCCGCCATCGCCGGATCGGCCTCCGCCTTGTCGGCCAGTGCCACGGTTAACTTGGCTTCAGGTTTGGCCGGCATGCAGTTCTGCGGATCGCAGACCAGGGCATCCACCTTGACGGAGATCTCTCCCACGTTGCCAGACTTGCCGTTAGGCGTGATCTTGGCGGGGAGGTAAACGGTGCCATCGTAACCCTGGCTGGTCTTGCCATCGGTGGAGGGCACCTCATGGGTGTCCGGCCAGGGCAGCTCCTCCACGGTCCAGCCATCGGGCAAGGTCCATTTTAAGGTGGTGGGCTTGCCGATGACATCGGCGGGCAGCACCTTGCCATAAGTATGCCAGTGGGGCTGATGCTCCAGCTTCACGGCAATGCGAAAGGATTCTCCTGGGGCTGCGGTCTTGACTTCCGAGACGAGGCTGGCCGTCACCTTGGCCTTCGCTCCGCCCCCGGCTGGGGAAAGGTCAAATTGCGCCGCCAGCCGCACCGGGGACACGGTGGCTGTCACGAGAAACAGACTCAGGAGAAAACGCAGGACAGAGGAAGGCATGACTGATGATACGAGACACCGACGGCCAAAGTATTCCAGCCAAAGAATTTTACGCACCTTTCCAGCGCCGCCTCCTCATGGATTTGGCCCAACCAGTCCAGTGAGGGGAGCCGAATTATCTTTGGACCCTTTTATCACCATGAAACCTGCTTCCGAAAAATCTAAACGAGGACCGATTCGTTGGTCCTGGGTGATTGCGGGAGTGTTGCTGGTACTTTTGGGATCGGCCTTGCTGGCGACGCTCGTTCTGGCTCCGGTGGGCATTGGCATGATGGTAATAGGGGCGGCCATCATCGTGGGTGGCGTGATCCGCCCCAAGAGGCGCAGGGGCAGACATAAACCCTGGCCCGTTCCTCCAAGTAACCGGCGGTGAGGATGATGCGGAGTTCGCCGAATGCGACGGCAACAGCTACGGCTTTGCCTACTCACGGGCCTTCAGCACGCCTACCATGTCGAGCTTGTGCACCATGCGTCCGACGACCCAGAAGCAGGCCCCGGCGGCGGTGAGCACGACCAGCACGGCCACGCTGTAGGTCTTGTAGCTGATGATCAGCGGCATGCGGATGGTCTCCGTACTGATGGCGGCCATGATGAAGGTGGCCAACCCCCGTCCAAAGAGCAGCCCCACCGGCAGGGCGACGAGTACGAGGATGGTAAGCTCGCCCAGCAAGACGCTGCCGACTTCGCGCTGGGTAAAGCCCACGACCCTTAGCGTCGCGAGGTCGCGGCCACGTTCGGAGAGGGCAATGCGGGCACTGTTATAGACCACGCCAAAAGCCACGATGACGGCCAGGGTGAGGTACAGCTTGCGGATGATGCCGATGCTTTCTCCGGTGGTGGTGCGGAAGGCGGCGAGCTGCTCCTTCTTCACCAGTGTCACGGCAATGCGGGGTGTTTCTTTGACCTGAGTCATGAAGTCCGTCCAGCGTTCCTGGTCCACCGTCAGATAAGCACCGCTGACGGAATCGCCCTCCTGCATGAGGCGGTGCAGGGCCAGCTTGTCCATGTAGGCGGCCACGCCGGCGAAGTCTTCACGCAGGCCGGTGATGGGCACATTCAGCACGGGACGGCGGCCTTCCAGAACAGAGACCTGGATTTCATCGCCCAGCTTGGCCCCGAGAATTTCCGCCAGCTTGACCGACATCACGATGCCCTCATCCGGCAGTTCGATGGCATGGCCTTTGGCATCCAGGACGCGGTTCAAATCTGCCCCCTTGGGCATGCCGGTGATGGAGAGCTTGCGCGTGTGGTGGCCATAGGTCAAACGCGCCTGCACCACGCGGATAGGCTCTGCCCGGATCACTCCAGGCAGGTGCTCCAGATCATGCAGGGCGCTGGCGCTGCCCGGCTCGATGAGAAAGGCCACGACATCCTGCCGCTGCACATCGTTCCATTGATAGGTCAGCAGGTAGTCAATGCTGTCCTCCATGCTGCCGGGCAGGACCATCAGGCCGGTGGCCAGGGAGAGGCCCAGCACGGTGAAGGCGGACTGCCAGGGGCGGCGCTCAATGTTGCGCAGGGCCATGCGGAAGGCGGGCCCGGTGCCCCGGGTGAGGCCGATCCGCTCCATCAGGCTGGGTTTAAAATCAGCAGGAGGTTCCGGCCGCATCGCCTCGGCCGGGGGCAGTTTCACCGCCATCCATACCACGCTGAGCACGCCCAGAAAGGAGGCCCCTGCGCTGACGGCCAGGGCCACCCCGAGGGCACTGTAATCGAGCATGAACTTGAGGGATGGAAAGCGGAAGAACAGCTCATACATGCTGAGCAATCCATTGCCCATGAAGCGGCCTGCCACGCCGCCCATGATGGAGCCGACGACCACGATGACCATGGCAAAGCCCAGGTAGTGCCGCCCCACCTGCCAGGAGGAGTAACCCAGGGCCTTGAGCTGGGCGATCTGTTCCCGCTGCAGGCGCACCAGCCGCGCCAGCACGGCATTCACCATGAAGGCCGCCACGCTGAGAAACACCACCGGGTAGGCCACGGAGAGCGCATTGAGCACCCGCAGTTCATCATCCACGCGCGCAGCGCTGCCGTGGTCCTTTCGTGTGTAGGCGCCAATGGCTCCATAGCTCATCAAAAGGCGGTCCATCTCGGCGATCACGGGCCCCGGTTCGGCCCCTGGGGCGATGTCCACGACAAAGTCATTGAAGGCCCCGTCCATGTTGTAGGCCACGGCCACGGCCCTGTAGTTCATCCAAAAGACGCCAAATCGTTTGTTATCCGGCAGGGTCTCCCCGGCGCGGGCTTCGAAGACAAACTCCGGCGACAGGCCGATCCCCGTCACGGTGATGCGGTCCCGGCGGCCATTGATGATGGCATGTACGCTGTCCCCGAGGTCCAGCTTGTTGGCCAGGGCAAAGGCCTCGCTCACCACGGCCTCGCCGCGTGCATCCACCCGTGGGATGCGCCCCCGGCGCAGGAAGATCTGGTTTAAAAGCGGGTCCCGGTCCTCCGGCAGGGAGACGATATGGGCGGTGCAGGGTTCCAGCACGCCTGGCAGGTCCAGCACCGCATCCAGCACCACCCGAGTTTCGATGGCGGCCACACCGGGGATCTCCGCCATCCGTTCCTTCATGGAAAGCGGCGCACGTTTCAGCGAGCCAAACACATCTGCCATCCGGTAGCGCTGATAGTAGGCATCGCGCGTGCCTTCCAGGGTCAGGATGAGGCTGCGCGTCATGATCATCATCGCCAGACCGCAGGCCATGACCAGGGAGACGGCGATGATCTGCCCCTTCATGCGATTGACATCGCGGAAGAGCTTGAGATCGAGAGGCGTGAGCATCGGGGGGATGAAACGGGATTGACCGGAAGCGAAGGTAGTTCGAAATCCCTCCTGTTCATCCTGCATTTCGTGTGAATGCTGTCGAAAGCGCCTGTTATTCTTTTCCATGACCTCTCCTGACTCCTCTGCCCCCCTTGGTGTGTTCGATTCTGGCGTCGGCGGGCTGACGGTCGTGCGCGCCCTGCGGGAGCTGTTGCCGAATGAGTCCATCATCTATCTCGGCGACACCGCACGGGTGCCCTATGGCTCGAAATCGCCCGATACCATCCGCCGCTTTTCCGTGGAGGACACCCAGTTCCTCGTCAGCCACGGCGTGAAGGCCGTCGTCGTTGCCTGCAACACCGCCACGGCCCATGCGCTGCCGGTTTTGCAGGCCACCTTTCGTGTGCCCGTCATCGGTGTGCTGGAGCCCGGTGTGGAAGCCACCCTGGCGGATGATTCCTGCGAGCGCGTGGGCATCATCGGCACGGCAGGCACCATCCGCAGCAGTGCTTATCAGTATGCCCTGGCCATGCGAAAGCCGGACCTTCAGATCCATGCCATCGCCACGCCCTTGCTCGTGCCTTTTGTCGAAGAAGGCTGGACGGACCACCCGGCGCTGAAATCCGTACTCAAGGAATACCTCAAGCCCCTGCTGGACAAGGGCATGGATACCCTGGTGCTCGGCTGCACGCACTACCCGCTGCTCATCCCCGTGCTGAAGCGAATGCTCGGCAACAAGGTGCGACTGGTGGACAGCGCCAGCACCTGTGCGGCCCACACGCAACGCATGTTGGAGGAGAAGGGCCTGCTGCGCACAGCCAAGGGCAAGCCGACCCTGGAGATCTACCTGACCGACCTTGCTGAACAGGCGGAGGCCCTGGCCAAACGGTTCCTCGGCACCGAATTCGGCAAGGTGAAAAAAGCGACGCTGTGAGCGGCTCCTGAAGCCATTCTGAAAGCGCCGCCACTGGCACATGAAACCCCGCGCATGAAGTCGCGGGGTTTTATCGGCGTCACTTCACGATTTCACCCACCAGGAGGATGGCACCGACATAAACGGAGGTGCCGTTAAAGCGCTCCGGCTTGTCCATGACGTTTTTGTTTTTGGCCAGGATGGCCACCTTGTCCGGCTGATCGGGATGGATCTCGATCTTTACGGTGTGCAGCTTATCTTCAAGGTTGCTGCCGATCATCAACGTGGAAAGACGGTGGTAAGTGCAATGAGGATCAAAGCGTGGCACGATCTTACTGGGCTGATCGTCCAGGGTGACAATCACCTGTCCGCAATCCGGGCCGACGAGGTCATAAAGCGCACAGCGGGTGCCTTTGAACTTGAAGGTGATGGTTTCGCCCGGTTGGTTGCCTTTGTGCAGCGTGGTCATGCGGTTGGCCCAGCGTTTGCCGAAGTCGTCCGTCTTTGGGTCCAGGAGGCTGAAGCCGGAAGAGAGCTTGGCTTCCGTGATAGGGGCCAGTTGGGCCTGCTCGTAATTGGTGGCGATGAAGGCTTCCTTCAGGGCATGCGGAGCCGGGGTTTTGGAGGCGGCCTGGATAGGGGCCAGCGAGCGCACGATGGCGGCCAGATACAGCTCGTGGCCGGTTTCCACATGCGGATGCACGCTGTCAGGTGCGAAGACGAACTTATCTCCCAGCGCCTTCTTTTCTTCGTCGGTCTTGGGGAGTTTGGCTCGCCATTCAATCTTGCCTTCCTTGGCCAGCTTGGCGACTTCCAGGCCCATGTGAATGGTGGGGATACCATAGTGGTCGGCGATGGATTCCATGGCGCTGGCAGAACGCTGGAACTTGCCCTCTTTCAGCGGGCCGACGAGGGCCTCTGTCACGGTGTAAACAAAGCAGATGTCGCAGTCTGGCAGCGTCTTCCACGTCTGGCGAACGATGCCCTCCATGCACTGATGGATCTGCTCCGGCGCAGCCCCGCCATCATTGACGGCGAACTCGACAAAGAGCAGGTCCGGCTGGTGATCCAGCACGTCCTGCTTCAGGCGGAAGACACCGAGGTCCGATCCTGTGCCGCCGATGGCCGCATTGATCTCGCTGATCTTGGCCTGCGGATAGGTCTTCTGAAAGTGCGCGAGGGTCTTGGGCCGCCAGCCCTGCTGGGCGGTGATGCTGCCGCCGAGGTAGCCGATGCGCACTTCGGCACCCGGCTTGCTCACCTTGGCCAAAAAGTTGGGCAGACCGTCGCGAGGGCGGCACTCCTGCGCCGAAACGAGCGGGAAGTCCTTGTCGGCAGCGGGAAGGGGGGCGGCCGTGATCAATGAGAGGAGGGCGAGCGGTAGAAGGCGCATAAAAGGAGCGCCCACCCTGGAAGCTGGCCACATCCCTGGCAAGTGGATGCACGGCTTTTCCTGAGTTCATTTTTCCCTTTCATGGCCACGGCTTCGCCCGTAAACCTGCACGCTCCCGCCGTGCTCACCTCCGACTTCGATTACCACCTCCCGCCTGAACTCATCGCCAGCGAGCCGCTGCCCGACCGCGCGGCCTCGCGCATGCTGGTGGTGAACCGGGAAGCGGGCACGCTGGAGCATCGCTCCTTTGCGGATTTGCCTCAGTATGTGAGGCCGGGCGACCTCTGGGTGATGAACGACACCCGTGTCGTCCCGGCGCGCTATTTTTCCAATGAGGGCAGCCGCGAGGTGCTGCGGCTGGAACCCCTCACGGCCACTCGCTGGCGCTGCATGGTGAAGCCTGGGAAGAAGTTCCGCCTTGGCCACACGGTGCAGATCGGTGAAGCGACCGGCACGGTGGAAGACATCCTGGAAAATGGCGAGCGCATCCTGCAGTGGGATCGTGAAGTGGATGAGGCCACGCATGGCCACCTGGCCCTGCCGCACTACATGGGCCGTGATGACCAGCCTGCGGACCGCGAGCGTTACCAGACCGTGTTTGCGCAGGCTGCGGGAGCCATCGCCGCGCCCACGGCAGGTCTGCATTTCACGCCTGAGATTTTAGAAAAGCTTCCCCATGCTTTTGTGACTCTGCACGTCGGTGTGGGCACCTTTCAACCTGTGAAGGCCGATAAGCTGGAAGAGCATGTCATGCACAGCGAAAATTATCAGGTCAGTGCAGAGACCGCTGCCGCTGTGCAGGCTGCGAAGCGCGTGGTGGCCGTGGGAACGACAGCCATGCGTACGCTGGAGACGGTGGCACGCGATCATGACGGCCAGGTGGTGGCCCAAAGCGGCAGCACGGACATCTTTATCTATCCAGGTTACCCATTCCGTGCCGTCGGGGCCATGCTGACGAACTTCCACCTGCCGAAGTCCACGCTCATCATGCTTGTGAGTGCCTTTGCAGGAAAGGATCTCATCCTCCGCGCCTATGAAGAGGCCATCCGCGAGCGCTATCGTTTCTTCAGCTATGGCGATTGCATGCTGATCCTTTGAGAGACCTGAGCCACCAGGCACAAAAAAAAGCCCCAAGGTGATTGGGGCTTTTCAGGTGTTCTGCCGTTGAGGGCTTAGATCATCCCCAGCTTCATTTTCCCCTCCACGGAGATCATGCCCTGGTTCCAGGCGGGTTCCCAAACGAGTTCCACGGCGGCATCGTCCATATCTTCGATGGTCATGATACGGCTCTGGGCATCGGCGGCGATGGTGGGGCCCATGCCGCAGCCGGGGGCTGTGAGAGTCATTTTCACCACGGCGCGGTTTTTGCCTTCTTCGGTCTGTTCGACCTGACAATCATACACTAGGCCCAGATCCACGATGTTCACCGGGATTTCGGGATCATAGACGTTTTTGAGCTGGTTCCAAACCTGGGCTTCCAGATCGCTGGCGTTTTCCGGAATATTGGAAGAGCTGCTTTCGGAGTCTTTTTTGGCCGCTTCAGGGTCAATGCCCAGAGCATCCACATCCTTGGCGCTGATGCGGGCCAGACCAAAATCTGTGGCCACCGTGTAAGTGCCGCCCAGGGATTGGGTGATGATGACCTTCATGCCCAGCGGCAGATTGATGGAGTCGCCGCTGGGGATCTGGATGGCTTCGACTTCGCGTTTCAGTTCAAGGGAGGAATGCATGGGGGTAAAAAGGAGAAAAGAGCTTCGGCGACTTCAGGGGGTGAGCATGGAGGCGGCTCGTCCAGTGTCAACTTACGAGCGGGGGCAGAACCATGACCCACACTCATTTTCGAAGGGCTTCTCATTGCCTGACAGCACACTTTCATAAACTTAATGATGCAACTCAGGCAAAGATTTGGCTTAGTTATTGAATTGAAGTTTAAACGATCTAAGATTATGGATAATTTAATGGGTCGCATTGTTATTGTTTAGTCTTAGAAAAATAAAAAGAAGAGCGTTTTTCTCTTCCTTTTTTATAAATTATGAATTTTATCGTATAAAAGGCGCAAGTTTGCGATATTAGACAAAAGACAGCCCTCACATTCCCTCACTTTTTCATGCGTCTTCTCCTCACTCTTGATGATATCGAAGCGGCCCTGGCCCACCTTCCTGGCTGGAAGCGTGAGGGTGCGGATCTGGTGAAGAATTACCGTTTTGCCTCCTATTTGAAGGGCATCGAATTTGTACAAATGCTGGCTCAGTCGGCCGAAGAAATGAACCACCATCCCGACCTTTTCGTCGGCTGGTGCAAGGTGACGGTGAAGCTTACCACCCACAGTGCCGGAGGGATCACCCGTCTGGACATTGACATGGCCAAGCATGCCGAAAAGTGGTCCAAAGAGACGGAAGCCACGACTGCCACCGCACGGGTGTCCCTGTAATGGCCCCTGGTACGAGGTGTTTTTATGATGGGCTGTTATTGAATCTCAGGTGAGGGCCTGCGAATCGTTTAAATCCATCCGGGAGAGCGCCCCGTAGGGCGATCTTAAATTATAGCTTCTTGATCAGGCCTTCCAGCAGGTCGCCCAAGCCCTCGCCACGCATCAGATTTTTGAGAACGCGATCAGTCTTGGGTTTCACTTTGGGATCGGAGAGGGAGCCGGAAGACTCAATGTCAAAGGTCATGCGTCCTTTGTCGTCTGAGAGAGCTTTGGTAAGGCCCCGGGCAAGGGATTCGCCGAGTTTGGCTTGCGAGATGCCGCTCATCAGCCGGGTCTGCAAGGCCTGGCCGCAGGAGAGACGCAGTTCAATCTCATGGCGGTCCTGGGCTGCATTGACCCAAGATTTGGGCTCGATGGCGACCTCATATTCCGGGAAAACAAAGAGGGTGGGGCTGCGGGTGATGAAGCGGTCATTGGAAAAGTCACCAATGACCACGGCATCTGCCATCAGCGGACCGCCGATGACCACAGGGGCCAGGTCCACACCGTATTCCTGGAGTTTGCGCAGTTCCTTGCCTGCGGCATCGCCGATGGTCATGTGGCCGGCGAGGGTGGAGCCTTTGGCCAGGGTGAGGGTCAGTTTGGTGAAGGGGTTCCATTTTCCGGTTTGGAGGTTGTAAGGGGTGACTTCGCCCTTGCCTGTGAGCATCAGATTGGCCAATTCGGCCGGGCGTTTGGCACCTTCGATGCGGGCCATGCCATTCACCACGATTCGGGTGCTGAGGGTGGCCAAGATGCGGTTGTGATTGGCCAGATCATTCTTGTCCACATCAATGCCGGTGAGATTGAAATCGAGATCCTGGGCAAGCACCCTGGTGGTGCCGCTGGTGATGTCAAAAAGGCCTTTTTCCAGGGTGATGGCCTGCACGGCATAGGCCAGGGCTGGGCTGGGCTCATCGGAGGCCTGGCTTTCCACATTCGGTGGCGGAGGTGAGGTGGCAGGAGTGGCGGCGACGGCCTCGGATGTCCCCGGTCTCTTGAACAGGGCCTCCAGGGAACTGTTGCCCTGGGCATCCTGGGTCTCCCGCACACGGGGCTTGATGATGCGCAGATGCTCCACAAAGAGCCGCTTGTTCAGCAGGTCATCGAGCTTCACTTCCAGAATGATTTCAGGCACCTCCAGCACGGCCACGCCCTCTGCCAGCGGGGCGCGTTCAGCGTAGCGTTTGGCCACCTCCGTATCACGCGGGGCCAGTTTCACGCCGATGAGTTTGAGGGTGGCGGGCCGGGTGAGCAGGCTCAGCTTGGCATCGCCCAACTCGGCACGGCAGTTCCAGTTTTTTTCAGCCAGTTCCACCCATGTCTCCGGGCCCATCTTGCGCATGACCCACCAGGAGGCCGCCCCCAGGCCAGCCCCCGCCAGGACAAACAGGATGAGGAGAAGAAACAGCAGTTTTTTCATGCCCCCAGGCTAGGCGGCAAATCCAAGGCTGGCAAGATGATCCCTCAATACCGCAGCAGGTCCCGCAGCGCGGCGGTGATGCTGGAGGTCGTGGGCCGGTGGCTCTTCCAAAGGTTCGGATGGTAGGGGATCGGCGTGTCCTTGCTGTTCAGCCGCATGGGCGGTGCATCCAGCATGTGGAAGGCCTCGCTGCTGACGCGGGCGATGATTTCCGCAGTCACTCCGCCCCAAGGGAATGCCTCACCCACGGCCAGCAGGCGGCCGGTGCGGGAGACGGAGGCCAGAATGGTATCCGTATCCATGGGTTTCACACTGCGGAGGTCCACCACTTCCACCTGATAGCCATCCATCTGCAATTCTTCAGCCGATTTCAGCGCTTCATGCAGCATGGCGCTGTAGGTGACCACTGTGGCATCGCGACCCGGGCGGGCGATACGCGCCTTGCCGATGGGCAGGGATTCGCCAAAGCCTTCGGCCTTCAGGTGATAGTAGAGAAACTTGTGCTCGCAGAAAATGACAGGGTCATTCAGCTTCACGCTTTCCAGCAGCATCCAGTAGGCGTCTTCGACGGTCGCCGGAGTGAGGATGACGATCCCGGGATAATGGGCATAGATGCTCTCCATGCTCTGGCTGTGAAACGGGCCGCTGCCGGGAGTGCCGCCGGAAGGCATGCGGATGGTGATGGGGCAGGGGGTGTTCGTGCGCCAATAAAGTGTGGCCGCCTGGTTGACGATCTGGTTGAACCCCACCGAGGAGAAGTCCGCGAACTGCATTTCGATGATCGGGCGTGCGCCCTCCACCGCTGCGCCGACGGCCATGCCGATCATGGCATCTTCGCTGATGGGCGAATCAAACACGCGGCCAGGAAACTCGCGGCTCAGGTTTTTCGTGGCCTTGAAGGCTCCGCCGAAGGTGCTGATGTCCTGCCCGTAAAGGAAGACGTTGGGGTCGGTGCGGAGCGCCTCATACTGCGCCTCGCGAATCGCTTCGAGATAGGTGATGCTCATCCGTGCTGTCCCTCTACAAGCTCACTGGTGGACAGTGCGTGCCAGGTTTCCCGGTAGGGATCGGGTGTGGGTTCTTTACTGGCAATGGCCTGCGCCGCATCCACATCGCGGCGGGCTTCTTCCTCCCAGTTGCGGAAATCCGCCTCCGTGGCCCAGCCCAGCTCGACGGCCTGCCTTTTGGCCACCTCGATGCAGTCTCGTGCCTCGTGCTTGTGCTTGGCGGAATCGGGAATGTAGGAGGCGTCGTCATGCTCGCCATGGCCGCCCAGGCGCAGGAGTTTGCCCACCACCAGCTGAGGTCCGTGGCCGGCACGGGCACGGGCAAAGGCGGTGCGGAAGGTGGCCACGCAGGCCAGGAGATCTGTGCCATCCACACTGTGCCCATCCACGCCGTAGCCGATGGCGCGGTCCACCAGGTCTTCACAGGCATACTGGCGGCTGGTGGGAGTGGAGTAGGCGAACTGGTTGTTGGCGATGCTGATCACCATAGGAAGCCTTTCCACTGAGGCCATGTTCAGTCCTTCATGAAATGCGCCTGTGGAAGTGCCGCCATCGCCGATGCTCGTGGCACCCACACTGTCGCCGAGGGTGCCGCGCAGCCGCCGTGCAAACAAGGCACCGGCCACCACGGAAAGAAGGCTGCCCAGGTGCGAAATCATGGCCATGCAACCCTCTTTTGGGCGGCCGCGGTGGATGTTGCCATCACGGCCACGCATGGGACCGGTGACCACGCCGAGGTAAGTACGCATGGCGTCCAGAATCGGCTCGCCATAGGCCAGCCTTCCGGCTTGGTCACGGATCAGCGGGCCATAGATGTCTTTGCCATAACGGAGGTTGTTCCCCGCTGCGGCGCTGAAGGCTTCCTGGCCGCGGCCGAGATAAACCCCGCCGACGATTCGACCGCCAGCCCGGTAAAGACTTCCTAGTTTCTCTTCCAGAATCCGGGAGAGAATCATGCAGCGCAAAGTCTTTAGAAAGTCATCACGCAGGTCCGCTGGAGCGGCAACATCAGGGCTGGGGAGCGTCGAGGTGGCAGGCACGGTGGAGATGGGTCATTTCGTCCGAATCTGAACGATGCGGATTTCGTAACGATGTTTTCACAGTCGTCCTCTGTTGTCCAGAGAGGAAAGCTGCCCTCTCTGAACAAGGACAATACAGGATCAGGCCCAAAGATTCTCCGGATAGGCACCGGCGGCGACCAGGGCGCGGATGCTGGCGACGACGTCCGCCTTGTCTTCTGGGTAGGTGACTCCGAACCAGGAATCGTTGGATTCCAGCACCGTCACGTCGGCTTTGCCATCGCGGATCAGGACGTCCACTTCCTTGGGCACATAGCACTCGGACTTGAGGTCGATGCCGCTGGTTTCGAGGAACTTGGTGAAGGCTGCGCGCAGGTGGCCAAAGATGTCCGGTGTGAAGCCGAAGAAGTTCATGGAGACGACTTCTTCGCCTGTCAGGGGAAGCGGAGGCTCGCTCTCGCGGTTCTCAGCACCGGTCGGCGTGCGAAAGATCTTGGTCATTTCCGTGACGGAACTTAGCATGCCATCAGGACCGCGGGTGCAGACGCCGCGTGCCACGCTGCCGTGGTCGGAGAGGGTATTCTTCAGGTAGAAGCCGACCATGGAGTAGTGGCTCTTGCCATCGGTCGGGCGCACGGAGGCCAGATCCGCGCCGATCTTCGAAAAGGCGTCGCGACCGTAGAAGTCATCGGCATTGATCATCAGGAAGGGCTCGTTGACCACACCTTCGGCAGCGAGCACGGCATGGGCGGTGCCCCAGGGCTTGGTGCGGCCTTCAGGCACGGTGAAACCGGCTGGCAGATCATTGATGTCCTGGAAGGCATAGTCCACGGAGATGCGGTCGCCAAACTTGCTGCCGATCTGCGTGCGGAACTGCTCTTCAAAGTCGCGGCGGATCACAAACACCACTTTGCCAAAACCAGCGCGGATCGCATCAAACACGGAGTAGTCCAGCACCACTTCGCCCGAAGGGCCCATGGCATCGAGCTGTTTCAGACCGCCGTAACGGCTGCCCATGCCGGCAGCGAGGATGAGAAGGGTAGGTTTCATGAAAGAAAAGTGGAGGGTAAAATCGAGGGCCTGCACTCATGGGCAGGGCACGCGAGGCGTCAACTGACGTTGCATTGGCAATTTGCGAGAAACTGTCCGGTTCAGCCCAGGGCGGTCTTCAGCATTTGCAGGTCCTGAAGGAGGCGCACCATCTCATGGCCGGGCACTTTGCCGGGGGGCTTCAGGGCGGTGCGGATGCGCTCTGGGGGAATGGGTGAGATGGGCACCAGCATCTGCACCAGGGCCTCATCATCCAGATTGCCCAAATGGGGATGCAGCCGCAGGGCGCGGGCACGCAGGGCATCTGCTGCGGCACCGAGAAGGATGTCCGGGCGCTGCATCCGATAAAAAAACTGCCCCAAGGCACCGATGTGTTCGGCAAAGTGTTTGGTGTCATGCAGCACCACCTGACGCATCGGGCCAAAGCGTGGCATGTAAACCCACAGCCAGATCACCGTCAGCAGGGCGAGGCCCACCAGGGGCATCCAGGCACGGGTCCACAGCAGGTTCCAGAAGCTGCTCTGCAAGGTGACAATGAATTGCACGGAGCGCGGCTCGTCCCCGACCAAGGCCAGGAGCCAGCGGGCGTGGTCGTTTTCATCCAGGTAGCGATTTCGCAGCGGACGCGCATGGTTCAGCATGGTCACCCGCCCATCGCCATGAACGAGGCTGAGCGCGGTCGCCTGCTCCACGGTGCCCGAGACCTCCTCTTCAGGAGCCAAAGCGCGGTTCAGGCTCAGCTTCAGCACATCCACAAAGTCCACCTCATAGGTCACCGGACCGAACTTCATCTTGCTGCGCAAGGTCGGCACATCGGTAGGCTCATGCAGGGCGCTTTTTTCATCCTCAGTTTCGGCGGGCTTTTCTGTGGGGCTCTCCTTGGGCTTCGGGGCTGTCTCATCCTGGGGGGCTTCTTTTTTCTCAGGCTTGGCCTGCTCTGGTTTGAATTTCTCCTGCAAGGTTTCGATCAGCGCTTTCAGATTGTCTGCACTTTCCACCTTCACGCCGAGAGCCTCCAGCACGGGATCGGCCCGGTCTTCATTGCCTGTGTAGGCATAAGAGGCCATTCCGCTAAACATGCCCCAGTCACTGTAGGGCGCACAGCCAGCGACGGTATAAATCAGGTGGCCTCCCTCATGGGCCCAGTCCAGCAACTGGCGGGCCCGTGCCTCCGGCATGCCAGACTCGCCGGAAACGACGACGACGCCATCCCAGGCATCAGGCAGTTCCTTCAGCGTGGGCAGGCGCTCGGCCTCATGGCCATAGACTTCCAGCAGTTGCTGCGCTGCGAGAAAGGGGTTCGTCCGGGCCTCGCCTTTGTAGCCCAAAGGAAGGGTGACTTCTTCCCAGTGACCACCGTCGCAGCCGGTGAGAAACGGAAGCAGCAGCAAGGTCATGGCCACGCTGGCAAATACACGCTGGCGAGGCTTCGTGTGCGTCGTCGCCGGAGCAAAGGGCCAAGTGTGGCATAGGGTTTCAAATTCAGTCTCCCCAGCCTCCTTGCCCGCATAGGCTGCGCGCACCCAGACCAGCGTCAGCTGGCGAAAGAAATCCGTCACGGCTGCATCGCCCAAACCAGCCACCTGCAGCAGGCAGTCATCCTCGGTATCACTGTCCCGGATGGGCAGCCGCCGCTGTTCCACCAACCTTGAAAGCGAACCCCGGTACAGGAGGCTGAGGGCTTCCCGCAACTGGCCGTTGACCCAGGCGGCATGGGCAGCTTTGACGATGTCTTCAGGCAGGCTCTCACTGGTGATGTCCAGCCCCATGACCACACGAGGGCCGTTTTCCTGAGTCACCTTCACCCGGCCTGCTCCACCCCGGAAGAGGTGCTTGTTTAAAATCAGCCAGCGAATGCCCCAACCCAGGAAGATGGCCACTACCACAGAGACGATCCCATAGAAGAGCCAGCCGAGCCAGCCGGGATCCCCCCGCATGGAGCCCTGAGTTTCTGGGTCCTTTGCTCCATCGGGAATCCACAATTGCTGGGTGCGGCTGTGTTCTTTGAACTCCGGCTTTGCCAAGATCTCTTGAAGGGCTGCCTCCACCTCTTCAGTGGTTTGACCGGGCGGTGGCTGCTGAGCTTGCAGGGCTGCTGGCAGCAGGAGCAGAAAGGCCAAAGCTGCTGCAGCGAGAGGGCGCAGCCGGGCTGCCAAGCGACGGAAGACCAGCTCAATGTCCCAGCCTTCGATCTTGGTGCGGGAGTTCAGGTAGAGGCCAAAGCCTGCACCGACGTAAAAGGGCTCCACTACGGTCATGGCGCAGAGGTAAATCGCATTGCTGAACCACATCTGGGCCTGGGCGCTTTCCATGTAGCCGCTGGGGTTTAAAAACAGCTCACCGAAATCGGGAAGGCCGGAGGATGGCCCCAGGGAGCTCACCAGCGCTTTGATCCCCAGAAAAACGGCGATCTCCAGCTTTAAAAACACAAAGGTCACCGAGGTGCCACTGCTGCCGCCATCCACCGCCAGGGCGTGCAGGCGTTTTTTTACCGCCTTGCCTCGCTGGCCCTCCAGCATCCACACCGGCAGGGCAAAGCTGCGGATGAAGGACAGGCGTCTGAAGACCAGGGCGGATAACAAAAAGCGTGACCACAGGCGCGGCCATTCGCGCAGTGACTCCTTCAGCGAGGGCTTGGCCCCGAAGGCGGCCCGGCTGAGGTAGTGCAGAGGCAGGCGGTCATACAGCGGCTTCAGCCACCAGGCCACCAGGCCGAAAACGATCGGCTGATTCCACAGGAGCACGGCCAGCAGCGCCCATACGGGCACAGTGGAGATGAGCCACAGCAGCAGCACCCTCCCGTAGTCCCGGCGCACCAGGGCGCAGCCCAGATCTGCCGCTTCCCAGGACAGGCGCGGGCGCAGGGTGATGGTGAGATCCTCAAGACGCATGAGGCCGCTCCTTTCCGCTCAAAAACAGGTAGCCCAGCGTCAGCAGCCACATCATGCCGCCCACCGAATAACGGAGCAGGGGAGGGAAGGGATTGGCCGACCAGAAGCCCTCGATCACCGCCGCGAAGGCCGTCATCAGCGCCGCCCCGGTGATGAGCACCAGCGCTCGTCGGCCCCCCAGCACCAGCGCTGTCCTGCGGTCATACGGGCCCGGTTTCACCAATGAAAGTCCCAGCCGCATGCCGGCCATGCCAGAGATCACCACGCCCATCAGTTCGGGGGCGGAGTGTCCGGCGACAAAGGAGTAAAATGTTTCCGGGTTGCAGGCGTGGTGGACATAGCCGGTCGCCGCGCCCAAATGGGCACCGTTGAAAAGCATGATGATCATGGAACCCACGCCGCCCAAAAGGCCGCCGGCAAAGGTGCGGAGGTCAATGCCCACGTTGTTCCAGATGTAGTAGGCGAACATGCCGAAGTTCGAGCCAAACTCCTCGCGCATGTAGTCATGCGGGGAGGTGCCCTTGCCATACATCATTTCCATCTGGATCATGCCATCCGGCCCGAGGATGGACATGGCCCATTCCGGGTCAAACGGCGTCCACGCAGCGAGAAAAAGGAAAGGCCCCCAGAACATGGCCATGCAAAACCAGAAGAGCCCCCGCTCCGCCCGCACGGCGCGCGGGAATTCGGTGAAGACCATCTGCGCCAGCCGTTCCCAGCCGCCGCTGATGCGCCTTTCCAGCGTGCGATAGCCATTGATCGCGAGGGCATTCAGCCGCCCGACGAGCCGCGGGCCGTACATGCGGTGCTGGGCCACGCTGAGGTCATGGCAGGCCTGGCGGAAAAGCTGGGGCAGCTCCTCCACGCCCTCACTTTTCTTTTTGGACTCCACCTCGTCCAGCAGCGCCTGCAGCCGCTGCCAGCGGGCTTCATTTTCTTTTTCAAACTGGGCCGGAGTCATGGTTGCAAAGTTGGTTATCCCTGGCCGCCCTTTTGCAGCCACACACCCATCGCGCAGGCGCGGGTCAGCCCGGCTAGGCCTGTCTTGCCAGTCAGCGGCTCCAGCACATCCGCCAGCTCCGATTTACGTGCATCCGACCATTGCGGTGCCCGTTCCAGAAACTGCAGCAGTGCCGCCTGCTCCGCCCGGGAGAGTGCCACAGGCGGGGCCTCAGGCTCCACATTCACCCGCTGCCCAGACACCTTGATATGTTCCGGCTCGGCATAGACCACCACGGTATCCGCCACCAGATCCCCCAGGCGCTGGAAGCGCTGGTTGAACAGGCTGCAAATCAGCCCAAAGAGATAACAGCCCGGCATGAAATCGATCACACGCAGCAGATTGCGGATGATGGATTGTGGCAGGCGCACCGGCGCACCGGAAACGCTGGAGACCTTTAGCTTCATCATTCGCTGCCCCGGGGTGGCCGCCTTCCGGGTCATCTCAAAAAAGACATTGTAGAACCACGACAGCAGGAAAAAGCACAGCATGAGGATACCCTGTACGGTCTTGTCCCCCAGGCTGGGGCCCATCAACGTCAGACCCAGGAACAGCGCCACGATGAGGACCAGAAAGATCAGCAGATCCACCAGCCAGGCGAGGCTGCGCACCGCCGGCCCGGCCACCCGCAGGTGGATCTCCACCCCATCGGCAAGTTCCACAGGTTGGAGGGTGTCAGCAAGAGTGAGGGCAGCCATCGGAGAATCAACGCCTGAGAATGAAGCGGCAGCCACGTTGTTTGACAACCCCGGAGTGAAACTTATCCCGGATAAGCCTTTTTAATGCAGATGCAAAGCTCCCGATGAGGTAACTCAGCATTGCTTTGAGCCTGCCCTCGTGAAGAATGCCCGGGCTTCCCGTCATGGGCAGCTCTTATTTCGCGCGCTCATGGAAAATCCCTACTCAGCCCCCTCGGCCAATCTGTTTGGCAGCACTGGTTCCCCAACCGAGCCTGTCCCCCTGGAGGCGGTGACGCCGATGCAGCGTACGAAGGTGTGGGTGAGACTGGTCTCGGTGGCGCTGTGGCTCTTCTCTGTGATTTTGGTTTTGGGCGGGATTTCCTCTGGTTTTGTGGTCTTCATGGCCTCAAAAAATCCAGACAAAATGCCTTTGGGCATGCCTGAATTTTGGATCCTCATCGGGGCGGCTGTCGGCTATTTTTTGATGGGCATCGTGTACATTTTCCCGGCCATCAAGCTCTGGGCCTACAGCAGCCGGATCAATCGTCTGGTGGCCTCCCGCAGCATGGAGGACCTCGTTTCGGCCCTGGAGCAACAGCGGTCCTTTTGGAAGTTCACCGGCATCGTCACCCTTTTGGTGCTGATGTTCACGATCTTCGTGATGTTCGCCGGGGTCGCTGGCGCATGGCAGAATGGCAGCACACGATGACGATTGACTGAAGACCCGTTTCATCGCAGCGCTCATCCGAGGTTGGATGAGTGCTGCACACAGGTATGCCAGCGCCTCAGCTCTGCGGATCAAGCCGCTTGTTCTTGTCAAAGCGCACGTCTTGAGCGCGTTCGATGAAGATGGTGTCTTCGCAGATGTTCTTGGCGTGGTCGCCCACGCGCTCCAGAAACCGGGCCACAAAGATGAGGTGCAGGTAGCCTTCGAGCGGGGCCTGACGGGCCTCCATCACGCGCAGCAGCGCCTGATCCACGGACTTTTCGGCGGCGTCCAGTTCCTTGTCCAGCAGGCGGCTGGCGGCGGCGGCTTCCGGGTCGGCATTGGTAAAGGCCTGGATGCTGGCCTCCAGGTTCCGGGCGCAAAGGTGATACACAGGCTGGATCAGCGTCAGCTCCGGGATTTCCGGCAGCAGGTTGATAGCGCGGGCCCGTTTGGCGATGCTGCATGCCTGGTCGGAGATGCGTTCCAGATTGTTGGCCACGCGGATGGTGCCCATCACCTGACGCAGATCGTGCGCCGTAGGCTGGAATTTCAGCAGGATCTGCATGCCCAGCTGGTCGATGCTTTTCTCCAGTTCGTTCACGTCCTGGTCCGCGGCGATGGCGGCGTTGCAAAGGTCCGTATTGCGCTCCAGCAGGCCGCGCATGGCACTGCCCAGATTGCGGCGGGCAATGCTGGCCATGGTGAGTACCTGCTCGCGCAGGCGGTCGAGGGATTGGTCGAAAGTTGACAAAATATGCTCTTGCATCAGTGGCGTGGGCTAAGGCTGAGGCTACATGGGCAGTGTGACGTTTTCGACACCTATTTTGCCTTCGTTGGCAACTTCGGCGACCACGGCATCCCCCTTGGGTTCACGGTTGGTGCGTTCGCAAAACTGGTCATAGGTGATGACTTCGAACTCGCCGTTGTCGTGTTCCAAAATGGCGGTGAGGGATTCCACCCAGTCGCCGGAATTCAGGTAGTGGGTCTGGCCCACCACTTTGTTGGCGGGGCTGTGGATGTGGCCGCAGATGATGCCCTTGCAGCCTTTGGCCTTGGCCAGTTCCTGCAGCTGCTCCTCATACTTGCCGACAAAGCTCACGGCAGACTTCACCTTCAGCTTTACCCAGCGGCTGAGGGAGAAGCTTTCCTTGCCACGCACCCGGCGGTACCAGTTGTAGGCGCGGTTCACGCGCAGCAGGATGTTGTAGCCGATGCCGCCGAGCTTGGCGATCCACGGATGGTTCGTCGTCACATGGTCGAAGCCGTCTCCGTGCACCACCAGATAGTCGCCTTCGCGGGTGTGGTGGATGTGCTCATCCGTGATCAGAAAGTTGTCGAGCCGGATAGGGATGAAGCGGTCCAGGATGTCATCATGGTTGCCGCGCAGATAGATGATCTGCGTGTTCTCTTTTTCCATCTTCTTCAGCACGGTGCGGATGAAGTGGGTGTGCGCCTTGTTCCAGCCGCCGAGGCGTTTCAGATGCCAGGCGTCAATGATGTCGCCATTGAGCACCAGTTTGTCACACTGGGTGTTGCGGATGAAGTGGGAGGCCTGTGCCGCCTTGCAGTCTGGCATGCCCAGATGCACGTCCGAGATGAAGACCGTGCGCGCACGCAGCTTGGTCTTCGTCCTCTCCGGATTGGTCGGAGTGTCAGGCAGGTCTTCAGGATCTTCAGGCATGGGGTAGAGTGAACGCGGAGAATGCGGGGCGGGTCAAGCCGGGTCTTTGGCCGGAGCAGGGGGAATGACGGTGATGAGTTCGGACTCGAATTGCTCGATCACGCGCTGCCATCCCAGGTGGCGGGCGGCCGCACGGGCAGCCTGACGCTGGGCGGAGTCCTGCCAGGAAGTGGCGGCCTTTTCACATTGCTGGAGGAAGTCCGCCTCATCATCAAAGGCGGCCAGCAGGCCGTTTTCCCCAGGACGGATCAGCAGACGCGGGGCAGCGTAATCATAGGCCACGGTCAGCAGGCCGCTGGACATGGCCTCGAGCACCACGTTGCCAAAGGTTTCTGTGATGCTGGGAAAGACAAACACATCGGCACTGGCGTAGTGGGCACCCAGATCTGACCCGGTGCGCGGGCCGGCGTAGTGGAATTCAGGGTGCTCGGTCTGCAGGCTTTTCAGCTTCGGCCCATCCCCCACCACCACACAGCGGGCCTGGGGATGCACCTCGCGGAAGCGGGCAAAGGCGCGCGTCAGCAGTTCCAGATTCTTTTCTGCGGCCACGCGGCCCACATACAGGGCCACCGGAGTGTCATCGGTGGCGCCCCAGCTTTCGCGCAGGGCAGTGCTGCGCCGGGAGGGATCAAAAACATCCGTATCCACGCCACGGCCCAGTACGCCGACGTTATGGATGCCCCAGCGTTCCAGCATGGCTGCCGTGTCTGTGCTGGGTGTCAGCGTACGGGCTGTCTGATTGTGAATGCTGCGCAGCAGGCCCTGGGCCACACCTTCCAGACCCGGCAGGGCATAGTCTTCGAGGTAAGTTTGGAAATTGGTGTGAAATCCCGACACCATCGGGATGCCCATTTTGTTCCCTGCACGGATGCTGGCGATGCCCAGAGGTGTCTCCGTTGCCACATACAGGGCATCCGGGCGGAAGGTCTCATAAAGCGCCTGCATCTGCCAAGTGGTGGTGAAACCCATGCGCAGTCCCGGGTAGCCGGGCAGGGGCATGGCCATGACGGTGTGGCGTTTGACCGCGTCCGCCGCCTCCTCAGGTCCGGCCTCCAGGGTGGTCACCACCTCCACGTCATGACCGCGCTGTTTCAGGCCTGTTGCCAGGGTTGCAAGAGTTCTCGCCACCCCGTTGATATCGGGTGGGAACGTGTCGGTGATGAGCAAAAACCTCATGTCACATGCTGTGATTCAGCTCCATAGAGAGCAGAATGTCTGCGTTACAAAGTGATCCATTGTGACGAATGCGTCACTCGGATTGTTGAAATAATGTGAAGCGGAATTCCGGATTGTGACATAGATGTCACCAAGAACAGTTTGGTGACAGACCCTCTACTTATGTAAATGGCCAGACCATATGAGCAAAATCTTGGTAGTAGATGACGAGCCGGATATTTCAGAGCTGATCACCCTGCATCTGATGCGTGAAGGGCATGAGTGCATCTGTATCACCAACGGACTCCAGGTAATGAATGCGGTGATTGAGAACGAGCCCGACCTGGTCGTGCTCGATCTCATGCTTCCGGGCCAGGATGGGGTGACCATCTTCAAACGGTTGCGGGCTGACAGCCGCACGCGTTCCGTGCCTGTCATCATGCTGACCGCACGGGCCCAGGTGACGGACAAGATCAACGGCCTGGAACTCGGTGCCGATGACTACCTCACGAAACCGTTCTCCCCACGTGAGCTGTCCCTCCGCATTTCGGCCATCCTGCGCCGGACCAAAAAGGTCACCCACGTTTCCGAAGTGAAAACGGGTGCCTTTCTGCTGGACCGCAAGAACATGAAGTTCTTCCACAATGGCACTCCCATTGACCTTACCACCACGGAGTTCAAGCTGCTCGCCGTGCTGCTGGAAAACGTCACGGCTGTGCACACCCGCGCCGAGCTGCTGCGGGAAGTCTGGGGTTATTCCGATGACGTGGCCACCCGCACACTGGATACTCACATCAAGCGCCTGCGTGAAAAGCTGGGCGAGGCCGGCCGGCACATCATCACTGTCCGCGGTACCGGTTATCAGTTCATCCCCGATCCCGTCGCCATCGCGGCTGACAGCCTCGCCTCGTGAACCGAGATTTTTTCACTCCATGCCGGTCAACAGGGCAGGGAAATGCAACGTACTGAGAGTTGCACACCTTTTCCTTGCTCCTCCTGCCCACCGGCCTAACAACATCTGCATCGCCTTTTTCCGGCTTCCCTCCGATTCCATTTCATGACCATCACCTTGCTTAGCCTCGCCCTCTTGCTCCTTGCAGCCTGGGCCTGGCGGCGTGAGCAGCACTGGCGCCGCAGCGTCCAGCAAGTGACCAAGGCCGCAGGGCTCACCATCTTCGAGGCCGACAAGCTCAGCGCCCGCTTCCAGGGCCTGGCCGAAGCCCAGCACGCGCTGAACAAGGAGGAATATCTGCGCCGTCTCTTCGAGTCCCTGCTCAATGAAATCCGCCAGGGGGTCGTCATTGTGGATGACCACCAGCGCATCAAGTTCTGCAACCGCACGATGGGGCACCTTTTCCATCGCCCCTCCATCCATCGCGGCCGGACGCTGCTGGAGGAGTTTTCAGACCACCAGGTCAGCGACACTGTGCAGGCGGCATTGCAAAACCAGCGTCGAACGGTGAAGGAGATCGACGTCCACACCACCCTCGGCTCCGGGGCCATCAGCACCCGCCATTACCTCATCGAGGCCGCCCCGCTCCCGGCCAAGGCCGAAGCCGGAGCCTGGCTGATGGTCTATGACATCACGGAGCAGACCCTCGCCGAGCAGGTGCGCAAGGATTTCGTGGCCAATGCTTCCCATGAGCTGCGTACGCCGCTGACCCTCATCAACGGCTACATCGAGACGCTGCAAAGCGGCCTCATCAAGGATGAAACGGCCCTGCGTCGCTGCCTCGACGTCATGGAAAAGCATGGCAAGCGCATCATCCGCATCATTGAGGACATGCTCACCATCTCCCGTCTGGAAAACGGCAGTTCCGCTCTCAATCTCGAGGCCTTCACCGCACGCTCCTGCGCGCAGGATGCCCTGGACCACCTGTCCCCCATGCTGGAAGGGCGGGATGCCCGCATCAACCTGGATTTCCCGCCTGATGGCGGCCAGATGGTGGGCGACCGTTTCTACTGGGACCAGGTGTTCACCAACCTGCTGGAAAACTCCATCAAGGAGAACCCCAATCCGGGACTCATCCTCAAGGTCACCGGCCAGTGGTTTGCCGACCACTGCCTGCTCACGATTTCCGACAACGGCATCGGCATTGCTGCCCACGATCTGCCTTTTGTCTTCAAGCGTTTCTTCCGTGGGCACAAGCACCACTCCCCCGAAATCAAGGGTACCGGGCTCGGCCTCAGCATCGTCCGCCGCACGGTGGAGGCGCATGGTGGCACGATTGACCTCACCAGTACCCCTGGGGTGGAGACCACCTTTCGCATCCGGGTGCCGCTGACCCCCAGCATCCCTGCGTGAAACACAATGCAAGGTTGCTGAGTGGCGCAGGTGGCGTAGCCTGTGGCAGCCATGTCCCGCCCGTCATTCCCCCCTGATGCCGCCTCCTCTGGCAACCTCAGTTCCAAATTGCCCCAGGTGGCCGTCGCCGCTGCTGCGGGGGCCATTTTGAGTTCACGTTCCCGCCTGGGCGGTGCTCTGGTGCTGGGGGGACTCGCCTGGCTGGCCTCCCGCCGCCCTTCGCCGTCATCACCCGAGACTGCGCTCCCGGCTTCGTTGGATGATCTTTGTGCTCCATCGGCTCCCTTTTTGGAAAACATCTCGCCAGAGCCATCGTCGCCTGCGCCCGATTGGGATGACCTGCGCAGCAGCCTGCAGCCGCCGCCATCGCTCTTCACTCCACCGCCGGTGCCCGCGCCTCCGGCTCCCACTTCTCCGCTGGCGGACTCACCTCTGCTGCATGCCGCCCCGGTCTTTGTCGAGGTCGCGGAAAATGCTCCTCCCCGCCGCTCTCCTCAGGCCATTCTGCCCGATACCATTGCCATTCCCACCACGCCGGATCCCCCCCCGGACCTCCTGGCGGAGACTGAGCCCCCCGTGGCGACCCTGCCAGCGGGCTTTACCACCATTCAGCCGAAAGCCGGGCTGCGACTCCCGCCAACGGGCCTGCCTGCTGAATTGCCACCGCTGGAACTCCCCACTCCTCCCACTCTGCCGCCACGGAAGACCTTCCTGGAGTGGCTTCGCGAAGCGTGAGCTGATGAAGTGGAACTTGCCTGAAGGGGGTGAAAGCCTAACCAAAAGGATGTTATGAATTTCTGTGTTGGGCCGATTCGACCCCCAGCACCTCGCGGACCTGGGCCGCTGTCCAGCCTTCGTCCCGCAAAGTGCGCAGGGAACGGGCATTGTCCCGCTTTGCCAAACGGCGGCCGTTTTCATCGGCGATGAGCCGGTGGTGATGCCACTGAGGCACCGGAAGTTTCAAGAGTTCCTGCAGCAGGCGGTGCAGGTGGGTGGCTTCAAAGAGATCCTCCCCCCGTGTCACCAGGGTGATGCCTTGCCGGGCATCGTCCACGACCACGGCCAGATGATAGCTCGCAGGCGTGTCCTTGCGGGCCAGCACCACATCTCCGAAGACCGCAGGTTCCGCCCTTTGCAGGCCCCGGCCTCCATCCTCCCAGGTCAGCCCGTGACCCGTCAGCACGATGGCTTTGGCCACATCCAGCCGCAGGGCATAGGGATGCCCGGCAGCGATGCGATCGGCCCGTTCATCGGCGCTGCGGCTTCGGCAGGTGCCGAGGTAAAGAGCCCCGTCTGGACCATGCGGGGCCTGGGCTGCCTGGGCGATCTCTTCCTGGATCTCGCGGCGGGTGCAAAAGCAGGGATACAGCAGCCCCAGGGTCGCCAGTTCATCCAGCGCCCCACGATAGTCCTGTGAATGGTCAGACTGTCGCAGCACGGGCTGCTCCCACGTCAGGCCCAGCCAACGCAGGTCATCAAAAAGAGCCGTTTCATATTCCGGGCGGGCACGTGTGCCGTCGATATCCTCCAGCCGCAGGAGAAAGCGGCCTGAGTTTTGAAGCGCTTTTTGTTCGGCAAACAGCGCCGCATACGCATGGCCCAGGTGCAGCCAACCGGTGGGACTGGGGGCAAAACGGGTGATGACGGGCATGAGCGTGCTCTCATTAAGCATGCGGCCCGCTTTGGCTCAAGCCTGCTCTGGCGGCGGCGGGGGCAGCAGTTCCTCGCGCTTCATCAGGTCGCGCACGCGCAGCAGCAGCAGTTCGCCTTTGGGAGTGTTGCAGATTTCGCCCAGGAAGGGGGTCAGACGGTCCGTCTCGGCCACGGTGCTATGCACCAGGGAGGCGAGGATGCGCTGATCGTAACGATGAGGCGGGAAAATGTTGGTGATGCGGAACATCACGGCACCGCTGTCCCAGTCGAGCTCGAAGTTGCCCAGGTTCAGTTCCTTGTTCGTGCGCATCAGCAGCTCGGCTACCGGCAGGCGGTGCGTGTGGGGAACCTGGATGGAGGCCGTGGCCACCACTGTGGCGATGTGGGCCTCCCCATAGATCTGCACATGCAGGGCCACCTTGGTGTGATGGGCTTCGAAATCGGCTTCGAGGACTTCCATGCCGGCGACTTCGCGATAATGCCAGCCTTGAGCTTTGAAAGTGGTGAGTGTGGCGGCGTAGAGTGCGGACATCCGGTGTGCCAGAAACTTTTAGTTCCATCCCATTCTCTTTGAATGGTCGGGGCGGCCAGATTCGAACTGACGACTTCTTGCTCCCAAAGCAAGCGCTCTACCAGGCTGAGCTACGCCCCGTTTGCTCGCGGTGCCTGAGTGGCTGCGAGCGGGCAGTGACAATGCTGCGCCTTGAGATAAGCGCAACTTAAATTCATACATCTTTGCATGAATTTCGCGTGATCTTTGGCCCGCCTTCCGTTTGGATGCTCACTCCTTATGAAATGGCTGCCTTCCCTTGCCCTGTTTTTCCTCACGGTCACCGCCTTCACTCCAGCGGCAGAACCTGTCACCCTCAAGCTTTGGCCCAAAGGTGCGCCTGAAAAAGAGGGGTTCAAAATTGAGCCTGAGGCCGAAATCAAACGTGAAAAAGACGATGGGGTGAAGCGTCTGGGCAATGTCTCTGATCCCACCATCACCATCTATCCTGCCGACAAGCCTAACGGCACCGCCGTGCTGGTCTGCCCCGGCGGCGGCTACGGCATCCTGGCCATCGAGCATGAGGGCACCCAGGTCTGTGATTACCTGCGCACTCTCGGAGTCACCCCTGTGCTGCTGAAGTATCGTGTGCCCCGCCGCGACAATGACGATCCCAGCCGGGTGCCCCTGCAGGATACGCAGCGCGCCATCGGCATCCTCCGCCACCGTGCGGCCGAGTTTGGCATCCAGCCAGACCGTATCGGCATCCTGGGCTTTTCTGCCGGCGGCCATCTTTCCATCATGACCGCCCTGCATGCCAATGAGCGGAGCTATGAGCAGGACCCTGCGCTGGATGTGGCCGATGCCACGCCTAACTTCGCCATCCCTGTCTATCCGGCCTACCTGGTGGGGAAGGAGAATGAGTTTACCCTCCTGCCTGAAATCAAGGTGACTTCCAAGGCTCCTCCCATGTGCCTCGTGCATGCCCATGATGATCCCCACAGCGCTGCCGGCAGTGCCCTCATTTACCTGGAATACAAAAAGAACAAGCTGCCCTGCGAGATCCACATCTACAGCACGGGCGGCCATGGTTTCGGCATGAAGAAGAAGGGACTGCCTGTGGACAACTGGCTCGTCCGTGTCGGCGAATGGCTGCCGACTCTTTACCCAGCCAAGTAAAGCTTTGACCCATGAGTCGGTCCAATCCCGGCTCCTGGCTTTTAATCTTTATCCCCCTCGAGAAAGGGGGAGCAAAGCATGGGAGGTCAATCCTAACAGCGGTCGAGAGTCTTGGCTCTCAGAAGGCGAATTGCTGAGGAGACGCCGTTAGCCGACTTTCTTGGCCGGGGTCTTTTTGACAGCAGGGGCTCCCAGGTTTTCCTGGAGTTCGGCAGAGGTGATGCCGAGGAGCTTGGAGGTCTTGGCGGCATCTTCCTCGTAATGGCGATAGGCCATGCGGGAGAGCTCACGCTGGACCCAGGGCAGCAGTTCGATGTCAGGGCTGTTCTGGGCGGTGTTGAGCAGCATGGTCAGGGCATCGCGCATGCGGGTGACGGTGCTGGCGGAATTGCCATGGCGGCTGCCGGTGCTGCCAAGCGGGATGTCCGAGGCGAGCAGGACGTCCGAATTGCTCAGGGCACAGGCGCGCTGGATGGTGTTTTCCAATTCGCGGACGTTGCCGGGCCAGTCGTAGGCCTCCAGCAGGGCGAGGGCGTCTTCGGTGAAGCGCATGGTCAGGCCGCGACGGCGGGCGGACTGGCGGTGCAGGAAAAATTCGGCCAGGAGGCGCACATCTTCACGACGCTCGCGGAGCGGCGGAATGTGGATGCGGACGACATTGAGGCGATAGAAAAGATCTTCGCGGAAGGTGCCTTTGGCGACTTCGGCTTCGAGGTCCTTGTTGGTGGCCGCGAGGACGCGCACGTCGCACTTCAAGACCTGGTTGCTGCCGACACGGCAGAATTCGCCTTCCTGAAGAACACGAAGAAGCTTGCTTTGCACGGCGAGGGGCATGTCGCCGATTTCATCAAGGAAAAGGGTGCCGCCGTCGCATTGCTCGAAACGGCCGATACGCTGGGTGACGGCACCGGTGAAGCTGCCTTTTTCATGACCGAAGATTTCGCTCTCCATCAGGTTGTCCGGAATGGACGTGATGTTGATGCCGACGAATTCTTTCTGGGTGCGCGGGCTGAATTTGTGAATGGCGCGGGCGACGAGTTCCTTGCCGCAGCCGCTTTCGCCAGTGACCATGACCGGGGCATCGCTGCGGGAGACGCGGCCGATCATCTTGAAGACGTCCTGCATGGGCCCGGAACGGCCGATGATGGTCTCCTGAATGGTTTCAGCGGGAACCTCGGAGGCGTTGGCGCGGGTGACGCGGCGGGATTCATTGGCGCGGAGGGCGCTTTCGACCACGGTGCGCAGTTCGTAGGGCAGCTTTTCTTTGCCGAGCACGTCGTAGGCACCGAGGCGCATGGCCTCGATGACGTTGCTGGTGCTGGCGATGCCGCTAAAGAGGATGACCATCGCGTTCGGATCGGTCTGGCGCAGGCGTTTGAGGAGCTCAATGCCGGAGGTGCCGGGAAGGCGCACCTCGGCCAGGACGAGATCCGCCCGGCTTTTCTGGTAGTTGGCCAGTCCCTCTTCGGCCCGTTCAGCAGTGCTGACGGAGACGCCGGGTGCCTTCAGGTGTCCCGATGCCCAGACGAGGAAGTCTGGGTCAGGGTCCACGATGAGAATTCGAGAGTCCGGGATGTCTGCCATGGGTTGCACTAAGTCTGCGTTCCTATCTTGATTCCGAGGTGGCGTCAACACGTGAATCTGGGCATCCAGGGAGCTGATGACGTGAGTTCACGCACTCCTGAGAGGGCGTGACCGCAAAAGTCCGAGGCAGAAGTCCAAGAATTGACCATCCTGAAACTACGCCGCAACCACCGTATTAGGCACCAGATGCTCTGCTGCCTTGGCGGCTTGCTCGCGCAATTCGGGATTGGCGTTCTTTTGCTCAAACTCGCGGCACCAGCCTTTGATTTCGAGTTCGTTGAAGATTTTGCCGATCACGCGACGCAGAAGACCTTTGAGGTTGGGTAGCTCCACCTCCTGGAGGCTGCGGATGGCGGCCTCCTTGTAGGTTTCCAGCATGAGGGTGGATTTGTCGTAGGCACCGGATTCCTCGGCCCATTTGCGAATGGTGGGCTTGTCTGGCAGGGTGGTGGCCTGGCCGTTCCAAAGGGCCTCCATGATTTCCTTGACCTCGCCTTTGCCGCGTTCGCGCAGGAGGGCGAGGATGATGCTGGGACGGATGCTGACGTTGTTGTCGGCGGCGGAGTCGTCGCCAAGATCATCGAGATCATCGCGGATCTGGTAAGCGATGCCGAGGTTTTCACTGTAGGTGTGGAGGGCGTCGGCGGTTTCGTCGAGCTGGCCAGCCATGGCGGCTCCGATTTTCAAAGCGACCTCAAAGGCGGGGGCGGTTTTGCTGCGGAAGATTTCCAGCACCTGGGTGTTGCTGAGGGCGACGGGGTGGTTGTTCCAGAGAAGTTCGGCCCCCTGGCCGCGGCAGAGTTCGCGCTGGCCTTCGGCAGCCACTTTGAGGCAGGCGCTGCGGATGTGGCTGGCGCATTTCATTTCGGCCAGCAGGCGGTAGCCTTCGCCGATGAGCAGATCCCCCACGTTCAGGGCCACGGGGATGCCGTGCTCGGAATGGAGGGTGGGCTCGCCGTAACGTTCGGCATCGTTGTCCTCAATGTCATCGTGGATGAGCGAGGCTTTGTGGAAGGCCTCGACGGAGATGGCGGCGAGTTTGAGGTCGTCTGAGATAGGGGCCTCGGGATCTTCACGAAGGGCCTGGTAGGCGGCGATGGTGAGGAAGGGGCGCCAGCGTTTGCCGGCGCGGCCCAGCCATTCGCGGGCGATCTGCTCCGTCTGGCAGCTAGGTTTGCCCAGGATGGCCTCCAGGGCCTCGGGGGTGAACCAGGTCTTCACTTCCTCGTGAAGGTCGTTCAGATTCAGACGGCGCGTTTTGTCCTCGCTGGTGAGGTGAATGTAGTCCCAGACCCAGTCCACATCCACGGTCGTATCAATGCAGTCATCCTGAAGCAGTGGCACGGCGACGGCGGGAATGGCGGCGGCTTCAACGTAAGGGAAGGTGCGCTCCAGGACGGGCAGGCAGGAGATGCCCACGATGGCCTCGATCTTGCCAGTCTGGATGAGAGACATGACGATGGCGCTGCCTTCGGCCACCAGGACGGCGTAACCGAGCTTTTCGGCTTCGTTTTGGAAGTCCTGGATGCTGCAGAGGCCGCACTGCTTGCAGAGGAGGCCAAATTCATCAAAGGGAGCGGGACACTTGCTCTCGATGCGGAGGCACTTGGGCATCAGCAGGAGGCGTTTTTCAAAAGGGACCGTGGCCAAGGACTCGCGCCAGGTTTCATTGGCCAGGAGCACGCCGGTGTAGTCGCGGTAGATCTTTTCGATGCCGTTGAGGGCCATGATCTTGTCCGTGTGGACTTGGAGCTCATCGATGGGCACAGGCGGGACGAGTTTGGTCTGCTCCGCATATTCACGCACGGCCTGCAGGACGAAGTCACGGTCCTGCTTGGTCTGCGGGATGTTCTTTTTGGGCTGCCTGAAGCGCCTCACAAGTCCGGGGATGGCTGGGGGCAGGGTGGCAGAACGGACAGCGACGGTGGACATGGGGGAAGGGGACAAATTTCCTGGCAGGAGATGGCAATCAAAGGATACGTCACCAATGACGGCAGCGTGTAACAAAAGAGCCAGCCATGTAACCGTGCCGCTGCCCGGCAGTCTTGCAAGGATTGCGAGCAGATGTGCGGATTTTGTGCCGAAGTGGAGGCTGGAGGACTTTTACCCCCAGGCCTTTGGGGGAGATCTGGGGCCTGGGGAGGGGCGGACGATCAACAAGTTGAGTTTCAAAAGGGTGTGGGCTAAATCTCCAGGGTCCTGCTGGCGGGCTCCTCCACGTGAAAACTCCGAACCAAACGACCGCCGCCGCATTTCCCCGCTACTCCTATGGTGAGGTGGTGACAGACAGTGTGCCGCTGCATTGGCCGGGACTGTATGTGCGCCGGTTTCGGTTCCCGCGGGTGGTGGACAGGTTCCTGGTGCCTGCGACGGCGGAGCCGCTGATCGCCTGCGTGATCCATGGGTCCGGGGAGTTTCAAGAACGGGAGATGACCGGCCCCTGGCTGACGCGGCACCTGCAGCGAGGAGACATCTTCATCACCCGTGCCTCCGCCCCCTATGAGATTCGCTGCCAATCGCCGACGGGGGAGGAACTTGATTTTGTCGTGATTCATCTGGCTGTTGACCGATTTTTGTCTGCCCTGGAGGCGGCCTATCCAGGCAAGACGGAGCAAGTGGATGTGGCGGACTTTTTTGGCCGTGATGAAGCGCTCGCCCACCTGTGTTTTGCCTGCACGGAAATGCTGGAGGCCAAGTTGCCCGGGGAATCAGGAAGTGTCGCGGGGCTGGTTCAGCTGCTGGGGGCGTATCTCGTCGAGAAATATACGGATGCCGTTCCGGAAAAGGCGGATCTGCGAGGAGGCCTGCCGATCCGGCAGCTCCGAATCGTGGAAGACTATGTGAAGGAACAGCTGGCTGAGGACATCTCTGTGGAGACCCTGGCCGGGCTGGTGGACCTCAGCCCCTTCCACTTTTCTCGGGTGTTCAAAGAAGCCACGGGAATGTCGCCGCTACAATTTGTGACGCGGGAGAGGATCACGCGCGCGCAGCAGCTCATCCGCGAAACGTCGCACAGCCTGATCGAGATCGCTCTCGACATCGGCTACACCAGCCCCAGCCATTTTGCCCAGGTGTTCCGGCGTGTGGCCGGCATGACTCCGACGGAATTTCGCAACGCCTTGTAAAAGGCTGTCCTCTTTTCCCGCAAGAACGCGACAGGGCGGCGCAGGATCGCGAGAGCAGACCTGCGAGTGCTGCTTCATGCTTGTGACAGGCCCGAATCAGACCGGGCAAACAATCACAGAAGTACACACGCTATGAGCACGACCTTACCCACCCTTCAGAAACGCAAACTCGGAAACAGCCAGCTTGAAGTCTCCGCCATCGGACTGGGGTGTATGGGCATGAGCTTTGGCTATGGGCCGCCAAAGGACACTCAGGAAATGATCTCTCTGCTGCAGGCAGCCGTGGAGCGCGGTGTCACGTTCTTTGACACAGCTGAGATTTACGGCCCGTTTCTCAATGAGGAACTCGTGGGCGGAGCCCTCGCCCCTTTCCGAGGGGAGGTGGTCATTGCCACCAAGTTTGGCTTTGATATCGGCACGGATCCACGCAGTGCCCCAGGCCTTAACAGCCGCCCCGAGAACATCAAAAGGGTGGCTGAGGCTTCGCTCCGGCGTCTGAAGGTCGAATCCATTGATTTGTTTTATCAGCACCGCGTGGACCCTGAGGTGCCGATTGAAGACGTGGCGGGCACCGTGAAAGAACTGATCCAGGCAGGCAAGGTGAAGCATTTTGGTCTTTCCGAAGCCGGTGTGCAGACCATCCGCCGCGCTCATGCCGTGCAGCCGGTCACAGCGCTGCAGAGCGAGTACTCGCTGTGGACGCGGACCCCTGAAAAGGAAGTCATTCCCACTCTCGAAGAACTCGGCATCGGCTTTGTGCCCTACAGCCCTCTGGGCAAAGGTTTCCTCACAGGCGCGATGAATGAGAGCACGAAGATCGACAGTGCAGACTTTCGCAGCAAGCTGCCACGTTTCACGCCGGAAGCGATGAAGGCCAACCAGGCGCTGATTGATTTGTTAGGCCGTATTGCCGGGCAAAAACAGGCCACCCCGGCCCAGATCGCCCTGGCCTGGTTGCTGGCCCAAAAGCCATGGATTGTCCCGATCCCTGGAACCACGAAGCTGAACCGCCTGGAGGAGAACCTGGGGGCTCTCTCGGTCGAACTCACACCAGCCGATCTCCAGGACATTGAAGAAGCTGCCTCTAAGATCACCGTGGAGGGAGCACGTTACCCTGAGAAGCTCGAGCAAATGACCGGGCGCTAAAACCACCGAAGGCAGCGTCCAAATGCATTCACTCGTATTGTCATGATCACGGACCGCCGCGATTTCTTGAAAGCCACCGGGGCTGCCGTCCTCGGCATTCCCACCCTTGTTCCTGCCCAGAAAGATCCCGCACCTGCAAACCAACACCCAATGAATATCACCCGAATTGGCTCCCAACCCTCGACCCAAGGCCCGGCTGACTGGTTCACCGGCACGGTTCGTATTTCAGCCCCCAGCGCCAGCCCGGGTGGCTGGGGCCAGTGTCACTTTTGAACCGGGTGCCCGTACGGCCTGGCACACCCACCCGCTAGGCCAGACACTGGTCGTCACCTCCGGTTGCGGGCTTGTGCAGCGCGAAGGCGGGCCTGTCGAAGAGATCCATCCGGGGGACGTCGTGTGGTTTCCGCCTGGGCTAAAGCACTGGCACGGTGCCACAGCGACCACGGCCATGACACACATCGCCATTCAGGAAGCGCTCGACGGCAAAGTCGTGGAATGGATGGAAAAGGTGACCGACGAACAATACAAAGCCTGAGATCAGACGAATGGAAAAGCCTAACAAACAGTCAAACTTATGAATAAATCCAAAGCTTACTCCGCCGCCAGTGCCACCTCCCCCCTGGCTGCCACAACCATCCCGCGCCGCGAGCCGACCGAGCGTGATGTACAGATCGAAATCCTCTTCTGTGGCGTCTGCCACTCGGACCTGCACACCGTCCGCAACGAGTGGAGCAGCGTGATGTCCACGGTTTACCCCTGCGTTCCCGGCCATGAAATCATCGGCCGCGTGACCCAGGTCGGCTCGGCCGTCAGCAAGCACAAGCCCGGTGATATTGTCGGCGTCGGCTGCCTGGTGGATGCGGATCTGTCCTGTCCCTGCTGCAAGGCCAATCTGGAACAGCTCAGCCCGACCCAGATCATGACGTACAACTCTCCGGACAAGCACGGCACGGCCCCGGTGACCTACGGCGGCTATTCGGACAGCATCGTGGTGGATGAACATTTCGTGCTGCGGATCCCTGCCAATCTGGATCTCGCAGGTGCTGCTCCCTTGCTCTGCGCTGGCATCACCACCTACTCTCCGTTGAAGCGTGCGGGTGTCGGCCCAGGCAAAAAAGTGGGCATTGTGGGGCTGGGCGGTCTTGGGCACATGGGAGTGAAGCTGGCTCATGCGTTTGGCGCACATGTGGTGGTCTTCACCACCTCGCCTAACAAAAAGGAAGATGCATTGCGCCTGGGCGCGGATGAAGTCGTGGTTTCCAGAAATGCCGACGAAATGCAAAAGCACGCGGGCAGCTTCGACTTTATCCTGGACTGCGTCTCTGCTGATCACGATTTGAATGCCTACCTGAACTTGCTGGCGAATGATGGCAACCTCACCCTGGTCGGTGCGCCTGAAAAGCCGCTGCAAGTCTCCGCGTTCTCGCTGCTGTTCGGCCGGCGCAGCCTTTCGGGATCCATCATCGGGGGTATTGCCGAGACTCAGGAGATGTTGGATTTTTGTGGGGCTCACAACATCACCTCTGATGTCGAGGTCATCCCGATCCAGAAGATCAATGAAGCCTACGAACGTCTGTTGAAGGCCGATGTGAAGTATCGTTTTTCCATTGACATGGCCTCTCTGAAATCTGAGTGACTTTGGCCATCTTCAGGTGAAGGGGCGAGGAAAGTCCCCAGATAAGATCTGGGGACTTTTCATTCGAAATCGGCATCGTCGGTTTGCTACTTCACTCTACTAGGGCTGAGTGCAGCCCAACGGAGGAGACGCCTAACTTCAGGAGGTTGGCAAGGTGGAGAAGGGGACCACCGGGTGAACCCGTCATTGAAACCCACCCCTTCTTGCTGCTGTCGGCCCTACCCCCGAGAACTCGGGGTCGTTGCACAAAGGCGGTGTCGGCTGCGTATTGCTCCCTATCTCATGACACGTTGCGTTTACAGCCTGCCAGCCCTCCTCGTCGCCAGCCTTGGCCTTGCCGATGTTGTCCGCGCAGCCGAGCCGTTTGACATCTTCTTGGAGAAGCATTGCATCAGCTGTCATGGCCCCGAGAAGATGAAGGGTGATTTGCGGATTGACCAGCTCTCCCGCGATTTCAAGCTGGGCGCGGATTCCCACCATTGGGCGGAGGTGATCGAACAGGTCAATTCTGGCGAGATGCCTCCGAAGAAAGAGAAGAAACCGACGCAGGAAGAAATCGAGGCGTTCGTCACGAATCTCGACTCACTCATCAAGCAGGGCCGGGCCGGACGAATGGCGGCGCGGCCAGCGGTGACTCATTACCGCCTGAGCCGGAAAGAGTACCAAAACACGGTCTATGACCTGCTCGGCGTGCGATACGATCCCGCCAAGCCTGGAGAGCTGAACGAAGACACGCTGTGGCACGGGTTCGAGCGCATCGGCTCGGAGTTGTCGCTTTCGCCGTCGCATGTGGACCGCTATTACCGCGCTGCGGGGACGGTGCTCGATCGCGCTTTTCCTCCCGCAGCATCTGGCGAGGCTCGCAAAGTCCGCAAGACCGCAGCGGATCTGCGTTACAACGGCGGCAAGGAACAGCAGGCGGCGCTGGACCGGTTCGGCATTAAGCGTCCGTTGCGCTATCTGCTCTTCCCCGGCACGGTCCAGAACGCGCTCTCACCCAATTGGTTCGGGAAGACGGGCCCGGAGCATAGCGGGCTCTACAAAGTCCGCATCCAGGCCAGCGGCATCCGGCCCCTCGGCGGCCAGCCCGCGCACTTGAGCATCGGCAAGCGCACTGGAGAGGAGACGGTGGACAGTGTCATTGACCTGGACGTCACGGCACCGGAGGACAAACCGCAGGTCTATGAGTTCGAGGTGTTTCTCGAGATGCCCGCGACACTGGATTTCTGCATCGTGGCCACCGATGTGGTGGACAGAAGAAGTGGCGCGGCCTTCCGCAATGCCCTCTCCAGCAGAGGCGGCTACATTTTCACGCATAGCAGTGAGACCGTGCTCCTGAACCCGAACGCCCCGCAGATGTTCGATGACAAGGGGAACGGCCTTTTTTCAACAGTGCTCCTTGATTGGATCGAATGGGAAGGGCCGCTGGCAACGGAGGCAGAAAAGTCCCGGCGCAAGGACGTGGTCCCCGCCGATGACGCGACACCCGAAGTCGTCGCAGAACATCTGCAACGCTTCGCCGAACGTGCTTGGCGCCGGTCAGTCAACAAGGAGGAGCTGGAGCAATATCTGAAATCTTATCGTGTCGAACGCGAGGCCGGTGAGAAACCGGCCGAAGCCTATCGTGTGGCGATGCAAGGCGTGCTGACCTCCCGAAATTTCCTCTACCTCGTCGAAGGCGAGCCAACGGCCCGCGAGCGTCTCACCGACCTAGAGCTTGCTTCGCGGCTGTCGTATTTTCTCTGGAGTTCGATGCCCGATGACACTCTTTTCAATGCAGCCAAAGGAGGCGGTCTGAAGGACGAGGGATTGAAAAAGGAGCTGGACCGAATTTTGACGGACAGCAGGATCAACCGCTTCGTTGATGACTTCTCACGGCAGTGGCTGCAACTGCATCGCGTGGGCATGTTCCCGCCGGATAAGAAGCTCTACCCCGCCTACGACCGGTGGCTGGAGACAAGCATGCGGGCCGAGCCGGTGGAGTTCTTCCGTGAAATGCTCACGAAGAACCTGCCCATGGAGGCCTTCCTCGATTCCGACTGGACCATGGCCAATTCCCGGCTCTGCGATTTCTACGGATTGCCGGAGCCGAAGACGGCCAGCTTCCAGCGTGTCTCCCTCAAGCCCGAGGACCGCCGCGGAGGACTTCTGACGATGGGTGCGACGCTCGGGCTGACCTCGGACGGAACGCGCCACCGCCCGGTGCACCGTGGTGTCTGGCTCAGCGAGGTGATCTTTGCCAAGACGCCTCCTCCGCCGCCGGCCAATGTGCCAGCGATCGAACCCAATCCGCCCAAAAGCCCCAAGGCTACCCTTCGCGACAAATTGGAAGCACACCGCAACGATGCGAACTGCGCCGCCTGCCATGCAAAGATCGACCCCCTCGGACTCGCCTGGGATAACTACGATGCCATCGGGCAGTGGCGCACCCATGAAAATGTCGCGGCGGGAGTCGGGGCAAACCCCTTGGTGAATCCCAGTGGCGAGATGCCCGACGGTCGCGCCTTCAAGGATGCCAACGATTTCAAACGCTTGCTGATCGAGGATCGCGAGAAGTTCGTGCAAGCCTTTATCGAACACCTGTGCACTTACGGCCTCCGCCGCGTGCTCACCGTGGATGACCAGGAGGACATCACGGCCATCGTCGCCGAAGCGAAGAAAAACCAATACGGGGTGAAGGACATCGTCCGGGCCGTGGCCCTGTCCGACCTCATGCGCAAACGCTGAAGAATCCTATCCCCCAACACTCCCATTCCATGAGCAATTACCTCTCCCAATCCTGGCTGATTGACCGCCGACATGCCCTCAAAGCACTGGGCTCGTTTATCTCCCTGCCTCTGCTGGAATGCATGGTGCCGCTTCGTGCAGCGGCGGCAGAGAAGATTACCGCCACACCACGGCGCAGCGCCTTCATTTATTTGGCGAACGGTGTCCATTCGCTGAACTACCAGATCACCACGACAGGGAAAGACTACAAATTTTCCCGGTCGCTTATGCCTCTGGAAAAGCACCGCCAGGTCATCACGCCCATCAGCGGCCTGCATCACCCGGGAAGCCTCAGTCATCATCACAACTGCATCAGCGTCTGGCTGACGGGTGGGAAGCTCGGCCCTTCCGATAAGAACACCATCTCCGTGGACCAGAAGATGGCCGAAGTCACCGCGCAGCATACCCGCTACCCGTCGCTGGAGGTCGCCATCACTCAGGAATCTCTCGCCTGGACGGCGGACGGAGTCCGGCTGCCTGCGATGCGCCGTTGCAGTGAGATCTTTTCATCCATGTTCGAGGAGCCAAAAGGCGGCATCGCAGCCCAGCGCCGGGCCTTGCGCCGCAAAGGCAGTGTCCTGGATGACAACCTTGCTGAGGTGCGTCGGCTGGAGAAGAAAATGGGCTCCCAGGACAAAGGACGCATGGATCAATACCTCACCTCCGTCCGCGAGGCGGAGATCCGCACGCGGAGGGCCGATGCCTGGCTTGACACACCGCTGCCCGCCGTCTCCGAGACCGATCGCAAACGCACCAACCGCGATATCGCCGATACCATGGCGGGTGATTATTTCCGCACGGTGTATGACCTTATGGTGCTGGCGTTTCAGACGGATATGACCCGAGTGGCCACCTTCAGCCTGGGCGGCGAAGGCCAGGCCATTGCCATTCCCGAAATCGGGATCACGGAGTCGCGTCATCAGCTCAGCCACCACGGCGGAGATCAGGGCTACATGGAAAAGCTAACCAACTATGACACCTTCGCCATCGAGCAGTTCAGCTACTTCCTCACGCGGCTTGCGGAGACCCATGACCTCAATGGCAAGTCGTTGCTCGGTTCCACCATGTCCCTCTTTGGCAGCGGCATGTCCTACGGCCACAGCCATGGCAATGCCAATCTCCCTCTGGTGCTCGCTGGCGGCTCGGATCTCGGTCTGAAGCATGGCCAGCACCTGGACTTCAACAAGACGGCTCCAGGATTCCAAGGCTACGCGCTCGATCCCGAAGGAGCACTTACGACCGCGCATTACCAGCTCTGCAGCCGCCCCGCAAACACAGACGCTCACATGAGCAACCTGCTCCTCCTGATGGCTCAACGCATGGGCGTGGAGACCGACCAGTTTGGCGACAGCAACAAGGTGATCGCGCTATGATGATATGGAGATGTGGAGTGATTGAGCCGTGGCCCAACTCCATTTCAGCACTCCATCATTCCACCCCTTAAACCCTCCAATACTCCCTTTCTTCACATCACTCCCATGAACCAAGCACCCTGGCTGCTGGCTTTGTGCCTCAGCCTCACTTTCTTCACAAACACCGCAGCCGCTGCGGAGGAGCCTTTCCGCCCAGAGGCAGGCAAGTTCCCTCCTCTCGAAAAGGCGCACTCCTACCGGGGTGAACTCGTATTCGTGGACCATGCCAACCGCCGCGGCAGCCTCCGGGTGCAAGGGGCAGGCACCTATTTCCGCAACGCCCCACACCCCTTTGCCATGCTGCCCTATGGCATCGTCCGTTATCACGGTGCACCGGCGGATCTGCGGGACATCCCGCTCGGTACTGTGCTGCATGTCCGGGCCTTTCTTCCGCCAGACCCAAAGATCTCCTCCGTGCCAGTGTTGCCGATCGACAACAAGGACAAGATCGCGGGCTACAGCGGTACCGGTGTCGCACCGGCCGAGAACCATGTCCTCCTGCTTGAGGACGAGCCCAGCCATTGCCTGCGCGAGGGCTTGGTCTGGAAACTCAAAGAACTCGACCTCAAAGACAACGAGGGCATGATCGTCGCCAGTCGCGAACCAAAAGCTGGCGCAGAGGGCAAAGCCAGCGAGGAAAACCTGACCTTCGACGCGGCCACCCGCATCTGGCGCGGCCGCGAATGCCTCGGGGTCGCCGACTTGATCACGGAAGGCATCTGGCCTGCCAGTGGCAAGAAACTGCTCGACGGCCAGGCCGTCCTGTTGGGGATCACCTGGAAACCCACGCCCGATGGCGTGTTCACCCGCTTCCATATCTCGGACATCTGGCTGGATGATGCCGCGATGCAACGTACCGCCAAAAATCAGACCGAGACACACAAGGCTTTCATTCGCAGCCGCTGGATGCCCGCCTGGGTGGATGCCGTCGAGTATGGCAAGTTCGGTCGCGCGACTGTGACCGCGACTTTGTTCGGTGGCATGGACGCCTCTCTGTATGCCGATTTTCAGAAAGACAGTCCGGTGCTCGTAAACGGGGCTGAGAATACCTTGAAACATGCCGGCGGTAATTACGGCCCGGCCCACATGGCCTCCAAAGGGCCCATCCGCAACGTCACGAAGGCCTCTGGCGATCTTCCTCTGGGCAGCAGTGGTATCCAGGTTCAGTTTGAGACGGACCTCGTCATCGAAGGTATCCGCCCCACCAGAGTCGTCCGCATCCGTCCAGCCAGCTGGCCCCAGGTGCAAGTGCCCCGCGAAGAATACCTCGGCGATACTACTGGCCCCGCAGATCGTTTCCCGACGCCGGTCATCTTTCCCCAGTATTGAGTGCTGAGATAACTCCCCGCAGATTCAGGTAGGCCAGCAGATCATAAAAAATCAATCCGCCGGCCTCATCGAATCTGCTGGAAATCACCAACCGCGAAACAGCAACATGAACAGCCCACTTCTTACCACCCTTCTGGGCCTGCTGGTCACCGCTTCCTCTGCAGCAGACGAGCCGTTCCGGCCTGAGGCTGGAAAGTTTCCGCCTTTGGAAAAAGCACATTCCTATCGGGGCGAGCTGGTGTTTGTGGACCACGCGAATCGTCGCGGCAGCCTCCGCGTGCAAGGCACGGGCACATTCCGCCGCAATGACCCACACCCTTTCGCCCTGCTGCCCTACGGTCAGGTTCGCTACCACGGCGCACCGGCGGATCTGCGGGATATCCCGCTCGGCACTGTGCTGCATGTCCGCGCCTATCTTCCGCCGGACCCGAAGATCTCCGCCGTGCCGGTGCTGCCTGTGAACAACAAGGAGAAGGATGCGGATCATAATCGTGGTGCAGGCATTGCGCCGGCTGAAAACCATGTCCTCATCCTCGAAGACGAGCCCAGCCACTGCCTGCGAGAGGGCTTGGTCTGGAAGCTTAAAGAACTCGACCTCAAGAATAATGCAGGACTGATCATTGCCAGCCGCGAACCGAAAGAGGGTGCCGGTGCAGAGGGCAAAGCCAGCGAGGAAAACCTGACCTTCGATGCCGCCACTCGTATCTGGCGCGGCCGCGAATGCCTCTCACTTGCCGACTTGATTGCCGAGGGCACCTGGCCCGTCAGTGGTAAGAAATCCCTCGGCGGCCAGTCCGTCCTGCTGGGGATCACGTGGAAGCCCACGCCAGGGGGTGTTTTCACCCGCTTCCACATCTCGGATATTTGGCTGGATGACACCGCGATGCAACGATCCTCTCATCTCCAGACCGAGGCGCACAAAGCCTTCATTCGCAGCCGTTGGATGCCCGCCTGGGTGGATGCCGTCGAGTATGGCAAATTTGGCCGCGCCACCGTGACCGCAACCTTGTTCGGTGGAGCGGACCCAGCCATCTACGCCGATTTCAAGAAAGGCATCACAGCCCTGATGAATGGGGCGGAGAACACGTTGAAGCATACGGAAGGGGGCACTTCCGGACCCGCACAGATGGCCGCACGCGGCTCCATTCTCGATGTCACCCAGACGCCCGGAAACGTCCCGCTGGGCAGCAGTGGCATTCAGATTCGTTTTGAGACAGACCTCATCACCGAAGGCATCCGCCCCACCCGAGTCATTCGCATCCGTCCTGCGGACTGGCCCGATGTCCACATGCCCCGGGAGGAGTACCTCGACAGTGGGAAATTCAAACACGAAGACCGCTTCCCGACACCTGCCATCTTTCCTGAATACTGAGGCTGCTGTTTCCTTGCCTGAAAGGGCGCAAATTCCCTGACGGATACCCTCGGGGTTCTTGAATTGCCCACTGCAGGGTCAGACGATTTTAAGGAGCAGGCTGCCACTGTAGTTTAGCTCGGTAGGGGGCAGGAACCAGCGCAAACAACTCCCGGATGAGCGCCACATGCTGAGTGTAGAGCGGACTGAATTGCGCCTCTCGAAAATAGGTCTTAGCTTGAATATTGAGAAACCAAATGTCGTGATCTTTAAATTCTTGATCGAATAGACTGGGCCAGATGTTGTGGATAAGCTCGGCCTCCATGTAAACGGTCTTGTCTCGCCAGCGCCGCCAAAATGGCATACTTTGGAAATTGCGGATGTAAATCAACGTGGTGCGTAAAATCTCACGGTAGATTTCCTGCTTTGTAGATCCCTCGCAAACTGGGGTTTTACATTTTCTGTTCATGAATTTGAAAAGAGGTTTCCTACTTAAATCGGGTACCAGGCAAGTGCCAAACATTGGTGGCTGAGAGCGGAGCCGCACGAGGGCTGCTTATCTGAATGGGTTAACAAAATGTGTGTTAAAATCGGGCGAGGTCCCATCAGTGGAGTGAATGCAGACACCGGATATTGAGCATCGGACGCCGCTTGAAATCACTCATTCAAAATACGTATCCTCATGCGCATACGGCGGCGCGCAGCAGCAGAGGAGGCGCAGGGTTTCCCGGGCGGTGATCTGGTGCCAGGCACCGGGGGGAATGAGGATCGCATCGCCGGGTGAGACGGCTTTCTCCTCGCCGTTGATTTCCATCGTGCCGCAGCCTTCGAGGATGAAATAAAACTCCTCGCTGAGTTTGTGATAGTGGCGCTCGGTGGGGCGACCTACGGGCACGGTGGCTTCGGCCAGGGATTGGTTTTGCACCGGGGCATTGGTGCGATCCAGGATGCTGCGGATGGTGCTGCCATCTTTCGTGGTGAAGGGCACTTGCTCAGAAAGGGGGTTGATGGTCATGCGGATGCACGCATGGTCAGCCAGCGCACGCCGCGTGCAAGTCCTTCGCATGAACTTCGATACTCATCACTGCAGCGCCCTCATCACGGGTGCATCCTCCGGCCTGGGGGCCGAGTTTGCCCGCCAGCTTGCCCCAGGTGCCACGGCCCTGTTTCTCACCGGGCGTCGGCTGGATGCGCTGGAGAAGGTGAAGGCCGAGTGCCTGGCCATCAATGCGGCCTTGCAGATCCACCTTTGCACGGGCGACATCGCCACGGACGAGGGCAGGGGACTGCTGCTGGAAAGCGTGCGCCAGGCGGGCTTCCGGCCCAATCTGCTGATCAACAACGCCGGCATGGGCGACTATGGCACCGTGGCCAGTGCGGATGCGGCAAAGCTGCGGGTGCAGATGGATCTGAACATGACGGCGCTGGTGCTGCTGACTCATGCCTGCCTGCCGCTGCTCCGGCGTCCGGGCGGCATCATCAACATCAGTTCTTTGGCCAGCACGCTGCCCATGCCGGCCATGGCCGTGTATGCCGCCAGCAAGTCCTTCGTCACCAGCTTTTCAGAAGCCCTGGCCGTTGAGCTTGCGCCGGAAGGCATCGCCGTCACCTGCGTGTGCCCGGGCCCCACGCCCACCAGCTTTAGCAAAACCGCACGTCGTCCTGATGGCGAGGACACCGATCGCGACGGGCAGGATTTTCTCCGCATCCCGCCCTCCCAAGTCGTGGCCGAAGGGCTGGCGGCTCTGCGGGCCGGCCAAGCCTGTGTGTATCCGGGGCTGGGCGTGAAAATCGCTGCCCGTCTCTTTCATCACCTTCCGAGATTCCTACTGCGTACCTTGTTGCGGCGGCGGTTCGCCAAGGGCACTGTTTAAAAGAATCCACTCAACTTTCCCCCCGGCATGATCAAGCGCCCCGATCCCTCCCTGACCCCCATGGACCAGCGCGGTCCCAGTCCCTGGCAGTCCAATCAACCGCCCCAGGGCAGTTCGGTGGGCAAGCTTATCCGACTGCTGCTGCTGGTCATCATTGCCACCCTGCTGGTGCTGCCGTTCACGCCGTTTGCCGGCAAGATCAAAAACGCGCTGAAGGAACTCATCGCCGCCGCCCAGAAGGAGCGCGTGGTCACCCGCGAGGTGGAAAAGCGGGTGGAAGTGCCGCGCGAGGTCGTCAAGGAAGTGGTGAAGGAGGTCGTCCGCGAGGTGGAGGTGCCCGCCCCGCCTGCGCCGCTGCCAGAAAACTTCATCGCCCGCAAGGAGGTGGACGTCTCCAGTTTCTACAACGGCATCACCATCAAGACCAACCTGATCACGGAGCAGGGGACCTACGCCAGCCTGGAGCGCAAAGACCCTGAGGCCTACAAGGCCGAATTCCAGCTCTCCGTCCGTGTGCCCAAGGCTAATCAGAGCCTCAGCGAGCTTTCCCGCATCAATCCCAAGCTGCCAGAGCTCCTGCCCGGCCTCGACTCCATGCTGGCCACGGCCAAGGTCTCCGGCTTTTATCACAAGCTCTACGAAAACAAGACCAACGGCATCCAGCGCGACATCACCCGCCTGAACCGCATCCTCGATCGCCACAATTTCTTCGACTGCGAGACCATCCTGGAGCTCACCCACCCGGCCACCAGCCGCAAGGCCCTGCTCATCCAGTCCGAGATGGATGTGGTGGCCGATGGCTCCGACGGCGACCGCATGCCCACGCTGGACGAGTACATCTTCATGTCGGACTACTATCAGCCCTTCACCAGCTACGCCTGGGCGAAAAAGACCTCCACGCCCAACCCACTGCTCGCCCGGTGGGAGGAGCGGCTGAAGAAGGCCAAGGAGCAGTTTGCCGTCAAAGGCCTGAGCGCCGACCGTAACCGGGAGCTGAAGACCGCCATCACCCAGCTCGGCCTGGAGATCGCCGAAATGAAGGCCCGCAGCAGCCTCATTGCCGAAAAGGATCCCTTCATTGTCATCTCTCTCCTGTTCCGTCCCTACGCCGCCACCAACAAGCACACCCCAAATATCGGCGACTACGCCGTCGTCGTGCATGAGGGCAAAATGTACCCGGCCATCTGTGGCGACTACGGTCCCAGCCACAAGATGGGCGAAGGCTCCCTCCGCCTGGCCAAGACCGTCAACCCCAACGCCACCCCCTACCGCCGTCCGGAGAGCGACCTGAAAGTCACCTACATCGTTTTCCCTGGCACGGCGGAAAAGCCTAATAGCCCGCCGAACCTCGACCACTGGCACCAGAAGTGCAGCGCCTACCTCCAGGAAATCGGCAGCCCCAATGCCGCCGAGGTGCTTCACAAATGGGAGGACCTGTTCAAGAAACCCGAGCCGCCGCCCGTCGTCGCCACACCTCCAGCAGCGACCCCGGCCCCTGCACTTGGCACACCAGGAACTCCAGCCACACCTCCCGCAGGTGGTGCCACCCCGCCGTCCACACCTGCGACGCCTCCTTCCGGCTCGCCCTCTCCGGCTTCCCCAGTTCCAGCGACGCCACCCGCCACACCTCCAGCGCCCGCTCCAGGCAGCTCGACGTCCCCTCCGGCAGTACCTTCAACGCCGACATCCCCCGCACCAACAAACCCTTGAGCGGGTTTTTGGGGGGGAGCTTTTCCCGAATGATCTGCTCTCGGGTGAGCGCGTGATTTTGGTTCAGGGTTAGATCTAGGGGAAAGGCTTTAAAAGTGTCTGCCTCCAGGAGGCTTCTTCATCGTGCCGTTTGGGACACGGCAAGGATGGCTGGCCGCCAAATTCATGATCATCAGGGCCTACGCATAAAATTTCCTGGCTGAATTCAAAGCAGGATTCACGCACAGGCGCAAAGACGCCAAGGAACTGAATGTTTTGCGCCTTTGCGTGCCCACCTTCAGGGGGACCCAAGGGGCGTTTTCATCGCACTCGACTAGCGTTTTAGACAGATTTCAATGCACGTTCCACACGTTAATGCCTCGCTAAGTGATTGTTTATCAACATATGTTAAATAGAAGGAAACATGAATGGATGGGCTGAAGGGCAGGGGACGCCAAAGGGTCTCCAGGGGTCTCGAACAGGCTCGGAAAGTGGCCCAGGGTAGGGGGACAAGGCTGGCAAAGACGAATTCAGTTCGACCGACCCACCCCAAACTCAGACTCAGGATGTGGCCATGCGAGCATCGCGCGTGGGCTTTCGGGAAGTTAGCCCCCTCAAAACAGGGGGGAATAGAGCTACGACGACCAAAGTCAAAGTTACGTTCCCGATGGGAAAAGCCTCCCATTCCGTTTTATATCAACGAATTCATATATTTAATTTATCTTAAGCATGTGTGTTCCTCAGATTCTAATCTGTTCTGCAAGGAAGTTTGGCGGCTGATCCCATGGCGAGCCTTGAGCTGGTCAGAGTGGGGGTTGGTGGGAGGAAAACCCAAGAGGCCAGGGGAGATGAGTTTGCCTTCTCGGCGAATCTCGATGGAGGTTAGAGTGTGTATTTGGAAGAGCATTCATGGAGCACTCAGCGCTGTTCGGCAGGGGGCTAATTTGGTACCCAAAGGAAGTTTCAGAATGGCTTTTTAATTAACGCCAAACTCGTTAAAACACACCTAATCCATTATTAATAAACGGTTTAATAGTTATTAAATTTGAATCAAACGAGCGGGAGTGGCATCGGCCTGGCCTCAATCGTTATCTCACCACCCGCCACCGCATTGCCAAGGTCCTCCAGCCAGGTGATCCTGTGCAAGGAATACGGCAAATGAAAGCATCAAGGTCTTCGGGAAGGCCCCTCTGATGGCGATCCAAGATCTTGGTTGGCCGGGGAACCTTTCCGGGGTGCATTCCCGCCGCTTCCAGGCTTTGGCTAAATGACTCGCGATCTTCGGAGGAGGCACGGCTTGCTCTGGATCCAGGTGAGAAGCAATGTGTTCAAATGAATGGTCGCCCAGCGAACTTTTGGACGGCAGGGGTATTTGGTAGGATCGCAACGAACCCAAGCGCTTCAAAAGCTTCCATTCGGCAATCCTTGGCCGGTGCCACAGCACTTCATCCACGAAGCCTTCATGCCCGGCAAGCGAGTTCAATGGCAGCCCATTTCTCAGGACGCTCGTCAAAAGGTCGCTGAAAAAGACTCCGTTTTCCCAAATCTTTCGGCCCGCCTCCCGGACTGGAATGACCCAATTGAAACCCCGTCACGGCCGCCCAATGAATCCGACCAAACCCGATTCCTCAGGATGTCTTTGAAGCGTCTCAATGGAGCCACAAAACACCCACCCAAACCTCCGCCATTTGAAATGGCCCCCAGAGCATCTTTTTGAACCCGTCAAATCAAGGGCAGCCTCCCAAGCCCTGTAAAATCAAGCCTCGGACCACTTTCAATAACTACACACAATGTATGTAATGTGAAATGCATACCAAATTAGTCGAGAATGTACTTGTTTGACATGCGCAGCATGTCATGCTGGCCCTGCTGATTCTTCGAACCTTTCAGCCCGTCTGATTGCCCGCTAGCTTTCAGACACAGCCCGCCAAGGCCTTGGAACCTTGGCGGGTTTTTTCTATGCGCACGTACATCGAAGATCCTGACGAACCGAAAAACATCATTGTTCCACTTTTTCGCGAAGGCGAAGAAACCACGGAGCATTGGGCGACTGGAATGCTAGTAACATATGGCAATCGCCAGTTTCTCTGTACTGCCGCTCATGCTTTGAGAGGCGACCAGCATTCGCTTTTTGTGGGAGGCAAAGAACCTTTCGGTTTGGGCGTATTTAGACGCAACACTCCCAAAAAAGGTTATACCTATGATGACGACCCACTAGATATTGCGATAGTTGAATTAGATCGAGGCCAATGTTCTAAGGCATTATCTGGCGCTCGTTTTATCAACCTGGACCGGGACACCCCCTGGCAACCATTTGGAAAGCGTATTTTCATGGAAGCTTATGGTTTTTTGAACCACGATAATGGCCTCGAATCAGACAGAACTTTGACGGCAAATGGTATAAAAATACCAATGGTCGTAGATGAAAATCACCTTAATCATGATAAGCGTTTAAGGCCCTATAAGAACGGCTATGTCAGCGCTTTTTTTGATCCAGCCAAGCTCGGTGGAGTTAAGGAGGATTTTCGAGGAAATCGCGTCTTCACAGGAATGAGCGGTGGTGCTCTTTATTATGGAGATTGGTCTTGCACTGGTCTTTATTTGGAGCTGGCGGGCATGCTGGTAGAAGCAAGACCCGCGAAGCGCGGATGTGTCAGGTTTCTCGCCCTTAGAACCAGAACGTTGATAAGAGTACTCACTCAATTTTACCCTGACCTGAGTCCAATCCTCCCCCCTTATAAGGGTATGGAAAGACGCTCTACATTACGTTGATTTTTCGTTTGACTACTATGCATAGACTGGTCAATCGTGCATAGCCGTCCAAGCGGCCCCGGGTTCCAAGCCGGGTTTTGATCAGCAAAACAATGAAAGGTTCGGAAGCACAGCGACGCGTGCCCAATGGGATTTCGCGTATTCAACCCCTCTTTTTTGAGCGGGTGTTGAGACCTACCCGGCTAGATCTGGGCAGTGGTCAACTTAAAGAGGACATCCAACTCTTGCTGCCGTTTCCGTGCCCTTCGCAACCGAAGGTTCGACATGAGGAAGCGCAGAAAAACGGCTGAAATTCTCCTCTCCCGCCCGGTTGCCCGTCCAATGGCTAAGAGCCAGGACGGACCCCTTTACCCCCAGATGATGCCAGCGCGTCGAGGTCTGACGCTGGCCGCATATTGGGAAGGTGTGGCCATGAGAGCGAAACAACGGAAAGTGACCCGCGCTCCCCGGCCCCGGCTTCTGGACCCTGACCAAGCAGGACCAGGAGCCGCAAGAATTTGGTGCATCAGCAAGCGAGAAATCCGCCTTGGCGGCTCGCCAGTTAGTTAAGATGTATTAATTAACTGGCTTCTGATTTCTCACAAAACCCCTCGGAGGACCAGTAACAGCCCGCCTACGCAGCCTATCAGCCCGCACCAAAACAGCTTTTTTGCCTGTGAAGAGGCTGTTTTGCGGTGTTTGGAAGCCCCGGCTAAGAAGATCGCTCCATAGACCACAGCGAAAATGCCGAGGCCTATTTCCACGGCTCCAGCGTCGAGATGTAGGGCAAGAATGGTGTGTGGTCTCATCGTCGGTGAGCTTAACCATGCTTGGCCCGCTGCACATCCTCAATGGCATTTCGAGAGCTGATACTAAAACAGCGTGCTACAGTTGGGATTCGCCGCCACTGGCTGCGCTTTTAGTATCGGGTAAATCCTTTTCAAGAACATGCGGAGCCATGCATACGCGGTAAAAGTCGCAACTAGAGGCACACATTCACAGGTGGCCGCAACCTCGGGGCCATGCAATCGGTGAACCCGACAGCCTCGAGTGCCCGTCGCTCCCGAAACCCAAACTGTGCGGAAGCGCCGTCAACTTTGGGGAGCATCCCTGAATCACCCAGCCTGGCGCCTCGGCGGTATGGGGGCATTTGTTAACCGGGCCTTCCAAAGGAAACGCAGCCCCCTGCCCGCTGAATCCGTGGCCAGCGCGGCGGGATGCAGTATCAGCTTGGGGAAATGGGTCCCCTGCCCGGTCTTGTTGCGTCAAGTTGATGAGGATCTTACGGGGCGCTTGACCTATGAAATGAACTGTTTAATATGGTAATTACAACCATGAACGACAAGGAATCTTTCGCTACTTACCGGGAGCTGGCTGTGCTACGCAGCTCCTTGAACCGGGTTATTTGGCTCCTGATTGGGGTGGCCCTTTTTCCGCTGCTGCTCCTCATCGCCCTCCTGATCCCGCAGACTGCTGCGCCGATCTGGGGTGCGCTCAAGGAGATTCCGGTGCCGCCAGGCGTCTTTGAAACGAAGCAGGAGATTCACCAAACGGTGCATTTGCATCAGTCGGGCGGAGAGATGAGGCAAGCCACCCAAGAAACGGGCGGCAACACGCCGGTGGTGTCTTTTGTGCCGGATCCGAGCAATCCTGATGGTCACATCATCACTGGGGTGAAGTATGTGGAGGTGGAGCATGAAACGATGATTCCGACGCGGAAGGCTTTGCCGGCGGCTCCGAATTCCAGTCGGGCAGATTGAGGCGCTGGTAAGGCATAAACCTTGCTGAATCATGGGTCCCCTGCCCTGATTTTGGTGTTTTCGGCTATCCGTGGGAGGTGTAAAAAGGTGGTTTAATGGGTTGATTGTTAATGTATATTAATGAATTGAAGTCCGGGGATAGCGGAGGTTTGGTGAGAATCGACAGGCTGTTATGGTGTCGGGGATTTTTTCGAGCTAAAGCTCTGGAGTACTTTAGTGCGCGTGAACGATCGCAAACTTTGGGTGGGCCTGTTTGTGGGTGTCGGGAATGAGGGGCACTTCCGCGATCACAAGATCACTCACGCTCTCTGACGATGGCTGTTTCGCAATGACCTGTCCCGGCGGAGTTCGGTTTTTTCCTGCTGTTTTTGAGTCCTTGAGGGAATCATGTTTGTGACGTGAAAAGCAGCCTTATCGATTGATTATTAACAAATTTTAAACAGTTGGGCAGTTGGTGCTTATTCAGGTTCGGGCCCTTGAAACAGAGTCATGATGGGGCCCCACAAAAAAAGCCCCCTGCCCCGGGATGGGACAGAGGGCGATGTGGGGAAAAACCGGGTGGGTTTAGAAGCGGATGGTGGTCTGGAGGCCGAGGACCCAGGCATCCGGGATGGCTTCGGTGGCGAAACCTGCACGGGCACCGGGATGGATGACGTATTGCAGGCTGGCCTGGAGGGTCCACCAAGCGGCGAGCTGCAGCTTGTAGTTCATTTCGAGGACGCCTTCGTAGTCGGCTTCTTTGATTTGAGCAAACGCTGGCAGGAACTTGTTGGCATCGCGCTGGGCACGGGTGACGTCTTCACTGATCTTCAGGTAGGAAGCACCAAAACCGAGGGTGTCGTAGTCGCGGCCGGGGATGAGGCCTTTGAAGACGAGACCGCCATCAATGCCGAATTCGGCGAGATTGCGGTCTGCTGGAGCGCCGGCGACACGGAAGAAACCGATGATGCCCTGCTGGGCGGGATCTTCATGACCGGCTTCGCGCCAGAGCATCTGCTCGGCCAGGAAGTAGGCCCCGTAGTTGCCCTGGTGGGTTTCAGGAGTGGCGAGGCCGAGTGCGGAGACGCCAGTCGTGTAGATGTCGTAGAATTCGTCGGTGTGGTAGTAGCCGCCGACCTTGTAGTTGCCCGGCAGGCCGGTGTCGCCTTTGCTCTGGTTCAGGCGATAGCCGGCCTCGAAGTACATGAGGGCGCCTTCTTCGCTGCGGAGGGCGAGGCGGGTGCCGGAGGAGCTGTCGTCCGGATTGCCATCATAAATGGCGGCTTTGATGTAGAAGCTGTCGGTGGGCTGCCATTTCACCAATGCGCCGAGGGAGGCATAAGGGGTGGAAGGCAGGGAGTGGGAGCCTGGCGGGAAACCTGGGATGTCGTACAGGTTGAACGCCATCGTCGGGAAGAAGAAGGTCTGATTCAGGAAGTTGATGGAAGCCAGCGAGTTGTAGAGCTCGGGCATGATGAAGTCGCGGTCCACGGAGAGGAGACCGGCCTTGAAGGTGAGCTTTTTGTCGAAGAACTCCTGCTGGTACCAAGCCTGCCAGAGGCGGGTATCGGCGGGGAAATCCACGAGGTTGGTCTTGTTCAGGTCACCCACATAGGTGGCGGCGAAGGGATCCCCCTCCAGGGAGACACCGGAGACGTGGAAATGGCCACCTTTCCAGAAGCCGAGCTTTTCCGTGTCCAGATCCAGAGCGGCGAGGAAGCCGTGCTGGTAGGCGGACCCGGCGCGGAGGCCGCCACTGAGGTTGGTGGGCATGGAGCCGACGTAGAAAAACTCAAACTCCACGCCATTTTCCGCCAGCCGGGAGCGCAGGCCGCCCCAGTCGCCCAGCATGTAATCCTGCATGAAGTAGCGCTCGAGCTTGGAAGTCTGGGGCTGGGTGGCTTCAGCGGGCGGCGGCGGGCTGCCCGCGTGGGACAGGAGGGCGCAGCTCGACAAAAGGGAGGCGAGGGCAGCAATCGGGGTGGGTGTGCGTGTCTTCATCGGGAATTGAAGTTATATTATTTATAAATATTATATATTTATAAAGTTTGCCAACAGTTTATTTGAACAAAAGATCAGGATGCCTTTTGCAATGTTGGTTTTCAAGACTTTTTCCCCGATGTGACCCGGTGCCGTGTAGCAGGCTGCTTAGACCGCCTCGCCTGAATCGTCAGGTGTGTGGCTGGTGCTGGGCTGCTGGGGCGGGATGCCCAGCGACGGAGGTGGCCCCGCATTCCAGGACCTGGGTTTCCAGCCGATCCTGAAAACGGGTCAGGGATTCCTGGCAGCGCTGGACAAAACGGGTGGGGCTGAGACCGATGGCGTGCAAGCAGTGGCGGTGATCCCAGGCCACGACACGGCTGGTGAGCGCATGGATGAGGCGGAACTGACAGGTCCAGAGCCAGCGGCCGACGGGCGTGAAGGTGGCGAGGCGCTCCGCCAGGAACTGGCGCTGGAACTCGAGGTGCTTCATTTCATCACGAAGGATCTGGCGGCAGGCGGTGTGGATGGAGGCCTCCTGGACGCGGAGGTAGAGACTGCCGTAGTAAACCTCGGCAATGAGCTCGGCAGTGAGGAGGACCTGGATGGCAAACTCCAGATTCACCAGGAAGCGGAGGCGGCGGAAGACGGAGTTGGTCCATTGCTTTTCCAAGAGGCTGCCGCCGAGGTGGCGGACCATGCGGCTGAGGAGGCGGGAGTGGGCCTGTTCTTCACAGACGAAGAGATCAATGGCGCGCTGGTAGCCGCGGAAGTTTTCCAGCGGGGCGACCTCCCGGGCATAACGGCGAAGCCGGGAGCCGGTGCCGGATTCCCCCAGCTGGAAGATGGCCAGGGAATGGGCCAGCGCGAGGCGCACGGAATCTGGCAGCGGGGCGGACTGGTCGTCAAAGGTGATCTGGTCATGCACGGAGGCGTTGGTTTGGAAATGATGGATCCAGAAGGCGGTGTTCATAAGGAAGAGTGTTTAATAGGGTTTTAGGATGTGGAGGGATGCGGGTCTTATTGGGTGGAAGAGAAGGTCTGCAGGCGGTCCATGACGGCGCGGACGGTTTCATCGAGCGTGGAGGTGCCGGCGGTGACGCCGACATTGGCGATGTGGCGGAACCATTCGGGCCGGAGATCGGCGGGGGTCTCCACCTGCTGGGCCTGCACGCCGAGGGCGCGGGCTTTGTCCGTGAGCTGGCGGGTGTTGTTGCTGTTGCGGCCGCCGATGACGACGATGAAGTCGCAGATGCGGGCGAGATCTTCCAGGGCGGTTTGGCGCTGCTTGGTGGGACGGCAGACGGTATCCACAAAGCGTACTTCGGACTGCGGGTGCTGCTTTTTCACCGCCTCCACCACCCGTAGCACGTGGTCCAGGGGCTGGGTAGTCTGGGAGATGAGGCCCAGCCGGAGGTGGGCGGGAATGCAGCAGGCATCCTCCGGGGAGAGCAGGACGCTGGCCTGGGGGCAATCCCCCAGCATGCCGCGCACCTCCACATGCTGGCGCTGGCCGATGATGACGGGGTGATAGCCTTCTTCAACAAGGGAGGTCAGGGCCTGGTGGGCTTTGTTGACCAGTGGGCAGGAGGTATCCGTGATCTGATGGCCTGCCTGCAGCCAGCGCTGACGGTGGACATCCGAGGCCCCGTGGGCGGTGATGATGACACGGCGGGTGGTGGCGGAGCCGGGTTGGTCCAGCTCGCCCCGCCTAACGCCAAGCGTGGCCAAATGGGCATCCACGACGGGATTGTGAACGAGTTGGCCGAGGGTGGTGACGGGCTCCAGGGTGGCGGCGGCATGGGTGCTACGGAGGGCGTCGCGGACGCCGAAGCACATGCCGTAATGTTGAGCGAGGTGGATGGTCATGAGGGTGTGGAGGTGGATGTGTTGGTTTAACTTTGTGGCGCAAAGCGATTGTTCAAAAAGGGGGGCTTATCCGGGATTGATGGTCTTCACGATGGCCTCGAGGATGTCCACGTAGCTTTTGAAGGCCTTGGTACCTGCGGGGGTGACGGTGTAGGTGGTGCGGGGGCGGGTGCCGGATTCATCGCGGCTTTCCTGTACGTAACCGGCAGCCCCGAGGGTGCGCAGGTGGGTGATGAGATTGCCATCGCTCATGCCTAGCTCGGCCTTCAGATCCTGAAAGGCCCATTCACCGCGGCTGGACAGCAGCGTCATGATGGAAAGACGGCTCTTTTCATGAATCGTCTTGTCGAGCTGATCGAAGTCAATCATCCGCGCGCGGTCACCGCCTCCGGTTGGCGGCTGAAGAAAACGGCGGCCGCATAGCCTACATGACAAACGCCAAAGGTGAGGCCCATGATGAGGTTGGCAATAGCATCATCCTGAGAAAGCAGGCGGATGTCGCCATTGGCCGCATAGGCCCAAAAAAGGCCCAGCCCCAAGATGATGAAAATCCAGCCTAGGCGCACTAGGGAGCGTGGGGAAAAGCTAGCCGTGGCCAGCAGGGCCAGCCCATAGCAGACAACCCAGAGGAGGGTGGCTACGACGTGGTTTTGCAGATAGATAATGAGGCACGTGCCAAACACCCCACCGACCAGCAGAGGCGGCAGGATGGCGCGGAGGGCCATGCGCATGCCCTCGGAAACCAGAGGCTGCCCACGGCGGGAGGCCTCGCGGGCCAGCAGGGCGACATTGACGGTACTGGTGATGGCGAGGATGCCGAGCCACTGCCAGAGAAAGAGGTGCCCCATGGCATCTGCGAGGCCGCCTTTCTGCCACATCTGCCAGCCTGTGAAGCCGGCGGCGGCCACGGCCATCACTCCGCCGAGCAAGGCTGCGGGGGCTGAGATGGCGCGGTAGATGTGCGCCTTTTCCATGAGGGAACGGATCACCCGAAGATTTTCGAGGGCGTCTTGCTGTGTGCTCATGAGGTCACTTTGTGAAATAAAGTGAATCGCGCAACTTAAACTTTGCGGGGCAAAGTAGATTTATTTCGCCTCGTTTTGCCAGGCCCGCATGCGTCTGTCGAGAAGGAAGGGGCCGAATGGCAGGATCGAGGCGACGAAGACCAGTGCGCAACGTGCGAGGGACCACTGGGTCTTCAGCATGACCTGCAGCAGGGCATAACAAAAGAGGATAAACAGGGCACCATGCAGCCAGCCGACCCATTTGACCGCCATGGGCATGCCTGCGAAGTATTTCAAAGGCATGGCGATGCCGAGGAGGAGCAGAAAGGAACCGCCCTCCAGGAGTGCGATGCGACGGAGAAAGGAGATGGTCTGGGATGCCATTGATCTAAGGGGGGATTCGTCCAGTGCGCCGGGTCGTGCCATCTGTCAAAGGGCGGATGAGGGAGAAGTGAGGCGGGTCGCTTGACCCCTGCCCCGCTCGCATTCATTCTGGAGCGTCATGTCTTCTGCCGCCGATACCGCCCGTCTCATCGAAACCTATTACGCCACCTTCAATGCTGGAGATCGTGAGGCCATGCTGGCCCTGCTGACCGAGGATGTGGTGCATGACATCAACCAAGGAGCCCCCGAGGTAGGGCGGGAAACCTTCCGGGCCTTTTTGCAGCGGATGGACCGCAGTTACCGGGAGGAAGTGACCGAACTGGCCGTGATGACGCACCCGGATGGCAGCCGGGCTGCGGCGGAGTTTTACATCCTGGGCACCTACCTCAATACGGATGAAGGCCTGCCCCCGGCGACAGGTCAGACCTACCGGCTGCGGGTGGGGGCCTTTTTTGATATTCGCGAAGGGCGAGTGGCCCGGGTGACGAACTATTACAATCTGGAGGATTGGCTGCGGCAGGTGGGTGCCTAAGATTGCGCAAAGTGCTTTCTTCCGAGTCAAACTGAGGCATCTTATAGGCTCAGCACATGTCTGCCCCCGCCCCACAGCATCCCCATAACCATGCGGTGCGGCGGAATTTTATCTGCCACTGCCTGGAAGGCGGGTTTTACATGGGGGGGACGGCCTTTTTGGCCCCGGAGAGTGTGCTGCCGAAGATGGTGGAGACCCTGGGCGGACGGGCCTGGATTATTGCAATGATGCCGGTGCTGCTGCCAGCCGCCTATGCGAGCATGGGCATCTTCATCGCGCCCGTGGTGGAGCGGTTGCCGAGATTTAAGCCTTGGGTTCTCACCTTTGGCTTGCTACAAAGGTTGCCGTATCTGATCACGGGCCTAATTTTGCTGTTTGCGGAGAAGATCGAGGGCGTACTGCTGCCCATTGTGGTGCTGACGCCAGTGGTTTCAGGCCTGATCGGCGGGATGACGGTGGTGGCATGGATGGAGATGGTGACCCGCATGGTGCCTGAAAAAGCCCGAGCTGCCGGGTGGGCGGTGCGCTACATCATCCAGGCGGTGATCGGGGCGCTGGCCGGGGCGGTGATCCACTATGTGCTGACGCATTATCCCAATCATGAGGCCTACGGATGGCTGCATCTGGCGGCGTTTTCGCTGCTGTTCATCTCCTGGGCTTCGCAGCTTTTCATGCATGAGGATGAGCATGTGCGGCACCGGCATCCAGTGCAGCCACGAAGCCACTACCTGGAGTATCTGCGCAGCCTGCCGGGACTGCTGGGAGCGCAGCCGCATCTCATCAAGCTGGTGCTGGCCCGTTTTACCGGCATGGGTTACCTGATGGTGGTGTCTTTTTTGACCATCCATGCCCTGCATGTGACGGGGCGGCCGGAGGCCGATGAAGGGCGGTTTGTCACCTGCCAGGCGGTGGGGGTGGTGCTGGGCAGTCTGCTGGCCGGGTGGGTGGGCTATCGCTGCGGGGGCAAGATCCTGCTGCAGGCCTCCCGAATCGTCTGCGTGGGGCTGTGCATCTGGGTGGCGGTCACGGGGTCGTTTACCGGCTTCATGCTGTCCTATTTTGTCCTCGGTTTCGGCCTCTTTCTAGACCGCGTGGGGGACCTGACCCTGGCGGCCGAGCTGTGCCCGCTGGAGCGTCGCTCGACCCTCCAGGCCATCCTCGGCTTTTGCAATGTCTTTGCCCTGCTGCTGGCCACATTCATCAGCGGGCAGATCTATGCGTGGACGCATTCCTTTGAGCTCGTGGCGGCGGTGGCGGCCACCTTTGCGCTGATCTCGATGATCATCCTGCACCGGCTGCCAGAGCCGCGAATGGCGGCGGTACAGAAAAATAGTTGACTGTTCGTCTAGTCTCGCCATTATCCCGCTCATGGGAAGAACCAGTGACGCCAAAATTCGACTGATCGAGGCTATGATCGAGCTGATCTGGACCGGCAGTTATGGCAGCACCTCGGTGGACCAGATCTGCGAGCGCGCCGGCGTGAAGAAGGGCAGCTTCTACCATTTCTTTGAATCGAAGACGGACCTCGCCCTCACGGGCATTGAGCATAGCTGGCTAGAGCACCGTCGGGAACTGGACCAGACCTTTTCCCCTGTGGTGCCACCGCTGGAGCGCATTTTGAACTGCTTCCGCAATTTCCGCAAAGAACAGGAAGAGCTGCTGGCCAAGCACGGACGTGTCCTGGGCTGCCCGATTCATTCGCTCGGCGCAGAGATCAGCACGGTGGATGACCGCCTCCGCAACAAGCTGCAGGAAATCCTCAGCCAGTTCATCCTCTACTATGAGTGCGCCGTCCGGGATGCTGATGCGCAGGGCATCATTGAGGCGCCTGATGCCAGTGCGCTGGCACGGATCGTGTTTGCCTACAGTGAAGGACTGCTGCTGCACGCCCGAATGTGGAATGACCTGAGCTACCTGGATGAGTTTGAATCCGGTGCCATGATCATTCTCGGCGTGACGAAGCGCAGCCCGACAGGCGTTAAGAAAAAGTGATTTTTTGATTCCGAATTAACCAACTGGTCAACTTCCCTCCCGTCCCCCAACACTCCCCCCCCCCCGAAACCACATGAAACCCCAAACCCTCCTCCCGCTCGTCCTGCTTCTCGCCGCCTGTGGAAAGACTCCACAAGCTGGTCCTGGTGGACAGATGCCACCCGCTCCGGTGACGCTTGCGCCCGTTGAGCAAAAAGCACTCGTCGAGTGGGAGGAGTTTACGGGGCGTGTGGAGCCCGTTGAAATGGTGGAACTGCGCCCTCGTGTGGCAGGTTACATCACGGAGGTCCATTTCCAAGCCGGTGAACTGGTGAAGAAGGGCGACATCCTCTTCACGATTGATCAGCGTCCCTTCCAGACCAAGCTGCGTGTGGCGACAGCCGAAGTGCAGCGCGCCGAAGCCAGTGCGCTGGCCGCCAAACGTGAATATGATCGCGTTTCGGCCCTGCTTGCCGCGAAAGCCATCGCCCCAGAACAGGGTGAAATGCGTGAGTCCATGTTCCGCCAGGGTGAAGCTGCTCTCGAATCTGCCAAAGCTACCCAGCACAGCGCTGAGATTGAGATGGAGCACACGGAAGTGAAGGCCCCCATCTCGGGCCGCATCAGCCGGGCCATCACCACCACGGGTAACTTTGTGACGGCGGGGACGACTCTGCTGACCACGATCGTCACCGTGGACCCGGTGTATGTTTACACTGACATTGATGAAAACAGCCTGCTGCGCCTGCAGGCCCTGCAGCGCGACAAGAAACTGTACACCAATGGTGAGGGCAAAGTGCCGGTGGAACTGCAGCTTTCCAATGAGAAGGATTTTCCTCACAAAGGGCACATCGAGTCCTTTGACAACCGTCTGGATGCCAGCACGGGCAGCATGATTCTGCGGGCTGTGTTTTCCAACACGGACGGCAGCCTGACCCCCGGCCTTTTTGCCCGTGTGCGTCTGCCGATGACTTCCGAGTACCCCGCCCTGCTGGTGGATGAGAAGAGCATTCTGACGGACCAGGCGCACAAGTATGTGCTGGGTGTGGATGACAAAAACATCAGCGTTTACAAGCCTGTTGTCATCGGCCCCGCCATTGATGGCAAGCGCATCATCCGCAGCGGCCTTGTTGCAGGAGACCGCATCATCATCAATGGCCAGGCCCGCCTGCCGCAGCCCGGCATGCCCGTGCAGCCTGTGGTGGCACCTGCCGCTCCAGCGAAGGACACCGCCGCCCGCTAAAGCCCTGCGCGTTGCAAGGTCCCCTGCCCCGCCACTTTTCCGCCTCCGCCCAACTCCCAAACTCCCCGGCCGCCCGCCGCAGGGCACGCCGCCTGATGATCCCGGTATCAACCCCGGTCTCGCTGGTGACGGATTGAAGCCGCTCCCCGTCCATGAACCTCTCCCGATTCTTCATTACCCGGCCCATCTTTGCCGGAGTGCTCTCTCTGCTCATCTTCATCCTGGGGGCCATCTCGCTCTTTCAGCTTCCCATCACGGAATATCCCGAGGTGGCGCCACCCACGGTCATCGTGACCGCGAACTACCCTGGAGCAAACCCCAAGACCATTGCTGAAACGGTGGCCTCCCCGCTGGAGCAGACCATCAACGGCATCGAGAACATGCTCTACATGGCCTCTCAGAGCACCTCGAACGGTGTGATGACGCTGACGGTGACCTTCAAGCTGGGCACCAATATTGACATGGCCCAGGTGCAGGTGCAAAACCGCGTCTCCCAGGTGCTGCCCAAGCTGCCCGAGGAAGTGCGCCGCTTTGGCGTTTCCACGGTGAAGTCCTCCCCGGACATGACCCTCGTCGTTCACCTCCTTTCGCCGAAAAACCGGTATGATGAAGTGTATCTTCGTAACTATGCCACTCTGAATGTGAAGGACGAGCTGGCCCGTCTGCCAGGTGTGGGTCAGGTGAACATTTTCGGCGGCGGTGACTATGCCATGCGCATCTGGATTGACCCGGACAAGGCCGCTTCCCGTGGCCTCACCTCCGGTGACATCGTCAATGCCATTCGCGAACAGAACATTCAGGTCGCCGCAGGAACCATCGGCCAGCAGCCAATGAAAGGCACTGCCCCTTTTGAACTCACCGTCAATGCCCGTGGCCGTCTGGTCACCGAAGAGGAGTTCGACAACATCATTGTCAAGACCGGTCCGAATGGCGAAAAGATGCGCCTGAAGGACGTGGCCCGCACAGAACTCGGTGCCGGTGACTACTCCATGCGCAGCCTGCTGAACAACCAGAAGGCCGTCGGCATGGGTGTCTTCCAGCTTCCAGGTTCCAATGCGCTGGCCATCTCGGAGAACGTCCGCACGCTCATGGACAATCTCAAGAAACGCTTCCCGGAAGACCTGGATTACGCCATCGCCTATGATCCGACCATCTTCGTGCGCAAATCCATTGATGCCGTTATCCACACCCTCATCGAGGCCGTGCTGCTGGTGGTGCTGGTGGTGGTGATCTTCCTTCAGACCTGGCGCGCCTCCATCATCCCGCTGGTCGCGGTGCCGGTGTCCCTGGTGGGTACCTTCGCCGTCATGCACGCGCTGGGCTTCTCCATCAACAACCTCTCTCTGTTCGGTCTCGTTCTAGCCATCGGGATTGTGGTGGATGACGCCATCGTGGTCGTGGAAAACGTGGAACGAAACATCCATGAGGGTTTGAATCCGCTGGAGGCCACCAAGAAGGCCATGACGGAAGTGACGGGACCCATCATCGCCACCGCCCTGGTGCTCTGTGCGGTGTTCATCCCCACCGCCTTCATCAGTGGTCTCAGCGGCCAGTTCTACAAGCAGTTTGCCGTCACCATTGCCATCTCCACGGTGATCTCGGCGATCAACTCGCTCACCCTCAGCCCGGCGCTTTCCGCCCTGCTGCTGCGCGACCACTCTTCCAAAAAGGACATCCTTACCCGGGTGATGGATGCCCTGCTGGGCTGGTTCTTCCGCCCCTTCAACCGCTTCTTTGAATGGTCGTCGAATGTCTATGTGGGCATCGTGAAGCGCATCATCCGTTTCAGCATCATCGCCCTCGTTTTTTATGGCGGCTTTGTCTGGCTGACGGTGAAGGTTTTTGACAAGGTGCCGACGGGCTTTGTGCCTGCGCAGGACAAACAGTATCTCATCGGTTTTGCCCAGCTTCCCGATGCCTCCTCGCTGGACCGCACCGAAGATGTCATGCGCCGCATGACGGACATCGTGCTGAAGCAACCCGGTGTGAAGGACGCCATCACCTTCCCAGGTCTGTCCATCCACGGCTTCAGTGCCAGCCCGGACAGCGGCATCGTCTTTGTCGCCCTGGATGATTTCGAAGATCGCACCACTCCAGAGCTTTCCGCCGAGTCCATCTCCAATGCCCTGAACGGCCAGTTCATGCAGATTCAGGATGCCATGGTTCTGGTGCTGTCCCCGCCGCCCGTGAACGGCATCGGCACCACCGGTGGTTTTAAAATGATGATTCAGGACCGTGGTGACCAGGGATATGACGCCTTGTATAAGGCCACCCAGGGCCTCATCGGCTCGGCCTATGCCACCGGCGGCAAGCTGCAGCAGGTTTACTCCGGCTACAGTGTCAACGTTCCCCAGCTCGAAGCTGAAGTGGACCGTGAGAAGGCCAAGGTCCAGGGCGTGCCGCTGGCCAACCTTTTCGAGACGCTGCAAGTGAACCTCGGCAGCCTCTATGTGAATGACATGAACCGTTTTGGCCGCACCTATCAGGTCATGGCCCAGGCCGAAGCCAAGTTCCGCGACGACTCCGGCGACATCACCCGGCTGAAGACTCGCAACAGCGCCGGGCAAATGGTGCCGATTGGTTCCCTTGTGACTGTGAAGGAAGGCAATGGCCCGAGCCGTGTGTCTCATTACAACGGTTACCTGGCTGCCGACCTCAACGGTTCGGCAGGCATCAACCCGGAAACCAAAAGCGCGCTCAGTTCCGGCCAGGGCGAAGATGTCATCACCCAGTTGGCGAAGGATCTGCCGCCTGGTTTCGAGTTCCAGTGGACGGATCTGGTTTATCAAAAGATCATCGCCGGCAACAGCGCGGTTTACATCTACCCGCTCTGCATCCTGCTGGTGTTCATGGTGCTGGCCGCCCAGTATGAAAGCACACGTCTGCCGCTGGCGATCATCCTCATCGTGCCGGTCTGTCTCCTCTTCGCCCTGGCAGGGGTGGCTTTGCTGGGAGGCAACCACAGCATGCTGGAGCAGATCATGGCGGAAGGGTTCCACTCCGGCCTGAAGATCAATGGTGACAACAACATCTTCACCCAGATCGGCTTCATCGTTCTCATCGGCCTGGCCTGCAAAAACGCCATCCTTATCGTGGAGTTTGCCAAAGAGAAAAATGATCACGGTCTGAGCCCGCTGGAAGCAGCGCTGGAGGCCTGCCGCCTGCGCCTGCGCCCCATTCTGATGACCTCCATCGCCTTCATCGCCGGGGTGTATCCTCTGGTGGTCTCCACCGGTGCCGGTGCCGAAATGCGCCGCGCCATGGGCACAGCGGTTTTTGCCGGGATGATTGGTGTGACCTTCCTTGGCCTTTTCCTCACTCCGGTGTTTTATGTGCTGGTGATGAAGATTGGCCGCAAAAAGAAGACCAGCGAAACTCCCCTGCCCGCTTCGGCTGCCCAGGCGGGTGCTGAACACTGAGCCTGCAACCTCCATCCATTCTCCCGACTCCCATGCGTTTCCTCGTTCCCCTTCTTCTCAGCACCGGTGCCCTCGTGGCCCAGGTGGGGCCTAACTATGAACGTCCAGCCACCGAGACCCCGGCCCGGTTCAAAGGTGTGGCCTGGCGTGAAGCCCGCCCATCCTCCCACCAGCCCAAGGGCGAATGGTGGAAGGTCTTTCGCGATCCCAAGCTGAACGGCCTCATGACGCAGGCCACGGAAAACAACCAGAACCTCAAGGCTGGCATCGCCCGCTTTGACCAGGCCCGTGCGACCGCCCGCATGGCCCGCGCTGACTTGTTTCCGGTGGCCAGCATTCCCCTGAGTGCCGACCGCCAGCGCACCTCCGAAAACGCCATCAGCCCCATTCCACTGAACGGCCTCTATTACGAAGGTCCGGCCTATAATGCGGCCACCGACCTGACCTGGGAACTGGACCTCTTTGGCAAGATCCGCCGCGGGGCCGAAGCGGGCCGTGCGGATGCCGAGGCGGCTGCGGATTCCGTGCAGAACCTTTTGTTAGGCATTCAGGCTGACGTGGCCACCAACTACTTCAAGCTGCGCTCGCTGGATCAGGAGATCCGGCTGGTGCGCGAGGCCGTGGGACTGCGGGGTGAAGCCTTTAAGATTGCCAAGGCCCGTGTGCAGGCCGGAGCTGGCAGCGAACTGGAGCAGGCGCAGTCGGAGACGGAGGTCGCCACTGCCGAGGCCGAGATCGCCTCCCTCCAGGCCCAGCGCGACCAGTTGGAAAACGCGATTGCCATCCTCCTCGGGGCGAATGCCGCGAGCTTCAGCATTCCTGCCAGCGGTTCAGGCCTGTATTCGCCGCCGGCGATTCCCGTGGGAGCTCCCAGCGATCTGCTGGAGCGCCGCCCGGATGTGTCGCAGGCAGAGAGAGCATTGGCCGCTGCGACGGCCCGCATCGGCGTGGCCAGGGCGCAGTTCTTCCCAAGCATCAAGCTCATCGGCCGGGCTGGCTTCCAGAGCACCGACATTGATCTGCTGATGCAGCCGGAGTCCCTGATCTGGAGCTATGGGCCAAGCATCAGCCTGCCTCTGTTTTCCGGTGGTAAGAACCGCTTTAATCTGACGAAGTCCAAGGCGGCCCATGATGAGGCCCTGGCCGGATACCGCCAGGCCTTCCTCACGGCTGTGGCAGATGTGGAAAGCAGCCTGTCATCCATCCGCCATCTGGCCAACTCCGCCGAGGCCCAGCAGCGCGCCCGCAACAGTGCTGAACGTGCTGCCAGCCTAGCCCACACCCGCTATGAATCCGGCACGAGCCCCTACCTGGACGTGATCGAGGCGAACCGCACGACCCTGGCCACCCAGCGTGCCACCGTGCAGCTGGCCAGCCAGCGGCTGATCGCCAGTGTCTCTCTGATCAAAGCCCTGGGCGGTGGCTGGGATGCCGCGCAAACGGTGACGCTGCCTGCGGTGACTGCGGATCCCGCCGCCCGCAATGTGCCAGCCAGCAGCGAGGGCGGCTTCATGAGCAAGGTCAAAGGCATCTTCAAGAAGAAGGAACCCGCCCCTGTCCTGCCTTAACCGGTCAGGCAGGCTCTGATCTCCTGTCTCCACGCAAGACAAGTCTATCAAAAATCCCCCGCCGCAAAAGCGGGGGATTTTTGCGTCTGCGCCTGCTGCAGGCTAACAAACTTTGCTTTCGTTCACACCAGCAGAGCATTCGAAGCCTTTTCATCCATCAAGAAAATCCTGTGAATCCTGCGATCTTGTTGATCCTGTCAAAAGGTCTCGCCTCACGCCTCGGCCTCGTTCGCATGACAGTCCGGTCCTCTGACATTGTTCCCCCATTGCTGGGCATCAGTGGTTTAAAAAAGGCTCGCCGCCACACCCCTAACAAAAAACGCGCCAACGTTCATCACGTTGACGCGTCGGAGATTAGCGAGCCTTCTTATTTGGTGTAGCCGGCCGCAGGGCTGCCGTCTTCGGACAGCTTGCCAGTGGTCCAGAGAAGGGCGCGGGTGATCAGGTTAAGGTAACGGGCGTCCGCAACGGTGTCGTTGTTATGGCCGATGGTGGTGCTGAAGACGCGGGTCTTCTTCGGGCCGAACTCATTGGTCCACGCGACAACAGCGTTGGCCTCGGTGCCCTTGGCATCCGGATCGGCCTTCTCACCCTTTTTCACGCGGGGCATCTGCATCTGGCGGCCGCTGGCGAGGGGCTTGGCACCCAGCATCTGGATGTTGTTATAAAGTTCCTCATTGATCGTGGTCCAGTTTTCCAGACCTTTGGTGATGGGGTAGCCAGCGTCGGTGAAGCTGATGTCAATGGGCGACTGCGGTCCGTGTCCGGTGGACTGGAGGCCGATGAACTCATACCAGCCAGCATTGTCGCCGCCTGCTTTCACGGGTTCCTTGAAATTACCCCAGCGATAGCTGTGCATGGCGCAGTGGAGATTGATGGCCGGAACGCCTGCCTTGTGAGCATCGAGGATGTTGGCCACATAGGCGGGGTCAGTGACATCGGCGGAGCATTCGTCATGAATGATGACGTCGAAATCCTTGGCCCAGTCTTTGGCCTTATAGATTTCAAAGGTGGCCTTGGTGGTCTTGTCTGGATTGAAGGCCACATCCACCACGGCATTGAGGCGGGATTCGATGCCCTCTTTCAGAATGGACTGCTGCTTTTCGTAGTCGTGGCAGCAGCCGCCTGCGACGATGAGGACGCGCAGAGGCTTGGCCGCCGTCTCCGCAGCCTGGGCGAAATAGAGGCCCGTGGTGAGCACGAGCGTGAGGATGGGGGCGATGAGTTTCTTCATGGAAGGTTGGTGTAGCCAGAGTGCAACGTGGAGTCGAGCGCAAACTTGCGGGCAGCTTGTGCGATGGACACGGAAGCAGCCAGCCGGGGCGTCCCGGCTCCTTGGTCAAGCATCTGCCCAGGCTGTGGGGTTACTTGAACTCGGGATAAAAGGGATTGTGCTGCTTTTCTTCACCCACACTGGTCATTGGGCCATGTCCTGGACAAACGACCGTGGCATCGGCGAGAGTGAAGATCTGGCTGCGGTTGGTCGCCAGGGCGTCTGTAAAAGACACCTGGCCACCGCCCATGGAACTGGCAAACAAGGCATCGCCCACAATGGCAACGGGCCTGGCCAAGCCTTCGATCACGTAAGTGGTACCGCCTTTGGAATGCCCGCAGGTGGTGCGGGCGGAGATGCGCAGGCTGCCGAGCTGCCACTGGCTGCCGGGCGTGAAGGACTGGGCTTCGGGATGAGGCTCCAGCTCGCTGATGAGGATGCTGGGGGCCTGCAGTGTCGCAATATCGGCCACATGATCCGGATGGGTGTGCGTGAGGAACAGATGACGGAGTGTGAGGCCAAGCTCGCGAATTTTCTCGACCATCGGCTCGGCCGTGGCCCCGGTGTCAAAGGCGGCTGCTTCCTTGGTGGCCGGATCCCAGACAAGGTAGGCATTGACCGTCATGTCATGGAAGGTGGTGTTGAACTGGGCGAGGCCCTCCACCTCCACCGGTTCCGGATGCCAGGCGTGGTCGGACATTTCTGCGAGAGCCGGACCGTGCAGGCCTAAGGCGGCGGCGAGCTTCAGGAGATTGGCGGCATCCGTAGCCCCGGCCTTGGTGGCCTCAATGGCGGCGGCGGCGATGCCGATTTTGTCTGCCAGAGCATCGGTGGTGTAGCCAAGGCCACGCTGGGCCTTGTTGAGGACATCGTTGAAAAGGTCTTCGAGAGGAATGTTCATGGGAAGAATTTGGCTGGGGCTTGGACGAGGCATGGTCAGGCGGTGAAACAACGCCTGGCAGCGGTTTCAGGACGAAGGCAAACCCTGAGGTCAGGCTGCGGCGGTCTTGTTGGCAGACGGCTTTTTGCTTTCCAGGAAAGCCAGTGTCAGGCCATAAGCGAGCAGCAGAAGCTGAATGCCCCAGAAGATGTAGATCTTGGGCCAGGTGCCGTCCGTGAAGCCGTAAGCGTGGAGGCCAACGCCGAGCTGATTCACACCAAACCAAGAAAAGATGACGATGCAGCCGAGGATGAGATTGCAGCAGTGCATGCCGATCTCGCGGATGTAGCCGCCCAAACGGGCGTGCAGGATGACGAGGCACATGAGCACGATCATGAGGGCGCCGTTTTCCTTGGGATCCCAGCCCCAGAAGCGGCCCCAGCTGTAATTGGCCCAGATGCCGCCGAGGACGGTGCCGACAAGGGAGAGCAGCAGGCCGAAGCAAACAAAACCGTAGGCCGTGCGGGTCATGAAACGGGCCTCGTCATCGCCGGTGGTGACCTGACGGAAGATCCGCTGAATGAAGTATTTGCAGGAGATCAGCGTGGCCACCATGCAGGCGGCATAACCAAGATTGATGATGGGCACATGGGTCGAGAGCCAGAAGTTGGTGATCAGCACGGCCTGGAGCTGCTGGAGGTTGTCGGTGGCATCCGCCGTATCAAACTGGATGGCCAGGAAGATGCAGCCGCCGCCAGCCAGGCCTGCAATGAAGAATCCCAATCCACGTTTTGAAATCCATTCAGAGATCAGGCCGAACAGGGCGCAGGCTGCACCGATGAAGAGGATGGTTTCATAGAGGGTGGCGATGGGCGGCCGCTGCATGATGATGCAGCGCAGGATGACTCCCGTCACCGTCATGAGAGTGGCTGCGCCGAGGAACAGCCAGGCAAAACCGCGGGCGGCCTTGTCCATTTTGGAACCGGGAGAAACCCAGGTGAAACCCACCCCGATCAGGCCCACCAAGAAGAGCCACTGGGCATAGAAAAAGTAGTCAGCCTTGATGGAGTGAATCTCCAGCTTCACAAACTGGCCTTCACCACGTGCTTGGGCTGCGGCCTGGACCTTGGTCACGAGGGTTTGTGCGGCTGCCTTGAACTTGGCGGCATCGGGCAGGGCCAGATAAAGGTCCTCATAAAGTCCGAGCCATTGAAGCTGCTCTTCGGAGGGATTGACGCTGCCATTGACGGTTCCGAAGATCATTTCTCCGGGGCCATGCCAGATTTCGACGGCTTTGTCGCTGTCCGGAAAGATGCGCAACTGGCCTTCAGGATTGCCGCTCATCATGGCTCCCAGGGCGCTCTGGGCAAAATCGCGGAACCACGGGACCTGCATCGGCGGGCCTCCGCTGGTGAGGGCCTTGGCCACGGCTGGCAGGCTTTTGGAAAGGCGCAAAGGCTGAGGAATGTCCGCTGGCAATTTGTCCGCATTTTCACCGACGGGTGAGCGGATGAAATCGAAGTGGCCCATGATCATGTCATAGTCCAGATACTTGGCGGCCAGCTCGACAATGATGCGCTGTTCCGGCGTCTGTTCCTTGGCCGGGATCTGCCGATACTCCGTCATCTTCTGCATCATCAGCTCACGGGCGGGCTCGATTTCCTGGAAGGTGTATTGGGAGCGTTTGGCCCGGGTATCGAGTCCCAGTTCGGCAATGGCGGAGGAGTTGTCCACTTTGAACAGCGGCACGGTGCGGCCGATGTCCGGGCGGAACCAGCTCATGAGAAACCACTGCACGGAGGTGAGCTTGATGGGCTTGCCGCCTTCCTTGACGAGGGGCTTTTGGGTGGCCGGGTCCACGAGCGGTTTGCCATCGGCTTCACCGCTGTCGGTCAGCCAGATGGATTGCAGGGCGCGCATGCTCTGCAGGCGGACGTTGGCCATCTTCAGCAATGGCTTGATGCGCCCGCCTTCCTGTACCGGCAGGGATTCAAAGAGCTTGGTGAGCTCAGGATCCCGTAAGAGATCCAGCGAAGGGAGTTCTTTGGCCGGGGCCACCGAGGCGATGGCGAGCAGCGAGGACGCCATCAGCACGCGGAAAGAATGGAAAGAGGACATACAGTTTCGAGGGGGAAGGAAATTTAGAGCTTCCAGTAGGCAATGACAAAGCCTGCCGTGACGATGAGAAGCGTGTTGGTGACGGCGATCCAAGGGTTCCATTTCATGGCGCGGGAGAGCATCATCATGAAGTGGATGAGAAGGCCGACTGAAACGATGATGCAGGAAATGAGAGGCCAATGATCGGATGGGTTTTCCACCACCTGGAAGCCGGAACGTTTGACCCCGCCGCTGCTGTTTCCAGAGCCGTCGTCAAAGCTGGACTGGAAGAGGGCATACCCTTCACCACGCACGGGCTCGTTCATGGTGATCACGCGCATTTCTTCGCGCTGGCCATGCAGTTTGGTGACCTTGCTGGTGAAACGGCGGGCGCGTTCGGTGCCGGGATGTTTTTCCTGCTCGGTGTGATCCAGGCGGATGGCGAAGGGCAGGCGGTAGCTGCGACGGCCAATGTTGATGAGATACTTCTGGTCGCCAAAGGTGGCAGTCCAGGGGGCGGCGGCATATTCCCAGAGGATGCCCTTTTGTTCGGCTCCGGTCTTCTTGTCCTTGGCGATGGCGATGCAAGCCTGGGAGAGGGCTTCATCTGCCAGCAGCTGGCCTGTGCGAGGATCGTTGCGGGAGAGGGCCTGGATGAAGTAGCCGTCCACGGCATCGCCACGGGTGACGTCGGTGGCGCGCTTGGGCTCGGCATGCTGCTTCCAGTTGGTGATGACGAGATCGAAAGGCAGGCTTTCGTGGGTGAAGGTGCGGGCCTTGCCATGGTCGCTGCTGTTGCCAAGATTGTTGAACAGATGCTGATCAATCACCAGGGCCGTGCGCCGTTCCCCGGTGGGTTTGACGGCTTCGATCTCGATGACACGCTCGTGGAAGCTCTGGAACTCGTCGTGGGTCTGGCCTTCAGTGAGATTGAGGATGCCTTCCTTGGCAAAGTGATAGGTCACCGCCCCGGCGGCGATCATGAACAGGATGGCGAAGTGGGAGATGACGACACCGATCGTGCGGGGGGATTTGCGGATGCGAATGAGGCCGCCCAGGAACATGTTCACAAACAAGATGGCCATCAGCAGATAACCGCCAGGCAGAATGTTCACTGGCAGGATGATATTGCCGATGTCCCAGTAGTGGTCGAATGCCAGGGCGCGCCAGCAAGCCCCGATGTCAATGCGGTCCACAAATACGGATTCAAAATAACGCTCCTGGCTGGCCACAAGGCCGTATTCAGCCTGTTCCAGCGTGCCTAGGAAAGTCAGTAGCAGCAGCAGGGACAGCACGACGGCGGCCAGGCCGAAGGAACTGAAAAAGGCGATGACACGCGAGGGGATGGAAGCGGGGGCAGACACGGTATGAGGAAGGGGCAATGAAATGACGTTTCAGCAGTGAAAAGGGGCGCAGATCAGTGTGAGGGAATCTTTTCCGCCTTTTTGCGGAACTGTACGGACTGGCAAAAAGCATCGAACTTGGCCGAATGTTCTTCGACCAGGGCTTTCGGGCCCGTCATCTTGATGAACAGGGTAAGTTCGCTGGCCTGATGAATGAGACCGAGCAGCCGGTAATCCTGCTTGGCCGAGGCCTCATCACCCATGCCCTTAAAGCTGCCATCCACGCTGACAAAATGGGCGGGGCCGCCGAGGAAGTTTTTGCGCGGCAGCTTGTCGATTTCTTCATCGGTCAAGGCCGGGGCACCGATCTGGCTGCGCCAGCGGTTGATATTGGCCGAGAGGCCGCCTGCAGGGCCGGGCAGGGCGGCGAGGTAGCACTCTCCTTCTCCGTTCGGGCCAAAGCTGAAGTCAATCAGGCGCATCTGGGAGGAGGGCTTTTCCGTCCAGCCTTCCGGGGTGACCCAGAGAAGAGGATGCTGCTGCGGCGCATTGGGATCTTCGGCAGGTTCGGCCTGATCGTAAAAGCGGTCAGCGCTGGAAATGTCCACCAGTTGTTTGCGGGCATATTGGGAAAGCTCGCGAGATTCCGTGATGGGCTCTACCTCATCCAGCGGTTTGCAGGATGGAAGGGCAGTGGCGAGACCGATGAGGGCGGCGAATCCCAGCCGGGTGGTGGCTGAACTTGGGGGGAAGAAAATCATGCAGGTTGTCAGTTAAACGAACGAACGCCGTTCGGCTTTGGTTCGCGCTTGAACGGCGTTCATAAACTTAAGCCGGAGGACCGAAAGGTCCAGCAGCCCTAATTGGCTTTGGGAGCGGGGGAGGCAGCAGGCTTGACCTCGGCCGGTTTGGCAGGAGGTGGCGTGTCTGCCTTGGCCGCAGGGGCTGGCTTGGCGGCTGGAGGTGCGGGAGCCGGTTTGGCCTCCACTTTTTTAGCCTCGGGCTTTGGAGCGTCTTTTTTAGGCTCTTCCTTTTTGGCCGCAGCTGGGGCTGGCGGTGGAGCCGGAGGTGGTGCGGTGAGTTTGGCAATTTCAGCCTCGCTGAGACCGACGTTGACTTTCAGGCCGGGAAGCTGGCCTTCGAGGGCTTTGGCACCGGCCTGGGTGACACCGGTCTGCCAGACGAAAAGTTTCTTGAGACCTTTGGCGGCAGCCAGCTTGGCAATACCAGCGTCGGTTGTCTTGGTGCCGTAGAGATTCAGGTACTCCAGTTTCTGGAGGGTGGCCAGTTTGGCCAGGGCGACGTCGGTGACTTTGGTGTTTTCCAGGTGCAGGCGCTCCAGGGAAGACATTTTGGCCAGGGTATCGGCTGCGGCATCGGTCACCTTGCTGCGGGCGAGATCCACCCAGACGATGTGGGTGGCGATGGGTGCCAGCAGCGCGAGCTCCTGGTCGCCGAATTTGTCGGTGGCATTGATGACACTGAGGCGGAGTTGCTCCGTATCCTGGGCCAGCGGCATGAGGGAAGCATTGAGGGCCTGAATCTTCGCGGTGATCTCGGCGACCTGCTTTTTCTCAGCTTCGGTGAGGGCCTGGGCCTTGGGCTTCTCTGCCTTCACGACCTTGGCTTCGGTGGCCTTAGGCAGGCCTTTGCCGAGGAGTGCAGCGAGGGCGGCCTCAACATCTGGGGTGGGCTTGGCAGTGGCCACGGTGGCGGTATCGGAAGCACCGCTGGCGATCCACCATTTCAGCAGGGCGAGTTCTTCCTTGGTGACCTGGGGCTCGTCGCTCGGCGGCATGTGCTCGTCATCGTCGTCAGGCAGCTTGATGCGGGCCAGCAGAAGGCTGTCGTCGGGCTTGCCAGGGACTACATTCACATCGCCCTCGCTGCCGCCTTTCATGATGGCGGCGAACTCGTGCAGCTGCAGCTTGCCTTTCTTCTTGTCGGCACCGTGGCAGGCCACGCACTTGGCTTCGAGGATGGGGGCGATAACATCTTTGTAAACGATGGTCTTGGCGGCCACGGCAGCATCCAATTTGCCACCGGCGGCGGGTGCGGGAGCCGCGGGGGCTTTGGCGGCCTCGGCCGGTTTGGCTGCGGCGGGAGCCGCGGCGGCAGGCTTGGTTTCCGCGACTGCGGGAGCTGCGGCTACGGCCACAGCTTTGGCATCATCTTCAGCAGTCCAGCCGGTATTGATCTGGGTGGCGGGCAGCTTGGCCTTGATCTGGGCGACTCCGGCTTTGGTCACACCCGTCTGCCACAGGTAAAGGGCTTTCAGTTTGGACAGGCCGGTCAGCTTCTGGGCTCCGGCGTCGGTCACCTTGGTGTTGTAAAGATTCAGATACTCGAGGGAGGCGAGGCCTTTCAGGTGATCCAGACCGGCATCGGTGATGGCGGTGTTTTCCAGATGCAGTTCCGTGAGATTCTTCATCGCGCTAATGGCAGCCAGGCCAGCATCGGTGACCTTGGTGCGGGCAAGGTCCACAGAAGTGATCTTGTCGGCGGCGGGGGCCAGGGCTGCGAGGTTGGCATCCGTGAAGTCCTTGGCCACATTCAGGGCGGTGAAACGATAGGCTTTGCCATCGGCCGCGACGGGCATCAGCGAGGCTCCGGTGGCATTGACTTTGTCCAGAACAGCCTTGAGGGCCGGGTCTGCGGCAGGCTGTTCGGCAGCGATGGCGGCTGAGGCCAGCGCCAGGAAGCAGAGAAGATGGGTACGGAGTCGCATACGAGAAGTGGGAGGGTGGAAAGCTGAGACGGAGAGAGTTCGCTGGAATTAGGGCTGTCCTTTCAAGACAACGTCCACTGTGGCCTGTGTTTCGGCCGGGAATTTGGCGTCGGCGACCTTTTGAGTGGCGGAAGCCCCCTGCTGAACCCACCAGCGAAGAATCGTAATCTCTTCCGGCGTGAGCTGATCTTTCCCATCGGGCGGCATGTGCTCGTCATCATCCGCAGGCAGATCAATGCGCTGGATGCTGAGGCTTTCGGCAGGTTTGCCAGGAACGAAATTGGCCCCGTTTTCGCCACCTTTCATGACCATTTCAAAGGAGTCCATGCGGAGGTCGCCTTTGGACTTTTCCTCATTGTGACACTTGTTGCACTTGGCCTCCAGAATCGGCAGGATGACATGCTGGAAGACAAGTTTGTCCGTGCCTGCCATGACTGGTGGGGCGATCCCTCCCAGAACTGGGGTGGTGGCAGGAGGTGTGACTGCTGGGGCAGGTGCTGAAGCGGTAGGGGCCGCATTGGTGCCCGGCTTGGTCGGGTCAGGGTTTGGCAGTGGGGCGGGGGCTGGAGCGGGCAATGGTGCGGGGGTAACCGCCTTGGGTTTTTCAACAAAACCGAGCATCCATTTTTCCATGCCGATCATCTGGCTTTTCATGGGCTCGGGCGCATGTTCGGTGAGGAATTTGCTGCCGTGTGACATGTTGCCGCCGAAATGAGCCCCTAATCCCATGATGCTGAAGGAAAGGAAAAACACTGCCCGGTAGGCATGCAGCAGTTCCTGATTCCCCTGCCCCATGGCCATGATGCGGATGACGAGGGCGAGCAGCACCCCGGAGGTGCCGACCAGCGCGAGAGTCTGGTGCAGGGTAAAGTTGCCACCTTCATAACCGCCTTCACGGGAGAGCATGATGCCAGCCAGAACGGCCAGGACTGAGCCAGCAGAGCCGATCCAAAGAGTCAGCAGGGCGGCGGAGCCCAGTTTTTCCTCACCGCTGCGGGTAAGGCAGGCCAGCTCCATGATGCAAAGCAGGGCCAGGGCCCCGACGGGCAGGTGCAGAAGGATGGGGTGAAAACGACCGATGAAAAGGACGCCGCTGGAGGCCTCCGAAGCGGGCTTTTCAAACAGGGGTGGGAAAATCAGCAGGCCGATGACAAAACCGACGATCAACAGCAAAGTGGCCACCCAGATGCCGATGTAGGACTTGGGGACGCTGAATTGGCTGGAGGGATGAGACATGGTAAGAACGGTTGCTTGCGGTTGTGTGTATTATCAACGTCGATCTCGTGCAGAATTGTTCATGGGACTCATGCCAGATTATGCGATGGCCATGTCCAATCATTGCGACAAAGGCCTGGCCGTATAAGATTTGCACACCGATTGCCAACCGAAGCGCGGGATCGTCCAGAATGGCAGCGGCCATGGTGGGATCGTAAATGCAGGCTGCCAACGCATGGGCATGCCCTACTGACGCGCCAGACGTACATCCATCCATACGGCGGCCAGCAATACGCTGCCTCGCACGACCAGTTTGTATTCCGGAGAGACGGACATGAGCGTCATGCCATTGAGCAGGGTGGCCATGATCAGCGCCCCAACGAGAACTCCCAGTACGGTGCCTCGCCCGCCTCGCAGACTGACTCCGCCGATCACACAGGCGGCCACGGCATCGAGCTCCATCCATTCACCAATGTCGGTCGTGGAGTTGCCCGTATAGGACGTCAGCATAAACCCTGTGATGGCAACGATGGCCCCCATGATCGCAAAGGCCCCGATGACCACCTTGCCCACTGGCACGCCGGAAACCAAGGCTGCCTCCGGGCTGCCGCCGATGGCATACAGATAACGGCCAAAGGCCGTGTGCTGGGTCAGCAAATAAACGCCCAGCGCCACGCTGCCAAAGATGACGGCCGGCAGCGGCACGCCGCGAAACTGATTGGTCACCACCACAAAAAGCACCAGCGCCTGGGTCGCGATGAAGATACGTAAAAAAGCGCTCTCCCCGCTCTCTGTCTCAAAGCCGCTGGCGCGCCGCTGCCGCCGGGCCTGGGCGGTGGCGAAGGCCAGTGCCGCAATGATGGCCGCAGCCAGGACATAACCCGCCCAAGGAGGCAGGTAGAAGGTGCTGATGAGCGAGTACAGATTGCTCTGCCCACCCGCCACCACGGGCACCGTCTGGTTCTGAATCACCAGCCAAAACAGCCCGCGAAATACCAGCAGGCCGGCCAGTGTGACGATGAATGCGGGGATGCGTTCTTTGACAATGAGCAGCCCTTTGCCCCACCAGATGAGCAGACCTGCGGTTAGGCCAATGGCCAGTGACACAGGCGCAGGAAGTCCGGCCTTTGTCGTCAGTACCGTGGCAATCCCGCTGAGCAGGGCCAGGCCGCTGCCTACAGAAAGGTCAATGTGACCGGGCAGTATCACCAAAAGCATGCCCATCGCCAGCGTGGCCGTGATGGAAAGCTCTGTCATCAACAGAGACAAATTGCGGGAGTCGAGAAACTTGGGCTCGACCACCGCAAAAAATCCGCAAATGCCCAGCAAAGCCAGGGCAATCGAAAAATCCCGTATGGAAGAAGTGCGCATCATGAAAAAAGCGTCGAGAAAACGGATGTTTCTATCCGGTTATTCGACGCTCTCCAAGACAAACCGTCCGCAGGGATGCGGACGGCGTCACTAACAAGGACCTGCAAGGATTAACCTGCGGACTCGATCTCAGCTTCCGTGCGCTTGCGCTCACGCTGACGCTGGGCGGAATCCAGCGTGCGCTTGCGCAGGCGGATGTTCTTCGGCGTTGCTTCCACCAGCTCATCAGGGGCGATGTACTCGATGGCGCGTTCCAGGCTGAACTTAATCGGAGGCGTCAGCTGGATGCCTTTGTCACCACCGGCGGCACGGAAGTTGGTCAGCTGCTTGCTGCGGCATGGGTTGACCGGAAGGTCGTCCGTGCGTGGGTTTTCACCAATAATCATGCCGTCATACACCAAGTCACCAGCGGTGACAAAAAGCTTGCCGCGGATCTGGATGGTATCCAGGGCGTAGGAGGTGG